>NZ_JBNAJP010000001.1:0-1390000 GCF_052047675.1 Candidatus Pelagibacter sp. HIMB1636
GCAAAGTATTTAAATTTAAAATTAAAATGGAAGGGTACAGGAATCAATACCAAGGCTTATGACACTGAAGGGAATTGTATAATTGAATGTGATAAAAAATACTTTAGACCTACCGAAGTTGATATTTTATTGGGAAATGCAAATAAAGCAAAAAAAATCTTAAAGTGGAAACCAATAACTACAATAGACTCTTTGGTTAAAGAGATGATAGATGCAGATTTAAAAAGTATATAAAATTATTAAAATGCAAATTTTCATAACTGGTATTGCAGGTTTTCTTGGTTCAAATTTAGCTGATTATTATATTAAAAAAGGATTTAAAGTTTCTGGCTGTGATAATCTTATTGGTGGCGACTTATATAATGTTGATCCAAAAGTAAAATTTTATAATGCAGATTGTGAAGACCTTGTAAAGATGAAGAAGATTATAAAGGATGTTGATGTAGTTATCCATGCTGCAGCTTATGCTCATGAAAATTTATCAATTTTTTCTCCCAACCTAATTTCAAAAAATATTATTAATGGTTCAACATCAGTTTTTAGTGCAGCGATTTCTAACAAAGTAAAACGTATAGTTTTTTGTTCTTCAATTGCTAGGTATGGTGAAGTTAAAATACCTTATTTAGAAAGTGGACCAACAATGCCATCTGACCCCTACGGCATCTCAAAATTAGCAGCAGAAAAAATTCTAATTAATCTATGTAATACTTATGGAGTTGAATATAATATCGCAGTTCCGCATAATATAATTGGAATTAAGCAAAAATATGATGATCCATTTAGAAATGTTGCATCAATAATGATAAATTTAATGTTACAAAATAGACAACCAATAATTTATGGAGATGGCGAACAAAAGAGAAGTTTTTCAGATGTTGATGATTGTGTTTACTGTATAGATAAACTTGCTACAGATCCTGATATAAAATTTGAATTAGTTAATATAGGCCCAGGTCCAGAAAATGAAATATCAGTAAATGATTTATTTAAAAAAATATCTAACCAAGTTCGGTTTAATCAAAAACCTATTTACAAACCAGAGAGAGTAAATGAGGTTAAAAATGCTATTTGCTCTTCTTCTTTGGCTGAAAAATTGTTTAAGGTGAAATCAAATCAAGATATTGAGAGCATAATATCTAAAATGATACAATTTATAAAAACAAAAGGTGTTAAAAAATTCAATTATAATTATGAAATAGAGATTAATAACGAACTAACCCCAGATACATGGAGTAAAAAATTAATTTGACATTTTTTGAAAATTTATTTTCTAAAGAAAAAGATATTGAAATTCAGTCACTTACATATGGATTGAACCTTTTTATTCCAACATTTGTATTAATTTTGTCTTCTCTGTTCCAAAATTATGATTTAACAGCTGAGCTTGGTATTTTAATTGGTTTTAATATTATTTTTACGCAAATATTTTCATCTAATGCTAGAAGTTTAATAATTTCAAATAAATCACTTTCTTCACTAAGAAATTTTCTTTTATTCAGAATTTTAATATCGATTATAATTTTAATATTTAATTTAATTATTATTCATCATTATGACTTTGTTTATAAGCATATATTATTACAATTATCAATTTTAATCGTTTTGCAATGGTTAAATGAATTGATTTTAACATATTTTGAAATTTACAAAAAAAAAAATGAAATTAAGTTTTATCTTTATTTTAAAATAATTTTTTTAATAATTTTAATTGTAGATTTTATTTTTTTTGAATACTTATTATATACTTTTTTAGCTTTTAATTTTTTAATTTTTTTATTTTTTTTAAAATACTTTTCAATATTTAAAAAAAAAAATTTTTATTCAAATAATATTAAAAAGTTATTTATAAAATCAATATCTTCATTGTCTTTTTATTCATCTTTTTCAATTTCTTTTGCAAATTTGATATGGAGATTATTTATAATTATGTTTTGTGGAAAAATTTTGGCCGGTATATACTTTGCAGGCTTTGCAATAGGATCTCTTCCAGGAACTTTTTTTAATAATACATTTGGACCCTCTATTATAAAAAAAAAAATTAAATATAGAAAAATGAAAAATTTTTTAAAATATTTTGCTATTATCTTGATGTTATTTTTATTTATTTATGTGACAAATATTTATAGCAATATTTTCAAAATTAACTTTGATACTCAAATAATATGTACATTTTTATCCTTGTTAGGATCTTTTTTTATGATGAAAGGTTTGTATATGAGGCAATATTTAATACAAAAAACTGAGTATAAATCTCAAGTATTTAAAACTGATATTTTATATTCAGTTTTAATAACATCTATTGTCCCTTTATTGTTTTTATTTGGTGGATATAAATTTATCATTTTGGCTTTTCTACTTTCTTCAATCACATCAAATATCATTTATGGTGTAATTTATCGATTTTATTTTAAACAATGAGCTTAATTAAAATTTTTGCATATAGTTTAGGAATATTAATAATAATTATTTTTCCTTTTGCTTACAGTGAGTATAGAGGAGATAAATTTTATTATATTTTATTTACCCTAATCTACTCTTTTGCGCTGTTTTATAATTTAAGAAAAGGTTCTATATCTTTTGAAACCTTTTTCTGCTTACTATTATGGTTAGGTTTTTGGTTTAAATTTTCAGTTCAAATTGCTTTTTTAAATTCAATGTTTCCTGAAGGTATTGGTAAATTTTCTCATGATCCCAAAGCTTATGACGAAGTTATCTTAGTATCGCAAGTTGCTATTTTAGCGTTAGTTTTTGCATCTTACATAAGAGAAAAATTTTTTTTCTCTTATGTAAAATTAGAGGAAAAAAAAAAAGAACCTCAAAAATTAATTAAATTTTATTTAAAATTTAAAAAAAAAATAATTTATATACTACTCTTTGTTCTAATAATAATAACTTCTATAAATTTAGGTTTTAGTTTTTTTCAAAAAGGTACAATCCCAGATCTAATTCTTCCAATGGGGTTAAATAATATTTTTAAATGGTTATTGATGTTTGGCCTAAGTTCTTTTTTTACTGTGATAATTTACTTTGAGTTCTTAATTAAAAAAAAAAATAGCAATAATATTTTAAAATATGGATTTTTAGAAAATTTCCTTTCATCTATTTCTTCAATTAGTAGAGGAATGATCTTTAATAGTACTGCTATATTTTACGGCTATTATAGATTAACAGAACTAAATAGATTTAAAATAAGCAAAATAAAGTTTTTTAAATATTTTTTAATAATATGTATTTTATTTTTAATTTCTTTATTGATAGTGAGCAAAATCAGACAAGCAAATGATTTTCCTGTTGGTCATGAGGTTCATAACTATTTACCCACTTTAGAAAAAGATTCGAATATAATTTCAGAACCGATTAATGATATAATTTTAGAAATGAATCAAATTATATTTCTAATTGCAGGTAGATGGGTGGGTGTAGATTCATTGATGGCGGTACAATCATTTGAAAATAAGGGGCTTCATTTAATATACGAATCTTTAGAAGAAAAATTTGATTACAATAACTCTTTTTATGAAAATAAAATAAAGAATAGTTATTTCACGTTTAAAAGCGAACCAAAAGTTTATACAATTTACGTACCAGGAATAGTTGCATATTTATATTATTCTAATTCAATATTTTTCGTTTTTATCTCTATTTTTTTAATAAGTTTTTTCTGTGCATTAATTGAGTTACTTTCTTACAAAATATCAGAAAGCAATATTATTTTTTCTAGTTTAATAGGAAATGTTTTAGCTTATAGATTGGCTCATTTTGGATACATGCCATTGAATTCATATAAATTAATTTTTGCTATATTTTTAAATTTATTAATTTTATATTTTATCTTTAAAGTTATAAATTATCTCAATAAAAAATGAACATACTTGGATTAAATGTCTTTCATGCAGACACCTCAGCTTGTATTTTAAAGAATGGAAAAATAGTTGTAGCTATTGAAGAGGAAAGATTTACAAGAATAAAACATTTTACAGGATTTCCAAAAAATTCTATTGATTTTTGTCTTAAAAAAGCTAGACTAAATTTAAGTGAAATAGATTATATCTGTGTAAATTTTAACAATAATTACAATCTTAGAGAAAAATTATATTTTTCTATAAAAAATTTAAATTCTTTAAATATATACAATAAACTTTTTAGTCTGATTAAAAAAAAATCTTTATCAGGTTTATTTAAAAAGTTTTATAATTATGAAGCTACAAATAAAATAAAATATATTCCTCATCATTTAGCTCATATTTATTCAACTTTTTATTATCAAGATATTGAAGATGCTATTGGTTTTTCATTTGACGGATCTGGTGATTTTTCAACTGTTGAAATTTATAAACTTGAAAAGGGAAAGAAAATTGAAATACTTGAAAAAACAAATTACCCAGACTCTATAGGTATTTTTTACCAGGCTTTCACACAATTCTTGGGATTTAAAAATTATGGTGATGAATATAAAGTAATGGGACTAGCCTCTTATGGCAAGCCTATTTACAAGGAGAGAATTAAAAAAGTGTTAAAAAAGGGAAAAAATTTTTTTCAATTAGATTTATCATATTTTGATTTCAAAAATACAATAATTGATTATGATTTTGACTCAGGAACTCCTTTTTTTGATGATTTGTATTCAAATAAAATTGAAAAACTTTTTGGTAAACCTAGGGAAATTAATGAACCAATTAAACAAATCCATAAAGATATTGCATCCTCGCTTCAAGTTGGTTTAGAAGAAGTTGTTTTAGAAAAAATTTATGAACTAAAAAACAAATATAAATCTAAAAATCTTTGTTTGTCAGGTGGTTGTGCTTTTAATTCAACACTTAATGGAAAAATAATTAAATATTCAGGTTTTGATAATGTTTATTTATCTCCAAACCCAGGCGATGCGGGTGGAGCAGCTGGTGCAGCTTTATACTATGCTGCAGAAAAAAAAGTAAATATAATAACTGATTGTAATCCTTACTTAGGTACCAATTATAGTAATCATTATATTGAAAATAATATTATTTCAAAAATAAAAAACTTTAAGCATATAAAAGTTACCAAATTTGAGGAATTTGATGATCTTTGCACAGCTACAGCTAAAATTTTAATGGGACCAAATGTTATTGGATGGTTTCAGGATAGAATGGAATGGGGCCCTAGAGCTCTTGGAAATAGGTCAATTCTTGCAAACCCATCTTATGAGACAATGAGAGAAATAATTAACATTAAAATCAAAAGAAGAGAAGAATTTAGGCCATTTGCGCCAGCAATTTTAGAAGAAAAAGTTGACGATTATTTTGAGGTAAAAGATAATAATGCCGCTAGCTATATGGGTGCAATTTATGATGTTAAAGATTATGCCAAAAAAAAAATTCCATCAGTAATTCATGTAGACAATACAGCTAGAGTTCAAATTGTATCAAATCAAAGCAATTTAAAGTTTTATAATCTTATTAAAGAATTTGATAAATTAACAAATATACCAGTTCTTCTAAATACATCATTGAATGTAAACGAACCAATTTGTGAGAGCCCAGAGAATGCATTAGAAGTTTTCACAAAAACATCAATGGATGCACTCATAATTGAAAACTGGCTACTTTTGAAAAATGAATAAAGAATATATTAATAATGATCTATTTTTTATAATATTATTCTCTTTTTCAATATTTCTCTCTTATACCTCGATTTATAACTTAGAATTTAGATTTTTATATTTAATAATTTTACCATTTGTTTTTTTTGATAAACAAAAATTAAAAATTTTATTTACATCAAATAAATTTTTAATTTCAAGTCTTTTGATATTTTTTATCTATTTCTACTCAAGTTATTTTTATTTTTATGAATTTAAAAATTTTGCAGGAACTAAATTAAATTTTGAACTTATAATTAATGAATTTAACATTAAAACATTAGGTCAAGTAATAATTATTGGAATTACATTATTAATCATTTATTTTTATAAAAATTTAATTATTAAAAATCTCATAAAACTAGTTGATATTTTTGTTGTCTCTTTTGTAGTTTTAATACTTATTTATAATTTTAATAAAAATAATATTTTAGTTGATACATTGTTTAGTTGTAATTTAGGTTTTTTTTATTACACAAGATTTTTATTTTTTGAAAATTCACATTTTGCTGTTATTTCAGCAAGTATTATTACTTATTTTTTTTTTTACATTAAGGATTACTTTAATAAAAAAATTTTATTTTGTTTTTATATATTGTTTTTCATTTTTTCGATAGGGAGTACGACAATTACATTAACATTTTTTCTATGCATGATTTTATCAATCTTAACAAGTTTAATATTTTGTAGAAGAAAAAAAAATTATTCAATTTATTCTCTAATAATATTGTTAATATTTGTAAACTTAAATTTTTTTTATGGTAAAGAATTTTTTTTAAATTTAAATACCAATAAATATTTTAGTTTAGACCCGAGTAAAAAACGAAGTGTAGGTAGTGAAGTTTTTCATTCTATGTCGCCAACAAATTTTAAATCACAATACTGTTCTGTAAAAAATAATAATGTTAAAAATAAAATTGACCTTAAATCAAGGGATTTATTTAAAGGAAGCTTAATTTACGATAAATCTAAACTTAATCATATATTAAGAAAAGATGTTGTAAATTTATCAGTAGGTATTCAACTATATTCTTTGTACTTTGCTAAAAACACAATTACTAAATATCCATTTGGTATTGGTTTAAATAATTATAGCAATTTCAGAGAAGTTTTTGATAAAGATCAAGTAATTGAAGGAGAAAAGCCATATCAAAAAATTATCTTCAATGATTTGTTTATTAAATCTATGCCTGCAATTGTTTTAGATTTTAATAAGAATTCAGGATCGAATAATTTTTCAAAACTAATTGTAGAATTTGGTATCTTGGGATTAATATTGTTAACCATAATTTTTTATATGCTGTGTTCAAATAAAATTGATAATTCTGTAAAAATTATTTTTTTGACATTGTTTGTAAACCAACTTTTTATAAGAGGGACAGGCTATTTTAACAGTGGGTTCTTGATAATAATTATTTTTATGATTTTAATTTTTTTTGAAAAAAAAGTAAAAGTCAATTAAATGTTTAAAATTTTAAGATTAGAATTAATATTTTTATTTATCTTATTGATTTTTGGAATTTATCTTAGTTTTATTTCTGGATATGGTTCTGACGAAGATACTCTTGCTTTAATAGGGGCATATGAGTCAATGATGGGTGGACAAAAACTCATGGCGTCTCGTTTTACACCTTATCCAGTAGCAGAAATTGGAATAGGATTTCTATCTTATCAGTTTGGGAGCTGGGCTTCTAACTTGTCAACTTTCATTTTTTCTGTATTAAGTTATTTATTTTTCTTTAAAGCCGTAGAGAAAAAAATTACATTTCAAAATATTTCTATTTTTGTAATTCTTTGCCTTTCCAATCCAATTCTATTTTATGATAATTTAGAACCAATTGATTATTCTTGGGCGTTACTTCCGTTCACAATAGGTGTTTTCTTTTTGAGAAAAAATAAATTTGAACTCGCAATTGTTTTTTTTGGAATTTCAATTGGGGCTAGAATAAATTTTGTCTTATTTGTTTTTATTGGAATAATGTTGTTTGATTATGTACCAACCCTAAAAATAAAAAAAAAATTAATATTATTTGTCATATCCTTTTTTATTGGAGGTTTATTTTATTTACCAATCTGGTTCTCAAACGGTTTAAGTTTAAGTTGGCTCACTGCTGTTACACCTAACGATCAAGGTAATTTTGGTTTATTTGCTAGATTTATTTATAAAACTATTTTGTCTCTAACGGTTTTAAGTTTATTATTTATTCTAATTAACTTTATTATAAAAAAAAAAGTTATTTATTTTGATAATCTTAGATTTATTTTAGGTATTATAATTTCCAATTTAATTTTATTTTTTTTTATACCAGCAGAAATATCATATTTGCAGCCTTTTATTATCGCTCTATATTATTTTCTTTATAAAAATTTTAAAAAAAAAATTATTATTACTTTAGTAATTTTAAATCTACTTTCATGGGTTACAGAAATTGACTTTTTAAAAATAAAATATAAATCACAAAATAAATGTGATAATGTGCAAGCAGTATCAGCAGAGATCTTTATAAATTTAAAACCAGGAAGATTTTTTCAATTTACAAATTCTAGAGATAAAATTTCTTGCTGGGTTAAAGATGATAGTGAAAGATCTAGAAAAATTTTAAGCGGAAAAGCATTAAAAAAATAAATGTTAGAGAGTTATTTATCCACATTATTTTTGTTGTTTTGTATATTTGGATATGCTGCTTTTTTAAAGAAAATATTAAATGGTTCAAAAAAAATTTATAATATTGACTTCATATATGGGCTATTATTTTTAACAATCATTGCAATTTTTTTAAATTTATTTTTTCCTTTAAAATATTTTTCTTTATTAATTTTATTAACTGGATTTATAATATTTATACGATTTTTTTGGACTAGATCTTATCAATTCAATTTAAATTTATTATTATTAGTATCATTATTTGTAGTTTTTATAAGTCATGGCCAAGGCATTTCTTATGATAGTCAATTATATCATTTGCAGATTTTACAACAAAGTTTAAATAACAAATCTATTTTTGGCATAGGAAATTTACAACCACATTATGCTATGAATTCGTCTTGGCATAGCATGTTGGGTATTCTTAATTTAAAATTAATTCATACAAATTTTATATATTTAGCAAACTTGGTGCTTTTAATCATTTTAATAAATGAAAGTTTAATAAAATTTTTAAATAAAAATAAACTTTTAAGCAATTATTTTTTACTTTTATCTGTTTTATATATTTTATTTTATTCAATGGTTCACCCATATGGAAATGGCACGATGTTAAATTCGTTAGGCTCACCTGAGGTAGATATTCCAGCTGCAATTTTATTTTTAATCACAATTTATCTTTTGATCACTTACCACGAGAAAAAAGATAAGGACTTATTAAAATTAATTTTAATTTCATCTTTTTTGGTTGTTACAATAAAAATAAGTTACATTGGAATTATTTTAGTAACACTGTACACAATATTTTATATTAAGAAAAATTTTTTTTTATATGACAAAATAAATTGGATTTTATTTTTTGGGTGTATTTTCTGGTTATTCAAAAGTTTTATATATTCAGGTTGTTTCATTTTCCCCATAAGTTTTACATGTACCTCATTTTTTTGGTCAGTTGATATAAATGATGTAAAAAGTTATAGTTATATAGTTCAATCATTTGCAAGAGATACACCTTTAAGATTAAATTTTACTAATTTTGATTATACATTAAACTCCTGGCAATGGTTTTTTCCTTGGATTAAAGAATATTTTTTGAAAACAGAATTTTTATTTGTTTCATTTTTGTTAGTATCTATACTAACTAGTTATTTCGTTTTTTTATTTATTCACTTAAAATATAAATTGATCGTATTAAAAAAAAATTTTTATTTCCATTTATATATTATACTAATTATTAATATATTAATTTGGATGAGGGCACCAGAAATTAGATTTGGGTATGGTTCAATTATTTCATTAACATGTTTTTGTTTAGCGATACTATTATTTAAAAATTCTAAAAAAAACCTTTTTAATAAAAAAATTTTATGGAATTATATTATTTTAGTTACTTTTGTATCACTAACATTTAAAAATATTAATAATTTTAAAAGTTTTAGTGATATCTCTTTTGTAAGAAATTTTGAAAATTCTAATTTTAAAAATATTTACAATACAAATGGTTATAGAATTTATCAACCAAGTGATAATTTTTGTAATAATTTTGAGGGTTTTTGTACCTACCAAGGTTTTAAAGTTAATGTTGAAAAAAAAGGGGGTTATGTATTAGTTACAAGAAAAAAATAAAATTTAAAATATATTAAACACACTTATGGAATTAAGTATTGTCATACCTTGCCTCAATGAAATTGAAACGATAGAAATTTGCATAAATAAATGTAAGACAGCAATAAAAAAAATGGACATTGACGCTGAAATTATCTTGGCAGATAATGGAAGCAATGATGGATCGGTCGAAATAGCAAAACAATTAGGTGCTAGAGTAGTGAGTGTAAATCAAAAGGGTTATGGAAATGCATTGAAGGGGGGAATTAATTCAGCTAAGGGCAAATATATTATTATGGCTGACTGTGACAATAGTTATGATTTTTTACAAATTGATAAATTTTATAAAAAATTGAAAGATGGATTCGATATAGTTCAAGGGTGCAGATTCCCAATAGGTGGTGGAAAAATAGAATATAAAGCGATGCCTATTTCACATAAATATATTGGAAACCCTTTTTTTAGTTTTATATCAAAGATATTTTTTTCTTTACCATTTAATGATGTTTATTGTGGTTACAGAGGATTTAACAGATTGAAGTTTCTAGAATTAGATCATTTTTCTAATGGAATGGTTTTTGCAATTGAAAATTTAATTAAATTTAAGGTTGCGGGTTCAAAATGTGCAGAAATTCCAGTAACACTTCATAGAGATGGAAGAAAAACAAATAAAAGCCATCTTAATACAATCTCTGATGGCTGGAATACTCTTAGATTCCTAATGATTACATGTCCTAAATGGTTATTTTTTTTTCCATCCTTTATATTTTTTATTATCTCTTTATTTTATTTCAACAATGTTTTGGAATTATTTTTATTTAAGACAAATTATGTATCTATAGAAAATATTTTATTATTTGTTTTTTATTTTTTAATTAGTTTTCAAATTTTTATGTTTGGATTATTTTCTTCATTAATAGCAACAAAATTAAAAATGTTAGAGTCAAAAAACATTAATAGTTTTTTTAGAATATTTAAAATGAGATATGCTTTTTTAATTAGCTTTAGTATATTAAGTTTTATGTTTATTGATCATGTATTTTTTGATTTTTTTATTAATAATATAAATTTAAAAAAAATATTTTATTATTTTGGTATTTTTTTTAGTTTAATTTTAATCACAAATTCTTTTTTTGTATCTTTAATAACTATCGATCAACAGAACAAAAAAAATATTTAAAAATTAGGTAAACTGCCATCAAACCATCTCTGAATTTTATTTTTTTTCCTTCTTCGTAAGATCTTCCATTATAGGATATTCCAACCTCAAAAATTTTTAGTTTCATTTTAGATATTTTCATAGTTAATTCAATTTCTATACCAAAAGAATTCTCGTTTAGAGTTAATTTTTTTAGTGTAGATTTTCGAAAAACTTTATATCCCGTCTCAACATCAGTGAAGTTTATATTTGTAAAAATATTTACTAGATTTGTTAAAAAAAAATTTGCCGCCCTATGAGAATAATAAATTAACCTGTGAGCAGAAGAACCCATAAATCGTGAACCATAAACAACATCTGCCTGGTTATTAATAAATGGTTTGATGAGTTTTTTATAATCCTCAGGGTCATACTCAAGATCAGAATCTTGAAAAATTATGATCTCTCCTGTTGAAATTTTAATTGCCTCTTTGAGCGCCGCACCTTTTCCTCTATTTTCTTTACCTAAAATTAATTTATCAAAAAAGTTTTTATTTTCCTTCAATAATTGAATTGTTTTATCATTTGATCCATCATCTGAGACAATTATTTCTAGGTCAAAATTTTTTTTTTGTAAGTTAACTTTTTTTAATATTTCTATGATTGTATTCTCTTCATTATAACAAGGTATAATTATTGTAATTTTCATTATTTTATCCAATCATTATATTCTAAATTTTTCTTGTTTTTACTTATATAAATTGACAAAAGATTTTTTTGTTTTTTAAAAATCATGAAAAAAATACTAAATAATAAATTAATTAATTTAGAGTTTGTAAATTTAATTTGATAATCATAATCAAAAAAAATTTTATGTTTAAGTTCGGGCCTAAATGATTTCATCAATTTAATAACTTCTCTCTCTGTCCATCTATAAACATAATTTGGTATATTTGTATTGTCCACTCCACCACTAATAATATTTTTTTTTATTGCAGATAATTCATATTCTTCTGAGAAACCTAATTTACAAGATAATCTTGATAACAAACTATCATTTGCCTCAATAATTAATGATCCTTCAGAACAAACTCTGAATAGTTCAAGTATAGCTAAATGAGGCTTTGAGGAATGATGAATACATGCATGAGCCACACAATAATCGTAAGAATTATCATTTAATTTTATATCATGAAGATTATTAAAGTGATCCAAATTATCTTCTTTTGAATTTTCAATATTAGTAAATTTTACATTTTTATAATTTAAATTTTTAAATATATCCTGATCAAGTTTACCAGCACCTAATACTAAAATTTTTGCATTTTTATTTTTAATATATTTAGCAACTTGTTTTTGATAAAAGACTTCTCTACCCATATAGTCAATCTTTAATAATTAGCCTGCATGCATAATCTACATAATGCATCCATACAAATTTATCTGAAAAAAATTCGTCTACTGCTTTTTTGGATCCTCCCCAGTGGCCATAATCATCAATAATAATTATGCCACCAATTGAAACTTTTTTATAAAGAACTTCAAGCTCTTTCTTGGTACTTTGATACCAATCTGTATCTAATCTAAGAAGACTAATTTTTTCTGGAATATTTTTATTTTCATTTAAAGTTTTTTCTACAGCACCCTTAACAAAGTAAATATTTCTTAAATCTTTGGTATGCTTGGAAATATTTTTTTTTACTTGGTCTAAACTACATATACCCCAAACATTAGTTTTTTTATTTTTATCTTTTTGTAATAATTTTGTTGCTGTATCTTTGCTACTAATTTCAATATCATTTTCATCAGGATCTGTCATTCCCTGAAAAGTATCAAATGCATAAATATTTCTCAGGCTGGAGTCTTCATTCTCTAAAAATTTTTTAAATAATAAAATATTCCCTCCTTTCCAAACTCCACATTCAACATAATCACCTTCAATTTTTTTTATTTTTATGTGTCTCAGTGCTTGCAGTAGATTATATATTCTAATTTTTGGCGTCATTGAATAATTCTTAACTAAATTAATTAACTCATCATCTTTTTTTGAGAGTTCTACTATTTTTTGGTTATGGTTTATTACTGAGTAACCCATTTTACCTAAAGCTTTAGAGATTAAACTTTTTAAGGCGTTAATCATTTTATGATAAATTTAATTTTATATTGATAGACATTTTCATACTAATACTATATTTGACCTGATTATGAACATTTTTATAACAGGAATAGCAGGTTTTCTTGGTTCAAATTTAGCTGATTATTATATTAAAAAAGGATTTAAAGTTTCTGGCTGTGATAATTTAGTTGGTGGTGATTTAGAAAATATTGATCCTAAAGTAAATTTTACAAAATCAGACTGTGAAGATCTTAGATCAATGAAGGAATTAACAAGAAATTGTGATATAGTTATCCATGCTGCAGCTTATGCTCATGAAGGTCTTTCAGTAGTTTCTCCAAATATAATTTGTTCTAATATTGTTAATGCATCAACTTCTGTCTTCAGTGCTTCAATTCAAAATAAAATAAAGAGAATAGTATTTTGTTCTTCAATGGCAAGATATGGAAATATCAAACAACCTTTTAGTGAAGAAGATACACCCAATCCAGTTGACCCCTACGGCATCTCAAAATTAGCAGCAGAAAAAATTCTAATTAATCTATGTAATACTTATGGAGTTGAATATAATATCGCAGTTCCGCATAATATAATTGGAATTAAGCAAAAATATGATGATCCATTTAGAAATGTTGCATCAATAATGATAAATTTAATGTTACAAAATAGACAACCAATAATTTATGGAGATGGCGAACAAAAGAGAAGTTTTTCAGATGTTGATGATTGTGTTTACTGTATAGATAAACTTGCTACAGATCCTGATATTACCAGTCAATTAGTTAACATTGGTCCTGAAGATAACTTTATTTCTGTTAATGATTTATTTAAAAAACTTTCAAATAAACTTAAATTTAACCAAGAACCTATTTTTTTTAAAGATAGACCTAATGAAGTTAAATTTGCAAATTGCTCTGCCTATAAAGCAGAAAAATTACTTAACTATAGAAAAAGAATATCTTTAGATGAATCTTTGGACAAGATGATTGATTACATAAAAAAATTAGGTCCTAGAAAATTTAAATATAATTACGATTTAGAAATAATTAATGAAAAAACACCGAAAACTTGGCTTGAAAAAAAATTCTAGAAAAGTAATTGGAGTGATTGGAGCAGGTTATGTAGGTTTGCCACTTGCTGTTAATCTTTCTAAATATTTTAAGGTGATAGCGTACGATAAAAATAATAAAAGAATTATAGATTTAAAAAAAGGTATTGATACAAACAGAGAGTTTAATAATAAAGAATTAAAAATCAAAAAAATTAATTATACAAGCGACTATAAAAATTTAAAACAATGTAATGTATTTATAATTACTCTACCAACACCACTTAATAATAAAAAGCTTCCAGACATTTCACTTGTTATTAATGCTACTAAAAATTTGTCAAAAATAATTCATAAAGGAAGTTTAATAATTTATGAGTCTACATTTTATCCAGGAACTGTAGAAGATTATCTTATTCCAATATTAGAAAATGTTTCCAAACTTAAATGTAATAAAGATTTTTTTGTTGGTTATAGTCCTGAAAGGATCAATCCTGGAGACAAAGTGCATACTTTTTCAAATGTTGTGAAGGTTGTTTCTGGAAGTAACAAAAAAACACTTAAAAAAGTAAAAGAAATATATTCAAAAGTTGTTAAAGCAGGTGTTTTTGAGGCATCAAATATTAAAGCAGCAGAATTAAGTAAAATTTTAGAAAATACACAAAGATTTATAAATATTGCTCTGATGAATAACATATCAACTCTGTGTAATAAAATGAAAATTAACACAAAAGAAGTAATAGATATTGCATCAACAAAATGGAACTTTAATAAATTTTACCCTGGTTATGTTGGAGGTCATTGTGTTGCAGTTGATCCTCTTTATTTAACATACAAACAAAGAAAACTTAGAGTTTCTTCTGACTTCATACAGGAAGCTGAACGAATAAATAGCTCAAAACATATTGAGGTGGTTAACAAGCTTAAGAAAATCTATTCTAAATATAAAAAATTTAAATTGTTAATGTTAGGTGTAACTTTTAAAGAAAATTGTCCAGATTTGAGAAATTCTGGATCTTTAAATCTTATCAAAGAACTTAATAAAAGCAAAATTAAACCATTTATACATGATCCATATCTAAAAAAGGATGATTTAAAAAATCTAAAAAAATTTAAGTTTGAATTTTTACCAACTATCAAAAAGAACAGTTATGATTGTATAATTCTAACTGTTCCACACAATTATTATAAAAAGCTTGGAGTTAATAGAATTAAAAGTATTTCTAGAAATAAGAATTGTTTGATATTCGATTTAAAAAGTGTTTTTAAAAAAGAAAGTGTGAATTATCAGATGTAAAATTAAATTTTAATTTAATTATACATTAGTTTAATTATATTAATGGAAAATTTTATATTATCACCAATACAATCAACTATAATTTCAGTATTATTATTATCTGGTTGTTACGAATTTGGAAAATTTATTTCTTCAAAAGTCAAACTTCAAGATACTTTATCTAAGGTTTCTATTTTAGAATTTCAGTATTGTTCAATTGGAATAGTTTTTTTGTTAATTATCTTATTTCCTATCACTGCATTTACTGATTTTTCTAAAGAAGCATTTAAAATTACTGCAATTTTTTTATTATTTTTAGGAGTAAAATTTTTATTTTTTTTAAAAAAAAATTTTAAAAAAATATTAATCAAATTAAAGCAAAATAAAGATTTTTTTTTTTACACAGCTCTTTTTTTATTTGTATTATATTTTTTTTTAGCTTTAGCGCCATTAACTGCAGCAGATGTTTTAGATTATCATTCAGGGGTTGCATTAAATATTTTGCGATTTGGAAAATATTTACTTTTTCCAGAATGGTTTACAGGATTGCAAGCAGGTACTGGAGAGGTATTAATCTCTCTAGGTTTTTCAATTGGATCAGAACAATTTGGTTCGTTAGTTCAGTTTGTGTCTATTATATCAATTACAGGAATTATAATCAAAAAATTCGATAAAAATTATATTTTTTCATCAAAATATTTAATTGTTTCGATTATATTAACTTGTCCGATTTTAATATTTTTATTAAGTGGAAATAAACCACAAATTTTTTTCTCAAGTTTAATTTTTCTTGCACTAAGTATGGGTTTTTCAAAAATTCATTCTCAAAATCAATTTATTAAAACGTTCTTAATAATTAATATTTTATTATGCACATCGGTTATGGGTAAATTTTCTTTTGGTCTATCTGCTTTTTTAGTTTGGATTGTTAGTGCCATTAATCTAATAAATAAAAAAAATTGTAAATTCATAATATTAATACCTGTATTAGTTTTTTTATTTCAATTTTTTCCTTTTTTATTATGGAAAATAGAAAATTTAGGAGGCACATTGATTAATTATGTTTTTAGCCCTTTTCCATTGCATTTGCCTGGATATGAAAATTTTTTGAATCATAACAAAGGTTCGCAAGAAATCCCATTTCCAAAATTTTTAATTTATACATCTTTATCAAGAGCTACAGAATTTCTTGGTTTAAATACATTGTTAATAATTTTTCTTTTGTTAAATTTTTATAAAAATAAAAATATTTTTTCAATTTTTATAATTTCATTTCTTTTTATTACCTTTTCAAATTTATATGCATCTCCAAGTGCAAGGTATTATTTAGATCCAATACTCTGGTCAGTATTGGGAATTTCTTTCTTAAAAAATATTAAATTAAGCAAATTTTTTGAATATTTGTTTTATCCACAAATTTTGGCAGTGATCATAATTCTTTTATATTCAAATTATATTTTTTTACCTGGAGCTTTAATGAAAGAAAATTATTTAAAAGTTAAAAATAATTATGCATATATGTACTCAGGTATAAGTTGGGCTAATAAAAATATTCCTGATGAAGCAAGGGTAATTATAATTAATCGACCTATCGCAAATTATAAAGATTTTGCAGTATCAGGTGGATTTAATTATTTTACAAATTCAGAGGAAGCAAAATACTATAAACAATTAATTAAAAATTATAAAATAGATTATTTGGTATATTTAGGAAACGCACCTGATTTAATGCACTTAAAAAACTGTGTTGGTGAAATTTATAAATTCAAGGAGAATGTAGGTTTTCATGCAACTAGAAATCCTTTTAATAAAGGAAGTTACTACAATGCATATATATTTGAGTTTGAAAATAACAAACTTGATAAATGTTAGAATTATTTTGTGATGCTATAGATATCAAAGGAAAACTTATTTATTTTTTCAATTTGATTTAGTTTAAAATTTGTGCAGGGAGGTCTGCTGTACATACATAATTCTCCACTACTATAATAATATAAATTTTGATTTCTTGATTTTATAATTTGAAAATTTTTTTCAATATTTTTATCTTCATCTTTTAATGAATAAATACGAGGCCATGGATATTCAAAATAATCTTGATTAAAATTATCAATTATTTTTATTGAATTTTTTGAAAAAAAACCAAAAAAAGCCAAAATAATAATGAAATTGAAGTATTTTTTATAAATAAAAAAATTTACTTTCTTGCAAATAAAAAATGCTAGTAAAATTATAGTTAGACAAACAAAGGAAGAGCCATATCTGTAAAGAGGAAATTTTAAAAACCAAAATAACAAGAAAATTAAATTAAAAACAATAATAAGTTTTAATGAAGAATTAATTTTATAATCATTTTTATTTTTTCCACCAGATTTAAAAAAATTATAATAAAAAAATATTATTGTTATTGTTAAAAAAATTATTAAAGGTAGCGTTTTTTCAAATATTTTCTTTAGATGATGGTTAGACCAAGTGCTTAGCCAATTAAAATTCTCATTATATTGCTTTTGATCAAAAATTTTTGGATTTTGATCACTCCATCCCTTCGACCAAGCCTCGCTAGCACTTATTACATTTGAAATATTTCTATCATCATAAAAGCTAAGTTTTGCAATGCAGGTAGATTTTATAGGGTATATAAAACAACCAGTTGTTAGAATATTTTTTATGATCCAGCTGGAAAAAAATAATGTACATAGAACAAAATTTTTATTTATTAAAATTTGTTTTTTTATTTTTGAATAAAAAAATAAAAATAGAGGGATTAAACCAGTCAATCCCATAAAAACTTTTAAAGATATTAAATAAACAGATATATAGGTAATTTTATAAAAATGAATTTCATCTATTTTCTTTAATTTGGATATTTTTAACAAAACAATAATTAAGAATAAATAGTAGAAATGAGCAGGTGCATCATTTCCATAACTACTATATCTATTAAAACTCAATATTACATAAATAAAAATAAAAAAAAATATTAAGCTATAAAATTTATTTGAGTTGAATGATTTAAGAAATTCTTTAACTGTGAACATTATAAATATTGAAGCTATAGAAGCTAATGGCATAGTTATAGATGATGTTGAAAATAAAATATTATTATAAATTGCTGAAAGATATTGAGCTGAAGATATATGGCCAAATCTAAAATGAATGTTAGAGACTCCTAAAATTATTTTACTTTCATTAATAATACTTATGTAGGGTAAGTGATATAAGCCAGCGTCAGGTCTATTTACATTTGCTAGAACAATTAAAACAAAAGATATTAAGGATGTATATAATAAAAATTTAATCGATGTTTTAACATTTTTTGATTTAAAAATAAAAAAAACAAAAATTATCAGTCCTGTTAAAATTGAAAAAGTTCCAACAATTTTATTTAGTGGTAAAAAAAAATTTATTAATAATGCTATGAAGCTTAAAAAAATTACACCGAATAGTGAAGTTTCATAGAAATTAATATTATCAGAAATTTTTTGGTTAAAAGATAAATAACAAAATACTAAACCATATGAAAATAGAATAATTGAGCTAATTAAGGATAAGATTATTATTTCTATCATTACAGGTTTTAATTTATTTTCTATGAATATTAATATAAAAGTTTTAACAAGTTTTATATTAATTAATTTTAGATTTTTTTAGTGATTACTCAAAATGTTGTTAACAGTAATTATACCTTGTTTTAATGAAGAAAATACTATCATAAAAATTTTAGAGAAAATTAACAATCAAAAAAATTACCTAAATATAGAAATTATTGTTTCAGATGATGGTTCCACGGATGAAACTATAAATTTATTAAAAAAAAATAAAAACTTGTATGATAAATTAGTTGATGGAAAAATAAATAAAGGCAAAGGCGCTGCAATTAAAAACTCACTAGAATTTATAAATGGAGATATAATTCTTATTCAAGATGCAGACCTAGAGTACGATCCACAAGATTATAAAAATCTTGTTGATCCAATTTTAAATAATGAATCAGAAGTGGTCTATGGTTCAAGAGTTTTAAAAAATGGTAGATATAAAAATAAACAATTTACATCTTTGTTTAGAATTCTTTGTAACCATATTCTTACGGAGGTATCAAATTTTGTTAATAATCAAAAACTTACTGATGCTCATACTTGTTACAAAGTATTTAATTCTAGGGTATTAAAATTGGTTAAACTAGAACAAAATGATTTTAGTTTTTGCCCAGAAATTAATACAAAATTATCTAATTTAAAAATTGATATAATAGAAGTTCCAATCAGTTATAATGGCCGCACATATAAAGACGGAAAAAAAATTCGGTTTATTGACGGTATAATTGCAATAATTACAATAATTAAATATAAATTTTTTAAATAATCTCACTTTACTTTGAAAGCTGTAATGATATAAGGCCTTGCCGGTGATTATTGCAAAGGTGTTATACCCGATCCCATTCCGAACTCGGAAGTCAAGCCCTTTAGCGCCGATGGTACTTTGTCTTAAGACATGGAAGAGTAGGTCATTGCCGGCATAAAATTCTAAAATATGAAAATTAAAAGTTCACTAAAATCTATAAAAAAAAGAGACTTGAATTCAAAGTTAGTCAGACGGAGAGGTAGAGTCTACGTAATAAATAAAACAAATCCTAAATTTAAAGCAAGACAAAAATAGTTTATGGATAACGAGAGCCATAAGAATACTTGGAATAATTTCACCAAGTTTGTTTTATGGGGAACAATTGCTGTAATTTTAGTTTTAGTTTTGATGGCAATATTCCTTTTATAACATTTAATAAATTTTATTATGAATTTATCTTCAATTTCTGAAAACCAAAATTTTGAAAAGAGGATAGCTATCACACCAGAGATAGCAAAAAAATATATAAGTTTAGGATTTAATTTAACATTATCAAATAATTATGGAGCTCATTTAGGTTTTAATGATGAAGATTATAAAAGTTTAGGAGTCAATTTTTTAGATAAAGATGAAGAAATAATTAAAAAATCTGAGATTGTTGTTCAACTAGGATTACCAGATGAAGAAAAATTATCTTTATTTAAAGAAAACCAAACTTTGATTGGTTCATTGAATGCTTTTTTAAATAAAGAGAAGTTAGAAAATTTAAAATCAAAAAAAATAAATTGTTTTTCCTTAGAGATGCTTCCAAGAATAACAAGAGCACAATCTATGGATATCTTATCGTCACAAGCTAACTTAGCAGGTTATAAAGCAGTAGTTGAAGCTTTTCAAGCTTATGAGAGAGCAATACCAATGATGATGACTGCGGCTGGAACAATTCCTGCAGCAAAAGTATTAGTAGTTGGAGCAGGTGTTGCTGGATTGCAAGCAATTGCAACTGCAAAAAGAATGGGGGCTGTTGTATTTGCAACTGATGTAAGAATGGCATCTAAAGAACAAGTTGAAAGTTTAGGTGGCAAGTTTCTTACAGTTGAGGGATCAGAGAACTTAGAAACTGAAGGTGGTTACGCAAAGGAGGCTTCAGATGAGTTTAAAAAGAAACAGGAAGAATTATTATCAGAGACATTAAAAAAAATTGATATAATAATTTGCACTGCTTTAATTCCAGGAAGAGAAGCTCCAAAGATTATTAAAGAAGATATGTTCAAAAATTTACAACCAGGATCAGTGATTTATGACTTAGCAGCCGTTCAAGGAGGAAATACGGTTTTTACTGAAGTTGATAAAACTGTTGAAAAAGATGGTGTTAAAATTTTAGGGGAGGCAAATATACTAAACAAATTACCTGTATCAGCTTCTAATTTGTATGCTAAGAATGTGTTCAATTTTATCTCTAATTTATATGATAAAGAAAACAAGAAATTAAATTTTAATTTAGAAGATGAAATAATAGAGAAAACACTTATTAAATAGAATTATGGAAATAGATCCTTTTATATTCAGATTGAGCATATTTATATTGTCAATATTTGTTGGATATTATGTGGTGTGGAGTGTAACCCCCTCATTACATACACCATTGATGTCAGTAACTAATGCAATTTCCTCAGTAATTATCGTTGGTGCAATCATTGCAGCTTTATCGGGGAGTGATGGAGTAGTGTTTTCATCATCAAGTATTTATGGATTTTTAGCGATTATTTTAGCAGCTGTTAATATTTTTGGTGGATTTTTAGTTACCCAAAGAATGTTAGCTATGTATAAAAAAAAGAAAAAGGATAAATAACTAATGTCAGCAAATTTATCTGCAATTTTATATTTAGTATCTGGGGTATTGTTTATCTTGGCTTTAAGAGGATTGTCATCTCCAGAAACCTCAAGACAAGGAAATTTATTTGGAATAATCGGAATGGTTATTGCTGTAACAGTTACATTTCTTTCTGTCGGAAATTTTTCATCAGGATTTATTTATGTTTTAATATTTTTAGCAATTGGAGGAAGTATTGGCGCATTTATAGCATATCGTATACCAATGACGGCAATGCCAGAATTAGTTGCAGGTTTTCATAGTTTGGTTGGACTAGCAGCAGTATTTGTTGCAATATCTGCATTTATTAATCCTGCTGCATTTAATCTTGGTGCACCTGGCAATATTAAGCTTGCGAGCTTGATTGAAATGGCAATAGGAGCAGCAGTTGGTGCAATTACTTTTTCTGGATCAGTTATAGCTTTCTTAAAATTACAGGGAATAATGTCTGGAGCGCCTATTACTTTTAAAGGTCAGCATTTATTAAATGCTTTGTTATTAATAGTAATTGTAATACTTACAATTTATCTTTGTTCTACTCAATCACCTAATTTATTTTGGATATTAATTGCTGTTTCTTTTTTAATAGGATTTCTAATTATTATTCCTATTGGTGGTGCGGATATGCCAGTTGTAATCTCAATGTTAAATTCATATTCAGGTTGGGCTGCAGCAGGAATAGGATTTACTTTAGAAAATACTGCTTTAATTATTACAGGTGCTTTAGTTGGATCATCTGGCGCAATACTCTCTTACATAATGTGTAAAGGAATGAACAGATCATTCTTTAACGTAATATTAGGTGGTTTTGGTGCTACAGACCAATCAACTGGAGGTCAAACTAAAGAACAAAGACCAGTAAAAAGTGGCAATGCAGATGACGCAGCTTTTTTAATGAAAAATGCTTCTTCAGTTATAATTGTTCCAGGATATGGAATGGCTGTTGCGCAAGCTCAACATGCTCTTAGAGAGATGGTAGATACGTTAAAGAAAAATGATATTAAGGTTTCATACGCTATTCATCCAGTTGCAGGACGAATGCCTGGACACATGAATGTATTGTTGGCAGAAGCAAATGTGCCATACGATGAAGTATTTGAATTAGAGGAGATTAATAACGATTTTGCAAATGCAGATGTTGCATTTGTAATTGGTGCAAATGACGTTACTAATCCTGTAGCAAAAACAGACCCACAAAGTCCAATATATGGAATGCCAGTTTTAGATGTGGAGAAATGTAAGTCAGTATTATTTGTTAAAAGAAGTTTATCCCCTGGATACGCAGGAATTGATAACGATTTGTTCTATAAAGAGAACACTTTAATGTTATTCGCAGATGCAAAAAAAATGACTGAAGATATAACAAAGAATTTATAGATCTTATGATTACTAAAATTTTTTGTGATATTGCAGATATTTCATCTATTAAAAAATTTAATAAAAAATCAATTGTAAAAGGATTTACCACAAATCCAAGTTTAATGAGAAAAGCTGGAGCAAAAGATTACAAATCATACTCTAAACAAATACTTAAAGTTTGTAAAATTAAACCAATTTCATTTGAAGTGTTTGCTGATGATCAAAAATCTATGATTGAACAAGGAAAAGAAATAAATACTTGGGGAGAAAATGTATACGTCAAAGTTCCAGTAGTTAATTCAAAAAATAAATTTTCAGGTAAAGTTATTAAAGAGTTAAATAGTAAAAATATTAAGTTGAATATAACAGCAGTATACACAGCTAAACAAACTTCAAAAATACTTAAAGTAATAAATAAAAAAACAAATGTAATTATATCTATTTTTGCTGGAAGGGCAGGAGACGTTGGTAAAGATCCAATTCCAGAATTTGTTAAAAGTATAAAATTAGCAAAGAAATTTAAAAATGTAGAAATCTTATGGGCTAGTGTGAGAGAACCTTATAATTTTTTGCAAGCTAAACAATTAGGATGTAATATAATTACTATCCCGCCAACTTTAATTGAAAAAATTGAAAAGTTCGGTAAGTCTTTTAATCAGCTAACTGTTGAAACAGTCAAAGCATTTCTAATCGATAGCAAAAAATCTAATTTTAAATTATAGCTAAATTGGTTGCGGGGGACGGATTTGAACCGCCGACCTTCAGGTTATGAGCCTGACGAGCTACCAGACTGCTCCACCCCGCGATATATTTAAATTCTATTCTTAAGTTTGTTTAACTTTTTAACTCTTTTAATGTTTTCTTGAAGAATTCTTTTTTTCTTTTCGGAAGGTTTTTCGTATGTATTTTTTAATTTAATAACCTTAAAGAAACCATCTCTTTGCAGTTTTCTTTTTAATACTCTTAATGCTTGTTCAACATTATTATCTTTAACTTCTATTTTAATAACTACCTCCGAAAAAGTGGTTTGTTATCACTTTTATTAATTTATGTCTATTAGTTTTGTTCATTATATACTTGTTTGATTAACTTTATTTTGTTTTTCTTTTTCTTTTTTTTCTCTCTTAATTCTTCTTTCAGCTTTTTCTATTGCGTCTATCAGATCTTTTTGAGAAAATAAATTTAATGCTACAGGATCTTTTGGGTTAAGATTGTTGTAATTCCAATAACTTTTATTTCTTATTGAAGTTACAGAATTTTTTGTAATTCCAACCAATTTAGCTATTTGTGAATCTTTTAAAATATTATGCTGTCTTATAAGCCACAAAGCAGAATCTGGCTTGTCTTGTCTTTTTGAAAGAGGGATATATTTTTTTATTTTCTTTTCATCATTTGAAATCTCAATATCACTACTTTTGATTTGTAGTGGTCTGCTCTCATCTTTAGATGATAGTTCTATTTCCTCTCTTGAAAGTTGTCCTGAAATAATTGGATTATAAGCTTTAATCCCTTTCGCAACCTCACCATCTGCTATACCTTGTATCTCTACTTCGTGTAGTTTACAAAAATCTGCTATCTGTTTGAATGTTAGAGTCGTATTTTCTACTAACCAAACGGCTGTAGCCATTGGCATTAGAGGCGCATTTGACATTTAATTTTTCTTTTCCGATTTAAAGTTTTGAAATTTTTTATTAAATTTACTTATTCGACCTTTATCCATCAATTTCTGTTTTCCACCTGTCCAAGCAGCGTGTGATTTTGGATCAATTTCAAGTTTAAGCAAATCACCTTCAGCACCCCAAGTTGATTTAGTTTCAAATTGTGTACCGTCAGTCATTTCTACTTTTATAGTATGATAATTTGGATGAATATTTTTTTTCATGCGGAGACTTATAGCAAAAGAATTTTTTAAAACAATTAAAAGTTAACTAATTTTTCAAGCATTTTATCGTTAATTGCACTACTTGAAGCTCGTATATCAATACTTTTTATATCAAATTTGTTAATTTCGTTAACTATTCCACCAGCCTCTTTAACCATTAAAGCACCAGCTGCTACATCCCAAATATTAATTTTATTATGAAAAAAACCATCAAGTCTTCCAGAGGCTACATATGCAAGATCAAGCGCTGCACATCCACTACATCTCATATTTAGATCACTAAATTTTGTACCTTCATGATTACTTGAGAATAAACAATCTTCAGTAGAAGTTTTTTTTGACACTCTTAGTCTTTGATTGTTCAAGTATGCTCCCTTATTTCTTTCAGAAAAAAACATTTCATCTTTTATTGGATCAAAAATTAATCCACTTATAACTTCGTTGTTTGACATGTGCGCAATACAAATAGCGAAGTGAGGAATACCGTGAAGAAAATTAGTTGTTCCATCTATTGGATCAATAATCCAAAAATTTTCTTTATCCTTGTTATTTATCTTGCCAGTTTCTTCTGTAATAAATGAGTAATTTTTTTTTGATTTAGATAATTCTTCAATTAAAATTTTTTCTACATTTTTATCTGTTTTTGTAACAAAATCATAAGGACCCTTTTTAGAAACCTGTAATTTTTCCACTTCACCAAAATCTCTTATCACTGATTTAGATGCTTTTTCAGCAGCTTTTATCATCAAGTTAAGATTCGAAGATATAGATAACATTTCAAATCTTTTTTACGTACTCTAAATTTCTGGTATCAACAATGACTTCGTCACCAGCTTCTATGAATGGTGGAACTTGAATATTTAAACCATTATCTAAAGTGGCAGGCTTGTAAGACGAAGATACAGTTTGACCTTTTAATGCTGCATCAGTAGTTTCTATTTTACAATGTACCTGATTTGGTAATTCAACTGAAATTGGATTTTCATTATAAAAACTTACAGATACTTCAAGATTTTCAGTTAATAATTTACCCTGCTCTCCAATGATTTCTTTTTTAATTTCAATTTGTTCAAAAGTTTTAGGTTCCATAAAAAAGTAATTAGTATCGTCTTCATACATATAATTGTATTTATTTTCATCTAATGATGCTTTTTCTACAGTTTCACTAGATCTAAATCTTTCATTTAGTTTGGTATTTTTACCAACACTTTTCATTTCTACTTGTGCAAATGCACCACCTTTTCCAGGTTTTACATGTTGTGTTTTTAGAACTTGCCAAAGATCATTTTTATATTCTAAAAGCATCCCAACTCTAATTTCACTTGCATTTATTTTCATATTAAACTTTCTATAGCTTCTTTAGGTTTGTATTTTTTATTATTCCAAATGTAGCCTGAGATAGCTAAAAAATTTGCATTGTTCAATAAAAGTTTTTTATAGTTCTCATTTGTTATTCCACCTATAGCTACGATGGGAATATTTGTTAATTTTTTTACTTTATTCAAAGTTTTTATATTAGCCCTGTATTTAGCTTTTTTTGTTTTCGTTGGAAAAAAAGCACCAAACGCAATGTAATTAGCTCTATTTTTAATTGCTTCTTTTGCAATTTTAATTGAGTTGTGACATGTTATTCCAATAATTTTATTTCCAATTATTTTTTTGGCTTCTTTAATATTCATATCTTTTTGCCCTAAATGACATCCATCAGCATCCAATTTTTTCGCAAGAACTGGGTCATCATTAACAATAAATTTTACATTATTTTTTTTACATAATTGTCTGATCTTTTTTCCTATCAAAATTTTTTTTTTAAATGAGTATTTTTTAAATCTCATTTGAAAAAAACTTATTTTACTTGATTTCAATACCTCATTCAGCATCTTGTAAAAATTTTTTGTTATTTTATTTGGAGAGATAAGATAAATAAATTTTTTTTTATTTATTCTCAAGATCTTTTGTCCATTTTCCTTGAGCAGCTAAAGTACACATTCTTGCTCTATGATTAAACACATCCTGTGTTTCGTTAGTTTTAGCGTTGTCTTTAGACCAAAATTTAAGTGCACTTTGTTGTAAAGCTCGACCATATGAATAGGTCATTATAAAATTTGTACTATTGTTTTTGCTAATTAAATTGAGATTTTCTGTTGCTTCTACTTCGGATTGACCTCCAGACAGGAAAGCAATTCCTGGTACTTCTGTAGGTACTGAATTTTTAAGACATTCGAGTGTCTTGTCTGAAACTTCTTCATTAGAGATTTTGTTTTTTGAGTTACTTCCAGCTAAAATCATATTTGGTTTTAATATGATCCCTGATAAATCAATTTTATGCATAATTAATTCCTCAAAACATTTTTTTATAACTTCTGAAGTTTTTTCCAAACACTCATCAGCTGAATGATCACCATCCATTAAAACTTCTGGTTCTACTATAGGAACCATTTCACATTCTTGAACTAAAGCGGCATATCTTGCAAGTGCATGAGCATTAGAATGAATTGCAAGTTTGCTAGGATAGTTATTGCTTATCGAATAAACACCTCTCCATTTTGTAAATCTTGCACCAAGCTCATAGTATTTTTTTAATCTTTCTCTTAGCCCGTCTAGTCCTTCTGTAATTTTTTCCTCTGGAGAGTTTGCTAAAATTTTTGCACCTGTATCTACTTTAATTCCAGGTACTGCTCCACTAGCAGAGATTAATTCAGGAATTGATTTACCTAAACTTGAAATTTGGTTTATTGTTTCATCGTATAAGATCACACCACCGATACAATCTTTCATGCTTTCTGAACTTAAAAGTGTTTCTCTAAAAGAGAGTCTGTTTTTTGGTGTAGACTCAATATTTACAGCCTCAAGTCTTTTTGTCATAGTTCCGTTACTTTCATCTGCCGCAAATATTCCTTTGCCATTTGAAAGTATTTTAAGAGCTATTTTATTTAGTTCTGACATATCAATTCAAGGAGCTTATACCAGGAAGTTCTTTTCCTTCAAGATATTCCAAAAATGCTCCACCTGCAGTTGAAACAAAATTAAAGTCATTAACAGCATTCAAAGAATTAATTAATGAAACGGTATCTCCACCACCTACAACAGAGTAAATTTTATCTTCTTTATTTTTTTCAACTATTTTTTTTGCAATTGCAGCACTTCCATTAGCAAAATTAGGATTTTCAAAATATCCAGCAGGACCGTTCCATAATATGGTATTTGTATTATCAATAATATTACATATACTTTCAATAGTTTTTGGACCTATATCCAAAATCATTTCATCTAATTTAATTTGATTCAATTCTTTAATTTTAGGCTGACCATTTAAACCATTTGCCACTATTACATCTTCTGGAAAAATTATATTACATTTTTTTTCTTTTGAATATGAGAGTATGTCATTAACTATAGAATTAACATTTTCTTCTTTAAGAGATTTTCCAATGTTGTATCCATCGTGTTCAATTAAGTTATTCGCCATTGCACCTACAATTATTATGTTATCAAATTTTGGAATTAAATTTTTAATAATATTAATTTTAGTAGAAATTTTAGATCCTCCAATTATGCAAGTAACAGGTTTAATTATATTAGATGTAATTTTTTTTAATGCACCAATCTCTAAATCTAGTTGTAATCCTGAAAAAGACGGTAAAAATTTTGAAATTTCACAAACAGATGTATGAGCTCTATGTGAGCATGAAAAAGCATCATTTACATAAATATCACCTAAACTTGCTAAATGTTTTGCAAAATTAGTGTCATTTTTTTCTTCTTCTGGATAAAATCTAATATTTTCAATTAATAAAATTTTTTCACTGAAATTATCAAGTAAGTCTTTATTTATCTCATAAATACTTTTTTCAATAAGGTTTATTTTTTCATTTAATTTTTTTTCTATATCATTTTGAATTGGTTTTAACGAAAGATCTTTAATTACTTTTCCTTTAGGTCGACCAACGTGAGATAAGATAACTATTTTTGAATTTTGCTCTAATAAAAATTCTATTGTTGGAAGAACTTTGTCAATTCTCGTTGTATCAGTTATCTCACCATTGTTAAGAGGGACATTTAAATCCAATCTTAAAATAACTTTTTTACCTTGTAGGTTGGTTAGTTTGGAAACACTTTGCATTAAGAATTTTGATGAATAAATTCTGCAATATCACACATACGATTTGAGAAACCCCATTCATTATCATACCATGCTGAAATTTTACCCATATTGTCTCCAACAACATTGGTAAGAGATCCATCAACAATCGCAGATGCAGGATTATGATTAAAATCTATTGATACTAACTTTTCATGAGTGATTTCTAATACATTTTTAAGATTATTTTTTGATGCTAATTCAAATGATTTATTTATATTTTCTTTGTTGATATTTTTTTTTGTACAGAAAACTAATTCTACAAGTGAAACATTTGGGGTAGGTACTCTCATTGCAACTCCCTCTAATTTACCTTTCAAGCTAGGAATTATTTCACCAATTGCTTTTGATGAACCAGTAGATGTTGGGACAATTGATTGACTTGCTGATCTTGCTCTTCTTGGGTCTTTATGTGAATTATCCAGAATTCTTTGATCACTTGTAAACGCATGAATAGTGGTCATAAACCCTTTTTCAATTTCAAAATTTTCATTTAGTGTATGTACAACTGGAGCCAAACAGTTTGTGGTGCATGATGCGGCTGAGATTATTTGGTCCTTACTGGTTATATCTTTTTCATTTACACCAAATACAATTGTTTTATCTGCGTTTTTACATGGCGCAGATACTATTACTTTTTTTGCTCCATTTTTAACATGAGCTAAAAGTTTTTCTTTAGAATTAAATTTTCCTGTACACTCAAAAACATAATCAACATCAAATTTTTTCCAGTCTATGTTTTCAATATTAGACTCCTGTGAAAATGTAATTTTTTCATTATTTATTATTAAGTGATTTTCATCAAAATCTAAATCAGCATCAAATCTACCATGAATTGAGTCATATTTTATTAATGTACAAGTAGTCTCAGAATTTGATCTATTGTTTATGTGTTGTATTTTTATTTTTTTATCCTGGTTTTCTATAATTGATCGAACTACCATTCGACCAATTCTACCCATTCCATTAATTCCAACTTTAATTGTCATAATTAATTTTTAATTAAATTTTTTGATTTATTGGTTATATTTTCTTTTGTTAGCCCAAAATATTTATATATTTCTTTAAATGGTGCACTTTTACCAAATTCATTAATTCCAAAATTCTTTCCATTTTCACCAACATACTTTTTCCAACAATCACTTGAACCAGCTTCTATAGAGATTTTATTTTTGGTTTCATTTAGTATTTTATTTCTATAAGTTTTACTTTGTTTATCAAAAAGCTCCATACAAGGTACTGATATAACTTTAGAATAAATTTTATCTTTAGCAAGTTTATGGCTAGCCTCGATTGCAAGATTTACTTCTGAACCACTTGCCAAAATTGTTAATTTAATTTTCTTATTTGTTCTAAGCACCTCATAAGCTCCAAGTGAACATTTATTATTTGAGGAATATTTTTTTCTAATCGGATTTAAATTTTGTCTTGTTAGAGACAACACACTTGGGGTCTTTGTAGTTTTTAAAGCATGCTCCCAGCATTCAATTGTTTCAATTCTGTCTGCAGGTCTAAATACATTAAGGTTTGGAATTGATCTTAAACCAGATAATTGCTCAATTGGCTGATGTGTTGGTCCATCTTCACCTAAGCCTATTGAATCATGTGTCATTACATAAATAACTCTTTGTTGCATTAGAGCTGACAATCTTATTGATGGTTTGCAGTAATCAGAAAATATTAAAAAAGTTCCACCATAAGGAATAAAATTACTATGGAGTGCGATCCCATTCATAACTCCACTCATTGCATGTTCTCTTACACCATAGTGAATATAATTTCCCTCAAAATTACCTGGTGTAATAATTTTATGTTTTTTTGTTTTTGTATTGTTAGATCCAGCCAAATCTGCAGAACCACCAATAAGATTATTATTTGAATTGGTTAATGCGCTTAAAGTTAACTCAGAACATTTTCTTGTTGCTAAGCTTTTAGGTTCTTTGATTGCAAGTTTCTTTTCTGTATTTAAAACATTTTTAAAGTTATTATTATTTTTGATTAGATTTAATTTTTTACTTTGTTTTTTAGTTAATTTGTCCCATTTTTTTTCAATTAACTGACCCTTTCTTCCAATAGCTCTCCATTGGTCTAATAATTTATTTGGAATTTCAAAAGGTTTATATTTCCATTTAAGTAATTTTCTTACTAATTTAATTTCATCTAATCCCAAAGGACTACCATGTGAAGACGACTTACCAGATTTATTTGGAGAACCATATCCAATTTTTGTTTTACAAGAAATTACTGTTGGTTTTTTTGCATTTTGAACTCTTTTTAAAGCTCTATAAATATGATTTTGATTGTGACCATCAATTAATATGTAATCCCATCCATAGCTTTCAAATCTTTTTTTAAAATTATCTGATACAGTAAGGCTTGTTGGACCATCAATTGAAATATTATTATTATCGAAAAGCATCACCAAATTTTTTAATTTTAAGTGACCAGCTAAACTCATTGCTTCGTGACTAATACCTTCCATTAAGCAACCATCGCCAGCTAGAACATAAGTTTTGTGATTAATTAGATTTTTACCTAATTTTTTTTTGAGGATTTCTTCAGCTATTGCAAATCCAACTGCATTAGCTATTCCTTGTCCAAGTGGTCCAGTGGTTGTTTCAATTCCAGTTTTTGGATGATACTCTGGATGACCTGCACAAATGGATTTTAGTTGTCTAAACTTTTTAATCGAATTTAACGAAATACTTTTATAACCAGTTAAGTATAATAATGAATAAAGAAGCATTGAGCCATGCCCAGCTGATAAAACAAATCTATCTCTATTTATCCAATTTGGATTTTGTGGATTGAATTTTAAAAAATACCTAAAAAGTACTGTCGCAACGTCCGCCATACCCATTGGCATTCCTGGGTGGCCAGAATTAGCTTTTTGAACTGCATCAATAGATAAAAATCTAATACAATTTGCTAAATCGTTATGTATTTTACTCAAAATTATCCTGACTAGACTAAGAAGATTCTATTTAATATTATAAGTATATATATATGAATTCTATAAACGAAAAAGAAAAAAAACTTAATCAAGCTTTAGAAGAATTAAAAAATTTAGATCTAACTAATCCAGATTTGAAAAATAATATTCAAAATCTTAATTTGCAAAAAAATCAATTAGAGATTGAAAAAAATGAGCTAGAAAAAAAATATAAAGAGCTATCAGATCAGAACGAAATTTTGTCAAAAAGATTAGATGAGTTCAGAAGTAAAGAAAAGGCTGAAGAAAGAAAACAAATAGAGTTTTCTGAGAAAATTGATGAATTAAATCAAGAAACAGATACTTTGTTGGAAGAGATTGATAAATGGCAAATGTAAGTATTAAATTTAATAATAAAGAGTTTTTACTATCTTGTGATGATGGGCAAGAGGAACATCTAGAAGAATTGTTAATACAAATAAACCAAAAATTTAATCATTTAAAAAATGATCTTGGCAATTTAGGAGAGAATAAACTCTTATTAATTACGGCAGTTAAAATAATGGATGAATACTACGAAACAAAAAAGAAAGTTGAACAAAAAAAACAAGAATTAAAAGATTTATCAAATAAATTTAAGGAATTAAAAACTCTAATTTATGAATATAAAGATAAAAAAGAAGAAGAAATAAAAGAGTTAAATTTAAATCATGATAAATTAAAAATCGAGATTGAAACTAATCAAAAAAAATATGAAGATTTAATTGATACTGCAGCAGAGAAAATTTCAAGTTTTGTGGAAAAAGCAAAACAAGAAAATTTACCTCAATAAATTTGTGAATAAATCTAAATTAAGAAGAAAGATAACATCACTTAGAAAAAAAAATTTTCAAGAAAATTTGAAAATCAATTCTTTAAAATTAATTAAATTCCTAAGTGATAATAAGCTTAAAACAAGAATTGTTGGAGGATATTATCCATGCAATCATGAAATAGATGACTTAGAAGTTTTAAATTTATTTAGTAAAAATAAAAAAATTACCTCATTACCGATCATCAAGAAAGATAACCAAATGGACTTTTATGAATGGTCCAAAGATAATCCATTAAAGATAAACAAATATGGGATTATTGAACCATTATCTCAAAAGAAAGTTTATCCAGATATTTTATTAGTTCCACTATTAGCTTTTGATAAGCAATTTAACCGTTTAGGTTATGGTGGTGGTTTTTATGATCGTTATGTTGAAAAAATTGAAATTAAAAAAAAGGTCTTTAAAGTTGGATTTGCTTTTTCTTTCCAAGAATTAAAAGAGGTACCAATTAATAATTATGATAAGAAGCTTGATTTAATAATTACAGAAAGAGGTTTAATATTTTGAGAATTTTATTTTTAGGCGATGTTGTTGGTATTTCGGGGTGCTCTAAACTTACAAGCAGCTTACTTAGTGAAGTTGAATTAAAAAAAATAGATTTTGTTATTGCCAACGGTGAAAATGCTGCAGCCCAAGGTGTTGGTTTGACTGAAGAAATTTGCAAAGATTTTTATAACTGTGGTGTTAACGTAATCACAACAGGTAATCATGTTTGGGATCAAAAAGAAATCATGAAATACATAGAAAAAGAAGAGAGATTGTTACGTCCTAAAAATCTTTTTGAGCCTGCACCTGGTCGAGGTTTTCAAATTTTTAAAACAGATAAAAATATAAGAGTTGGGGTACTTAACCTCATGGGAAATGTTTTTATGAAAAAGTGTGAAGATGTTTTTGAAACTTCAAAAAAATTTTTAAGTGAATATAAATTAAAAGATGATTACGATTTATTAGTGGTTGATTTTCATGGTGAAATTACCAGTGAGAAAAATGCCATAGGTCATTTTTTTGATGGTCATGCAACTTTGGTTGTCGGAACTCATACACATGTACCAACTAATGATGCCAGAATACTAAACAAAGGCACTGGATATCAAACTGATGCAGGCATGTGTGGAGATTACGACTCTGTAATTGGGATGGACAAAGAGAATTCATTAAACAGATTTTTAAAAAAAGACTCGGTTAAACATTTTCCTGCTGTTGGAGAAGGGACTTTGTCTGGTGTTATTGTTGATTGTGATATAAATACTGGTTTAGCTAAAAGTATTAATAGTTATATATTTGGAGAAAAATTAAAAAATTTTTAATTTAGATATGGCAGGTCATTCTCATTGGGCGGGTATTAAACATAAAAAAGGAAAAGCTGATAAGCAACGTTCAAAAATATTCTCAAAGTTATCTAAAGAAATTACAGTAGCTGCAAAACTTGGAGACAAAGATCCTGCAATGAATCCAAGATTAAGATCAGCAGTACAGGCTGCTAGATCAGCAAATATGCCAAAAGATAATATAGAAAGAGCAATAGATAAGTCTTCTGCTGCATCTGGTGCAAATTTTGAAAACTTGAGGTATGAGGGATTTGGACCAAAGAAAATTGCAGTAATTGTAGAAACTTTAACTGACAATAAAAATAGAACAGCTTCCAATGTGAGAACTATTTTTCAAAAATCTGGTGGAAGTCTAGGTACCCAAGGATCAGCATCTCATAACTTTAAACAACTTGGGATAATAAAAATTGATAAAAATGAAATATCAGATGATAAAATTTTTGAATTGGCTATAGAAGCTGGTGCAGAGGAATGTATTTCTCACCAGGATTTTCATGAAGTTCAATGTGTTTCAAATGAAATATATAATGTTAAAAAAAATTTAGAAAATACAATAGCAAACTTTATTTCAACAGAAATTGAGTGGGTGCCTATAAATAGTGTTGATATTCAAAATGATGAGAAAGAAAGTGTGATTGAGTTTTTAGAAAATTTAGAAGATGATGATGATGTTCAGAACGTTTTTTCAAACGTAAATTTGGGAAATATTTGATGTTAATAATTGGAATAGATCCAGGAATATCAGGATCTATATGTTTTTTAGAAGATGGAATAATCAAAGATGTGATTGAAATGCCAACAATGATCGAAGGAAAAAAAAATAAAAAACAAGTAAATGGATCTCAAATATTTAATGAAATTTCTCTAAGAATAAAAACATATGAAAAAAAAAATATTAAAGTTGTTGTAGAACAAGTTTCAGCCATGCCAGGTCAAGGTGTAACTAGTATGTTTAATTTTGGTCAATCTTTTGGAATTTTAAAAGGAATTTGCAGCGCAATGCAGTTGCCAATTTATTTTGTAAGACCAGCAAAATGGAAAAAATATTTTAATTTAATTAACTCAGAAAAGGATGCTAGCAGGACAAGAGCTATTGAAATATTTCCTTATTTTTCGTCAAATTTATCAAAAAAAAAAGATTCTAATAAAGCAGATGCAATTCTGATAGCCAGTTATTTTCATGAAACATACAAAAATGACTAATCTTTAAAATTATATAGTCAAATTCATGACACAATTAAGTGTGATGAGTGATTATGGAAGCAGACATAGCCGCAAATGCAATAGACTTAGGAACAAATACAGATTTTTCACTTTTTAGTTTATTTTTAAAAGCAGACATAATTGTTAAAGCAGTAATGATTAGCTTAATACTTTGCTCAGTATACTCATGGGCGGTGATTATAGAAAAATATCGACTATTTAAAAAAATAAATAAATCTTCAGAGGAATTTGAAGAAAAATTTTGGAACTCTAAATCTGCTGAAAATTTTTATAATAGTTTACCAAATAATTTAGAAGACCCAATGTCTTTGGTATTCCAAAATGCCATGGAAAACTTACTAAAGAAAAAATCTAAAACAAACTTGAGTGAAAGAATGACAGCCTTCCTTGAGGGTGGAATAGAAAAAGAAATGTCAAAGATTGAAAAAGGATTTACTTTTTTAGCAACTGTTGGTTCAACGGCACCATTTATTGGATTATTTGGAACAGTTTGGGGAATTATGAATTCTTTTCAGTCAATTGCTATTTCAAGAAATACTAGTCTTGCAATAGTTGCACCTGGTATCGCGGAAGCATTATTTGCAACAGCGTTAGGACTCTTAGCAGCTATACCTGCGGTAGTTGCTTATAATAAATTTAATACTGACGCAAAAAAATACTCAGAAAAATTAGAGAATTTTTCAAAAAGATTTTTAACAATAATTTAAATGGCTTTTAAATTAAATCGCTCATCTAAGGAACCAATGAGTGAGATTAACGTCACTCCTTTTGTTGATGTGATGTTGGTTCTATTAATTATATTCATGGTCACGGCACCGCTCTTAACAGTTGGTGTTCAAGTTGACTTACCTGAGAGTTCAGCAGATTCTTTACCTGAGGAAACAGAACCTTTAACATTATCTATCAATGCTAAAGGTGAAATTTTTATACAGGAGTCAAAAGTTGAATATGACAATATAATTGCTAAAGTTTTAGCTGTTTCAAAAAATAGAACTGATACAAGAATTTATGTAAGAGGTGATAAAACAATAAACTATGGAAGAGTTTTAGAGATAATGGGTTTATTATCTGGATCTGGTTTTACAAAAGTTGCTTTAATCTCTGAGCCTCTTAAACAAAGGTAGTTGCGGTGAAGAGTAGTAGTATAGCTATATCCTCAGCTTTACACATATCTTTAGTTGTCCTTACAGCTTTAAGTTTGCCTTTTCTATCAAAAAAACCAATAGACCTTCCACCCATAGTTTCTGTTGAATTAATTCAAATAACAGAAGAAACAAATATTCCTTTTGCGCCTAAAGCAAAAAAAATTATTGAAAAAGTAAAAGAAAAAGAAAAAAAACTTGTTTCAGAACAAGCTCCACCCAAAAAGGTAAAAAAAACTAAAACTAAGACTGTTGTCTCAGAGAAAAAAAACAAAACGATAGAAAAACAAAATCCTGAAGCTGTCCCTTTGCCAGATAAAGAGGTAAAAAAACTAAAGACTAAAGAAGAAAAAAAACAAAATCCAGAAAAGGTAGATAATGAAGTAAAACAAGTATCTGAATTTGAAAAAAAAGATTTATTTGATCCAAATAACATTGCTGCATTGATAGATAAATCAAAAGAGGAAACAGCGGAAAAAGTTAAAACCAATAATGATGTTACACAAGATCAAGTAAGAAACGTTGAAAACTCTAAGCTTACTCTAAGTGAGGAAGATGCTTTAAAAGCCCAAATTTTTGGTTGTTGGAGTATCCCGTTAGGTTTGCCATATGATGAAAATTTACTGGTTAGAATAAAATTAAAGCTTAAACCAGATGGTTCAGTCACCAAAACTGAGATATTAGATCATGCTAGAATGAATAAACCTGGCCAAGGTTTCTATAAAGTCTTAGCAGAAAGTGCCTTAAGAGCAGTAAGATTATGTCAACCTTTAAGAGTTCCAGCTTCTGGCTATGAGAGGTGGAAAGAATTACAATTAAATTTTGATGCAAGAGAGATGTTAGGAGGTTAGTATAAAGAGTTTATGATTAAAAAACTAATAATTGTGATCTTTGTTTTAATTCCAATAAAAGCTTTAGCGTTAATTGAAGTTGATATTACAAGGGGAAATTTAAACCCTCTTCCACTTGCAGTCTCACCATTATCAATAGATGAAACGTCTAGAAAAAATTTTGAGCAAATTTTAGATAAAGAGAACATTGGATCTGAAATATCATTAATTGTTGAAAATAATTTAAGAACTTCAGGTTTATTTAATCCTTTGGATAAAAAAGCATTTTTACAAGCTCCAGATATAGCAAATTTAAAACCAAGATTTGAGGATTGGAATTTAATTAAAGCTCAAGCTCTTATCACCGGTAAAGTAAATTTTATTAATGATAAATTAAGAGTTGAGTTTAGACTTTGGGATGTGCTTGCTGCAAAAGAGATGATGGCTTTAGCATTTACAACTGTACCAACAAATTGGAGAAGAGTTGGGCATATCATATCAGATAAAGTATATGAGAGGTTAACAGGAGAAAAAGGGTATTTTGATACAAGAATAATTTATGTAGCTGAAGAAGGACCAAAAACACAAAGAATAAAAAAATTAGCTATCATGGATCAAGATGGTGCAAATAACAAATTTCTAACTTTAGGAAATGAGCTTGTACTTACTCCACGATTTAACCCTGCTAGCCAAATGGTTACTTATCTATCTTATTTTAAAAATATGCCACGTGTTTATCTTTTAGATATTGAAACCGGAACACAGGAAGTAGTTGGAGATTTTCCTGGAATGACATTTGCTCCTAGATTTTCACCTGATGGTAAAAAAATAATCATGAGTTTCGCAAAAGATGGAAAATCAGATATTTATACAATGAATTTAGAAACTCGATTAGTAGAGAGAATAACAAATCATCCTTCAATTGATACATCACCTTCTTATTCTCCAGATGGAAAATATATAACTTTTAACTCTGACAGAAGTGGTTACCAACAAATTTATGTCATGAAAAATGATGGAAGTGACGTGAAAAGAATTTCTTTTGGTAATGGTTTGTACGGAACACCAGTTTGGTCTCCTAGAGGTGATTTAATTGCATTTACAAAATTACATAAAGGAAAATTTTATATTGGAGTGATGAGAACGGATGGAACTGGTGAAAGATTGTTAACAGAAAACTATTATCAAGAGGCCCCATCTTGGTCACCCAATGGAAGAGTTTTGATATTTTATAGAGAAACAAAAACTAATTCTAAAGGCGAAGGTTTTTCTGCTAAATTATGGTCTATTGATTTAACTGGTTATAATGAAAGATTGATAACAACTGAGACGGACGCATCTGACCCATCTTGGTCGTCTTTATTAAGTAATTAATATCATTTTATCTTTAAATACGATGAAATTTCTTGATTTTTTGGGTTGAAACATCTAATTAGTTGTGAAAAAAATAGTATTTGAAAAAGCAGCAAGGAGCAAATTAATGAGATTAAACAAAATTTTCAAAAACACGTTATTAGTTATTTCAGCTGGAATAATCTTAACAGCGTGTGCAACAAAAAAAGAGGTAGCTGTAGAGGCGCCAAAAGAAGAAACTAAAAAAGAAGAAGTAACTAAAATTGAAAAAATTGCAGGTCAAATGCAAGGAGACGTTTACGTTGGAACAGATAGCGTAAAATATTTAGCAGATGGTGTTGCTGATAGAGTGTTCTTTGCAACTAACGAATCTATATTAACTACAGCTTCAAGAGAAACTTTAAGAGCTCAAGCTGCTTGGTTAAGAGAAAATTCTAACATCACTGTAGTTTTAGAAGGTCATGCAGATGAAAGAGGAACAAGAGAATATAACTTAGCACTTGGAGAAAGAAGAGCTAACGCTGCAAAAGATTATCTAATGACTTATGGTGTTTCATCAGACAGAATTACTGTAATCAGTTATGGTAAAGAAAGACCTGTTGACTCAGGATCAAATCCTTTAGCATGGTCTAAAAACAGAAGATCAGTTACTGTTAAAGCAAACTAAAGAATTTTTAAAAAAGACCCTAAAATTAAAAACTTTTAGGGTCTTTTTTTTGCCTTTTTATAATCATATAAAAATTTAATGAGATCACTTTTTAGATCAACATTATTTAATTTAATAATAATATTAAATTTCTTTTTTTCGGGAATTGCTTACTCAGATAACCATAATATTTATGAAATTTTAGATTTAATTAAAAAAGATTTAAAAACTCTTGAAAGAGCCGTTTACTCAGGATCAATAGAAATAGAAAGTACAACAAATAATCAATCAGTATCAAGTCTTGATAATAATTCCGAGGATGTCTTAACTAGACATTTGTTAAAGTTATCAGAGGTAGAGGAGCAGTTTAGAGAACTTACTAATAAATTTGAGGAAATTAATTTTAAGCTTGATAAACTTTCGAACAGAGTATCCAAGCTACAGTCTGATAATCAGATAAGGTTTCAAGATATAGAAAATGATTTAAGTTCTGTTAATGTAATTGATAGCAGTCAACAACTCAGTTCTGCGCCTAAAATTGAGAAGCAAATTCTTCCTGGAAGCTCGCAGCCTCAGGACTTAGGTACAATTTCTTATAAAGATATGGAAACTTCAGAGGAGAATCAACAGATTCAATCGGTTGATACTACAGCTTCTATTGTAGAAGAAACTTTTCAAGCTGAAGATAAAATTTTACCAATAGATTTAACTCCAAAAGAACAATATGAATTTGCAACAAGTTTCTTAAAAGTTGGAGATTACAGTACAGCAGAAAGAGCTTTTAGAGAATTTGTGTTATTAAATCCTGAAGATGAATTAGCAGGTAGTGCTCAATATTGGTATGCAGAAACTTTCAGGATAAGACAACTTTATACTGATGCTGCTTCAGCTTATCTCGAAGGATATCAAAAATATCCAAAAGGAAAGAAAGCTCCAATAAATTTATTAAAACTTGGAGTTTCAATGGTTCAAATTGGTGAAAAAGATCAAGGCTGTAAGATGATTAATGGTGTAGAGTTGCAGTATCCAAACGCAAATCAGTCTGTAATACAAAAAGCAAAATATGAGTCTAAAAAATTTGAATGCGTCAAGCAAGATTCATAAACAACTTCTTAATAAGCTAAGAGATAAAAGAATTTATAAAATCTATAATAAATTTGAAAATAATTTAAATTTAAATAACGATTTTACAGTTGCTGTGTCAGGTGGCCCTGATAGTCTTGCTTTAGCTTTTTTTTCAAAAATTTATTCAATTAAAAAATCTTTAAAAATTAAATACTTTCTAGTTGACCATAAATTGAGAAATAATTCATCTGTAGAAGCTTTATTTGTAAAAAATCTTTTGAAGGATTTTTCTATAGATTTAGATATTTTAAAATGGAATGGGAAAAAACCCAAAAATAATATCCAATCTCTTGCAAGAAAAAAAAGATATAATCTCTTAATTAACCAATCAAAAAAATTTAAAATTAATCATATTTTATTTGGTCATCATGAAGATGATGTTTATGAAAATTTTTTAATTAGGCTTTTAAGAGGTAGTGGTTTAAAGGGTATCGTATCTTTAGACAAAACGACTTTAATTAATAATGCAAATATCTTAAGACCTTTAATAAACGTTGAAAAAAAAGATTTAATCTACATCTCAAAAAAGGTGTTTAATAAATATGTAGAAGACCCTTCAAATGAAGATGAAATTTTTACAAGAGTGAGAGTAAGAAATTTAATTAAAAATCTTGAAAGTGAAGGTTTGGATAAAAGTAAATTTAAATTATCAATTAGTAATTTAAAAAGTGTCGACCAATCAATCCAGTTTTTTTGTGAAAAAAATTTAAAAGAAAATTCGATTATTTCTAAAAATAAAGTTGTATTAAAAGAAGAATTTTTTAATTTTCCTCAAGAAGTTTTGTTCAGGTCATTTTCAAAGATCTTACAGTTAGTTGGGAAAAAGTATTTTCCGCCCAGAGGTAAAAAAATTACCAATATTTTAGAAAATCTACAGAGTAAAATTACTTTTAAGTCTACACTTGGGAATTGTGTAATAAAAAAAATCAAGAAAACTGTAATTGTATATAAAGAGCGTTAATATCACTAAATTTATAGTTATTTTGTCACTTGTTTAATTTGCAATAATTCTTATCTTTACACCATGAATTTTAAAAATCTGGCTATGTGGGGAATAATAGTTTTTTTAACTATTGGTCTTTATAACATGTTTAAAAATCCTCAATCAAATATTAGAGGAGGAAATCAAATAATTTTTTCAGATTTTTTAACTTCAGTTGAAAATGGAGAAGTTTTAAAAGTTGAGATACAGGGAAACAACATCAAGGGTGTTTACTCAAATGGAAATTCATTTTCAACTTATGCTCCAAACGATCCAAATTTAATTGAAAAATTATCAGACAAAGGAGTAAGTATTTCAGCAGCTCCGTTAGAAGAAAAAATGCCATCTTTATTTGGCGTACTACTTTCTTGGTTCCCAATGCTTTTATTAATTGCTGTTTGGATATTTTTTATGCGACAGATGCAAGGTGGAAAAGGTGGAGCAATGGGATTTGGCAAGTCAAAAGCTAAGATGATGAATGAACTTAAAGGCAAAGTAACATTTAATGATGTTGCTGGAGTAGAAGAGGCAAAAGAAGAAGTAGAAGAAATTGTAGAATTTTTAAAAGACCCTAAAAAATTTAGTAGACTTGGTGGAAAGATACCTAGAGGTGCTTTATTGGTTGGACCTCCAGGAACGGGAAAAACTTTGTTAGCAAGAGCTATTGCAGGTGAAGCAGGAGTTCCTTTCTTTACTATCTCTGGTTCAGATTTTGTTGAAATGTTTGTTGGTGTTGGAGCATCAAGAGTAAGAGATATGTTTGAACAAGGTAAAAAAAATTCTCCGTGCATAATATTCATTGATGAAATAGATGCAGTTGGAAGAAGTAGAGGTGCGGGTTTAGGTGGAGGTAATGATGAAAGAGAGCAAACTTTAAACCAATTATTAGTAGAGATGGATGGGTTTGATACTAATGAGGGAGTTATCATAATTGCAGCAACAAATAGACCTGATGTTCTTGATCCAGCACTATTAAGACCTGGAAGATTTGACAGACAAGTAGTTGTTTCAAACCCAGATATTATTGGAAGAGAAAAAATTTTAAAAGTCCATGTGAAAAAAATTAAGATGGCACCCGATGTAAATTTAAGAACTATTGCAAGAGGGACCCCCGGTTTTTCAGGAGCAGATTTAGCTAACTTAGTCAATGAAGCTGCTTTATTAGCAGCTAGAAAAAATAAAAGAATTGTAACTTTATTAGAATTTGAAGAAGCAAAAGATAAAGTATTAATGGGTGCTGAAAGAAGATCAATGGTAATGACTGAGGATGAAAAAAAGCTTACCGCATATCACGAAGGTGGCCATGCTTTAGTCTCGTTTAATATGCCTAGTTATGATCCAATTCACAAAGCCACTATCATTCCAAGAGGAAGAGCTTTGGGAATGGTTATGAATTTACCAGAAAGAGATAAACATGGATATTCAATCAAATATTTAAAAGCTAGACTAGCAGTTTGTTTTGGAGGAAGAGTTGCAGAAGAATTAATTTTTGGAAAAGATAACATTTCTACAGGAGCAGGTGGAGGAAGTGGTTCAGATATTAATCAAGCTACTCAACTTGCAAGAGCGATGGTAACTAAATATGGTATGAGTGAGGAAATGGGTCCAGTTGAGTATGGAGAAAATCAAGAGGAAGTTTTCTTAGGTAGATCTGTTACTCAAACACAATCAGTTTCTGAAGAAGTTGCTCAAAAAATTGATAAGGAAATTAGGAAACTAGTCGACGAAGGATATAATCAAGCAAAGAAAATTTTGAATGAGAAAATTGACGATCTACATAAAATTGCTAAAGCATTAATTACTTACGAAACCTTAACAGGTGAAGAGATTGAGAACATAATTAACAAAAACTTATATCCAAAAGATAAAATTTTAGAAAATCAAGACTCAAAAGATGATCATGACTCGGCTTTAGGAGCCATGGGTCTAAAACCAAAAATTGTTCATTAATTTATAATGCAAAGATATTACACAAGAGCGTGTAATTTCTATTATGGTAATCAATCAAAAATTTTAGTAAGTAAAAAAAAAGCCATACCATTACATCAAATTAAGGAAATATCGTTTGATCATATTGAAATAATAACTAGAAAATCAAAGAAAAAAATTTCAATTAATCAAATAAAATATTTACCAAATGATTTAAAGAAAAAAGTTAATTTAGATTTAAAAAAAATTAAAACTAAAAAAAAAAATTTTTCTAACTTAGAATTTAAAAAAGTTCCAAATATACTAGGTGTCTTAAATCTTACCCCAGATAGTTTTTCTGATGGAGGAAAATTTAATACAAAACAAAGAGGAATAAGTCATGCTTTTAAACTATATAACGATGGTGCTGATTTAATCGATGTTGGAGGAGAGTCAACAAGACCAGGTTCAAAGACAGTAAATAAGGAAGATGAATGGAAAAGAATTAATGAAATCTTAAAATCTATTGTAAAAAAAATTCCGATTTCTTTGGATACTAGAAAATCTGATATAATGAAAAATGGAATTAAATTAGGTGTAAAACTAATTAATGATGTTTCAGGCTTAAGTTTTGATACAGAAACAATAAACGTATTAAAAAAAAATAAAGTTCCTTTTGTCATTCAGCACACGCTTGGAACACCAGAAAATATGCAAAAAAATCCAAAATATAATAATGAATTACTAGATATTTATGATTTTTTTGAGGAGAAAATAAAACTTCTAAGGTCTAAAGGTATTAAACATAACAATATAATTTTAGACCCTGGAATCGGGTTTGGAAAAAAACTGAAACATAATATGAATTTAATCAGAAGTGTTTCTATTTTTCATTCATTAGGATTTCCTATACTTGTAGGAAATTCTAGAAAAAGATTTATTAGAGATATTTCCAAAAAAAATGATAGCTTTACTAGAATTGGAGGAACAATATCGTCATCATTATATTTGATGACACAAGGAGTTCAGATTTTAAGAATTCATGATGTTAATGAAGTTATGCAAGCAATTAAAGTTTTTAAAGAGATAACAAATAAATAATGGCAAAAAAATATTTTGGAACAGATGGAATAAGAGGAGCTATTAATAGTAAAAATATTAATGGAGATATGTTTTTTAAGTTTGGACTAGCTAGTGGTACATATTTTAAATCCCAAAAGAAAAAAAAACAAACAGCAATAATAGCAAAAGATACAAGATTGTCAGGATATACTCTCGAACCTGCGCTTGTTTCTGGTTTGGCTTCTGCTGGCATGCATGTTTACACATTGGGTCCTTTACCAACCAATGGATTAGCTATGCTTACAAAAGAAATGAAGGCTAATATGGGTATTATGATTACAGCTTCTCATAATCCTCATTATGACAATGGATTAAAATTATTTGGTCCTGATGGAATGAAATTATCAGATAAAATAGAAAAAAAAATAGAAGCTCTTATAGATAAAAAAATATCAAATAACCTTTCCAGTCCTGAAAACTTAGGAAGAGTTAAAAGATTAGAAACAGGAACTAAACAATATATTAAAATATTAAAAAAAAATTTCACAAAAGAGTTCAATTTAAGAGGATTAAGAATTGTTATAGATTGTGCCAATGGTGCTGGTTATAAAGCAGGGCCTGAGTTATTAAAATCATTAGGCGCTAAAGTTATAGCAATAGGTGTAAACCCAAATGGTTTAAACATTAATAAAGATTGTGGCTCAACTTTTCCAAGAAAAATTAGAACAGCTGTAAAAAAATATAAAGCTCATATTGGCATTTCTTTAGATGGAGATGCTGATAGAATCATAATGTGCGATGAAAAAGGTAACATTGTAGATGGTGATCAAATAATAGCTGCTTTAGCTGCAAGATGGAAAAATAAAAAAATGTTAAAAGGTGGTGTTGTTGGAACTCTAATGTCGAATTATGGATTGGAAAAATATTTAAAATCTAAAAGAATAAAATTTTTAAGAGCTAATGTAGGCGATAGATATGTTAAAGAAAAAATGCAAAAATATAAATTTAATTTAGGTGGTGAACAATCAGGACATATTATTTTAGGTAAATTTGCAACAACTGGAGACGGGCTGCTTGTAGCTTTAGAAGTTCTTTTTGCTCTGAGAAAAGGAAAAAAAACGAGTGAATTTTTTCAGAGTTTTAAGAAAACTCCTCAATTATTAGAAAATATAACTGTTAAAGATAAAAATATTATTAATAAACCTGAAATAAAAAAAGTTATAAAACTCGCAGAAAAATTAATTCATGGTAAAGGAAGAGTTTTAGTTAGAAAATCGGGAACAGAAGCTAAAATTAGAGTGATGGCAGAAAGTGATAATAAAATACTTTTATCCAGATGTGTAAACATGATATCCAAAAAAATAAAATAAATTGAAACCAAATTCGAAAATTTTAATTATTGCTGGTTCAGATTCATCTGGTGGGGCTGGTATACAAGCTGATATTAAAACTGTTACAGCTCTAGGTTCTTATGCGATGACAGCTATAACTGCAGTTACAATTCAAAATACTACAGGTGTGAAATCAATTGTTGGTATTAATCCGAAAGAAATTTTCAATCAAATAGTTTTTACTTCAAAAGATATTAAGCCTGATGCAATCAAAATAGGAATGTTACACTCATCTAATGTTATCAAGATGGTAATTAAAGCATTAAATTTAATTAAAGTTAAAAGTATTATTTTAGACCCTGTCATGGTTGCAAAAGGTGGTGCCAAATTAATAGATAATAAAGCAATTAAGTTATTAAAATCGGAATTAATAAAAAAAGTTTCACTAGTTACCCCTAATATTCCTGAAGCTGAAATTTTGACTGAAACAAAAATCATATCTGTTGAAGATATGATTTACGCTGCAAATAAGCTTATGGAATTTGGAGCTAAAAATGTTCTTATTAAAGGTGGACATTCAAAAAATAAAATAGTTAAGGATGTTTTTGTTAATAAAAAAGATATTAAGATTTTTAATAGTACGCGTTATAAAACAAATAATACTCATGGTACAGGTTGTACTTTATCAAGTGCAGTTACTACATTTGTATCGTGTGGAAAACCAGCAAAGAAATCTTGTGAGCTTGGAATTAAGTATGTAAATTCAGCCATTAAAACAAACCCAAATTATGGAAGAGGTCATGGTCCAATTAATCATCTCACTTCTATAAAAGTAAATAAAAAATTTAATTAATGAAAAACATAGTTGTTGTTGGATCTCAATGGGGTGATGAAGGAAAAGGTAAGATTGTTGATTGGTTATCTGAACAGGCAGATGTAGTTATTAGATTTCAAGGTGGTCATAATGCGGGCCACACTCTCGTTATTGATGGCGTTACTTATAAGCTGAGATTACTTCCATCTGGCATTGTTAGAAAAGGTAAAATATCAATAATTGGTAATGGTGTTGTTGTAGATCCTTGGGCCTTATTGGAAGAAATTGAAGAGATTAAATCTAAAGGTGTAGAAGTAGATGTAGATAACTTCATAATATCAGAATCTGCAAATCTGATTTTGCCATTCCATAGAGAAATGGATGAAATTAGAGAAGATACGGCAGGAAAAAGTAAAATAGGAACTACCAGAAGAGGAATTGGTCCTGCTTATGAGGATAAAGTAGGAAGAAGATCAATAAGGGTTATGGATTTAAGATCAGAAAAAAATTTAGATCAAAGATTAGATTCTGTATTGATACATCATAATGCAATCAGAAAAGGACTTGGAAAAAAAATTTTTGAAAAAGATCAACTTAAATCTGATTTACTCAAAATTGCTCCTAAAATATTAAAATTTTCACAGCCTGTATGGCTTAAAATTGATCAATTTAAAAAGCAAAAAAAGAAAATCTTATTTGAAGGTGCCCAAGGTATTTTACTTGATGTAGATCATGGAACTTATCCTTTTGTAACTTCATCTAATACAGTTGCTTCGAGCGCAGCTACTGGAACAGGCTGTGGTCCTAATTCAATAAACTATGTTTTAGGAATTACAAAAGCTTACACAACAAGAGTAGGGGAAGGGCCTTTTCCAACAGAACTAACTGATGAAGTAGGTGAACTTTTGGGCACACGTGGAAAAGAATTTGGAACTGTTACAAGTAGAAAAAGGAGATGTGGGTGGTTTGATGGTGTTCTAGTAAGACAAACAATTAAAGTTTCAGGTATAGATGGTATAGCTTTAACAAAATTGGACGTTCTTGATGAATTAGATGAAATTAAAATGTGCATTGCTTATGAACTAGATGGAGAAAAATTAGATTATTTGCCTGCTGCTGTAGAGGATCAAATTAAAATAAAACCAATTTACAAATCTTTTCCAGGCTGGAAAGTATCTACTAGTGGAATTAAAAATATGGACTCATTACCTGATAATGCAAAAAAATATATTTTTGCAGTAGAAGATTTTATAGGTGCAAAAATATCAAGCGTCTCTACTAGTCCTGAAAGAGATGATACTATTTTAATTGAAAATCCTTTTGAAGCTTAATTTGCAGGTAATAAATTTTTAGATTTAGCAAGAAGTAGCATTTGTTTTTGAAGTTTTTCAAATGCTTTATTTTCTATTTGTCTAACTCTTTCTCTACTAATTTTATATTTTTTACTTAAATCTTCCAGAGTAGTTGGATCATCATTAAGTCTTCTTGAATACAATATCTCTCTTTCTCTATCATTAAGCACTGTAATAGAATCTTTTAATAAGTCTTTTCTTTGCTCCATTTCCTCATGTTGAGCAAATTTTAAATCATGATCAAGATCTTTATCTACTAACCAGTCTTGCCATTCATCACCATCCTCTCCAACTTGAGCATTCAATGAAAACTCTTTTCCAGAAAGTCTTCTGTTCATTGAAACAACTTCTTCTTTACTAACATCAAGTTTGTTGGCAATATGGTTTACGTGTTCGTCCCTTAAATCACCTTCAGTTTCAGGGGATATTTGGTTTTTAATTTTTTTTAAATTAAAAAATAATTTTTTTTGAGCAGTTGTTGTTCCAATTTTTACAAGACTCCAAGATCTTAAAATATATTCTTGGATGGATGCTTTAATCCACCACATAGCATAAGTTGCTAATCTAAAACCTTTTTCAGGTTCAAATTTTTTAACAGCCTGCATCAAACCAACATTTCCTTCTGAAATCATTTCATTAATTGGCAGACCATAGCCTTTGTATCCCATAGCAATTTTTGCAACTAATCTTAAGTGACTAGTTACTAATTTTTCAGCAGCTTTAATATTTCCAGTTGTTTTCCAATTTTTGGCTAACATATATTCTTCTTCTGCGGCCAACATTGGGAATTTTTTAATCTGTTCTAAATATGCAGAAAGACCACCCTCATTGGATAGTGTAGGAAGATTGTTGCTCATAGTTGTGTTCATAGCAGAGTTTATTTAGTTAATTATACTTAATTTTCAATAATTTATTCTTCAGTGTTTCTAAGCATTTTTAAAATATTATTTAGTTCTTGAGGCAAAATTGAGGTAAAAATCAGCTCTTTCTGAGTTCTAGGATGAACAAAGCCTAAAGTCTTTGCGTGTAGAAATTGTCTGTCTAAATTTGTAATTGAATTTTGAATGTCAAAATCAACGTTTTTTAATTTTTTATATTTTTTTTTATATTTGTCATCACCAACTAAACTATTTCCTTTATAGTTCATGTGCACTCTGATTTGATGAGTTCTGCCAGTTTCTAATTTGCATTCGACTAAACTTAATGTAGGTATTTTTTTATTTTCGAAAATTTCAATTGTTTTATAGTTTGTTACAGCTTTCTTACCCTTTGAACCGCTCACTTCCATAAGTTGTCTGTTTTTTGAACTACGAGTAATAAATGTTTCTATCCTACCAAAAGATGGTCTTAGCTTTCCCCATATTAAAAGTTGGTATTCTCTAATAATTGTGTGCTCACTGAATTGTTTTGATAAATTTTCATGGGTCTCATTATTTTTTGCCACAACAACTAAACCTGAAGTATTTTTATCAATTCTATGGACAATTCCTGGTCTTAATTCATCCCCAATAGTTGATAAAGATTCTTTATTATAATGCATCAATGCATTTACAATTGTTTTGTCATAATTGCCTGCTCCAGGATGCATTATAATTCCTGAAGGTTTATCGATGACTAATAAATCAGAATCTTCATAAACAATATTTAATTTAAAATCATAAGGCTTTAGAGATGCAATCTCTGGTTCTGGAATCGTAAGATTTACAACATCACCAATCGAAACTTTTTTAGATGGACTTTTAATTATTTCATTATTTAGTTTTAATTTTTCTTTTAAAATTAAATTTTTAACTCTGGTTCTACTAATAATTTCGTCTCTTTTGTTAATTAATACATCTACTCTTAAATTCTTTTCTTCTTCTTCAACTATAAAATTAATGCTTTTTTCCATAAAATATAATATTAATACTAAATGCGCTTGTAGCTCAACTGGATAGAGCGCCAGATTTCGGCTCTGGAGGTTCAGGGTTCGACTCCTTGCAGGCGCACCATTTACTCTCCAATATTAATTAATGTCCCTTTTTCTCTAGCTTTATCAAACGAAAAATAAAAAGTTGCTATAGCAACTGTGAAATAAAATGCATTTAATGAAAGTGCGATACGAATATTTTCATAGCTAACAATTCCATTGACCAAGATATTTCTGGTTTCTTCAAATATATAAACTAATGGCAATGCGAAAGCTATTGATTGAAATATTTCAGGTAAAATTTCAACTGGATAATAGATACAGCCAAAAGGTGCCAATAAAAACATTGTAGACCATGCAATATTCTCAAAAGATGGCCCAAATCTTAACAACCCAGCTGATACAAAAAGCCCCAAAGTAATTCCAAAAATGTACAAACTTAAAAAAAGAAAAGCTAATGGTAATCCCAAGTTTAATATAGATATGCCAAATAATGGTGAGGTTAAAAGTATCGCTGGAATTAATCCGATTAAAGCTCTTATTAAAGCGGTGATTACAAGTGCAGTAATTATTTCACTAATTTTCATTGGAGCAATAAATAAATTAGTAAAATTCCTACTCCAAATTTCTTCTAAAAATAACATATTAAAACCAATGCTTGTTCTAAAAAGAAAATCATAAAGAATTGCACAAGACAATATAACTCCAACAGCTCCACTATAGTATGAACTGTGTGCTGCAAAAAAATTGGAAATGAAACCCCAAAGAGTTATTTGTATGGAGGGCCAATATATTAAATCAAGTATTCTTGGGAACGATCTAGTAATTAAATAAAAATGCCTTAAAAATAATCCATATATTCTTGTAATATTCATTTATCTTTCCTAACAATTTCTAAAAAAACTTCTTCGAGGTTTTTTTGTCCATATTTTCTTATTAAATCTTCTGGAGTACCACTGTCTACGATAGTACCATCTTTCATCATCATAACAGAATTACATAATCTTTTTACTTCATCCATGTTATGAGAAGCCAGCAAAACAGATATTTTTTTTTCTTCTTTATACTTTTCTAAAAAGGTTCTAATAAAATCTGCTGTTTCGGGGTCTAGAGCAGCAGTTGGCTCATCTAACAAGAGCACAGTAGGATCATTAATTAATGCTTTCGCAAGACTGACCCTATTTTTTTGTCCTGATGACAGCTCTCCTGTAATTTTATCTAAAAGATCTCCCAATCTTAATTTTTCTGAGAGAAAATTAATTCTCTCATTCAAATTTTGAATATTATATAGTTTCCCATACACAATTAAATTTTGGTTTACTGTTAATTTTTTAGGCAATTCAATATAGGGAGAAATAAAATTCATTTTGTGTAGAATTGAAATCTTATTATTTTCAATATTTTTACCGTTAATTAATACTTGGCCATTTGTGGGTTTTAATAATCCTAGTATCATTCCGATTGTTGTTGTTTTTCCGCAACCATTTGGACCTAACAGTCCTACTATTTCATTTTCATTAATTTTAAAATTTATATTATTAACTGCATTTTTAGTCTTATATGATTTTGATAGATTTATGACTTCTATTGAGTTTTTCATTTGAAGTTTGATGCTCTCTTGAGTCTGTCGTTTATTGTTTTTCCAATTCCTTCATTTGGTATTTTTTCTACAGCTATTGATTTATATTTATCTTTTTTTATTTTCCTTAAAACACTATACAGGTTTCTGGCAGCTTCATTTAAGTTACTTGTTTTGCTTAAATAATAAATATCTTTAGATATATTTTCTCTTTTTTTTAAGAGTACAAAAGCTTCATTTTTTTTGTTTTTTTTTGCATTCATTCTTAAAGGTAATCCTGGAGAATAGTGTAAAGGAAAAAGACCGGGAGAAATTTTATCTTTTGAATTTATATTAATTATTATTTTTTGATTCAAAGTTTTTTTAATCTTTGAAACACTCAATCCTCCATATCTTAGTAATCTAGGTTTATTTGTTATATTTAATATTGTAGACTCGACACCAATTTTACAAACACCACCATTCAAAATAAATTTTATTTTGTTGCCAAATTCATCTTTGACGTCTTCTGCTTTTACAGCACTTAAGCTTGAAGAAATATTAGCACTTGGTGCTGCAACTGGATATTTTAAATTTTTGAGTAATTTTCTAAATAGAGGATGTTTTGGAAATCGTATAGCAACTGTTTTTTTATTATTAGTTACAAACTTAGATATTTTAGAATTTTTTTTGAGCTTCAATATATATGTTATTGGTCCTGGAGAAAATTTTTTATAAAGTTTAATAAAATTATCATTTATCTCGCAGTCTTCTGAAATTTTTTTTAAATTATAGTAGTGAACAATTAGTGGATTGTTAGTAGGTCTTCTTTTTAGGTTAAAAATTTTTTTAACAGCAGTGTCCGAGTATGCGTTGCCTGCGAGTCCGTAAACAGTTTCTGTTGGAACAGCTACACAATGACTTTTATCTAAGTAATTTTTCGCTTTTTTGATGTTTGATTGAATATTTTTCATGTAATAGTAATGATTAATATATGAAAGATAAAAATTTACCACTCGATTATGATAATAGAACGCTTGAAGAGTTAACAGATGAAGCAAATCAAATGATAAAGTCTTTAGAAGAAAAAGATGACTTAGACAATTCTGTAGAAAGCTATCAAGAGTTACTAAAATTAAATAATTTAATTGAAAAAAAATTTCAAAAAAATTTAAGATCTATTAGTGAAAATACAAATAAAAAAATTAAGGATATCATTAAGAGAAAGTGAAAAATCAACTTAATAAAATTGCAAAAGATACCAATTTATTCTTGAAAAAATATATTCAGGAACAAGAAAATTCCAAATTAATTTATCCAATGAAGTATGGATTATTTCCTGGAGGAAAAAAAATTAGATCTAAAATATTAATTGATATTGGATCGTTATTCTCAATTAACTATCACACATTAATTGCTATAGGCGCTGCTGTAGAATGTATTCATGCTTATTCTCTTATTCATGATGATTTACCATGCATGGATAATGATAATATGAGAAGAGGTAAACCATCAACTCATATTAAATTTGGTGAGTCGACAGCTGTCCTCGCTGGAAATTCATTATTAACAATGGCTTTTGAAATTTTAACTAGTTCCAAGATAAAGTTGAGGGACAAAATTAAAGTTAAATTAGTAGATAAACTTTCTATGTGTTCAGGACATTTGGGTATAGCGGGTGGTCAATATTTTGATTTAGATTTTGAAAAAAAGAAAGTTTCAAAAAAACAAATTATAGAAATGGAAATTAAAAAAACAGGAAAACTTTTTAGTTTTTGTTGTGCAGTACCAGCAATCATTAAGGAGAAAAGTCTAAAGGAAATAAAATTTTTTGAGAGTCTTGGTTCTGATATTGGTCTTCTTTTTCAAATAGCAGATGATTTAATAGATTTTAAAGGTAATTCTAAAATTGCTGGGAAGAGAACAAAAAAAGATCAAAAAAAAGGCAAAGCTACGCTTATAAGTTTGCTAGGTTATGATGCTTCAATCAAATATTGTGGTAAGATTATTTCAGATATTAATAGAAATTTAAAAATTTATGGTTCAAAATCAGAAAATTTAAACGATACATTAGAATTTATATTGAATAGAAATAAATGAAAAATAATTACAAGTTTTTAAATAATATTAACTTTCCATCCGATTTAAGAAAAGTTTCTGAAAATGATTTACAACAAGTAGCTGATGAAGTTAGAGAAGAGATGATCAGTGCAGTATCTAAAACTGGTGGACATTTAGGTGCAGGTCTAGGGGTTGTTGAGCTTACTGTAGCTCTGCACTATGTTTTTGACACACCTAATGATAGATTAATTTGGGATGTAGGACACCAAGCATACCCACATAAAATTTTAACAGGAAGAAAACAAAAAATTACAACCTTAAGACAAGGCAACGGTTTATCAGGTTTTACTAAAAGATCTGAGAGTGAGTATGACCCATTTGGTGCAGCTCATAGTTCCACATCTATATCATCTGCACTTGGCATGGCTGAAGCAAATAAATTAGAAAATAAATCTTCAAATGTAATAGCTGTTATTGGAGATGGCGCAATTAGTGCTGGTATGGCATATGAAGCTATGAATAATGCTGGCGCATCAAAAACTAAAATGATCGTTATATTAAATGATAATGACATGTCTATAGCAAAACCAGTAGGAGCAATGAGAACATATTTAGCAAAGTTATTTACTGGAAAAATCTATTTTAGCTTAAGAGAAACTTTAAAATTAATCACCTCAGCTTTTTCAAAAAGATTTAGTGCTAAAGCTGGTAAGGCAGAAGATTTTTTTCGTTCTGCTGTCACCGGTGGAACACTATTTAGCTCACTTGGTTTTTATTATGCAGGACCAATAGATGGACATGATCTTTCTACACTTGTCCCTATTTTAAGAAATGCTAGAGACTCAAAGCATGAGGGTCCAATTATGATACATATTAAAACTCAAAAAGGAAAAGGATATTCTTATGCTGAAAAAGCTAGCGATCACTATCATGGAGTATCAAAATTTAATGTTGAAACTGGAGAGCAACAAAAAAGTGGTTCTAATTTACCTGCATATACAAAAGTTTTTGCAAATACACTTGTTAAGCATGCAAAAAAAGACAGTAAGATTGTTGGAATAACTGCAGCAATGCCAGGTGGAACCGGTATGGATATCTTTGGCAAGGAATTTCCAAAAAGAATGTTTGACGTTGGTATAGCTGAACAGCATGCAGTTACTTTTGCTGCAGGTCTTGCAACAGAAGGGTATAAACCCTATGCCGCTATCTATTCTACCTTTCTTCAGAGAGCTTACGATCAAGTAGTGCATGATGTAGCAATACAGAGTCTACCTGTAAGATTTGCAATTGATAGAGCTGGATTAGTTGGCGCAGATGGATCAACGCATGCAGGGTCTTTTGATATTACTTATTTGTCAACTTTACCAAATTTTATCGTGATGGCAGCTAGTGATGAAGCTGAGTTAATCAAAATGATTAATACTTCGGTTGATATTAATGATAAACCCTGTGCAATAAGATATCCAAGAGGAACAGGTATTGGAGTTGAACTTCCTTCAATAGAGGAAAAAATAAAAATAGGTAAAGGAAAAATTATTCAGCAAGGAACTCAAGTTTGTTTGTTGAGCTTAGGAACTAGACTTGAGGAATGTAAAGTAGCCGCAGAAGAATTGAAAGCAAAAGGTATTTCAACAACAATTATAGATGCCAGATTTGCAAAACCTTTAGATGAAGATTTAATTTTAAAATCTGCAAGAGAACATGAATTAATGATTACAATTGAGGAAGGTTCTATAGGAGGATTTGGTTCCCATGTTAAAAATTTATTAGCTGAAAAAGGAATATTTGATAAAGGGTTAAAATTTAGATCCATGACTCTTCCAGATGAATTCATAGAGCAAGATAATCCAAAAAATATGTATGATATTGCTGGGCTGAATAGTCCACAAATTATAAAAAAAGTTTTAGAAGTTTTATTTAATAAGGATTCAATTAGAGTAGTAAAAAACTAATTATTTATCCGCACTGAGCCTGATTCATTAGGTAGTGGTCTAATAAAACACAATTCATCATAGCTTCTCCAACTGGAACAGCTCTTATTCCTACGCAAGGGTCATGTCTCCCTTTAACAGATATTGTGGTATTTTTTCCGAATTTATTAATCGTTTTTCTTGTAGTTAAAATTGAAGATGTGGGTTTAACTGCAAATGATGCTATTATTTCTTGCCCAGAAGAAATTCCGCCTAAGATCCCGCCTGCATTATTAGAGTTAAATTTTAATTTATTATTTTTTAATGATATTTCATCAGAGTTTTGCTCGCCACTTAGTTGTGCAGAATTCATTCCAGCACCAACATTTACCCCTTTAACTGCATTAATGCTCATAAAAGCTGATGCAATATCAGAATCTAATTTTGAATAAATAGGCGCACCAAGACCTGCGGGAATACCTCTTGCTCTAACCTCTATTACAGCACCACATGATGACCCTGATTTTCTTACACCAAGTAAATATTTTTCCCATAATTTAATCATGGACTTATCTGGACAAAAGAATGGATTTTTTGAAATAATTTTATCATTCCACTGTAACGTGTCACATCCTAAGATTCCTAATTGAGTTACAGCACCTATAACTTTAAATTTTTTTCCTAATTTTTTTTGAAGTACTAGTTTAGCTATAGCACCAGCCGCAACCCTTGAAGCTGTCTCTCTAGCTGAGGATCTTCCTCCACCTCTGTAATCTCTAATTCCATATTTTTTGAAATAGGTAAAGTCCGCATGACCTGGTCTGAATTTATCTTTTATATTTCCATAATCTTTAGATCTCATGTCTTTATTATAGATAATTAAAGAAATTGGTGTGCCAGTAGTTTTTCCTTCAAATACACCTGAAAGTATTTGGACTTTATCGTCTTCTTTTCTTTGTGTGGTAAATTTTGATTGTCCAGGTTTTCTTTTGTCTAATTCAAATTGAATATCTTTTTCATCTAGATGTATATTTGGAGGACAACCGTCAACTATGCAGCCAATAGCAGGTCCATGAGATTCACCCCAAGTTGTGAAACGAAATAGCTTTCCAAAAGTGTTAAATGACATTATTTATATTATATAGATTATTTTGTTTAAATTATGAATGAAAAAAACCAACTTGGTATCAACAGCTGCTTTTTAAATTTAGATGACCCAATTAAGTTATTTGAAATATGGATGGAAAAAGCTAAACAGACTGAACCAAATGATCCAAATGCAGTTGCGTTAGCAACTTCAAGTAAAAATAATGTTCCATCCGTCAGAATGGTGCTCCTTAAGGATTTTAATAAAGATGGATTTGTTTTCTACACTAATTTAAATAGTCGAAAAGGTAATGAACTAAAGGAAAATCCTAACGCTTCAATGTGTTTTCATTGGAAAAGTCTCTTAAGACAAATCAGAATTACTGGAACTGTATCATTAGTTTCTGATGATATTGCAGATGAATATTATTCCTCGAGAGCATATGAAAGTAGAATTGGTGCATGGGCATCAAATCAGAGCCAAGAATTAAAAAACAGAGATGAATTAATAAATTCAATTAAGGTATATAAAAATAAATATTCTGATGAAACAAAAGTTCCTAGACCAAAACACTGGTCTGGATGGAATTTAAATCCACAAAATATAGAGTTTTGGCTAGATGGAGAAAATAGAATTCATGAAAGATTACTTTATACAAAAAGCCAGAATGGATTATGGAATAAAGCTTTATTAAGTCCTTAAAAATTTCTCGCCAAACTGAAAGATGTAAGTTTTTTAAGAATTTCTTTTTCTTTAGTATCCCTGAACACACTTAAAGAATTTGATGCTAAATTAATATAGTGCTGAGCTTTTTGGTAGCACTCATTTATAATCTTATATTTATTCATCAAAGATATAATATTATTAAAATCTTCTTTTGTTCTCTCTTTTTTATTAAACACTTCTTTTAGTTTATTTTTTTCATTATTTTCTAGTTTTTGGTAAAGCAAGATTATTGGTAAAGTTACTTTTCCTTCAAAAAAATCTTTTCCTATTTTTTTTCCAAACAACTTTAATTCAGAATTATAATCTAATGTGTCATCTGCAATTTGAAAAGTTAACCCTAAATTTTTTCCATAAAATTCTAGCGCATCTTTTTCTTTATTTTCTACTTCAGCTAAAATTGCACCTACTTTTGTTGAAGCAGCAAATAGTTCTGCAGTTTTAGCAGAGATAATTTTTAGGTATGTTTCCTCAAGCATATCAACTTCATTATTATGTTGAAGTTGTAATACTTCTCCCTGGGCAATTTTAGATGAAGTTGATGATAATAATTTTAGTACCTCTAAGTTTCCATCTTCAACCATCATCTCAAAACATCTACTTAAGAGATAATCTCCAATTAAAACAGAGGAATGATTGCTCCAAATTTTATTTAACGTTCCTTTACCTCTTCTAATCTCGCCTTCATCGATAACATCATCATGCATCAAAGTTGCACTGTGAATAAGTTCTACACAAGCTGCTAAATTTATATCTCTTGACCCTTTAGAGTAACCACATAACTTAGCACTTCCTAATGTTAATAAAGCTCTAAGTCTTTTGCCACCAGTTTCTATATGATAATTAGTCATTTTTTGAACTAATTGAACATCACTAATTAATTTAGATTTTATTCTTTCTTCAGTCAAAGCTAGTTTTTCTTCAACAGAATCCCTCAATTGGAAATATGAATTATTTATCTGGTTTTTAAGCTGTACTACAGTTCCCATATTAATTTTAAATTATTATAAATAAGCTATATTTATTACTTATCATTTGACGCACCTATTTCTTCAATTATAAGTAGTCTTTATAATCAACTAAATATTCTGTAAGAAATAAATATGTTCTCCTTTTTAAAAAAGAAAAAAATTGTTTCACATATTAAATTAAATGGTGTCATTGGTAATGCTGGTAAATTTAAGCAAGGTATTGATTTTGCAGGACAGGAAGAAATTATTAAAAAAGCTTTTTCACTAAAAAAAGCTGCTGCAGTAGCAATATCAATCAATTCTCCAGGAGGTTCACCTGTACAGTCACATTTAATTTATAGTTTTATTCGTCAGCAAGCTAAAAAAAGTAATAAGAAAGTTATTTTTTTTGCAGAAGATGTTGCTGCATCTGGGGGATATCTTATCTCATGTGCTGGAGATGAAATTTATGCAAATTCAAGTTCAATTATTGGGTCTATAGGGGTTATATATTCATCATTTGGTTTTACTGAATTAATCAAGAAAATAGGCGTTGAGAGAAGAGTTCACACAGCTGGAAAGAATAAGAGCACACTTGATCCTTTTATGGAAGAAAAGGAAGAAGACATTCAAAGACTAAAAAATATTCAATTAGATTTACACCAAGATTTCATAAATATTGTTGAAAAAAGTCGTGGAGCAAAATTAAATAAAACAGAAGTAGAATTATTTTCTGGTGAATTTTGGTCAGGTTCAAGAGCTAAGAAATTAGGATTAATAGATGGCATAGGAGATGCACATGAAATCTTAAAAGAAAAGTATGGTGAAGATGTAGTAATTAAAAAATTTGAAAAAACAAAAGGGTGGTTAAGTCAAAAACTTTCATCTTCAAATCATATTGACCAATTTGCAAATATTTTAGATGAAAGATCAATCTGGCAAAGATATGGTTTCTAAATCAAAAGAAAAAATTCTTACATTTCAAGATACAATTTTAAATCTTCAAAAGTTTTGGAGCAAAAAGGGATGTGTAGTTCTCCAACCTTATGACATGGAAGTAGGAGCAGGTACATTTCATCCAGCAACTACATTGAGGTCATTAGGGACTAAACCTTGGAAGACAGCATATGTGCAGCCATCAAGAAGACCTACAGATGGAAGGTATGGAGATAATCCAAATAGACTTCAACATTATTATCAGTTTCAAGTTCTTATAAAACCTTCACCTGAAAATATTAAAAAACTTTACCTTAATAGTTTATCATCTATAGGAATTAATCATTCAGATCATGATATTAGATTTGTGGAAGACGACTGGGAAAGTCCAACATTGGGTGCTGCTGGTCTTGGTTGGGAGGTATGGTGTGATGGCATGGAAATTACTCAATTTACTTATTTTCAACAGATGGCAGGATTTGAGTGTAAACCTGTTTCTGTAGAAATTACATATGGATTAGAAAGAATATGTATGTTTATTCAGCAGCAAAAAAATGTCTACGATCTGTTATGGAATGATGATGGTGTAAAATATAAAGAAGTATTTCATCAAGCTGAGAGAGAATTTTCGGCATATAATTTTGAACATGCAAATGTAGAGTCACTTTTTAAAATGTTTGATATGCACGAGTTGGAAGCAAAGTCATTAGTTGAAAAAAAAATTTCATTACCAGCTTATGATCAATGTTTAAAAGCAAGTCATGTATTTAATATATTAGATGCACGTGGAGCAATTAGCGTTGCTCAAAGAGCAGGATATATTGCAAGAATAAGAGATATTACAAAATCAGCTGCTAGTATTTGGTTAGATAGTCAAAAATAATGTCTGAATTTTTCTTAGAATTGTTTAGCGAGGAAATACCTTCAAATTTACAAAAAAATTTAAGAGAAAATTTACTAAAAAGTTTTAATGAATTTTTTTTAGAAAAATCTATTAAATTTAAAAATAGTTCGTCTTACTCAACACCCAATAGATTGTTAATTTTGTTTGAGGGGGTTGAAAAGAAGATAGTTTTAAAATCTGAAGAAATAAAAGGTCCGAGTACAAAGTCTCCGGATGCTGCGTTGGACGGATTTGCGAGATCAAATGCTGTTTCAAAAAAAGAATTGTTTATAAAAAAAACAGATAAAGGTGAGTTCTATTTTTACAAAACTAGATCAAAAAAATTAGATACTCATACTTTATTAGAAGGAGCCATACCTCAAATACTGAATAAAATTCAATGGAAAAAATCAATGAAATGGTCAAATTATGAACTATTATGGGGTAGGCCGTTAAAATCTATCTTATCCATCTTTGATAAAAAAAAACTAAATTTTAAATTTCATCATTTCATTTCATCTAACTCGACATTTGTAGATCAAGAATTTGAAGAAAAGAAAAAACTATTTTCAGACTTTAAAACATATAAAAATTTTTTCAAAAAAATGGATATACTTATCGATCACACTGAGAGAAAAGATTTAATAGAAAAAAAATTCGATATTATTTTAAAAAAAAGAAATATAAATATTGACAGCAATCCCAAGCTTCTTCAGGAAGTAGTCGATTTAACTGACCAACCTAACGTAATTGTTTGTGAATTTGATAAAAAATTTTTAAATATACCCAAAGAGATTTTAATACTAACCATGCAATATCACCAAAAGTATTTTCCTACTTTTGATAAAAAAGGAAACATTACAAATCAATTTTTGGTAGTAGCAAATAATAAAGATAAAAAAGGATTAATTAAACTAGGAAATGAAAGAGTAGTTGAAGCAAGATTAAGTGATGCAGAATTTTTCTGGCAGAAAGATAAAGCTCAAAACATGGTCAAAAAAATTTCTGATTTAAAATTAATGAATTATTTCAAAGGTCTTGGAAATTATTTTGATAAAGCTCAAAGAATGAGAAAGCTAGGTGCTATTATTTCTGATGAGTTATTAATTAGTAAAGAAAAAGTGGAATTATCAGCATCGATTAGCAAAGTAGACTTGTTATCTGAATTGGTTGGTGAATTTCCAGAACTTCAAGGGATTATGGGAGGTTATTTTGCAAGTATGCAAGGTTTTGATAAAGAAATATCATTTGCTGTTAGCGAGCAATATTTACCCATTGGATCTGGAACAAAAATTCCAAAAAAACCTTATAGCATTGCTTTATCCTTAGCTGACAAGATTGATACTTTAGTTGGATTTTTTGGCGTAAACCAAAAACCAACAAGTTCCAAGGATCCTTTTGCCTTAAGAAGATTAGCATTAGGGATTGTTAGAATTATGATAGAAAATAAAAAAGATTTTAAAATTAGAGATTTAATAAATTATTCTTCAAGTTTGTATCAGGATCAAGGATTTGAATTTGAGAATAAATCTTTACAAAAAGAATTACTAGATTTTCTTTTAGAGAGATTGAAATATTATATGAAGGAGGAAAATATCCGAAACGATATAATACAAGCTTCAATAAGTTCCTCTAACTTAGATCAATCTGTAATTATTTTTAATAAAGCAAAAAATTTAAATAAAATAATAAATAAACAAAACGGAATTGATATTATTTCAAGCTATAAAAGAGCATCAAATATTCTAGAAAGTGAATTAAAAAAGGATAAAATTGAATTATCTAATACAACTGACCCTGGTATTTTTAAAACTGAGCTTGAAAAAAATTTATTTAAAAAAATTAATGAATTGAGGAAATATTTTTCTAGTATTAATAATGATGAAAATTTTGTTCAAACATTGGACAATTTAGCAAGTATTAAAAGAGAGGTATTTGATTTTTTTGATAATGTAATTGTGAATGAGGATGATCTGATAATTAAGAAAAATAGGCTAGAACTAATTCAAATGATGTGTAAAACATTCGACAATTATGTTAACTTTTCTTTAATCGAGTCTAGCTAATGACGAAACTCATATTAAACTTTAATTCGAAACAATCTAAAAGTATTAAAAATCCAAAAAATTTTTTAGGTGGCAAAGGTGCTAATCTTTCTGAAATGGGCAGAATGGGTTTGCCAGTTCCCCCTGGTTTTACAATATCCACTAAAGTTTGTGAGATTTTTTATAAAGATAAAAAAAAATTGAATAAAAATTTAATTTCTCAAATTAAAAAAGAATTAAAAAATATAGAAAAAGATGTTTCTAAAAAATTTGGAGACTTAAAAAATCCTTTGTTATTATCGGTTAGATCAGGTGCTAGAGTATCTATGCCAGGAATGATGGATACAATTCTCAATTTAGGTTTAAATGATAAAACAGTAAACGCGTTAGCTTTGAAAACTTCCAATGGGCGATTTGCCAAAGATAGTTACAGACGATTTATTCAAATGTATGGAAACGTTGTGATGGGTGTAGAGGGCTATCATTTTGAAGAGTTAATTGAAAATTATAAATTAACAAAAGGTGTTTTGTTAGATACAGACTTAGATGAAAATGATTGGGATGGTTTAATTGATGATTTTAAAAGAACAGTAAAAGAAAAAACAAAAAAAGAATTTCCTCAAGATGTGTTTCAACAACTATTTGGAGCAATTAGTGCTGTATTTTTATCATGGGAAAGTAATAGAGCAAAAGTCTATAGAAAGTTAAATCAAATACCAGCAGAATGGGGAACAGCAGTCAACGTTCAATCAATGGTTTTTGGTAATATGGGTGATGATTGTGCTACCGGAGTTGTATTTACAAGAAATCCATCAGATGGATCAAATGAAATATATGGTGAGTACTTAATTAATGCACAAGGAGAGGATGTTGTTGCTGGTACAAGAACACCTCAATACATAACTAAGAAGGCAAGAAAAAATGCTAAAGTTGAAGAACCTTCAATGGAGGAGTCTTTGCCAAAAGTTTTCAAAGAATTAAAAAAAATTTTAAAAAAATTGGAAAAACATTACAAAGATATGCAAGATGTAGAATTTACGGTTGAGAATAATAAGCTGTGGATGCTTCAAACTAGATCGGGAAAAAGAACTGCGAAATCTGCGGTAAAGATTGCAGTAGATATGGTTAAGGAAAAATTAATATCAAAAAAAGAAGCAGTATTAAGAATTGATCCAAACTCTTTAGATACACTTTTGCACCCTACGCTTGATGAAAAAAGTACAATCAATGTAATAGCAAATGGTTTGCCTGCATCTCCAGGAGCAGCAAGTGGGAAAGTGGTTTTTACCTCAGAAGAAGCAGAAAGATTAACTTCTATGATGCAAGACACTATTTTAGTAAGAGTAGAAACGTCCCCTGAGGATATACAAGGAATGCATGCTGCAAAAGGAATTTTGACGGCCAGAGGAGGAATGACGAGTCATGCTGCTGTAGTTGCAAGGGGCATGGGAAGACCATGCGTATCTGGTTCAAGTGAAATTGAAATAAATTATGAGATGAAGACATTTAAAACATCTTCAATGGAAATTAAAGAAGGGGACGTCATTACTATAGATGGATCAACCGGTAGAATTATATCAGGAAGTGTGGCAACAGTTAAACCAGAGATATCTGGAGATTTTTCCAAGATAATGACTTGGGCAGATAGTTTTAGAAAATTGAATATTAGAACAAATTCTGAAACACCTAGGGATACCAAAACAGCAAAAGATTTTGGAGCTGAAGGAATTGGTCTTTGCAGAACAGAACATATGTTTTTTGATGAAGAAAGAATTTTATCAGTAAGGGAAATGATTTTATCAAAGACTAAAGAAGATAGATCAATTGCATTAAAAAAACTTTTACCTCATCAAAAAGAAGATTTTATAGAAATATTTAAAATTATGAGTGGATTGCCAGTTACAGTAAGATTGTTAGATCCACCTCTTCACGAGTTTTTGCCTCGAACAGATAAAGAAATTAATGAAGTTGCAAATATTGTTAATCTTCCAGTAAAAGAAGTAGAATCTAGAATTGATGAATTGCATGAACAAAATCCCATGTTGGGTCATAGGGGATGTAGACTTGGAATATCTTTTCCTGAAATATATGAAATGCAATGTAGAGCAATATTTGAAGCTCTAGCAGAGCTCAAAAAAGAAAAAATTAGATCTGCTTTTCCAGAAATTATGATCCCATTAGTATCTACTGAAGCAGAAATAAAAATTATGAAAGATTTAGTAATTAGAATTGCAAGTGAAGTTCAAAAAGAGCATAAATTAAAAATTGAGTTTATGGTAGGTACGATGATTGAGCTTCCTAGAGCAGCTATAAAAGCCAAAGATATTGCAAAACATGCTGAATTTTTTAGCTTTGGGACTAATGATTTAACTCAAACTACATTTGGAATAAGCAGAGATGATAGTGGAAAATTTTTAAATGATTATATAGATAATAAAATTTTTTCAATTGATCCGTTTATTTCGATAGATGATGGAGTTGGAGATTTAATCAAAATAGCTGTTGAAAAGGGAAAAAGTCAAAATAAAAATATTAAACTTGGAATTTGTGGAGAACACGGTGGTGATCCTAACAGTATTTTATTTTGCTCAAAAGCTGGATTAAATTACGTTTCTTGTTCTCCGTACAGAGTTCCTGTAGCAAGATTGGCTGCTGCACAAGCCGAATTAAAAGATAAATAGAGAGAATTTTATGAAGGGATATAGATTTATTACAGATGATGACACATCAAAATTTTGTCACCGTGTTTCTGAAGCATTGTCAAATGGTTGGACTTTATATGGAGAGCCAAAAATGACATTTGATAAAAAAAGAGGTGTTATGCGTTGTGGACAAGCAGTCATAAAAAATTCACCTAAAAAAAAATACTCAAAAAAAATTAATTTATCATCAATTTAAAGTAGGGGGCGTTCTGTTGCCAGGTGCCCCGGACCCCGTGCTTAATTAACTAAGTTAATTATGCAGCAAGTGCGTAACTTTCGTTAGCAATTATAAATTAGCCCGTTACGGTGGAACAATCCCGAACGAAAGAATAGCCTTTAGTCACCCGTCGATTCTAGTTCACCCCCGTAAGTTGTAATGGTGGAGGTGGTGGGTACTGCCCCCACGTCCGCAATGGTTATTACGAAATTCGTTTATCGTCGTAGTTGGAAATCCAACATTAATAATATAAAAGTAATTACAACAGATTCAATAACAATCATGAAATTAACAAAAGAACAATCAGAAGAAATAAAAAACCAGCAATCCCAAAGCAATCAAACTAAAAGAGTTACCGCTCCAGAGCTTGAAAAAATACTCTACGAAGCGCTGCCAGCATTAGATCATGGATTTGTAAGAGTAGTTGATTATATGGGTGATGACACGTCTATAGTTCAGTCAGCAAGAGTATCTTATGGAAAAGGGACAAAGCAAGTTTCAACAGATAAAGGTTTAATAAAATACTTGATGAGACATTGGCACAGCACACCATTTGAAATGTGTGAAATAAAATATCATATTAAACTTCCAATATTTATTGCAAGGCAGTGGATCAGACATAGAACTGCCAACGTAAATGAATACTCCGCAAGATATTCAATTTTAGATAAAGAATTTTATTTACCAACTAAAGAAAATTTAGCAGCGCAATCTACTAGCAACCGACAAGGAAGAGGAGATGTCCTTGAAGGAAAACAAGCAGAAGAAGTTTTAGAACTTTTGAAAAGTGATGCAGAGAGAACTTATGACAATTATGAAACAATGCTTAATGAAAGATATGATGGTTCAACAATTGACGAGAATAAAAAAGGATTAGCAAGAGAACTTGCAAGAATGAACCTAACATTAAATACCTATACCCAGTGGTATTGGAAAACTGATTTATTAAATTTAATGAACTTTTTAAGGTTAAGAGCTGATAGTCACGCTCAGTATGAAATTAGAGTTTATGCAGACATAATGTTAGATACAGTTAAAAAATGGGTACCGATTACTTATGATGCATTTATGGATTACAGAGTAGGAGGAACAGAGGTTTCTGCTAAGGGAAAAGTTATAATTCAAAAACTTATTAAAGGTGAAAATGTAGATGTTGAAAGCTCAGGTCTATCTAAAAGAGAATGGAATGAATTGATGGCTGCTTTTGATCTTAAAGATAAGTTGATTTAATCTTCTCAGCAAAATCTAGATATATTTTTGAAATTTGATGGTCTGGGTTTAATTCGACTATTGGTTTTCCTTGGTCACCAGAATTTCCAACATCAGGATTTATTGGTATTTCACCTAAAAAATCTTTTTGAAATTCTTCTGCTGTTTTTTTTACTCCGCCTTCTCCAAAAATTTTGTACTTCTTGCCATCATCTCCAACAAAAAAACTCATGTTATCAACTAAACCTAAAATTTTAACTCCAAGCTTATCAAACATTTTAATTCCTCTTTTTACATCCAAAAGAGCAACTTCTTGTGGAGTTGATACTATGATTGCACCATCCATTTTAATTTCTTGTGAAAAAGTTAATTGAGTGTCACCAGTTCCTGGAGGCATATCAACAATTATAAAATCTAAATCCTTCCAATTAACCTTCTGAGTAAAAGTTTTAATTGCACTTGTCACCATTGGACCACGCCAAATCATCGGAGTTTGCTGATCTGCTAAAAATCCAATTGACATACATTGAATGTCATACTTTGTTATGGGGTCTAATTTTTGACCGTCACTTTTTGGCTTTTCATTAATATCAAACATTTTTGGAATTGAAGGGCCATAAATATCAGCATCTAACAATCCAACTTTGCATCCAACTTTTTTTAAAGCCAAGGCAAGATTCGTTGCAAATGTAGATTTACCTACACCACCTTTTGCACTCGAGATTGCAATAGTAAACTTAGTTCCTAGAATTGGATTTTTTGTAAAAACTCTAGGCTCCACCTTCTTTTTCATTGCGTCACTTAGTTCTGTCTTTTTATCTGACATAAAACTATCCTTACTTGTTTTTTGCGATAAAGACACTATATACTTTGACATATGTCAGATGATTTCAGAGGCAGAGGCGGAAGCCCATGGGGAACACCTCCAGGAGGTGGTAGCGGAGGTAATGGTTCAGGAAGAGGACCAACACCACCAAACGTAGATGAAATCATAAGAGAGTTTCAAGATAAAATAAGAAAGTTTTTACCTGGTGGAAAATCTTCAGGTGGAAAGTCTATTGGATTAATTTTATTAGTCTTAGCATTTGTATGGCTTGCAAGCGGGCTTTATAGAGTATTACCTGATGAACAAGGTGTTGTTCTTAGATTTGGAAAATTTGTTAAAACTACTCAACCTGGATTGAACTATCATATTCCTTTTCCAGTTGAGACTGTTCAAACTCCAAAAGTAACTAAAGTAAATAGAATCGATATTGGATTTAGGTCTGAAAGAGATAGTGGTTTTTCTACAGGTGGAGGAGTTGCAGATGTTCCTCAAGAAAGTTTAATGCTTACTGGTGATGAAAACATTGTAAATATTGATTTTTCAGTATTTTGGGTAATTAAAGATGCTGGAAATTTTTTATTTAAAATTCAAGATCCTGTAGGAACGGTTAAAGCAGCTGCAGAAACAGCAATGAGAGAGGTAATTGCTAAAAGTGATATTCAACCAATACTGACAGAAGGTAGATCAAGTATTGAGATAGAAACTCAAGAAATTATTCAAAGTATTTTAGATGATTATGAAAGTGGAGTGCAAATTACTCAGGTACAAACTCAAAAAGCTGATCCACCTGATCAAGTAATTGATGCATTTAGAGATGTTCAGGCTGCAAGAGCAGATATGGAAAGGTCTAAAAACGAAGCTGAAGCTTATGCAAACGATGTGATCCCAAGGGCAAGAGGGGAAGCACAGAAAATTTTACAAGCTGCAGAAGCTTATAAAAAAGAAGTTGTTGCTAAAGCTGAGGGTGAAGCTAGTAGATTTTTAGCAATTTACAATGAGTATGCTAAAGCAAAACAAGTTACACAAGAAAGAATGTTTTTAGAGACAATGGAGACTGTTCTAGCAGATATTAATAAAATTATTATAGATAAAGAATCTGGTTCAGGTGTTGTGCCATATCTACCATTACCAGAGCTTAAAAAGAAAGAGACAAATTAAATGAAAGCTGGAAAAATAGTAGCTGGAATATTAGTTTTAATTGGCGTTGTAGCTTTCCTATCAGTAATTATAGTCAAAGAAGTTAATCAAGCGATTATTCTTCAATTTGGTGATCCAAAAAGAATTATAATGAAACCAGGCTTAAACTTTAAGATTCCATTTATTCAAAACGTTGTTTATTTAGATAAAAGGATTTTAAATTTAGATACCCCGCCAGAGGAAGTAATTGCATCTGACCAAAAAAGATTAATTGTTGATGCTTTTGCGAGATTTCAAATAGTTGATCCTTTGAAATTTTATATTTCTGTTGGAGACGAAAGGGTTGCAAGATCAAGATTGTCTACGATTATAAACTCAAGAATTAGAAATGTTTTGGGTCAAGAAGAATTACAAACTTTGCTATCACAAGATAGATCAAAACAAATGTCTTTGATTAAAGATGGAGTTAATAACGAAGCGCAAAATTTTGGAATAAATATTGTAGATGTAAGAATAAAAAGAGCTGATCTTCCTACAGCGAACAGTGATGCAATTTACAGAAGAATGCAGACTGAGAGGGAAAGAGAAGCAAAGGAATTTAGAGCAAAAGGTGCTGAGATGGCGGTAACAATTACTTCGACTGCTGACAAAGAAGTAACCGTAATATTAGCAGATGCTCAAAAACAATCAGAAATTATGAAGGGAGAAGGTGACGGAGAAAGAAACAAAATTTTCGCTGAAGCTTTTGGAAAAGATCCTGAATTTTTTGCTTTTTATAGATCTATGCAAGCTTATGGTAAAGCATTTAATGCAGGTGAAACATCAATGATCTTGTCTCCTGATAGTGAATTTTTCAAATTTTTTGGAAATATAAATCCTGATATTAAACAGTAGTTTTTAGATGAATGAGCTAGTCATAGCTTTTGGTCTTTTTTTATTTATAGAGGGAATTTTATATGCCTTATTTCCAGCAAAAATGAAAAGTATGCTTAAAAAAATTGAACTTGTTAAAGATAGTCAGCTAAGATCAGGAGGACTTATTTTTGCAGTTATAGGTTTTGTGATAATTTATTTTATTAAAAGTTAATATGAAAAAATTAAAATTTATTGTTTTAACAATTATATTTTCTTTTAGTTTTTCGTTACAATCAAACTCTAGGCCTGTTCCAGCATCATTTGCAGATCTTGCAGAAAAATTGATGCCATCTGTAGTAAATATTTCTACATCGACTACCGTGGTTACAAATAATAACTCTTTTCCATTTCAATTTCCTCCAGGTTCTCCATTTGAAGACATGTTTAAAGAATTTGGAACTCCCCAGGAGAGAAAATCAGCAGCTTTGGGTTCTGGATTTATTATTGATGAGAAGGGAGTAGTGGTTACAAATAATCACGTAATTCAGGATGCTGATGATATTATTGTTAGAGTAAACGGTGACCAAGAATATAAAGCAAAAGTGCTTGGTGCTGATCCTTTAATGGATATTGCGGTATTACAACTAGATACAAAAGATAAGTTTAAACCAGTTGGCTTTGGAGACTCTGATAAAGCAAGAATTGGTGATTGGGTTTTAGCAATTGGAAATCCATTTGGTCTTGGAGGAACAGTAACTGCTGGAATTATTTCAGCAAGGAATAGATCAATTGGATTATCAAGATATGAAGATTTTATTCAAACAGATGCATCAATAAATTCAGGAAATTCAGGTGGACCTTTATTTGATATGGAAGGAAATGTGATTGGAATTAATACAGCTATTCTAGGAAGAAATGGTTCTATTGGTATAGGATTTTCAATTCCATCAAACAGCGCTCAACAAGTAATCAAACAACTTATAGAGTTTGGCGAAACAAAAAGAGGTTGGCTAGGTGTAAGAATTCAAGATGTAACAAAAGAAATTGCTGAAGTTGAAGATCTAGATAAACCAAGAGGTGCTTTAGTTGCAAGCGTTGCCGAAAATAGTCCCTCTGAAAAAGCAGGAATTCAAGCTGGAGATATTATTTTGGAGTTTAATGGAGTTGAGATTAAGCAAATGAAAGAGTTGCCAGCAATTGTTGCAAGAACAGAAGTTGGAAAAAATGTAGATGTAAAAATTTGGAGAAATAAAAAAGAAATAACTAAAAAGGTTTTATTGGGAAGATTAGAAACCTCTGATGATTTTAAAGTAAGTGAAAATCCAAAACAAAATGAAAATAATTTAGATGAAATTGTAGAGAGTTTAAGAATATCAGTAAGACCTTTAACTAAAGAGGATATAAAAAACCGTAAATTACCAAACCAAACTACAGGATTAGTAATTACCAATATGGCTAATAACAGTCCTTTAGTAAACTCAATCGAGATCAATAGCATTATTATTGAAGCTCAGAAGAAAAAAATTAAATCAGCAGATGATTTAAGAGATATCACTGAGAAAGCAATAAACTCAAATCAAAAAACTATTTTAATTGCAATTTATAACAATCAAAATCAACGAAGATATATTGGCGTTAAATTAGATTAGTAATGGATTTGAAATCCAAGATAATTTTAATTTCAGGACCTACAGCATCTGGAAAATCAAGTTTTGCAATTAAACTTGCAAAAAAAATTAATGGAGAAATTATTAATGCAGATAGTATGCAAGTTTATAAGCAACTTAAAATCTTGTCTGCAAGACCTAGTCCAAAAAATTATCAGTCAATAAAACATCATCTATATGGTTTTCAAGATGCAAAGAAAAGTTTTTCAACTGGTGATTGGCTTAAAATTGCAAATAAAAAAATAATTGAAGTTAAAAATAGAAAAAAAGCTCCAATTCTTGTAGGAGGAACTGGGCTTTACTTCAAAGCATTAACTGATGGTTTGGTTCAAATTCCAAACATTCCAATCAAGTTTAGATATCAAATTAGAAATTTAAACAAAAAAATTGGCCAAAATAAATTTTATAAGCAATTATTAAAACTGGACCCTCTTTCAAAAAATAAAATTAATCCAACTGATATTCAAAGATCAATAAGAGCATTTGAAGTTAAAAAGTTTACAAAAAAATCTCTTCATGATTGGTTTAAAAGTACTAAATCAAATTATTTAGAAAAGGATTTCTTTAAAATTTATATCGATTACCCTCGTGAAGAGTTAGTTAAAAGAATTCATCAAAGAACTGGAAAAATGATTAGAATGGGCGCTGTGAATGAGGTCAAAAGATTTCTAAAACTAAAAATTAACGAGCAGATGACTGCATGTAAAGCAATTGGAATAAATGAAATTCAGGAATATTTAGCAAAAGAAAAAAAAATTGATGAAATCAAAGAAAAAATATCAATAAAAACTAGACAATACGCCAAAAGACAAAGCACATGGGCCCGAGGACACATGAGCGATTGGGTTAAATTGAATCCATCTGAGATAAATAAATTTCTAAAAAAAATATAAATTTTCTATACTTAACCTTGACCAATTAGCACAACTTCAGCTAGATTGCGAGATGCCAAAATTATTAACTGGAGCAGAAATTGTATTTAAGTGTCTTGAGGACCAAGACGTAAACCATATTTTTGGTTATCCCGGTGGTGCTGTACTGCCAATATATGACGAATTAAAAAATCATCCATCTATTAAACATATTCTTGTAAGACACGAGCAAGGTGCAGGTCATGCAGCAGAAGGTTATGCCAGATCATCTGGTAAACCTGGTGTAGTTTTGGTTACATCAGGCCCTGGTGCCACTAATGTAGTCACTGCTTTAACTGATGCGTATATGGACTCAGTTCCAATGGTTTGTATTTCGGGTCAAGTCCCAACACACCTAATTGGTACGGATGCATTTCAAGAGTGTGATACAACAGGAATAACAAGACCATGTACAAAGCATAACTGGTTAGTAAAAGATATTAATGATCTTTCAGATGTTATGCATGAAGCATTCAAAGTTGCAACGACAGGAAGACCTGGCCCAGTATTAATTGATATTCCAAAAGACATTCAATTTGCAAAAGCAAAATATAAAAAACCAAAAAAAGAAAAAAGTTTAAATGGAAAATCTCACAATAGGTTTTCAGCTGATGAAATTGACCAATTAATTAATTTAATTAATAAAGCAAAGAAGCCAATAATTTATAGTGGCGGAGGCGTAATTAATTCAGGACCAAAAGCAAGTGAAGCTCTTAGAAAATTTGTTGAACTAACAGGATTTCCAATTACTTCAACTTTGCAAGGCCTAGGTGCTTATCCTGGAGATGATAATCAGTTTTTAGGAATGCTAGGAATGCATGGAACATATGAAGCAAACAATGCAATGCATGACTGTGATTTGTTAATTAATATTGGTGCAAGATTTGATGATCGTATTACTGGAAAAATTGATGAGTTTTCACCTAATTCGAAAAAAGTTCATATTGATATTGATCCATCATCAATTAATAAAATTATTAAAGTAGATCTTGCAATCGTAGGCGATGTAACGAAAGTAATTGATAAAGTAAATAAAACAATTGTTAAAAAGAAAAATGGTAATGGTAAATCAAATAAACCTAATATTGCAAAATGGTGGGAACAAATTCAAAAATGGAGAAATAAAGAGTCTTTAAATTTTATTAATAGTGAAGATAGCATAAAACCTCAGCATGCTGTTCAAAGACTTTATGAATTAACAAAAAATAAAGATACTTATGTAACAACAGAAGTAGGTCAGCATCAAATGTGGGCTGCTCAACACTATAAATTTAATAAACCAAATAGATGGATGACTTCAGGAGGATTAGGAACAATGGGATATGGATTACCTGCAGCTGTTGGAGTTCAAGTAGCTCATCCAGAAAAATTAGTTATTGATATTGCTGGAGAAGCCTCAGTTTTAATGACAATGCAAGAGATGTCTACGGCTGTTCAATACAACTTACCAATAAAGATATTTATTTTAAATAATCAGTACATGGGAATGGTAAGACAGTGGCAAGAGCTGCTTCATGAAAAGAATTATTCTGAAAGTTATTCAGAAGCATTACCAGATTTTATGAAAATGGCTGATGCTTATGGCTGTAAAGGAATTAAGGCTGATAATCCATTAGAGCTAGATGAAAAAATTCAAGAAATGGTTGACCATAATGGTCCTGTTATTTTTGATTGTCGTGTGGATCCAAATGAAAACTGTTTCCCAATGATACCTTCAGGTAAACCCCATAATCAAATGATCTTAGGACCAAACGATCAAGAAGAGAATAAAATAAAAGGAAAAGGCAAAGCCTTAGTTTAATCAAAATGCCAAAATCAAAGTCAGCTTATAGCTCTCCATCTATAAAACAAAAATCAGATACTTATATTTTTGTTGTTTGGGTAGATAACGAGGCGGGTGTTCTGGCGAGAGTGGTTGGTCTGTTTTCTGGAAGAGGTTATAATATTGAGTCTTTGGCAGTAGCAGAAATTGATGCTATCAAAAACATATCTAGAATAACAATTGTAACAACTGGAACACCACAGGTAATTGAACAGATTAGACTGCAATTAACCAAATTAGTTCCTGTGCACAAAGTTGCTGAATTTAAAAGAGACGATAAAGATGTGATTTTTAAAGAGATGGCTCTATTTAAAATTGTAGGTAAAAAAAATAAAATTGAAAAATGTTTAAATGCTTGTAAAAAATTTAACCCAGTAGTATTGGATGAAACAAAATCATCTGCTGTTATTCAAATAACAGCACTTAGAAGAGAGATTGATAAAATGAACAAAAAATTAAAACCCTTGGGACTTATAAGCACTTCAAGAACAGGGGCTGTTGCAATGACAAGAGGTGCAAAAATTTTTAACTAATTAATAGGAGATAAATTATGAAAATGTTTTATGAAAAAGATGCAGATGTAGATTTAATTAAAAATAAAAAAATAGCTATTTTTGGTTATGGAAGCCAAGGCCACGCTCATGCACTTAACCTAAAGGATAGTGGAGTTAAAGAGATTGTTGTTGCATTAAGAGAAGGATCATCAAGTGTTGCTAAAGCTGAATCAAAAGGTTTAAAAGTGATGAACTTATCTGATGCAGCTGCTTGGGCAGATGTTGTTATGATATTAACTCCAGACGAATTACAAGCTGAAATTTATAAAAACCATATTGAACAAAGAGTAAGAGAAGGAACAAGTATTGCTTTTGCTCATGGTTTAAATGTTCACTATGATTTAATTAAAGCAAGAAAAGATTTAGATGTATTTATGGTTGCTCCAAAAGGACCTGGTCACTTGGTAAGAAGCGAATATGAAAAAGGTGGTGGAGTTCCATGTTTGTTTGCAGTTCATCAGGATGGATCTGGTAAAGCAAGAGATTTAGCTCTTTCGTATGCATCGGCAGTAGGCGGAGGAAGATCAGGTATTATTGAAACTACTTTCAAAGACGAAGTTGAAACAGATTTATTTGGTGAACAAACTGTTTTATGTGGTGGTTTAGTTGAACTAATTAAAAATGGATATGAAACTTTAGTTGAAGCTGGTTATGAACCTGAGATGGCATATTTCGAAACAGTTCATGAAGTTAAATTAATTGTTGATTTGATCTATGAAGGTGGAATTGCAAATATGAATTATTCAATTTCAAATACTGCTGAATATGGTGAGTATCAATCTGGTCCAAGAATTATCAATAAGGAAGAAACAAAGAAAAGAATGAAAGAAGTTTTGGCGGATATTCAATCTGGTAAATTTACCAAAGAGTGGATGGATGAGTGCAAAACTGGTCAAAAAAACTTTTTAGCAACTAGAGCGAAATTGGCCGAACATTCTGTAGAAAAAGTTGGGGCAGAGCTAAGAGCCATGATGCCTTGGATAAGTAAGAAAAAATTAGTCGATAGCGATAAAAGTTAATTATTAATAGAATTTTATATCTGTAATAATCTTTTTTTTTCACTTATAATTTTTTTATAAATTTAAAAAAGAGGTTAATTATGAAGGCTAAAAATTTAGTAAGAATATTACTATCATTAGTTCTAGTATTTGGATTTTCTTCAGCATGGGCAAAAACTATCAAATGGTCAATGCAAGGAGACAGTCTTACACTAGATCCACACGCACAAAACGAAGGTCCAACTACTCAAGTATCTAGACAAGTTTATGAAGCTCTTGTTCAAAGAGCTGTAGATATGAAAATTGAACCAGCGTTAGCAAGAAAATGGACAGCTACAGATCCTAATACTTGGATATTTAATTTAAGAGAGGATGTAAAATTTTCTGATGGTTCTAAAATGACATCAGCTGATGTTGTATTTAGTATATTAAGAGCTAAACAAAGAACATCTGATTTCAAAGAATATATCAGCACGATATCTGATGTTAAAGCGGTTGGGGAATATGCTGTTAAAATTACAACAAGCAAACCTAATCCTATACTTTTAAATCAACTGTCAAACATTTTTATAATGTCTAGAGCTTGGTCAGAGGCAAACTTTGCAATGTCTCCTCAGAATTGGGATGCAGGACAAGAAACTTTTTCTGCAACTAATGCTTTGGGAACAGGTCCATTTAAAATTACTTTGAGAGAGCCTAACACAAAAACAGTGTTTAAAAGAAATAAGCATTGGTGGGGTGATATGGAAGATGATGGCATAAAGCAAATTGAGTTACTTCCAATTAAAAATGCTGCAACAAGAGTAGCTGCCTTACTGTCTGGTGAGATTGATTTAGTGACTGATGCACCTGTTCAAGATTTAAAAAGAATTGGTTCTTCTTCAGGACATCAAGTTGTAAGTACACCGCAGATGAGAACAATCTTTTTAGGAATGGATCAAGCAGCAGATAAATTAAGAACTGGAAACACTGGTGATAATCCTTTCAAGAAAAAAGAAGTTAGACAAGCACTTTATCAAGCAATTGACATTGAGGCTATCAAGAAAAAAGTAATGAGAGGTCTAAGTGAGCCAGCTGGAATAATTACATTCCCAGGTGTAAATGGTTACACAGCAGAACTTGATAAAAGATTACCTTATGATGTTGATGCTGCAAAAAAACTTTTAGCTAGCGCAGGTTATCCTAATGGGTTTGATGTTGAACTAAGATGTCCAAACGACAGATATGTAAATGATGAAGCAATTTGTACAGCTGTTGTTGGTATGTTGGGTAAAATTGGAGTTAACGTTAACTTGTTTGCTCAAACAAAAAGTAAACACTTCAAAGAGCTAAAAGATGACCAAGGTGATTTTTATATGCTTGGATGGGGTGTACCAACTTTAGACAGTCATTACGTATTTCATTATTTATATGAAACAGGTGCTAGTTGGAACAAAGTTAACTTCAGTAACCCTGATGTAGATGCTGCAATTAGAGTTATGGAAGGCGAAGTTGATTTAGATAAAAGAAACGCTGCAATCGCAAATGCTTGGAAAATTGTAAAAGATGATATTGCTTATCTTCCTTTACACCACCAAGTAATTTCTTGGGCATCTAAAAGTAACGTGAATGTTCCTATCAGACCTAATAACGAACCGTTATTCAGAGCTGCTAGCGTAAATTAAATTAAAATTATTATAAGCCCCTTAAGTTTATAAGGGGCTTATAAATTTAAAATCCTCATAAATTGATAAAGTATTTTTTTAAAAGATTGTTTCAATCAGCTTTGGTAATGCTAGTTGTTGCCTTTGTCTCTTTTTCCTTGTTCAATTTTGTTGGAGACCCAATAAACAACATGGTCGGAGAAGAAACTTCGGATGAAGAAAGAGCTGAATTAAGAGAAACATTAGGTTTAATGGACCCAATTCATGTTCAATTTTCAAGATTTGTAATCAATGCGTCTAAAGGAGAGTTTGGTATTTCTTATCAATTAAGAAGACCAGTGTCTGAACTGATTGTTGAGAGATTACCAGCTACTATTGAACTTGTTGTAATTTCTGCTTTGATAGCATTAGTGACAGGAACTCTTTTAGGAGTTTATACAGGTATAAATAGAAAAGGTTTTTTAAGTGACTTTGTTTTAGCAATCTCATTGCTTGGAGTGTCACTCCCCACATTTGTAATTGGGATATTATTTATTTACTTATTTGCTGTAATTCTAGGAGTGCTTCCCTCGTTTGGTAGAGGAGAAGTTGTTGACATAGGATTTTGGACAACAGGTTTTTTAACAGTTTCAGGTCTTAAAGCGATAATTCTTCCATCAGTTACATTAAGTCTTTTTCAAATGACATATATCATCAGGCTAGTAAGAGCTGAAATGATGGAAATTTTACAAACTGATTATATAAAATTTGCTCGAGCACGTGGAATTAGTGAAGACAGTATTAAATACAAACATGCGCTAAAAAATGGTTTAATACCTGTAATAACAATTGCTGGAATTAATATTGGAACTTTAATTGCTTTTTCAATTATAACTGAAACTGTTTTTCAATGGCCTGGAATGGGTTTCTTGTTTATTCAAGCTGTTCAGTTTGTAGATATACCAATTATGTCAGCTTATTTAGTTTTTATTGCATTTGTTTTTGTAATGATAAATTTTATAGTTGATATTCTGTATTATTTTATTGATCCAAGGATCAGAGTTAAAGGAGATACAGCAAGTGGATAATAATTTGAGTTTAACAAGATGGGAAAGAATTAAGGATAGCGATATCTATCATAGCTTCATAAAGTCTCCTACGGCAATTATATCCTCAGTAATTTTATTTGTTATTTTTTTCTGTTCTTTTTTTATTGAATTTTTAACACCTTACACTCCTTTTGATCCATCATCTTTATCTTTGATGGATGCATTTACACCTCCGTCTTGGACAGAGGATGGTTTAGCAAAATTTATTCTTGGTACAGATGGTCAAGGAAGAGATATGTTATCAACTATATTATACGGGTGTAGGATATCCCTTATCGTTGGTTTTGCTGCAATTATATTTAGTTTAGTTCTTGGCGTTGGTTTAGGATTAACGGCTGGATATTTTGGTGGCAAATATGAAATGGTAGTAATGAGACTTACAGATGTTCAATTGACTGTACCAAGTATATTAATGGCACTATTGGTTGATGGAATAGCAAGAGGATTAATTTCTAGAGAAATGCATGATGAAATGGCAATCTATGTTTTGATTTTTGCTATTGGAATTTCCGAATGGCCACAGTTTGCAAGAGTATCTAGGGCAGCAACTTTGGTAGAAAAAAATAAAGACTATGTTTCTGCCTCAACGATAATCGGTGTTTCAAATATAGTAATTATGTTTAAACATATTCTACCAAATATTATGAGACCAGTTTTGGTCATCGGTACAATTGGTCTAGCTCTTGCAATCTTGGCAGAGTCGACTTTAAGTTTTTTGGGTGTTGGGGTTCCTCCAACAACTCCTTCTTTGGGTACATTAATAAGATTGGGAAATGATTTTTTATTTTCAGGAGAATGGTGGATTACATTTTTCCCAGCAATTTTTTTGGTGATTTTAGCTTTTTCCATTAACTTATTAGGAGATTGGATGAGAGACACTTTAAATCCAAAATTAAAAAAATGAGTTTTTTAAAAATAAATAATTTAAGTGTTGATTATAAAATGCGTAAAGAGACTGTTTACGCAGCCAAAAACGTTAATATTGAGGTAAATAAGGGTGAAATTTTAGGACTGGTTGGAGAGTCTGGTTCTGGAAAAAGTACTGTTGGAAATGCTATTATTAATTTAATTGATGAACCAGGAAAGGTTTCAGGTGGTTCAGTAATTTTGGGAGACTTAAATATTCATGAAAACTCAGAGAGTATAATTAAATATCGAGGTAATAAAATTGGATTAATATTTCAAGACCCACAAACATCTTTAAATCCAATATTAACAGTTGGTGAACAATTAATTGAAACTATACAAACTCATTTAAATTTAAACAAAGAGGAATCAAAAAATAAATCCATTAATTTACTAAAAGAAGTTGGAATTAAGGATGCTGAAAAAAGATTTAATGATTATCCTCATCAGTTTTCAGGAGGAATGAGACAAAGAGTAGTAATTTCTTTGGCCTTATGTTGCGAACCAGAATTACTGATTGCCGATGAACCTACTACTGCTCTAGATGTTTCTATTCAATCACAGATTTTAGATTTAATTAAAAAATTAACAAAAGAAAGAAACTTAGCTGTGATTTTAATCACTCATGATATGGGTGTTATTGCTGAAACAGCCAATCGTGTAGCTGTGATGAAAAGTGGAAATTTAGTCGAAATTGGTGAAACAAAAAAAATATTAACAACTCCTCAACAAAGTTATACCAAAAGTCTTGTAAGTTCGGTTCCACCTACCAACAAGAAAATTTCAAGATTTGTAATAGTAGAAAAAAACAAAAAAAATAAAGAAAATAATATCAAAATTTTGAATAGATGGACTAAAAAAGAAATTACCAAACAAGATTTAGTTCTAGTTAAAAATCTTAATAAAAGTTTTGATGACAATTTTTTTACAGAAAATTCTAAAAATTCTGTGTTAGCTGTAAATAATGTTTCATTTGAAATAAAAGAAGGTGAGTCATTCGGATTGGTAGGTGAGAGTGGTAGTGGAAAATCAACTATTGCAAAAATGATTGTAAATTTATTTAAACCTTCATCAGGAGATATATTTTTTGATAACACTTGTATTACAAAGATAAAAAATAGGTCTGAACTAATGAAATTTAGAAAACAAATACAAATGATTTTTCAAGATCCCTATTCATCACTAAATGGTAGATTGAAAGTAAAAGATATTATTGCTGAGCCTATTACGCTTCACAATCCTTCGATATCTAATTCTGATCTAAATAATTATGTCTATGATTTATTAGACTCTGTTGAGATGTCTCAAAAATCAGCAGATAGATATCCTCATGAATTTTCTGGTGGTCAAAGACAAAGAATTTCGATCGCGAGAGCTTTAGCAACTCAGCCAAGACTCTTAGTTTGTGATGAACCCACATCTGCATTAGACGTTAGTATTCAAGCACAAATATTAAATTTATTAAAAGATCTTCAAGAGCAATTAAATTTAACTATTTTATTTATTAGCCATGACTTACCGGTTGTAAGACAAATGTGTGATAGAATTGGAGTTCTAAAAGATGGCAAGTTATGTGAAGTTTCAAATACTGAGGATTTATTTTTGAACCCTACTCATGAATACACAAAGGAACTTTTACACTTGATGCCTAAAATTGAGTCTATTTATAATTAATTTTTGTATCACCTAAAATGGACAAAAAAATTTAGCTATTTATACTAATTATTTTGCAATCTCTCTTATAGATTGTATTATAGATCTTCCAAAAATTTTTATTATGAGCGACAAAGATAGAGTCTTTATATTTGATACAACTATGCGTGATGGCGAGCAATCACCTGGCGCATCAATGAGTTTGGAAGAAAAAATTCAGATTGCTAGAGTATTTGATGAACTGGGAATTGATATTATCGAAGCAGGTTTTCCTATAGCATCACCAGGAGATTTTGAGGCTGTTTCTGAAGTTAGTAAGATTTTAAAAAATTCTATTCCAGCAGGATTATCTAGGCATTCAGTAAAGGATATTGATAGAGCTTACGAAGCACTAAAACACGCACCTAGATTCAGAATACATACTTTTATTTCAACAAGTCCTCTACATATGAAACATAAATTAAATATGTCACCAGAAGATGTTTATGAGTCAATTGGTAAACATGTTTCTTATGCAAGAAAATTTACTGATGATGTTGAGTGGTCATGTGAAGATGGGACAAGAACAGATATGGATTATATGTGTAAAACAGTTGAGCTTGCAATAAAAAATGGAGCAACTACAATTAATATCCCTGATACCGTTGGTTATACAATACCATCTGAGTTCACAACAATCATTGAAACACTTTTAAACAAAGTTCCTAATATTGATAAAGCAATTTTATCTACTCATTGCCACAATGATTTAGGTTTAGCAGTAGCTAATTCTTTAGCTGGTGTTCAAGCAGGAGCAAGACAAATTGAATGTACTATAAATGGTTTAGGTGAGAGAGCAGGAAATGCTGCATTAGAAGAAGTTGTTATGGCAATTAAGACAAGACCAGACTTGATGCCTTACGAAACTGGAATTAATACAACTTTATTAAGCAAAGCATCAAAGATAGTTTCAAATGCAACTGGATTTCCAGTCCAATATAACAAAGCAATTGTTGGAAAAAATGCATTCGCTCATGAGGCAGGTATTCATCAAGACGGAATGTTAAAAAATAGACAGACTTATGAAATTATGACGCCAGAGAGTGTCGGAGTTAAACAAACTTCATTGGTAATGGGTAAACATTCTGGACGTCATGCTTTTAAAGATAAATTAAACAGTTTGGGTTATCCAGATTTAACAGATGATGTAGTAGGAAATGCATTCGCAAAGTTTAAGGTTTTAGCTGACAAGAAAAAACATGTTTATGATGAAGATATTATTGCACTTGTTGATGATAGTTTAATTGTTGATAATAAAGTTAGCGCAATTAACTTAAAATCATTAAAAGTATTTGCGGGTACAGGAGAACCTCAAAAAGCAGAGATGACTCTAGATGTATACGGAGATGTAAAACAAGCTATAGAAACTGGGGATGGACCAGTTGATGCAATATTTAAATGTATAAAAACCCTTTATCCTCATGATGTAAATTTACAGCTTTATCAAGTGCATGCTGTAACCGAAGGTACTGATGCTCAAGCAACCGTAAGTGTAAAAATTGAGGAAAATGGAAAAACTACTGTGGGTCAAGCAGCAGATACTGATACTTTAGTTGCTTCTGCAAATGCTTACATAAATGCTTTAAATAAAATGATAATTAAACGAGATAAAACAGCTCCAATGGAGCAAGAAAGTCAAAAGGTAAGGGGAATATAATGGGATTATTCGATAGCGTTAAAAAAGTATGGAGTCAAGATATGGCAATAGATCTTGGAACAGCAAATACACTAGTAGTATTAAAAGGAAAAGGTGTTGTTCTTAATGAACCATCTGTTGTTGCAATTGTTGATCAAGGCGGAAAGAAAAATGTTTTAGCTGTTGGAGATGAAGCTAAAACAATGCTTGGAAGAACACCTGGGAATATTAGTGCTATCAGACCCTTAAGAGATGGTGTTATAGCAGACTTTATAGTTACAGAGGAGATGATCAAACACTTTATAAAAAAAGTTCATAAAGGAAGTACTTTCGCTAATCCTAGAATTTTAATATGTGTACCAACTGGTTCAACACCAGTTGAAAGAAAAGCAATTCAAGACAGCGCATTAGCTGCGGGAGCAAGAAGAGTTCAATTAATTGAAGAACCAATTGCTGCAGCTATTGGAGCCGGACTTCCAATTTCTGAAGCCACAGGATCAATGATTGTTGATATAGGTGGTGGTACCAGTGAGATAGCAGTCATGTCATTAGGTGGACTGGTTTATTCTAAATCCCTAAGGGTTGCTGGTGATGCTATGGATACAGCAATAGTAAATTACATGAGAAAAGAATACAATTTACTGATTGGAGACACCACTGCTGAAAAAATTAAGAAAGAAATGGGTACAGCTGTTCCAACAGGAACTAACACTTACCCAGTAAAAGGTAGAGATTTAAGATCAGGTACTCCTAAAGAAGTAAATATTACCGAGGAAGATACTGCTGAAGCATTAAATGATATATTGAAAGAAATGGTTGGTGCAATCAAAGATGCTTTAGAAAATACTCCCCCTGAATTATCTGCTGATCTAGTAGATATGGGTCTTACTTTAACAGGTGGTGGAGCTTTATTAAAAAATATTGATAAAAGATTCTCAAAGGAAACAGGTTTACCAGTACATGTTGCTGATGATCCATTGTCTTGTGTTGCAGTTGGAACTGGTAAAGCTTTGGATCAGGAAGAAACTTTTTCTACTATGTTATCTGAATATTAAAAGATGGTAAAAGGCAGAGACGACTTTGTAATTGCCTTAAGATCAGTTTTTTTAAAAAAGAAAGATCAACAAAAGTTTTCGCTTATAAGCTTAATTATTTTATCTGTTGTTATAATAATTTTAAGCAATTTTAATTTTAAACCAATTCAACTTGTTAAGTTAGGAATTAACGAAGTAATATATAGATCTTCTTATGTTGTATCTGTACCAGAAAATAAAATTGAAGAGGTAATATCTAAAATTAAATCACACCTTGATTTTTATAAAAATCATCAAAACCAATTAATTAAAATAGAAAATACAGATGAGATTAAAGTATTAAATACTATTTTAACTGCTGAAAATAAAAGACTTAGAGAGTTGATTGATGAAAGCATAAATTCAGAAGATATATTTGCAAGAGTTTTAATTGATAGAGAAAGTCCATACTTAAAATCAATAGTTTTGAATAGAGGAACTAAAGACAATGTAAAAATGGGAATGGCTGTAATGGATCGAAATTATTTGGTCGGTCAGATTATTGAGGTAAATTATTCAAATTCAAGAGCTCTACTTCTGTCAGATTTAAATAGCAAAATACCAGTAGTAATTCAGCCCCCATTTCTACAAGCTGTAGCCTCTGGAACTGGTAAGGATCATGGGATAATTGAATATACCAAAGATGAGTACAAAGAAAATCAGATTGAAAATGAGGCTGTTGTATACACTTCTGGTCTTGCAGGTATTTTTAAACCAGGTATTCCAGTTGGTAAAATAACAAATAGTTCAGAGCAAGTAAGTTTTTTTTCTGATTTTGGACAATTAAGTTTTGTAAAGATTGTAGAATTTAAAATAGGGGAGCGTCAATAATGGCTTCATTGAACAAAAGTACATTCTTTAGATCATTCCTCTCTTATTTGCCGATTATTATTTTGTTTTTTTCAGTGTTTAATGAATTTGACTTTAATTATTTAAAGTTAGATTATTTTTCATTCAACTTAGTTTTCATTTTAATCTTTTTTTGGACTTTAAGAAATCCAGATTACCTGGGATATTTCTCAATTTTCTTAGCAGGAATTATTAATGATGTAGTAATTGGTATTCCAATTGGAATAAGCAGTTTTTGTTACTTACTAATCTGTGCCATTACTTCATATATTAGACAAATTACACTAAGTCCAAAATTTATAAATGATTGGCTTTCATTTATCATTGCTGTTTTGCTTATCAATTCAATTCAAGTAATAATTTTAGACTTAGTATTTTTATATCAGGTAGATTTTATGGATTACTTAATAAACTCTGGTTTTACTTTTCTATTTTACCCATTATTTTTTATTTTATTTAACATTTTAAATAGCAAAATTTCAAATAAACAGAATGATTAGCGGTAATTCAAGTATTAGAAAAACAGACGTAATTAATAGACGGATGTTTATTATTGGTGCTGCAAAAGTAATTATTTTTACAGGAATTATAGCTAGACTTTTTTCTCTGCAAGTTAACGAAAATAAAAAATATCTTACTCTTTCAGATAAAAATAGAATTAGAGAGTGGAAGTTGCCACCAATAAGAGGTGATATAGTGGATTACTTTGGCAATGTTATAGCCGGAAATTTAAAAGTATATCAACTTCATATAATTCCAGAACAAGTTGAAAACTTCAATTATTTGTTAACTCGATTAAAAACTCTACTTAACCTGAGTGATAAAAAAATAGAAAAAATTGTAAAATTAAAAAATAAATTAAAACCTTGGGAAAGTATTATTGTTTCTGAAAACTTATCTTGGAGTGATTTTTTAAAAATAAATAATTATTTATATGACTTAGTTGGTGTTAAACCAGTTATGACCATTTCAAGAAATTACCCTTTTAGCGAAACTTATACTCATATTCTAGGATATGTCAGTCAACCTAATGAAGAAGAGATTTTAGCTAATGAAACTGTTCAAGAAAGATTTGTTCCAGGTATGAAAATTGGAAAATTAGGTCTAGAAAAAACTTTAGAAAATTACTTAATTGGTACAAATGCTATCCAAAGGTATGAAGTAAATGCTTATGGGAAAAGAATTAATCAACTTGAACATCAAAAAGGCAAACAAGGTTTAAGAGTAAGATTAACTGTTGATACGGAGGTTCAGAAAGCTTGTGGAAGACTTTTAAATGATCGTGCTGGATCTATAAGTGTAATGGATATTTATACTGGCGATATTATAGCAATGTACTCTTCTCCATCTTACGACCCAAACAAATTTTTATTTGGAATAAGTAATGATGATTGGTCATTAATTAGAAATAATCCATTAAAACCACTAGTAAACAAGACACTTGCAGGACTTTATTCTCCAGGATCTACAATAAAACCAATTGTAGCTTTATCTGCTTTAGAAAATAAAATTGTTAGTCCAAGTTTTAAAGTTAAATGCACTGGTAAAATGGAACTTTATGGACAGACCTTCCACTGTTGGAAAGAAAAAGGTCATGGATTTGTAAGTTTAAAAAATGCAATGAAACAATCATGTGATACCTATTTTTATGAAGTTGCAAGATTACTAGGAGTAGATCGATTAAATGTTACAGCTGAAAAATTTGGCCTTGGTAAAAAAGTGTTAGGAGATTATTTTGATTTTGAAAAATCAGGTTTATTTCCAAACACTAAATGGAAAAAAAATAATCTTGGAAAAGGTTGGGTTCTTGGTGAAACATTAATAACTGGAATAGGTCAAGGTTACACTCAAACAACTCCACTTCAATTATGCCTTATGACAGCTCAGATTGCTAATGGAGGCTACTCTATAAAACCAAGAATAATAGTTGATAATAATACTGTTTCTTTCGAAGAAGCTAAAAATAAATTTGAAGAAGAGCCTTTATTTTCAGAAGAAAAAAAATTATTTGAGAATCCTAAAAATATAAAAATTGTTCAAGAGGCCATGTTTAGTTCAACTAATGAATTATACGGCACATCATACAAATCTAGAATAGACGATCCAAAATATCAATTTGCTGGTAAAACTGGAACTGCGCAGGTTAAGAGAATTAGTATGCGAGAAAGAGAACTTGATCTTAAAATTGAGCAAATCCCTTATAAAGATCGAGATCACGCATTATTTGTTGCTTATGGTCCGTATATTAATCCAAGATACGCATTAAGTATTATAGTTGAGCATGGTGGCTCAGGAAGTAAAACTGCAGCACCAATTGCAAAAGAATTGTTCAAATTAATAATTGATAGAAATGATCTAAGAAATAAACAAAAAAATTTTGAGGAAATAGAAATTTGATGTTTCAACACGATAGATTAAATAACGAACTTACTTTCTGGCAAAAGATTAAAGAGTTAGATTATATTTTACTGACAAGTATATTTTTACTTTCAATATTAAGTTTATTTGTGATGTACTCAACAGATGGAGGAGAAATTCTATTTCATACAAAAAGTCATTTTAGTAAAATAGTAGTTTTTTTCCCTTTAATGATTTTAATTGCGTTTTTTAATATTAGATGGTGGCACAACTTATCATACTTGTTTTATATAGCTGTAATTCTTCTACTAATTTATGTTTCTTTTTTTGGAATAAAATCATCAGGCTCAAGAAGATGGATGGATTTATATTTATTTAATTTACAGCCTTCCGAGTTAATGAAAATAGCAATTATACTTTGCTTAGCAAAATATTATCACAGGGTTAAAATTGAAAATGTAAACTCAGTTACAAGTATCATGACAGTTATTACTATAATTTTAGTACCAATTATTATGGTGCTCTCACAACCAGATTTAGGAACTTCAATTCTCATTGCATCAAGTGGACTAATTGTTTTGTGGCTGGGAGGCGTTAAGATAAAATATTTTATTTATTCTTTTATAGTTTTTTTAATATCACTACCTTTTGTAATTTCTTTCTTAAAGCCTTATCAAAAATTGAGAATATTGACTTTTTTAGACCCTGATAGAGATCCATTGGGCGCTGGTTATCAAATAATTCAGTCAAAAATAGCAATAGGTTCTGGTGGCATAGAGGGCAAAGGTTTTTTAAAAGGCACACAAAGTTATTTGGATTTTTTACCTGAAAAACATACTGATTTTATATTCACTTTATTTTCTGAAGAGTTTGGATTTATAGGATCAGTAGGATTATTAATTTTGTATTCAATTATTATTATCAGAATTTTGAGAATAGGTGCTATCTCAAGAAGCAATTTTTCAAGGTTATTCTGTTTTGGATTTGCTTTTGCAATATTCATTTACATTGTTGTAAATCTTTCAATGGTCTTAGGTTTATTGCCAATTGTGGGTTCTCCATTACCGATAATGTCCTATGGAGGTTCCTCTATGTTAGCAACTATGATCGGATTTGGTATTGTTCTTAGTGCCAAGATAAATCACAAACAGATGATTGCTTAAAATATTTAATTTAATTAAGCATAATTTGTCACTATGAAACTTTAATTTTTTAATTGTATAACGTCCTTATGAATAATAAAATTAAGGTTGGAATAGTTGGTGCAGGTATCCAAGGTGTTTCAAATGCATTGTTCCTTCAAAAAAAGGGATTTAATGTAACAATATTTGATAGAGATAATCCAGGAAGCCAAGCAGCCTCTTATGGAAATGCAGGACACTTTTCGCCTTATGCTTCACTTTCTTTAAATAGAACTGATGTCTTAGCGGATGTTCCGGCTATGTTGTTAAGTTCAACTGGTCCTCTAGCTTTAAAGTGGAATTATGTTCCAAAAATGATTCCATGGTTCATGAAATTTATCATGAACACTACAAAAACAAAGATGATGCATACTGCAAAAAATATGCATCAAATTTTAGATTTAGCTTTACCAGCTTATGATGAATTATTTGATGAAATAGATCTTGAAGGATTAGTGGAAAACAAAGGAATACTTTATATCTGGAATGATCAAGATTTAAAAAGTAGGGAATTAGAAATTAGAGTTAGAGATGAACTGGGAGTAAAGCAGCAACTAGTTAACAAAGCTGAAATTCATGATTTAGAACCCCATATTAAACCTTTCTATCATGCTGGAGTTTACTATCCTTATGCAAGACATGCTCGAAATCCAAAGAGAATCCTTTTAAAATTATTTGATCTATTTTTGCAAAAAGGTGGAAAGTTTAACAAAGTAAATATTAAAGATATAAAATTTGAAGATGAAAAACCTATTTTTAAAACTGAAACACAAAGTTATGTTTTTGATAAAGCAGTAATTGCTTGCGGCGCTTTTTCTAAAAAATTGACTGATAATTTAGATGAGCAAATTCCTCTAGATACTGAAAGAGGATACCATGTCCATTTTAAAAACTGTGATCATTTATTAAGCCGACCAGTAATATTTTCAAACCGTGGTTTTGGAATTACACCAATGGAACAAGGATTAAGAGTAGTTGGTACAGTTGAATTTGGTGGATTAGAAAATCCTTTGTCAAAATCTAGAGTTAAAAATTTAATTAATAATGCAAAATATATGCTTGGTGATTTACCCGAGCATGAGGATGAGTGGTTAGGATTTAGACCAACTTTACCAGACTTTTTACCTGTCATGGGGCCATCAAAAAATTATAAAAATGTTTATTATTGTTTTGGACATCATCATTTAGGATGGACTTTAGGCCCAATTTCTGGAAAGATTGTTTCAGGAATGATTGCGAACGAAAATACAAACTTAGATTTAAAACCATATAGCTCGCTTAGATTTAGTTAAGTGACCAAAGATAATAATTTTCTAGCTTATATATATCTATTTTTGACTGTAACATTTTGGGCAGGAAATTTTGTAGTGGGTAAGCTTGCAAGTTTTTATGAAGTTCCACCATTTTCACTAAATTTTTATAGATGGTTTTTTGCTTGGTTAATTTTAGCACCTTTTACAATTCCTGAAATATTAGAGAAAAGAAACTATATAATCAAAAACTATAAGCTTTTTATTATATTAGGAGTTACCAGTATTACAGTTTTTAATTCTATTGTTTATTATTCATTAAATTTTACGCAAGTGATCAGTGGAGTTTTAATGATCTCAACTATACCCGTAATGATAATGCTATTTTCATCAATTTTAAAAATTGAAAAGACAAACATTTTTCAAATTATAGGAGTGATATTCTCTTTTGTGGGTGTGATTACGATTATCACAAAAGCAAATATTCAAATTTTAAAGAATTTAGATTTTAATAAAGGTGATATTACAATGGTTATAGCAATGTTTTCTTGGGCTTTATATTCTACATTATTAAAAGGAAAAAAATATGAATTAACACAAATATCTTTGCTTCAAGTAGTAATAACTTTTGGTTTGATATTTTTAATACCAGTTTATTTTATTGAGTATCAAATTGGATTTAGAATTGACTTAGAGTTACCATTTATTTTAATTTTATCCTATGTAGTTTTGTTTCCAGGTTTGGCATCTTTTCTTTTATGGATTAAAGGAATTTCAATGATAGGAGCTAATCGATCAGGAGTTTTTTTGCACTTAATGCCAATATTAAGTGCAATTATGGCAATGCTTTTTTTTAGTGAAAAATTTATGTTTTATCATATTTTAGGCGCTTGTTTTATTGTAACAGGAATATTGCTATCAAATAAGAAAGTTAAAAATGCTTAAAGTTGCTATATTAGATGATTATCAAAATGTTGCTCAACAATTTGTTGATTTAGAAAAATTATCTGGAAAATATGAATTTAAAATTTTCAGTGAACCTTTTGTAGACGAAGCAGATGCTATTGATCAATTAGCTGATTTTGAGGCTCTTTTGATAATGAGGGAAAGAACTCCAATTACAAAAAATCTAATTGATAATTTAAGTGATTTAAAATTTGTTATCACGAGTGGATTAAGAAATAGATCTATAGACCTAGAAGCTGCTAAAAAAAGAAAAATTATAGTTTGCGGGACAGATATTAATATCAATCCTACTCCTGAACTAACTTGGGCATTAATTCTTGGCTTAGCTAGGAATTTTAAAGAAGAGTTTGATAATATGTATCAAGGATACTGGCAAACTACTATTGGTGTTGAGCTAAAAGGAAAAATATTAGGATTAATAGGATTGGGAAGAGTAGGAAGTGAAGTTGCAAAAATTGGAAAAGCTTTTGGAATGCAAGTTATGGCTTGGAGTGAAAATTTAAGTTTAGATAAATGCAAAGAGCTAGATGTCTTGCCATGTAGCAAAGATGATTTGATTAAGAACTCAGATGTTTTATCTATTCATGTGCAAGGTGGAGAGAGATATAAAGATTGCATAACATTAAAAGAGTTAGACAATATGAAGAAGACAGCTTTTTTAATTAATACCTCAAGAGGTCCAATAGTTAATGAGGATGATTTGATTATAGCATTATCAACTAATGTAATTGCTGGAGCTGGAATTGATGTTTATGAAAAAGAGCCTTTGCCTGAAAATAATAAATTAAGATTTTTACCTAACGCTTTGTTAACTCCACATATAGGATATGTAACAGCAGAAAATTACAGTATTTTTTACAATCAAATGATTGAGGGATTAGAGGCTTGTGTTAATGGAAAGCCAATTAGAGTTTTAGAGTAACCATGGAGTTACCAGTTGTAAATCACGAAGATTATTTTGCAAAAATTGGAGATGATCATAAATTTCCAATAAATAAATTTAGTGAACTTGCAAATTATTTAATTAAAAAAAATGTAGTCAAAAAGTTTCTCAAACCTTATCCATGTTCATCTGAAACATTAAAGTTTGCTCACTCTGAAAAATATATAAGTGATATCAAAAATAAAACTTTAGATAAAGATGGTGTAAAAAAAATAGGTTTTCCTTTGGTAGATAGTGTTGTTAAGAGATCTTTGGTTGCAACAGGGGGTACTGTGTTGGCATCAAAACTTGCAATTAATTATGGAATTTCTTGTAATACGGCTGGAGGGAGTCACCACGCTAATTACAATGGTGGTGCTGGTTACTGTGTATTTAATGATGTAGCAGTTGCAGCTCATTATTTACTTAACAGGGGTCTGGCCAATAGAATTTTAATTGTAGATCTTGATGTTCATCAAGGAAATGGCAATTCAGATATTTTTAAAGAAAATAGAAACGTTTTTACATTTAGCATGCATTCAAAAACTAATTATCCTGCAAAAAAATCTATTAGTGATTTAGATGTAGAGCTAGAGGACAACACAGAGGATGATACATACATCAAAACTTTAAAGCACTATTTAACAGAGTTAAATCAAGAAAATTTTGATTTTGTATTTTATATCGCAGGAGTAGACATTCATTTCAATGATCGATTAGGAAAATTAAAAATTTCCGATCAAGGTGTAAAGTTTAGAGATGAGCTTGTAATAGAAAATTTTTATTCAAAAAGAATACCTTTTTGTGGAGTTTTAGGAGGAGGATACAATAAAGATTTTGAAAAATTAGTAGAATTGCACTCTTTGTTGCATCAAACTTGTGCTAAGTATATTTGAATATGACAAAAAAAATTAACCCCAACTTAACCGCTGAACAGAAATTAATTTTATTTGAGGAAGGCACAGAACTTGCTGGATCAAGTGAACTTAATCATGAAAAAAGAGAAGGAAGTTTTCATTGTGCAAATTGTGGTGAGAAGTTATTTGACTCAAATACTAAATATGAAAGTGGATCTGGTTGGCCATCTTTTTATGAATCTTTACCAGATGTTTTTGAAACAAAAACAGATTATCATTTAGGTTATGGAAGAACAGAATATCATTGTAAAAAATGTGGTGGTCACCATGGACATATATTCGATGACGGTCCAGAGCCAACTGGAAAAAGATATTGCAATAATGGTGTCTGTTTAGTTTTTAAACCAAAAGCTTAAAAATAATTTTAATTTTTTAACAAATCTTGTAGTTTATTTTCTTTTTCTAGAGCCCTTACTTCATCATAGCCACCTATATGCTGCTCATCAAAAAAAATTTGTGGAATTGTTCTTTTTCCATTTGCTTTTTTAATCATTTCATCCATTGCACCTTCAACTTTTGAAATATCAATTTCATTATATGGAGCATTGTTTCTTGTTAATAATCTTTTTGCAGCCTCACAATAATTACATAGGGGGCCAGTATACATGGTAATTTTTTTCATAACTTATAGATAGTCACCTTTTTTAATTTTACTAGTGATTTCTTTTCTAGAATATTCAAATTTTTTTCTATGTTTGATACTTTTTTGATTTACTCTTTTTCTCCACAATCTAAATGATGATGGTTTTAAAGATCTTCTCATAATTTTAATTACATCAGATTCTCGCTTCCCTGTTTTTTTCTCAATTTCCTCAAAAGTAATTCTGTCTGCCCATGCCGCCCAAATTACCCAGTCTGGGTCATCAATACTGGGTTCAGGATTTTTAACTTTAGTTACTGGGGTGTAGCCTTTTTTTTTCATAAATCCTTTATATTTGAAAAAAAAATTTAATGCATTTTTTTTACCCTCTGATATTATGATTTAGATAGTCCTTCTTAGCCATCTTTAGCTCCCGGTTTTTAAGGACTATCTTCTCTAAAAATATGCTTCCTTTAGAATTCATACTTTATTTACAGATTATCATTTTTTTATTCATTACTCCTGGTACTCCTAGAATAGTTATAATTTCTTACTCAATGAATTATGGTGTAGGGAAATGTGTTTGGTCAGCGCTTGGAGATGTTACTGCAAATTTAATTCAAGCTACTTTGGTAATTTTTGTAATAGGTTCTTTTTTTTCAGAAAATTCATTAATTCTTAATATTTTTAAATGGATTGGAGTTCTTTACATTTTATATCTTGCTTATGATATTTATAAGTCTCGTCCAAAAAATTTAAAAGATAAGGAAGAAGTCACAAAAAGTAATTTATCTTTTTTTAGAGATGGATTTTTAGTTGCAGGAACCAGTCCTAAAGCTTGGATGTTTTTTCCTTTTATATTTCCACAATTTATTGATTTTAGTTCCAATCTTTTAGTTCAATTTATAATTTTAATAACAACTTACGTTGTGTTAGATTTTTTATCTCTGATTGGTTATGCAATACTTGCACAAAAATTGATTAAATGGATTACTGCAAATCCGAAAACTATTAATACAATTTCAGCGAGTGTTTTAGTCATTATTGCTGGAATTATTGTTATTACACAACAGTATTAAACTCATACTAAGTCTTTATTCCTACTTGCATTGTTTGAAAATTGTTTATTTAATTAGTTATTAATTAATTAATTAAAGGGGAAATAAAATGAAGTTAAATAAAATAATTTTAAGTTTTGTTTCTGCATTAGTAATTTTATTTTCAACTTCTGTTGCATCTTTTGCAAAAGTAGTTGGTGACAAAATTATTTTAGGTGCTGCAATTTCCTTAACTGGTAAGTACTCATCAAATGGTGTTCATACTCAAAATGGTTATAACATGGCCGTTGACAGAATTAATAGCATGGGTGGTGTAAAAGTTGGTGGAAAAACTTATAAGTTTGACATTATCTATTACGATGATGAATCAAACCCTAAGAGAGCTGCACAGCTTGCAGAAAGATTAATTTCACAAGATGGTGTTGAGTTTATGCTTGGCCCATACAGTTCAGGTCTTACAAAAGCTATTGCACCTGTAACTGAAAAATATGGTGTTCCAATGGTTGAGGCAAATGGTGCATCTAGATCTTTGTTTACTAAAGGTTACAAATATCTATTTGCGGTACTAGCTCCAGCAAACTTATATCTTGATGTAGCAATTGAAACAGCAGTTGAGCTAAATGGTGGAAAACCAGTTAGAATTGCTCAAGCTTTTGAACAAGATGCTTTTTCACAGGACGTTAGATTAGGTATTTTAGATGCTGCAGAAAGAACTGGTTCTAAGATCATTATAGATGACAAATTGCCTAAAGAGTTAAATGATATGGCTGCAACTTTGGTTAAGGTGAAACAAATGAAACCAGATGTTCTTGTTGTATCAGGTCATACTAAAGGTGCATTGACTGCAATCAGACAAATTGCTGAAATGAAAGTTGATGTTCCAATGTTGGCTATGACTCACTGTGATGCTGCTAAATTATCAAAACAACATGGTAAAAACTCTCAGTATGCACTTTGTGCTTCTCAATGGCATAAATCTCTAACCTATAAAGATGATTTCTTTAAAGATGGAATGACATATGCTGCAGACTTTGAGAAAGAGTTTGGATATGATCCACCATACCAATCTGCTGAGTCTTCAGCTGCATTGTTAGTATTTAAAGATGCATTTGAAAGAGCTAACTCTTTCGATCAAAAGAAAGTAAGAGATGCTCTTGCGGCTACTAACATGCAAACATTCTATGGAAATATTAAATTTGCACCTGGCGGTCAGAACGTTGATAAGCCAATGGTACTTTTCCAAGTAATGTGTGATGAAGCTGGTAAATGTGAAAACAAAGTTGTTGCTCCATTAAAATGGGCATCTGCTAAGTTAATTCACCCAGTACCTAAGTGGTCTGAAAGATAATAATTAAAAATTGAGCCCCCTAGTAATAGGGGGCTTTTTTTTATATAAACCAAAAAAGATTTTATGGATTTTCTTGTATTTCAATACCCAATGATAACGGTTCAAGCTTGCTTGGACGGTATTCTTTTAGGAGTATTATTTGCATTGATTGCTTATGGTATGGCACTCCAATGGGGTGTTATGAATATTATTAATATTGCTCAAGGAGATCTAGTAATTTTAGGAGGATACATTGCATACTTTATGTATCTATATGGTATTCATCCAGCATGGGGAGTTATTGTTGCTCCAATCATAATGTATTTCGTAGGAATAGCGATTTACAAACTGGTTATTAATAAAGTAGTAGATAGAGATTTATTTATCTCAATTTTAGCAACTTTTGGAATAAGTATTTTGTTCATGCAGTTAATGAACTTTGCATTTGGTGCAGATGTTGTTTTGGCAAACTCTCATTACGGTACAACAATGTTGTTTGATAACAATGTTGTTCTTCCAAATTCGAAAATATTTTCAGCATTTATCAGTATTCTATTTGCAGTTTGTTTGGTGATTTATATGAAAAAATCTAAGCTTGGACGAGCAATTAGAGCTACTGCTCAAAATGCACGTGCTGCAAAAATTTTAGGCGTAGATACTGAAAAAGTATACGCAGCAACTTTTGGAATTAATGCTGCTTTATGTGGTGTAGCTGGGGCCTTGATTTCTATAACATTTACTATTCACCCTTATATGGGTTTACCTTACACGATTAGATCTTTCATGATTGTAATTGTTGCTGGTTTAGGAAATTTACCAGGAGTAGCTATGTCAGGAATGGGATTAGGAGTTTTTGAAGAATTTGCAGATTATATTTTAGGTACAGAATTTAGAATTGGATCAGTATTTTTATTACTAGTTTTAATTTTAGTTTATCGAAGATTTAAACTTTCAAGAAAAAGAGAGTACTTAAAATGAGGAAAGTTAAAATTAATGATAATCAAGGTCAATCAGTCGAAGTTGACATAGATAAATTTAAAAAACACTTAGACGAATATCATTCATCAGGCTCAAGTGTACATGATGAAGATGGTCATTATTTTACAGTTGATCAAAATTTCAGAGAAAAAATTAATATTCTATATGAACAAAAATAATTTAATACTTTATATTGGAATTTTAATATTTGGTTTATCAGCACCATTTTTATTTCCAGCATTCAAAGTTCAATTATCTATTCTTTGCATTCTAATTGTTCTTGCAACTACTTGGAATATTCAAGGAGGAGAGATGGGCTACAATACATTTGGAAATATTTTGTTCTATGGACTGGGAATGTATTTGTGTGCTTCAGTTCAGGTTGGAATGTTTTTTCCATTAGCAGAATGGACAGAAAGTGGTGGTGAAAAAACATTTGTACATACTCCTACCCAATTTTTTCAAGGTATGGCGATGGGACTTGTTGTTGCTGCAGTAGTTCCAACTATTGTTGCTGGTTTAATTGGTTATGCAATTTTAGGATTGAGAGGTCACTACTTTGCAATTTGTACTCTAGGATTAGGAGTAGCTGCTGGTGAAATTTCTGGAGGAATTGAAATTATTGGAGCAGGGCAAGGTTTTACTACTCCACCTTTTCCTAACGTAGGAGGCTTAGAAGCTAGAGGAGAGTTCTTCTATTTTTTAAGTTTCTTAGTTTTGATACTTACATTCGTTGCAGTCAAAGCAATTTACTCTACTAGATTTAAGTTAATCCTTAATGCAATCAGAGATAATGAAGACAAGGCTGAAGCTATGGGAATTGCAACAATGAAATATAAAATTATTGGTTGGATGATTTCTGCATTTTTCTGTGGTCTTGCAGGAGGAATAATGGGTGGACTAGTTGGATATATCGACTCTACAGACGTTGCTTTTGACGGAAGAGAAATGGGAGTGTTCATGGTTTTAATGGCAATATTGGGTGGTAAAGGAACTCTTTGGGGACCAATTATTGGTGCAACAATATTCCATATTTTTAAAGAAGGATTTTGGACATTCTTCCTAGGCTGGCAGTATGTAGCCTTGGGAGTTTTAATTGTGGTGATTGTAATTTATTTCCCTGAGGGATTAATGGGATGGTTGAGAGAAAAATATCCTCACAGATTTGGAGAAGTAGTTGATGAAGCTGATCGAAAGGCTCAGGTAGAGATAAAATGAGTATTTTAGAAGTTAACAATGTTAGTAAATCTTTTGGAGGAGTAAAGGCTAATGTTGATATCTCCATGTCAGTTGAAAAAGGTAAAATTGTAGGATTGATTGGCCCGAATGGATCAGGAAAAACAACTTTGTTTAATTCAATTGTAGGCACTTATCCAATTGACCAGGGTTCAATTAAATTTAATGGAAAAGAAGTTTCTGAACTTCCTGTTCCCGTAATAGCAAAACTAGGATTATTAAGAACATTTCAACAAACAAGAATTTATGGAAAACTTAACTGCATTGATAATATGCTTATTAGCCACAAAGGTAGCGATGAAAGTTTATTAAAACTGTTTTCAAAAATACCTCAAGAGCTTACAGAAAAAGCAGAAAATTTACTAAATTTTGTTGGCTTATATCAGAAGAGAAAACTTAGAGCAGGAGATTTATCTTTCGGACAACAAAAACTTTTAGAGCTTGCCATGGCATTAATGAATGAACCAGAAATGCTATTGCTAGACGAACCAACAGCAGGAATTAATCCAACTTTAATCAATGGAATTATAGATAGATTAATAAAAGTAAATCAAGATTTTGGCATAACTCTCTTGGTTATTGAACACAATATGAGAGTGATAATGCAATTAGCTGAGAATATATTTTGTTTAGCCCACGGTAAAATGTTAGCAAATGGTTCACCAGATGAAATTAAAAACGATAAGCGAGTTATCGATGCATACCTAGGAGCCCAATAATGTCAAATCAATATGAAGTTTTAGGAAAAGCTCCAACGCCTGAAGATTTAAAAAAACTATCTCCAGATGAAATACATCTAACAATTAAAAATTTAAATGCTGGGTATGGTAAAATGGAAATTTTACACAATTTTGATTTATTTGTGAACAAAGCACAATCGCTATGCTTGATAGGACCAAACGGAGCCGGTAAATCTACAATTCTTCACTCAATCTATGGATTTACAAATATCTTCTCTGGTCAAATTGAAATAGAAGGAAAAGAAATTACAAATCTTACTCCAGCTGAAAAATTAAAATCAGTTGGAATTGCATATATCTTGCAAGACAATTCAGTATTTCCAGATATGACAGTTGAAGAAAACTTGTTAATGGGTGGATATATTAAAGATAAAACAGAGGAATCTTTTGAAGAAGCTGAAAGAATTTTAGAAAAATATGAGAGATTAAGAAATAGAAGAAATCAGCCTGCTAAAGTTTTATCTGGTGGTGAAAGAAGGTTATTAGAAATTTCTAGAGCATTAGTTATGAAACCATCAGTATTGTTGGTTGATGAGCCATCAATTGGTTTAGAACCAAGATACATTGATATGGTTTTTGAAATTTTGAGAGATCTTCAACAAAATGAAAAGAAAACTATTATATTAGTTGAACAAAATGCCAAAAAAGGACTAGAATTTGCAGACATTGGATATGTATTAGTATCTGGACAAACTGCAATTGCTGGCAAAGGGGATGAGTTATTGCAAAACCCTGATGTTGGTAGACTATTCCTTGGTGGCTAATGATAAATAAAGATTTCTTTTTTAAAGGCTATAAATCAATACTAGCACATGATAGTCCAGCAATAGCATTAGGTTGTTGCTTTATTGCTATAGGAGCTCTTTTAAAAAATCTTGGCTTCAATATTCAAGAAAGTATTTTTTCTACAATGCTGACTTACGCTTTGCCAGGATCTTTGGTTATGGCAGAGTCTTTATTGGTTGGTGCTTCTTTGTTAAATATTTTTTTAGCAGTTTGGTTTGTTAATGCTCGTTTATATCCAATGGCTGTTTCTTTGTTTCCATTAATGATGCATGAGGATCAACCAAAGTGGAAATATTATTTTTCATGTCATTTCATAGCTGTATCAGCTTGGTTGATTATGAAGAGTAATTATAAGACTATTCCAGAAAAATATAGAATTGATTATTGGATAGGGATTGGAAGCGCCACTTGGAGCGTTGCCGTAATCGGAACTTTAATAGGTTTCTATTTTTCAGAATATTTAAACAAGGAAATGATGATGGGTTTAGCTATTTTAAATCCTGTTTATTTTTTATGCATGATGGTAGGAGCGTCTAAAACAAGACAAGTTACTTTATCAGTTTTACTTGGAATTATTTTGGGACCTGTTTTTTATTTTTTTTCTCCAGAATGGTCTATTTTATTAGGCGGAGTAGTTGGTGGGACTATTGCTTATTTAGTAGGAGAAAAAAATGTCAACTAGTATCGTTTTAGCAATTTTGGTGACATCCCTTGCAACTTTTTTATCAAGATTTCTTGGGGCAGTAAGCTCAGAGGGTATAAAAGAAACTTCTAAGATATTTAAATGGTTCAACTGTTTAGCTTATGCAACTTTAGCAGCTCTAATTGCAAGAACAATAATTTTTCCAGTCGGAGTAATGGATGACTCAAGTTACTTAGTAAGATTTGTTGTTGTTGTACTATCCTTAACTGTTTTTTTTATTTCTAAAAAAAATTATGTTTATCCCACAATTTTTTCTGCCATAAGTATGGCAATATTGGTTAATTATTTCTAAATAAAATTGATTTATTAAAAAAGTTAACTTAAGGTTTCTTATGCAAAAAATACCTGGTTTAGAAATTCAAGAACATGATAAATCAAAAAGAATTTTGAATATTAAAATTACTGATGAGATTATTAAGAAATTAGTTTTTCCATTTAATAAATTCGACTTAACAGCTTTAGAACTAAAGCCTTTTACAAGGTTTACAATAGCAAAAAGTTTAGATGATTTAACAGAAAATAAACTTAGTAAACTAATGAACTCAATAATTAGAGATCGTTCAACTGGTTGTTTTATAATAGGGCCAAAAAATATTTCATCAAAAATTAATGATAAATTTTTAGTAAAATTATCAACTGCTATTGCCTATTTAATTGGAAATCCTAACCATGATTCAATGGCAGGAAAATACTATGCTCGTTTCCATGTTAAACACGAAGATGCAAGCGACTCTTATTTAAGAAAAGCTTACCGTAATATGGATCTTCATACAGATGGTACTTATGTTAAAGAAATTACTGATTGGTTAATTATGACAAAGTTAGAAGAAGAAAATGTAGAGGGTGGAGAGACTGCGATGTTGCATTTAGATGATTGGGAACATTGCAAAGAACTATCAAATGATCCTGTGGGTAAACAAGATTTTCTTTGGAGCTCACCTAAGAGTAAAAATGTAGATTATAAAGTTGAGCATCCAGTTTTTTCTTCAGATGATAAAGGAAGACCACATATTTCATATATTGACCAATTTCCTGAACCAAAAAACATGGAACAAGGCAATTTTTTACAGAGATTATCTGATGCTCTGGAAGGAAGTGAAAATAAAGTAATTACAAAGTTACCGGTTGGTTGCTCTATAATTGCAAATAATTATTTTTGGCTTCATGGAAGAAAACCTTTCAAAGAAAATAAAGAATTAAGCAGAGAATTGTTGAGAATTAGAGGATCTTTTTTTGTTAATTAATCCAATATAATCAATATAAAGTAATCAAAATATTATGATTTTAGGTTTTATTGGTACGGGTAAAATTGCATCTTCAGTAATAACTGGAATATGTAAATCCAGTCTTAAATATAAAAAAATAATAATTTCTCCAAGGAATAAACAGATTGCCAAAAGTTTAAAAAAAAAGTTCAAAAAAATAGTTATTGCTAAAGATAATCAACAAGTTATTGATCAATCTAATTGGGTATTTTTGTCTATTACACCTACGGTGGGAGAGAAGATAATTAAAGATTTAAAATTTAAGTCTAGTCAAACAATTGTTAGCTTTATATCCACAATAACACTGTCACAGTTAAAGAAAGCTGTTAAAGTAAAAGCAAAAATAGTAAGAGCAATTCCCTTGCCACCAATATCATTAAAGAAAGGACCAGTTCCAATTTGTCCTCCGAATTCAAAAGTGAAAGCTTTTTTTAATCATTTAGGAACTACTGTAGAAATCAAAAATGAAAAATCTTCAATAAACTTTTGGTCTACATCTGGAATGATGGCACCTTTTTATGAAATGCAAAGAATAATGTCTGATTGGTTAGTTAAAAAAGGGGTAAAAAGAAATAATGCTCAAAAATATATAACTTCATTGTTTTTAGCTTTGTCAGAAGATGCAATTGTACATTCTAAAGAGAATTTAAAAAAGTTAGTTAAAGAGTCGCAAACACCTAAAGGATTAAATGAACAGGGTGTAAATGAATTGACAAAATCTGGTTTTTATAAATCGTTAGAGAAAACTTTAAATAGTATTTACAAAAGATTAGATAAATAAATGTCTGAAAATATTTTAGAGATAAATAATTTATCAAAGTATTTTGGAGGACTTGCGGCAGTTTCTGATTGTTCTATTAAAGTTAAAAAAGGAACTATTACAGGGATAATTGGTCCAAATGGATCTGGTAAAACAACTTTATTTAATTTAATTGCTGGAAATTTAAAATCCTCAGGTGGGAGTGTAACCTTTGATGAAGAAAATATAACAGATGTTCCATCTTATGAATTATTCTCGAAAGGACTGCTTAGAACTTTTCAAATAGCACATGAGTTTTCAAATTTGTCTGTTTTAGAAAACTTAATGATGGTTCCAGGAAATCAATCAGGCGAAAAGCTAATGACGGCATTATTTAAGCCAGGTTTAGTTGCAAAAGAGGAAGCAGAAGTTAAAGAAAAAGCAAAAGAAGTAGTTGAATTCTTAAATCTGGGGCATTTGTCAAATGAGCTTGCAGGTAATCTTTCTGGAGGACAAAAAAAATTGTTAGAACTAGGGAGAACAATGATGGTTGATGCAAAATTAGTGTTATTGGATGAAGTGGGAGCAGGGGTGAATAGAACTTTATTAAAAGATCTCGGCACTGCAATCGAAAAGCTAAACAAAGAAAAAGGTTATACTTTTTGTATGATTGAGCATGATATGGATTTTATAGGGAGATTATGTGATCCCGTAATTGTTATGGCCGAAGGATCAGTTTTATTTGAGGGTTCTGTTGAGGAAGCTAAAAAAGATGAAAAGGTAATAGAAAGTTATCTTGGCAGAGGATCAAAATTAAAGGATGAAGTTTAATGGCATATTTTGAGGGAATAGAGATGACTGGTGGTTATGGAAATGGACCAGATATAATTAATTCTTGTTCTGTTGAAGTAAACAAAGGAGAAATTGTTTCTATTCTAGGACCTAATGGTGCTGGAAAATCTACAGCTATGAAAGCAATGTTAGGTTTATTAAATTTAAAATCTGGATCAGTTAAAATTGACAGTAAAGATATTTCAAAACTTTCTCCACAAGATCGAGTTAAACAAGGAATTTCATTTGTTCCTCAAACCAAAAATGTTTTTGCGGGAATGACAGTTGAGGAAAATTTAGAAATGGGGGCCTTTTTAGTAAACTCTGAGATAAAAAATATTATTGAGGAAATTTACGAACTATTTCCAATCCTTAGAGAAAAAAGAAATCAAATGGTAGGTGAATTGTCTGGTGGTCAAAGACAACAGGTAGCACTTGGAAGAGCATTAATGATTAAACCCACAGTTCTAATGCTGGATGAACCTACCGCAGGCGTATCACCAATTGTTATGGATGAATTGTTTGATCATATCGTTAAAGTAAAAAGAACTAATGTTGCTATTTTAATGGTAGAGCAAAATGCTAAACAAGCATTAAATATTTCTGATAGAGGTTATGTATTGGTAACTGGAGAAAATCGTTATTCAGGAACAGGTAAAGAATTATTGAACGATCCAAGAGTAAGAAGCTCTTTCTTAGGAGGATAGTATGGATCTTATTAATGCAATAATTCTTTTGCTAAATTATATTTTTATTCCAGGACTTACTTACGGTTCTCAATTAGCTTTGGGTGCAATTTTTGTTACTTTAATTTATGGAATCCTGAGATTTGCTAATTTTGCAACTGGAGACATGATGTCATTTGGAACCATGATGACAATTTTATTCACTTGGTATTTTCAATCTTTAGGTATTTCTCTTGGAGTTCTGCCTACAGCATTAATTGCACTTCCATTTGGTATTTTTTTTATGATCCTATACATGCTTACAATCGATAAATTTGTTTTTAAGTATTACAGAACTCAAAAAAGTCCTCCAGTTCAGTTTGCTATGGTTAGTATCGGTGTGATGTTTGTAACTCAAGCAGTTGTTAGAATTATAATAGGTCCAGGAGATAGAAGATTTTTTGATGGAGAAAAATTCATTATCAAGGCTAGAGAATTTAAAGAAATGACAGGTTTAAACGAAGGACTTGCTCTTAAATCTACTCAGGTAATTACAATTTTTGTTACAATAATCTTAGTCTCTTTATTATTCTGGTTTTTAAACAAAACTAAAACAGGAAAAAGCATGAAAGCTTACTCTGATAACGAAGATCTTGCTTTGCTTTCAGGAATAGATCCTAAGAAAATAGTATTGGTAACCTGGGTAATTGCAGGAATTTTAGCTACTATTGGAGGAGCTTTGTATGGTTTAGATAAAAGTTTTAAACCTTTCACTTACTTTAATAATATGCTTCCTATTTTTGCTGCAGCAATTGTTGGAGGAATTGGAAATCCTTTTGGTGCATTTTTGGGTGGCTATGTGATTGCTTTTTCAGAAATTTTATTAACATATGCATATAAGAAATTTTTTATGTACATATTACCTGTAAGTATGGAACCAGAAGGCTTAGTTCAATTACTTTCGACCGATTACAAATTTGCAGTTTCATTTTCAATCTTGGTGATTGTATTACTTTATAGACCATCAGGGATATTCAAAGGGAAAGTATTGTGAGAAAAAATCTAAACGTTATTGCAGCATACAGTATCATGATGGTTCTAATTCTATTAGTTGGAATTTTTCAATCATGGAATATTGCATTATCAATATTTAATCTTTGCTTAATTTCAGCAGTTATGACCATGGGTGCAAACATACAATGGGGTTATGCTGGTTTAATAAATTTTGGAATAATGGGATACACAGCTTTAGGAGGTCTTGCTGCAGTAATAATTTCAGTTGATCCCGTCCAAGAAGCATGGAGAGCTGGTGGATTTGATATTTTAATGTGCTTATGGCTCATCATTGTAATGGTTTTAGTTATCAGATTTATTTTGAAAAATTTTGAAAAATCAAAACTAAGAACTTACAGTATTGCAGCTCTAATTATTGCAGCTATCATAATTATCAGAGTTACAGCGGAACCAGGTATTGAAAAAATTGAAGCTGTAAATCCTGCAACAACTGGTTTTCTTGGTGGGTTTGGTTTACCTATCATTTTCTCCTGGATCGTAGGTGCATTATTTGCTGGAGGTTTAGCTTTTATAGTTGGAAAAGTTGCTTTAGGTTTAAGAGCTGATTATCTAGCAATTGCAACACTATTGATTTCAGAAATTGTAATAGCAATAATTAAGCATGAAGACTGGTTAACTAGAGGTGTTAAAAATGTAATCGGCTTAAAGAGACCTGCCCCATATGAAGTCGATCTACAGACCACTGATTGGTTTATAAATTTAGTAGAAAAGTTTAAATCTAGTAAGTTAGATCTAATTACTGATTTATCCGAAAGACAAGCAGCGTTAAATCAATTTGTAATCGAAGGTTCTTCAATTTTTGTTAAACTATGCTACTCAGGTTTGTTCTTAGTTGTTGTTATAATACTTTTAATTCTTACTCAGAAAGCTCTTTATTCTCCATGGGGAAGAATGATGAGAGCAATAAGAGATAATGAAGAAGCAGCAAATGCTATGGGTAAAAATGTTGTGAAACAACACCTGTTAATTTTTATTTTAGGCTCAGCTATTGTTGGAATTGCTGGCGCAATGCTTGTTACACAAGACGGCCTATTCACTCCAGGAAGCTATAGACCTATGAGATATACTTTCTTAATTTGGGTAATGGTAATTGTAGGAGGAAGTGGAAACAACTTTGGTGCAATTTTAGGTGGTTTTGTTGTGTGGTTTTTATGGATCGAAGCAGCACCAATTTCAATGTTTTTAATTAATTTCTTTACAGCAGGTATTCCTGAAACAAATGCTATCAAAGCTCATTTAATTGAAAGTGTTCCTTATTTCAGATTTTTGCTAATGGGATTAGGATTGTTGTTTATAATGAGGTATCGACCTAAAGGTATACTTCCAGAAAAAATAGAAATAAAATAAACCAAATGAAATATATTATATTAGGTGCTGCAATTGCTTGGGCTATGTATATGGCTGACAAGTATATGTTTTAATGAACAGAAATCTTTCGCTACTTATTTCAAGCCAAGTTTTTGGTTTCACAGCGGCCAATGTAACAGTTTTTTTAAGTGGAATAATCGGAAGTCAGCTTTCAACTATTAAATCACTAGCTACTTTTCCTCCTTCAATTTATGTAGTTGGTATAGCAATCTCTACTATTTTTGCTGCAAAAGTTATGTCAATTATTGGCAGACGTTTAGGTTTTGTTTTGGCATCTATAGGTAGCTCTTTAGCTTGTTTACTTGCTGCTTACTCAATCTTTATTAATAGCTTCATAATATTTTCATTTTCTTGTTTTTTACTTGGTACTGGAATGGCTTTCATTCATCAGTATAGATTTGCAGCAGCTGAAACAGTTGAAAAAGACAAAGCACCCAAGGCAGTTTCTATGATTTTGTTAGCTGGAATTGTCTCTGCATTTATAGGAATTACTTTAGCAAATAAAACAAAAGATTTAATTAGTGATCATGTTTATGTTGGATCGTATATCGCATTAGCATGTCTTACTATAATGCCTGCAATTTTTTTAAGTTTTTATAAAAATTCAAAAATTACTAACAATAACAATTCAACAAATACTAATGTTAGGACTTACAAAGAATTTGTTTCTGATCCAAAATTTTTACAAGCAATGGTAGCTGCTACTTTTGGTTATGTGGTTATGGCATTTTTAATGACAGCTACTCCAATTAGTATGCATTATGTCCATAAATTAAGTGTAGACAAAGTTGGATTGGTTATCCAATTTCACGTACTTGGAATGTTTCTTCCATCATTGTTCACAGGTAATCTAATAAAGAGATTTGGTTTTTCAAATATAATGTACATGGGAGTATTTTTTTATGCTTTGACAATATCATTAAGTTTATTTGAACCGACTTTTATAAATTATTTTGCCTCATTGATATTTTTAGGTATAGGATGGAATTTTCTATATATCTCAGGAACTAGCTTGTTAGTAACCGCCTACAATGAGCAAGAAAAATTTAAAGCCCAAGGATTTAATGATCTAATAGTTTTTTCTGCTACAGCAATTGGAAGTTTATCAGCAGGAATTTTAATTTCATTGTTGAGTTGGAAAATAGTAAATTTTATGTGTATTCCTTTTTTGATAATTATTTTATTTGTAATTTTAAGAGCAGATATAAAAAAAGCCCCAGCAAACTAATTTACCAGGGCTTTTTAAAATAAGATTTAAATTATCTTTGTTTTTTAGTTTTGAATTTTCCGCTTTTAACTTCTTGTTCTAAGAAAGAACCTTCAGCTTCACCAACACTAGTAAAAGATACTCCAGTAGCACCTTCGTAATTTATCTTTTTACCTTTTGCTAGTAAGTCTAAACCTTTCTTTAATTCACCTGGGTAGATTTTAGTACCAGGAGCGTTAGCAACATCCATTACATTTTTTGCAATAGATGCTCTGTCAGCAGAATTACCCGCTTGCATTGCAAGAACGATTAAAGCAGCTGCATCATAAGACTCTCCAGTGTAAGGACCAGATGAATCTATACCACCAGCTTTTGCAACTTCTGCAAATACACCAGCACCTTTGCCAGTAGAACCTGGAAGAGATCCAAATGATTTGCTCAAGTCTTTACCAAATGCATCAACTAATGATTGACCAATCATACCATCTGATAAAACGAAAGTATCAAATGCACCAGAGTCTAAAGAAGCCTGAATAATTCCTTTTCCTCCTTGGTCAAGATAACCAATAACTGCTACAGCATCACCACCAGCAGAAGCAAGAGTTGCTACTTCTGATGAGTAATCTGCTTTACCATCTTCATGAGCAGTTACAGTTGTAACTTTAATACCATGAGCTTCAACTGCTGCTTTGTAAACATCAGCTAAACCTTTTCCATAGTCATTGTTAGTATAAGTGATTGCAATACTTTTTACTTTTCTGTCTTTAGTAATGTCAGCTAAGATTTGACCACCTCTAGCATCTGATGGAGCAGTTCTAAAGAAATATCCATTATCATCTAGAGTAGTTAATCCTGGAGAAGTTGCTGAAGGCGAAATCATTACTACACCATTTGGTACAGCAACATTTGTTGCAATAGCACCTGTTACACCTGAACAGTCAGCTCCCATAATTGCAGCTACACCACCTGAAATTAAACCTTCAGCTGCTGCTGTTGCTGCTGCTGAGTCAACACAAGTTGAGTCCGCTCTCATTGCTTCAATTTTTTTTCCACCAAGTAATGAACCTGAATCTGAAGCTTCTTTAAATGCAAGCTCTGCAGATGCAGCCATAGCTGGAGTAAGAGATTCAATTGGACCTGTAAATCCTAAAATGATTCCCATTTTGATTGAATGTCCGTCTGCCATAACGTTTGAACCAAAGCTTGATACAAACATAAATGCAGCGATAAATAGTTTTCTCATTATCTTCCTCTTTATTGTTAACAATTTATAAAATCTAATTTAAGTATGAATAATCTGAATATTCAATGACAAAATTGGCTTATTTTAAACTATTATCTGATAGAGAATGGGTCTAAAGATGGTTCATCTGATGTGTAGAACCAAGTTGTTTTTACTCTTGTGTAATCTTTAATTGAGTCAATTCCTGCCTCTTTACCGTATCCACTATCCTTGATACCTCCAAATGGAGCTGAAGGTGAAATTAATCTGTAAGTATTAACAAATGTTATTCCAGCTCTAATTGCTTTTGATACTCTCATACCTCTAGATAAATTGCTGGTATATACTCCAGAAGATAATCCATACTGATTGTCATTCATTTTTGAGATAACCTCTTCTTCAGTATCAAATTTCATTACTGATAAAACAGGTCCAAATAATTCATTTTCTGCAACAGGTAAATTATGATTATCACATTCAATTATAGTCGGTGGAAAGTAATAACCTTTATTTGAAAAAGAATGTCTCTCACCACCACATTTAATTTTTCCACCTTGATCAATAGTTTCTTTAATATTTTTTTCTATTGTTTCTAATTGTTTAAAATTACTCAATGGGCCCATTTCAGTTTCAGGATCCATAGGTGCTCCTATTTTTATTTTAGAAGCTCTTTCAGAAAGTTTGTTTAAAAATTCGTCATAGATACCTTTTTGAATATAAAGTCTTGAACCAGCTATACAACTTTGACCGCTTGCTCCAAAAATTCCTGCTGTAATTCCATTAATTGCATTTTCTTGCTCGGCATCATCAAAAACAGCTACTGGACTTTTTCCTCCAAGTTCTAAACTTACTTCAGAAAGATTTTCTGCTGAATTTTTAATTATATGTCTTGCGGTTTCTGGTCCACCTGTGAAAGCAATTTTTTCAACTAAATCATGCGTTGTTAAAGTTTTTCCACATGGGTCTCCAAATCCAGTTATGACATTTACTACTCCTTTGGGTATCTCAGTTTTTTCAATTAATTTGGCAAATTCAAATAATACCGCCGGTGCTAGTTCTGATGATTTAATTACAACTGTATTTCCCATTGCAAGTGCTGGAGCTAATTTAGTGGCAGTTAAAAACATTTGCGAGTTCCAAGGGATAATGGCTGCCACCACACCTATAGGTATTCTGGTGGTTATTGCTTGAATATTCGGTTTATCAATTGGCAAAACTGTACCCTCAACTTTATCAGCTAAACCTGCGTAGTAATCATAGTATTCTGCAATATAGATTGCTTGTTTTTTTGTTTCTCTAAACAATTTTCCTGTATCTATTGTTTCTATTTCTCCGAGCATTTCTGCATTTTCTCTTAACTGGTCCCCAATAGCTCTTAAAAATTTTGCTCTTTCCTTAGGAAGTAATTTAGGCCATTCACCTTCGAATGCTTTTTGCGCAGCTTTAACTGCTTTATCAGTATCATTAGCACTTGCTTCAGGAACAATTGCCCAAGGTTCATTATTTTCAGGGTTTAAAGTTTCAAATGTTTTATTGTTTTCAGCATCGACCCACTGTCCATCAATATACATTTGATATTTTTTAAGTTTACTCATTTTCTTTGATAAAATTGTTTAGAGATGAATTTACATCATCGGCACACTCAATACCACAAAGATGTTTTCCATCCCTGATTATCTTTAATTGGCTTTTTGGTATTAAAGCATTTAATTCTTGAGACATTTTAACTGTAGAGCCAATGTCATATTCTCCAGTCATAACTAAAGTGTGATTTTGAATTTTATTAAAATCCTCATCATTTTGATGTTTTACAAACAGCTCATAAACTTTCAGAAAATGATCCATATTATTAGCTGCTAAAATAGAGCTAATTTTATCATAAATACTTGGATGGTTTTCAATATACTTGTCTGTAAACCATCTTTTAAGAGCTTGTCTTGACAATTTAAGATCTTTCTTTGCTTGTTCAAATCTTTGATTTACAATTTTTTGTTGCTCTTCGGTCCTTTTATATATTGAGCATAAAAGAGTTAGTGATTGTAAATGTGAACTGTGATTAATAGCAAAATTTCTCGCAATCAAAGAACCTATTGAAAAACCAACCAAATGAATTTTTTTTATATTAAGGTGGTTAATTAAATCAATTAATTGATCAGAAAAGTCATCAAATGAAATTATTTCCTTATCTAAAGATGATTTTCCATGACCAAGAATATCATATGCAAGAGTACTATAATCATTAAAAAAATCTAATTGAGGTTTCCAAATCTCGTGGGTTAAACCTACACCATGAACAAATACAATTGGAATTTCTTGGTCTTTTTTTATGTATGAGTAAAAAGTTCCAGAAGCAGTAGTTCCAGTGGTCATCAAGATTTATTTGGGTTCAATTCCCATTTCTTTCATATCTTGATATCGATCACCTGTTCTAGCGTGTGCCCTTCCAGTAGATGCTCCACCTATCGCAATTACCACCTCATCATTAAATGGTGCATCATGTATAGTAAATTCATGTGTTAGATAATAAGGTCTTAACCCAGAGTCAGTTTTATGCATCATGGGAATAGAAATTTTTGATCCTGCTGGTCCTCTTGTGTTTGTAAAACTTAAATAAGATGTGCCTCCCACAGCGTCTCTAAATTTATTTCCAAATCTCAAAGTGTGAATAAAAGCAGATGCATGCTCTATTTCTCCATCCAGTCCAACTACTCCTGCTTTACCATATGCTAGTATTTTTTCTGGAGATCCTATTTCTTTTATTAATTCTGGAACAAGTAAATCACCTAACTTAGGAGCTAGATCTAAAATAGTTGGTCTTAAGTCCTCAACAAATCCTTGACCATGCCATGGATTTTTAAAAACTGCAGCAACAGATACTAATAATACAGGCTCTTTTGCTTCCTTGCCTCCTTCAATAAAAGTTTTGTCTACAAATTTTGTAAATTTTCTTAGTTCTAATTTCATTTTTTAATTCTATGTTGAAAACTATCTCTTCTAAAACTGTATAATGCTTTTGGATCTACATCAACATCAATCACAGAAGGTTTATTGCTTTTAATTGCAGCTCTAACTGCTTCATTTATTTCAGAAACTTTTTTAACTTTAAATCCTTTTGCCCCATATAATTCTGCAACTTTATCAAAAGATGGACTTGTTATATCAGCACCTAAATATCTTTTACCAAAAAAATCTTTTTGATAAGCTTTTTCGGCTCCCCAACTTTGGTTATTCATCACTATAGTTGTTGTATTTATTCCATATTCAACAGCTGTGCTTAATTCAGAAATAGTCATTCCAAAACCACCATCGCCCATCAAACTTACAACTGTTTTTTTGGGTTTTGCAACTTTAACTCCAAGTCCACAAGCGAAAGAGAAACCAACTAGGCCAAAATCTAAAGGTGTAAATAGAGAAGGGGGATCATAGTATTCTAAAGCGTCTGTTGCTTGTAAGCACAAGGTTCCTGCATCTAAAGTGATCGCTGAATTTTTAGGTAATACTTTTCTTAGTTGTTTAAACAAACCTTTTGGTTGGATTGGAAAATTTTTTCCTAAATTTTCATTTTCTCTATTATTTAAAAATTCTTTTCTTTCTTTAAAATACAAATCAGTCCATTTTTTTACATCTAATTTGATTTTTTCTTTTTTAATTTCTTTATATAATTGAACAGTGGCTGTTGCAGCATCTGCATGAATTCCTATTGATACTGGAAAATACTTTCCAATCATTTTTTTTTCTAATTCAATTTGAATTATTTTTGCTTTTTTATTTATATTTTCATAAGAGTAAAATGTTGAATTGAATCCTAGTCGAGTACCGATAGCTAAAATAATATCTGCTTCTTTGACTAATCTTGATGCAACAGGATTGCCTCTTGGCCCCATTTGCCCTGCATTTAATTTATGACTAAATGGTATGGCATCTCCATGACCTGCGGCTGTAACAATTGGAACATTAAGCAATTCTGCCAATTTAATAACTTCTCTATATTTTGAGTTATATTTAATTCCAGCCCCAACAATTATTGTAGGATTTTTTGATTTCAGTAGCAATTTAGTTGCTTTATTTATTCTCTCTTTATTTACTTTAAGATTACTTTCACTTGAGAACGAAGGTTTATTTATATTAATATTGTAAGTATTTTTTTCCGCCAATATGTTTCTTGGAAGATTGATACAAACAGGTCCTCTTCTTGGTTTCATTGATAAATCAAATGCATCGCCAATTACTTTAGGAACAATCTTAGAATTTTTTACAGTCCAAGTCTTTTTTGTAATTGGAGTAAACAAGGATTGTTGATCTAGGCCTTGAAAAGCATCTTCCATTTTATCTTTTGTTGAGTAAGAACCTGCAATCGCAACTACAGGAGAGAAAGCGGCTTTTGCTTGCGCTACCCCAGTCACTAAATTTGTTGCACCTGGTCCATTTTGACCTGCAATAATTACGCCATGCTTATTAGATGCTCTTGCATATCCATCAGCCATATGTGTTCCAGTTCGCTCATCTCTAACTCCAATAAATTTTATACTTTTTTCATGATAAAGAGCATCAAACATTTCCATTGTTGCAGAACCTATTAAACCAAAAACGTGTTTAGTTTTTTCTCTTTTAAGAGCTCTAACGGCAGCTTGACCACCGCTTATTTTTTTTTTGGAATTGATCACGAAACTTTTTTAACTTCAGTACCTAAATCATCTAGAAAATGAGGCATAACTTTTTCTGTAAAAAGTTTAATACTTTTCATACAATCTTTATGTTTCACGCCAGGAAAGTTTGACCAAACTTGTAAGTTTTGTAAATTTAATTCAGATTTTAATTCATGAATTTTATCAATCACATATTCAGGCGTTCCAAATAACATATTTCTTTTGTGTAAAAATTCATAATTTAATAAATCCAGCTTACCTTTGGTCTCTGGAAGTTCTTCACCTGGATCCATATGATTGCCTAGACCACGCCAATGACAAACCCAACGCATATAATTTACCATGTGTTCACCAGCCTTTTCTTTAGCTTCTTCCATTGTATCAGCTACAAACATATCTCTAACTAGAGATACACCTTCACCTAAAGGAATATTTTTTTTGGTTACTTCAGATCTTTTATTTTTATAAGCTTCAAATTTTGCCTTTAGAGCTTTTACTGTTGGTATCCACATTATAATATTAATATTATTCTCAGCTGCCCACTCAATTGATCTAATTCCATCAACTACTTGATGAATAGGAGGATAAGGTTTCTGAAAAGGTTGTGGCAAAACACTAATTTTTTTCAATGTGTTATCTTCCATATTCATAAATTCTTCACTTGGTGGGCTCATATCATGTTGCCAAACATAATTTGGAGAAGGATATGTATAAAACTCACCTTGATGACTAAAAAACTTTTCACTCCATGCTTTTTTTAGCACTTCAAGTGTTTCAGCAAACAATCTGAAGTTTTTTGCCTGGTCTTTAAGATCAGCTTCTTTGTTTAAATTGATTGCTTCTCTACCGTAAATTCCTCTAGCAACACCTACTTCAACTCTTCCTTTTGAAAGTTGATCTAGCGTAGCAATATCCTCTGCTAGTCTTATAGGATTATGAAATGTAATTACATTTGCAGCTTGTCCTATTCTAATATTTTTTGTTCTTGCAGCTGCATCTACCCCCATCATTATTGGGTTAGTGCATGACTCCATTCCTTCATGATTAAAGTGGTGTTCAGTAAACCAAATAGAGTTCCAATTATTTTGATCACAATATTCTGTGATTTCCTTAGTTTCGTCTAATAATTGATGATATGGTTTGTGTGTCCAGTTAGTGGTATTGCAAAAATAACCAAATTTCATAAAGCCTCCTTTAAAAGTTAATTTAAAGACGACCGATCCCACTTTCGCAAATCTTTGATTTCAACGACGAGTTATGTATCGCTTTATAAAATAACGTATCACTTTTTAATAGCAGTGGAAATCTAAAAAAGCTTCTTTTTATCTGTCCATGGACCTTTTTTAGTTTTGGGTAAAAACTTTTTAAGATCTAATAGGACTTTTTCAGACAGCTTTCTGTATGTAGTAAGTTTTCCTCCATAAATGTTTAAAAGTGGTAATTTTTTTACAATTTGTAAATCAAAAACATAATCTCTTGTAACTTTTGAGGCTTCTTTAAAATCCTCTATTAGAGGTCTTATTCCTGAATAAGTATCAACTATATCTTTTTTGCTGATTTGTTTTCTTAAATAATTATTTACTGATCGAATTAAATATTGAGTTTCTTGTTTTGATATTCCAGTATTTTCTGGAGATTTAACTTCCACCTCAGTTGTTCCAATTAATGAAAATTTCTTTTTGTAGGGAATTACAAAAATTATTCTTTTGTCTGTATTTTGAAATGTAAATGCAACATCTTCTTTGTATAATTTCTTTGTAATTATGTGACTACCTTTAACTAATCTGATTTTATTTTTAGATTTTATTTTTATATTTTTATGCAAATTTTCATTTATCCATGGTCCTGATGCATTTATTAAAACTTTTGATTTTATTTTTTTTCTATCTTGAAGACTAATGACCCATTCATTATTAATAATTTCAGCTTTTTTAACTTTATTGTATTCTAGTATTTTGGCTTTATTTTTTTTTGCATCTTGTGCATTTAGTTTTGTTAATTTTTTATCATCAATTTGAATATCGTAATATTGAAAACCAGTTTTGAATTTCTCCTTAAGAATATTTGGAAATTTTTTATTAAGATCTAATGTTTTTGATTTTGGAATACTAGTTTTCCCACCCAAATTATCATACAAAAGCAAACCAAATTTAATTAACCATGCTGGTCTAATTTTATCAGTATGAGGAATAATAAATGGAATTGGCTTTGAAATGTGTTTTGCAATTTTGTAAACAATCTCTCTTTCTTTAAGAGAATCTCTTACTAATTTAAATTCATAATTTTCTAAATAACGGAGACCACCATGAATTAATTTTGTTGACCAAGAAGAAGTTGCTCCTCCTATTTCTCCTTTATCTGCTAAACATACAGACAAACCTCTTCCAGAAGCATCTCTTGCAATACCAGCTCCATTTATACCGCCACCTATTATGAATAAATCAAATACTTTAGACATCAAACTGAATTGTTTATAAAATGTAATAATAATTTTTCAATGACTTAAATTATTTTAACGCTGGTATTCGATAAATTTTTTTAAAGATTGATTTAAAAATTTTTCATAAATCTTACCTGTGTTAGAATATTTTTTTGAATTAAGGAAAGATTTACTCATTTTAAAGTCATAAGAGGGCTCAAAGAAGAATGGAACGGAAAGTCTCTTGCTTTTATTCCATAGCACTCTGTGATTTGTAGCTTTAAATTTACCTTTACTTAAAAACTCTAAAGCTCTTCCTGTATTTACTACCAAAGCTTTTTTATTAAATGGCACATCATACCATTTTTTCGTTTTTCTATTCTGTACTTGAAGACCACCTTTTTTATCTTGGTATAGAACTGTAAATATTCCACTATCTACATGCGTTTCACATCCAAGTGCAACTCCATCTTGTTTTGATATCTCCACTGGCCTTGTTTGATTTGGATAATAATTAAATCTTAAAGTACTTAAAGTTTTTAACCTTGCAAAAGCTTTGTTTGAAATATTTGGATCAAGTTTATTTAATTTAATTACACTTTTAAATAAAGTTTCACTTAAATTGTAAATATTTTCAAAATATTTATTCAAAGCCTTAATGGAAGTTTTGTTAAAACATTTATTTAGATCTAAATATTCAATGTATTGGTTTCTAGTTTTTGAAGAATATTTCTTGGTAATTTTTAAATCTCCTATATCCAAACCTTCTTTTCCATTTACATCATTTGGAAAATAACCTCTGTAAAGATTGCTATTTTTTTTATTCCATTTTTTTGGTGATAATTTCCTTTTTTTACTGTCTGACAAATTGAAAAACTTGTTTCCTATTCCACATATTTTATTAATTTCTTTCAAATCAAGACCATGACCAGTCACTTGAAAAAAACCTATATTTACACAAGCTTTCTCAATTTCTTTAATTGTTTTTAACGCACTCCGGGTCTCAAAATTATTTTTGATAAGTGATGATATATTAATTGTGGGTATATAATTTTTGGTCATCTTCTAACAGGTGTTTCTGTAGCAATGTACTGCTCTCTGACTCTTTCTCTTAAATAGATATATATTCCTGCTGCTATTATACAGGCAACACCTAGAAATATTCTTCCAGATGGAATCTCGTTAAATAGGAAATACCCTGGTATCATCGACATTATAATTAGAGAGTATTCAAATAAAGAAACAACCGATGGAGATGCAACTATGTATGCAGAAAATATACAAAGAAAAGCAATTGATGCTGCTACACCAAAAAATAATATAAATTTCCATGTGTAATCAAAGTTAGAAAACCATTCTCTAAAAATAAATTGAGTTGTTGGATCAAAATGAGAATTGTTAAACTGACCATTGCCCATAAACAGATAAATAGCTCCACATAATATGAGCGCAATTAAGTAAAAGTAAAATAACTGAGTATTTACATCATCTTTGTCAGATGTATATTTCGTTATTGTCATAGAAGCTGCATAAAAAAATGCACATCCGACTGGAAGTAGACTTCTGTATTCAAAGTCTGAAAAATTTGGATCTAAAACTATAAACACACCAATAAAACCAAACACAATTGCAGACCATCTTCTTATCCCAATATGTTCATTTAAAAAAAATTTAGCAAAGATTGAAACAAAGAAGGGGCAGGAGAAAAAAAGTGCATTAGCTGTAGCTAATGGCATATAAGTTAGAGAAATAAAAAATGCTGAAAAAGCCAAAAAATGCAAAACTACTCTTACTAAGGTTAAAATTGGATAGTAAGTTTTTAAACTAACCTTTTGTTTTTTAAATTTGATGTAGCAAAACAGTAAAATTGCAGCAACAAAGTATCTGCCAAAAAAAATTTCATACAACGCTGCTTTTTCAAATATAAATTTGATTAATGAGTCCTGCATTGCAAATAAAGTCATTGCAATAATAATAAGAACAATTCCTTTAGAGTTATTATCGGTACTCATTTCGCACCTATACCAAAATAAGATAATGAATAATATTTAATTATTTCTTAAGTTTTGAGGTGAACAAAAGATTTTCACTTGAAAATTTAGCTTCATTTTTCTCTATAAAAGAAGCCATCAACTTCAACTTTTCTTCTTCAAATTCTGTTACCTTTCTTTTGCTGAGATCAATATATAAAGATATCCATTCCATCGATGCTGAAATTTTTTTAGTCTCTTTTACAATCATTTCCATTTTTAAATGTAATCTTTTTTTATCATGGTCAAAATAAGTGAGGTTTATATCGACATTTTCACCTTCTTTGACCTCATTAAGATATTTAGTATTTGTCTCTACTACCATCGTGCTTCTGTTTAGATTTTTTGCTGCACTTGCTCCCATTTTAAACTTTTCAAGCGCTACTTCCCATGCTTCATCAAATATTAAAACATAATAGGCCATGTTCATGTGATTGTTATAATCAACCCAATTATTTGTGATAGTGAAGCTTTTAAGAAAAACAGACATTTAATAATTTAATTTAATATTAATATCATATAATAAAGTTTTATGAAAAAAGTATTAACAGCTAGTTGTTTATGTAAAGGTGTAAAGTTTAAAACACTTAATAAACTTAGAAGTGTATCAAATTGCCATTGTGTTCAATGCAGAAAAACTCATGGTATATTTGGTGCCTATACAAATATTAAAGACAAAGAAATTAAATTTTTAAATAAAACTACCTTAAAGTGGTTTAAGTCGTCTAAGAATTCTAAGAGAGGTTTTTGTAATAAATGTGGAGCAAGTATATTTTTTAAAGTTGACAAATCTGACAATGTTTCAATTTCTGCAGGAATGCTTGATGGTAAAACAAAACTAAAAACTTTTAGAAATATATTTGTAGGTTCAAAGTCAGATTTTTATCAAATCAATGACAAACTTCCAAAATATAAAAGATTTGCTAAATAATATTATTTTAAGATTTAGTTAAAGAAGACTGTAATTCTTGATTAGTAATATAACCCTTAATATTACCGTTCTTATCAACTACTTCACAATTTGAGTCTGAACAAACTATTTGAGGTAAAAATTCTTCAATAAATTGATCTTCATTTACTTTAATAACGTTTGATTTATCAATATTTTCAGATTCATTTAAATTTTTCATAATTATTTTTGCTTTGATTACCTTTGCTCTATTAACATCTTTAACAAAAGCTTTTACATAATCATCTGCAGGGTTCATTATAATTTCTTCTGGAGTTCCAACTTGTACTAATTTTCCTGAATTTAAAATTCCAATATGGTCACCTAATCTCAATGATTCATCAAGATCATGAGTAATAAATACAATTGTTTTTTTTAATTCTGATTGAAGATCAATAAGTTGTTTTTGCATATCACTTCTTATAAGTGGATCTAGAGCACTAAAAGCTTCATCCATTAACATTATGTCTGTATCAGTTGCTAATGCTCTTGCTAAACCTACACGCTGCTGCATTCCACCAGATAATTGATTTGGATATTGATTTTCAAATCCATTTAATCCAACAGCATCAATTTTTTCCATTGAGATTTTGTTTCTCTCATCTTCTGCTTTGCCTTGCATTTCCAAACCATATCCAACATTTTGCAAAACTGTTTTATGTGGAAATAATCCAAACCTTTGGAAGACCATACTCATTTTGTGTCTTCTAAACTCAATTAGCTTTTCTTTATCAAGCGACATCACATTTGTGCCCTCAACCAAAATTTCACCGTCAGTTGGATCTATAAGTCTATTTAAATGTCTAATTAATGTAGATTTTCCTGAGCCCGAAAGACCCATGCAAACAAACGTTTCGCCTTCTTCAATTTTAAGAGATACATTATCTAAACCAACTGTGTGCCCAGTTTTTTCTAATATTTCATCTTTAGTTGAACCTTCCTTGACCATTGGAAGCACTGATTTTGGATTATTACCAAAGATTTTATATACGTTGTTGATTTCGATTTTTGACATCAATTAAGTTCTAACAGTTCATAGCGTACAATGTAAAACAATTTCTATACAACTGATAATTGCTTTTTAAAAATTCGATTTTGTTTGATTTTGTTGGTCATTTTAATAATCATTTAATTTATGACCAAATCAGATCAAGATATTCGATGCGAACTATCTGCTCTTTATAGAATTTTACACATGTATGGGATGACAGATTTAGCTAATCAATGTGCTGGAGCTAGATCAGCTGAAGATGAAGATTGTTCTTTTGTTCATCCTTATGGAATGTTTTATGAAGAGATTACAGCATCATCTTTAGTAAAGATTGATAAAGATGGTAGAAAAATAAATTCAGATGGACCATGGTTAAATGATGGTTGTATCAATCTTGCACAATGGATTTTTAATTCACGTTCTGATGTTAACTTTTATGTTCACGGACATGCTAATGATGTTATGGCAGTTGGAGGAACTAAAGAAGGTTTGATGCATCTTTCACAAGCAGCAGTCTATTTAAATCATTTAATTGGATATATCGATTATGAATTTGTTGAGGATAAAGATTTTGGAAAAAAATTTGAAAACCTTATAGGGAAGCACGATATTTTAATTACAAGAAATCATGGATACTACACGGTAGGTAAAACTGCTGCAGAAGCATTTTTTAGAGCTTATTATTTAGAACAAGCATGTACTGTTCAAGTTAAAAACTTATCTATGGGATTAAGTAAACATGAAATAGACAAACAAAAAGCTGCTTATTTTTGGGACAATATGAGTAGTTCAGATGATTATAATTATGATGGAAAAACAGAGTGGGCTGCATTATTAAGAAAATTAGATCGTGAAAATTCAAATTATAAAAGTTGATGGAACAAAATTATAAAATTGAAAATATAACTAAAAATTCTACTAATTTAGAAGTTGATTGGAGTGATGGAAAAAAAAGTAAGTTTAATTATTTGTGGTTAAGAGATAATTGTCCTACAGCACACGACAAAGACTCTCGTCATAGAATGTTTAACATTCTCAAAGTATCTAAAGATATAAATCCTAAAAAATTTTCTTTGAGCAATGATGGTAAACTCCAAATTGAGTGGAGTGAAGGAGATCATGTTAGTTATTATGATCAAAAATGGCTGAGAGATAATTGTTATACAATTAAAAACAATTTAGAATACAAATCACCCTACAAGCTTTGGGATAATTCTCTTCAAGATCATTTAAAATCTGTAGAAATTGATCATGATGAAATCGTTAATTCAGATGAAGGCTTAATTAAATGGTTGGAACTTTTGCATCATACTGGAATTGCAATTGTAAAAAATGCACCGACAGATGAGAACTCTGGATTTAAAGTTTTAAATAGAATTAGTCATACTAGAGAAACTTTTTTTAAAACTCCATTTGAGGTAATTAATATTCCAAAACCAAACAATTCTGCTTATACAGCACATGCTTTGAGAAATCATATGGATTTACCTTGGTTTGAAACACCTCCAGGTTATCAATTCCTTCACTGCCTGATTAATTCTGCAAATGGTGGAGATTCTTCAGCTGTAGATGGATTTGCAGTTGCAGATTATTTAAGAAAAAATGAAAAGGAAATCTTTGATACACTAGTTAATGTTCACCTTAAATTTAGAGATATGGATTACACACAAGAGTCAGTAAGAAGTTATTATGCGCCAGCAATTTCTTTAACTAAAGATAATGATTATCACGACATTAGATTTAGTGTTGCAACTATGGATGCCTTAGATTGCCATCCTGATTTAATGGACAAAGTTTATAAAGCTCATCATCGATTTGGAAATTTATTACACGATGATAAATTTCAAATTAAATTTAGATTAGGGCCAGGAGATATATTTACTTTCAACAATAGAAGATTGCTTCATGGGAGAACTGAATTTGATCCAAATTCTGGTCACAGACATCTCCAAGGATATTACATGGATCGTGATGAAATTATAGGAAGATTAAGGTATTTGAGAAATTCAAATTAATTCCAACCAGTTACGTTTTTTACCTCTAAAAATTCTTCCAATCCCCAAACTCCTCCTTCTCTTCCATTTCCGGACTGCCTGTAACCACCAAAAGGTGTTCCAACATCAGCTGCATTACCGTTTATATAAACACATCCTGATCTTAATTTTTTTGCAACTCTATGAGCTTTTTCTTTATCATCAGTTTGAAGATAATTTCCTAAACCATAAGAAGTATCGTTTACAATTTTCACTGCTTCATCTTCAGTATCAAATGGAATAATTGATAAAACAGGCCCAAAGATTTCTTCCTTTGCGATTCTCATCTCATTAGTAACATCTGTGAAAATAGTTGGTTTAATAAAATATCCTTTATTTAAACCATTTGGCAATTCTGGTCCTCCAGCAGCCAAAGTTGCTCCCTCAGAAATTCCACTTTCAATAAGATTTATAATTTTGTCGTACTGAACTTTTGAAATTACAGGACCAATGTGATCTCCTTTTTTAGTCGCTTGATCAACTTTAATTTTATTAGCTTCATCAACAGCTTCTTTTACTGCTCTTTCATAAATAGATTTTTCAACTAACATTCTTGTAGGTGCATCACAAGATTGTCCTGAATTACTCATTACATTTCGAATACCATCCCTTACTGCATCTTTGTAACTGTCAGCAAAAACAATATTTCCACCTTTGCCCCCAAGTTCAAGACAAACTCTTTTAATTGTATTAGCAGCATTTTTAGAAATTAATTTACCAGCTCTTGTTGAACCAGTAAAAGAAACCATATCAATATCTGGATGACTTGAAATGTCTGTTCCAACTCCAGCTCCATCACCATTTACTAAATTAAAAACTCCTTTAGGAAAACCAGCTTCATGGATCATTTCAGCAAACAACATTCCCGATATAGGAGCAATTTCTGAGGGTTTTAAAATCATTGTGCAACCAGTTGCAAATGCCGGAGCAACTTTAAGAGCAATTTGATTTATTGGCCAATTCCAAGGAGTTATTAATCCACAAACTCCAATTGGTTCATAACAAATATGATTATTTGATTTTTCATCAAAATGTTCTTCAAAGTTAAAATTTTTAAGTCTTAGTATAAAATCTTCTAAATGATCTCTTCCTGATGCTGTTTGAACATCAGTCGACCAATCCATTGGAGCACCCATTTCTAATGAAATAGCTTCTGCCATTTCATTAAATCTTTTTTTGTAAATAGTTAATAATTTTTCTAATAATTTAATTCGTTCCTCTTTTGAGGTTTCTTTCCAAGTTTCAAATGCTGTTTTTGCAGCTTTTACAGCTCTATTTGTATCTTCAGTGGATCCTAGAGAAATTACTGCGCAAGGATCTTCATTACATGGATTGATAACATCAAAGTCATTCCTCTTAATTGGATCTACCCATTCACCATCAATATAAAATTTTCTTTTATCTAGCATGAATTTATTTTAGCATAATATTTAAATTTCATATCCTTTTTCCTCAGGCTCATTATCAACTAATTCTTCTGGAAACCCTTTAGCTCTAAAATCAATGTTATTCAAATCTTCCATTCTTTTTACAATCATAGAAGACCAAGCTCTAGACCCATATTTTTTTTGTCCATCTTTAAATATTTCAACAATTTTTGGAGATATCTCTAGAGGAGCATTTAACTTCTTCGCTAGATCATCAAATAAGCCTGTGTCTTTTAAAACTAAATCCATTGTAAAATTTATATTATAAGATCCATTTAAAATTACCTGACTTTCTGTTTCGTGAACAAATGAATTTCCTGATGATGCAGCAATTCCTTTGAATGTTTTTTCAAGATCTAGATTAGATTTTTTTGCAACTGTCCAAGCTTCTCCTAAAGCAACCAAATGTACTGAAGCTAAATAATTTGTAATTACTTTAAGAGTACTTGCTGTACCCAATTCACCAGTATGTAAAACTTTTCTTCCCATGACTATTAAGACAGGTAAAATTTTTTCAAATGCTTTTCTCTCACCACCTACAAAAATTGCAATATTTCCTGTTGCAGCTCTATGACAACCACCACTTACTGGGCCATCTAAAGGTATAGCGTTTTTTGCAATTACTTTTTCTCCAATTCTCTTTACCTCAGCTTCATCAGTAGTACTCATTTCAAGCCAGATTTTATTTTCAGAAAGTCCTTCAAGCACTCCATCTTCAGCTTCCATAACTTCTGCGCTTACTTTTAGGGATGGTAAAGAAGTAATTACAAGATCAACTTGTTCTGCAAGTTCTTTTCCAGAGTTTGCAACTTTTGCGCCTAAATTTTTAAATTGATCTGTTAAATTTTGATCTACATCTCTTACTGTTAAGTCAAATCCATTTCTCAGTAAACTTCCTGCAAGTTTAGCGCCTACATTTCCTAGACCAATAAAACCTATCTTCATTATTTAACCTCTTCTTTTTTATTTTTTGTAAAAACTATCAATATCACACCAACTATTATTATTGCTCCACCAATGAATAGTTCTTTTGTCGGCTCTTCTCCCAAAAGAAAAATTGCAGCTAATAATCCTGTTGGAGGAATTCCCATAGTTACAATTGGTAGAACTTTATAAATTGGATTGTTTTTTATGACATAATAAAAGCAACCATATGTTACAGGCTGCATTATAAAACCAATGTAGATTGCAATAATCCAATGATCAATTTTTGCATTAGAGATATAATTTATAGTATTTCCATCAATGATTGCTGATAGTAATATTAAAATTGGACCAGAAAATAATGCCATCCAAGCAACCAACGCTAAAGGGTTAATTTCTTTACTTAAAGGTTTCACCATTACTTGCCCAAGAGCCCAAATAGCAGAGCCTAGTATCGTCAGTCCAATACCAATAATTTTTCCATCTAAATTTGGTGAGCCAGTTAAAACATAAACGCCCATAAATGCTATACCAATACCAATTAAAGCCCTAACTGTTGGTTTCTCTTTAAGCATAAAGTAAGCAAAAATAACTCCAAACGGTACTTCCATTTGTACTAACAAAACCGCAGATGATGCATCAATTAAGTCTAAACCAGAGTAAGTAATACTGTACTGTAAAGTATTTGCTATTAAAGATGCTATGAATATTTTTAATAAATATCCTCTCGGTATTGGAAACCACCAGACTAAAATTGATGCCGCAAATATAAATCTTAAACCCATTAATAAAATTGGTGGAAAGGATTCAAATGCTGGTTTTGCAATGACAAAACCAAATCCTAAAAAAATTGGAACCAGCGATGCGATGAAGGTATCTTTTAAATTCATGTCGTTAATTTAATATTAATGATTATTAAAGAACTTCTGATATATTCATCTTTTAAAATATGAATTCAACAAAAATAGATCCAAAATACATTAGTAAATCAAATCCAAGAGTCGGCTTAATAGCTCTTGCAAGTGATTTTATGATTGAGAGAGATTTCATTAATGTCATAAAAGACAGGGAAATTGATTTTTTTGTAAACCGTATTGAGTGTTACAATCCATTAACTCGAGAAAACCTGATTAAAATGTCTAACAAAGTAACTGAGGTTGCAAAAGATATTTTACCAGATCAAGATATTGATTGTGTTGTTTATGGTTGTACCTCTGGAACCATTGCAGCTGGATATAATTCTATTGAACAAAAAGTAAAAGCAGCAAAACCAATGGCTGATGTTACAACGCCAAGCACTGCAGCAATTAAAGCTTTAAAAAAATTAAATATAAAAAAAATTTCTTTGTTCACACCATATAGTAAAAAACTAAATGATGAGGTTTTAGAATATTTTAAAACTGAGGGATTTGAAATTACCTCTAATTCTTACTTTGATATCGAGGCTGATTATGACATTGGTAAAGTAGATCAAGATTATTTATATGAAGTATTATCAAAAATTAATTTAAATGGGGCAGAGGCTTTGTTTGTTTCGTGTACAGCATTACCTGTATTACCAATTATTGATAAACTTGAAAAAAAATTAAACACAATTGTTTTATCTAGCAATCAAGCATTAATTTGGGATACACTTGTAAGAATAAATAAAAATAACTCTGTTGAGGGATTTGGAAAACTATTTGAGGCAAACTAATGTCATTTACTAAAGAAGAATACAAACAAAGATTAAAAAAAGTTCAAAAAATGATGCAAGAAAAAGGCATCGAACTTTTAATTTCTCATGACACTAATAATTTATATTATCTAACTGGTTATGACGCCTGGTCATTCTATTATGCTCAATGTGCAATCGTTCATGTAAATGCAGACGAACCATTATGTTTTGTAAGAGCTCAAGATGCAGGTGGCGCTTATATAAAAACTTATTTAAAAGATAAAAATATTTTAGTTTATGATGAAGAGTACATTCATACTTGGCCAAGACATCCTTACGATAGATTAGTTGAAATAATTAAAGAGAGAAAATGGGATAATCTATCAATAGGTTTAGAGATGGATGCTCACTATTTTACAGCTTTTTGTTATGAAAAAATAAAACAAGGTTTGCCAAATGCCAAAATCAAAGACAGTGATCGATTGGTGAATTGGGCAAGATTTACAAAATCTGACGCAGAAATAAATTACATGAAGTCTGCAGCAAAAATTTCAGAACAAGGAATGAAAACTGCAATGGAAGTTATTAAACCTGGTGTAAGGCAGTGTGATGCAGTTGGTGAAATTCAAAAAGCACTTTTTTATGGAACAGAGGAATTTGGTGGTGAATATTCAAGTATTGCAACTCTTCTTCCAACAGGAAAAGGTACTTCTGCTTCACATTTGACTGCTACTCAAGATAAATTTGTTGAGGGAGAAGCAACAATTATTGAACTTTCTGGAGTTTATAAAAGATATCACGCTCCTATGGCGAGAACAGTTTTGCTTGGAAAACCTAATCAATTAAAAATTGATACAATGAATAAAACTATTGAAGCCCTAAACTCAGGTATTGGAGCAATTAAAGCAGGAAACACTGTAGATGATGTTGCTCAAGCTTTTTGGAAAATACTTGATAAATACGGCATCGAAAAAAGATCAAGAACTGGTTATTCAATAGGGATTGGTTACCCTCCTGATTGGGGAGAGCATACTCTTAATATATATAAAGGAGACAAGACAGTACTTGAGCCAAATGTTTGTTTTCATATGATTGCTGTGATGCAATTTGGTGACTGGGGTGTTGAGGCGTCTGAGGCTATTAGAGTTACAGAAAATGGTTCAGAGTTATTTTGTAATTTTCCAAAAGAGCTTCATATCAAGAGTTAATTTACTATTGAATTCTACTTTCACAAATGTTTAATAATCAACTTTATGTCTAAAAATCCAGAATTCGTAAAATTTGATAAAGTAGATAAAAGTTATGACGGCAAAGTACTTGTCGTTAAAGATCTTCAATTAGATATTGCTGAAGGTGAGTTTATAACGATGCTTGGGCCATCTGGTTCAGGTAAAACAACTTGTCTAATGATGTTAGCTGGATTTGAAACTCCAACTAATGGAGAAATTTTATTAGACGGAAATATTATTTCAAACATTCCACCTCACAAAAGAGGAATTGGAATGGTGTTCCAAAATTATGCACTATTTCCTCACATGACAGTTTATGAAAATTTAGCGTTTCCTTTAAGAGTAAGAAAAGTTGAAAAAGATGAAATTGATAAAAAAGTAGATAAAGCTTTGTCGATGGTTTCTTTAAATGGATTTGAGTCTAGAATGCCAGCACAACTTTCTGGAGGACAACAACAAAGGGTTGCTGTTGCAAGAGCACTAGTATTTGATCCAGCTGTTGTTTTAATGGATGAACCACTTGGTGCATTAGATAAAAATTTAAGAGAGAGCATGCAGTATGAAATTAAACATATTCATGAAAGTATAGGCGTAACTGTTGTCTATGTAACTCATGATCAAAGTGAGGCTCTTACTATGTCAAACAGAATAGCTGTATTTAATGATGGTAAAGTTCAACAGTTATCTGATCCAGCAGAACTATATGAGAAACCAGTAAATTCTTTTGTTGCAGAGTTTATAGGTGAAAATAATACATTTAATGGTGAGGTCTCAGATATAGATAAAAATAAATGTAAAGTTAAATTAGGTAATGCAGAAATATTAGCCAACCCTATTTCGGTAAAATCAAAAGGTGAAAAAACTACAGTATCTTTAAGACCAGAAAGAGCGTTGATAAATCCAACTGATAAAATGGATAATATGTTCACTGGAAAAATTGAGGAAGTAATTTACCATGGTGACCACACAAGAGTTAGACTAGACTTACTCGGTAGTTCTGAGTTCATTTTAAAAGTACCAAACAGTACCTCTAACCTTGAGCTAAAAGTAAAAGAAGATATCAACATTGGTTGGAACAGTGTTGATGCTAGAGCTTTAGATCCAAAATAGGTTTAATCAAAAATCTAAAATAACATAAGATAAAATGAGCTGTTGACTTCACTTGCTCATTTTGGTGTACTTTATTTATATAAATTAATTTATATTAATGTTTAAACGGAGGAATAATGAAAAAATTAAGTAAATTATTACTTGCTCTTTCTTTTGCTCTTTCAATAACTTCATCAGCATTTGCAGTTACTGTTGCATCTTGGGGTGGAGCTTATACAGAATCTCAAAAGTTAGGGTATGGTGATCCAACTGCTAAGGCACTAGGAATAGAAATCAACTGGGTTGATTACTCTGGTGGTTTATCAGAAATTAAAGCACAAAAAGAAGCAGGTGCTATTACTTGGGATATTATAGACTTATTTGCATTCGATACAATTAACGGATGTGACGAAGGTTTGTTTGTTAAATTTGATTTTGACAAAGACTTCCCAGCTGCACCAGATGGAACTCCTGCAAGTGAAGACTTCTTCACAGGAATGCCAAGTGAATGTGCTGTAGGAAACATCTTATATTCTTGGAACTATGCTTTTGATACAAGAGCATTTGGTGGTAAAGAGCCTAAAACTATTAAAGATTTCTTTAACACTAAAAAATTCCCAGGAAAAAGAGCAATCTACACTAGTGCTTTAACTAATTTAGAAATTGCTTTAGCTGCGGATGGCGTAAAGTTAGGTGACGGCGGAACTAGAGTTTACAGAAAACTTTTAGCAGACGGTGGAATCGACAGAGCGTTAAACAAAATTAAGAAACTTTGTACAGATCCAAATGGTGGATGTGTATTCTGGTCTGCAGGTGCTCAACCACCTGAATTACTAGTTGCTGGTGAAGTTGTTATGGCGACTGGTTGGAACGGAAGATTCTTCAATGCAGAAGTTGGTGAAGGTGCTCCAATTAAACAAGTGTGGGATGGTCAAGGTCTTGACTATGAATACTTTGCTTTAGTTAAAGGTGGACCAAACGAAGCAGATGCTAAAAAAGCTTTAGCTATGATGACTAACACTGAAATGTTAGCTGGTAGTGCGAAGTATATTGCATATGCTCCATGGAGAAAATCTTCTCTTGATGTAATCACTGCTGGTGAGCCATGGTACAAAGATGGTAAAACAGACATGATGCCTCAAATGCCAACTGCTCCTGCTAACACTAAAAACTATTTCTTAGTAGACCCATTCTTCTGGGCTGACTATGGAACAGAGATTGGTGAGAAGTGGGAAGCTTTCAAAGCAGGCCTATAATTTCAGTTTTAATCACTGAATTTATATAATATATTTAGGGCGGTTATTAACTAGCCGCCCTATTTTTTTTATGAGCTCTGAAGTAAAACAAATTTTAACAACTGACGGAATACCACTAGAAGTCAGTTTGAAGAAAGCAGAAAGGAAGAATAAAGTTAAAGCCTTCCTTCTAGTTGCTCCTTTGTTATTATTTTTAGTCATCACTTATATATTTCCAATTGGAGAAATGTTTACGAGAAGTATTGATGACAAAATGATCACAAACATGCTTCCAAAAACATTTAAGGAAATGGAAAATTGGGATGGACGAGAATTACCTCCTGAAGAAGTTTTTTCTGCTTTTTATTATGATTACAAAGCTCTTGTTGAAAAACAAGAACACGGAAAACTTGGTCAAAGATTAAATAAAGAAAAAAATGGTTTTAATTCAACAACCAAAAGATTGTTTAGAAATATTAAAAGAAAAAAGATAGATGAAAACGCTAGTTTCAAAGAACAGATGATGAAGGTTCATAAAAATTGGGGTAAAGTTGAGTACTGGCAAGCTATAAAAAGGACAGCACCACCATATACATTAGCTAAATATCTAAAAGGTATGGATATGTATTATGCTGCTGATGGAAGTATCGCTCAAGTAGATGAGGATAGAAGAATTCATAGAATTTTATGGTTAAGAACGCTTGAAATTGCGTTTTTTGTAACCCTATTTTGCTTTGCAATGGGTTATCCTATTGCTCATTTATTGGCTACATTACCAATGAAGTACTCAAATCTATTAATGATTTGTGTTCTTCTCCCATTTTGGACTTCATTATTGGTCAGAACTGCAAGTTGGATGATTTTATTACAGCAACAAGGAGTCGTTAATGATTTCTTTGTGATGATAGGATTAGTTGCAGACGATAACAGGCCTGAAATGATGTATAATAAAGTTGGTACCTATGTGGCGATGACACAGATATTATTGCCATTTATGGTTCTTCCACTTTACAGCGTCATGAAAACAATCTCTCCTAGTTTAATGAGAGCTGGAAAATCTTTAGGTGGAACACCTTTTGTTGCATTTTGGAAAGTTTATTTCCCATTAACTATTCCAGGTATAGGAGCGGGATGTTTATTAGTATTTATATTGGCAATAGGATATTACATTACTCCAGCATTGGTAGGAGGTGCCTCTGGAACTTTGATAAGTAACCAGATTGCATACCATATGAAAACAACTTTGGACTGGAGCTTTGCATCTGCAATGGGATTGATGTTGTTAACTGGAGTTTTAGTTGTGTATTGGATTTATAACAAATTAGTTGGAGTTGATAATATTAAATTAGGATAAAGATGGCATTACCAAGTTATACAGAAACGCGTTATAGAATTTGGCATTATGTTTATTTAGCTATTTGTGCTTTTGTATTTTTCTTTTTAGTTGCGCCTTTATTCGTAATATTTCCATTATCATTTAATGCTGAAGAATTTTTAGTTTTTTCTGAAGGAATGAAAAATCTTGATCCTGATGCCTTTTCTCTAAGATGGTACAAGGATATGGTTTATGGAACCAAAAACCCATGGGGACTAGCTGCAAAAAATAGTTTTATAATTGCAATATTTGCAACGATAGGATCGATAATACTTGGGACATTGGCTGCGTTAGGTTTAAGCAGTAGGCACATGCCTTATAAGGGAATTATAATGGCAACTCTTATTTCACCAATGATTGTTCCATTAATTATATCAGGTGTTGCAATATTCTTTTTCATGGCAAAAGTTGGTTTAGCAGCAACACATACAGGAATAGTTTTTGCTCATATAATCCTAGGAACTCCATTTGTTGTAATTACTGTAACAGCAACATTATCAGGATTTGATCATAGTGTAACAAGAGCTGCTGCTAGCTTAGGTAGTAACCCTGTAAACACTTTTATGAAAATTACTCTTCCATTGATATTACCAGGTGTAATTTCAGGAGGTTTATTTGCATTTGTAACTTCATTTGATGAAGTAGTTGTAGTTTTATTTCTTGCTGGTTTAGAAAATACTACAATTCCAGTACAAATGTGGACTGGTTTAAGAGAGCAGCTTAGTCCAACAATTTTAGCTGTTGCAACATGTTTAATTATTCTTTCAACTTTAATACTAATTAGTGCAGAACTATTAAGAAGAAGATCTGAAAGGTTAAGAGGAATTAATAGATAAAATTAAACAGCTTCAATTATTGTTGCAATTCCCATCCCTAAACCAATGCATTGAGTAGCAAGAGCGTACTTTTTATTTTCTCTTTTTAAAAGTTGTGCAGCCTTGCCTGTTATCCTAGCACCTGTTGCTCCCAAAGGATGTCCTAAAGCAATTGCTCCTCCATCTAAATTTACTTTATTAATATCTATTTCTAAATCTTTGATACAAGCTAGTGATTGAGATGCGAAGGCTTCATTTAACTCCACAATATCAATGTCTTTTATTGAAAGTTTAGCTCTTTTCAAAGCTTTTTTAGTCGCTGAAATTGGTCCTAATCCCATAAAATTTGGATCACATCCTTCAACAGCAGTAGATTTTATTCTCCCAAAAATTTCTAAACCATTCTCTATAGCAAAATTTTCTTCACATATCAGAGTTGCAGCAGCTCCATCAGTTAGAGGAGATGAAGTTGCAGCTGTTACGGTTCCATTTTGATCAAATACTAACTTTAAACTATTTAGTTTTTCCATTGTGCTATTAGGTCTAATATTTTCATCAGTTTCACAATTACCTATCTTAGTAATTTCGCTTTTAAATTTATCTTTTTGTTGGGCTTCATTTGCTTTTCTATGACTTTCTAAGGAGAATTCTTGTTGCTCTGTCCTTGAAATATTATATTTTTTTGCAACATTCTCAGCAGTAATTCCCATTGATAAATATAAATGTGGATTTTGTTTTGCTTCATCAGAATAAGGGTAGGGTAAAGGATCAAAGCCAGTTCTAACTCTTGTCATGCTTTCAACACCTCCACAAATAAATATCTTACCTGATCCCATTGCTATTTTTCCTGCAGCAATATGAATTGCCTCCATTGAAGATCCACACCATCTATCTACAGACATACCAGGAACTCTCATATCTAGATCTGATAAAAAAGTAACTAATCTTCCAATATTAAAACACTGTTCACCAACTTGAAAAGCACAACCAATAACAACATCATCAATTTCCTTTGGATTAATTTTTGATTGTGAAACAAGATTTTTAATTACTTCAGCTAGCAGATTAACTGGTTTTACATCTATTAATTTCCCTTTATTTGCCATTGCAAAAGGTGATCTGGAGTAACCAGCTATTACTGAATTGTACATTTTTCTCTTTAATATTGTGTTAATTTATATAGCTTATCAATTTAATTAATCAGGAAATTTGTATTATTTCAAGTTTTTGATTAATTCAATAAAAGTTTATTATTTATGGATATAAAAAAAGTAGTTGTTATTGGATCTGGTACAATGGGTAGTGGAATTGCAGCGCACCTTTGTAATGCAAATGTCCCTGTAACTCTTTTAGATTTAACAACAGAAATATCTGAAAAAGCTAGAGACAGAATTCATAAATCAAGACCTCCATTACTTTTAGATAAAACCAAAATTGAAAATATTAAAGTTGGAAATATTAATGATAATTTTGATGTAGTAAAAGAAGCTGATTGGGTTGTTGAAGCTGTTGTTGAAAGAATTGATATAAAGCACAATATTTATGAAAAAATATTTAAGAATAGAAAACAAGGAGCAATTGTTTCATCAAACACATCATCTATCCCAATTAAAGTTTTGTCAGAAAAATTAACTGAAGAAGAAAAAAAGGATTTTTGTATAACTCACTTCTTTAATCCAGTTAGATACATGGGATTATTAGAAATTGTAAAAAATGAAAATAATGATTTAAATAAAATCAATTCTCTTAAAAAATTTTGTGAAATTGAATTAGGCAAAGGTGCGATCGTTTGTAATGATACACCTGGTTTCTTAGGAAATAGAATAGGTGTTTATGCAATGCAGGTAGCAATGACAGAAGCATTTAGAATGAAATTATCAATTGAAGAAGCCGATGCAGTGTTTGGAAGACCAATGGGTATACCTAAAACAGGAGTTTTTGGCTTATATGACTTGATTGGAATTGATTTGATGGCTGATGTTTTAAAAAGCTTTATTAAAGAACTTTCTGATAATGATGAATTTCAAATTGTTGCAAAAGAAATACCACTTGTAAAAAAATTGATTGATACTGGTTACACTGGACGAAAAGGAAAAGGTGGTTTTTACAGAATGAATAAAAGTGGAAACCAAAAAATATTAGAGGCTATCAATTTAGAAACAGGTGAATATACAACCTCCAAAAAAATAGACTTAGGAGTTGAAACTGTAGATATAAATAATTTAATTAATCGAAAAGATAAATATGGAGAATATGCTTGGGAAGTAATTTCTAAAATAATTAAATACGCGTCTTCTTTAGTTCCAGGAATTACAGACAAATTCAACGATATAGATGAAGCAATGAGACTTGGTTTCAATTGGGCAATGGGTCCTTTTGAAATGTTAAAATCAATTGGAGTTGAAAACTTTTTTTCAAGGATAGATAATTTTGAAAATAATAAATTTTTAGAAAATTTATCTAAGTCAAAAGATGAAAACTTTTATGGAGAAAGACAATTATATACTGATATCGAAACACTAGGAAAAATTAGACCAACAGCAATAAAAGTAGACAAAAATAATTCTGCTGAAATTCACCGTTTTAAAGATTTTAATATTGTCGAATTTACTACAAAAGCTTGTGCATTAGATTATGATTCAATGGATGCATTAAAAAATGCAACTGACAAACCACTTATTGTTATGAATGAAAGTATGCAATTTTCTGCGGGTGTGAATTTGAGTTATACGATGAATTTTGCAGACAAGAATGATTTCAAATCTATAGAAAAATTTATTAAATACTTTCAGGATACTTGCAAAACATTAAAGTATTCTAAGCACCCAGTAGTTTCTGCACCCTCAGGTCTTACTTTAGGTGGTGGTTTTGAAGTTTTAGTTCAAAGTAACTTTGTTGCATCACACACAAATATTGTGGTTGGTCTTGTAGAAACAATTGTTGGATTGGTGCCAGCTGGAGGTGGATGTAAAGAAATGTTATGGAGATGGTCACAAACAGAAGAAGCAAAATCTGATCCTGATTATGCTCCTTTAAAAGTTTTCGATATCATTGGATACGCAAAAACTGCAACTTCCCCTGTAGAGGCAGAGCCTTTAAAATATTTAAAACCTGAGGATAGAAAAATCATGAATAGAAACAGTCTTTTTGAGGAGGCTAGAAAACTTATCCATGAAAACAACGATTTTGTTCCTCCAGAAGAGTGCAAATTTAATCTATCAGGCAAACCTTTGAAAGAGAAGATGATTAAAGTTTTAGAGAAATTATATAATGAAAAAATTATATTAGATCATGGAATGCATGTTGGAACAGAACTTGCAAATGTTTTGAGTGGTGGTGATACAAATTTAGATAAAACTTTATCAGAAGATGATCTATATAAATTAGAGTTAGATTCTTTTATGAGATTAATAGAAACTAAACAAACTCAAGAAAGAATTAAACACACTCTTTCAACTGGAAAACCTTTAGTTAATTAGTCTCTAACATTCTAAAAGTGTTTATATAATCAGGTCTTAGTACATAGATTGCTTTATTCCCTGTTTTAATTTTCTTAAGAATATCTAGACCAAACTTTACTTTTCCAAGCGGAGTGTATTCTCCTTGATAAATTGGAATATCTTTCAAGGTAATAAAAAATTCACTATCTTCAGAGTCAAATTCTGTTGATCTTGCAAAACCAACACTACCTTCAGTAAATTCAAAATCATCACTAAGTTCTGATTTTAATAATCCTAATCCTGATTTTCCACTTCCAATTTTTGAGTAATCTAAATATTTAATGTTCCCAAATTCAAGATCACCAGCTTGCACTAAAGTATTTTCAACCACCTTATAGAAAGCTGAACCATCATACATTTTTTTTTCAATTAATATTTTAAATCTTTCAACTGCTTTAGGAGAAATTTCAGGATATAACTCAATAATAACATTTCCACATTCTAAATTTATTACCGCAATATTATCTGGGTTTTTAAAGTTTAATGTTTTTAAATCATTGCTGTCTATAAATAGACATTTACTTTTTAATAAAAAAAAAGATGAAAAAGCAGAAACGGCCAAAACTATTAAAAAAATAAATAAAATTTTTTCTGATTTTGATGCCTTAATTGTTTTAATCATAAAATATTTTCATCGATTTTAGATATATTTAATTTAATAAAATTAACCTTATTATTTAATATAGAGTCGTTTTTTATTTTCTCTTCAATCAAATTTTTATTAACCATTAAAAAAGAAAAGATTTCAGCCATATCTTCTGATGGAATTGATTGAGAGTATTCTGTTAAAAAACCATTAGTATTTTCATATAAATCTAAATTTAATCTATCTGAGCAAGTGGAACATTCAGCGTATTCAAAATCAGAATTATTAAATAAAGAAAATTTTTGATCATTAAAATCATCTTCATAACTATTTTGAATCATGTGAAAAATCTCATGATGAATCATTCTTTCAAAATATTTTTTGTTAAAGTTTATGTCTAATATTAAAGTTCTATTTTTATTATCTGGTATTCCGCCAGTATTGATGTTCGAAATAAATAAACCTTCACAAAATACAACATATTTTAAATTTATTTTTTTAAGAAATTTAGAATTGTATCTTTTAATATTTCTCTCAATTGTTGGAAATTTTGTATTAAGATTTTCTTGATTTGTCTTATTGCAAGTAATGTTGTCATCCACTCCTATTTTAAAATCTCCTTTAGCATTTAAATAACGGATATTGTTCTCATTTTTTAGTTTATAGATTTCCAAGTTCGGAATTTTGATTAGATTGTATATTTCATCAGCATTTACCTGTGAAAACTGAAATATTAAGATGAATAAAATAATAATTTTCATTAATTTATTATAGACGAATTAGATTAGATAATATTATCTTAGATTATTAAAAAATGACAAAAGAAAGAAACAAAAATCCTATTCAACCAGTAAGTGGAACAAAAGTACCTCGATATGCTGGTCCAAGTACTTTTGCAAGATTACCAGAATTAAGAGATGTTGAGAGCTGTGATGTAGCGATTGTTGGTGTTCCGTTTGATGCTGGTACCAGTTATAGACCAGGAGCGAGATTTGGTCCTCAGAGTATAAGACAAGCATCTAGACATTTAAGAACAAATTATCATCCTAGTTATGATGTGGAGCCTTTTAAAATTCAACAAGTTGCAGATGCAGGAGATATTTCGTGCAATCCATTTAGCATTGATGAAGCTATTAAACAAATAGAAGAGGGAGCAACTGATCTATTAAACAAAGTAGGTGGAATAATTAGTTTAGGTGGCGATCATACAATTGCAGTGCCATTATTAAGAGCAATTAATAAAAAAAATAAAGGACCAGTTTCTCTAGTTCATTTTGATGCTCACTTAGATACTTGGGATACTTATTTTGGTGCTCCATATACTCATGGAACTCCATTTAGAAGAGCAAGAGAAGAAGGTTTATTTTTAGATGATGCTTCAATGCATGTGGGAATAAGAGGACCTCTTTACAGCAGAGATGATATAAAAAATGATGAAAGTTTTGGTTTTAAAATAATTCACTGTGATGAATTTCAAACTGAAGGAACAGATAAAATTGCAGAAAGAATTAGAAAAAGAGTCGGAGATAATCCACTTTATTTATCTATAGATATTGATGTTTTGGATCCCGCATTTGCACCTGGTACAGGAACGCCAGAAATTGCAGGAATGACAACTAGAGAAATGGTAAATGTATTAAGGGGTTTGTCTGGATTAAATTTAGTTTCAGCTGATGTAGTAGAAGTTTCACCAGCATATGATCATGCTGAAGTTACATCTCTTGCAGCTGCAACAATAGTTTACGAATTAACAAATTTATTTGCAAAATCATAAGGAAAGGATAATTTTAAATCATGTTAGATAAAAAAAATTTTTATATTAATGGTGCTTGGGTTAAACCAAACAGTGCTGAAGAAATTAAAGTAATCGATCCAGCTACAGAAGATAACTGTGCTGTAATTACTTTGGGAAATAAAGCAGATGTTGATTTAGCAGTTGCTGCAGCAAAAGATGCTTACGAATCTTGGGCCTTTTCCTCTAAAGAAGAAAGAATTGCATTATTAGAAAAACTTTATGAAAATTATAAAAAAAGATGGGCAGATATTGCAGAAGCCATAACTCTTGAAATGGGTGCACCAAAAGATTTTGCCACAAAATTACAAGCAGGAACAGGAGCAAGTCATATTAAATCATTTATCAGATATTTGAAAAATTTCGAATTTGAAAAACCATTGGGAGAACACGCTCCTAACCAAAGATTAATTTATGAACCTAAAGGTGTTTGTGCATTAATAACACCTTGGAATTGGCCAATGAACCAAGTTTGTTTAAAAGTAATGCCAGCAATTGCTGCAGGTTGCACAATGGTATTAAAGCCATCAGAATTAGCGCCACTTTCATCAATGATACTTGCTGAAATTATTGATGAGGTAAAATTTCCAAAAGGTGTGTTTAATTTAGTTAATGGTGATGGAGCAACAACAGGCGATGCTCTTACAAGCCATCCAGATATTAATATGATCTCTTTCACAGGCTCAACAAGAGCTGGAGCTTTGATTTCTCAAAATGCTGCTAAAGATTTTAAAAGAGTAAGCTTAGAGCTAGGTGGTAAAGGGGCAAATATAATTTTTAAAGATGCTGATCCAGAAGCAATTGAAAGAGGTGCTTTAAGATGTTTTAGAAATTCTGGACAATCTTGTAACGCTCCAACAAGAATGTTGGTTGAAAAATCAATGTATGATAAAGCTATAGAGAGATTAAAAAAATATACTGAAAATTTTGAAGTGGGTGATCCTAAAAAAGAAGGGGAGCACATAGGTCCAGTTATTTCAGAAACTCAATACAATAAAATTCAAACTTTAATTCAAAAAGGTATTGATGAAGGAGCAAAATTAGTTGCTGGAGGAACAGGTAAACCTGATGGATTAGATAAAGGCTACTTTGTTAAACCAACAGTTTTTGCAGACGTAAATAACGATATGGATGTTGCAAGAACTGAAATTTTTGGACCTGTTTTATCTGTTATCCCATTTGAAACAGAGGAAGAAGCAATTAAAATTGCAAATGATACTTCATATGGATTAACAAACTATATTCAAACTCAAGACACTGAAAAAGTTCAAAGAGTTGCTAGAAAATTAAGATCTGGAATGGTAGATGTTAATGGAGCTGGTATTGCTGTTGATGCACCATTTGGAGGTTTCAAACATTCTGGTATCGGTAGAGAAGCCGGCGAACATGGCTTAGAAGAATTTTTAGAGGTGAAAGCAGTAGGTGGTTGGAGTTAATTTACTGATTTATCTTTTACACCTTCTAAAAATTTAAGGCATTTTTTCATCTCGTTTAATTCTATGAACTCATCAATTTTATGAGCTTGTTCTATGGATCCAGGTCCACAAACAACTGTACTAATTCCTAGTTCTTGAAATAAACCGGCTTCTGTTCCAAAAGAAACCACTTCCCTTGAATTATCACCAGTTATATTTGATACAAATTCACATGCTTCAGATTCATCTAATCTATTAAACCCAACTACTTCACCAATCGTTTCCTTTTTTATATAAGAATCTGGAAATACCTCTTTCATTTCCGGGAGCAGTACTTCATTTGCATATTTATCAATTTCATTTGTTACAAATTCCCCATCTTCTTTGACAACTGGCCTTGTTTCCCATTCAACACTACATTTGTCTGCAATAACATTATGAGCAATACCACCTTTAATGCCTCCAATTGATAAGGTTGAATGTGGAGGATCAAAAATACTATTTTCTTTAACTCGTTTTTTTAACTGTTCTCTTATTTCTAAAAGTTTTCCAACATACCTAGTAGCATACTCTGCAGCATTTACTCCTAGATGTGGTTTTGAACTATGTCCTGCTAGTCCTCCAAAGTGAACTGTGTATTCATTCATACCTTTGTGAGCATCTATTATTTTCATTGTAGTTGGTTCTCCAATTATACAAATTCCATTTTTGATATCTCTTTTTTTCAATTCCTCTATCAACAGAGGAGCACCAATACACGCAGTCTCTTCATCAAAAGTGTAACAGAAATGTAAGTCTCTATCTAAATTACTTTCTTTAAAGATTGGTGCATAAGCAAGTGTACATGCAATAAAACCTTTCATGTCACATGAGCCTCTTCCATAAAGTTTATCTTTTTTAATTGTTGCAACAAATGGATCGGTGCTCCAACCTTTAGAAACTGGAACTACATCAGTGTGTCCTGATAGAATGATTGGTTTTTTTGTGCTTTGATTTTTTGCTTTTAAAGTTCCAAAAAGATTAACTCTTTTTTTATCATCATCGTAAACTTTGAAAGTATCTATTCCGATGTTATTTAAAATGTTTTCACAATAATCAATCAAATTACTATTATCTTGGCCTGAGATAGTTTTAAATGCAATTAAGTCAGTTAAAATCTTGATTGATTTTTCATATAAATTGTTATCTATACTCATAAACTTAAAACACTATATTATATTATGATTAAAGAGCAAATTACCTATGACATTTTTGACAAAGTAGATATTAGAGTTGGTACTGTAATTTCAGTTAAAAAAAATGAAAAGGCTAGAAAACCATCTTTAGTAGTTGAAGTAGATTTTGGAAGTGAAATTGGCATCAAACAATCATCAGCTCAAATTACTCATTATTATAATGAGGAGAATTTAAAAGGAAAGCAGATCATTGCAGTTTGTAATTTTCCTGAGAAAAATATTGCTGGTGTAGTTTCACAAGTATTGGTTTTAGGAGCAATAGATGCTGAAGGGAAAGTTACTTTAGTACACCCATCACAAAAAGCTGAGAATGGTTTACCAATTGCTTAGTAATGCATCCTGAAATTCTCTCGATAACTTTATTTGGAATTGTTGCTGCATTTACACCTGGCCCTAATAACTTTGTTGCTTTTTATTCTGGTTTTAACTTTGGTATAGTTAGAACACTTCCACATATAATCGGGGTTACCCTAGGATTTCCATTTCTATTATTATGCCTAGCTTTAGGTTTGATAAATATATTTAAGCTTTATCCTTTGATTCAAGAAATATTAAAATATTTAGGAACTCTATTTTTGATTTACTTAGCTTATAAAATTTCTTTTTCAGGTCCATCAAATCAAGAAAATAAAAATAAAAATCCGATTAAATTTCATGAAACTTTTATCTTTCAGTTTCTAAATCCAAAAGGTGTAATTGCATCTATAATTCTTGTATCCACTTATATAAACCCAGGTGAAACATTTGTGAGTTATACGACTCAAATTCTTGTTATGGCATTACTAGTTTCAGTAACGAGTATAACTCTTTGGACATTTTTGGGTAAATTCTTTAGGAAATTTGCGACAAATCAGAAATTTATTAATTATTTTAATTATGCTATGTCACTGCTTCTTTTAACAAGCATAATAACTTTTTATTTATAAAATATGACACCAGGAAACAAAAATTCTTATAATTCTCTTAAAAAAATTAATATCAACAACAAAGAGTATAATTATTATTCATTAAGCGAAGCAGAAAAAAATGGGCTAGATGGAATTAATAAACTTCCAAAATCTCTAAAAGTTTTATTAGAAAATTTATTAAGATACGAAGATGATTTGAGTGTTACAAAATCTCAAATAGAAGCAATTAAAAATTGGCTGGAAACAAAAAAATCAAAAACTGAAATTGCATATAGACCTGCAAGAGTTTTGCTTCAAGATTATACAGGAATTCCTGCTGTTGCAGATTTAGCTGCAATGAGAGAGGCTGTTAAAGAAAAAAATAAAGATCCCAATACAATCAATCCATTATCAGCAGTTGATCTTGTAATTGATCATTCTGTTCAAGTTGATCAATCTGCAAAAGCAGATTCATTTGAAAAAAACGTAGATATAGAATTCAATAGAAATGGTGAGAGATATTCATTTTTAAAATGGGGACAACAAGCTTTTGATAATTTTAGAATTGTTCCTCCAGGAACAGGAATTTGTCATCAAGTAAATTTAGAATACTTATCTAAAGTAGTTTGGTCTGAAGAATTTAAAGGTGAGAAATATATATTTCCAGATACACTTGTTGGCACAGACAGCCATACAACGATGGTTAATGGACTTTCTGTTTTAGGCTGGGGAGTAGGAGGTATTGAAGCAGAAGCAGGAATGTTAGGCCAACCTATATCTATGTTGATACCTGAAGTGATTGGTTTTGAAGTAAAAAATAAAATGCCCGAAGGTACAACGGCAACAGATCTTGTTTTAACAGTGGTTAAAATGTTAAGAGATAAAGGTGTTGTTGGAAAATTTGTAGAATTTTATGGAGATGGGTTAAAAAATCTAACTCTTGCAGATAGAGCAACTATTGCAAATATGGCTCCAGAATACGGTGCTACTTGTGGTTTTTTTCCAATAGATGATGAAACTTTAAAATATCTAAAATTTTCAGGAAGAGATCAGCACACTGTCGAAGTAGTTGAAAAATATGCGAAAGAACAAGGGTTATGGGCAAGTAATGATTTAGAATTTACTGATGTAATTTCATTAGACATGTCTACAGTTGTACCAACTATTTCTGGGCCAAAAAGACCTCAAGATAAAGTTTTGTTAACTGATGCACCAACTTCATTTAAAAAAGTTTTATCTGAAGCAACAAACAAAGATCAAAAATCAATATCGAAAGTTTCAAATACTGATTATGAAATTCAAGATGGTTCAATTTTAATTGCTGCAATAACTTCATGTACCAATACTTCAAATCCAAATGTTTTAATTGGAGCAGGTTTGCTTGCTAAAAAAGCTGTTGAGTATGGATTAGAAGTTAAACCTTGGGTTAAAACATCATTAGCACCTGGATCTCAAGTAGTAACTGACTATTTAGAAAAAGCTGGTTTAAATACTTATTTAGATCAATTAGGTTTTAATTTAGTTGGATATGGTTGTACCACTTGTATAGGAAACTCAGGACCACTTCCTGAAAATATAGTAGAAGCGATTCAAAAAGAAAATATTCACGCCGTTTCTGTACTATCAGGAAATAGAAACTTTGAAGGAAGAATTTCTCCACATATTAAAGCAAACTATTTAGCTTCTCCACCATTGGTGGTTGCTTACGCAATAGCAGGACATATGGAGTTTGATTTATACAAAGACCCTCTTGGCAAAAGTAAAGATGGGAAAGATATATTTTTAAAAGATATTTGGCCATCAAATCAAGAAATAGAGGATACTTTAAAACAATCTTTGAATGCTGATATGTTTATTCAAAGATACTCAAATGTTTCTGATGGTCCTACTCAATGGCAACAAATTAAAACTGAAAAAAGCAGTATTTACAAATGGGATGAAGGTTCAACTTATGTAAAAAAACCTCCATTCTTTGAAGGTTTATCTGATGAACCAGAAGGATTTAAAGAAATTAAAGATGCAAGACCGTTATTAATATTAGGTGATATGATAACAACAGATCACATTTCACCAGCTGGAAGCATACAAAAAGATAGTCCAACTGGAGAATATTTTATGGAACATCAAATTTTACCTAAAGATTATAATTCTTATGGCTCAAGAAGAGGGAATCATGAAGTTATGATGAGAGGAACTTTTGCTAATATTAGAATTAGAAATGAAATGGCGCCAGGAACTGAAGGTGGATTTACAAAATTATATCCTGAAGAAAAAGTAATGCCTGTTTATGATGCAGTTGTTGAGTATAAAAACAGAGGAACTGATTTAGTCGTAATAGGTGGTAAAGAATATGGAACTGGCTCTTCGAGAGATTGGGCTGCTAAAGGAACTAAACTTTTAGGAGTAAAAGCAGTTATTGCTGAAAGTTTTGAAAGAATTCATAGATCGAATTTAATTGGAATGGGAATTTTACCACTGCAATTTAAAGATGGAGAAAATAGAAAAAGCTTAAACTTAGTTGGTTCAGAACTAATAAGTGTAGTTGATATTGAAAAAGGCATAAATCCTTCTGATGAAGTTACTATAGAAATCAAATATATCTCTGGAGAAATTAAAAAAGTGAAGACTTTATCTAGAATAGATACTAAAAACGAGCTGGAGTATTATAAAAATGGAGGAATTCTCCAATATGTGCTAAGGAACATGATTTAATATGGACGAAGATTTATCAATTGTAAATGCAAATACTAGGAACGAAAAAATTAAAAACTTTTTTGTTAATAACAAAAAGGTTCTAATTTCTTCAGTTATTGTTTTAGTTTTGGTTGTAATAGGTGTTTACAGTTATGATAAATATACAACTGATAAAAAAAAACAGATATCTGATAATTTTAATGCAATTACTATTGATCATTCTGAAAGTGATAAAGAGACAACTTTAAATAAATTATTGGAGATAATTAATCAAAAAGATCCAACTTATTCTCCACTTTCTCTTTATTTTATAATTGATAACAATCTCCTTTCTGATCAAAGCGAGGTAAATAAATTATTTGATGTCATAATCGATGAAACATCACTAGATAAAGAAATTAAAAATTTAATTATCTATAAAAAGGCACTATTTAATGCAGATCAGGCAAATGAAGCTGATTTACTAAATATGCTAAATCCATTAATTAATTCAGAAAGTATATGGAAATCACACGCATTATACTTAATGGCCGAATATTTTTATGCACAAGATCAAAAACAAAAAGCAAAAGAATTTTTTCAACAAATAACGACTTTAGAAAATCCAAATCCAGATATAAGAATAGAATCAGAGAAAAGATTAAACAGAGATTTGAGTGATTAGACTATTAGCATTATTTATTACATTTTTTCTTCTAAATAATTGTTCTTTCAATGAAAATTCAAGAATTTGGAAAGATAAGGAAAAAGACTTATCAGTAAAAGAAAATGTAAAAAAAATATTTGCAGAGGAAGAAGTAAAAGCCTCTGAATTTAATCAAGAAGTTAAACTCGATTTATCTGGATTAAGAACAACCAACAAAATAATAGTTAATACCAATAACTACGGTGCCCAAAACTATGATGGCCAATTAGAAAAAATAGGTAATTTTAAATTTTCAAAGTTAGATGAAATAAATAATCTTAATTACAAACCAATTTTCCTATCAGATGGATTAATTTTCTTTGATAAAAAAGGTACAATTATTAGATATGATAATAATAAAAAAGTGTTATGGAAAAAAAATCATTACACCAAGTCAGAAAAAAAATTAAGACCAAAGTTAAATTTTGCAATTAAAGAAAATAGTATATTCATTACAGACAGTATTGCTAAATATTATTCGATTAATCTTGAAACAGGTGAATTGAATTGGACAAAAAATAACACCTATCCATTTAATTCAGATATCAAAAGTTATAAAAACAAAATTTTTGTTGTTGATTATAAAAATACCTTGAGATGCTATAAAATTGAAGACGGATCTGAATGTTGGAATTTGCAAACAGAAGATTCTTTTACAATATCAAATGCAAAATATTCATTAATTTTAATTGACGAAATGGTGGTGTTTAGTAACTCAATTGGAGATATCACAGCAGTTGATATTGAGACTGGATTAATCAGTTGGCAGTTGCCAACTCAAAGCAGCAGTATTATTAATGAAACTTATAATTTCAAAATATCAAAACTAGTATCAGATGGAAAATCTGTCTATTTTTCAAATAATAAAAATGAATTTTATTCTGTAGATGTTAAAACAGGAGTAGTTAATTGGATAAATGATTTAAATTCAAATATTACTCCAATAATTACTGGCAATTTGATTTTTACAGTTTCTAATGATGGATATTTGTATGTTGTTGAAAAAAATAAAGGCAACATTCTTAGAATTACAGATCTTTTTAATAACTATAAAATTAAAAAAAGAAAAGAAATTGAACCAGTTGGTTTTGTGATAGGTAATACTAATTTGTATTTAACAAATACTGACGGAAAAATAATAATTGCTGATTTAAGTGAAGGAAAAGTTTTAAACGTAGAAAAAGTCTCTGGAGACATTGTTTCAGAACCATTTATATTTGATAATAATTTGTATGTAGTTAGAAACGGTTCTATCGTACAATACAATTAAATATGATCTTGAAATTTTTAGAAAAGATCGGAAGAAAAAAAGTAGTTCTAGATAGAGGACCATCACACCCAAAATTTGAAGAAGCAAAACCGTGGATGAATAGATATTATGTGATATTCAGAAATAGACCCAAATGGTTTCCATTTAATATATTAATTCATGAAATGTTAGATGATGATCATGGTGATGGGGTGCATAACCATTTATGCCCATACATTACAATAATTTTAAGAGGAGGGTACTGGGAAACAACAAAAAATGGAAGATTTTGGCGAAAGCCTGGATACATTGGTTTTAGATCAGCAAATGCTTTTCATAGAGTTGATTTAGAACCAGGCACAAAACCAATGACAATATTTATTCCAGGACCATTTGGTTTACGAAAAGGACCACGATCAGAATATGGTATCGATTTTAAAACTAAAAGAAGTTAATGGCCTTACCTTTTGAAAAAGAATTTATATCTCACTGTAAAAAACAAAATTTAGAAATTAATCCTAGTCAGATAGATTTAGTAAAAAAATTACAAGAATACTACGAGGGTAATTTTCAATCATTAATATCAAAAATTTTTCAAAGCCAATCTTTTAAAAAAGGATTTTATTTATATGGTGATGTTGGTGTAGGCAAAACAATGATTTTAGATTTCTTTTTTAATCAATTAGATCATAAGAAACTAAGGTCACATTTTAATGAGTTTATGTTGAGTTTTCATAATTTTGTTCACGAAAGAAAAGGTAGTAATCAAGAAAATATTATTAATGAATTTGTTAAAGATTTAAAATCAAAAGCATTGATAATTTACTTTGATGAGTTTCAAGTAACCAACATTGTTGATGCTATGATTTTAGGAAAATTATTTAATCAAATCTTCAAAGAAGATATAAAAATAATTGTAACTTCCAATACTAAAATCTCTGAGCTTTACAAAGATGGTCTTCAAAGAGATCAGTTCAAACCATTTATAAAAATAATGGAGGATCAATCTTTTCAATACGAACTTGTAATTGAAGATGACTATAGAAAATCTAATAATTCTCAAGATAGATACTTTTTTCCACTTGATGAAGAGACTAATTTTAAAATAAATAAATTTTTTAGAACTATTACTAAGGATAAAAATAAAACTGAGAAAATAATTAATGTAAAAGGAAGAAATTTTAAAATAGAAAATTTTTATGAAGGAGTGGCTAGATTTGATTTTAAAACATTATGTGATCAGAATTTAGGTGCAGAAGATTATTTAGAAATTATTAAAAATTGTCTTTTTATAGTAATCGATCAAATACCACAATTTGATAATTTTAATTCTAACCAACAGCAAAGATTTATAACTTTATTAGATATAATTTATGATAATAGTGTTCCAATTGCAGTAACAGCTAATCAAAGTTTGGATAAATTTACATCATCAAAACTATTAGAAAAACCATTTGAAAGAACAATCAGTAGATTATACGAATTAACATCTAAAGTGATGAATTCATGAAACAAGAATTTTTTAATCTTCAAATAAATACAAATGGTCAAAAGTTATATGAATTTACAGATCAAACTCTTAATTGGATAAATGAAAATAATTTTAAGAATGGAATTTTAAATTTGAGCATCCAGCATACCAGTGCGTCTTTAATTGTACAGGAGAATGCCGATCCAGATGTACAAACTGATTTGATTAAATATTTTGATAAGCTGGCACCAATGGATAATTCGCTTTATGTTCATACAACTGAGGGTAAAGATGATATGCCAGCTCATATAAAATCTGCATTAACGAATAATCAAATTTCTCTTAGTATTAAAAATAAAGAATTATTACTTGGAACTTGGCAAGGTCTCTATCTATTTGAACATAGATTACAGTCTCAAAAAAGATCTATAATTCATCATTTTTTGGGAGAATAAGTTATTTTTTCTTCAGAGATTGAAATGCATCCAATGCAGCAGCTCTTGCTTTTTCATGAATAACTATTGGTTGTGGATAGTCTTTACCTATAATTGTTTTAATTGCTTCTTGGTATTTGATTTCCATTTCCCAAGGTTTGTGAATGAATTTTGCAGGAACTTTATTTAATTCAGGAACCCATTTTTTTACATAAATTCCTTCCTTATCAAATTTTTCACCCTGAAGAATAGGATTAAAAATTCTAAAGTATGGCGCAGCATCAGCTCCACAGCCTGCAACCCATTGCCATTGTGCTACATTATTTGCTTTATTAAAATCAAGTAAGCAGTTTCTAAAATGCTTCTCTCCCTCTATCCAATTAATTCTCAAATGCTTTACTAAAAAGGATCCAACAACCATTCGAATTCTATTATGCATCCATCCAGTTTCGTATAACTCTCTCATACCGGCATCAACTATTGGATACCCTGTCATACCTTTTTTCCATGCTTTTAAAAACTTTTCATTTTTAGCCCATGGGAATTTGTCAAATTCTTTTCGAAAATTGCCTTTTAAGAATTCAGGAAAGTAATTAATTAGACTATGAGAAAATTCTCGCCAACCAAGTTCGTTTATATATTTTCTATACCCTATTCCTTTTGATTTTAGCTCACTACACTTTTTCCAAATTGTATTCACATGAATTTGACCAAATTTTAAATATGGGGATAACCTAGAAGTACCATTTATAGAAGGGATATCTCTATTAGTCCCATAATCTTTAATTTTATTTTCTAATAAATCTTTTAGAATCTTTTGAGAAACATTTTCTGAAACTTTCCAATATTTATCAAATTTTTCATACCATTTTTTATTTGGTAAAATATTTTTGAGATCTAAAGAATTCTTAAAAAAATTGATGGCTTTAGTTTTCTTTTTTACAGTGTAATTTTTACTTGGCGGTTGATTAAGATAAATTTGTTCAGCAGTTCTCCAGAAAGGTGTAAATACTTTAAATGGTGTACCGTCATTTTTAGTTACTTCTTGAAATTCATTTAAAATATTTCCTTTAAAATATTTGTATTCTATTTCGTTTTTTATAAATAGATCTCTTATTTTTTTTCCTTTAGATATAACATCTGGTTCATAAATTTTATTCCAATAGATGCATACATTATCTTTTTTTTTCAGTTTTGATAAAATATCCAACTCATCACCTTTTAAAATTTCTAGATTGATTTTAAATTTTGAAAGTTCTGTTTTTATTGACTCTAATGATTTAAATAACCACCATTTCTGAGCTTCTCTTTTGTTATCAAATTCATTATTATTATAAATATATAACGCAACCACATTCTCATGATTATTAGTTGCAAAGGAAAGAGCTGGATTATTATCAATTCTAAAATCTTCTCTAATCCAAAATATTCCAGTGCTTTTCATGATAGTTATTTTTGATTTACTAATTTTTGATACATTTCTTGATCGGTATCACCCTCGCAACCAAAAATTAATACATTAGAATTTTCATTAAGATCAATTTTTGTCTTAATTGTTTCATCTTCGCAGCTTGCAATTAAACTAATTACACCTGGTGCAGCATTTTCACCTGCAATTATACTCTCTTCACTAAAGCTTGCATTTCCAAGTAATTTCATAGTTTTTGCAATATCATCATCTGGTAAACTTATACAGTGTTTAACTGAGTTTTTTAAGATTTCCCATGGCACAAGTGACACTTCTCCACATGACATCCCGCCCATTAAACTTTCTCTTTTAATATCAATTTTTTCTATCTTTCCAGTTTTAATGCTTTCCATAACACAAGCTGCACTATCTGGTTCTACGACAATTACTGTTGGAATATTATCTAAATATCTTGCTATCCCAGCTACCATTGCACCAGCCATGCCACCAACTCCAGCTTGTAAAATAATATGAGAAATTTTTTCATTATTAATTTGTTCAGCTATTTCCTTCATCATGACTGAATAACCAGCCATTGTATATTTGGGTACCAGCATATAATCTTTCCAAGCAACATCCTGAACAATTTGCCAATTATTTTCTGTAGATTGTTTTATGCATTCAATCAAAGAATTTTCGTAATTGCCTTTAACCTTTATAACTTCTGCACCAAGTGCTTCCATAGCTTTGCCTCTTGCATCACTTACAAATTCACTTATGAAAATTTTACATTTTAAACCTAATCTTTTTGCACCCCAAGCAACAGATCTACCATGGTTTCCAGCGGTAGCAGTCGCTACAACTATTTCTTTATTTCCTTTAGTAACTTTTTCAACTGCATAAGCTCCCCCTAGGGCTTTAAAAGATTTTAAATTAAATCTTTTATTTTCGTCTTTATAAAAAATATTTTTTAAATTTAATTCTTTAGATAATTTGTTTAATTTAATTAAGGGTGTAGGGGAGTATCCTTCCCATTTTGAGATAGAATTGTAAGCATCATCTATATCTGTTGAGGTTAATGAGCTTAAAATTTGATCTTTATCAAATGAATATTTTTTATTATCTACAAATTCAGTTAATTTCCATTGATGACCGTTAGATAAAATACTCATAAACTAACAATCTAATGTATTATTTTTTTCCCACTTAGTGACTGCTTTGGTTTTATCAAAACTTTCTTTTGATTTAAATTCTTTAATTTCTGTATCTCTTAATTTTATATAACTTGAAATAACACCTGATCCAAAAGCTTCATTCATACTTTTATTATCTTTTAATTGAGAAAGTGATTGATCTAACTCATCTGGTAATTTTGGTAAGTCAGGATATTTTGCAAAGTCTTCGTACATATTGCAATGCAAAGGATTACCGGGATCGATTTTATTTTTGATGCCATCTAAGCCAGCAGCCAAAATACTAGCTTGTAATAAATATGGATTTGCTGATCCATCCATTAATCTTAATTCAAACCTTCCTGGATCAGGAATTCTAATCATATGTGTTCGGTTGTTCCCAGTGTAAGAAATACTACTTGGTGACCATGATGCTCCAGATTTTGTAGGTGGTGCATTAATTCTTCGATAACTATTAATTGTTGGATTAAAGAATGCTGACAACGATGATGCATTTTTAATTACTCCACCTAAAAAATTATATGCAATTTTACTTAATCCAAGTTTATCAGACTTATCTAGAAACTTATTTTTCTTACCTTGCCAAACTGAAACATGAGCATGACACCCATTACCTGTTAAATTGTTAAAAGGTTTAGGCATGAATGTTGCTCTTAATCCGTGTTTTTCAGCAATTGTTTTAACCATGTATTTAAAAAAGGTATGTCTGTCTGCAGTTTCTAAGCAGTCAGAGTAATCCCAATTCATTTCAAACTGTCCGTTTGCGTCCTCATGGTCATTTTGATAAGGACCCCATCCCATTTCAATCATACAGTCGCAAATTTCTTTAATTAAATCATATCTTCTCATCAATGCAGATTGATCATAACAAGGTTTTGATTGAGTATCTCTTGGATCTGCAATTGACTCTCCATCAGGTGATATTAAAAAATATTCACATTCAACACCTGACTTCATTGTTAAATTTTGTTTTTTAAGTTTTTTAATTTGATTTTTTAACATTACTCTTGGCGATGCTTCCACTGGTTTACCGTTCATCCATAAATCAGATGCTAACCATCCAACTTCTTTATTCCATGGCAATTGAATCAAGCTATCAGGATCAGGGATCCCAAACATATCAGAGTCTGCTGGCGTCATATCTAGCCATGCCGCAAAACCAGCAAAGCCAGCACCTGCAGTTTGCATTTCTTTGATTGCATGAGCTGGAACAAGTTTTGATCTTAAAACTCCAAAAAGATCGACAAAGCTAATTAAAAAATATTTAATTTTTTTTTGTTTTGCAATTTTAAATAAGTTTTTAGCCATTAACTAGCTTAACATAATTATTTAAAAAAAGATAAGATAGTTTCTTTATAATAAATTAGATTTACAACTATAATAATTATTATTGCTAAAATTACACCGTATTTAGCTTTAGGAAATACAACTCCTCTCATTTTTGAGGGTCTTAATTCTTCATTTTCATCTGTCATAAAAAATTTAAATTAAAAAGGGCGCTATTAATTAAAACAGCGCCCAAATTTTTATTTTAATTACCAATCGGTAATATTGCTTTTATGATCATTAGCACCATGTCTCTTCTTTGCTAATCTTGAAAGTTCATCACTTTCAGATTTTGCAGTTAAGACGTGCCAACCAATCCATAAAATAATAGCAATGATTACCAGTATACCTTCACTAGATCCAGCACCAGGGTAAACAGCGCCAACTACTTCTTCAGCTGGCTTGTTAAGGTGATCTATCCAGTTTGTTACTGTAGCCATATATTTCTCCTTTACCTGGTTGCAGATGAAACTGCTTTTTCATCTTCTTTAGCAGCCTCCATCATTTCATAATCTAGTCCAGCTATTTCTACCTCCCGAGGGATTCTTAATTTACCCATACCGTGAAGCACTTTAGCTATGACATAGCCTGGTATTAGTCCAAGAACAACAAACATAATTATTGCTCCGATGAACTGTCCAAGAGGATTGATTGTTGCATAAGTAGTTCCATCCCACATAGCACCCACACTATAACCAGATGAAGGGTAGCCCCATAAAACAAAACCACAAATTACAAGACCAACAAATCCCGCATAACCGTGAACTGCTACTGCACCAACTGCATCATCGATTTTGAACTTTCGTTCAACCCAGTAATGTAGTTTGTATGCAATCACAACACCAATCATACCAATGATCATTGATTGAATTGGATGATATAAGTCATTTCCAGCTGAAGCACAGATAACACCTGCTAGTCCACTAGAGTATGTCCAGAAAGGATCACCTTTAGCAATCCAATATCCGGCCAGTAATCCTCCTGATAATGACATCAAGAAGTTAAAGGTAATACCACTAAGTGTAGTAGGAGTTACGTAAATGTTTGTAGCTGTCCAATAAGATATACCTTCCATTCCATATTCTGGACCTAAGTCAAAAATTGGAATGTTACATGCAGCATAAAATCCCCAGAAACCAGTATAAATTAAAAATAATCCAACTGTTACTAGCCAAGGATTTCTAGGCCCTATATTTCTAGGTTCACCACTTGATGAGAATTTTCCAATTCTTGGACCTAAAACAACAAGAACACCTAAAGCAAATCCACCCGCTATTGCGTGAATTACTCCTGATGCATATGCATCATGGTATCCTAAAAGTTTTAACATCCATCCATCAAAGTGCCATCCCCAAGCAGCATCAATTGTCCAAAATACAGATCCAATTGCGATTGCTAAAATACCAAATGCAAATGTTGTAATTCTTTCAATGATTGCTCCTGAAACGATAGAAGCAGCTGTCCAAGAAAACAGAAGGAAAGCAGCCCAGAAGACACCAGAAATGTGATCCCCTAGATTGATTGCCATAAGTTCACTTGTAGCTGTATACCAAGTAGCACTAAACGCAGACTCATCTGTGATTAGAGCAGTACTCTCATTCATTATTGAAGGTGCTAATCCAGGTCCTGTTGGAAAAGCCCAGTAAATCCACCAACCAAATAAAAACCAAGTTACTGTTACCAAAGGTATCAGCATTGTGTTTTTCATAAGAGTATGTTGATGGTGTTTATATCGAGAAGCTCCAACTTCATACATACAGAATCCAACGTGAATTAAGAACATCAGCACCACTGTTACCCAGTAGTAGAACTCTGTAAATATGGTAGTAAGAGCAGCTAACTGATCAGTCATATTCTCTCCCCATATTTGTTATCCTAAACCCTATAAAATTATTAGGTTACTTACAAATATAAAGATAAACTAAAAACCTAGTGTGGTCACTAGGTTTTTAGAATTGAAATCAACTATTGATTGTTATTTAAAATTTTAGATATGCCTTTTTCAAATCAACAAGAGGATGTTTTGGAGACATTTGAAACTTAACCAGAAGCTCTCTTGCAATCATATCTCTGTCTTGTTGATTGTTAGGAAGTTTAATTGATTTTGGAATTGTTACCCATCCATTTGCATTTCTGCAAAACACTGCAGGTCTTCCTTCTTCGTAACCCATGTGTACATCTTCCAACCAATTTAAATCATCCCATCCCATTGCCTCAATATATTTTTTTAAGAATGGAGTTATTTTATTATAATCAGGCAACAGGTTAACGTCGTATCTATAACCAATCGACTGGCCTATCATTTTTTCTCTAGCAGTTTGTTTTTTTACTCCAAACTTAACTTTTGAAACTTTAGCTTTCGATTTAGTTTTTTTAGTTTTCTTTTTAGCCATCGTTACCTCTTATATTTTGTGATAGTTATCAACACCTACAGTGTAGTTTGTACCTGCAAGTGGAACTTTCGCTAATGCAGAAGCTTCAGAAGTTAAAGCCGCTAAATCTTCTGGTTCTAACGAATGAATATTCGTCTTACCACAAGCTCTAGCTAACAATTGAGCTTCCAAAGTCATTGAGTGTAGATAGTTATATACTCTCAACGCTGCATCATCAGGATTTAATCTTGCTCTTAATTTTGGATCCTGAGTAGCAACACCAACTGGACATCTTCCAGTGTGGCAGTGATAACACTCTCCAGCTTTTACACCCATTTCTTTTTCGAAATCAGCTTCTGGAATATCTTTGTTGCAGTTAAGTGCAATCATTGATCCAGTACCAATAGCAATTGCATCAGCTCCAAGAGCTAAAGCTTTTGCCATATCAGCACCATCTCTTACACCACCTGCATAGATTAACGTTACTTTTCCAGTTTTACCCACATCATCAATTGCTCTTCTTGCTTCTCTAATAGCAGCAATTCCTGGAATTCCAGTATTTGCAGCAGCAATGTGTGGTCCTGCTCCAGTAGATCCTTCCATACCATCTAGATAAATAGAGTCTGGGTCACATTTTGCAGCCATACGCACATCATCATAAACTTTAGATGCACCAAGTTTTAATTGAATTGGAACTTTATTTTTTGTCAATTGTCTTAACTCTTCAACTTTTAGAGCTAAATCATCTGGACCTAACCAGTCAGGGTGTCTTGCAGGTGATCTTTGGTCAATACCAGATGGTAGTGATCTCATTTCTGCAACTTGGTCGGTTACTTTTTGACCCATTAAGTGTCCACCCATACCAACTTTTTGTCCTTGTCCAATAAATACTTCAATTCCATCAGCCAATTGAGCGTGATGAGGATTGAAACCATATCTTGATTGAATACATTGGTAATACCATTTCTCTGAATATCTTCTTTCATCTGGTATCATTCCACCTTCACCTGAACAAGTAGCACTTCCTGCCATAGTAGCTCCTCTTGCTAAAGCAGTTTTTGCTTCATATGAAAGTGCACCAAAACTCATTCCTGTAATGTAAACAGGTATATCTAATTCAATTGGGTTTTCGCATCTTGGACCAATTACAGTTTTAGTTTCACATTTTTCTCTGTAACCTTCGATTACAAATCTTGTAAGTGTTCCAGGCAAAAATACCAAATCATCAAATGTTGGAATTTTTTTCATTAATGCCATTCCACGCATTCTGTATCTTCCTAATTGAGATTTGATGTGAATGTCGTCTATTACTTCAGGAGTAAAAATAGCATTGTGTCCTAGTAGACTTTTATTTCTTTTACCCTCTTCATGAACATGAACGTCAGCTTTTCCACCAACGCCTTTACCGTTCTTTTTACTTTTTTTCTTAGGCATTAAATTGCTCCCTTCTTCTCTGTAGGTTCTAAATTATCGTAATTCCAAAGTTTTTTACCAGCTACAATTTTTTTCATTTTACTAACGTCAAAATTTTCACCAATTTCAGCAACTTTTAATTTTCTTTTTAGCCAATCTTGATCGCTTGCTGTTAATTCAGCATCTACAGCATCACTACCATAAGATCCAATTTCTCCTCCTACGAATATTGTCCCATCGTACATTGAGTCGCCCAGGTTAATTCCAACATCTCCAAGAATTATTATTCTTCCTCTTTGCATCATAAAACCAGTGAAAGCACCTGCGTCACCACCAATAATGATAGTTCCACCTTTCATGTCAATACCAGTTCTAGCACCAACGCTACCTTTGCAGATTAAATCTCCACCTCTGATTGCTGCACCAAAACAAGATCCAGCGTTTTTCTCAATTACAACTTTACCAGCCATCAAGTTTTCTGCACAAGACCAACCAACTCTTCCATTGATTCTTACAATTGGTCCATCACATGAACCAATTCCAAAATAACCTAAACTTCCTTCAAAAATTAAATTTAATTTATTAAGGATACCCACACCCAAACTGTGTTTTCCTTGAGGGTTTTTGATTACAATTGTTCCGTAACCTTGGCTCATTAAATTATCAATTTCTTTATTAGCCTCCGCAGCAGTCATATCTTTAACGTCAAGATCAGTTCTTTTGTTAAAGTCTACGTCATAAGTTCCAAAGTAATAAAAATTCTCTGCCTCATCTGGGTTAAAGAATTTTTGTTGAGTTCTTCCTGTTAGAACTTCGGTATGCATACCCATTGATTGGGCTTTAGATTTTTTTGATACTGTTTTTAGATTTGCCATACTTTAACCTCCCCATCAAATGGATCATATGTGTCTATTTCTTGTGGTAACACTGATCTAATAGCTATCTCCTCTGATCCCATTGCAACTAAATCATCTGATTCATATAAAACTAAAGGTTTTGCAGCCATAGTGTCTTTAGCCATTCCTAAAGAGTCTTTTGTAGCAACAAAATAAGTAAATACACCATCTAAACCAGTTAAACTCTCTTTCATGCCTTCTTCTAAAGTTGCACCATCTCTCATTTTTTCTGCAAGATAAACTGCGATTAATTCTGAGTCACACTCAGACATAAATCTCATTCCTTTATTTTCCAACACTCTTCTGTTGTTCCAATAGTTCGTTAATTGACCATTGTGAACTACAGAAACGTCACTAAAAGGATAGCCCCAGAAAGGGTGGGCAGATTTGATATCAACACCAGACTCAGTCGCCATTCTAGCATGACCTATTGCATGAGTTCCAACAACTTTATCTAGACTATATCTATCACAAACCATTTTTGCGTTACCTAAATCTTTAATAACTTCTAATGATTTACCCATAGATAAAATTTCTACACCTGGAATACTTTCTATTCTTTGAGAAAAATCTAACAAATCTTTTGTATTGTAATCAATCTCATATCTTAAAGAGTAGGGAAGTGTTCTTTCTTCTTTAACAACTTTTGCTCCCATCTCAGCTAGAGTTTGATCTACAACTTTTTTTCTTTCATCATATACAGAAACATCTTCCATAACAGACGAACTTCCTTCTCCAACGTTCTCACCAACTTTAAAACGCATGATGAAATTTTTGCCATCTGTATCTCCATACAAAGCATATCCAGTTGAGTCTTCACCTCTATGTTTTAACGCTTGAAGCATACCTTGTAATTCGCTTCCAACATTTGAGGATTTTCCTCTATGAATTAATCCTGCTATCCCACACATATTTTTATACCCTTTCTATTATTTTATGACCTACGGTAAGCAATCAAGATAAGTATCCAGATCCCATTGAGTTGTAGCACCCAAGAATCTTTCCCACTCATCGTTTTTGTACCAATGGAAAACTTTATACATTTCATCCGGCATTGCAGATTTAATTACTTCATCCTCTGCAAGTCTAGCCAAAGCTTCACCAAGACTTAATGGAAGTTTTTTAACATCTTTACCAGCCTTTTGAGCTTCGTAAATATTTCTAGACTCAGGAGCAGCTGGTTTTAATTTTTTACTAATTCCATGATCACATGCTTTTAGTAATGCTGCACCTAATAAGTATGGATTATGCATAGAGTCTACTGATCGGTATTCAAATCTACCTGGTGCAGAAACCCTTAATCCACATGTTCTATTTTGGTATCCCCAGTCAGCATAAACTGGCGCCCAGAAACCTTGATCCCATAATCTTCTATAAGAGTTAACCGTAGAAGATCCTAATGCTGTTAGTGCTGGCAAGTGTTCCATGATACCTGCAATTGATTGCAAACCAATTTTACCTGGTAACTGCATGTCTTTAGTATCAGGCATAAAAGTATTAGTTCCACCTTCAACGTAACTAAACACTTCTTCAACACCTGGAAGATTTTTGTTTCCAAGTTTGTTTACTTTAACTTTTCCACCTTTCCACAAAGACATATTTGTATGACATCCACTTGCAGAAACTCCCATAAAAGGTTTAGTCATAAAGCAAGCTATTAAATTATGTTCCCTTGCAACTTGAGCACAAATTTGTCTGTATGTTGATAATCTATCTGCATTTCTTAAGACGTTATCATAAGTCCAATTTAATTCTAATTGACCTGGTGCATCTTCGTGGTCCCCTTGAATCATATCAAGTCCCATTGCTTTTGCGTATTCAATTACCTTCATAAATACTGGTCTTAACGATTCAAATTGATCAATGTGATAACAGAATGGCTTAGAAAAACCTTTACCTGTTGGGGTTCCATCTTCATTTTTTGTTAACCACATCATTTCAGGCTCAGTACCAACTCTTAATTCTAGACCATGCTTTTTCTTAAATTCATCCATGAAAATTCTTAGATTTCCTCTACAGTCTGAAGTTAAGTGACCACCTGGATTTTGTCTTTCTTCTCTGTTTCTAAAACATGTTACAAAAACTCTTCCAACTCTTTTGTCCCAAGGTAGTTGCACAAAAGTTTCTGGATCAGGTATTCCAACAAGCTCCATAGCTTCTGGACCATAACCAATGTAGTTATTGTGACGATCTAAAAATAAGTTTGCTGTTGCTCCATAAACTAATTGAAATCCTTTTTCTGCTGTTCTTTCCCAGTGATCGGCAGGTATACCTTTACCTACAACTCTTCCTGTTACAGAAATAAATTGATAATAAATATAAGTTATTCCAAGTTCGTTAATTTTTTCTCGAACTTTTTTTACTAGTTTAGCTCTACCTGGCTGGTTAACATGTTTTTCTAGATCCGTCATTTTCACCCCTCAATGAATTATTAATTATTCAAGCGTAGCTGAAAATTTTATTAGTGTCTAGGCTTAGAGTTTAACTCCAAGGGAACGGACTGTTAGAAGTCGGATGAAGTTCACCCTTCTCGTAACGGTTGAATCTAAACGGCTTCAATAAATCACTTTCAGTACCAAGAATTTCTTTTGCAACAAGTTCACCAACACCAATCATTTTATATCCGTGATTAGCATCAGCAATCATGTAAACGTTTTCAAAAAATCTATCGAAGATAGGAAAAGAGTCAGGTGTCATACATCCTAAACCACCTGATGGTCCTTTTCTGTATAAGTCTGATTTTCCTTCAAATCTTTTTTGGCAATGCGCAAGTGCTGAACACCACATTTCACTAAAAGCATCTGTTGTTTGATACTCTGGAGATTCAATTCCATAAGGATCAACATTTACTTGATCAAAATGTTTTTTAACAATGTAAGGAGAAGTTCCACCTTGTACACCTAAACCTTCAATATCAGGTTTATAATAAATTCCCCAAATTTTATCCGTTAACAATTTTTTTGTTTTGTCAGAGTATAAAGGTGCTGTCGAGTCAACGTGAACTACAGGTGGTTGTTTACCGTCATTTGTTTTTAAGAAATCTGGCTCAACACCGATAACTCCTTCTTGAAGCATCCAGTAAGTCCACATATCAGTTTCATGCATCTTACCATCTTTACCTTTTATGTGAGCTGTCTTTGGTAACTCTAACATATTCCAAAAATCTCTTGCCCATGGTCCTGCACCAACAACTACTTGTTCGCACTCAATAGTTCCTTTGTCGGTTTCAACACCAGTTACTGCTTGACTGTTACTTCCTTTTTTAAAACCAGTTACTCTTACACCTTTCATAACTTGAACACCATTAGATGTAGATTTACTTTCTAAAGCTTTAATTGAATCTTTATTAAATGCGTATCCACCTTTTTTCTCATGAAGTACAGAAGTGATGCCTTGAGCTTGCCAATCATCAAAAATTCCTTTCATGTAATTTGTGCAATCTTTTTCACCTTCAATAAAAACTGACTCATATCCAATTGCTTTTTGTTGTTCATATATACTTGCAACATCTTCATGCATTACTTCTGGAGATATTTGTAAGTATCCAACTGGATTATATTTAAATGCTTTAGGATCACTTTCCCAAACTGAAACTGAATGAGCCATCAATTCTCTCATTGCTGGCTGAAAATAATTATTTCTTACAACTCCACATGCAATTCCACTTGCACCAGCAGCTGTATCTTTTTTTTCTAATACAACTATGTCGCCAGGATTTTTGTAAGTTTCTGAAAGTTTCCATGCAGTACTTAAACCGTGTATTCCACCACCGATTATCACTACTTTTGCTTTTGAAGGTAATGTCGTCATAACAAAACATTATTTTTTGATGAGAGCAATTAATATAATTATTTATAGAAATAAATATTATATATAAAAATTAGATATTTTTTGCAGTCATCAAAAATTTATTAATAACTGATGTTTTTGAGCGTATCTAAATAGTCATTAAACTCTTTAATAAATGACTCGCTCGGGACTATATTTTTAATTCGCTGATCAGTTGAAGTTTTTTCTAGTTTGAAGAATCCTTTTTCACAAGCTTCCGTAATTATCAAAGCTGATTTTGGTCTAGATGTTTTAAATAATTTTGTTTTTAATTCTTCAACAGATAGTTTTGTTCCTTCTTTAAAAGCTGACATAACTAATAACATCATGTGATAGTGAGAAGGTGACTTTCTGAAAAAATAATTACTAGAAGTATGGGATTGTTTCATTTGCTCTTCCCAGAAATCTAATAGGGTTTTTTTTTCTTTTGGCATTTTTTAAGATCTTACTCTTGATTTAGTTGGATCATAGAATGGAAACCCTACGACTTTTGCACTAATTCTTTTTTGGTGACCATCTATTTTTCCAATTTCAACTTCTGTTCCAATTTCAGAATATTGAGAATCAATTCTACACAAAGCAACATTTTTATTTAGTGTTGATGATAGACATCCACTTGTAACAATACCCACTTGAGCTCTACCAATATGAACACAATCACCATGACCTGCAATTTCTTTTCCAATTAATTCTAATCCAACCAATTTTTTTTGTGGATTGTTTTTTCTTTTTATTAATTCTTCTTTACCAATGAAGTCCTCTTCTTTTGTTTTTAAGGGAACTGCAAAACCAATCCCTGCTTCAAAGGGGTCTTGTTGACCATCAAATTCATTTCCAAATAAAATTAATCCAGCTTCTATTCTAAGTTTATCAAGAGCAGCAAAACCAGCAGGAATTAAACCATCATCTTTTCCTGCTTCCATTAATTTATCCCAAACTTCAGGGGCATGGTTTGGATGACACCATACTTCATAACCAAGTTCACCTGTATAACCTGTTCTAGAAACAATTAGCGGAATACCTTGTAATTCTTCAATTCTACAAATTGTAAATCTAAACCAACCAAGTTCATCAATAGATGGTTGAGTGGGTGGTGTAAAAATTATCTTTTTCAAAATATCTCTACTTTTTGGACCTTGTATAGAAACATTACTAATTTGGTCGGTTGAATTTTTAACATTCGCATTAAAATTTTTTTTCTTCGCTATTTCTTTTAACCATTCTCCAGCATACTCATCACCACATATCCATCTAAATCCTGTTTCACTTAATCTTAATAATGTTCCATCATCAAACATCATTCCATTTTCATAACACATTGCAGAATATACAACTTGGCCAACTGATAATTTTTTGATGTTTCTTGTAAGTGTGTAGTTTAATAATTCCTCAGCATCTGGACCTATTATTTCAAATTTTCTAAGTGAAGATAAATCAATTAATACCGCATCGTTTCTACAGGCATTATATTCATTTACTATTCCGTGTTTCGTATAATCATTTGGAAGCCAAAAACCTCTTGCATCAACAAAATTTCTAGTAAGTTGAGATGTACGTTCGTGGAAACCTGAATTTCTTGTTAATTTTTTTTCTGAATCTGTTTTCATTCGAAAAGCAAATGACTTTCTAAATTCTTTATTTTTGTCATAAGTTCTAACAAAAATTTCAGTAGGATTCCATGAATTACAAGCATCAATATCACTAGGACAAGCTGTGGTACCAATTGTTAAATCTTTTAACGCTCTAAACATTACATAATCACCTGGTCTAGAATAAGATTCATCAGATATTACCGAATTTAATCCAGCAGCCGATGTATTAAAAAATAAATTAATTGCATGCCATCCTTTTTGTTTTTGAACTCCATATTTAGACATACTCTCAGTTAAATTATCTGAGCAGTTAGGATGACCAAAGTAACCAGCATCTTCATAATATTTTGAAGTACATGCAAGATTAAAAGTATCATGTTTACCAACTGTATCTCTTATTACCTCTACTAAGGGTTCATGATCAGTATCATAAAATTTTGAATGTAATCCAGGACCAGGAAAAGTATTTCCCATAAAAGTTCTAGTTGTTTGCCAATCTAATCCTTTTTCTATTCCTTTTTCTAATTTTTTTGTATCAAATGCTACAAAATCTGAACATTGTCTTCCAGTAGGACTTATAACTTGAATGTAATCTCCTTCTTTAACTTGGTAAGATGTTGAAGTTTCTTTATCTATGTTTTCTTCATAAAGTGGTTCAAAAACTGGATCAGGTATAACACTTAACTCTTTATCATTTGTAATTTTTGCTCTTTTAATAAATATAGTTAAATCTGTTGGTGGATTTTGTTTGGTAACATCCATATCTTCACCAGGTGCAGCAAAGATTGCATAACATTTATCTTTTGATTTAAGTTTAACCTTTTCTTCAGCTTTTGTATCAAGATCAAAAACTATTGATGATTTAGACTCTTTTATATTTAGGTTTCTTTTTTTTAATTGATAATTTGTTGCTAAGATTGTTTCATCTTTTCCATTTAAAATGTCTCTTATAAAATTTTTTTGACTATTTTCTTTTAAATTTAAAATTTCTAATTCTGACTTTCCATCTTTATTAAAACAAATTATTTCACAAATTTGATTTCCTTCATCGTTAATAATTTCTATTTCATCATCAGGAAAAATTTGAAAAGCAGTAAGAGCACCTCCATTTACAATATGTCGTTCAACTCCAGGTGGTAAAATATTTAGTCCAGGATTTTTAATGTCTTTACTTGTTCCAAACATTTTTAAAATTTTTTAATATTGATATATTTTTTATCACCATTTTTATTGATTAAATATATATATATTTTTTAGAACTAATAATTCTTTACCTAGCTATTCGTTTTAACATAGAGTGTTAATATTAATATTAATAGAGGGGAAAAAATGAAAAAAATAATGTCATTATTATCTGCTCTAGTTATTTCTGTAGTAAGTTTCTCAGGAATTTCTAATGCTGATAGCAAAAAGCCCATCGTAATCCCAACTCATAACTGGTCATCTCAAATTGTAATGGCTTACGTTATTGGTGGAATTTTTGAAAGCATGGGTAACAACGTAAAATATGTAAACGCTGACTCACAAGCGGTTTATGAATCAATCAGAATTGGAGACGTAACTATTTCTCACGAAGTATGGGAGTCTGCATTCGGTAAGTCATTTACTACTGCTTTAGACAAAGGTGGTTTACTTGACTGGGGTGATCATGAGGCAAGAACTCTTGAAGATATGGGTTACCCGAACTGGGTTGTTGAAAAAGGTTTGTGCCCAGGTCTACCAGATTGGACAGCTTTAAAAAATCCAGACTGTGCTAAAAACTTTACAACACCTGACTCTCCAGATGGAAAAGGAAGAATGTTGGAAGGACCTCAAAGTTGGCATGGTGATTTAATTCCTCAAAGAGTTGAAGCTTTAGGCTTAGGTGATCTTTGGTGGGTTAAATTTGCTGGAGGTGCAGATGCACTTTGGGCTGAATTAGCAGCGGCTGAAAAAGAAGGAAGAGGAACTATAATCTTTAACTGGACACCAAACTTTACAGATGGTGCTGGTTTTACATTTATTGACTTCCCTCCATACACAGCAGGTTGCAGACCAGAAGATGGTGGTGATGGTAAATGTGGTTCTCCTGATGGATACTTGAAAAAAGCAGTTCATGAGGATTTCCCAAAAACTCACCCAGACGCAGCAGCAGCATTTAAAAAGATGTCATTCTCAACAAGTCACATTGGTGCGATGGCAGCTTTAGTTGATGTTGATAAAATGACTCACGAAGATGCAGCTAAAAAATGGTTAGCTGACAACGAGTCAGTTTGGAAACCTTTTACTAAATAAGGGTAAAAGTTAAAAAAATTAAAATCTCCCCCAACTTGTTTGGGGGGGATTTTTTTTTATTCTAATTTGTGTAAAGTGACAAAATGAAAAAATTTCTAATTTTCATATTTTTAATTTCTTTAATTAACTCAACTGCATTTGCTCGAAGTACAGGATGTAAAGAAGGAAACTGTGAAAATGGTTTTGGCAAATGGATTTATACCGATAAGACAACTTATGAAGGTGAGTGGGTTGCAACAAAAAAAGAAGGTCAAGGAGTTGAGACATGGCCAAACGGATATATTTACAAAGGTGAATTTAAAAACAGTCAATGGAGCGGAAAAGGAGTTTTAACTTTTCCAGATGGATCTACTTATGACGGTGAATGGTCCAAAGGTTTTATGAATGGACAAGGAACATTTACTTGGGCAGATGGAAAACAAAAATCAGGCACTTGGGTAAACGGAAAGTTAAAAGAGTAATGTCAAAAGAAAATAGTTTAAATAAAACTGAAGACAATTCAAACTCAACAAAGCAATTTATTGGTTTAGTTATTGTTACAGCAATAGTGATAGCTTTTTTTGCTGTTTTAAATGGAATATTTGGAGGGGGAGAAGAGCTTGTAGAAAAAATGAAATTGGAAGAACAAAGAATTGCTGAAGAAAGAAAACTAAGTGAATTAATATCTAAATTACCTTCAGGAATATTAGTATCCTTCGATGGAACTGACCACTATAGATTAACTGATGAGGTATATGAGCAAGTATGTAAAGCTACGAAATTAATTCCACAACGAGCAATTATGGGTGCTAATTTTTTAAATTTTAGAGCACACGAGATTTACACAATCAACGGAAATAAAATTGATGAAACTTTTGTTAAATGGGATCAAGAAAAAGGTAAGTGTTATGCAGGTTTTACAGTAAGTGGAAACAATGTTGGGGTAGATGAAACCATTACTGTTAGTGGAGAAGCTTTGAGTTTTTTAAGTACAGGTATTGATACTAGAGTTTACTATATTAAGAATTTTTAATGATGAAAGGTTACAATAATTAACATTTAAATTTTATTGAATTTCATATAACTTTGAAAAGATTTATGTCTGAGACCGTTATTAAGTGTGAGTCAGTTTATAAAATTTTTGGTGAGAATGCCAAAAAAATGCTTGAAGAGTCCAACGGCAATGTAGATGCAAAGACATTTCAAGAAAACGGTTGCATAGTTGGAGTTAACAACGCTTCGTTTGAAGTTTCAAAAGGAGAAATGCTAGTAGTAATGGGTTTATCTGGGTCAGGTAAATCAACATTACTAAGATGTATTTCAAGATTAACAGATGCAACTGGAGGAAAAATTTTCATAGAAGGTCAAGATCTACTTCAATTAAACAATAAAGAATTAATTGAGCTTAGAAGAAATAAAATGGGAATGGTTTTCCAAAGTTTTGCCTTGTTGCCTCATAAAACAGTTGTAGAAAATATTGCTTTCCCACTTCAGATAAAGGGTATTAAGACTGAAGATAGTATTAGTAGAGCAATGGAAATGGTTAAACTAGTTGGACTTGATGGAAGAGAAAATTATTTTCCAAGAGAGCTTTCAGGAGGTCAACAACAAAGAGTCGGGATCGCTCGGTCTTTAGCAGTAGAACCTGATATTTGGTTTTTAGATGAACCGTTTTCAGCATTAGACCCACTAATAAGAAAAGAAATGCAAGACGAGTTTTTAAGATTGCAAGAAAAATTACAAAAAACAATTATGTTTATTACTCATGATTTTGACGAGGCTTTAAAATTAGCTGATCGAATTGCGATCATGAAAGATGGCATTATAGAACAGTTAGATACACCTGCCAACATTGTTTTAAATCCAGCTACAGAATATGTAAGAAAATTTACCGAAGAAGTTCCAAGAGAAAAAGTTTTAGTCATTGAAGATGTAATGGATAGTTCAAATAAAGATAATTTAGGAGATATAAAAGTTTCAAAAGACGACATTATCGAAAATGTTGCAGAAAAAATTCTTACTCAAGAAAAAATTGTAGGAGTGGTTGACTCTAATAACAATATTATTGGTTCAATAAAACCTTCAACAATTATTGATACAGTTTTTGGAGGAAGAAAAAATAGTAGCTAGACCATGGAATATTTAAAAAAATACCCAAAGTTGTTTCAATGGATATTTTTGTTGGTTGTATTTTTTGCTCTATGTTTTGCAATTGAAGTTCCTGAAACTTATAAATTCATAAGAGGCCAAGCAGAATTTGTAAAAGATCCTAACCAAAGTGTTTATTTTTTTCTAGGTAAAGAAGTCCGATATTATGCTTTCGATGTATTTTGGAGATTACCACCTTTACTTGGGTGGCTACCTATTTGGATAAACGACACTTTATTTTTCTTGATGAACGAGTGGATGCCAATGGAGTTTTGGAATGAAGATACTCAAGAGTTCAAAACAAGACCACTGTTATTAGAGATTAGTAGAAATTTGACGTCTTTTATGACGTTTTTGATTGAGTTGATTAGAGAAATTTTGCTTGGAGGTTTAGAAACTATAGTTGCATTCACGAGCTGGGATTTTATTGATGCTTATCCTTGGTTAGAATTACCAGGTTTACCTTGGACTATCGTTGCAGCCGGAGCGACAATACTTGCATATAAACTGAGTGGTATAGGACTTGCTATATTTGCAGGTTTAACAATGGTCTATATTTCAATCTTTGGTCAGTGGAAACCTTCAATGCAAACACTTTCTTTTATATTAGTAGCTGTTCCTCTGTCATTTGCATTCGGTATCAGTTTAGGTATTGCTGCTTACAAAAGTAAAAGAGTTGAAAATGCTTTGTATCCAATTCTTTTAGTGATGCAAACAATGCCTCAATACGCAGTATTAGTTCCTGCCCTTGTTTTGTTCGGTGTTGGTGATCATGCAGCTGTAATAATTACAATGGTAGTAGCAGTTCCTCCAATGATTTTATTAACTATTCTTGGACTACGAGCAGTTCCTCCAGAAGTCATCGAAGCAGGAAGAATGAGTGGTTGTACAAATTGGCAGTTAATGACTAAAGTACTTATTCCAACCGCAAGAAGAGATATCTTAATAGGAGTTAACCAAGTAATTATGGTTTGTTTTTCTATGGCAGTAATCTCTGCGTTTATTGGTGCTAAAGGATTAGGATTTAATCTATTGCTTGCTTTGAACCAACTTAACATTGGTCTCGCTCTTGAGGCAGGTTTATGTATTAGTTTGATTGCAATTCTATTAGATAAAATGTCATTAGCGTGGGCAAATCAACAACAAGATTATTTCGGCAATCTTACTTTTTTCCAAAGAAATAAAAATATTATATTTTTTGGTGGATCAGTAGTTGTTGGAGCTATTCTTGCTTATATCGGAACATTTATTTTTAAAGATACATTTAATTATTTATTTGAAGTTCCACACAACAAAGGATTTTCAACAGCTGATTTTTGGAACAAGGGTGTAGATTGGATTTTTGATACATTCTTTGTTTACATAAAAGCATTTAATACATGGTTAATTACAGAAGTGCTTCAACCAATGAGAGCTCTGTATCTAAGAATGCCAGCTGTTGCTACTTTAGTGTTAGCTGTAGGTGCTGGTTATTTAATTGGAGGAATTAGATCAGCATTAGTTGTTGCTGCTTTAACTTTATTTATAGCATTAAGTCCTTGGTGGGATAGAGCATTGGTTACATTGTACATGGCAACTTTTGGAGTAGTTGTTTCTTGTTTAATAGGCTTCACAGTTGGAACTTTATGTTTTCAAAACAAAAAGTCTGCAGCATTTATGTTAGGGGTTTGTGATATTTTTCAAACTTTCCCATCATTTGTATACCTAATTCCTGTAATGATGCTGTTTGGAATTACAGATACTTCAGTATTAATTGCTGTAATTGTTTACGCTACAATTCCAGCAACCAGATATACTATTGAAGGGTTAAGAAGTGTACCTGCTGGTTTGCATGAAGCAGCAACGATGTCAGGTGTTAATAAATTTCAAAGATTAACTAAGATTGAATTTCCATTAGCTTTCCCACATATGATGCTTGGAATAAATCAAACAATCGTATTTGCTTTATTTATGGTCATTATTGGAGCCTTTATTGGAACAGAAGATCTAGGCCAGTACATTTTAAAGGCATTGTCAGATAAAAATGGAGCTGGAATAGGATTAACTCTAGGTATCTGTGTTGCTTTCATAGGATTGATTTTTGATAATTTAATCAGAACTTGGGTTGAGAAAAGAAAAAAACACTTAGGCATAGCTTAGTCCATTGAAAAAATTTATTATTTCTATTGATCAAGGAACAACATCTTCAAGAGTAATTTTATTTGACATAAAAGGTAATATTGTTTTTGTTTCACAATTTGAATTTAAACAATATTTTCCAAAAAATGGTTGGGTAGAACATAATCCAAATGAGATCTGGTCCACAACACTTAAAGCTTTAAAACAAGTAATAAATAAAGCCAAAAAATTAAAAGGTCACATACTTACAATTGGAATTACAAATCAAAGGGAAACAACAATTCTATGGAATAAAAAAACAGGAAAGCCAATTTATAATGCAATTGTATGGCAAGATAGAAGAACCCAAGATTACTGTAAATTGCTTAAGAAAAAAAATTATGAAAATCTATTTAGAAATAAAACTGGATTATTTATAGATCCATATTTTTCAGCAACAAAAATTAAATGGATTTTAGACAATGTTAAAATTTCCAAAAAACTTCTTAGTTCAAATGATTTATTGTTTGGGACTGTAGATACATTTTTAATTTGGAAATTAACAAAAGGTAAGCAGCATTTAACTGAAGCATCTAATGCAAGCCGAACAATGCTGTATAATATTAATAACAATAAATGGGACAAAGAAATTTTAAAAAAACTAAATATTCCACTTAAGATTTTACCAGAAGTCAAAAACTCAGCAGATAATTTTGGAAAAACAGATAAAAAAATTACAGGGGTCGAAATTTCAATTTCTGCAGTTCTTGGTGATCAGCAGGCTGCAGCATTTGGACAAACTTGTTTTGAAAAAGGATCTATAAAAAGTACATATGGTACTGGTGCATTTGTTATTATGAATACTGGTCCAAAAAAAATTAATTCGAAAAACAAATTACTGACTACTATTTGCTATCGATTAAATAATAAAAATACTTACGCCTTAGAAGGTTCAATTTTTATAGCTGGCGCAGGAGTACAATGGTTAAGAGATAAAGTAAAATTGATCAAAAAAGCACCTGAAACTGAAAAAATTTCAAAATCATCTAAAATTAATGACGGTGTTTTTGTTGTACCAGCTTTTAGCGGAATGGGAGCACCTTATTGGAGACCAGATGCAAGAGGAGTAATCACAGGACTAACAAGAGACAGTGATTGGAAAAGTATAGTAAGAGCAACCGTAGAATCTGTTGGTTATCAAAGTTTTGATTTGTTTGATTCAATGAACAAGGATGGTTTGAAACCAAGAATAGTTAAGGTAGATGGTGGAATGGTTGCAAATAATTGGTTCACACAATTTTTAGCTGACATTATTAATTTAAAAGTAGTTAGACCAAAAATATTAGAGACAACTGCTTTGGGTGTAGCTTTATTAGCTGGACTTCAAATAGGAGAATATAAATCTTTAAATCAAATCAAAAATATGTGGAAAAAAGATCGTGTTTTCTCTCCAAATATTAAAAAAACATTAAGAAACGAACTTTTAGCGGGGTGGAAACTAGCAATTAAAAAAACTTTAGCGTAACTAGTCTTATGAAAAAAGTTTTAATAATAGGAGCGGGCGCAATGGGTGCTGCATTTACTTTTCCCCTTGCTGACAATAATCATAGAGTAACTTTAACCGAGCCTTACAGTAAAAATCTATTAAATAAATTAATAACCAAAAACAAATTTCATCCAGCATTAAAACTTAAATTGTCAAAAAAAGTTTCAATCAAAAAATTTTCATCAGACTTACTTAATGAAAAATGGGAATTAGTTGTTGTTGCAGTAAGTTCTATTGGAATTGAAATGGTTAGACAGCATTTAAAAAATATAAAAAGAAAAGTTTCTATTCTCGTTTTGACCAAAGGTCTTAAATATGATCGAAATAATAAAAAAATTATTACTATGTCGGAGCAACTAAATAAAGGAAATAAAAATTTAAATATTTCAGTTTTAAAAGGACCTTGTCTAGCAAAAGAGTTAGCAAAAAAAATAAAAAGTTACACTGTGATAGCAAATAAGAATATTAATATTGCAAAAAATATAGGAAAATTAATCTCAACTAAATATTACAAAACAGAATATTCAAGTGATGTGAAAGGAGTTGAATTTTCATCTGCAATTAAGAACATATATTCAATGATTATTGGATCGGGTGAAGGTGAAAATACTGCTTCAGCTTTATTTAGAAAATCATTAGATGAAATGGAATATTTAATAAAATATTTTAGAGGTAAAAAAGAAACAGTTCATGGGTTAGCTGGAGTGGGTGACTTATATGTTAGTGCAGTTGGAGGAAGAAATAGCAAAATGGGTGAATACTTAGGGAAAGGCTATACTTTTAAAATTGCAAAAAATAAATTTATGAAAAATGATACAGTTGAGGGCGCAGATCTTGCTAGAGAGATAGCACCCTACATACTGAAAAAAATTAATAGAAATAAAATACCACTTATGTTTGCACTATTAAGTGCAATCACAAAAAATAAAAAATTAAAAGTTAACTATTAATTATTTATTTAAAAAAGTTTTCATCGAGTCGTCCATTGCAGTTTCCCATGGAGTATGGTGTATAGGTGCAACAGAACCTGTAACAGGTGATGAAAACGATTTGTTTCTGTAAGTTAAGATGTCTTCTACTTTATGATGTTCCCATTCTTTGAAATGTTTTCTAATTAATTCAAAATCTATTTTTGGATAATCAGACATATCATGAAGTTCTTTCGTGTACTCAGTTTGAAAATCAATCATTTGATCTGGGTTTTCTAATTTTTCCTCCATAGCAACCCATTTATTGATATCTTTATTGATATCATCAGCACTTGGCATTTTAATTTTCCCCATGATCACATCTCTTGCAAACCAAGCTTGGCAATCAAACATATTAAAAGTATGGAATTGGTCTTGCATACCAAGATATAAAAGTTTGTGATTATCTTGCCAAACAACTCCTTTATATAATTTCGGTGGATACAATCTGTTATGTGTTTTTAACTTTATGCTTTCATCTAAAAATGGAAAATGATGCAGGTAACCAGTGCACAAGATTATTGCATCTGCATCTTGTTCTGTACCATCTTTAAAAATTGCTTTTTTTCCTTCCAATCTATCTAGATAATGAACTTCTTTCATACCTTTAGGCCACTTAAATCCCATAGGTACATTTCGATATCCAATAGTTACACTTTTGGCCCCATATTTATTACACTGTAGAGCAACATCCTCAGCTGAATAACTGCTTCCTAAAACAATCACATCTTTTCCTCTAAACTCCTCTGCATCTCTAAAATCATGTGAATGCATTATTCTTCCTGGAAAAGAATTCATTCCCTTGTATTCAGGAATAAATGGAACAGAGAAATGACCAGTAGACACAACCAAATAATCAAATGTATCTTTTAAAATTTCGTCTTTAGCTTTGTCTTGATAAGTAATTTCAAATTTTTCATTGCTGAAAGTTACATTTGTAACTCTTGTGTTTAGTTTTATTTTATTTTTAATTTTACCTTTGCTTACTCTTCCAAGTATATAATCTTGCAAAACTTCTCTTGGCGGAAAAGAAGGAATTGGCTGTCCAAAATGTTCATCAAAAGAATAATCTGCAAACTCTAAACATTCTTTAGGACCATTTGACCATAAATATCTATACATACTATTATGAATTGGGTCCCCGTATTGGTCACTACCTGTTCTCCAATTATAGTTCCACAAACCTCCCCAATCTTCTTGTTTTTCAAAACAAACTATTTCAGGAATTTTTTCACCTTTATTTTCTAAGTGTTCGAATGCTCTTAACATTGATAGACCGCAAGGTCCTGCTCCAATAATTGCAATTTTACTCATTGTGTTTTCTCCAGTTTATAAATATGCTTACCAAATATAAACAAATTAAAAATAAAATTACAATATAATTATTAACTCAAGATGGCTGAGATAAATATTTCTAATATAAATAAATCTTTTGGATCTACGCATGTGATCAAAGATGTGTCTTTGGATATAAAAAGTGAATCTTTCACTGTATTGGTTGGACCAAGCGGATGTGGAAAATCAACAATGTTAAGAATGATTGCTGGCTTAGAGGAGATCAACTCAGGAACAATTTCAATAGATGGACAAGTTGTAAATGACCTTCCTCCTAAAGAAAGAAATATCGCAATGGTTTTTCAATCATATGCTTTGTATCCACACATGACAGTGTTTGATAATATGGCTTTTGGATTAAAGATTGAAAAAAAATCTAAAGAAGAAATTACAGAAAGAGTTATGGAAGCTGCTAAAATTCTTCAAATTGAAGAATACTTAGAGAGAAAACCAAAACAATTATCAGGGGGACAAAGACAAAGAGTTGCAATTGGTAGAGCTATTACAAGAAAACCAAAAGTATTTTTGTTTGACGAACCTTTGTCCAATTTAGATGCAGCTTTAAGAGTTCAGATGAGAGTAGAATTAGCTAAATTGCATGATCAATTAAATGCAACAATGATTTATGTTACACACGATCAAACAGAAGCAATGACACTTGCAGATGATATAGTTGTATTGGACCAGGGTATTGTTTCTCAAAAAGGATCACCTTTAAAATTATATAATGAGCCAGAAAATTTATTTGTAGGTGGATTTATTGGTTCACCAAAGATGAACTTTATTAATTCTAAAGTTCTAAGTTCTAATAATTCTGGAACAGAAGTTGAAATTTCAGGACAAGGGAAAATTATTGTTCCAAAAATTTCAGATAAAGTTTCACCTGGTGATAGTGTTAAAATTGGTATCAGACCTGAGCATATCTTAATCAATGGAGGCGAAAATTGCTGGGAAAGCAAAGTATTCGTAATTGAAAAATTAGGTTCATCTACTTTTTTGTATCTTGAAAAAGAGGGAGAACCTCTAGTAGTTCAAACTGATGGAGCCAGCAAAGTTAACGTAGGCGACAATCTTAGCTTAAGTTTCGATCTAAACAAATGTCATTTATTTGATAGCAATAATTTAGCCTTTAAATAAAGGTTTTTTTCATTTCTTGTTGAAACTTACTCAAACGAGATATGACACTATTGCATAAGAAATTTCTTTTTAAAAATAATAAGGTTTAATTAAAATAATAATAAGGAGATAACAATGTTTAAAAAAACATTAATAGTATTATCTGCTTTAGCATTTTTTATTAATAATGTTGCTTTTGCAGATATCAAGTTTTGGACAACTGAAACTCAACCAGCAAGAATGGCTAAGCAAGAAGATATGGCTAAAGCTTTCGAAGCAAAAACTGGTATTGCAGTTGAAGTTATTCCAATCGATGAGAAAGAATTAGGTAAAAGAGCAACAGCTGCAGCTGCAGCAGGTGATTTACCTGATGTAATTTATCATACACTTCAATATGTATTGCCATGGGCTGAAGCAGGAATTTTAGATGTTGATGCTAACAATGATGTAGTTAAAGAATTAGGTAAGAAAACTTTTGCACCTGGAGCATTAAAAATGGCTAAGCAAGGATCAAAAATTGCTGCTGTTCCAGTTGATGGTTGGACTCAAATGATCGTTTATAGAAAAGATCTTTTTGAGAAAGCGGGTTTAGAGCCACCAACTAGTTATGCAAATATCACCAAAGCAATAGAGGTTTTATCTTCAAGTGATATGTTTGGATTTGTTGCTGCTACAAAAACAGACGAAAACTTCATGAGTCAGGTTTTAGAACATGTATTATTGGCTAATGGAGTTAACGTAGTTAAAAAAGGTGGTATTAAAAAACAAGGAAACAAACTTAAAAAAGCTTTAGAGTTTTATAAAACAATTGCAAAAGCTAGTCCAGAAGGTGAATTATACTGGAAGCAATCTAGAGAACTTTATTTTGCAGGTAAAACTCCAATGATTATCTGGTCTCCATTTATTATGGATGAGTTAGCAGGGTTAAGAGATTCTGCTCCTCCAACAATAAATGACGATCCAACTTCAAGTGAGTTAGCATCAAAAACTGGTTTCATTACAAACTTTAGTGGACCGAACAATAAAAAAGGTGCTGCTTGGGCAGATGTAAGATACTTTGGTATAACAGCTGATGCAGATACGGATGAAGCTAAACAGTTTATTCTTTATTCTATGGATGAAGGATATACTTCAACTTTAGCAATTGCTCCTGAAGGAAAATTTCCTGTAAGAAGAGGTAATGCAAGTGATCCAGCTGCGTATACTAAAGCTTGGTCAAAACTTCCAGTTGGAGTAGATAGAAAAGCTCCATTAACTGATCTTTATTCAGCAGATGTTATCGATAACATTGTAGCTGGTTTAGATACTGCTAATAGATGGGGAGTTAAAGAAGGTGAACTTTCTAGAGCTTCTAAAGTTATCAATTCTCAATTCATTAATAGAATAACAAGATTATATATTGATGATCAAATTGATGTTGATGAAGCAGTTGATATGATCAATACTGCATTAGCACAGTTCAATTAATTTTAATTTTTTAAAAAAGCGGATAATATTAATTATCCGCTTTTTTTATGAGTAATTCACTTTCAAAAATAGAAAAAAGAACTGCTTATGCCTTAACTTTGCCAGCAGTTTTAATAGTATTTGCAATAGTATTATTTCCAATATTTTCAAACGTTTGGATTAGTTTTAAGGAAGTTCAATTAAAAGATATAAGAATTCCAGAGCCACGAGCTAAAAAAATAGTTAAATCTATTAAAAACGAAGATTCAAAAATAAAGATTATATATAAATTAAGAAATAGTTCCTTAATTCAAGATATTAGAAATGTTAAATTTCAAGATAAATTCCCAAGTAATGTTAAACCGATTGATTTAGATGAGAGATGTAAGTTCACTTCAAATAAAGTTCAGTGTGATTTTGGTAATTGGTCAAAAAAATACAGAGAGCAATTTATAATTTTTTTTGAGACAAAAAATGGTGAAAAAATTGATAAAAAACAATTTAAATTAAATAAACCTAATTTAAAGGGAAAAGCAGATAACATACTTTTGACAAGTGATTTTACTTTGTCAAATTTTAAAAAAGTAATCACAAACTATGAATTTAAAGATTTATTATTAACAACATTTTATTATACTTTTTTTGGAACTGTGGGTGCGATTGTTTTTGGAATTTTGTCAGCACAAATGGTAAATCAAAAGTTTAGAGGTCGAAGCTTTGTAAGAAGTACGTTATTGTTTCCTTATGTGGCTCCAGTTGTGGCCTTAGCTTTTACATGGGAACTTCTATTAGATCCTAATAGTGGTACTTTAAATAATCTATTACTGAATTATAGTATAATAGATAAGCCAATAAATTTATTAGGTCAAAAGTATGTATCAATTTTTATTTTTGGTTTTGAATTTAAATTAAGATTAGCGCTTACAACTGTTATTATCTTTGAAATCTGGAGATATTTTCCTTTAGCTTTTCTTTTTATATTAGCAAGACTTCAAGCAGTTCCTAAAGAACTTTATGAGGCAGCAGATATTGATGGTGCTGGGCCTTACACTAAATTTATGAATATAACATTGCCACAGATTACTGCAGTGATTTCAATTTTGTTTATGATTAGGTTTATTTGGAATTTTAATAAGTTCGAAGATATTTTTCTTTTAACAGGAGGTGCGTCAGGAACAAGAACACTTCCAATTAATGTCTATGAACAGGGATTTTCAATAGGAAATATTGGAATGGGATCTGCTGTATCAATGGTGATTGTATTATTACTTTTATTTTTTATGTTAATTTATTTTAAGCTTATAGGAAAAAGAGCCAATGAGAATTAAATCAATTATCACATTTAGTCTAATTTCCTCATTTTTTTTATTTTCACTGATTTCTATTTGGAAAATTTTATCCACATTACAAGGAATTGAGCTTCAAACTTTAAATTTTAATTTTTATTTTTTAAGTGGAATTATAATTTCTATTATTTCAATTTTCTTAAGTGAAAAATTTAACAAATTATCTAAAGTAATTTTATTAGCATCTGTGTTTGTTTTAGTTGATTATTTTATTAATAGTTCTTTACCTGTTTGGCATTATATAGGTACATTTCTTATACTATTATTTTTTGTTAATAAGCTATCTAATTATAATAAAAAACATTTTAATTATGATTTTTCTGCACAAATTATATTTTTTGATTTTTTAACCTTATTTGGAATAATCTTTTTTTCTTTTGTAATTTTATTCCCTTTTTACTTGATGCTAGTAACAAGCTTCAAGACCCAAGCCCTTTTATTAATTAATCCTTTAGATTTCAGTGTTGATTTAACACAAGATATAAAAACCTTATTCAAATCCTATATTGTGGTTTTTACAGAATATAATTTTGGCAGGTACATGCTTAATAGTTCAATTGTTTCAGTAGGCACGGTTATAATTACTTTATTACTTGGGATCCCAGCAGCTTATGCAGTAGCAAGATTAAACTTTTTTGGAAAACATTTTTTATCTACTTCTATTTTAATTATATATATGTTTCCAGCTATTGTCCTCGTCATACCTCTTTACACAGTTTTTAGTCAATTAGGTCTAAGAAATTCTGTATTTGGATTATTAATTATTTATACAGCCACAACACTGCCAGTTGCAATTTATATGCTCCAAGGATATTTCAAAAGTATACCAAAAGAACTTGAAGAAGCGGGTATAATGGATGGACAAAATTGGTTTGGAATAATTGTTAAAATCATTTTACCTTTAAGTTTACCAGCAATTGCCTCTGTAGCATTATATGTATTTATGATTGCCTGGAATGAGTTTTTATTTTCACTAATGTTTTTAGATAGCCCTAGCTCATTTACATTATCAAGAGCAATACAGTTCTTAAACGTAGGAGCTGAAACACCAAGACAATATTTAATGGCTGGTTCAGTAGTTGTAACTTTACCAATTTTATTTATTTTTGTTTATTTTGAAAAATATTTAGTTAGTGGATTAACATCAGGGAGCGTTAAGGGTTAATGAGTTTGTTAAAAAGAGAAGCTGAGAATATTTTATTAAATAATAGGCGTGAGGGATACACTCTGCCTACAAACAATAAGTTGTACCCAGCTCAATGGAATTGGGACTCAGCATATATAGCCCTCGGTTATTCTTATTTTAATAAAGAATACGCAATAGTTGAGTTAGAAAAGTTGTTCGAAGGACAATGGTCAGACGGTATGGTTCCTCATATTTTGTTTCATCAAAAGGATGAAAATTATTTTCCCAATCATAATACTTGGCAGTGTGGCGATAAAATTCCATCATCTGGAATAACTCAACCACCTATAGTCTCAAGTATTTTAAAATTAATGTTAGATAAGAATGAATTTAGTTCGAGTGAAATGAAAAGAATTTTGAACTTAATAAAAAAAACAAAAAAATATTTAGAATGGTTTTATAAATATAGAGACCCAAATGATACTGGTTTAGTATCAATATTACATCCTTGGGAAAGTGGCACAGATAATTCGCCTTTATGGGATTTTCCTTTAAGTAAAATTTTAATTGAAGAAAATTTGGAATATAAAAGAAGAGATTTGGATGTCTCAAGTAGTGATGTACGACCACTTAAAAGAGATTACGATTGTTATATTACTCTTTTAAATCAGTTCAGAAATGAAAAATATAATCCTGAAAAGCTCTACGATATTTCAATGTTTAATGTTGCTGATATAGGTTTTAATTCTTTGTTTTTGAAAGCTTGCAAAGATCTAGTCTATATTGCAACAAAAAATAATATTGACTGTGCTTCAATTGAAAAAAAAATAACAAAAACTGAAAATAAATTGATTAGTTTATATAATCAAAATGATAATTCATTTTATTCATTCGATGTTTTAAATAAGCAATCTTTAGAAATCCCTTCTATTACAAATTATTTTATTTTGTTTGCAGATATTCAAAATAAAGAAATTAATAATTCGATAATTCAAAGTTTAAAAAAGTATAATTCGAATGAAAAATATTTCTTTTCGTCAATAAAGCCTGATAGCAAATATTTTGAGGAGATAAGATATTGGAGAGGACCTGTTTGGATTAATTGTAATTGGATCTTATATAAAGGATTATTGGAAAAAGACCCTAATTTTGCTAATAAAATAAAATCACATACATTAGATTTAATGCATGAAAAGGATTTTCATGAATACTACAGTTGTAAATCAGGAACTCCTTATGGTGCTAATAATTTTTCTTGGTCAGCAGCTTTATATTTGGATTTAATAAATTAAAAGTCTAGTGGAATGGAATTCTCTTCCACAAGTTTTTTGAAAAAATAATATGACTTTTTAGGAGTTCTTTTTAAAGTCTTAAAATCAACGTGCACTATTCCAAATCTCTTTTCAAATCCTAATGCCCATTCAAAATTATCCATGAATGTCCATGCAAAATAGCTTTTAACTTTAGCTCCATCATCAATAGATTTTTTTACAGCATTTAAATATTTTTTAAAATAATCAATACGATCGGTGTCGTTTATTTCTCCATTTTTTTCAATTAAATCTGGATATGCAGCTCCGTTTTCAGTTAAATAAATATCTGGATTTCCATAATTATTTTTTAAATCCATAATTTGATCATAATAAGCATCTGGAACAATTTCCCATCCCATAAGAGTTAACTTTGTATCTTTATCTTCAAGACCAAAAGGTAATTCATCATTAACTGCTCCTCTTGCTTTAAGTAAATTATTGTTGTCAGCTTTAATTCTATAATGTTGATAATGGTTTAATCCTATAAAATCATTTTTTTGAAAAATAGTTTTCATGTCATCTTGTTGAATATGTTTTGAGACATTATCAATTAATAATTCTGGATACTTTCCAAGATACATAGGGTCAGCAAATGATCTATTCCAATAAGTATCAAATAATTTAGTAGCATGAAGATCTTCACTTGATTTTGTAGCAGGAATACAGGGTGCCATATTAAATGAACAACCAATTTTAATATTATTGTTTAAAGCTTTCATTGCTTGAAAAGCTGTACCATGTGCAAGATTAACATTATGTATTGATGCAAAATATTTCTCTAAATCTTTGTATCCTGGAGCCATATAACCATCTACATATCCATAAATTGTAAAAACAGCTGGTTCATTAAATGTGATAAAATGATTACATCTGTCTCCAAAATTTTTAACAATAGACTCTGAATAATCTGCAAATATATTTGTCATATCTCTATTTGCCCAACCTCCTTTATCTTGTAGAGATTGAGGAAGATCCCAGTGATATAAAGTTATGAAAGGTTCAATATTTTTTTCTAAACATTTGTCAATTAATCTTGAATAAAAATCTATCCCTTTTGGATTTATTTTACCTTTTCCTTCTGGAATAATCCTAGTCCACGCTAAAGAAAATCTATAGGAATTTAGATTTATATTAGCCATCAACTCAATATCTTCTTCGTATCTATGATAATGATCTACAGCTGTATCCCCGTTTTCATTATTTTTTACTTTTCCAGGTGTATGTGTAAAAGTATCCCAAATACTTTTACTCTTTCCATCTTTATCAATAGCACCCTCTATTTGGTAACTTGCAGTTGCAGTCCCCCAAAAAAAACCATTAGGAAAGTTATTTTTCATGTCAATTAAATTTTGGTATCCAATTTTTATGAGCTATTAACAACTCATCTACCATAGAACTTATTTGATCTAAACTTAATAAAGAGGAAGTAAGTGGATCCAACATAGCTGCATGATAAATAGCATCTTTCTTTTTAGTTCTTAAAGCTTCAACAGTTAACTGTTGTACATTTATATTAGTTTTCATTAGGTTTGCTAAATGCATTGGTAAATCCCCAACTTTTTGTGGGTTAATTCCTTCATTATTTATTTTACATGGTACTTCAACACAACAATCATCTGGTAAATTAGAAATCAACTTGTTATTCAAAACATTACCATTAATTGTGTCTTCTTTTCCGTCAACAATTGATACAATAATCCGTGAAGCATACTCTAAAGATTTCTCACAAACAAATTTTTCTCCATCTAATAAATTTTGCTCTTGTTGATCCCACTCTTTAATTTGTTTTTTGCACCTTCTAATATATTCATTAATTGGAATATTGAATTCACTCAATAAATCCTCTCTGTTATTTTTAATAAACCAAGGAGTATATTCTGCAAAGTGTTCGGATGATTCTGTAACAAAATATCCAAATTTTTCTAAAACTTTATATCTAACTTCATTCGTGCATCCGTCCCAATTGGTTCCAAATGTTTTTTCTTTTCCAGCTTTAAAAATTTTAGGATAAAGATTTTCTTTTTTTCCATCAGAATTAATTTTTTCAAACTTAGTATAAAAAGACATATGATTGATACCTGAACATTCATAACTAATATTTTTAATATCCTCACCAATATCTTTTGCTAAATCTTCAGCAGTTCCTTGCACAGAATGACAAAGCCCAACATATTTAAGCTCAGGGGCAAATTTAGACAATGCTAAACAATTAATTGCCATAGGATTAACATACTGCAACATAGTTGCGCCCGGACAAACTTCATTCATATCTTTTGCAACGGACAACAGGGCAGGAACTGTTCTCAATCCTCTCATAATTCCACCTATTCCTAAAGTGTCACCAATAGTTTGTTTTAGTCCATACTTTGCTGGTATTTCAAAATCAATAACTGTAGAAGGCTCATAACCTCCTATTTGAAACATTAATATTACGAAGTCAGCTCCACTGAGTGCTTTTTTTTGATTTTTTTCAATTATAATTTTTGGATTTACACCTATTGATTTTGCAACTTTTTCTGCGACTAAATTTGAGGTTTTTAATCGTCTTTCATCAATATCTTGCAAAACTATTTCACAGTTACTGAATTTTTTTTCAAGCAAAATATCTGTAAGTATATTTTTCATAAACACAGTACTTCCAGCTCCAATAAATGTAACTTTAATCATACTAACCTTTAGTTGCCCCAAGAGTTAATCCAGCAATAAAATGTTTTTGCATTAAGAAAAACATAACAACGGGAGGTATAGCAGCAACAATGGATCCAGTTGATAACAAGTGATAAGCTGTAATCCATTGACCATTCAATGATTTTAATCCAGCAGTAATAGGCATTGCATGATCACCTTGTATTAAGACAGTTGCCCAAAAATAATCGTTCCAAATAAATGTAAAAATTAATACACAAAGTGCTGCTATAGCTGGTCTAGTTAAAGGTAATATTATTTTCCAAAATATTTTAAATTCAGATGCTCCATCCATTCTTGCGGCTTCAATAAGCTCTTGAGGTAGAGCTTTAATAAAATTTCTCATAAAAAGTGTACAAAACCCTGTTTGAAAAGCTACATGAAATAACACCAATCCTGTAATAGTGTTGTAGAGACCAATTTTAAAAGTCAGGTCTCTAACTGGTATCATTAAAATTTGAAATGGAACAAAGTTTCCAGCTATAAAAATAAAAAATATTGTTAAATTTGTCTTAAATTTATAGTTAGCAAGTGCAAAGCCAGTCATACAACTTAAAGCAACCGCTCCTAACATTGTTGGTATAGTTACTTTAAAACTATTTAGAGTATATTTAACCATTGGAGTTTTAGTGAAAACATCGTGTAAATTTGAAAAAAGTAAAAATTCACTCGGTGTTCCCCACATGTTTCCAGCTGTAATATCTCCCAGGCCCCTGATAGATGTCATTAAAATACCAAATATTGGTATCAGCCAAATAATTAATGAGATAGGTAAAAATATTTTATAAATATATTGATTTACAACTGGTCTTTGATGAATAGGAGTAGGGAACATTTAGTTATTATCCTCTCTCTCATTTCGATACATTCTGTATATGAAAAACAAAATATAAAACATCATTATCGTAAATAAAACAGTTGCTATTGCTGACCCGTATCCCATTCTGTATCCATATTCACTTAAAGCTTGCTCAAACATGTAATACGCCAAGACATTTGAATATCCATAAGGACCTCCTTGAGTCATTATTGCTACCATATCGAAACTTCTTAGTGCACCAATTACAGTAACTACAATTGCTAGAAAAGTTGCAGGTCTAAGCTGTGGGAGTACTATGTTCCAAAATAAATGAAACCCTTTAGCACCATCCATTCTTCCAGCTTCGATTTGTTCAGGGTTAATATTATTAAGTCCTGTTAAATATAAAATTAAACAATAAGCAATTTGCGGATATAGACCTGCAAATATTATCCCATAAGTAGCAGTATCTTCATTTGCAAGAATTGAAAATCCCTCTAACCCAATGAAATTTAGAAATGGTGCAATGACCCCATAGTTTGGTTGGTAAAACCAGGTAAAAATTAGACCAATAACCACTTGAGATATAACAAATGGAAAAAAAAATAGAGATTTTACTAACCTAATTCCAAAAACAACTTGATTTAAAAATATTGCTAATCCAAGACCAATAGGAACAGCTAGCATGAAAAATACTAACCACTTAACATTATTCCAAAGTGAAATATAAAAATATTCATCATCTAGTAGTTCAATATAATTTTGAAGACCAACATATATCGAAGGGGACAAGCCATCCCATTGATAAAAAGATATACCAATAGATACAAATATTGGAGCTATTACATAAATGAAAAAAAATATCAAACCTGGAGCTAAAAAAATCCATGGGCTTACTTTAATTTGATTTTTTTGCCACCAAGTAATTCTTTTTGCTTTTGAATTATTTAGTTCCATTTAATTCTATTTTAAAAATTGATGAAATCGATTTTAAACCTAGGGGCTAATAAGCCCCTAAGTTAAATTAAAAGTTTATTTATAAACTCTTTGACGTACTTTTTCTAATCTTTCCAAGATTTTTTGTCTTCTGTCTGGATTAGACATGTATTCTTGGAAGCCCTTCATACCTTCTGATGCCATTTGAGCTGGAGCATCTCTATCGTAGAATTGCGCCATCGCATAAGCATTATTAAGCATATTTAATCCTGCTGATAAGAAAGGATCTCCTTCTTTAACACCAGAGTTTTTGTTAATAGGTAGCTGACCTAATATTTTATTAATCTCTTCTTGCACATCAGCTCGAGACATAAATATCAAGAAACGTTTTGCATCAGTTTTATTCTTAGCTTTTGAAGGTATATGCACTGTATCAGTAGGTGCCTCCTCAGCCATTGGAATACCTGGAGTTATTTCAGGAAATTGAAAGAATCCTAAAGTATCATCATTTAAACCACCCTCTTTTAAAGGAGCAACTGCAAAATTACCCATAACATACATTGCAGCTTCACCATTAATCATTGGGGTTAGAGCCTCTTGCCAACTTAGAGCAGCATGATTTTCTAAAAAGTAACCAGGTTTAACCAACTCATCCCATTTATCAAAAACTGCTTGAACTTTAGCATCAGTATAAGGAACTTTTCCTAAAGTAAGATCCATATGGAATTCATATCCATTTGTTCTTAAATTTAAGTAGTCAAATACTCCTGCAGTAGTCCATAGATATTTTGATCCAATAGTTATCGGTGTAACACCACTTGCTTTAATTGTTTCACAAGCTTTAACGAACTCATCCCAAGTTTTTGGAACACTAATACCTAAGTTATTAAAAATATCTTTTCGGTAATAAACTCCCCACTGATAGTAAGTATAAGGAATTCCCCATTGCTTGCCACCAATTGTCATGGATTTTTTAGCATGCTCCATATTTTCACTTAAGTTTCCATCAACCCATCCTGAATCTGACCAGATATCAGACACATCTTCAAATAAACCTGCTCTAACAAATGGCAACATTCTGTTTCCTGCATACCAGTTTGCCACGTCAGGTGGATCAGTGTTCAAAAAATTTCTAATAGATTGTTTGTAACCTTCATGATCAAAAACATTCCATTTTACTGTGACATCAGGATTTTCATCTTCAAATTTCTTAATGATATATTCAAAAGCTGCTTTAGGTGCTGCATCAGATGTATCTGTGTTTATTACTAAAGTACCAGCAAATGAAGTTGAAGAGATTATTCCAAACGTCATTATTAATGAGATAATAATCTTTTTCATTTATACTCCTTTTATTATGTATGAGTAATAGACTATGTATTTTTCAAATCGATTACAAACGAAAATTTCGATTACTATTTGTCGCAAAAAAAAATTGGTAAATTATAAATAGTTTCTAATATTAAATTATAGAAAATATCTATATAATTATACTAATTATAATTTTTTTATGAATTGGAATTATCCTACTACTATTTGGTTTGGAGCAGGTAAAATAGAAGATCTTGCAACTGCCTGTTCAAGTTTAAAAATTAAAAGTCCACTTTTTGTAACTGATAAAGATCTTTTAAATCTTCCAATGACTTCAAAAGTAATTGAAAAATTAAAAAAAGACTTTGATCATTTACAAGTATTTTCACAATTTTCAGGAAACCCAACTGGAAAAAACGTGATGGATGGGGTTTCTTTATATATAGAAAAAAAATGTGATGGAGTAATTGCCTTTGGTGGAGGTAGTGCATTAGATGTCGGAAAGGGAATAGCTTTTATGTGCGGTCAAAAAAGACCTATATGGGATTTTGAAGATATAGGTGATTATTGGACAAGAGCTGATGGAAATAAAATTTCTCCAATTATAGCGGTTCCAACTACCGCAGGAACAGGCTCAGAAACAGGAAGAGCTTCAGCCATCATTAATGAAGAAACAGGAATAAAAAAAATAATTTTTCATCCAAAAATTTTACCTTCTATTGTAATTTTAGATCCAAATTTAACCAAAGATCTTCCTCCAAGAATAACAGCTGCAACAGGAATGGATGCACTTGCTCATAATCTCGAGGCTTTTTGTGCACCTGGATTTCATCCAATGGCAGATGGAATTGCACTTGAGGGTATGAGATTAATTAAAAATTCTTTAATAGAAGTTTATAAAAATGGTAAGAACATAGAAGCTAGATCTGAAATGTTAGCGGCATCTAGCATGGGTTCTACTGCTTTTCAAAAAGGTCTTGGTGCAATACATTCTTTAAGTCATCCAATAAATGCACAGTTTGATGTACATCATGGTTTAAGTAATGCTATATTTATACCTTATGTTCTAACTTTTAATAAATCAGTTATTGAAAACAGAATTAAGTCTATTTGTAATTATCTTAATCTAAATAGTACATTTGAAAACTTTTTAGAATGGATATTAAATTTGCGTAAAGAATTAAATATTCCTCATAAACTTTCAGATGTTATGGATTGTAATGAAATTGATTTAGAAAAACTTTCTTTAATGGCATTTGAAGATCCATCTACAGGAGGCAATCCAAAAAAAATAACACAAGATGATTTAAAAGAGATGTATAAAAAAAGTATTTCAGGAGAATTATTTTAATGAAGAAAATTTTGGTAGTAGAAGGTAATTTACAAGAGGAAAATCAAAGTTTTACAGAAGCAGGTATTCAAACTCATACTGAAAGCTTAAAACATAGTCTTTCTCATTTTACTGATCAACTAAATATAGATGTAGTTAATCCATCTTCAGATGAAAATATAAGCGAGAATATTGATCCATTAGAAAGTTATGATGGTCTTATTTGGGGTGGAAGTAGTTTAAATATTTATAACAAGACACCTGAAATTTTAAGACAAATAGAATTTATGAAAGAGTGTCAGAAAAAAATTAAAAAAGTTCTAGCGATTTGTTGGGGAATGCAAGTTGCAGTAACTGCCGCTGGTGGTGAGGTAAAAAAAGCTGAGAAGGGGTCACACCGAGGGATTGCAAGAGATATTGAAATTAATGAAAATGGTTTAAATCATCCATTATATAAAAACAAAAATAAAAAGTTTAATACTCCAGCATTTAATTTTGATGAAGTTGTAACTCTTCCAGAAAATTCAACACTGCTCGCTTCGAACCCAATTAATAACGTTCAAGGTTTAAATTTTAAAATTGGAAATTGTGATGTGTGGGGCCTTCAGTATCATCCAGAAATTACATACAACAAGATGATTAACTTAATTATTTTTAGAAAAGATAGACTTATAGAACGTGGTGCTTTTGAAGACCAAAATCATATCGATTATCACATTAAAAATATAGAAATAGAAAATAAAAAATTAGATAAAATTTCCAGAATGAGAGAATTAGAGAATTGGTTAAATTATCTTAACTTAGAATAATCCTTCAATTTCACCTTTTTCATTAAGTTTAATAGAGTCAGCTGCAGGAACTCTAGGTAATCCAGGCATAGTCATGATTGCACCACAAATAACCACAATAAACTCTGCTCCTGATGATAGCCTTACTTCTCTCACTGGTAAAGCATGACCTGTCGGTGCTCCTTTAAGATTTGGATCTGTTGAAAAACTGTATTGAGTTTTAGCAACGCAAATTGGTAAATCACCATACCCAGCTTCTTCAAAGTTTTTAAGTTGATCTCTAATTTTTGTATCAGCAATTACTTCATCTGCTCTATAAATCTCTTTTGCAATAGTCTCTATTTTTTTAAACAGAGGTGTTTTGCTTTCGTATAAAAATTGAAATTTAGCTTCATCTTTTTCACACAATTCTGAAACATGAGCTGCTAATTCTTTTGTACCTTCACCACCATTTGCCCAATGAGTACATAGACTAGCTTTAACACCTAAATTATCACAAAAATCTATAAGTGCTTTCACTTCATTATCAGTATCTTTTATAAAATGATTAACTGCTACAGCAACAGGTAAACCAAATTTTTTAACATTTTGAATATGTCTTTCTAAATTTACTAACCCTTTTTTTAAAGCTTCAACATTTTCGTTTTTCAAATCATCTTTAGCAACACCACCGTGCATTTTTAAAGCCCTTATAGTTGCAACAATTACAACACAGCTTGGTTTTAAATTTGATTTTCTACATTTAATATCTAAGAATTTTTCTGCACCAAGGTCAGCACCAAATCCCGCTTCAGTTACAACATAGTCTGCTAATTTTAAACCAGTCTTAGTTGCGATAACCGAGTTACAACCATGAGCAATATTTGCAAACGGACCACCATGAATAATTGCAGGATTATTTTCCAAAGTTTGTGTAACATTAGGTCTGATAGCTTCTTTTAAAAGAACTGTCATAGGACCTTGAGCATTTAAGTCTTTCGCATAAACTGGTTTTTTATCTCTGGTATAACCAATAGTTATATTTCCAATTCTTTTTTCTAAATCTTCCAAATCATTTGATAAGCAAAAGATTGCCATTATTTCTGATGCAACTGTAATATCAAAACCATCTTCTCTTGGAAAACCATTTGCCACACCACCTAAATTTATATTTATAGATCTTAATGATCTATCATTCATGTCCATAACTCTTTTCCAAACAATTCTTCTTACATCGATATCCAGTTTATTTCCCCAATAAATATGATTATCGATTAATGCTGATAATAAATTATGAGCCGATGTAATTGCATGAAAGTCACCTGTAAAATGTAAATTGATTTGTTCCATTGGAACGACTTGAGCATAACCTCCACCAGCTGCTCCACCTTTCATACCAAAAGAAGGACCTAAGCTTGGTTCTCTAAGACATACAATAGATTTTTTTCCAATTTTATTTAAACCATCATTTAATCCAACTGAAGTTGTAGTTTTCCCTTCTCCTGCTGGGGTTGGAGTAATAGCAGTTACTAAAATTAATTTTCCATCTGGCTTATCTTTTAGTTGCTCTAAATATTCTAAATTTATTTTTGCAATATGTCTGCCCATAGGACTAAACGCAGAGCTTTCATCAGGTACATTTATCTTTGCTAAAATATCATTTATTGGTTGCATTTTAGCTTCTCTAGCTATCTGTATATCTGATTTTACTTCGCTCATTCGTTATCCTTTATTGTAAATTTTTTTGCATAATAATTATCTTATTTGAGATTTTTCGAAACTTCTAAAATATATATATAAAAAAAATAAGAACTATTTAAATTCATTAATATAAAATTCTAATATGCAAAAGTATTCTATTTTTAGCTTGGTTAAAAATGCATTAACAGGCCATCAAAATTGGGATTTAGCTTGGAAAGATCCAAATCCTAAAGAAGAGTACGATGTTGTTATCATCGGAGGTGGTGGTCATGGTTTAGCTACAGCGTATTATCTAGCTAAAGAACATCAAATTACAAAAGTAGCTATCATTGAAAAAGGATGGATTGGCGGTGGAAACGTTGGTCGTAACACTACAATTATCAGATCAAATTACATGCATGATGAAAATGGTCTTTTCAGTGAGTTTGGAATGGATCTATGGAGAAAGATGAGTCAGGACTTAAATTACAACGTAATGTTTTCTCCAAGAGGAATTATTAATCTTGCACACTCAGATGCACAAATGAATGCATACGCAAGAAGAGGAAATTCGATGAGATTAAACGGAATTGATGCAGTTCTTTTAAACAGAGAAGAAGTAAAAGAATTAATTCCAATGGCTGACTTTTCAGATAACGTAAGATTTCCAATCTTTGGTGGATTGATGCAACCAAGCGCTGGAACTGCTCGTCATGATGCAGTTGCCTGGGGATATGCACGTCAAGCAGACTCAATGGGAGTAGATATAATTCAAAATTGTGAAGTTACAGGTTTTGATGTTTCTGCAGGAAAAATAAAAGGGATCAGAACATCTAGAGGAAATATTAAAGCAAAAAAAGTTGGTCTATGCGTTGCAGGAAGCACAAATATTTTAGCTGAAAAATTAAATATGACTTTGCCAATTGAAACGCATCTTTTACAAGCTTGTGTTTCTGAACCAGTGAAACCAGTTTTAGATAAAGTTGTAACTTTTGGTGCAGGTCACTTTTATATTAGTCAATCAGACAAAGGTGAAATGGTAATGGGTGGAGACCTCGATGGTTATAATAGTTACGCTCAAAGAGGTAATCTTCCAACATTACAACATGTTTTAACTGAAGGAATTGCGATGATGCCATTTTTAAGTAAATTAAAAATGCTAAGAACTTGGGGTGGGATTATGGACATGTCAATGGATGGTTCACCAATAATTGATAAAACTCATATTGATGGTTTGTATTTAAATTGTGGATGGTGTTACGGAGGCTTTAAAGCAACTCCAGCATCAGGATGGACATTTGCACATACTATTGCTCAAGATAGAGTTCATGAATTAAATGCAGGATACAGTTTGAACAGATTTAGTACTGGTCATCTTATTGATGAAAAAGGTCTTGGTACAAAAACTTGGATTTCATAAATGTTACATATTAAATGCCCACATTGTGGAATGAGATCTCAAAATGAATTTTCTTATGGTGGAGATGCTACTGTTAAAAGACCAGAACTAAATAAAAAAGTCACAGATCAAGAATGGGATAATTTCGTATACAATAGAGTTAGTCCAAGAGGAAAACATTTAGAACTTTGGCAGCATTTATCTGGTTGCAGACAGTGGATAAAAGTTGAGAGAGATACTGCAACACATGAAATTTTTAAAACTTATAAAGCTAACGAAGAAATTGCTTAATGACACAGAGTTATCGAATAGAAACAGGTGGCTTAATAAATAGAAATAAAAAAATTTCTTTTAAGTTCAACGGCACATCTTATTTTGGATATGAAGGTGATACATTAGCTTCAGCTTTACTAGCAAATGGTGTTCATTTAGTTGGTAGAAGCTTTAAATATCACAGACCTAGAGGGTTTTTTGGTGCAGGAGTTGATGAACCTTACGCTGTTGTTCAACTTTATAGAAATGGTGAAACGGAGCCAAATATTAAAGCAACCGAACAAGAATTATTTGAAGGATTAGAGGCAAGCAGTGTTAATTGTTGGCCAAGTGTTAACTTTGATATTGGGGCTATAAACAATTTTTTAAAAATATTTTTACCTGCTGGATTTTATTATAAAACTTTTATGTGGCCAAAAAGCTTTTGGTACAAAATTTATGAGCCATTTATTAGAAAAGCAGCTGGATTAGGAGTAGCATCAACAAAACATGATAAAGAAAGATATGAACATAAATATGAGTATTGCGATCTTTTAATTGCTGGATCTGGACCATCAGGTTTAGCGAGTGCGTATTCTGCAGCGAAAAATGGAGCCAAAGTAATTTTGGCTGAGGACAAACCAAGATATGGTGGTTCATTATTAACAAGTGATGTGAATATTGGTAACCAATCTGGAAAAGATTGGGCGGACGGTATTATTTCAGAATTGAAAGAGATGCCAAACGTAATAGTAAAAAATAGATCTCAAGTTTTTGGATATTATGATCACAACATGTTGGTAATGTCTGAAAAAGTTAGTGATCATCTACCTAAAACTAAAAAATATCATCCAAACAAAAGACTTTGGTACATTAGAGCAAAAGAAGTTCTAATTTCATCAGGATCAATCGAAAGACCAATTGTTTTTGGAAACAATGATACTCCTGGAGTAATGCTTTCATCTGCAGCTAAAGAATATTTAAAAGTTTATGGCGTCTTAGTTGGAAAAAAACCTTTAGTGTTTACAAACAATGATAGTGGCTATGAAACTGCAATTGAATTTAAAAAACATGGAGTTGAGCCTATAGTTTTAGACTCTAGATCAAATCCACAATCAGAAATTATTGATGAAGCAAAAAATTTAGGAATTAATATTAAAGATTCATATGTAGTAGTTGCAGCACAAGGTTATAAAAAAGTAAAATCAGCTGATGTGGCAACTATTTCTGAAGACAAGAAAACACTTGGCAAAATAGAAAATATAGTTTGTGATTGTATATGTGTTTCTGGATTTTGGACACCTACAATTCATTTGGCATCACAATCAGGAAATAAAACTAAATTTAATGAAGAGATAGACGCGTTTGTTCCAGGAGTTTCAAAACAAAATGAAACAACTTTGGGAGCTGCTAACGGTGTGTTTACTCTAGAAGAAACTTTAAAAACATCATTTGAAAAAGGAAAGGAATTATCAAAAAAAATTACCGATAAAGATAACGAAATATCTATTCCAAATGTAGTTGAAAAAAAATATTCTAAACATGATAAGTTTTGGTGTGTTCCATTACCAAAAGGTAAAAGTTATAAAAGATTTTTAGATTTTCAAAATGATGTTGCTGTTTCTGATGTAGAGATTGCATTAAGAGAAGGTTATAGATCAATCGAACATGTAAAAAGATATACCACTTTAGGTATGGCAACAGACCAAGGAAAAACAAGTAATTTAAATGGATTACAATTAGTATCTGAGATTGAAAATAAAGTTGTTCCGTCCGTTGGCCACACAACTTTTAGACCTCCTTATACACCTATTTCCATAGGTGCTATTGTTGGTAGAGAAGTAGGAAAGCATTCAAAACCAACAAGAAAATCTCCAATTCACAATTGGCATGAAGAGCATAACGCTGTTTTTGTTGATGCAGGAGTTTGGTTAAGACCAAGATACTACAAAAGAAGAAACGAAACTTTGTTCGAAGCTTCAAAGAGAGAAGCGAAAAATGTAAGAACAAATGTTGGTGTTTGTGATGTAACAACTCTTGGTAAGATCGACGTTAAAGGTCCTGATGCTGCTGAATTTTTAAACAGAGTATACACAAATGCATGGTTGAGGTTACCTGTTGGAAAAGCAAGATATGGAGTGATGTTAAGAGAAGATGGGATAGTGATGGATGATGGTACAACTACTAGAATTTCAGAAAACCACTATCACATGACAACAACTACTGCTCAAGCAGCGAATGTGCTTTCGCATTTAGAGTATTATTTGCAACTTGTTTGGCCTGAACTTAATGTAAATGTAGTTTCAACAACTGAGCAATGGGCAGGAGCTGCCATAGCTGGTCCTAAATCAAGAGATTTATTACAGAAATTGTTCCCTAAAACAGATGTATCTAATGAAGGTCTTCCGTTTATGGGATATGTCGAGGGTGATTTATTTGGTGTTAAAGCTAGAATATTCAGAATTTCATTCTCAGGTGAATTAGCTTACGAAGTTAATGTTGAGTCTGATAACGGAACATTTATGTGGAAAAAAATAATTGAACTTGGAGAAGAGTTTCAAATTCAACCATATGGAACTGAAGCACTGTCTACACTTAGAATTGAAATGGGGCATGTTGCAGGTTCTGAATTAGATGGAAGAACAATTCCTTACGACAATGCATTAGAAGGGTTAATGAGTAAAAAGAAAGATTTTATTGGAAAAAGATCACTACAGAGATCAGCTTTTGTAGCTGAAGATAGACAGCGAATTGTAGGCGTTGTTCCATTGGATAAAAAAACTAGTATACCAGAAGGTTCACACTTAGTTAAAGACGCTAACGCTCCTTTGCCAAATAAAAAATTAGGTCATATTTCAGCTTCTTGTTGGAGTGTTGAGCATGATAATCCATTTTCATTAGCAATATTAAAAGATGGAAAAAATATGATTGGAGAAAAATTATTTGTAATGTCTCCATTAAAAAACAAAGTTATTCCTGTAGAGATAGTTTCATCACATTATGTGGATCCAAAAGGAGAAAGAGTAAGATCATGAGTTTAATTTCAGCCTTAAATAATGTGCATGTAAAAGGTCAATTTGGAGATTTTGAAGGTAAAGATGATAAAAATTTAATTTCAATATCTGAAACTACTAATTTATTAATTGTACAGATAGTTCAGTATAAAAGTTCAAACTCATCATTAGAAAACATGCAGGTAGATGGTCTAAATTTAAGAGACAATCCATCTTTAGTTAGCTCCAATGATAACACAAGAATACTTTGGAACGGTCCAAGAAATTGGATTTTAGTTTCTAAGAAAAAGGATATTTTAAATGAAATAGAGCAAAAATTTAATGATAATGAATTTGCAATAACTGACATATCTCATTCAAAAGCAATAGTTGAAATTGAAGGTAAGGAAGCCAAGGAAGTTTTAAAAAAAGGATGCCCATTTAATTTTGGTGAGCTAGAAAAAAATCAATGTTTAAATTCTACTTATAACGGAATGTCAGTTACTATTGATATGCTTGATGATGATCCAGATAAATTTAGAATATTTGTATTAAGAAGTTTTGGTGAATCTCTTTATCACTCAATAACAGACGCATCTTTAGAATTTGGATATATTGCAAAGTAATTATTTTTCTCTAGTAGCAATATAAACACCAATAGTAGCTATAAAAAATCCTAAAAGATCTAAATTAGATAATTTCTCATTTAAAAATAACCATGCCATGAATGCAGATGTAGGAGGAATTAAAAAAAATATTGAAACTGTTTTGCTTGCAGAATTTTTTTTAATTAAGAACATAAGTATTGTGAATGCTCCAAAGGACACTAAAAAAATTTGATGACTCATTGCAATTATAAATGTTTTTGAAAATTCAATGTAAGGATCGGCATAAAAAATTATAATTAACAAATGAAATGAAAATCCTCCAAGTGCTTGGTTCATATTACTTATTGATAAGGGTAGGTTGTTGCTTATTGTTTTTTGCCAAAGAGTTGAACTTGTTATTGCTATCAAAGCTATAATAGTTGCAATTAATCCAGCAGTTGGAATTTTTGATCCAATTTCAAAACCTAGAACCAATGATGCTCCAATAAATCCTAGTAAAACACCTATCCATTGTTTAATAGAAACCTTCTCTTTAAGTATTGGTCCACTTAATGCATTAGTTAGTATTGGCTGAAGAGTTACAATTAAAGCAGCAAGGCCAGTGGGCATTCCAATAGAAATTGAATAAAAAACACCTCCTAAATAAAACCCATGAAAAAGAACTCCACTAAAAAAAGATTGTAAAAAATTTTTTTTACTTACAATTATTTTCTGCTTTGAATAAATAGAATAAATTAAAAAACCAAATGCTACTAGTGCAAATCTAAAAGCTAATGCAGCAAAAGGATCGCTGTAATCAATGATTGGTTTTGTAGTTATGAATGCTGATGACCAAAGTAAAATAAATATAAATGGGAATACCTTAATCACTGTAGTTATTAATTTTAAATTTAATCAATTAAATTTAATTTAATCAAATTTTTTTGCTTAGTTTCTTTGCACCACATTTCGTAACTTTCACAAACTCTCCAAAGATGATTAAAGGCTCTTTGAGATAATTCCAGAGGGAAATGAGTTTTTGTATAATACAATTTTGGTATTTTAAGCAAAAATTTAACCATAGAAACTTTTTGAATATCTAAAAGTCTTAATGTTTCTTCATTAATTTTCTTACCAGTAATTTTATCAATAAAATCGTTATCTTTTAATTCAGATATCCAATTTTCATGAAATTCTCCTGAGCTAATAAAATCATAATCTTTTGTTGTCATGAAAATCTCAAATGCTTGGATGTTATTAACTTCAGGATTTTCATTTTTTATCTCAATTATTTTAGAATATATTAGTTCTGCAACTCTTAAAACGTAGGGCTTATCAATTTTAGATGTCACTGTTTATCTTTTGTGTTTCTGCATTGCAGAGCGGGCAAGAATTAAATTTGGATCCAAAAATATCTTTGAAGATTTAATATTCTTGAATGATTTAAAAGCAAATATTGCAATTGGCAACTCAGTACAACCTAAAATTATTTTTTTACATTTCATTTTTAGCAAATATTTTATAGCTGGTTTGATAGCTTTTTCGGCAGCTCTAACATTGCCCATTTTTACAAACTTGATTGCCTTATTTACTGAATTTTTTTGAAGATTTTCAGATGGATTAACCAATTGATAGCTCTGATCAAAAAATTTATTATACACTCCAGTTTTTAAAGTACCTTCAGTGGCCAATAAACCAACTTTTGAATTTTTTTTACAATTCTTTTTTGTAAATTTAAAAACTTCTTTTGGCATATTTATAATTGGGATATTGATTTTTTTTTGTAGATCATCAAACCAATAATGTGCTGTATTACATGGGATAACAATAAATTTGCATTTATTCCTTTCTAATAACTTACAACCTTCAAGAAGACTTTTTAAAACTTTATTATATTTTGTTTTATTGGATTTATTTGTATTTAGATTTGATAAATTTTTTGTTTGAGTACCTATAGATTCCGGTCTTCCTGGAATATTTGATTTGTTATACAGAACAAATAAAGGATACTCTTGATCAATTTTACCTCTATTTAGTACCGCAAGCTTATTGCAAAAATCAAGACCAGCTTGAGTACCCATTCCACCTAAAATTCCGATCATAAATTTTTTATTATTTTAAATACAACTTATATAATTAAATTTTTTGACTAAAAGTTGTTTTTTTATAAGGTTTGGTACTGGCTGAATAAAATTATTTACTAAAAAATAAAATTTTTTCAGCCAATAGGAAGTGTGAAATTATGCAGTTTTTAAGTTAACTGCTGAAGGACCTTTAGGACCATCTTCAACATCGAAAGTCAAAGCTTGACCCTCATCTAAACCGTTCATACCAGCATCTCTTACTGCTGAAACATGTACAAACACATCTTTTTCTTTGTCTTCTCTTTCAATAAAACCAAAACCTTTGGTTGGATTGAACCATTTTACTTTACCTGTTAGACTCATATTTTTTCTTCTTACTTTTTGTTATATTAATTATTACTTAAAATTTATAATTAAGTAATTTAGGCTTTCTTTAGATTTTAATGGGTTTTGTCAACAAAATAGAGAAATTATTCGATCTTATTGTCAATCTGTAGCAATCAATTTAGTCAAATAAACAGAATTAACATCTTCTTTATAATGAGCAAAAGGTTCACAAGGCTCAAAACCACAAGATTTAAAGAGTTTTCTTGCAGGAATAAAAAAATTTCCAGCACCTGTTTCAATACTTAATCTTTTAATATCTAATTTTTTTGCCTCACTTATTAGATGATTAATAACAATAACACCGTGTCCTTTTTTTCTAAAATTGTCATGAATTCTAATTGATTTAAATTCTCCGTGACCCTCATCTAAAAATTTTAATGCACCACATCCCATTAATTGATCGTTGTTATATAAACTCCAGAATTTAATCGATGGAACTTTAAGACCAGGGATGTCTAAAACATGAGCACTTCCCTCTGGTGAGGCAGCTCTAAGTTCAACAAAATGCTTAGTTAAAAGCTTGTGAACTTCTGGATCATCGAAATTTCCTTCAATTGATTTTAACATTTTATTCTAGAATAGTGATGTGACCCATTTTTCTTTTATCTTTAATTTCTTTTTTTAAATAATCAAAAAAGAATTCATTATCTTTAAGTTTTGGAGAATTTCTATAGTGAGATATTTGATCTCCTAATAAATTTATCATTTTTGCATTTGATAATTTTTTTAAAGGTATCTGTTCAAGTCCACAAACAGCTCTGATGTGATTTTCAAATTGACTTACATTAAAAGCATTAATTGTTAAATGCCCAGAATTATGAACCCTTGGAGCAATTTCATTTACATAAAGATTATCATTTCTATCTATAAAAAATTCTACACATAGAGTACCGACATATTTAAGCTCTTCAGCAATAAGAATTGCCCAATCTTTGGATTGATTAAATATTTTTTCATTTATATCTGCAGGTATTTTAGAATGTTTTAAGATCTGATCTTCATGGGTATTTTCTATAGGTTCATAGATTTCATATTTATTATTACTAAACCTAGTTATGATAATTGATATCTCTTTTTTAAGTTTGACCAATTTTTCTAAAATATATCCTCTTGATAAATCCAATTTAAGATTTTTTAATTCTTCTAATGATGAGACAGGGTGTTGCCCTTTACCGTCATAACCTAACGTTGTAGTTTTAATTATACCTGGTAAAAAATCTTCAAGGACATCAATATCAGATTGATTTTCAACTGAGACGTATCTAGTTGTTCTTATATTTAATTTATTTACAAAATCTTTTTCTGCTAACCTATGTTGAATTAATCTATTTACTGAAGGTTTTGGTAAAACTGGTTTTAACTTATTGATATCATTTAATGTTTCATATGGAATGTTTTCGAATTCATAAGTTACGATATCAACTTTGTTTACAAATTCATTTATTTTTTCTTTATCATCATATTTTGCACCAATAAATTCATCACAAAAATTTTGAGCTGGTGCTTCCAAATCATCACAAAAAATTATTATCTTTATTCCTAATTTTTTCGCAGCTATTGCAAGCATACTTCCTAATTGGCCGCCACCAATAATCCCAAGAGTAATATTAGACATTTTATTTTGGAGCTCTTTTAACAGATTTAGTTTGGTTTGATCTCCAACTTTTTAACTTATTTTTGATTGAAGAATTATTAATAGCCATTATTTCAGCTGCAAGTAATGCAGCATTAATAGCGCCATCTTCTCCAATTGCTAAAGTACCGACAGGAATCCCTTTTGGCATTTGAGCAATCGAAAGCAAACTATCTAAACCTTTTAATTTTTTACTTTCAATCGGTACACCCAAAACTGGAATTTGAGTCAATGCAGAAATCATTCCAGGCAAATGTGCTGATCCACCAGCTCCAGCAATAATTACCCCAATATTATTTTTTTCTGCCTTTAATGCAAAATCGTACATTCTCTTTGGGGTACGATGAGCAGAAACAATTTTAGTTTCAAACGAGACACCTAATTGTTTAAGAGTTTTTTCTGCTAATTGCATAGTTTTGTAGTCTGATTGACTACCCATAACTATTGAAACTTTTTTGTTAGTATTTTTTTTCATGAAAATGGCTTTATTGTTTATTTCAAAATTAATCAAAAATTTCAATAAAATTAATAGTATTTCAATTTAGATTGATTAATCTTATTTCGTTATGAATTTTAAAATCGATAATTTGCAATATTGCAATTGGTCTAGAAAAATTTTTGAAATAAACAGAGCCGCAGGTTTAGATGCAGTTCATGTAACTATAGTTTATCATGAAGATTATGATGAACTACTAATAGAATTAAATAAGTGGGAAAAAATTTTTGAAGCAAATTCTGATCTTATATTTCCAGGAAAAGATTTTAAAGATATTGAAAAAGCAAAGCTTGAAAACAAAACAGCAATATTTTTTGGTTTTCAAAATTGTTCACCAATTGAGGATGACATAGGTTTGGTTGAAAAAGTTCATGAACTTGGATGCAGATTTATGCAACTAACCTACAATAATCAATCTCTTCTTGCCACCGGTTGCTATGAAAAAATTGATAGCGGAGTAACTAATTTTGGAAGAGAAGCAATAAAAGAAATGAATAGAGTAGGCATCGTTGTTGATATGTCTCATTCTGCAGAAAAAAGTACAATGGATGCAATTGAAATAAGTGAAAAACCAATTGCGATTACACATGCAAACCCTTCTTTTTGGCACGCTGCAAAAAGAAACAAGTCTTCAGATTTGCTTAAGATGCTCAGTGATAGTGGAGGAATGTTAGGTTTATCTTTATATCCACATCACTTGAAAGAAAATACCAATTGTACTCTTGATAGTTTTTGTGAAATGGTGGCAAAGACTGCAGAAATTATGGGAGCAAGTAAAATTGGTATAGGGTCAGATCTTTGTCTTGATCAACACGACAGCGTAGTTGAGTGGATGAGAAATGGTACTTGGACCAAAACTAAAAATTACGGAGAAGGATCAAAAAATAAACCAGGCTTTCCAAAACAACCTGATTGGTTTGAAGACACAAGAGGATTTACAAATATAGAACAAGGTCTCAAAAAGATTGGATTTTCAGATGATGAGACACATGGAATACTAGGAAATAATTGGTACAATTTTTATAAATCAATTTAAGTTATGCAAGTAGAACTAAGAGATCCAAATACTATTATGAAATTATCTCGTTTGGGATCTTTTCATCAATCTAAACTATCTTTTTTAAGAAGCTTTTTGAATGAATTTAAAGACTGGGAATATAAACAAGATTTGTTTAATTTAGATGAAAATGGTTATGGTGAGGCAGTTTATTCATTTAAAAAAGACAAAAGAGTTTATTCATTAGTTTGTTTTGCAAATCATATAGAAGATGAAGAAAGATCAGACAGGGTTATAGCTACTAAGTGGGATGCAGCTTTTACACTTCACGATGGTGTACCAGGCAAAAAAGATATTGAAAGATTAAAAAATGAAGTTCCCAAACAAGAAGTCGGAAGACTTTCTTATAAAGAACTTACGTTATCAAGAGCGAATAAATCTGTACGTTTATTTAATCATGTAACAGAGAGTTTAAGTCAAGGATTGCAACCAGATTTAAATTTATTATCAAAAGTTGGCTATTTATACAGAACTACTGCTGTTTATGGATCTGGTAAATTCGGTTTAGCAGATAGGTTTAGAATAAAAAATCGTGAGGAAATTAACGGACCATTTAGATTAGAAATGATGCTAGTTTATCTTGTAAGACAGTTCACTTTTGACCAAGTAAATCATGTTGCTTATCATAAGAATCCAAAAAAAGCAGTCAAACTAGACGAGCGAATCTCTAAAAATCTAGGTATTGGAAATTCTACTGGATTGGGAATGGCACCTTTTATTGTTAATCATCCAACACTTTTAAATAACTGGATCTTAAGTAGAGAAATAGCTTTAAAAAAAATTAGAGAAATTAAAGATGTAAATAAAAATGATAGTGAGCTTTTTATTGATTGTGTAAAAAAATCATTAACAAATATCACAAGCTGGAACACTGATAGTGAATATCAAAAAAATAAAATTAATAATCTATTAAAAGATGTTCAAAAATTTTTGAAATTCATTGAGAATAATTTTGATTTTACAAGAGAATATCCTTTCAACAGTATTTATGAGTGGCTTGAGCAAGAAACATGTGAAGAATGTATTGAGTATGTTGTATCCATTATGATGGAACCATATAGTGAAATAACTGAGCCTTTAGTAAAAGAAATGAGCTCTGATGAAGAAAAATATTTTAACATACCAGCTCATCGAACTGTTGAAGATTTAAGAAATATAATTGAGAAAAAATATCCAAATATTTTAGAAATTAATTTTGAAAAAAAAGAAAATAATCAAAATTTTTGGTTTATCTCAAAAAATAAAGAAGAGCCAAGATTAGCTGATAGATTTGAAGAACATGGTTCAGAATTAGAACAACCTTTAGCCATAGCCAGAGACATAAAAAAACTTTACGAAATATTATTGGTTTCTAAAAATAGTCAAACCGTATCTGACTTTTTAATAAAAAACTCTGATTTAAGACATGTTATTAGAAGAGTTTTTGTAGTTGAAAAATTTCCTTATTCAGAAATTCAAGATAATACAATTGGTAAAAACATAATGCCTATTGATATGTTGAGATTGAAGCTATCTTTCTTTGGGGCGTTAAAATTTGACCCAAGATCTGACAAGTGGTTAAGAATTTGTATGTTTCAAGGAGCACCATTACCTCATGAATTAAAAAATTATGATGAGCAGTGGGTTTATAAAAATAACATTTAACATGAAATCATTAAGTGAAATCGAAACCACTGTTAAAAGAGCAACTAAAGCTAGCGGATATTCATGGGGAGTTGCTGAAGAAACAGCAAAGTGCGTAAGACTATTAGAGTCTTTTGGTCTTCCAGGTGTTAAGCATATAAATAAATATTTTTCTCAAAGGAAAGAAAATAGTTTTCAAAATTTAAATCTAATATTAGAAAAAAATCAAACTTCAGCAAAACCTTATTGTCCAATAATCCTTGGAGTTAGTTTTTTAGATCAATCAAAATCTTTAGAGACTTTTAAAAAAATTGAACTAAATAATGTTGCTTACCCTTCAATATTTTTAGCTTTTGTAAGTAGAGCATCAGAAATTATTGGTAAAAAAATTCATATAAATCTTGATAAAAAAGAAATTATTTTAAATCTAAATTTAAATATCTATTCTAATATTCCTAATAACGAATTTCCGTCTATTGCAAATCATTTAGAGATCAGTTTTCTAGAAAATATTGATAACTTTTTGGAGGAAGAGTGGAAGAATTTGTACAAATTATCTGAAGATACTTTTGTTGAAGAATCCGAGAGTTTAAAACAAGGTGGGGCAGGTGCAGGCCTAACAGATAATGACTGATAATTTTGATGAAATTAAGGATCAAGATAACAGTGAAGATTTAAATAATATTTGTGATGAGTGTAAAGAAAAGGATGAGAGTGTATCTCAAAATTTAATTTTAACTGGCTTTAAAATTTGTAAATCTTGTAGAGTTTCAAAGACTATTTTTCCAATCTAGCTAATCTGATTAGTTGGAAGCATGTTCATTCTGCTCATTACGAATGTAATTGACAGAAACGCTATTATCAAAAAAGATAATAAGACTATACCAAAAGATTTAAAATTAGATTTTAAATTTAAAATTTCTTTTGTTGAAATGATTAAACCTGCAAAAATCCAAAATTGAGTAAGAAAAATTATAGGTATCATTAAATCTGGAGTTACTGCAAAAAATCTTAGTAAACCAGGAGCATGAGCAAAACCAACTGCGGTTAAAACTTTTTTAAATGATACTTTGGTTTGCTTATCTGGAAAAAGTTTTACACCTATCACAAAAATGAAGATTGCCCATATCAACCAAGTAACTATTGCTGTTAGACCCGACATTCCTATTGCTGTTTTAATGACAGTGTTAGCTGCTACTGCGCCAGCAACTCCATCTAAAATCATTATTAAGCCTGCGAAATATATAGAGGCTTCACCAAAATTTCTGTTATCAGAATAAAGTGTTTTATCTAATTTTATTGATTTGAAAACTATATTTAAAAATTCACCAAACATTAATTTTTATCTCTTTTATTTTTTTGAGCTTTATATGAAACTATTAATGGAAATACTATTAAAGCAATCGCAATAATAATGCAAATTGCTATTAAAAACCCTTTTGTCATTGAAATTTGGGGGAGTTTAAATAACTCCCCCTAAATAAATTTAGCCTTTTACAACTTCTCTTGTGTTTGCGTTGAAAGACTCTTTGAATGGAATATCCACTACTACAGCATCAACAGGTGTTCCTGGAGTTTCTGAATATTCTGCAGGTAGATGAACTTTATATTTAGTTCCTACTTTTCCTTTTGGAAAACCATTTGCATTTAATGTTCCATCAAAAGGAACATATCCCATTGCAATGTTTGTTTTCTTTTCAGGATGCCACCATGGTGACGTTAAAAATCCTACCGGATCTCCACCACTTTCAGGAGAAACTAACCAAAAGTCAGGTGCATAATTATCAATAGGTTTACCACCTAATTCCATACCAACTAGTTGGAGTTTGTATGGTTTTTTACCTGCTTTTAATTCCTCTTTCATCTTTTCTAGTGCAGCCTTACCAACATAATCAGCGGTTTTGTTCCATTCTCCTTTTCCAGACAAAGAAACTTGATAACCTAAATTACATTGGAACGGATTGTGTTGTTGATCCATGTCTTGTCCCCATGAAAGAATTCCTGCTTGAATTCTTCTGTGGTGAGCAGGCGCAATAACCATTAAGCTGTGTTTTTTTCCAGCTTCAAGTACAGCATTCCACATATCCTCAGCATATAAAGTAGAGTTTCTTAGATAAATTTCATAACCAGCTTCTCCTGAGAAACCAGATTGTGAAATCACAACATCTCTTCCACCAATTTTTGCTTCAGCTAATCCGTAGAAAGGCATATTATCGAAATCTACTTGATCTCCACATAAATCTTTCATTAATGCTTTTGATTTAGGACCTTGAATTTGAACTGGGCTCACATCAATTTCTTCAATTTTACAATCAAATCTTCCATCTGCGTTTACACCTTGAAGATATAAACCAATATCAGAGTCTGATAATGAAAACCAAAATTCATCTTCAGAAATTCTTAAAAGAATTGGATCATTTAAAACTCCACCATAAGCATTACATAGGATTACATATCTTGCTCTCATTGGTGAAATTTTAGTTGCATCTCTAGTGATCACATAATCAGTAAATTTTTCTGCATCTGGACCCTTAACTCTTATTTGTCTTTCAACAGCAACGTTCCACATAGTTACATGGTTTACGATAGCATCGTATTCAACCATAGCACCACCATCTTCAGGTTTTACATAACCTCTTGGGTGATAAATACGATTATATACAGTTGCTCTCCAACAACCTGCCTGCATTGATAAATGCCAATAAGGTGATTTTCTTACCCTTGTTGAAATTAACATTTCAACTTTTGTTGGCCCACTTTGTCTTAAGTTGTATGGCACTTCTCTGTCTGACTGATCAACAGAAGTAACATGTTTTAATTTAGTATAGTCAAATTCATTAGACATAACTATTCTCCCTCAACCACTTGTTAGTTTCCTTCAAGCCGCCGAATGTATAAATGTGGAAGTTATCAGTGTGCGATTTAACTTTCCCAATTAAATCATTAGGGTCTTTAGGTTTCAATAAATCTAACGCCTTACTAAAATTAGATTTAAGAAAGTTTAAGGAATTTTTTGCCCCAACAATATTAGCAAATTTAATTAAGCTAGATATTTTTAAGGGCCCAGTGATTCCAACATGCACTGGTACGCTTTGTTTAGAAATAAAATCAATAATAGGCTGAGGATCTAATAACCATTGAGTTACTATATAATCAGCGTAAGGCTTTTTATCTATCATTGCTTTTTCTAAATCTGTGTCGGATATATCAGGACTCCCTTCAGGATGTCCAGCTATTCCTATTTTCATTTTTTCAAAATAACCTGTTTCTAAAAGTTGAAATGAACTATCAAATTTTCCAAGAGGCTCTCTTCCTCCTCCAATAATTAAAGCTTGTTTGACGCCTGCATCTTTACATCGTGTAACATAATCCTTAAGCTCATTTTCATCTCCCATAGATCTTGCTGGAAAATGTGGAACTGGATTAAATCCTTTTTTTACAAGCTCAGCTGCTTTATCTGCAGTTTCTTTATAATCTCCTCCTGGAAGCATAGTGATATAGACATCACTTAGTGGAGGTACAGTTTCAAGATCTGTTTTAGGACCTATCTCCAAAGAAAAATTCATAATTCGGATCTTTATTGATTTTGAAATATGAGTCTAGAAAATTCGTTTGAGCCAAAGTTACTTCTTCAGCTGACCTCTGTGCTTTTGAATTCTTTGCCCGTACTGCTGAGTGACCCTGTCGAAGATAATTGCTAAGGCTACAATTGCTAAACCATTCATCATTCCTAATGCTAAATATTGGTTAGAAATTGCTTGTAAAATAGGCACTCCAAGACCTTTTACACCTATCATAGATGCAATCACAACCATTGCTAAAGCCATCATAATTGTTTGGTTAATCCCAGCAAAAATTGTTGGAAGTGACAATGGAATTTGAACAGATTTAAGTTTCTGCATTGGAGTTGCTCCAAACGCCTCACTTGCTTCAAGAGTTTCTTTATCTACTTCTCTAATCCCCAGATTGGTTAGCCTTACAATTGGAGGTAAGGCATAAATACAAACAGCTAAAAGCCCTGGAACTTTTCCTATACCGAGTAGCATGATTATAGGAATTAAATAAACAAAACTTGGAATAGTTTGCATCATATCTAATATGGGTAAAATTGCTTTTTCTGCTCTTGAAGATTTAGACATTAAAATTCCAATTGGGATTCCAACTACAATACAAACTAATGTCGAAACTGATATAATGGCAACTGTAGCCATACAGTTTTTCCACATACCAAAATAACCAATTATCAAAAAGCAAACAATGGTTCCAATAGTTAATTTTATACTTCTTGAACCTATCCATGCTAATATTGCAAAGACTGCAATAACGATTGGCCAAGGACTATTTACTAAAAGTTTTTCTAGCCAAATTAAAAAATATAATAGGGGATCAAAAAAACCTTCTATTCCATCACCATACGCTCGTGAAAATTCTTTAAAGCTAAAATCAATACCTTTTTTTAACTCTCTTAAGGCTGTCCTATCCATTACTGGAATTTTAGTAAAGAAATCCATAAATTTTTTTTTAAAATCGAACCCGTTTTTAAACGGGTTCGATAATTTTATTTATTAAAGTGCTTTTTTAATTTTTGCAGCGGCGTCACTTGAAACCCACTTAGACCAAACACCCTCTTGTGTTTTTAGGAATTCAATTGCAGCGTCAGCACCTTCTGCTTGGTTTTCACCCATCCAAACTAACATACCGTTCATCACTGGACCAGGATAAGTTCTTTTTTTGAAATAATCCATACCAGAACTTCCAGCTGTGTTTTTGAAGTTATCTGTTACAATAGTGAAAACTTCTGATTTAACCCATGAAGTTTTTTTAGGGTCAGCACATTCTTGCTCTGGTAAAACTATACAGTTGTCCCAGTTATCTTTACCGCCCCATTCACCCATGTCTACAGCTCTCATATCATATTTTCCGATTAAAGCTGTTGGTGACCAATAGTAACCAAACCAATTTTCTCCTCTTTCAGCAGCTTTAGCAATTGAACCATCAAGTCCTGCAGCAGAACCAGTTTCAACAATTGCCCAACCTTTTTCTTCCATGCCCCAAGCTCTAAAATGATTTCTGTTACTTAATTCACAGTTCCATCCAGGAGGGCAAATGTGGAAACCACCTTTTGAAGGATCTTCTGGATGAGGGAATAGATCAGGTCTTTCTAAAATTGCAGCGGCAGTTGTTAGCTCAGGATGCTTTTCTAGAGTAGCAGGTAATACCCACCAACCTTCACCTAAACCAGTGATTGGAGCTTTGTTGATTGAATGCATTTTGCCTTCATCAACAGCTTTGTTCAATGCAACTATTGCAGCGTTAGCCCAAAATTCTGGAGCAACATCTGGCTCACCTTTTTCTTGCATAGATGTAAATGTAGGCATTGTTGCACCTGGCACCAACTCCACAGAGCATCCATAACCTTCTTCTAATATAATTTTATCAACTTCAGCCATGAAGTTTGCTGAGGCCCAGTTCATATTAGCGATAGTTATATTTCCACAAGCAGCATTAGCTACACTTCCAAAAGAAGTAAGACCAAAAACAACGGCTAGGGAAAGAAGTATTCTTTTAATTTTCATTATATCTCCCAATATTTGATTCATTTAAAAATCAAATTGAACATATTGAGAGAAATATTGCAAATTAAATTCAATTCTAAGTTGAAGTCAAATTGTCTTTAAATGTGCATTAAATTTAGTTATGGTTTTTAAATGAAATTTTCAGCAAATTTTTTTTTCAAAGAGTTTGTTTATATTTTAAATTGTAAAACAGTTTTTCAGCAAATCATTATTAGAGAGTCGTAATTTTTAAACCCTAAATTAATTTTTTAATTAATTAATTAAAGGAGGTTTATGAATTTAAATAAAAAATTATCAGACATCTTAGATCCTAAAAAAATAGAAGTTGTTAAAAATCCTATAGAGAAAGCTCATGGATTACCTAATGAGTGTTATTTGAATGACGATTATTTAGAATTTGAAAAAGAAAAAGTTTTTAAAAATAATTGGACGATGGTTGGTGTTGCAAGCTCGGTTCCAAATCCTGGTGATGCAAAGCCATTTAATCTTTTAGATATTCCAATATTAATAGTCAGAAACAAAGATAATGAGATAAAAGTTTTTCACAATGTTTGCAGTCACAGAGGTTTCAAACTAGTTGACCAAGAATGTAAATTAAAAAATGTAATAAGATGTCCTTATCATTCCTGGTCTTATGATTTTAATGGTAAATTAACTGTTACTCCTCATATAGGAGGATTAGGAAAACATGAAGTAGAAGGATTTCATAAAAATAATAGCAACCTTAAAGAAATAAGATCAAAAGTTTGGATGGATTTAATCTTCATAAATATTAATTCTAATGCAAAACCCTTTGAAGAATTTATTAAACCTTTGGAGGATAGATGGTCTAAGTTTATTTCTAAAAAAGATCAACAACTAATAAGACATGCTTCTGACAATGGTTACTTTAATATGACCGTAAATAGTAATTGGAAATTTGCTATAGAGAATTATTGCGAAAGCTATCATTTGCCATGGATACATCCTGAGCTGAATAGAGTTTCAAATATTGCAGATCATTATCATATAGAAGATAAAAATTTTAATTTCTCTGGACAAGGAAGTGATAAATATTCACAACAGTTTGATGGGAATATAAAATTTAAATGTTTTCCCAATTGGCCAAGTGAAGTATCTGAAAAATCTGAATATGTATCATTATACCCAAATGTAATGTTGGGAATTCACATAGATCATTTTTATGCATTTTGGTTAGAACCAATTTCAAACAATCAGACAAAAGAACACTTTGAATTATATTATATCGGAGATGAAAGCGCTTCGAGCGATGAGTTTAAAGGGATTAGAGAAAAAAATTTTGCATTTTGGCAAGAAGTTATGAACGAAGATGTAACTGCAATTGAAGGAATGCAAAAAGGGCGAAGCTCACCTGCTTATAATGGTGGAAATTTTTCACCTGTAATGGATACACCTACTTTGATGTTTCACAAATGGGTTGCAACAAATTTAACAAAATGAAAGGATAAATTATGAAAAAAGATTTAATTACAAGGTTAAATGAGGGTCCTATCATGTGTGCAGAAGGATACCTTTTTGCAATGGAAAGAAGAGGTTATCTTTCAGCAGGTCCATTTGTTCCTGAGGTTGTGTTGGAGCATCCTGAAGTAGTAACTCAATTACATAGAGAGTTTATCAGAGCTGGTTCAGATGTAGTTCAGGCATTTACTTATTATGGTCATAGAGAAAAACTAAGAATAATTGGTAAAGAACATTTATTAGAACCAATGCAAAAAAATGCTCTTAAAATTGCAAAAGATGCAGCAGCTGAATTTAAAGATTTAGATTTGATGGTTTGTGGAGATGTTGCAAACACAAACGTGTTTGATCCAGGTGATGCAAATACTCATAAGCAGTGTCAACAGATGTATGAGGAGCAAGTTGCTTGGGCAAAAGAGGCTGGAGTTGATTTTGTTATTGCTGAAACAATTAGTTGGACTGATGAAATGAAAATTGCATTAAAAGCAATTAAGGATGCTGGGCTAATTGCAGTTTGTAATTTTGCAATTCCCAGAGGCGATAAAACTAGAGAAGGACATAGTGCTGAAGATGCATGTAAGATTGTGGAAGATCTAGGTGCCGATGTAGTTGGTCTAAATTGTTATAGAGGACCAGAGATGACGATGAAACTTTTAAAAAAAGTTAGAGACAAAGTTTCTTGTCATGTATCAGGGCTTCCCGTTCCTTACAGAACTACTGAGGAAGAACCTGGTTTTTTAAATATTACCGATCATGGTTGTGATTGTATTCCTGGTGGAAATGCATTCCCTGTAGCTTTAGATAATTTATTTTGTAACAGATTTGAAATGGCAGAATTTGCAAAAGATTGTGTTCAGAATAAAATAAATTTTATTGGTATATGTTGTGGTGCTGAAGCTCATCATGTCAGAGAAATGTCTGTTGCAATTGGTAAAAAACCAATTTCAATGAAATACATGCCGGACATGAGCAAACATTTTCATCATGGTACTGATAAATCTTTAAAAAAAGTAAATAAAGAAATTAAATATTAATGGAAAAGCATGCCAAAGTTGTAATCATAGGTGGCGGTGTAGTTGGGTGTTCTATTCTTTACCATTTATCTAAATTTGGATTAAAAGATTGTATTTTACTTGAAAGAAATGAATTAACATCAGGTTCTTCGTGGCATGCTGCTGGAAATGTTCATGTAATTTCTTCTGACCCAAATATCTCTCGGATGATGGCTTACACAATTGGTTTATATAAAGAGATTGAAAAAGAGTCTGGTCATTCAACAGGATTTAAACCTAGTGGAGGTTTTTACTTAGCTTCAAACGAAGTATGGGCTGATTATTTAAAGAGAGAAAGATCAAAAGCAAGATACATGGGTCTTGATCAAGAATTTATTTCTTTAGAAGAAGTAAAAAAGAAACATCCGTTAATTGATCCTTCTAGATACTTGTTGGCATTATGGGATCCTATTGATGGTGAAGTTGATCCATCAGGAGTTACTTATGCTTTTGCAAAAGCTGCAAAAGTTCATGGTGGAAAATATTATACCCACACTGTCGTAAAAGACACAAAACAAAAAGAAGATGGAACCTGGGATGTATTTACTGAAAAAGGAAACATTAATGCTGAAATAGTAATTAATGCGGGTGGTTTATGGGCAAGAGAAGTTGGTCAATTAGCAGGATTAAATCTTCCAGTTCAGCCAATGGAACACCACTATTTAATCACCGAACCTATTCCAGAAATTGAAGCAATGGGTGACCAAAGATTGCCTATCGGAACAGATTTTGAAGGAAATATTTATTTTAGACAAGAAGGAAAAGGAATGTTGCTTGGAACTTATGAACCAAAATCTACTCCCTGGAAAGTACAAGGAACACCAATGAATTTTGGTCATGAATTATTGGAACCGAAATTAGATAATATTGAAGATCGATTAGCAATTGGGTTTGAGAGAATGCCTGCCTTAGAGCGTGCAGGAATAAAAAATATAGTTAATGGACCATTTACTTTTGGTCCAGACGGGAGTCCTTTGATTGGTCCTGTACCAGGAATGAAAAATTATTGGGTTGCAGTTGGTGTGATGGCTGGATTTTGCCAAGGGGGTGGAGTTGGAAAATGTATAGCTGAATGGATTATTGACGGTGAGCCTTCCATTGATGTTTGGGCAATGGATGTTGCAAGATTTGGAGATTATGCATCTCCTCAATATGGAACAATAAAATCTTCAGAAAATTATGAAAGAAGATTTATTATGACATTTCCCAATGAAACTTTACCAAAAGGAAGAAAACAAAAAACTACAGCACTTTATGATCGTTTTGTTAATCAAGGAGCTATGATGGGAGATAGTTTTGGATTAGAAAATGTTTTGTGGTTTGCAAATAATAAAGAAGATGCTCATGAAGAACCAACAATAAAAAGATCAAGATCACATGATTATGTTTCAAAAGAAGTTATTAATGTAAGAGAAAACGTTGGTTTGATTGAAGTTGCAAATTTTTCAAAACATGAATTCAAAGGCCCAGATGCGAGAAAATTTTTAGATCATATAATGGCTGGAAGACTTCCCAAACCTGGAAGAATATCTTTATCACCAATGTTATCTTATAGAGGAAAATTGTGTGGAGATTTAACAGTTGCTTGTTTGGATGAAAATGAATTCATGGTATTTGGATCTGGTGCTGCTCAAGAAATGCACAGACGTTGGTTTGAAAGTCACTTAGATAAATTTAATTTAAATTATAAAAATAGATCTGATGAGTTTCATGGATTATCAATTGCAGGACCTAATTCAAGAAAGGTTTTAGAAAAAATAGTAAGAGATGATGTTTCAAATGAAAAATTTAAGTTTAGAGACTCGAGAAGAATGTTTGTTGGTGGAGTTCCTGCACTAGTAAATAGAATTTCATTCACTGGAGAACTTGGTTACGAAATATATGTAGCACCTCATTATCAATTAAAATTATATGAAGAACTAGTTGAAGCTGGAAAAGAATTTAATATTAAACCCTTTGGTGGAAGAGCATTAATGTCGATGAGGCTTGAGAAAAATTGGGGAGCTTGGACATTAGATTATAGACCAGATTTTACTGCTAAAGAAACAGGATTAGATGTTTTTATCAATTGGGATAAAGAATTTATAGGTAAAGAAAATGCACAAAAGGAAAACTCTTCAAACAAACTTATACCTTTAATTGTTGAAACTAATGATATTGATGTAACAAATAATGAAGCTGTTATGAATGGAGATCAAAGTATAGGTTACGTTACTTCAGGTGGTTTTGCACATTTTGTAAACAAGAGTGTTGCCTTTACTTTTGTAGATCAGGATAAATTTAAATCTGAAAATAAAGTGCAAGTAGAGATAAATGGAGATTTATTTAATTGCTCAATTATTAAAGAACCACTTTATGATCCAAGTGGTCAAAAAATGAGAAGTTAATGCCTGATCAAGAAAAAGACGTATCTAAAAATTTAAACATTTATAAGTTGGACAAAACAGAAGACGTGATGAATTATTACGCAGATTGGGCTGAAAATAACAAATATAATAAGGACATGATTGATTGGAATTATACAGGTCCAAAAGAAACAGCTGCAGCTTTTAAAAAACATCAGCAAAATAAAGATGCATTAATACTCGATGCAGGTTGTGGTACAGGGCTAGTTGCGCAAGAATTAGAGAAATTTGGGTTTAATAATTTTCATGGAATAGATTTATCGCAAGATCTTTTAAATTCAGTTCCAAAAAATCTTTACAAAAAATTAAGTAAATTAGATTTAAATAAAGAAATTCCTGAAGCAGATAATACTTATGATAGTGTGTTATGCGTTGGAACCTTCACATTTGGTCATGTCAAAAATAATGCTCTAGATGAGTTTTTAAGAATTACCAAATCAGGTGGCTATATAGGCTTCACTATAAATGAGGGTATTTTTAAGAAATATAGTTTTGATACTAAAATAGATCAATTTAAACAGAACAAATTGTGGGAAGAAAAGGATTTCTTTAAATCAGATTACATTGCTAGTAAAAATGTAAACGCATGGTTAGGAATTTATAAAGTTACAAAATGAGATTTAGTAGAAAAATAGCTCCAGAATTTAAACCAAAACAGAATTTTATTACCAAAAAAAGATTAAGAGAAGATGAAATAGATTTTGATAAACTTAGATCATATCGTTTAGATAGAGTTAGAAAAGAATTAGAAAAAAATAATTTAGAAGCTTGCTTTTTATTTGATCCAGTAAATCTTCGATATGCATTAGACACAGTAAACATGAGTGTTTATAATATGCATAATTTAACTCGATACTGCTTTGTTCCAGTTAATGGTCCAGTAATTCTTTATGAATATTTTAATTGTGAAAAGTTATCTGAGCATCTTCATCTCATAGATGAATTGAGACCAGCAATAACTTGGGATTATTTTAGTAACGGAGATCAATCTGAAGAGGAATTAAAAAAATGGATTAATGAAGTTAAAGATTTATCTAAATCATATTTTAAATCAAAAAAAATTGCCATTGATGTTTTAAACGGTCCTGCGGTTTCTGCGTTAAATAAAGAACAAATTCAAGTGGTTGATGCTAAATTAATTTTAGAACAAGCAAGAGTAATTAAATCATCTGAAGAAATTAAATGTATGAGATCAGCAATAGATGTTGCTGAAATGGGCATTGTTAAAATGAGAGAACAATTAAAACCAGGAATGACAGAAAATGAGTTATGGTCAATTCTTCATCAAACAAATATAGAAAATTATGGTGAATGGATTGAGTGTAGATTATTAGCGTCAGGAGAAAGAACAAATCCTTGGATGCAAGAATGTGGAAACAAAGTCATTCAAGATGGTGAACTAGTTGCTTTTGACACAGACATGGTAGGACCTTATGGATACTGTGCAGATATTTCTAGAGCATTTGTAGTTGGTAATAAATTTAATAAGGAACAAAAAAAATTATATTCAATGGCTGTTGAACAAATAGATTACAATTCAAGACTAATTAAAGATGGTTTATCTTTTAAAGAATTCACAGATAAATCATGGGTTTTACCTGAAGATTACTACCCAAATAGATACTCTGTAATGGTACATGGAATAGGTCTTTGCGATGAGTGGCCTGCAATTAGATATCCAACAGATGGTGGTGAACGTAGTGGAATGTTTCAAAAAAATATGACTATAACAGTTGAGAGTTATATTGGTAAAGTAGGTGGTAAAGAAGGTGTTAAACTTGAGCAACAATACCTTATAGGTGAAAATGGACTTGAATTAATGTCCCATCATCCGTTAGAAGATATTTAATACAAATAAAATTTAGGAGAAATAATGAAATATCAATGGGACAATAAAAAACCTACAGCACAAATGTTAGGAAGATGGCAACCCTTCCATGATGGACACTATAAACTGTTTAAAGAGATAATAAAAAAAACAGGACAAGTTTGCATCCAAATAAGAGACGTACAAGGTGTTGATGATAATCCATTTGATTTTGAAACTGTAAAAAAAAATATTGAAGAAAGATTAAATCCTGAATTTGAAGGTCAATTTAAAATTATGTTGGTTCCTAATATTACAAATATTTGTTATGGAAGAGGCGTTGGTTACAAAATTGAGGAAATAGTTTTAGATGAGGAAACTCAAAAAATCTCAGCAACTAAAATTAGAGCTCAAATGAGAGAAGAGGGTAAATTAAAATAATTTTTAATGAACGATAGATTAAACACTATTGTCGATTTAAAAAAATATCCTATTCACGATTTAAATTCTCCAATTATTAAGAATTTAGTAAAAAAATGTAAGGAAGAACTAGATCAATATAGTTGTTCAACTATCCCGAATTTTATTTTGCCTAAATCTTTAGAGGTGATGAATACAGAATTAGAAAAACAACTTGATGAAGTTTATATGTCAAAAGAAAGCATCAATGCATATCTTTATGCTAAAGATGATCCAAGTTTACCTGCAAAACATCCAAAGAGAAATTTTATGGAAAGGTATAATGGATATTTAAATTCAGATTGTTTTCCGAAAAATTCAGAAATGAAATATCTTTATGAAACTGAAGAACTTTTAAAATTTGTTTCTGCATGTTTAGGCATTTCTCCTATTTATAGATGGGCAGATCCTTTGGCTTGTCATGCGTACAATGTTATGAAACCTGATGGAATTCTTCCCTGGCATTTTGATAGTTGTGAATTTACTCTAAGCTTGATGATTCAGAAACCTGAAAAAGGAGGTGTTTTTGAATATTGTCCAAATATTAGAGCACCAGGAAACGAAAATTTTGATGAGGTTAAAAAAGTTTTAGAAGGAGACCGATCAAGAGTAAGGCAGCTTAAGTTAGAACCAGGAGATCTTCAAATTTTTAAAGGAAGATTTACTCTTCATAGAGTTACAAAAGTAGAAGGTCAAAAATCTAGATATATGTGTATTCCTGCTTATGTTTTAGATCCCTACAGAGTAAATACTCCAGAACACTCAAAAGCAATTTATGGTAAAGTTTTACCAATTCATATAGAAAGAAATCAGGCTAGATCCGATGGATTAACTGATTAAATGACTAGTAATATTAAAATAAAGAGAATTAATTCTGAGATTTCATCAATAATAATTGATGAACCAAAAACATATAATTCTCTTTCATTTAAAAATCTTTCCGATTTATTAAAATCATTAAAAAAATTAGATGCTGATAAAAAAACTAAAGTAATAATCATAGAGGGCGCAGGAAAAGGATTTAGTGCTGGCCATAATCTAAAAGAAGTCAGAAGTCTAAAAAAAAAAGATAAATATCAAAAGTTATTTAATCTTTGCTCTAAGGTTATGTTACAAATTGTTGAAGGAAAAAAACCAGTTATTGCAAAGGTTCATGGGGCAGCTTTTGCAGCAGGCTGTCAGTTAGTTGCAAGTTGTGATCTCGCATATAGCACCAAAGACGCTTTATTCGCGACACCTGGTGTAAATATTGGATTGTTTTGCAGCACACCAATGGTGGCGGTTAGTAGAAAAATTAATCGTAAACCAATGATGGAGATGCTTTTAACAGGAGAACCTATTAAAGCAAATTATGCAAAAGAAATTGGTTTAATAAATAATCATTTTTCTAAATCAAAATTAAACGATGAAGTTTTAAAAGTAGCAAAAAAAATTGGATCGAAATCTAATTTGACCATTAAAATCGGAAAACAGGCTTTTTATAAGCAATTAGAAATGCCTCTAAGAAATGCTTATGCATACACTAGCAAAATGATGACTGTTAATATGATGGCAATGGATGCCAAAGAAGGCATCTCGGCCTTCTTAGAAAAAAGACAACCAAATTGGAAACATAAATAATAATGAAGAATAAAAAAAATATACTCATTATTTTATTTATTATTTTTGGAATGTACTTTGTATTAAATTTTAAAGATCATAATTTTAAAAGAGCAGTAGATGCTTGTATTGCAGGAAGTCAAAAATTATCTGAGACTAAAATTGCTGATTTGAATGCAGCAAGAAAATTCTGCGAAGAACAAATTAAAAAAGAAAACAAATAACTAAATGAGTGACATAAAGAGAATTTTAGAAAATTCTAAATCTATAGCGATGATTGGTGTTAGTAATGATTTAAAAAAACCTTCAACTATTGTTATGAAATATATGCAAGAGTATGGTTATAAAGTTTATCCAGTTAACCCATCAGCTAAGGGTAAAAAAATTTTAGGTGAAGAAGTGTATGCTTCGATAACAGAGATTAAAGATCCTATTGACATTGTAGATGTTTTTAGACCTTCTAAAGAAGCCTTTGGCATAGCTGAAGATACTGTGAAAATTGGTGCTAAGGTATTATGGTTACAACTTGGAATAAGAGACGAAAATGCTAAGTCACTTGTAGAAAAAAATAATATAGAATATGTAGAAAACAAATGTACTAAAATGGAATATCAAAAATATTTTTTAAAAGTAAGACAAGCTTTTCCTGTTTTGAGTAATTAATTTTATGAACATAGTAAATTTTACACCAATTCCAGCTTTTACTGGTGGATTGATCATTGGTTTAGCAGTGGTGGTGTTTTTTTTACTGAACGGCCGTTTAGTGGGAATTAGTGGTATCGCAAGTAATGCGTTAACAGAGAAAGAAAATAAATTTGATAATTTATTATTCTTGTTAGGTTTAATTATTGCACCATTTATTTACTCCTTATTTTCTAATGGAGGAATTAACATTAGTATTTCTAATTCTTATGTCTTGATGATAGCAGCAGGTTTGTTGGTTGGAATCGGAACACGGATCAGTGGTGGTTGTACAAGTGGACACGGTATAAGTGGTATTGGAAGATTTTCTTTAAGATCAATTATTGCAACAGTTACATTTATGATTATTGGAATATTAACTGTATTTATAAAAAATTTATTATGAACAAATTAGCTTCCCTTCTTTCAGGTATAATATTTGGTATCGGTTTAGTGATATCTGAAATGGTTAATCCAGCAAAAGTATTAGGCTTTTTGGATTTATTTGGAAATTGGGATCCATCTCTTGCATTTGTGATGATGGGAGCTTTGGTTGTTTCATCTCCTATGTTTCATATAATTAAGAAAAAAGAAAAACCATTACTCGCAGAGAAATTTAATTATTCAAATAACAAAACAATTAATAATCAGTTAATATTAGGTTCAGCTTTATTTGGTGCTGGATGGGGATTAGGAGGATTATGTCCTGGTCCAGCTATAACTTCTGTTGCTTTATTGAATATTTACTCAATAACTTTTGTTGTTTCAATGTTTATAGGATTTTACTTAGTTAAATCATTCAATTTAAACTCCTCAAGATAAATTTATAATTTTTCTTAATTGTTTATAATGAGCAGAAATAATTTTTTATGGATAAAGTATTAAAATTTTTAGACAGCACTTTTTTAGATTTAGGTCGACAATTTAAATGGACTTATTTTCCTCCTTTGATGGTTTATGTTGCGGCTGGTATTTCTGGATTAACTGGAATAGTTGGAACTTTTTTTGTTAAAGACTACTTAAATTTATCTGCAGCTTTTTTAGCTGGACTTGGGTTTTGGGCTGGAATTCCATGGGCATTAAAAATGCCTTTAGGTCATTTAGTTGACCTTATATGGGATAGAAAAAATTATATGGTTTACTTTGGCGCTTCTTTAATCGCTTTAAGTTTGCTGATTATGTATGGACTTATAATTCATACAGAAGACATGTCTGAAATTTTCACAGTTGAGACTTGGTTTGTGATTAGCGTAATTTTAGCACCTGTTGGTTATGTAATTCAAGATGTTGTTGCTGATGCTATGACTGTTGAAGCTGTCCCACTAACTGATGAGAGTGGAAATGATTACAGTAAAGATCAAGTTAAAATTATGCATACAACAATGCAAACCCTTGGTCGTTTTGCAATTATTGGAGGCACTGTTTTAGTTGCGTTGGTGAATGTAATTTTATTTAGAGATGCAGATAGCCTAGAACAGTCTGCTAAAATTGCTCTATACGGTAAAATTTATTTATATGCGTTAGTTATTCCAGTTGTTTCAATCTTAGGGGTATTTTTAGCAAAATATTTAAGGAATAAGAAAATTCAAAATTTAAAATCTAAAGGACTTGAATTTAAAGAAGAAAGAGGAACTGAGAAAACAAAAATTAATTGGTGGATCCTTGGAGGAAGCTTAATTTTTGTTATTTTCACTTTATCTATCGGATCGTTCAAAGTTCCTTTTGCACAAGAAATTGTTTTCATTGGTTCAGTTATCATAATTTTATTTTTGATGTTTAAACTCATTAAAGAGTTGCCAGAGAATTTAAGGTTAACAATTGTTGGTACTGCAGTAATTATATTTATATTTAGAGCAATGCCTGGTCCTGGTCCTGGTCTGACGTGGTTTGAAATTGATGAACTTGGTTTTAATGAACAATTTTTTTCAATTTTGTCTTTACTGGCATCAATTTTAACATTGGCTGGAATTGTTTTATTGAGACCTTTTATGGCCAATAACTCAATTGCAAAAATTATTGTTGTATTAAGTATAGCTGGTGCAATTTTATTTTTACCAAGTGTTGGAATGTATTATGGATTTCATAATTGGACCGCTTCAATAACAGTTGGTGTAGTTGATGCTAAATTTATAGCGATACTAAATACAGCTTTAGAGTCTCCATTAGGTCAGGTATCAATGATACCTTTATTAGCTTGGATTGCTAAAAATGCCCCTTCACATCTTAAAGCAACTTTTTTTGCAGTATTTGCTTCTTTTACAAATTTAGCTCTTTCCGCAAGTGCTTTAGGAACAAAATATTTAAATCAAATTTTTACAGTTACTAGAGAAGTAAAAGATAAAGTTTCAGGAGAAATTCAAACTACTGCTGATTATTCAGAGCTTGGGATATTGTTAATTGTTGTAACTTTACTTACACTTATTTTGCCTATTTTATTTGTCTATATAATTAACAATAGTAAGTACAAAACCTCAGAATAAACAATAATTTTATAGTTTTTTTGGTTTTTTTTGTTAATTAAAAATTATGAAAAAAATTTTCCTAGTTTACGGTCATTATAATGAAAATTCATTTAACGCAGCAATTAAAGATGAATTTATCAAACACTCTGAATTAAAAGGTAACAAAGTAGACGTTGTAGATTTATACAAAGAAAAATTTGATCCTGTATTTGCTGGAGAAGACCCAAGTGCTGAAGTCTTAGATCATCGTAAGAGAATAGAAGAGTGTGATACAATTGTATTAGTTGCGCCAATATGGAATTTTAGAATGCCAGCAATTGTTGAAGGATGGATTGATAAAGTGTTGGCACCACCATGGGCATTTAGATTTAAGCAACTAGTTGGAAACTATGGTTATCCAATTGGTAATTTAAGAAAAAAAAAAGCAGTAATTTTTTGCACATATGGTTCACCAAGACTAGCTATCACTACATTTTTTTTAAATTTACCGATTAGACGACTTAAAAGAGGGGTATTTCATATGTGTGGCATATATAACATTACCTATCGAAGATATTTTGCAGTACCTTTTGTAAGTGACTCAAAAAGACAAGAGTTCTTAGAAGATGTTAGAAAAACTGCGAATAATATTTAGCACTTTATTAATTTTATTATTAACTACTGTTTATTCATATTCAGAGTTAGTAAACCCAAACAAAAACATTACGCCAAAAGAAGTTGTTGAAATTCAACTTAATGGTCTCAAACAAAATGATTTAGAATATAAAGATAGAGGGATAGAGCAAACCTGGACCTTTGCTCACCCTAATAATAAAAAAGTAACAGGTCCCCTAGGTAATTTTAAGCGAATGATCAAAGGAGCCTCATATAAAATGATGATTAATCATCTAAGTCACACTATCACAGAGCTAGGCAGTAGTGACAAATGGGCCCAATTTGAGGTCATCATTTTAGATAAGGACAAAATTTATCACAAGTTCAATTGGCAGGTTGAAAAATATACAGACGATGGAGTTTTAAAAGATTGCTGGTTGACCACAATGGTCTCAAGTCCAATTCCACTCGGCAGCTCAATTTGATTATCCACAGATACATTTTTGTTTCGTTACTAATAAAAATTTAGTAGGAATCACGAAATGAAAACAAAAACTAAAGTCGTAGTAGTTGGTGGTGGAGTAGTTGGTGTCAGTGCTCTTTATCATTTAGCAAAAAAAGGTTGGTCTGATGTAGTCCTTGTTGAGAGAAAAGAATTAACCTCAGGTTCAACTTGGCATGCAGCAGGTTTATTGCCGTTATTTAATATGAGTTACTCTGTAGGTCAGCTACATAAGTATGCAGTAAATCTTTATAAAACTTTAGAAGAAGAAACTGGAAAAAATGTTGGCTTTAGTGTTGTTTCAAATATTCGTTTGGCAAGTACAAAAGATAGAATGGATGAGTACCATCAGTACGCAGGTGTCGCTCGAACGATTGGAGTAGATGTAAAATTTTTAACTCCACAACAAGTAAAAGAAATTTGGCCTCTATGTCATACAGATGATTTAGTTGGAGCAATTCAACACCCAGAAGATGGATACATCCAACCAGCAGATTTAACACAAGCTTTAGCTACTGGTGCAAGAAATATGGGAGCAGAGATTTATAGAAACACAACTGTTCTATCAATGAGACAAACAAAAGATGGATGGATTGTTGAAACAGATAAAGGATCAATAGAGTGTGAACATGTAATTTCTTGTTCTGGAAATTTTGCAAGACAAACTGGTGAAATGGTTGGATTAGATATTCCAGTTATTCCTGTTGAGCATCAATATATCGTGACTGAACCTCATCCTTTAATTCAACAAAGAAAAAAAGATGGTTTACCAGAAATGGGAGTTTTAAGAGATAGCGATAGCAGATGGTATATGAGAGAAGAAGCGGGTGGATTAATTTTAGGACCTTATGAAGATGGTGCACCAGCATGTTATGTAGAAGGACCGTCAAAGAATTCTGAATATGAATTATTTCAAGAAGATTTAGATAGATTAGCTCCACATATTGAGGGAGCAATACATAGAGTTCCAGCTTTCGGAGAAGTTGGAGTTAAGAAAGTTTATAATGGAGCAATTTGTTATACACCTGATGGAAATCCAATTGTTGGACCTGCTTGGGGATTAAAGAATTTTTGGATTAATGAAGGTCATAGTTTCGGAATAACTGCAGCAGGTGGTGCTGGTTGGCAACTTGCAGAATGGATTGTAGATGGTGAACCAACAATTGATATGTTGGGAGTTGAGCCAAGACGATATGGAAACTATGCAACAAAATCTTATTTGAAGGCTAAAAATGAAGAAGCTTATAGTCATGTTTTTATAGTTCACTATCCAGATGAAGAAAGACCTGCAGCAAGACCTTTAAGAACAGCTCCATGTTACGAAAGAATGAAAAATTTAGGAGCAGTTTTTGGACAAAAATTTGGATGGGAAAGACCTAACTTTTTTGCAACGGATGGAATGGAACAAAAAGATGATTGGTCGTTTAGAAGATCAAAATGGTTTGATGCAATTAAAAAAGAATGTCAAAACGTAAAAGAAAATGTTGGTCTTTTAGATATGACTGCTTTTGCAAAATGCAGAATAAGAGGACCTAAAGCAGAGGAATTTTTAGATTATTTAGTTGCAAACAAACTTCCAAAAAAAATTGGAAGAATAAATCTATGCCACGCATTAAATACCAAAGGTGGTGTGCACTCAGAATTTACAATCATGAAGGAAGCAGAGAATAGTTATTACTTAGTATCAGCTGGAGCAAATTTAAGATTAGATCATGACTGGATTCAAAAATGGATGCCAGATGACGGATCTGTAATTTTTGAGGATTTAACAAATAGCACAGGTGTATTGGTAGTAGCTGGACCTAAAGCAAGACAACTAATGCAAAAAGTTTCAACAGATGATTTTTCTAATAATAACTTTAAATGGTTAACAGCAAAAAATGTGAATGTAGGATATGCACCAGTTAATGCCATGAGAGTAAATTTTGTTGGTGAACTTGGATGGGAACTTCATCATCCAATCGAGTATCAAAATCATATTTTTGATAAATTAATGGAAGCTGGTAAAGATTTAGGAATTAAACCATTCGGCATAAGAGCAATGAATAGTTTAAGAGTTGAAAAATCTTACAAATTAGTTGGAACAGAATTGTCGATTGAATATTCTCCATACGAATCTGGACTAGATAGATTTATTCACCCAAATAAAGGAAACTTTATTGGTTTAGAGGCACTTAATAAATGGAGAGAAAAAGGTTTTGATAATAAATTAGTAACTTTAGAAGTTCACAATACTAAAGATGCAGATGTTCTAGGAAATAATCCTATATTTAAAGACGGTGAAGTTGTTGGAAGAGCAACAGGTGGTGAGTTTGGGTTTAGATTAGATAAATCAATTGCTCTAGCAATGGTAAAACCTGATTGTTCTAATGTGGGCGACAAATTACAAGTTGATATATTGGGTGAAATGTATGACGCTACCGTTTTAGATGAAAGTCCATATGATTCAGAAAATAATTTGTTGAGAGCTTAATGAAAATCTTAGTAGCAGTAAAAAGAGTTATTGATTACAACGTTCAAATCAGAGTTAAAGAGGATGGCACTGGTGTAGTTACAGACAACGTAAAAATGTCAACCAATCCACCAGATGATAATGCAATCGAAGAGGCAGTAAAAATTAAAGAAGCAGGAAAGGCAACTGAAGTGGTTGCAATAACTGTAGGTGAAGAAAAAGCTCAAGAAACTGTTAGAAAGGCTTTAGCAGTTGGAGCAGATAGAGGAATTCATGTTAAAGCAGATGGAAAACTAGAACCTTTAGCTGTTTCAAAAATTTTACAAAAGATTGTTGAAAAAGAAAATCCAGATTTAGTTTTTATGGGAAAACAAGCAATTGATGATGATTGTAATCAAACAGGTCAAATGTTGAGTGCATTATTAAATTGGCCACAAGCAACTTTTGCATCAAAGATTGATATAAAAGATAATAAGCTAGAAGTTACTAGAGAAATAGATGAGGGACTTGAAACAATTGAAATAAATGTTCCTGCTATTGTAACTTGCGATTTAAGATTAAATGAACCAAGATACGCTTCTCTTCCAAACATTATGAAGGCAAAGAAAAAACCAATTGAAGAAATTTCTGCATCTGATCTAGGTATTGATACTTCTCCAAGAGTAGAGCAAATTAAAGTAGAAGAGCCACCAAAAAGAAAAGCGGGCATTAAAGTGGCGAATGTAGCAGAATTAGTTCAAAAATTAAAAAATGAGGCAAAGGTAATATAATGGCAGTTTTACTTATAGCAGAGCATAATAATAAAGAGTTAAGACCATTTACATTTAATGCGGCTACAGCCGCTTCACAAATTGATAGCGAAGTTCATGCTGTGATAATTGGAAATGATAGTGCAGAGGCATCAAAACAATTATCAGAACTTCCAGTAATTAAAAAAGTATTAAGTGTTGAAGCACCACACTATGAAAATTTCATTGCAGAAAATTTTGCTCCAGTTGTGGTTAATTTAGCAGAAAATTATTCTCATATCATTTGTTCAGCAAATACATTTGGTAAAAATTTAATGCCAAGAATTGCAGCTCATCTTGATACCTCACAAGTTAGTGACATTATAAAAGTAATATCTTCTGATACTTTTGTTAGACCAATTTATGCTGGGAATGCTTTTGCAACAGTTAAAAGTAATGATGCAAAAAAATGTGTAACTATTAGACCAACTTCATTTGATCCTTGTGAAAGCTCAGGAGGTTCAGCACCAATTGAGAAAATTGATGCTGGTGAAGAATTTTCAAATACAAAATTTATAAAAAGAGAAGAAATTAAATCTGATAGACCTGAACTAGGTACAGCTAGAATTGTTGTATCAGGTGGAAGAGGAATGCAAAGTGGAGATAACTTTAGGTTAATTACTGAAATTGCTGATAAGCTTGGAGCAGCTATTGGAGCATCAAGAGCTGCAGTTGATGCAGGTTATATAAGCAATGATCATCAAGTTGGGCAAACCGGAAAAGTTGTCGTGCCAGATTTATACATAGCTGTTGGAATATCAGGAGCAATTCAGCATTTAGCGGGCATGAAAGAAAGTAAAGTCATAGTTGCAATTAATAAAGATGGTGAGGCCCCAATTTTTAGCGTTGCTGATTATGGTCTTGAAGCAGATCTCTTCGAAGCTTTGCCTCAGTTCATGGAAGAGCTGAACAAATTAAACACTATACAAAAATAATCCTTACAGTTAAAAATTACATTATGTCTAGAGAATCTATGGAATATGATGTTGTAATCATTGGTGGTGGCCCATCAGGATTAGCGACTGCAATTAAATTAAAACAATTAGATTCAAATTTAAATGTTTGTTTGCTTGAAAAAGCTTCAGAAATAGGAGCTCATATTTTGAGTGGGAATGTTTTTGAAACAAGAGCTCTAGATGAGTTATTACCTAATTGGAGAGAACTTAACTCGCCAATTAAAACAAAAGTAACAAAAGAAAAATTTTTATTTTTAGGAAAAACAAAATCTTTAAGTTGGCCAACTTGGCTTTTGCCAGCAGTTCAACAAAATCATAAAAATTATATTATTAGTTTAGCTAACTTATGTAGATGGTTAGCTGAACAAGCAGAAGATTTGGGTGTAGAAATTTTTCCAGGTTTCCCAGCAAATGAAATTTTATATAACGATGACGGGTCTGTTAAAGGAGTAGCTACCCAAGATATGGGTATAGATAAAGAGGGTAACAAAAAAGATAGTTTTGAACCAGGCATTGAGCTATTAGGAAAAGTAACAGTTTTTGCTGAAGGTTGCAGAGGTCATCTAGGAAAACAATTAATTCAAAAATTTGATCTGAGTAATGGAAAAGATCCTCAGCAATATGGAATTGGTTTTAAAGAAATTTGGGAAATAGAAGAGAAAAATCATGAAGAAGGACTAGTAATGCATACAGCTGGATGGCCACTTGATAACAACACTTATGGCGGAAGTTTTATGTATCACGCTGAAAATAAACAAGTATTTTTAGGTTATGTAATTGGATTAGATTACAAAAATCCACATTTATCTCCATACGATGAGTTTCAAAGATTTAAAACTCATCCAGTAATTAAAAAAATTATAGAGGGAGGAAAAAGAATTTCATATGGTGCAAGAGCATTAATCGAGGGAGGATTTCAAAGTTTACCTAAAATGTTTATGCCAGGTGCTTTACTAGTAGGATGTGATGCTGGTACATTAAATATGCCTAAAATTAAAGGCTCTCATACTGCAATGAAAAGTGGAATGATTGCAGCTGAAACTATTAATGAACACTTAAAAGAAAACAAAGATTTATCTAATTATGAAGATAAATTTAAAAAAAGTTGGTTATATGAAGAATTATTTGAGGCCAGAAATGTAAAACCTAGTTTTAGCTGGGGATTAATTTTGGGGATTATCTTTACAGGTATTGATCAAATATTATTTAGAGGAAAACTTCCTTTTACACTTAAACATAAGCATGCAGATCACGAAACATTAAAACCTGCAAGTCAAATGCCTAAAATAGATTACCCAAAGTATGATAATGTTATAACTTTTGATAAGACTAGCTCAGTTTATCTTACAGGAACTAATCATGCTGATAATCAACCAGTCCATTTACAACTTAAAGATCCTGATTTACCAATCAAATACACTTTAGAAAAATTTGATGAACCTGCACAAAGATATTGTCCTGCTGGAGTATACGAAGTGCAGAAAGAAAATGATGATAATAAGTTTATAATTAACTCGCAAAATTGTATTCACTGTAAAACTTGCGATATTAAAGAACCTTCACAAAATATAACTTGGGTGACACCAGAAGGTGGTGGTGGACCAAGATATGGAAATATGTAAATTAAGATAGATCTATTGCGAATTTTTTTAAAGTTTCGATAGGTAAATATTTTAAAGTATTTTTATGAGTTCTTTTTAGAAATATTGGACATCCTTTACCAGCTTCAACTGCCCGTGCATACCAGCTTGCACAAACACACCATCCATCTCCATCTTTTAATCCTGGAAACCCAAATTCTGGATGAGGAGTAATTAAATCATTTCCTGCTTCTTTTAACCATTCTAAAAATTCAGTTGTAACTTTCGCACAAACTGTGTGTACACCTTGGTCATTTTCATCTGTATTGCAGCAACCATCTCTAAACCAACCTGTTAATGGATCATTCGAGCATTCTTCCAAATCTTCATCTAAAACATTTTTTTGTAAATTACTGTGGACCATGAACATTAAAAATATTTTCGTCAATAAATGCATTAAAAGAAATTGATCTTCTTTCTTCTTCGCATCCTTTAAAAGGATATACAGTGTGCATTAAATAATGGGGAAAAAAATAAAAATCACCTAATTTAGGCTTAACAGTGAATTTAGAGTGTGATATAAATTGTCTAGTACCATGAATAAAGTTCAATGTTCCACCAAGGTATTCTTTATTTTCTTTGTCTTGAATATGTTTTCCAAGTGTTTTTGGAATTTTTAAAAAACCAGCGCCCGATATGTGACCTCCATGCCAGTGAACAGGGTTGTATTCATTTTTAAATTGTCTAACTACCCAAGAGTCTATTAGATTAAATTTTGATATATCTTTTTTTAAATCTAATTTAATCCATTGTTTCACGGAGTTTGCTAAAAAATTAAGCCATCCAGAATCTGTCATAATTTTTTTTTCCAATTGAAATTCTTGTGTGACATCTCCTGCTAACATTTTTCCATAATCTAAATTTCTTGATAATCTCTCGTCTTCTATAATTTTGTCTATATATTTATTTAACTTGTTGATGATTTCATCTGGTATTTTTACTTTAAATATAGAAGGTCCAAAAGGTTTAAATAATTTAAATTCCATTATTAAATTTTTGTAGGATTTGGTTGTCCTTTATAAACCTCTTCAGGATCAAATTTTTTTTCTTTTTCAAGAAATTCCATTTCTACTTTGCGTCCATTATCAATTGGTCCCATAGGAATAGATCTATAAAAGCATGATCTGTATCCAACATGGCAACTAGCGCCGTCACCTATATCAACTGTTAACCAAATTGAGTCTTGATCATCATCAATTCTGATCTCAGACACTTTTTGGGTGAACCCACTTGTTTTACCTTTGTGCCAAATTGCTTTTCTAGATCTACTAAAGTAGTGAGCTTCTTTGGTTTCTATTGTTTTTTTTAATGCTTCAACATTCATATAGCCGTGCATTAAAATGTCTTTGGTTTTAGAACACATAGTAATGACAGGTATTAAGCCATCATTATCAAATTTTGGAGAAAGAAGATTTCCTTCTTCGATATCGTAGATATTTTCTCTTTTTTTGAACATAGAATGTGATTATGTAGCACATATCTAGATATAATAAATATTTTAAAATTAGTTAATTACTGTATAAAAAGGCGCTATGAAATTAGTAAAAGATACTGACAATAAGTTAAATGAAAATAAGCAAATTTCAGACAAAGATGCTGAAGAAGCTTTTAAAACAATTTTAACATGGATGGGAGAAGACCCAAATAGAGAAGGTTTATTAGAAACTCCAAAAAGAGTTGTTAAAGCATTTAAAGAATATTTTAAAGGTTACAAAGAAGATCCAGATAAAATTTTGGATAAAACTTTTGGTGATGTAGAGGGATATGATGACATGGTTGTCCAAAAAAATATTTCTGTTCAAAGTCATTGTGAACATCACATGGCACCAATTATTGGAAAAGCTCATGTTGCTTATATTCCAAAAGAAAGAGTTGTAGGTTTAAGTAAACTTGCAAGAGTAGTTGAGGTATTCTCTAAAAGACTTCAAACTCAAGAAAGACTTACAATGCAAATTGCAAATACTTTAATGGAATCATTAGATGCAAAAGGTGTTGCGGTAACAATAGATTCAACTCATCAGTGTATGACTATGAGAGGAATTAAAAAAGAACAAGCAACTACAGTAACAAATTATTATTTAGGTCAATTTAAAGAAGATTTAAGTTTTCAAAATAGATATTTACGATTTATTAGCACTACGCTAAAAGATTAAAGTGTCTGATCAATTCAAAGCAATAGTTCTTAATCAAGAAGGTGAAAATTTTTCTAGAGAAGTAAAATCTTTAGATAGAAGTTTTTTAAAACATGGAGATGTAACTGTTCAGGTAGAATATTCTGATTTAAATTTTAAAGATGGAATGATTCTAAAGAATGGTGGAAGACTAGTAAAAGAGTATCCGCACATACCAGGAATAGATTTTTCAGGAAAAGTAATTGAAAGTGAAAATTCAAAATTTAAAGAAGGTGATGAAGTAATATTAACTGGTTTTAGAGTTGGAGAAGTATTTTTTGGTGGTTATTCTCAGATAGCAAAAGTCAATGCAGATTTCCTAGTAAAAAAACCTGACAACTTAACCAGCAAGCAGGCAATGATTTTAGGTACTGCAGGCTTAACTTCTTTAATGAGTGCATTTGCAATTCAAGCAAGAGAAAGTATTTTGCTTGGAGAAAAAGTTAACGATGTTTTAGTAACAGGGGCAACTGGAGGCGTTGGTAGTGTTGCAATAATGGCTTTAACAAAATTAGGATACAATGTAACTGCAGTATCTGGAAAAGAAAGTAAGTCAGATTATTTAAAATCTTTAGGTGCAAAAAACATTATAAATAGAGCTGAATTTGATAAAGACCCAAGACCAATAGATAAAGGTTTATGGGATGGAGTAGTAGACACTGTTGGAGGAAAAATTTTAGCAAACGCAATTGCACAAACAAAGCCTAATGGAATTATAGCTGTATGTGGAAATGCAAATAGTAATGAACTTAACACTAATTTACTTCCTTTTATGTTACGAGGTATTAAGGTTTGGGGAATGGATTCCGCAAATTGCAGTATAAAAAGAAGAGAATTTATGTGGGGTGAAGCATCAAAATTAATTGATTTTGAATTGCTTGAAAAATCAGTTTTAACAGTAGGTTTAGAGGAGCTAATTGAAACTTATCCTAAAATTTTAAAAGGTGAAATTTCCGGAAGAGTATTAGTCGATGTAAATAAATAATGGATTGGGATAAATTAAAAATTTTTCATGCAGTTGCGGAAGCTGGAAGTTTTACAAATGCTACTGTAAATTTAAACCTCAGCCAATCTGCAATCAGCAGACAGATACAGTCCCTAGAACAAGATTTGAAAGTACAACTATTTGAAAGACATGCAAGAGGATTAACACTTACAGAAAACGGTGAATATGTTTTTAAAACTGCACATGAAGTAATAAGCAAGTTAAAAGAGGTTGAAACATCTCTAGGTGATCAAAAAAATAAACCAACAGGCAAATTAACTATAACAACAGTAAGAAGTTTTGGTACTCACTGGTTAACGCCTAGAATTCAAGAATTTATGAGACTTAATCCAGAGATTGAGATTGAATTAGTCTTTGATGATAAAGAATTAGATTTAAGTACAAGACAGGCTGATATTGGAATTTTCATGAGAAGGCCAAAACAGCTTAATTATATTCAAAAAAAGCTTGTTGATATTAAATATTATATTTATGGATCAAATAAGTACTTAGAAAAAAATGGAATGCCAAAGACAATAAATGATCTAAATAAACATAAATTTATTTCGTTTGGAAAAGGAGCACCTTCTCCAGTTTATAATCCAGATTGGGCATTAAAAATTGGAATGCATGATGGTAAAAAAAGAAAATCAATCATGAAGGTAAATAGTGTAATGGGGCTCTTGCTAGCTGTAGAGTCTGGGGTAGGATTGGCTGCACTTCCTGAATATTTAGTAATAAATTCGAACAACGTAATTAAAGTACTTCCGAAAGTAGAAGGGCCCATAACAGAAGCGCACTTTGTTTACCCTCAGTCATTAAAAAATACTGCTAGAGTTCAAGCATTTAGAAATTTCTTATTTAGTAAAATCGGCGACTGGAAATAAAAATTCCCTATATTAAGCAATATAAAAAAAAGTATTGATATATGCGTCAATATATGCGATTGATAATCATTCGCATTGAGAATAATTCTCATTCGCAAAAAAACCAGGGTAAAGAAAAGGAAACAAATGAAAAAAATAACATTACTAGCATTAATTTTATTTTTCTTTGCCAAAATGAGCTTAGCAGGTGAAGTAAATGTTTTTAGTGCAAGACATTACGACTCTGACATTCAGTTGTATGAAAAGTTTACGAACAAAACAGGTATAAAAGTTAACGTAGTTTCAGGCAAAGACAAAGCGTTGCAAAAAAGAATTACTGAAGAAGGAAAAGACTCCAAAGCTGATTTGTATATTACAGCAGATGCTGGAAGACTAGGTGCATTTGACGAAAAAGGTATGTTTCAGAACTCTATGTCAGCGCAGATCGAAGCTTCAGTGCCAGCAAACTTTAGATCTGATAATTGGACAGGTATCGCTAAAAGAGCAAGAATTATTTATTATTCACCAGAAAGAGTAAGTTTAGAAGATTTAAAAGAGACAACTTATGAAAGTTTGTCAGATCCAAAATGGAAAGGAAAAATTGTAATTAGAAAATCTAATAATATTTACAATCAATCTCTTGTTGCATCATTAATCAAAAATAATGGTAAAGAACAAACTTTAGAATGGGCAAAAAAATTAGTTTCAAATTTTGCAAGAAATCCTAAAGGAAATGATAGAGCTCAAATTTTAGCTGTTGCTGCTGGTGAAGCTGATTTGGCTATAGCAAACACTTATTACTATGCTTTGATGTTATCCGGTCAAAAAGGAGAAGATCAAAAAGAAGCTGCTCAAAAGGTATTACCTTATTTTCCAAATCAAAACAATAGAGGGACACATATGAATATAAGTGGTGGAGGTATTTTAAAAAATTCTCCTAATCCTGAAAATGCAAAAAAATTATTAGAATTTCTTTTAACAAAAGAAGCACAACAACATATAGTAAACAATACATTTGAATACCCAATGATAGATGGTGTTGAACCACACCCTCTTATAAAAAAAATGGGTGAAAATTTTAAACAGGATTTACAAACAAAAGTTGGAGACTATAAAAAAAATCAGGCTGATGCATTAGAAGTAATGTTGATGTCTGGTTGGAAATAAAAGAGGTTAACACTAAGTACTTTTGGTATAAAGTTTATTACCCTACTTAATACCATTAGTACTTCGTTAAAAATGGGTAATAAAATTAATATTTGGTTTTTGAGCTCTTTGCTCATTTCTATGATAGTTGCGATACCAATTGTAACTGTATTTACTAGTTTTTTTGAACCAACTGGTGAGTATTTATCAATAGTTAAAAACACATTTTTGTTTGAATATATTTCTAATTCAATAATTCTTGTAATTGGAGTTTTAATTACAACTTTTGTAATTGGTGTGGGATCTGCTCATTTAGTTTCATTTTATAAATTTCCTGGAGTTAATTTTTTTAAATGGGTTTTAATTTTATCTTTTGCAGTTCCAGCTTATATTTATGCATATTCATTAACTGCTTTTTTTGAAAACTATGGAACAGCTTTTTCAATTATGAAAAACTTATTTGGTGATGGAAATTATAATACCGTTTTACCTAAATTTGATGGAATGCTAGGAGCTATAATTTCAATTTCATTTTCACTATTTGGTTATGTTTACGTGTTAACAAGAACCTCATTTCATTATCAATCTCAAAATTTGCTAGAAGTTGGTAAAAACCTTGGTTTTTCAACAAAAAAAACATTTTTTAATATTATTTTACCATCAGCAAGACCAGCAATTATTGCTGGATTATCTTTAGTTGCTATGGAGACTTTATCAGATTTTGGTGCAGTATCTTTTTTTGGGATATCGACTTTAACCACTGGAATTTATGATGCGTGGATATCTTTTGATGATTTGGCTTTAGCAAACAGAATATCTTTTTTTCTTTTAATTTTTATATTTGGATTATTTTTTTTAGAGAATATATCTAGAAAAAAAGCACAGTATCATTCGCCTGCTAAAGGAAATTTTAAAACGAAAACTCTCAAAAAATTAACTGGTTATAAATCTTTAATGGCAATAATATTTTGTTCATTCGTATTTCTTGCAAGTTTTATATTCCCAGTTTTGCAAATGTTGTATTGGACAATTAAATTTCCAAAACATTTTATAGATTTAAATATTGTAGAATTACTGTCAAACACATTGATATTAGTCTTCTTATCAGGCTTCCTTTTAATATTTTTATCTTTCATATCAAATTATGGAAATAGAATTAGCAAAAATAAGTTACTAAACATACTAACAACTTTTTCAATTACTGGTTACGCGATACCAGGCATAATATTAGCTGTTGCCTTCATAACTTTTATTTCTTGGTTTGATGAAAATGTTTTTTATTTTTTTGATATAAAACAAATTTTTATTGGATCTATAATTGGTTTAGTAATTGTTTATTTTGTAAGATTTTATTCTTTAGCTAACAACGGTATTAAATCTGGATATTTAAAAATTAATTATTCAATTGATGAAAGTGCATATCTATTAGGTTATTCAAAATTAAAAACTTTTTTAAATATTCATATCCCTTATCTTAAAAACTCAGTCTTATTAATTGCTATATTGTTATCAATCGAAATAATCAAAGAATTACCAATTACATTAATTATGCGTCCTTTTAATTTTGAAACATTTGCCACCCAAGCTTATATATTTGCTTCACAAGATTTACTAGAAGCTGCTGCCGCACCTTCATTAATACTTATTATGATTGCAAGTATTTTTATATTAATTACATCTAAGTATATGTTTAAAGATAAATAAAATGAGAAATAATTTTTTAGAAATTGAGAATGTTACTTTTGCTGCAAGCTCTAAAAATAAAGTAACCAATGTTTCATTTAATATTGAAAATGAAGGAGACATAGTTTGTTTGTTAGGCCCCTCTGGAATTGGAAAAACTACAATATTAAGAACAATAGCTGGTCTTGAAAAAATTCAGTCTGGTAAAATTATTTTAAAAAATAAAATTATTTCATCTAAAGAAAACCATGTTGAACCTGAGGATAGAAATATATCTTTGGCTTTTCAAGACAACTCTCTATTTCCTCACTACAATGTTTTGGAAAATATAAATTTTGGGGCTGAGAGAAATAAAAAAAAGAAGAAAGGTTTAAATTTTAAAGAAATAGTGAAATTTCTTCATTTAGAAAAAATCTTAGAAAAGTATCCTCATGAAATTAGTTCTGGAGAAGCTCAAAGAGCCTCTTTAGCCAGATCTTTGTTATCAAATCCTGATTTGTTACTATTAGATGAACCTTTGTCGAATATAGATCAAAGTTTCAAAGAAGAAATACAGGTAAAGTTAAAGCAAATCTTAAAAGACTTAAAAATTACAACAATAATTGTTACACACGACTCTTACGAAGCATTCTATTTAGGTAACAAATGTGGAATTATTTTAGACGGAGAACTCAAACAATTTGATGATCCCTATAATGTTTATCACTTCCCAAATTCTGTTGATGTAGTTAATTTTTTAAACAGAGGAATATTAATTCCAGCAAAAGTTACAGATGAAAATACTTTAGAAAATGATGATTTAGGTACAATTAAAGGTAATTTTACAAAACATTATCCAAAAGGATCTAAAGTACAGTTATTGTTACAGCCAGAAGATCTAGAACATGATGATAAAAGCAATTTAAAATTAGAAGTGGTTGATAGAAAGTTTAGGGGGACAAATTTTATATATACTCTAAAAACTAGTAGTGATTTATTAATTCCTGTTTTTGTTCATTCGCATCACGTCCACCAACATGAAATTGATGAAAAATTTGGGATTAAACGTCCGATAAATATTGATCACATAGTTTGTTTTTAATAGAACCCAAAGAAATGCTTACAAAAAAACAATTATTTACTAGGGGTATGCTGGATATTTCTCCACATATGTTGTCTGTGATCCCATTTGGAATAATTTGTGGAGCTATCGGTGTTGAATTGGGATTTGACCCATTATTAGTTTATGCGATGTCTATTATTATTTTTGGTGGTGCATCACAAATTGTTTTTTTACAATTATTATCAGGTGGTGCATCTGGATTGGTAGCAGCAACATCTGTCGGTGTTATTAATTCAAGACATCTTTTATATGGAGCAGTTTTATCAGAGTACTTAGAAAAATTATCATTAATAAAAAAATTGTTAATCTCTTATATTATTGTCGACCAAGGTTTTGCAGAATCTAATAAATTTTTTAAAAAAAATAAATCAGAGCAGTACTTACATTATCATTTGATTGGTACAGGTTGCACGATGTGGGTTTGTTGGCAAATTGCTACATTGTCAGGAATCATTTTAGGTTCATTTGTTCCAGAGGAACTTGGATTAAAATTTGCAATACCACTTACTTTTATAGCTATTGTAATACAAGATTTAAAAAAACTTGATCACTTAATTGTAATGATTGTATGTGGATTGAGTTCGTTATTATTTTATGATGCTCCATTTAGATCTTATATAATTATTTCACCTATACTCGCTTTGTTTGTTGCGGCTTTAATATTGAGGTTAAAAAAATAAAATGACCTGGTTATCAATTATTGTTGCAGGAATATTAACTTACTTTACTAGAATGACGATGGTAGCTCTAGTAAGTCGAGACATGTTGGGAGATAAAATAAAAGCTGTGTTAGCTTATGTTCCATCAGCCGTGTTTCCTGCAATAATATTTCCAGGAATTTTTATAAATGACTACGGTCAGTTCATTGAAATGGATGACCCTAAAATATTTGCTGCAATTGTTGCTGTAATTGTTGGTTATTTTTCAAGAAATATAATCGCAACTATTTTGTCTGGTTTAATTTCTTATTGGTTTTTGATATTTATCTAAAATGATCTTTAGACAAATATTCGATAGTGTTTCTAGCACTTATACTTATTTAATTGCATCTGGAAGAGGACGGGAAGCTTTAATAATAGACCCAGTCTTAGAAAAAGTTGATCAGTATATTAATTTGTTAAATCAATTAGATTTAAAATTAGTAAAGGTGATAGATACCCATATTCACGCAGATCATATCTCTGGAATTGCTGAACTAAGAGATAAAACTAATTGTGTAACTGTTATGGGTAATAAAACTCCTGCCGATGTAGTTGCAATGAGAGTATCAGATGAAGAGATAATCAAAATAGATGGAATTGATCTACAAGCTTTATACACTCCTGGCCATACTTCTGAGAGCTTTAGTTTTTTGATGGGTGATAGAGTGTTTACAGGAGATACATTATTAATTAGAGGTACTGGTAGAACAGATTTTCAAAACGGAGATCCTAAAGACTCTTATAATTCAATATTTAACAAATTATTAAAACTACCTGATCAAACTCTAGTTTATCCTGCGCATGATTATAAAGGAGAAATGGTGAGTACTATTATAGAAGAAAGACAATTTAATCCAAGATTACAGGTAAAATCAGTAGAAGAGTACGTGGATATTATGAATAATTTAAATTTACCAGATCCCAAAATGATGGATGTTGCAGTTCCAAGTAATCTTAAGTTGGGCATTGATTTAAACCGTCAAAAAGTAAACAATGGAATTGAGCCAGAGGAGTTTAACAAGATTAAAAAAGAGGAAAATACAGTTCTGATAGATTTAAGAGAGCAAAATGAAATAGATAAAGAAGGTAAATTAGATAACAGTAATATAGTCCCATTTCCTTCTATGCATGATTACATTGAAAAAAATAAAGATAGCTTAAAAAATAAAAAAATTCTTTTTTACTGTGCTCATGGACACAGATCTACTTTGGCAGTTCAAATTTCTAAATCATATAATTTTGGTAACTGCTTTCACTTAATTGGTGGGTTGGAAAAATGGAAAAAAAAAGGATTAGAAATTAAATAATGACAGCATCAACTTTTCATTGGTCTTGTAAACATACTTGGAGAAGAAGCGCAAAGAATACAGCCTGGTGTTTGTTAGGTTGTGCCATTGGAGATTTTGGAACAATTTTATTTTTTCAACTTACACAAATTCCGTTTCCAGTATTAGGAATAATGATACTAGCAATAATAAACGGTTTAATTACAAGTATAATATTAGAAACAATAATTCTAATGAGACAAGGTTTTGTATTTAATAATGCTTTGAAGACAGCTTCTGGAATGAGTTTGATTTCAATGATTAGTATGGAAGTAATGATGAATTTGACCGACTTTGTTTTAACAGGTGGTGCCATTTTAACTTGGTGGGTTATTCCAATTATGCTGATAGTAGGTTTTTTAACTCCATGGCCCTACAATTACTGGAGATTAAAAAAATACGGGATTAACTGTCATTAAATCTTAAATAAATCTTGTTTAAATAATAAAATAAAGACAAAGCTCTCAAAATCATAAATATCGTTAGTGATATCCATACCCCATGATTTGAAATGTAATTTGTAAGAACTAAAGAAATTAATAAATATAAAGAAACAGAAAAAAACATAGCATTTCTAATTTCTTTTGTTTGAGAGGCTCCAATAAAAATACCATCAAATTGATAACAAAAAGATGCAAAAAAAGGTAAGATAATCATCCAAATTGAATAATCTAAACTTAGAGATCTTATTAGATCAATATCAGACATCATATAAATCACATTCTTATGAATAAAATAATAAACAACAGAAATACCTAAGCCTGTAACTGAACTTAAAATAAAAGAATTTTTAACAATTGAACTGAATAAATTTTTATCTTTTTTACCCAATGAATAACCAATAATTCCTTCAGTTGAAAATGCGTAAGCGTCTAAAATGAATGCTGATAGAAAGACGAGATTAATTAATATTGCGTTAGCAGCTATATACTCTTCTCCAATTTTTGATCCAAGGTATGTGAACCACAAAAAAGAAAAAGTAAGTAATATAGTTCGAATAAAAATATTAAAATTAATATTAAAAATATTTTTTAATTTATTTAGATCAACAATTTCCCTTAATATAAAATTAATCTTTGTAAGCTTGTTTAAATAAAAAAAAGTATAAATTAAAAAAACAGTAGAGGTAATTATCCCAGAAAAAAGAGTTCCATAAGCAACACCTTTAATGTTTAAATTGTATTGAGTTACGAGAATTATACTCAATATAATATTTAATATTGAGAAAAATCCTACTGCAATACTTGAAATTTTAGTTTTTTGTAATCCAACAAAAAGACCTGTTATAATATAAAGAGTAAGTTCGCCTGGAGCTGAATAAATTCTAATTTTAAAATATTCCTCATAAAAAGAAGTAGTTTGTGAATTTAGATCAAATATTTGTAAACTTATCTTAAGAACTAAATTTTGAGCAAAAAATAAGACAATAGAAAGTATAATTACAAATAACAAATTTCTTAAAACAATATTAATAATTTCTTTATAATTTTCAGCTCCATTAGCTTGAGAAACCATACCGACTGTTCCCATTCTTAAAAATCCAAAGCTCCAAAAAATCATTGAAAATAAATTTGCTGCAACAGAGGTTGCAGATAAATAAGAAACATTACCTAAGTTACCCATTAAAGACGTATCAATAATTGCCACTAATGGAATCGCAAGGTTGGCAAAAAAAATTGGAATAGATAATTTTAAGATATATCCAATAGATGATTTTTCCATGTCTGATGATTAATTATTATAATATTTTTTTTAATAAATTTTCTTTAAAGAATAATTTATGAATTATTACGGCACTTACATGTAAAGCAACTAAACCAATAAGTACATAGTTTGATATTATATGAATGTTATAAAATTGATCAGCTAGTTCAAAATTGTCTTTTATTTTTATTTCTTTTAAAAAAATCACTAGAGGTTCACCGTTAAATAGTTTCTTTAAAATTCCTGAAATAGTTATTGATAAGACTGTGATGTATAAAAATAAGTGATTTAGTTTAGCAATAAACCTTTGCCCCATAAAAGTAGCAGGTCCTAACTTTGGAACAGGATTAATCAAATTATTAAGTAATCTAAAAATTATAACGTAAAATATTCCAAGACCAATCAATACATGAATGTTTTCAATAGTTATTCTTTCCTCACCAAAATCTAAACCAACTAAATAAAAGCCAAGAGGAATTTGAATTAAAAGCAAGATTGCACTTAACCAGTGCATTAACTTTGAAATCAGTCCATATTCTGTTAAGGTGTTCTTAACATGCATAACTTATTAAAACATACCAAGAAGATCTTTGGTACAATAATATTATCTTTAATTATGGTGTTTTCTGGCTCATTAGCTAATGCTGAGTTGTCAGTAGAAGATATTATTAAAAGTAGAAAAGCACTATTTAGTAAGAATTATAGTACCGCTAAGAGGGTACAATCTTTTTCTTCAAATGGAGATTTTGATGAAGCGATAGAACTAATGAAAGAAATGAGTGTAAATTACATTACTTTATTAGATCTATTTCCAGAAAATTCTAAAGAAGGATTTAAAACAGAAGCACTACCTATAATTTGGGAAGAAAAAGATGCTTTTAATTTATTAATGCAAAAATCTGCTGATGATATGATTAAACTCACTTCTATTATAGAAGATGCAGATGATATCAGAGGAACTCTAGGAAAATTAATGTGGGCGAATTGTAAGGCCTGTCATTCCAAATATAGAAAACCTCATTAATAAATTCATATACCCATTTTGGTTAATTAAAATTAATTTTGTTTAATTAATTTAAAATCTAAGTAGTTTCTTTTTTTATGGATAAAATTCAATCTCACGCCAAGCTAGTGATTGTTGGCGGTGGTATAATGGGAGTTAGTTTACTCTATCATCTTACAAAAGAAGGATGGAATGATGTTGTATTAATTGAAAAAAGTGAACTTACTTCAGGATCAACTTGGCATGCTGCAGGTCAATGTCCTCATATGTTAACGAGTTTAAATCTTGCAAAAATTCATCTTCATTCAACTAACCTTTATAAGTCACTAGAAAAAGAAACTGCGCAACCAACAGGATTTCATGAAACAGGAAGTTTAAGGTTAGCATATACCAAAGAGGATCTTGAGTGGTTTGATTATACTAAAGGAATTTTAGATATAGCTGGTTCTCCATGTTCAATTATATCAACAGAGGAAATTCATCAATATCATCCCTTTATAAAGTTAGATGGAATTAAAGGTGCTTTTTTAACTCCAGAAGATGGCTATACAGATCCAACCAGCACAACAAATGCAATGGCTAAAGGTGCAAGAAATGGTGGAGCCAAAATTTATAGAAAAAATAGAGTAACTGATATTGAACAATTACCTTCAGGAGAGTGGAAAGTAATTACTGAAAAGGGTGATATTGTTTGTGAGCATGTTGTTAATGCTGCAGGAAGTTTTTGTCCAGAAGTAGCACAGATGGTTGGTTTAAAAAATGTTCCAAGTATAAATATGATCCATCAATACTTAGTTACAGAAGCACATACTGAAATAGAAAAATTAAGTAAAGAATTGCCAGTTGTGAGAGATCCAGACTCTTCTTCTTATCTAAGACAAGAGGGCAAAGGACTTTTAATTGGTCCTTATGAAAAAGATGTAGCAGCTTGGGCTTTAGATGGAATGGATTGGAAATTTGATATGGAGTTGTTAGATCCAGATCTTGATAGAATTGCAGAACACTTAGAAAAAGGAATGGATCGTATTCCACAGTTTAAAGATGTAGGTATTAAAAGAATTATATGTGGTCCTATTACACATACTCCTGATGATAATTTTTTAGCTGGTCCTGCACCCGGACTTAAAAACTTTTGGATGTTTTGTGCAGCAAGTATTGGAATTGCTCATGGAGGGGGAGCTGGAAAATATATGGCTCAGTGGATTGTGCATGGTGACTCAGATATAAATATGATGGAATTTGAACCAAGAAGATACATGAGTTGGGTTGATAAAAATTATTCAGTTGAAAAATCGAAAGAGCAATATCGAAGAATGTATGTAACGCCAATGCCTAATGATGTTGTAGAGGTTGGAAGACCAATGAAAACAACGCCAATTTACCAAAAGTTGAAAGAAAAAGGTGCTGAATATTTTGATTTATATGGATGGGAAAAACCAGCTTGGTTTAATAAAGATAATACTAAAGAAGAATTAAGTTATAAAAGAAATAATTTATTTCCTATAATTCAAAAAGAATGTCTACATGTTCATAACAATGTAGGCTTGATAGATCTATCAACTTTTTCAAAATACGAAATTACTGGAGAAGATAGTTATAACTTTTTAGAAAGACTTTGTATTAATAGACTTCCAAAAAAAGATGGAAGTATTGTTTTAACTCATCTTTTAAATGATATTGGAAGAATTCAAACTGAACTAACTTTAACCAAATTAAAAGATAACCATTATTACGCATTATCAGGTGCAGTATCAGAAATTAGAGATTTGGATTGGCTAAATCAGAATAAAAAAGAAAACGAAAAAGTTGAAATTAAAAATATAACTTTAGACAAAGGTGTAATTGGTATTATAGGACCAAAATCAAGAATGGTTTTGCAAAAATTAACAGAAACAGATTTAGGAAATGAAAATTTCCCTTGGTTAAAAAGTAAGGAAATAAGTTTAGGTAACATTAATGTAACAGCTTTAAGAGTAAACTATATGGGCGAACTAGGTTGGGAATTGCATCATGACTTTAAAGACATGGAAAAACTATATGAGTTATTAAGCGAAGCTGGTAAGGAATTTGATATTATAGATTTTGGAGCTCATGCAATGGATTCTATGAGGATTGAGAAGGGATACAGAGGTTGGGGGTCAGAATTAACTCCAGAAATTAGCGTAGTTGAAGCAGGATTGGAAAGATTTTTTAATATTGAAAAAAAATCTGAATTTAAAGGATCCAAAATTGTATCTAATTTAATAAAAAATGGCCCAAAGATTAAATTAGTTTATATGGAAGTTGATGCTGTAGATGCGGATGCTCATGGAAATGAACCAATTTACTCTAATAACAATATAGTTGGCCTTACAACATCAGGAGCTTATGGCTATAGAGTAAACAAAAGTTTAGCCTTTGGATATGTCAAAACTGAATTTGCAAAAGTTGGAAATGAGTTTTTGATTAAAATCCAAGGAAAAGATGTTAAATCAAAAGTTATTGATGAACCTGCTTTTGACTCAAATAATGATAGGCTAAAGTCTTAAAATAAACAATGCTTCCAGTATCAGTAACAGATCATATAGAGGAATACGTTTCTCAAGAGATATATGTTCAAGTTGCAATAATTAAGGGTAAAGAAAAAATTTCTACAGATTCAGCAATCAAAAAATATTTTGTTAGTAATCATTTTAAAGAATTAAGTTTAGGAAAACCTTACGATCATTTTATTGATGGTTTAAGAGACAAATGTTTGGGCAAATTAAAAAATTCTCCTATGAGAAATACAGAAACTGATGATGAAACAATTATAATGTTACAAAAAAAATTAAAGGAATTAAGTGAAGTGGAATTAGAGGATACTTACTGGGAAATAGAAACTGGAGAATTTTTTTCAGGTGAGCAAATTAAAGAGTTAGAAAAAGATCGAGATAAACTAATTACAAAATTAAACTCAAGAGATGAAAATGAAGTTGTAAAAACAATTTTTAAATTTTGTAAAATTTATGAAAAGTTGTGTGAAAAAAAATATCCAGAAGCACCACTTCCGCTAGAAATATTAAAGTCTAAAAATTAATTTTTTTAAGGGTTCGCTCTTTAGTTGATACCTAAAGAGCTCCCTTTTTATCGCCTCTTTGGCATTAAATCCAAACGGATTTTATTATTTTAAGTTTTTTTATATCTAAAGATCTTCAGCTAAGTATCAGGTGGTAGCAATTTTAACATAAACCTCCTTCATATAAAAAGGTAATTATATCAAAATTATTTTCAATAAATTTATTTGCATTTAGTGCAAATATATAAGTTGAATACAACCTACTGCTTTAGTAGATTCCCGATATCCTATTTAAATTCCTTCAATTATTTTTTATTAATTAATTCACTAATAAAGTTTTCTCCATAACCATCATCAACAGCTTTTTGAAAATAATTTTTATTTAGTTCAGCAACTTTTTCAGCTTCAGGAAAATCTTTTAAAAGATCCTGAATGTAAGTTAAATCTTTAACAGAGTTACTTGCAGTAAATTTAAATCCTGTGTAATCACCTTTAAGTAAATTATCAAAAACTCTGTTCAGAGCCGCAGAGTTTCCAGATCCTAGTTTTGCAACATCAAATACTTTTTTTAGATCTAATCCTAATCCAGTAGCACATTTTGCTAAATGATTTACTAATGCTCCATTTCCTAAAGATAAAAAGTTATTTAAAAGTTTTGATTTTGCACCCATACCTACTGGACCAAAATGAAAATAATCCTTACAAAATATATTAAAATAAGGCTCTGCTATTTTAAAATTCTCATCTGACGCCCCAACTATACCACCCAAAACACCTTCTTCTGCTTGAACAGGTCCTCCCATTACTGGACATTCAACGTAGTTGATATTATTTGATTTAAAAATTGCCTCAGTTTCAATAGAGCCCGTTTTATTGTGAGTAGTAATATCAATTACAATTGTTTTATTGCTTAAGATATTTGATAATTTTTCTGAAATAGATTTCGCAATAGGTGTATTGGTAACACACATAAACAAAGCATCTAAATTTTTAGATGCAAAATCTTCAAAAGATTTAACTTCTTTAGCTCCCTCACTTACTATCTTTTCTATAGGTTTACGATTTTTGTTAGCAATTACAAAAAGATTATTTTTGTGCTTAATGATGTTTTTAGCAATTCCATAACCCATATAACCAACACCAATAAAACCAATATTTTTCATCAAACCTCCAATTTTAAGTTTTTTTACCTTCAGTTCTTATAAATAATAAACCAAATATTATTACACCCACAACACCCACAATCTTATTTATATCAAATGGTACACCAAAAATGAAAAAATTAAAAATTGTAGACCAAACTAATTGAGAATATTGAAAATTAGTTACAAAAGATAAATTTGATAATTGAATTGCATATATAATTAAAGAGTGGCTTACAAAGCCTGCAAAACCAAGTAGCGCTAAGTATAACCAAAAAATATTATTACTTAATGGTTCCCATTTAAAAAAAATATAAATACTAAATATTATTGCTCCCAAAATAGAAGTATAAAATATTGCTGCAAATGGATCGTTATCACTTGATACTACTTTTGTAAAAAATTGGTAAAGCGCCCAACATATAGGTGGAACGATTGGAAAAATTAAATCTACACTAAATATTTTCATACTAGGACTTAAAGAATAAACAATTGAACTAAAACTAAGGAGCATCAAAAGAATTCCTTTAAAAGTCAAAATATCTTTTAAAAAATAAGCAGAAAGTAAAGCAACGATTAATGGGGCTGTAAAGAAAACTACATAAATATCTACTAGGTCAAACTTTTGAAGAGAAAAAAACATAAACGTTGTAGCTGTCACCATTAATGTTGATCTAATTATTTGAACTTTGAAATTTTTTTTTAAGTTTACTTTTGGCTTAAAAATTAAAAAAAACACAATTAAAGATACTAGATGAAAAAAAAATCTTCCCCATATAGCCTGTGGAATAGGCATGACTGTACCTAGGTATTTTGCACTAGAATCCATACAAACAAACATAAAGAAACCACCTGCAGCTAATAAAATTACGTTTAATAAAGATGTTTGATTTTGCACTTTAGGAAATTTTTTACATTACAACGCCTACTTGCCAAGGATTAAACTCCTCGTCACCGTAGCCATTGATTTCGCTTTTTGATTTATTTCCTGATGCAGTATTTACTACTAATTCAAATATTTTTTGACCAACTTCCTCAACTTTTTCTTTTCCTTCAGCTATTGTTCCGCAATTAATATCCATATCTTCTGACATTCTTTCAAACATTGCTGAATTAGTTGAGAGCTTTAAACTTGGAACTGGCTTACATCCAAAACAAGATCCTCTTCCAGTTGTAAAACAAATTACATTTGCGCCTGATGCAACTTGCCCTGTAACAGATACTGGATCATATCCAGGTGAATCCATAAAATTGAAACCTTTATTTTTAAGAGGTTCAGCATAATTTAATACATCTTGTAAAATTGAGTTTCCACCTTTAGCAACTGCTCCTAAAGATTTTTCTAAAATAGTTGTAAGTCCACCTTTTTTATTTCCTGGGGCAGGGTTATTATCCATAGAACTATTGTTTATTGATGTATAATGTCTCCACCATTCAATTCTTTTTATTAATTTATCTGCAGTTTGTTGTGAATTAGCTCTATTAATTAATAAATGTTCTGCCCCATAAATTTCTGGAGTTTCAGATAAAATTGAACTTCCACCTTTTTTAACTAAAAGATCCGCAGCGACTCCTAATGCAGGATTAGCTGTAATTCCTGAATAACCATCAGATCCTCCACATTGTAAGGCTAAAGTTAAATGACTAACAGGCTGAGATGTTCTTTGAACATTATTTGCTTCAGATAAAAGGTTTTTTATTTGAGATAATACTTTATCAACAATTTTTTTTGTTCCACCTTCATCTTGGATAGTTAAGAAGTGAATTCTGTTGTGCTTTTTAAGAGACTCATCAAATAAACTTACCTGTGCACATTCACAACCTAAACCTATAACAAAAACATGAGAAAAATTTGGATGATTTTTAAAACCATCAATCGTTCTTTGAAAAATTTGCATTCCTTCACTTTCAGTATTCATTCCACATCCTGTTGAGTGAGTAATAGGAACAATTCCATCTATATTTGGATAATCTTTTAAAATGTCTGAATATTTTATTTTTTCAACAATCATTTTTGTAACTGTTGCAGAGCAATTAACGGTACTAACTATTCCAATATAATTTCTTGTAGCTACTTGGCCGTTATCCCTTAAAATTCCATTGAAAAAAGTATCTGCTTTTTCGTCAACATTGTGTGATTTATCAGTTACTTTGAAATCTCTTTTAAATTCTCTAAATTCTAAATTATGAGAGTGAACATGCTCTCCTGGTTTAATATCATTTAAAGCAAATCCAATAATTTGATCATATTTGATAATAGGATCACCTTTTTTAATCTCTTTTAAACATACTTTGTGACCAAAAGGGATTGGATCTAAGGTACTTATATCATGGCCTTCAATTTTAGTTTTTTCTGGTATGATAAATTGACTTACGCCAACATTGTCATTGCCATTTAAAACTATTAGATTATTCATAAATTTATTATATAACCAATAACTTAAACAAACCATTATATTAATTATGCCTAAAAAAAGAAAAAAGAGTTTCCGAAGTCAACAGTGGTTCAATAATCCAAAAAACCCTGACATGACGGCTTTATATTTAGAAAGGTACTTAAATTATGGTCTTACAAGAAAAGAATTGCAATCTGGAAATCCAATTATAGGTATTGCTCAATCAGGCAGTGATCTTTCTCCATGTAACAGACATTTTATGTCTTTGACTAAAAGAATTAAAGATGGGATCAGAAGAGCCGGAGGAATTCCAATGGAATTTCCAACTCATCCTATTCAAGAAACTGGAAAAAGACCAACAGCTATGTTGGATAGAAATTTATCTTATTTATCTTTGGTGGAAGTTTTGTATGGTTATCCAATCGATGGAGTTATTTTAACTACAGGATGTGATAAAACTACTCCTGCAGCCTTAATGGCAGCAGCCACAGTTAATATTCCTGCAATAGTTCTTTCAGGTGGCCCAATGTTAGATGGAGTTTACAAAGGAAAACTTGCCGGATCTGGATTAGTAGTTTGGGAAGCTAGAAAAATGTTAGCTAAGGGAGAAATTAAATACGAAGAATTTATGGACATGGTTGCATCTTCAGCACCAAGTGCTGGTCATTGCAATACTATGGGAACAGCATCTTCAATGAATTCAGTTGCAGAAGCTTTAGGTATGTCTTTACCTGGAGGAGCTGTAATTCCCGCACCTTACAGAGAAAGAGAACAGATTTCATATGAAACTGGAAAAAGAATTGTTGGAATGGTTCATGAAGATTTAACTCCATCTAAAATCATGACACGTAAAGCATTTGAAAACGCAGTAGTAGTTGCAAGTGCAATAGGTGGATCAAGTAACTGCACAACACATTTAAGTGCAATAGCTAAACATATGGGAATTAAGTTTGATTTATCTGATTGGCAAAAATTAGGTCATAATATTCCTTTGCTAGTCAATTGTCAGCCAGCTGGTGAATATTTAATGGAAAGTTTTCACAGAGCAGGCGCAATACCAGCAGTTATGAAAGAATTAATTAAGAATAAAAAAATTCACACTAATATAAAGACTGTAACTGGAAAAACAGTTGGTGAAAATTTGAAAAAGAAAATTGATGTTGATAGTAAAGTAATCAAAACATTTAAAAATGCTTTAACAGAAAAAGCTGGTTTCTTAGTTATGAGAAGTAATTTCTTCTCATCTGCAATAATGAAAACATCAGTAATCAGTAAAGAATTTAGAGATCAATATCTATCAAACCCTAAACATCCAAATGCTTTTGAGTGTAAGGCAATTGTTTTTGAAGGTCCTGAAGATTACCACAAAAGACTTAATGACAAGAAATTAAAAATTGATGAGAACTCAATATTAATTGTTAGAGGATGTGGTCCAGTAGGTTACCCTGGTTCTGCAGAAGTAGTTAATATGCAACCACCTGACAGATTGTTAAAAAAAGGTATTAGACATCTACCTACTTTAGGAGATGGAAGACAAAGTGGAACATCTGAAAGTCCTTCAATACTTCATGTATCACCAGAGTCTGCAGTTGGAGGAGATTTAGGAATAGTCAAAACAGGTGATAAAATTAAAATTGATCTAAATAAAAGAAGAGTTGATTTACTAATTTCTCAGGCTGAGTTTAAGAAGCGAAGAAAAAATAAAAAGAAATTTAAAGCAAATAATCAAACTCCTTGGCAAGAAATATTCAGAAATACAGTAGGTCAATTAGATGATGGTGCTTGTATTAATTCTAGAGGAAAATATTTGGATGTATCTCATACAAAAGGTTTACCTAGAGACTCTCATTAAATGAAACCAAAGATATTAGTTTCTAGAAAAATTTCAGATTTAGCAGAAGAAAAATTAAGTAAAGAATTTGATGTAACATTAAATCCAAAAGACGAGCCAATTCCAGAAAGTGAATTAATTAAGATAATAAATGACTATGATGGGATGATTTCTACAGGATTTGATAAAATTGGAGAAAATTTTTTCAATAATCTAAATGGTAAATTAAAAATCATTGCTCAGGTAGGAGTAGGTTACGATAATATTTCTGTTAACTCAGCTTTAGAAAAAAAAATAAAAGTTACCAATACACCAAATGTATTAAACGAAGCTGTTGCAGAGCTAACTATTCTTTTAATTTTAGCTGCATCAAGAAGAATTGGCGAAGCTTATAATTTAGTTAGAACTGATAATTGGAAAAATCAAAAACCTGACTTAACTAAATTTATGATTGGTAATTCAGTTACTGGTAAAACTTTAGGTATTATTGGTATGGGACGAATAGGAAGAATGGCTGCAAAAAGTGCAAAAGCATTTGGCATGAAAATAATTTATTATAATAGAAATAAGTTGTCTGCAGATTTAGAAGATGGTGCAAAATATTATTCAGATTTAAATTCAATGTTACCGAATTGTGATTTTGTAAGTATACACACACCAGCTACCGCAGAAACAAAATACATTCTTAATAAAGATACAATAAGCTTATTACCAAAACATGCAGTTGTCATAAACACATCAAGAGGATCAACAATTGATGACGATGCATTAATTGATGCACTAGAAAATAAAAAAATTTATGCAGCCGGTTTAGATGTTTTCAACAATGAACCAAATTTAGATAACAGATATTTAAAACTAGATAACTGTTTTGCACTTCCTCATGTAGGTAGTGCGACACATGAAACACGTCTTGCAATGAGTATGATGGCAGTTGATAATATTTACTGTTTTTTCAATAAAAAACCCTTGATTTCAGAAGTAGTTTAGAACAATTCTATTCTCTGTGTTTATAAAATATATATAATTTCTATATATAATAACTAAACTGATTTAATTGAAATAGAAAATCATTTATGATTAACTTTCAAAAAACATAAACGAGAGGAAGATAATGTTTAAATTAATATCTAAAACTTTAGCAGCGGTGGCTATGGTTTCAGTTGCTTTATTTGGCTCTGCAAATGCAAAGACTTTAAAGATTGAAACTCACTTTACTGCTAGCTCACCAAATGGTGAAGTTGCGGCTCAGTTCGCAAAAAATGTAGAAAAGTTTTCTGGTGGAAGCTTGAAAATTGAAATGTTCTACTCATCTTCAGTAACAGGTAAATCTGCTGAGGTATTTAACTCTGCACAAACTGGAATTATCGATTGTGATATGACTGGTGCTGGTTACCAAACTGGTAAAAATGCAGCGTTCCAATTCGCAGGTGATGTAATGGGTGGATACGATAACCCATACCAACAATATGAATTCTTGAACTACCCAGGAGCTCAAGATGCTGTTGATGCATTATACAACAAATATGGAATGACTTTAATTGGTTGGTGGATACCAGGACATGAGTCTTTAATATCTAGCAGACCAATTCCAGATGTTGCTTCATTGAAAGACTTTAAATTTAGATCACCTCCAGGAATGGAAAGTATGATCTTTACAACTTTAGGTGCTAAGCCAATCGTTATGGACTTTGGTGAAGTTCCTACAGCTTTACAAACTGGTCTAATCGATGGTGCTGACTATTCATCTTTAGCAACTAACTATGCTGGTGGACACTATGAGCAAAACAAATATGCTACATATCCAGGTTTCCACTCTATGCCGGCTGACCACTTAGCTTGTAACACAAAAGTATGGAACAAGTTAAAGCCACATGAGCAAGGTGCTATGAAAGCTGGAATAGAAATCGCTGGAAGAACTATTACTAGCTTAGTTGAGAGAAAAAACGCTGAAGCTGTTAAAGCTTTAAATGAAATGGGCGTTACTCTTCATGACTGGTCTAGAGAAGATAGACTTAAATTCAGAACAGCTGCACTTGCTGCTTGGGAAGAATGGAAGACTAAATCTCCAGAAGCTGCGGCTTTAATCGAAATACACAAAGCTTACATGAAAGCTAATGGTATTATGTAATAAATAAATTTTGAAGGGCCTGAAAAGGCCCTTCGAATAAAATCTAAAATTTTTACTCAATGATAGATAAAGAGTTACAAGAACAAAATGAAAAAGTAGCGAGTAAAGATGATTTTCCAATTAATTGGATTGATAGAGTTTCCTTATTTTTAAGTCACACAATAAAATATCTAATTCCTGTAATTGTAATTGTGATGATGTATGAAATTTTTATGCGATATGTTTTATTTAAACCAACTTTGTGGGCAAATGAATTATGTTTATGGCTAGCTGGTGTTTGCTATTTGGTTGGTGGAATATACGCAACAAGATTAAGAAGCCATATTAGAATAGTTTTACTTTACGACTGGGTGGGAAGACCAACTCAAAGAATTTTTGACTTAATTAGTACTATAATAATTGTTCTTTTTGCTACAGCAGTAATTTATGGTGGATGGGAAGATGCACATAGATCTTTTACTACTTGGGAGAGATTTGCAACTTATTGGGATCCTCCAATTCCAGCTACAATGAAACCACTTACACTTTTATGCGTATTTCTTATTGCAGTTCAATCTGTAAATAACCTAATCATTGATTGGAGAAATCCAAAAGAGAAACAATACGACCCTTCTAAAGAATTAAAGTAAGATGGAATTTGAAATAGGAACACTCTCGATAATATTAATAGTTGGATTATTAGCACTTATATCTATTGGTGTTCCGATGGGATTTGCATCAGGTTTCATGGGTGCAGTACTAGTATTTTTATACATAGGTGAGCATGCATTAGGAATATTGCTTTCAAGGTATTATTCACTGGTTGTTACTTATTCATTTTTGTCAGTACCTTTATTTATCTTTATGGCCTCCTTGCTCGAACGCTCGAATATTGCACGAGATCTTTATGATGCATTAAACGCGTGGTTAAGAAAAACTAGAGGTGGAGTAGGTGTAGTTACTGCAATCATGGCAACCATCATGGCTGCAATGAGTGGAATTATTGGAGGAGAAATAGTTCTATTAGGGTTAATTGCATTGCCTCAAATGTTAAGACTTAAATATGATCAAGACATGTCTATTGGAATTATTTGTGCATCTGGATCTTTAGGCACAATGATACCTCCATCAATTGTTTTAATTATTTATGGATTAACAACAGAGACTTCTATTACGATGTTATTCCAAGAAGCAATTGTTCCAGGTTTAATGATCTCGGGTTTAATTATTACATACATTCTTATTAGAACAAGGTTGCAACCTCATTTAGCTCCATTGAGTGATGAGCCGGCTTTAACTTTAAAAGAAAAAATGTCTTACCTTCCAGGTCTACTTCCACCAATTGGAATTGTAATTATTGTATTAGGTTCAATTTATTCTGGAATGACTGGTATTACTGAGGCAGCAGGAATGGGTGTTGTTGCTACTTTAATTATTATTTTTGCAAGAAAAGAACTGACATGGTTTTTATTTAAGGATGCATTAACAAGAACTTTCAAAGCATCTGGAACTATTTTGACAATTACATTTGGTGCAACAGTTTTAGCGGGAGCTTATTCTCTTGCTGGTGGCCCAAAATACGTTGCAGAAACAATTTTAGCTTATGATTTAAAACCAATGTATTTAATTTTTATGATGCAGATTATGTTTTTAATCATGGGAGCATTTATGGATTGGGTTGGAATTGTATTGTTAGCAATGCCAGTATTTTTACCTATAGTACTTGCACTTGGTTTTGATCCGATTTGGTTTGGAATATTATTCTGTGTAAATATGCAGGTTTCATTTTTAAGCCCACCATTTGGACCCGCTGCTTTCTATTTAAAATCAGTTGCTCCTCCACATATATCTTTAACAGATATCTTTAGAGGTTTTGCTCCATTTATAGTTATTCAGTTAATTGTATTAGCATGTGTTATGTTCTTCCCAGAAATAATGACACAAAATTTCCACGAGTTTAAACCAAAACCATGATAACAATTGGATTTATTGGAACAGGCCTAATGGGCCTACCAATGGCTAAAAATATATTAAAATCTGGATTTAAATTAAAAGCTTTCAATCGATCAATAGAAAAAGCAGAACCTTTAAAAGAGTTTGGTGCAGAAATTTCAAAAACAATAAGTGATGTAGTTAAAGATAGTGATTTTGTCATTACCATGTTAACTGATGATAGTGCTGTAGATGCAATAACTTCTAGTTCAGATTTTTTAGACAACTTAAAATCAGGATCAACAGTTATAGATATGAGCTCTGTAAAACCCACGACAGCAACAAAACACGGAACTAATTTAAAATCAAAAAATGTAAATTATTTAGATGCACCAGTTTCAGGAGGAACAATCGGAGCAGAAGAAGCTTCACTAGCTATCATGGTTGGCGGTGAACAAAGTATTTTTGATAAATCTGAAAAAATTTTAAAAGCAATGGGAAACCCAACATTAGTTGGACCTATTGGAAGTGGACAGGTATCAAAACTAGCAAATCAAATTGTTGTTGGAGTTACAATAGGAGCTGTTGCAGAAGCCATAACATTATGTGAAAAAGCTGGAGCAGATCCAAATAAATTAATCAAAGCTCTTTCAGGTGGATGGGCGGATAGTAAAATACTTCAAACTCATGGAAAAAGAATGATTGATAAAGATTTTAGCCCTAAGGGTAAGACCTATACTCATTTGAAAGATATGAATAATATTTTAGAATGTGCAAATTCTTATAATACTCATTTACCTATTTCAAATTTAGTTAAAGAAATGTATAAGACTTTAGTTGATAATGGTCATGGTAACACTGATCACAGTTCACTTTATAACGAGATTGAAAGGATAAATAAAAAATGAGCGGAAGACTTAATGGGAAACAAATTGTTGTAACAGCAGCAGGACAAGGAATTGGAAAAGCAACAGCAATTGCATTTCATAAAGAAGGAGCTCATGTAACGGCTACAGATTTAAATGACAAAACTTTAGCAGACTTAAATAAAGAATATCCAGATATTAAAGTTACCAAATTAGATTCAACTGACAACAATGCAATCTTAGACTTTACTAAAACTCTTGATAAAGTAGATGTATTGTTTAATGCGGTTGGATTTGTTCACCATGGAACAATATTGGAATGTGAAGAAAAAGATTGGGATTTTTCTTCTAATGTAAACGTCAAGTCGATGTATTTTATGTGTAAAGCTATTTTACCTTTAATGGTCAAACAAAATGGTGGAAGTATTATTAATATATCTTCATGTGCATCTAGCTTTAAAGGTTTTCCAAATAGATTTGTTTATGGGACAACTAAAGGTGCTGTTATCGGTTTAACCAAAGCAATTGCAGCAGATTTTGTAAAACAAAATATCAGATGTAATTCAATTGCTCCTGGAACAGTTTATTCACCTTCTTGGCAAGATAGGGTAAATCAAAGTCCAGATCCTGTTCAAGCAAAAAAAGATTTTATAGCAAGACAACCTATGGGAAGATTAGGTACCGCAGAAGAGATTGCTGCAGTTGCAGTTTATCTAGCAAGTGATGATGCAACATTTACAACAGGAAGTACAATTCATGTTGATGGTGGAATTTCAATATAATTTAATAACAAAAGGACAATTATGAAATTATTAAGAGTAGGCCAAAAAGGACAAGAAAAACCAGCAGCTTTAGACAAAGATGGTAAAATTAGAGATATCAGTTCACATATTTCAGATTTAAATCCTGATCATTTAAATTTTGAAACTATTTCAAAATTACAAAGCGCTGATTTGTCATCTCTTCCAGAAATATCTTCAAGTGAAAGAATTGGTTCATGTATTACAAAACCAGGAAAATTTATTGCGATAGGTTTAAATTTTTCAGATCACGCTGCTGAAACAGGAGCAGAAGTTCCATCTGAGCCAATTACTTTTATGAAAGCAACAAGTTGTATCAATGGTCCTAACGATGATATCGAAATTGTGTCTGGTTCAAAAAAATTAGACTGGGAAGTAGAATTAGGAATTGTAATTGGAAAACATACAAAACATATTTCAGAAGCTCAATCACAAGATCACATCTTAGGATATTGTTTAGTAAACGATATTAGTGAAAGAGAATGGCAAATAGAAAAAATGGGTCAATGGGTAAAAGGAAAATCTCATGACACATATGGACCAATCGGACCTTATTTAGTAACTAAAGATGAAATTGCTGACATTAATAATTTAAAAATGAGTTTAGATGTTAATGGTCAAAGAATGCAGACTGGAAATACTAATACTATGATCTTTAATGTTAACGTTATTGTATCTTATTTAAGTAAATTTATGTCATTACAGCCAGGTGATATAATTACAACTGGTACACCTCCAGGAGTTGGTATGGGAATGAAACCACAACAATTCTTGAAAGCTGGTGATACAATGAGATTATCAATTGAAAATTTAGGAGAGCAAAACTCTAAAGTAGTTGCTTTATAATCTTTTGTGAAAATAACTTCTATTAAAAGTCATGTACTTAAATATGAGTTAGAGAAAGAATTAGGTTATTCACAACAATATTATAAACACAGAACAGCTCATTTAGTCGAAGTACAAACTGATGAAGGTATTACTGGATGGGGCGAATGTTTTGGTCCAGGTAATATTGCTTTAGCTAATAAGTTCATTGTTGAAAAGGTAATTCAGCCTTTAATAATAGGTGAAAACCCTTTGAATAAAGAACATATTTGGCAAAAAGTTTACAATCTTTTAAGAGATAGTGGTCAAAAAGGAATGCCAATACAAGCTTTGTCAGGAGTTGACATAGCTTTATGGGATATCTTGGGAAAAAAAACAAACTCTCCTCTTTACCAACTTGTTGGTGGAAAATGTAATAATGAAGTTCCTGTGTATGGATATGGAATGATGTTACAAAAAAAATCAGTGGATGAACTAATTCCGTTGTTTGAAGAAGAAGCTAAACAGATTAAATCAAAAAATTTTAAAGCGATGAAAATGAAGGTTGGATTAGGTCCAAAAGAGGATTTAAGGTTGGTTCAAGCAGTTAGAAATTCTATAGGTAAAGATTTTAAATTAATGGTGGATGCTAACCATGCTTATAATCTGAAAGATGCTCATTATGTTGGAAAAGGACTTGATGAACTAGATGTTTATTGGTTTGAAGAACCTGTTGCTCCCGAAGATTACAACGGTTATCGAGAATTGAAAAAAAATATATCAACTAGTGTAGCTGGAGGTGAGGCAGAATTTACAAAGTATGGTTGGAATAAATTAATTAACAATAATTGTATTGATATAGCTCAACCTGAAGTATGTGGATTAGGAGGTATTACAGAATATTTGAAAGTTGCAGCCTTGGCGCAGGCTAACTTTGTTCCTGTAATTAATCATGTTTGGGGATCTGCTGTAAGTATAGCGGTAAATCTTCATTTATTGACCGCACAACCAGATATGCCAGGGGGATTATTCCCAACAAAATCTATGCTAGAATTTGATACAACAGAGAAAAATATCTTTATTACAGATCTACCAAAAGAAAATTTTTCAATTTTAGATCAAGTTAAAAACAATAATGGGTTTGCATCAGTGACAGACAATGTAGGTATTGGTATAAACCCAAATGAGGAATTTATTAAGGAGTTTGAAGTAAATGAATAAAATTAAAACTACAGAACCTAAACCAATTTGGAAAATAAGATGTACTTTAGGTGAGGGAACACTTTGGGTTAAAGAACACAACTCAATTTATTTTGTTGATATAAAGAAAAAGAAAATTTGTTCTTTAAATATTAAAAATAAAAAAAAGAAAATATTTAAAGTTAATAAAGAGATAGGTTTCATTGCTCATGTAAGAGATCATATATTTATTTTAGGATTACAAGGTGAATTAAGAATTCAAAATTTAAAATCAAAAAAAGTTTTAAAATCGATACCTATAGAACCTAAATTAAAATTGAATAGAATAAACGATGGCAAAACTGATCCTGCTGGAAATCTTTGGTTTGGAACTATGGATAACTTAGAGAGAAAAATTGAAAAAGGATCTTTGTATAAATTAGATAAAAATTTAAAATTAACTAGAGTTGATAAAAACTATAGAATTACAAATGGCCCAGCATTTATCGATCAATATAATTTTTACCACAATGATAGTCCTAAAAAAATTATCTATAAAATTAAGATAAATAAAAATAATAAAATAATTAGTAAAAAAATATTTAAAAAGTTAACTCCTGAAGAAGGAGTTCCAGATGGAATGACCGTAGATAAAAATAAAAATTTATGGGTTGCCCATTTTCGTGGGGCATGTGTCTCAGTATTTAATAGTAGAGCAAAATTAATTCACAGAATTAAGTTTCCAGCTAAAAATATTACTAATTGTGCCTTTGGTGGTAAGAATAATCAAGAACTCTACGTTTCAACAGCTACAAAAGGAATAGACAAGGCTGATTTGCGAAAATTTAGATATTCAGGATTCTTTTTTGGTGTAAAAACAAACACAAAAGGAGTTTTACAAAAAAAATTTATTTTAAGTAATGAAGCAGAGAGATCTTTACTATGAACGAATACCTACTAAGCTTTTAAGAGAAGATATAAGATTATTAGGAACTTTCCTTGGAAGAGTAATCAAAGATCAAGAAGGCACAAAATTTTTCAATATTGTTGAGCGATTAAGATTATTATCTAAAAACACCTTATTAGATAAAAATAAAAGTAAGGTATTTTCCAAAATTTCAAAAGACATAAGAAAGCTTTCACCTGAAATTACTTTTAAGGTCACTAGAGCTTTTTCACATATTCTAAATTTAATGAATTTAGCTGAGTCTTTAGATGCTTCTAGAAAACTTAATGAATACGATAATCCATATTTTAAGAACAAAAAACAAAATCTATTTATTGAGGATATTATTAATAATCTATTTAAAAATAGAAAAATCTCTGACAAAAAAATTTATGATCAGGCAACAAAACTTGATATTGGAATAGTTCTCACCGCACATCCAACAGAAGTTAAGAGAAGAACACTAATTCAAAAATACGCAAATTTAACTACCTTGATGGAACAACGTCATCTTTATAAAAAATACCCCGCAAAGATTATTGAAATAGATCGAAAATTATATTCGGAGATAGCCATTATTTGGAAAACTGATGAATTAAAAAGAACCAAACCATCACCACTTGATGAAGCTAGATGGGGCTTGGCTGTAATAGAAGATAGTTTATGGGATACAATTCCAAGAGTTTACAAAAGATTGAATGATATTTTTAGGAAAAATCTAAATAAAGATCTTCCTAGAAATTTTAATCCTATTCAATTTGGTTCCTGGATGGGTGGTGATAGAGATGGAAATCCAAATGTTACATCTGAAGTAACAAAAAAAGTTATTTTATTTTCAAGATGGCAAGCTGCAAAGTTATACGAAAGAGAACTTACAAAATTAATTCAAGATTTATCAATGGAAGAATGTTCTAATAAAATCAAAAAAGTTACTGGAAATAGTTTTGAACCTTACAGAGTTTATTTAAGACCTTTAAGAGACAAAGTAAGAAGAACACATCACTTAATTGAAGCACATATAAATTATAATAAGCCATTAGATGAAAATAAATTATTAAAAGATAAGTACGAAATCATAAATCCATTAAGAGAAGTTAGAACTTCCTTAAACATGAACAAAGGTCAACACATTGCAAATGCAGATTTGTTGGATTTGATAAGAAGAGTTAGATGTTTTGGAATAAATTTAGCAAGATTAGATATCAGACAGGAGTCTGATAGACATGAAAAACTTTTAAATGAAATATTTAAAAAGAAAAATAAAATTAATTATTCACAATTACCTGAAGAAAAGAAAATTGAATTACTTAATAAATCAATAAAACAAAAAAAAACTTTTGTTAATAAAATTAATTTAAGGGACAAAGAGAATGTAGAAGTTTGGAAAACATTTAAACAAATATCTAAAGAGCCAGAGCAATGTATGGGCGCGTATGTGATTTCAATGACTTCAAAAGCATCTGATATTTTATCTGTTTATTTATTGCAATTACAGGCCGAAACAAAGAATTTGTTAAGAGTAGTACCACTTTTTGAAACTTTAGATGATTTAAAGAATGCCAATGGTGTTATGCAAAATTTATTTAAACTTCCTTGGTACAGAAAAATGATCAACTCAAAACAAGAAGTAATGATTGGATATTCAGACTCTAGTAAAGATGCAGGAAAACTATCTGCAAGTTGGCATCAATACAAACTTCAAGAAGAACTTAGAAATTTAGCTAAAAAATATAAAATAGATCTTGTATTTTTTCATGGAAGAGGAGGATCTCCAGGAAGAGGAGGAGGACCAATTCAGGCAACTCTTAAATCTCAACCATCTGGAACAGTAAATGGAAAAATTAGAATTACTGATCAAGGAGAGGTGATACAGCAAAAATATGGATATAAACCTTTAGCTGAATACAACCTATGTAGTTATATCGGTGCAGTAATGGAGGCAACTCTAAATCCACCTCCTAGATCAAAACCAAATTGGCGAGAGCTTATTCAAAAAATGTCTGAGATTTCTACATCTGCTTACAGAAAGTATTTAAATCAAAGTGAAGATTTTATTAGATATTTTAAAACTGTTACTCCACATAAATCTCTTGGAAAACTTGCAATTGGTTCAAGACCCACCAAGAGAAAAAATGTTGATAATATTCAAAGTTTAAGAGCTATCCCTTGGGTATTTGCTTGGACGCAAATTAGACTAATGCTTCCTGCTTGGCTCGGTACAACTGAGGCTTTGAGATATGGATCAATTAAAAAATTTAAAAAAACTATGACAGACATGGAGAGGAACTGGCCTTATTTTGTATCAACAATGGATATTTTGGACATGGTGATTTCAAAGGTTGATCCTGAAATATCAGTAATTTATGAAAATAATTTAGCTGACAAATCTTTGATAAGAATTGGAAAAAGATTAAGGTTTCAATTTGATGCATTGGTCAAATTGCACAATAAAATTACTCCAAAAGAAGTTATAAAAGAGAGAAAAGAGTTTAGAAAAGCATTATTTATCAGAAACAACTACACTGAGATGCTAAACATTCTTCAGGCAAATATAATGAATAAATTAACAAATAAAAAATATAAAAATTTAGATAAGAAATATTTAGACGATGCTTTAATGACATCTATTGCAGGAATTTCTGCAGCAATGAAAAACACTGGATAGATGATTGAATATTTAATTGCTTTTGGGGCAGGGTTAATAAGTTTTTTATCTCCTTGTGTTTTACCTTTGATACCTGGATATATATCTTTTGTATCAGGCCAATCTCTTAAGGAAATAACAGAGAAACAAAATTTTAATATTATTCCCTTAATTAAATTTTGTTTTGGTTTTTCATTAGTATTTATAATTTTTGGAGCTTCAGCATCTTTTTTGGGACAAGTATTGTTAGAGAACTCTCAATCTTTAAGATTAATCGCTGGACTAATTGTAATATTTTTTTCATTACAATTATTAGGTGTTTTTAATTTTAGATTTTTAAATATTGATAGAAGATTTGATTTTAAAAAAATTGATAGTTTTTTCTTTCCTGTGATAATTGGTGCTGCTTTTGGATTTGGATGGACACCTTGTATTGGTCCAATATTAGGATCAATTTTGGCTTTAGCTTCAATTGAAGATACTTTATCAAGAGCAATAATTTTATTAAGCTTTTACTCTTTAGGTTTAGCCATACCTTTTGTTTTATCTGGCTATTTAATTCAAAAATTTTTAATTTTTTCAAAAAATATGCGTCAGTATATAAATATTATATCAAAAGTGGGTGGTGCAATTCTTTTAGTAACTGGAATATTAATTATTACAAATAAATTGCAAGCAATTGGGTTTTATTTAATTGAGATCTTTCCTTTTATGCAAAACTTTGGTTAAAGTAATTAATGAAAATTTATCAAATAGATTCAAGTGCTAGAAAAAAAGGCTCAACATCGAGAGCGTTAGCAAAAAAACTTTTGGAAAAAATCAAAAAACCAGAGGATGAAGTAATTTATAGAGATTTAGATGATGAAATGCTTTTTGTAAGTGGTTTAACAGAATCTGGAATGAAAATTGATGAGAAAGATCAAACTGAAGAACATAAGAAAATGTTTGAACTTTCCGACAAGCTAGTAAAAGAATTAAAAGAGAGTGATATTATTATAATTTCAGCTCCAATATATAATTACGGACCACCCGCAACTCTTAAAGCTTGGTCAGATTTAGCTGCAAGAATAGGGGAAACTTTTAAATTTAAACCTAATGGTAGAAGAGAAGGGTTATTAAAAAACAAAAAAGCATATCTTGTAATTACTTCTGGTGGAACAAAACTAAATAGCTCTGAGGATTTTTTAACGCCTTGGTTAAAATTTATTTTAAACTTTTTTGGAATTGAAAAAGTTGAAGTTATAAGCGCTGATCAAATGGCTTTAGATTATGAAAAATCTATTAGAGATGCTGAAGCTCAAATAGAAAATATTTCTATAGATTAAACTTTCTTTTTAAGTGTCTTAATTTTCCTTCGGTACTATCGTAGTCTATATAGCAACCTTGCAAAAATCTTTCTCCTTCATTAGCATCATAAACTGTTCGTCCATGAAGTAACCTATGATTATCCATCATCATTAAATCTTTTGGAGCAAGTTTAAATTCTATTCTATATTTATCGGAATTGTACATTTCAGACAGTTTTTTTCTTGCTTGATAGTATAAATCTAATTTTTCTTTATCTAAGATTGGAACAAAATCTAATCTTGGACTAAATCTTACTTGTTTAAAATTTTTATACTCATCTAATTCAATTAAAGGACACAAAGATTCTAAAATTACTTCTTTATCAATAAATTTAAATCTTACTTTTACTTCTGTTAAGATTTTATAATAATCAGGATAACTTTTCTTTAAATCTTCAGTAACAGTATATCCATCAACCAATGTAGAATATCCTCCTGAAACTTTACTCTCTATACAATGTAAAAGTTGGATGCATGGCACAGGGTTTCGATATGGATTATCTGTATGCGGTGCAAGAGCTAGAGAAGTATATGCAAGATCATTAGGATTAGGTTTTGATTTAACATCAAAATATTCTCCAAAGTTAGTTCTTCTTACACTTCCAATTGAGTTTGCAAACTCAACAATGTAATTTTTAGTTGTTGGTATATTTTTAATTACTACAAATCCAAACTTATAAAAAGAAACAAGTAGGTCATGCATTTCTTTACTTTCATAAAAATTATCTTGGTATTCAAAATTTTTGATATTACTTAAACTAGAGTCCCATTTAGTTTTTTTTATAGATTTTATAACTGTATCTTCTTTTGAAAATTCTAAAGCAATTTTATTGAGATTAAGCTTAGAACTAATTCCATCATTAAAGTTAACTTCTAAAAATTCCTCATGAATAGAGGCTTTGTTAATGATTATATCATTGCTCAAACTAGTTGGGTCAAAAAGTCTTTGTTGAGTTCCTTTATCAACAAATTCTTCACCATCCACTCTTTCTCTTAACCAAAAAGGATGTATTTCTTTTTTCTCAGTACCGTTATTGAAGTAGACTTTATTTTCGTGAAGCTCAATTTTCATAAATAATATTTGAGCATTATTTAAAATTTAACTTTAATCAATATAAATTAAATAGTAAGAGTTCTTTGTGAATAATTTTGATACAAAAAAATATCCAGTATTTTCAAGTTTTTTAAACCAGTTAGCAAAAGATCTAACAAAATTTTATTATGCTAAGTTAGATAAGCCATTCAAGATAACCAATAAAATGAAAGGCAAAGGTTATGATCCAGTAACTACATCTGACAAAGCTTTTGAAAAGTTTATAAGGTCCAAAATTTCTAAAAGATTTCCAGATCATCAAATTATAGGTGAGGAATACGGTCACAAAAATACTAAAAGTGAATTTTCATGGGTAATAGACCCAATTGATGGAACTAGATCATATGTTGTTGGAAATCCTAGTTGGAGTAATTTGATTTCATTAAATTATAATGGGGAGCCAATTTTAGGATTAGCAAATTTCCCTAAAATGAAAAAATATTACTTAAATGTAAACAAAAACACTGCATACGTTTTTGAAAATAATAAAAAAAGAAAACTAAAAGTTAATTCTAAATTAAATTTTGCAAATTCGAAGTTAGCTGCAGCTTTTCATAATCAATTAACTTTAAAACAACAATCCAAAATTCAAAAATTTATTAAACGAATGCAATTTCCATGTTTTGATGCTTTAACATATTGTCAACTAGCTGAAGGCAGACTTGAAATGGTTGCACAGTGTGCAAACAAGATTTGGGACATTCATCCAATAATGCCAATAGTGAGAGCAAGTGGGGCCATAGTAACTACGTGGGGTAATAGAAATCCTGTGGTAGGAGGAAATATTATTGTCTCAAATAATAAAGCAAATCATAAACAAATATTAAAATTATTAAAACCTTTAGCTGAATGATACCAGAACGAGCGCAATCAATTTTAGATTTCTGGTTTAAAGAAACTCCTTTTGAGATGAGATTTAAGAAGGAAGATAAATTTGATCAAAAGATAAAAGATAATTTTTTAAATGATTACGAACTTGCTTGTCAAAATGAATATGATGATTGGCAGGATAATCCCATGAGCTGTTTAGCTTTAGTAATTTTGTTTGATCAATTTTCAAGAAATATATTTAGAGATAATAAAAAAGCATTTGCTCAAGATCAAAAAACTAGATTGATAGTAAATGATGCAGTGTATTCTGGATATTTAGAAGCTATGAATGTTGATCAAAGATTCTTTATGCTTTTACCTTTAATTCACAGTGAAGAAATTAGTGATCATGAAATGGCTTATTACTTATTAAATAAATATTTAAGGGAACATGAAGGCTACAATAAGATTAAAAAATTTTGGCAAGACCACACTAAAGCAATTAGACAGTTTCATAGATATCCACATAGAAATGAAATTTTAGGAAGAGAGTCTACTGAAGAAGAGCTGGAATTTTTAAAAGGACCAAACTCTTCCTGGTAAAATGAATTTAGAATTTATTTTTAAAGTTATAGATAAAGAAGAATGGCAAAAAGCTAAGCAATCTGGAACTTATGGTGGATCTGAAAAAGATATTAAAGATGGCTATATTCATTTCTCAGAAGAAGATCAGGTCGAGGAAACCTTAAAAAAACATTTTCCAAATAAAGAAAACCTTGTTTTGCTTAGAGTAAATGCTTTTAAACTTGAACACTTACTTTGGGAACAAGCATCAAATGGTGATATGTACCCACATTTATATTCTCCATTAGATACAACTACTGTTGTTAATGAATATGAACTATCTTTAAATGAAGATGGAAGTTATCAACTTCCAGACATTTTAAAAAAATATCAATTTAATCGACCTAAGTAATTAACCATTACTACGCCAATAATAATTAAAGCAATTCCAATTATCCCATAAACATTAGGAACTTGGTTAAATTTTAATACAGCGAAAAGAACAACACCTGTTACTGTTAAGCCACTATAAATTGAATAAGCAAATCCAACAGGTATTGCATGCATAGCTTTTGCAATTGAAAACATTGTAATACACATAAACAGGATACATAAAATTGAAGGAGTTAGCTTTGTAAAACCTTCAGAAATTTTAGCAAAACTGTTTGAAGCTATTCCAAAAATTATACCGTTAGCTAAAAACAAATATCCTATAAGAGGTTTCATATTATTTACTTCCTAAAAAATTAACCATTAAAACTCCAATAATTATAAATACTAGTCCGATCATGGAGTAAAGATTTGGAACTTGATTATATTTAATTACACCCACTATAACTGTTGCAATGATTGTTAATCCTGCAAATGAAGCGTAAGTGATACCCATTGGTATATTTTTCATCACCAAGGAAAGCGCATACATGCACAATACAATTGTAATTGCGGTAATTATACTTGGGAAGAGAAGAGTAAAACCTTCAGCACTTTTAGCAAAACTATTTGATGTAACTCCTAGGAATACAGCAACACCTAAGAACAAGTATGAAGTAGCGAGACTCATTTAATAATATTAAATGAAATCTCGCTAAATATATATAATTATTTAGGCATTGGAGTAGCACCAGTTTCTAAACTAACAATTTTTCCATTGTCATATTTATAAACTGCCATTACAGCCTCAACATTTCCATCGTTAAATGTAACAAAAGCATGATGAATTCCAATTTCATCATTCTCGTAAACAATTCTAACTTTATCTTGATTGATATCACCACTCATTGCCCATTTGATAACATCAACTTTTGTTAAAACATTTCCTGATTTATGCATTGTAAATTTAAAATCATCATGCAAAAGCTCATTCATCGCTGCTTCGTCTTTATTTTTTAATGCGGCACTATATTTTTCTAAGATAGACATTTATTCCTTTCTTTTATTCGCCAGGTTTTTTAAAGTTTTTTCCAGCATCTGCAGCTTTGTTAAAAGTTTTATTATAATCAAATACTTCATGAATCATAATATCTTCCATTAAACCTGCGTTCATAATTGCAACTTTCATTCCAAGAACACTTTCGTAATCTCCTTCAATAACATTGATTACATCAAATCTTCCTCGAACCCACTCATAACTATGAAACTTTACTCCAACAGTATCACAAATAGCTTTGATAGCTGCTCCTCTGTCTGCATTAGGATCACTTTGCATTCTTAAAGCAAGATCACGACTAATCTTTCCAATAATATAAAATTTAGACATTTTTTCTCCTGTTGCTTAATTTAATAATTAAAGTCTAACAGAGATAATCCAAAATGTGGAGTCTCTGTTCTTTTTATACTTTAGCTAATTCGTAAATTTCATAACCATCCATTACTTCATCAAATACAGGTTTTGAAACTGGGTTTGACCCATCCATAAATGAATGAAGTGCTGCCATGTCATGAACTACAATTTTAAACATTACTGTTGATTTATCAGGTGAAACACTAGCTATTGTTTTAGTAACATCAGCTACTTTTTTTCTTTCAACCATACCTTCATCTGATTGCATAAAGCCCATAAACTTTTCAAAGCATCCTTCTTTTAATTTTCCTACTACCAATATATCTTTCATTTTTTTTCCCTTATCTTTATCTTTTATTAATATAGAGTTTGAACTACTTTCTTAACTCTATCTTCTCCATTAGGTACTGTTGAATTTATAAAGTCATGACAAGCGTTAGTTTTAGCCTTATCAAATTTAGATCCATAAAACTTATCAACAGCTTTGTTTACTCCTTCATCCCATTGCTTTTCAGGGACTCCAACTTCTAGGGCATAAGCTTTTAAAACTTTAACTGATGCCATAGATTTTTCTTTCATACTATATTCAAATGTTTCACCAATTGGCAAGAAATAGTTAGCCATATAAATACCACTACATTCCCAAGCTCTATTCTTGTCACTATCAGACATATCCGCATATGCAGAGGTCAGAAATAAAACACTGAATAAAATCACTATTATTTTTTTCATAATTTTCTTCTATTTATTTTATTGTAACAACAGTTGTTCCGGGAAAAGTATATCCCACAACATAACTAAATAGCATTTTTTGAAATTCTTGTATCATTGGCCATTTGCTTCCAAGCTCTTGGTGATTTTGAAAACCAGCAGGATTTTCATAATACTCAGTTAAAATAAAATACATATTTCCAGTCATACCTTGTGAAGGATCTGCAGGATTATTCCATTCAGGTCCTTTGATAACTGAATATGAATTTAATTTTTTTTCACCGGTCATTGGATGAGTTTCTTTCATCCATTTATGGTGCGTTTTTAACATTTCTTCGACTTTAGCAACATCACTAGCTGGAACTTTCAAAGTAATAGCAAACGCATTTGCTTTTGCATGGCCGTCAGCGTTAGCAATTGTAGTAAATAAACTAAGCATCAAAATTATTATTATTTTTTTCATTTTATCTTTCTTTTTAATTATTAATTATAAGTAATCGAAGACTGTTACATATTCATGACAAAGTCTCTCGTGTTTATAACGCGCGTCAGTTATGCAATTAAGGAGCACAAAAATTGCTGATTATGTTGTTTTATCTGATGATAAAATTTGATAGGGTTTTAATATGATCGAAAAATTTAATGGAATTTTTTATTTAATTGTATTTTTAGTACATTTTATTGTTTTTGCTGTTTATGCATATCAAACCGTTTTCGCTACAAAGAAATTTTTAGATAAGTTCGGTATTGATGATACTGGTGCTGGAATGACCAGATTTTTTGGTTCTTTGTTTATAGGTGCTGTTGCGATGGCAATATGGGTTGGCTTTATTAGACCTGATGGTCTTCAAGGAACATGGGCATTTTTTAATTTAGTGTTTTTACAAAACCTTTCAGCTTTTATTGTTGGTATATATAATATTAAAATCAATAAGCTCGGTCACACACCACAAACATCTAATGAAGGAATTATTGCACCAGGTATTCTAACTTTGTTAAGTGCAATACTTTGTTACGGATTAGCAGATAAGATTTATATCTAAAACCAACTAGGTATTGGTAGACCTTTTTCTTCTAAGAATTTTTTATTGAACATTTTAGTTGCATATTTATCGCTTCTGTCACAAAGGATTGTAACGATGGTTTTACCAGGTCCTAATTCTTTTCCCATTCTAATAGCTCCAGCAATATTTATTCCACAACTAGTTCCTAAACTTAGACCTTCATTTTGAATTAAATCATAAAGAATAGGTAAAGCTTCATGGTCATCAATAGAGTAAGCATCATCAATTTTAGCCTCACCAAAGTTTGCTGTAACTCTACTTGAACCAATTCCCTCTGTTATAGATCCTCCTTCAGATTTTAACTCTCCATTCTTTATATAATTATAAAGAGCAGAACCTTTGGGGTCTGAAAGGTAAATTTTGATATCTTTATTCTTTTCTTTTAATGCATTACTTACACCCGAAATGGTACCACCAGTTCCAGATGAACACACAAAACCATCTACCTTACCATCTGTCTGTTCCCAGATCTCTTGACCTGTTCCCTCATAATGACCTTTTGCATTTGCAGTATTATCAAATTGATTAGCCCAAATAACTCCATTGTTATTTGAAGGTCTTAATTCATCTGCAAGTCTTGCAGCAACCTTTACAAAGTTATTGTCATCTTTATAAGGCTTTGGTTCAACTAATCTTAACTCAGCACCAAGGTTTCTAAGTAAATCTTTTTTTTCCTGAGTTTGATTGTCGTTCATTACAATAATCGTTTTGTAACCTAAAGAATTTCCTAAAAGACCTAATCCAATTCCAGTGTTACCAGCTGTACCTTCAACAACGGTTCCACCTTTAGAGATTAATTTTTTTTCTTGTGCATCTTTAATTAATGCAAGTGCAGCTCTATCTTTTACAGATCCGCCTGGATTTAAAAATTCTGCCTTACCATAAATATTACAACCAGTAATCTCTGATGCAGCTCTAAGTTTTATAAGTGGAGTATTTCCAATCCCAGAAATAAAATCGTTTTGCGTATTATTCATTTTCTGATTTTTTATCACTATCAGGGGTAATTCCGTAAGGTTTAAATTCACTATCAGCTATTCCAACATTCTTAGCGGGAATTCCAACCATAACAGCATTCTCAGGAACATCTTTTGTAATTACAGCGTTTGCACCAATTTTTGCACATCGTCCAACAGTTACCGGACCTAGTACTTGTGCTCCTGATCCAATAACCACTTCATCTTTAATTGTTGGATGTCTCTTCATATTTCTTTGATCATTTGCATTTATACTTGGTGCAATTCCACCCAATGTAACCATATGGTAGATAGTAACATTATCACCAATATCTGAAGTTTCACCAATCACAACTCCCATACCATGATCTATAAATAAATTTTTTCCAATTTTTGCATTAGGATGAATTTCAATTCCAGTTAAGAATCTTGAAAATTGAGAAATGATTCTTGCAACTAGATAAAATTTAGCAGTACTAAAAAAGTTTGCTATTCTATGAAAGAATACTGCTTTGACACCTGGATAGGTTAAAATCAAACTAAGCTTTGATTTTGCTGCAGGATCTCTATCAATTATCGATTGTAAATAATCATTCATTGTATTTTATGCTCACTTGAAATTTTAATAAGTGGCTTATATAGTCATTATATTCTGTTATTAAAGATTAATTATGTACAAAAACACTAATTGTTTTCATTTAGCTATACCTTGTGGTGATCTAGAGGTCGCAAAAAAATTTTACAGTGAAACTTTAGGATGTAGATTGGATAATTCTGCACAAGAGTGGGCTGATGTTGACTTTTGGGGTAATGAATTAACACTTCATAAAAGTGATCATAAATTAGATAACGAAAGACATGATGTGGACATGGGAAATGTGTCTGTACCCCATTTTGGTGTACACTTATCTAGAAAAGATTTTGATGCACTCAAACAAAGATTAAAAGATAGTGGCACTAAATATTATGACGAACCATACCTAAGATTTAAAGGCACAAAGTATGAACAAGAAACATTCTTTGTAAAAGACCCTAACGAAAATATACTAGAGATTAAAACTCTTACATCTAACCCAGAATAGTAAAAATACATCTAATTTTTAGATACTTATTTTCTTTGACACCTTCTCTTAATTCGCGTTAGACTTTATTTATAAATAATTAAGGAGAGATAATGAAAATAATCAAATCTACACTTGTAGCTGGATTAATTTCAATTTTATCAATTTTCTCTGCAAACGCAGAAAAAGTTAAAATTGGAGATCCAGGTTGGACAGGTGCAACTGCAATTGCAAACTTACTTGCTGCAGTAGTTATAGACAAAATGGGTGGTGAAGCAGAATTAGTTCCTGGGAACAATACTGCAATTTATGCAGCAATTGACAGAGGAAAAGGTGAAATCGATGTTCACCCTGATATTTGGTTACCAAACCAAGAAGCTTACACTAATGATTTAGTTCCAAAAGGAACTTTAAAATTAAGCAGCAAACCATATGAAGGAAACCAAGGTTACTGTGTTTCCCAACAGTTTGCAAAAAAAATGAATATTACAGCTATTGAAGACTTAGCTAGACCAGAAGTTGTTAAAGCAATGGACAGCGATGGAAATGGTAAAGGTGAATTTTGGATTGGTGCTGATGGTTGGGCTTCTGCAAATGTTAACCAGGTTAAATTAAGAGACTATGGTTTATATGATGCTGGTATCGAAGCAGTTAGAGCTGCTGAAGCAGTTAAAAATGCAAGAGTACTAGACTCAATCAAAAAAGGTGAAGGTTATGCATTCTATTGTTACAAGCCTCATGCAATTTGGGGAATGGCTGACGTAGTAATGTTAACAGAACCAAAATATGATCCTGCAAAATATAAAATGATTCAACCTAAAGCAGATGCTGACTGGTACAAGAAATCTTATGTTGCATCAAAAGATGCTCTTAAGCAAATCCAAATCGGTTGGGCTACTTCTTTAGAGAGTCAATCACCAGCAATTGTAGAATTCTTTAAGAATTTTCAATTAACAGCTGATGATGTTTCTGCAATGGCATATGCAGTTTCAGTTGAGAAAAAAGATCCAGCTGATGTAGCAAGAGCTTGGATGGAAGCAAATAAATCAACTGTAGACAGTTGGTTAGGACTATAATCTAAATCAAAATCTATACTCGGCAATTTAAGATTGCCGAGTATATTTTCCTATAATAAAAGACAAAAATGGATTCATCGAGTTCAGCAATACAAATTCAAAATGTTTGGAAAGTATTTGGTAATACTTCTAAAGAAGCATTAGATGCAATCCAAAATAAAAAAATTTCAAAAACAGAAGCCTTAGAAAATTACAACTCAGTTATTGGAGTTTCAGATGTTTCATTTGATGTTAAACAAGGTGAAATATTCTGTGTTATGGGGCTTTCTGGAAGTGGAAAATCTACATTAGTAAGGCATATTAATAGACTTTTAGAACCAACATCAGGGAAAATTTTAATCAATGGTCAGGATGTAATGGCCTTAGACAGAGAAAACCTTCAAGAATTAAGAAATAAAAAAATAGGGATGGTTTTCCAAAACTTTGCACTCATGCCTCATAGATCTGTTGTTGATAACATTGCAATGCCGCTTGAGATAAGAGGTGTAAGCAAAAATGATAGATTAGACGCTGCAAATAAAATTTTAGAAATTGTAGAGCTACAAGGTTGGGGTAATAAGTTTGCTCACGAACTATCTGGAGGAATGCAACAAAGGGTAGGTCTTGCAAGAGCACTAGCAGCTGATCCAGAGTTTCTGTTAATGGACGAACCTTTTAGCGCATTAGATCCACTGATTAGAAGACAGCTTCAGGCTGAATTCATCAAACTCTCAAAACAAATGAAAAAAACTACAGTATTTATTACTCATGATTTAGATGAAGCAGTAAGAGTAGGACACAGAATTGCTATTATGAGAGATGGAAAAGTAATCCAAATAGGTACACCTGAAGAAATAGTTGTAAGTCCTGCAGACGAATATGTTGCTGACTTTGTAAAAGGAATTTCAAGACTTAAAGTTGTTCAAGCAAAAACAATCATGCAATCTATTGAGAGTTACGAGAGTGCTAATGGAAAATTAAATGAAAACAACAAAAGTGTTGGAGAGAATGAATTATTAAGCAAGCTCATTGAGTTATCAAAATCTAGTGAAGGACCATTGTTAGTTAAAGATAATAATCAAAATAATGTTGGTGTGTTAACACAATCAGATCTTTTAAAAGCGGTTATAGAGGGTGGAGATGGAGAATAAACAAATACACAATCCAACTAGATCAGAATTAATTACAGATTTTGTAAAATCTAATCCTGAATATTATATTAAAGAATTTCAAAAAATTGGTAGCAAACCTTCTTTTTCATTTTCATTCAATTTGTATGCTGGAATTCTAGGACCTATTTGGTTTGGAATGAGAAATATTTGGAATTGGGCTTTAGCTTTCTTAATTATAGAGACGTTTTCAGTTGTTCAAATTATTAGAGGTTTGTTTGGTAATATTACTAAAGAAGCTGTAGAAAAAATTAAACAAGTTGAGTCAACTATAGCTTTTAGAAACAAACAGTTAGAAGCAGCTATTACAAATAATCCAGACAAAGTTGAGGTTTATAAAAGAAATATCAAATCACTAGAAGATGCAATGCAAGGTTACATAGATGAAGTAGCAAGGATTGAGGCATCAGCTATTTGGATTACAATTTTTGGTATTGGGTTATTAATTGCCGTTAAAGTTGTTCAAGGAATACTAGCCAACTCGATATTAGAAAAAAGATATTCAGAATGGTTATCAGACAAAACTCTAAGACCTGGAATGCAAGTTAAGAATTTTGTCTCAAGTACAATGTTTGCTGCAGTTATTATGTTTTTTTCTGTAGTGCATTATAGTTTTCCTGGTGTAATTTCATTAATGGATGATTTTCCAACTCATCCAGATATCAGGTTAACATCAATAAAATGGGTAGAAACAATCTTTGATTATGCAGTATTGAAAGGAGATGCGTTATTTACAGCAATTACCATAGGTATTAGATCAGTACTAGATTTCTTAGAGTTACTTTTTGTAAAAACTCCTTGGATAGTAATTATTACAACCATTGTAACCTTAACTGGATTAGCGGCAGGACCTAGAGCTGCAATATATTCAGCAGGATTTTTGTGTTACATGGGATTTTTAGGTTTCTGGGTTAAAGCTATGACAACATTAGCTCTTTTAGGAACAGCAGCAGTATTAAGTATTGTAATTGGTATTCCTCTTGGAATTTTTTGTGCAAGGAGACAAAGATTTTATTCAATGATCAGACCAATTATGGATTTCATGCAAACAATGCCTGCTTTCGTATTCATGATTCCTGTAATAGCATTTTTTGGAACTGGAAAAGTTGCAGCAGTTATTATTACAATGATATTTGGTGGAACACCTGTAGTTAGGCTAACAGTTCTTGGTTTAAGAGGAGTGCCTGAAACAATTAGGGAAGCTGCAATCGCTTATGGCGCATCTAAATGGTACTTGCTTAGAAAAGTAGATTTACCATTAGCAACTCCATCTATATTAGCAGGTGTTAACCAAACAGTTATGTTAAGTTTAGCAATGGTAGTTGTTGCATCATTAATCGGTGCCAAAGGTTTAGGTCAAGATGTATTAGAAGCACTTCAGTACGCTAATGTAGGACAAGGTATTTTAGCAGGAGTAGCAATATTATTTGTAGCTCTTATTCTTGATAGAGTTGTTCAGGGTAGAAAACGAGTTTAAGAAAAATCAATGGAATACGCACTGTTAGGTTTTTTTACTGGCCTAAGTTTAATTTTAGCAATTGGTGCTCAAAACATTTTTGTAATTGAACAAGGTTTAAAAAAACAGCATGTATTTTTAGTTTGTTTAGTTTGCTCTGTTTCAGATTTAATATTAATTTTTATTGGAATTTTTTTATTTCATTTTTTTAATCAATTTTTTAATTCAATAGTAGAATTTATTTTTAACCTTCTTTTAGTGGTTTTTTTAATTCATTTTATTTACTCAAAAATAAAAACTCATTACAAAGAGGTTAATTTTCAAAGTAATGTTAGTGCAATATCAAAGTTAAATATTTTCTTAAAAACTTTAGGGTTCACATATTTAAATCCACATGTTTACTCAGATACAGTTTTTATTCTTGGAAATTTTTCTAAGAACTACTTATTAAATCAAAAACTTTCATTTGCGATAGGCGCATCTTTTGCTTCATTTTTGTTTTTCTTTATTTTGGGATATTTATCAAATTATCTTTCCAAGTATGCTAATGACAAAAAAATATGGCAGGTAATAAATATATTCATCATAGCTTTTATGAGTTTTTTAGTTTTGTTTATTTTAAAGGAAATGATAATTAAGCTTTTATGAGTAATATTTTTGTAGATGATAAAGGTGAAGGTTTTCCATTTGTTTTAGTACATGGATATTTAGGCTCCTCAGAGATGTGGTGCTTTCAAAAAGATTACTTTTCAAAAAAATTTAGAGTTATTGCTCCTGCACTTCCTGGTTTTGGTGAAAGTCATAATGTGCAATCATTAAATTCTATTAATGCGATGGCAAAAAAAATAATTGAAATACTAGATGAAAAAAAAATCGAAAAATTTAATTTAATTGGACATTCAATGGGCGGAATGATTGTTCAAGAAATAACAAAATTAATTGGTGATAGAGTTAATAAATTAATCTGTTTTGCAACAGGATCTATTGGAGATATCCCTGGCAGATTTGAAACTATGGACGAAACTAGAGAAAAACTTAAGAAAGAAGGTGCTGAAGTATCATTTTCAAGAGTTCCTCCTAAATGGTTTGTAAAAGGAGATAAAGATAAAAATTATTTTTTATGTGCTAATGCAGTTAAAAATGTTTCATTAGAAACTGCTGATAACGCCTTGCTTGCAATGAAAAATTGGAGAGGTATTGATAATTTAAAAAACATTAAAAATGACACCTTAATTATATGGGGTGATAAAGATATCTCTTACAATTTTGAACAGGTCGACACGTTAAATAAAAATATTAAAAATAGTCGACTAGAAATATTTGAAAATTGCAGTCACAATGTTCACTTAGAAGAACCAGATATATTTAATAATCTGGTAAATGATTTTATCTCAAAATAATATTTTTACTTAATTTTTCTAATTTTTTAAAAGCGTTCTTAAACTTTTTATTTAAGTGAAACTTTCCTGGAAAAATTATGCATTTAATTTTTGCTTTAACTGCTGAATTTAAACTTTCTTGAGAATCTTCAATAGCCAAACATTCCTTAGGTTTTAATTTAAGCTTTTTTAATGCAAGAAGATATATGTCTGGATTTGGTTTTAAATTTTTAACCAATTTTGAATTTCCAATAAAATTAAAGTTTTTTTGACTAATTGATTTTCTTAATGATAAAAGAATAGAATTAATATTATTTTTTGAGGTAGAGGTTACAAAAGCTAATTTAATTTTTTCTTTAATACAAAGATTAATTATATTTTTAACACCCGGTCGTAATTTTAAATGATTTTTCTTTAAGTAATTATTGAATAGTTTAGTTTTTAGGTCTCTTAATTGCTTAGCATTAACTTTAATACCTTTTTTTATCGCATATTCTGTTATTCTATCTCTACCACCTGATTTATTTAGAAGTTTGATATATTCTTTTTTAGTCCAATACCAATCCAATCCATTTTTTTTAAATGCTTCATTAAAGGATTTTCTCTGAATTTCTGATGTTTCAACTAAGGTTCCAATAGAACCGAACAACAAGGCTTTGTAATTTTTCTTCAACCTTTTACAGCTCCAGTAGTTAAACCACTGATAACTTGTCTCTGGAAGAACATGACTAACATAAATAATGGTGCCGTTGCAGAAACTACTGCTGAAACTGCCCACATTAGATTACCCTCATGTTGGTTAGTTCCTAAATAACTTTGTATCTTTGGAACCATCGTATGATTTTCTTGATTAAGTAGTAAAGCTGTTACCGTAAAGTCATTATAAGCAAGCATTAAACTAAATAATCCAGCAGTAATAACTCCAGGCCACATCACTGGCATTATGATATGTCTAAATGCTTGAAAATATGAACATCCATCAATCAACGCACTTTCATCAAGCTCTTTTGGAATTGTTTTAAAGAATGAATAGAGTAACCATAAAGTAAATGGTTGATTAATAGCAACTAAAACTACAATAGTTGTTGGCAGTATTCCCCATATTTGTAATTCAAAAAAAGGAAATAGATAACCCGAGACTAGAGTTATATGTGGCATGGCTCTAAAGATTAAAGCTGCCATTAAAATCCAAAATGCATATTTTTCAGTTGATCTTGAAAGAGCGTACGCTCCTAAAGTTCCTAAAAATAATGAAATACTAACAACAAACACAGTAACGATAATAGTATTCTTTGATGCTTTCCAAAACTCACCTTCAAACCAAGCTTCATGATAAGCATTTGTTGTAAATTTTTCACCAGTTTCAATTAATGTATTGAAAGCTGAAATTGCATACCACCAGTCTGACCTTGAAAAAAAGTCTGCTCTTACTTTAAATGATCCCCAAAAAGTCCAGATGAATGGAAAACATGCAACTAACAACCAAGAAATAATAAATATGGTATTAAATGTTTTCAAAGTATTTGATTTTTTATCTAAACCGTAATCCATATTTATCTCGCAGTTTTAAATTCTTTCCATGTTCTAACTAATACAGGGGCAAGCAAAATTGCTATGCCGATGATTGTCATCATTGATGTCGCTGCAGCAGAACCAAACAAAATCACTTCTTCATTTACTAGGTTATCGTAAATTAACCATGAAAGAGATTGCGCACTACCTTCAGCACTAAAACCTATAATTGGTTCAAAAACTCTAAAATTATCCATCAATGATATTAATGCAACAAATGTTACTACCGGGTAGATATGAGGTAGCACAATATGTTTTATTCTTTGAAATCTTGAAGCACCATCAATAATTGCAGCTTCAATAGGTTCTTGAGGGACAGTTTGAAGTGCAGCATAAAAAACTACGAATGCAAAAGGGGAGTGATGCCAAATTCCATATATAATAATTGTTATCCATGTGAGAGTTTTAGAGGATTTCAAAGATAAATATGGATCATTCATTAAATTTTGAATGTTGGCTCCTATTATTCCTTGAGAGTCTATCATCCAGAATAATACTAAAGACCCAACTAATGGAGTTACAATCATTGGCAAAATAGTACCAAAGATTAAAGGACCTCTAATTTTTCTTGAGATTGCGTTTAAACTCAAAGCAATAATAAAACCCAATAACAAAACATTTGGGGTCACAAATATACAATAAGTTAATGTGAATATTAGCGCTTTATAAAATGGTAGATTAGTTACTTGATCAACAAATTCACCAAAAGTTTCTGTTTCATTCCAAAATTTTTTTATTTCTTCTGTAGCTAAATGGTTTCTATCTATATACGTCCCAAAACCATTAAATTTTCCAAGAGGTTTTGCTTTTCTTATTTTAGTAGTTGCTTCATTATCGACTACAATTGAAACAGTGCAGCCAAATGGATCACATTTTTTAACCTCTTTAACTACTTGATCATGCTGAGCGTAAAAAGATTGAACTCCAGTAGAAATGATAGGAAGCCCAATAAAAAGGATCATTGCTAATCCTGTTGGTAAAAAAAACCAAAAAAAAGTTTTATTAGGCATTGAAAATTTTTGTTAAGTGGGGATCAAGTCCCCACTTAAATATTAGATTTTATAGAAAGCCTTGTTCTTTAGCTTTACTAGTGTAAGCAGCTTCAACATCTTTTAATGCTTGTTCAGCTGACTCTTTACCTTGTAAAAACTCAACAATCTCACTTCCTAATGCACCATGCATTAAACCCATTTGTGGTAACATTGGATATGGTTTTGCACCCATTTTTACAGCTTCAATTACACCAATAGATTTTGGTCCTGGAACAAATCCTTCTACCAACCAAACAGCTTGGTCAGCAGCATCAGCAACCATTTTCTTGTTTGATGCAGCGTGCGCCAAAGCTCTAAATGTTGCTTCAGCATCAGCATCAGGTCTATTTTTTGCAAGTGTGAATCCATCCCACCATAAAGTTGCAGCTGGGATATTTCCACCAGCAACAGTAGCTGGACCTGTTAGTTTTGTAGCCTTAGTAATATTAGCATCACCTTCATCATCTAAAAGTGTACCTGATCTAGAAGCCCATAATGTCATTAAAGCAACATTTCCAGCTTCCCATTCAACTTTAATAGCTTCACTATCATGTGTTAAATAATCTGGGTTACTTAATTCAGATAATTTTTTTAGCATGTTTAAAGTAGCAACACCTTTTGCATTATTTACATTTGGTTCTGCACTTCCAGACTTAAAGAATTCACCACCATGACCAATGTACATGTTCACAAACTCTTCTGCTAAGTTCCAACCTGCTTTGTAAGCAGCAGCATATGGATATTGCATTTTTCCTGAAGCTCTAATTTTTTCAGAAGCAGCAACTACCTCTTCATATGTTTTTGGAACAGCTATACCAAGATCTTTTAAAACATCTTCTCTATAGTATAAGTGTTGAGTGTTAGCCATAAATGCTACAGCCATTACTTTTCCATCAATTGTGATCAATTGAGAGTCTTGAATTCCTTTTCCATATTTTTTAACAAGATCATCTAAAGGTCTTATTAAGTCTTGGTTCATTAAAGGAACGATTGAACTGTTTGCTGCAATTCTAGCTGAAAATTCAGATGGATTTGCAGTAAGAGCTGGCACTGCGATTTTATTGTGCTCAGATGAATGAGTCACTTTAAAATCTGCACTTCCTTTACATTGTTTAGAAGTTTCAACGAAAGTTCTTAATGCAGGAAAATCATTAGCCAAAATATTTATTGAACCACTTTTAATGTTACAATCTGCATTAGCAGAAGTTCCAAAAAGTAAAAACAATAAAGTAACTAGTATTTTTCTCATATGTTTTCTCTCTTTATATTTGTTGTTAAATTATAATTTAAGTTCAAAAACTATATCTATTAAGAAGTTTAAATTAAAGAGGTAATTAAATCACTTTTGACGCAAGTTCTGCGCCATGCACCAAAGACTCTAGCTTCTTATAAACAATATTTTCATCAACATTTCCAAAGCCAGCAAAGGTACTAAAACCACAATCTGTTCCAGCAACCAGTTGATCTTTCTCAACAACTTTTGAATAAGTTACAAGTCTATTTTTTACAACCTCGGGATGTTCGACAAAGTTTGTGGTTGAGTCGATTACTCCAGGAGCAATTATTTTGTCGTTTGGGATTTTTAAATTTTCAAAAATTTGCCACTCATGAGAATGTCTTGGATTTGACGACTCAATTAAATAAGTTTGTATATTAGCCTTTAAAGCTATAGGCATAATTTTTTCTAGCGCAATGTCATGCAAATGGGGTCCTTCATAATTTCCCCAGCAAATGTGCATTCTTATCTTGGAGCTATCTATATTGCTAATAGCGTTATTTAAACATTCTATTTGTTTTTCTGCTCTTCTTAAAAATTCTTCTTCTGATAAATCTTTAAAAGTCATGTGTCTTGCAAGAGCTAAATCTGGACAATCTAACTGAAGTTTTAATCCATTTGATGTAATTTCTTCATATTCATCTTTCATCAGGTTAGATAAATTTTCTAAATATTCATCATCATTTTTATAAAATTTATTGGGTAAGAAAGCTGAAATAACTCCTGGAGAAGCAGCATTCATGAACGCATCTTTATGATTATTTTTTTCTAAAGCTTGTTTAAAATTATTTATATCTTTTGTTAGGGAAGTTTTATCTTTAATTTTTAATTCACTTGTACAGCAAGGTCGTGTGTAAGTAGGAGTACCACCTGTTCTTGCAATTCTTTCTTTAAAAGATGGAAAGTCGTCTAAATCTTTTGGTGCTTTTCTTTCACTTTCTCCTGAAAAGCCATCAATTCTATCTTTAACATAAGTTGCATAGCTAATCTTAGACATTTCACCGTCACTAATATAGTCAATTCCAACTTCTATTTGTTTTTTAACAATATTATCTACATCTCTTTGAACAATTTCATCAAATTGATTTAAATCTATTTTTTCTTTTTGATCTTTCTTAAATAAAAGATCAGATAATTCATTTGATCTTGGCAAACTTCCTACATGTGTTGTTTTAATTTTACTCATAATTTATTTCATTAAAATTTGTTTCCAAATTGCAACCTCATCAAACAAAACCCATTCTCTTATAACATTTCCATCAATTATTTCTGCATGGTTTATACCCATTATAAAAATATTTTGATTTGATTTTTCTCCAAATTCTTCAGTGTCTTTAGAATGTTTACCTTCTAGAAACCATCTTATTGATGTTCTAGGATTTTTATCTGCTTCTTCTAAATAACCAATGTGCTCAACAGAAAACTTCATATCACTCAAAGTATCTTTTAAAGCATTCCAAAATTTGATTATATCCTCTCTCCCATGTCCGATTTTGTTTCCAGGCCAATAAATAGTTGCAGCTCTTGCATAATCGGAAAAATCATAATCATCTTTAAAGATATTTTTTAATATTTTGGAGTATTTACCTCCAGCAGAATCATTAGGTACAACGCCTTGCTTGTAATCTGAATTCATCTCAGAATTTGAATTAAATAATTGTTTTGCTTTTTCAACACCGCCTTCTTTATCTATAAGCATTTGAGCAAAATCTTTTGGTGTAAATCCTATTTGTCTTACCATTGCACCTTGATCACGAACAATCCATTCATCATAGACTTGATTATTTTTGCATGCACAATCAGCAATTACTCTGTAATAAATATCTTTACCAGTTGGTTTGCCGTATGAACCATCACCAAGATGTGTTCCTTTACTTAAAATTCTATGAGATGAATGATAACCGATATCATCATTTCCATTCCAAATCACATCTTCACCAAGCAATTGTCTGTTAGGAAATTCTTTTAAGGTCGCATAAGTAGCATCGATTACAGGTTTGTTTCCATAGGTGACACCAAATGGTGATCTAACTGGAATATTATCACTATAAAATTGACCAATAGACTCAACATCTTTATTTTCCCAAATTTGTTTAGTTATTTTTAGTATGTAATCAGGAAAGTTTTTATATTTTGGATCAAAACCTTTCATTAGATTTGTGTTACACAATTTAAGTAACTGTCCTCATTTTCATCTATTTTAATATTAACTTTTGAATTAATTGGAATAGAAATTGTGTCTTTAGCATTTAAAACACACTTAAAATCATCAATCATAATTTCCCATTTTCCAGTTCTTGAGAACATTATTGTAGGTTTTTCAAATTTTAAATTATTAATATAGCCTTTACTGGATTTTAAAATTGAAAGGTTAAATCCTGTATCTTGATTTATTACTGGAGAGAACTCTTTTTTTTCAAATTTGCTTCCAAGAATTTGAATTAAATTAACATTCTCATTGAGTTTGTTTTCATGTTTTGAATTTTCATTACTTTTACATATAAACTTTTCTAGTTGATCCAATTTATAGTTATCAAATTTTTTTATTTCCTCTTGAGAAATAGGCTCGAGAATTGTTTTTCCGTCTGGAATTTGATTAACAGATAAATCAATTAATGAATTATCATTTAATAGTGCCATACCAGTTTTTTTTGCTTTTTCTAAAACACTTGGAACCCAAGTTATTATTCCAGGATCATCTCCACCTAAAACAACAAAAATTAGTCCTTCTTCGTCACCTGCGTTTTCAAATGCTCTAAACATATTAGTTGGCATTGAAATTATGTCACCAGCATTCAAAATTGTTTCATCTTTTCCTTCTGCTCCCCAATAAAATCTCCATCTACCAGAATAAATAACAAATACTTCTGCAGTTGTGTGACTATGTAAGCCCGAACCATTTTGGGGAAGTGCTGACACAGCACCTAAATTAAAACTATGAGGTATAGCAATTTTTATAAATTGTTTACTATCTTCAGCTACACCAGGTCCAACTATAGAATAATTTTTTCTTTCTTTGTGACCTTCAAGTTTTCCTTCCACAAAGGGTAGAGTGCTTGGAACCAGCTCATTAAATTTTGCTAACCTATTTTCCATATGTTTTTCTAATTGAATTATGATATTAACCCTACTTAAATTAAAATAAATGCCAATACAACAATTTGATACAGGTTTAAAAGAACAGCAGGGTGTAAAAAAAATTGAAATTACACCTGAAGAAAATTTTAATAATAAAACAAAAGTAAGAAGCTACTTAAAAACAATCATAGAAGGTGGAATATCTAAATTAGATCAAAATATAGAAAATTATTTTGATAAAGATGTAAAAGTTAATTGTTTTCACCCTGTTAATGAATTTGAGGGTGTAAATAATTTTAAAGAAAAATTTTGGCTACCTCTATTTGAAGCTTTTCCAGACATTGAGAGAAGAGAACAGATAGTTATTGGAGGTACATTTAGAGATAAAGTTCAAGTTGGATCAGTATCTATGCTTTCAGGCACATTCAAAAAACCTATTTTTGGAATAAAGCCAATTAATAAAATGGTAAATCTTAAATGCTGTGAAGTCCATGAATTGAAAAATGATAAAATTGTAGAGAGTTATATTCTAATTGATTTATTAGATTTGATATTTCAAACAGGAAAAAATCCAATCAAACCTTCAAGAGGTTCAGAGGGAAATTGGCTAAATCCAATTAATATCGATGGTGTAAATTATTTTGAAAAAGATATGAAGGTTTCTGAAGAAAGTTTAGACCAATCTTTAACGATGCAAAGGAGCTTGAACATAAAGCCAGAGTTAGAAACTAATTCAGATGAAGAATTAAAAGATAAATTAATTAATCATCCACAAAGTGAATTTTGGCATGATAAAATGATATGGTATGGGCCAAGTGGAATTGGTACTGGAAGAAACTTAGAGGGATTTGTCGACAACCATCAGTTACCATTTAGAAAAACTTTTAAAGAAAGAAATTATTGGAAATTAGGACATTACTGTGAACTTGGTGACGGAAACTTTTCAATGACTGCTGGCTGGCATAGCATACAAGCAGTCTATGGATCAGATGATTGGTTAGGATATAAATCTGATAATCAAAACGTTACTATGAGAGTAATGGATTTTTACCATCACCACGAAGGTAAAATTAGAGAAAATTGGGTGCCTATAGACTTAATACATATACTTAAGCAAATAGGAATTGATGTTTTAGAGTTAATTAAGGACTAATCTTTTAACTTATCCCACTCAGACATACCGCCTGTAATATTTTTAACGTTCTTAATTCCCATTTCTTTCATTGTTTTTGTAGCAAGAGTTCCTTGTCCTCCTAAACCACAAAATACAACATATTCTTTGTCAGGATTATTTTTAAAAGTATCGTTTTCAATAGGACTTCCTTCAGCTAAATAAAATTCTAGCAAACCTCTATCTAAATGCATTGCATTTCCAATAGTACCTTTAGAAAAACTTTCTTTATCTCTAACATCAATGAATTGAACGTTAGGATCGTTTAATTTCTTCTTTGCCTCTTCAGCAGTGATGTTTTCTATTTCATTGCTGACGCTCATTACTTCTTCAAATTTTTTCATGTTAAATCCTATTTAATAAATTGTTTAGTAACCGTATTTTTTCAATCTAACATCACCAGTTCTTGCATGAGCTTCCATTCCTTCATATCTTGAAAGTCTAGCAGCAGCTGCTCCAACAAGTTCAGTAGATTCTTTTGTCATTCTTTGGAAACTTAAAGTTTTGATAAATTTACCAACAAACAAACCACCCGTATATCTTCCAGCACCTTTAGTTGGAAGAATATGATTTGTTCCTGAACATTTATCACCATAAGCAACAGTTGTTTCTTCACCAATAAATAAAGAACCGTAATTTTTTAATCTTTTGTGGAACCATTCTAAGTTTTTAGTTTGAACTTCTAAGTGCTCAGGTGCGTACTCATCACTAATTGTCGCCATTTCCTCGTCTGTATCACAAAGAACAACTTCTCCGTAATCTCTCCAAGCAGCTTCTGCATTAGTTCTTGGTAACTCTGGAAGATCAGCAATAAGCTCAGGTACTCTTTTAATAACCTTTTCTGCTAATTCTTTACTTGTTGTCCAAAGCCAAGCTGGTGAATTGTATCCATGCTCTGCTTGTCCAACTAAATCTACTGCAACGATTTCTGGATCTGCATTTTCATCAGCAATAATTCCTATTTCTGTTGGACCTGCAAATAAATCAATCCCTACTTTACCAAATAAAATTCTTTTAGCTTCAGCAACAAATTGGTTTCCAGGACCTACCAATATATCAGCTGGTGCATTTCCAAATAAACCATTGGTCATTGCAGCTATTGCTTGAACACCACCTAGGTTCATAATTACATCTGCACCACAAAGATCGGCAGTATAAACAATAGTTGGATGAACACCAACACTAGGTTTTGGAGAGCTACATACTAAAATATTTTTAACTCCAGCTACTTTTGCAGTTGTTACACTCATTACTGCAGATGCAATGTGAGCATATCTTCCAGCAGGTACATAACATCCAGCGGTATTAACAGGAATTAATCTTTGTCCTGCATATAAACCTTCAGACAATTCAACTTCAAAGTCTTGACCATAATTTTTTAATTGAGCTTCCGCAAATTTTCTCACTCTTTCATGAGCGAACTGAACATCATCTTTAGTTTTTTGATCTAAATTTTTTTTAATATCTTCAATTTTTTCTTTAGAGATAACCACTTCACCTTCATACTTATCAAATTTTTTAGAAAGTTCTTTGCAACCTTCTTCTTTACTTGTCTCAATATCTTTAAGAATATTTTCAACTATTTCTCTAGTTTTTGTATCATCAGTTGATGATGTTTTTGGTGATTTCTTTAAGTATGTAATTGCCATTTCTCTCCTTTTAAAATTTAAAGTTTTTTAGGATAATTTCTTATAAAATTCAATTAATCATTTAGTCCAAAGCTACTACTGCCGCAGCTATAGATGCCAATCTTGCTTGAGCTTCATCTGATCTACTAGTTATTACAACCGGGACTTTTCCTCCCACCACAACTCCTGCAGCACATGCACCCATAAAATAAATCATCATTTTAACTAGGGCATTTCCGGTTTCAACACTTGGTACTAATAATACATCAGCTTCTCCTGCAACTAAATTTTTAATACCTTTAATACCAGCAGATTTTTTTGAAATACTATTATCAAAAGCTAAAGGTCCAAAAACATCTGCATTCAAATTTTCTTCTTTAGCAAGCTTTGTTATTTCAGCTGCTTCAATTGAACTTGGCACACTTTCTAAAACTTCTTCAGTTGCAGACAATACAGAAACTTTTGGTCTTTCAATTCCTATACGATTTGAAAAATTTATTACATTTTTAAGAATATGCATTTTAGTTTTAACATTTGGCAAAACATTTAAAGCGCCATCAGTTATTATTAATGGCTTATCCTCTTTATCAACTGTCATATGCCAGATATGACTTAATCTAGTTTTACCTAATAAGTTATACTCTCGTTTTAAAACTTCTTTCATAAGAACGTCAGTATGAATATGTCCTTTAACAATTATTTTAACTTTATCTTCACTAGCAAGTTTAGCTGCAATTTTTGCAGTATTGTTTTCAACTGGCTCATGAATAAGTTCGTATTTTGAAATATCCCAACTAAGTTCCTCAGCACATTTTTGTATCTCAACTTCATGACCGATAAAAACTGGTTCAATTAGATTTTCATTTACAGCATCCTGAATAGATAACATAGGTAAAGGTTTACCAGCATTTACAACTGCAACCTTAACTCCTTTTTTACTAAGAGCTATATCTAAAAGTTTATTTGGACAGACAATTTCTTTGTTTGAAAGCATTATTTACAATTATATTACAATTTATAAATGTATATAGAAATTATATTTTAAAAGTTAACATTTCATTGTAAGTTTAAATTGTGGAGATAGTAACTAAAATAGCACCAATAATCCTGGCTTTAATAATGTTAGGCTTAGGTTTAGGTTTGAAGTTTGAAGATTTTTCAAGAGTGTTCAAATCTCCAAAAGATTTTATTGTTGGTTTTATTTCCCAATTAATAATTCTTCCTATCGTTGCTTACTTATTAATTATAATTTTAAGAACGCCTCCAGAAATAGCAATTGGGGTAATGATTATAGCAGCAGCTCCTGGAGGAGTTACCTCAAATGTGATGACTAAGTTTGCAGATGGAGATGTTGCCTTATCAATATCGCTTACTGCTGTAATTAGTTTGTTGAGCATAATCACAGTTCCATTAATTATATTTACATCTGCAGATTTACTTGGAATCACTGAAGTTTCAAAAAATATTTCAATGAGCGGTATAGCTATAAAAATGTTTTTAGTTGTAACGGTACCTGTTATTTTAGGAATGATAATTAGAAGGTTTGCTGAAAATTTCATATCTTCTAAAGTTGAAATATTCAATAAGCTTAACATCATATTATTTGCTATTTTTTTTGTAGCTGCATTTTATTCAGAAAGAGATAGTTTTTTAACTTTTATAAAACAAGCAGGATTGATTGCCTTAATTTTAAATATATCAATGATGGTTATTGCATATTATATCGCAAAAGCTTTTGCTTCAGGTGTTAAGCAAATGAGATGTATAGCTTTAGAATGTGGGCTACAAAATGGTACTTTGGCACTTTTTGTTTCTACTCAAATATTTGGTACTGATATCTTATATGCATTACCAACAGGTGCTTATGCATTAATCATGTATATAACTGGATTTATTTTTATCTTTTTTTTAAGGAGATCTAATTAATTTTAATTTGATTTAAAACTCTAAGAATTAACTCAGAAAGCATATCTAAAGTTTTTTCTTGCTCTTTTTTTCCACTTATACTTGTCTCTCTAGACAGATTTACAGAAATTAATTTTTTTTCATTATAATTCATCCATCCAGCTTTAATTAATTTGTTTAGTTTTCTAACAACCGTTGGTCTTGGTATACCTGTGATATCTGAAATCGACATAGCATTTAACCCAACACTATCAGCTTCACTTATCTCTTCTACCCATTTTTTTGCAGTTAATTTTTTTAATCCAAAGCTTTTATTTGTTGCAGCGTTAGCAAATACTAATAATCCAATGCATACCAATTCATAATCTTTAAACATCTTTTTCCATCTAATATAGTAAGCAAAAATAAATTTATAAAATTGGTACCAACAAAAAGAAAATTGTTCTTTAATCTTTTTTGAAACTTCATCAGGATTATAAAATTTATCAATTTTGTTTTCATTCACTAGAATTTTAGATGAAATTGAAATCAACAAAGAAAGATGTCTTAAAGATTTTATAGGTTTTACAGTTTCATATGCAGATCTATCGATAAAAATTTTTTTATTTTTTCTTTTTATTACTCCTCGTTTTTCCAATTCTGCAACCTTTCTTCTTGCGCTTTCTTTAGGAATTAGAAGGTCTTTAGCAATTTTGATGATCTTTATTTCCTCAATTTCTAGTGTTTTGTCTTTATAAAAACTTTCGAAGTCAATAAGAACGTTGTTTTCTCTATAAAATTTGAAGTCATTATTGACCAAATATATTAGGATTATGTATGTGTCTATATCCTTAAAGTTACTGTATGCACCAATAAGCCAATCAGAAACAAATCTAAAAAATATAGGGCTTAAAGTGTTGTAATTTTTACCTATCAGTATTCTCAAATACGATTCATTAACAGCTGAAGATATACTTGGTATTTTTTTCATAATAAAAAACCCAATATGGACAAGCTGTTGATTATAGTCAACCCATTTTGGACAAATTAATTTTTAGTGTCTTAGTTGAATAATTAGCCCAAATTTTAAAAAAAACCCATTCTGAGCGTTAATTTTTACACTGTAAAAAATCAATGTTTAATATTTTATAATGCTCAATAATTTAATAAAAACAACATTAATTGTATTATTAATCGCTTTAACTTCTTGTTCTTCAAGATCGCCCGAACCACTTGCAATTGATACTTTAGAAATATCTGCCAAAGAAGATATCAAGAAAATATCAGAAATTAGAGAACAAAACGAAATACTCAAAAACAATTTAGATATTGATTTATATAAAGCGATTGCACTTGCAATTGAGAATAATAAAGACATTAAGATAAAATTATTCGAAACAGCACTAGCAAATCAACAACTAGAAGACATTAAGTTTGATATGCTTCCCTCGATGTCAGCTGATGCGGGTTACACAGGAAGTGAAAAATATCAATCAAGCACTAGTGCAACGGTAGGCTCAAACGATACTGCAGGAAGCAAAGGATCTTCATATTCCACATCAAGAACAAAAGATGTGTTTGAGCAAAATGTAGGTTTTGCATGGAATGCGCTTGATTTTGGTTTATCATATATAAGAGCAGGCCAAAGTGCAGATAGGTATTTAATTGCTAAAGAAATTGAAAAAAAATCAACTAACAACATTGCAAAAGAGGTAATCCAAGCTTATTGGAATGCGCTTTCAGCACAAAAATTAATTAAAAAGTATGATCCGTTAATTAAAAAAGTTAACCAAGCACTTGGTGATTCTCGAAAAATTGAAGAGATGCTATTGCAAAAACCAATGGACGCACTTTTATATCAAAAAGAATTATTAGATATTAAAAGAGCACTCATCAGTCAAAGACAAACATTAATTAATGCGAAAATAACTTTAGGAGGATTGATGGGGCTACTGCCCAATCAAGAATATAATTTAGTTAAAACAAGCAAACCGATCAATATTCTGGATATGAAACTAAAGAATATGGAGAGACATGCTTTAATAAATAGAACTGAATTGTTAGAAAACAGATATCAAGAAAGAATTTCATTAGCAGAAACTAAAGCGGGTATAAGATCATTGTTACCAAGTTTTAATTTAAATGCAAGTTACACAAGTTCATCAAATAATTATTTACAAAATAAACAAAACTTTGAGTACGGTTCGTCAATTGGTGCAAACTTATTAAATGTTTTTAGAGCACCCTCAATTAAAAAGGTAAACGAAGCAAATACAGCAATTATCAGAGAGCAAAGACTTGCTCTATCAATGGCGGTGCTGTCACAAGTTCACTTAGCTAATATTGATTTTCAAATGAGTATGGAAGAATATGAAACAGCTGATCGTTATTATTCAGTATCAAAAAAAATTGCTAACCAAGTAAGGAACGCTCAAAAAATTGCAAGATTTGGTGATCTAGAAATAATTAGAGAAGATGCAAGTTCATTAGTTGCTGAACTTAGAAAAGATATTGCATTTGCTAAGATGCAATACTCGGTCGCCCAAGTTTATACTTCAGTTGGAGTAGATGTTGTTAGAAAAGAAAATTTTGAGGACTGTAATCTTTATATTTGCGATACTGAATTATATGCAGGAGAAATTGAAGATTTATTTGATGAATTAGGTGAAAGTTATATATCTGAAGTAATCAAGCCTATTCAAAAACAAAACCCTGTTGTTGAGAATTATAACCAAGGTTTTGATAAATTTACATTTGCGAAAAATACATTTAAACTTCAAGGTAAGGGGCAACCTCAATATTCCGTAAGATTAGCAAATAATCAACCATTGCCAAATTGGATTGATTTTTTACCAACTCAGAGAACTTTTTTAATTGATAAGCAAAGCAAAGGAGATGCTTATGAATTAGAAATAATTGTTAATGTAAAAAATATTAATACGACAGTAGAGGATAAATTTACTTTAGTAGTTGATGAAAAAATTAAGAAAGAAAAAGATTTAGCTAAACATCAAAGAATAGAAAAAGAAAAGAGATTAAAAGCTCAAAGAATAAATAAGAGTATTTTTAAAAATACAGCATTTGGAACTGAAGAAGCAAAAATTAAAATAAAAAAAGAGATAAAGAAAGCTGAGGAGATAACTAAAGAGCGTTTTGCAGCTTTAGATTTATTTTATGAAAGAGTAGCAATTAAAGATGGCAAGGATTTAAGAGTATTCTCTGATAAAAAAATTAACAAAATGATTATTAAACAAGAGAAAAAAAATAAAAAATTAAGAAAACAACTCGCAAAACAAGAAAAGAAAAAAAATAAAACCAATATTTTTAAAAAGATCAAAAATAAATTACTGAACAAAAAATCTACCAATGAAAAAGAAGCAAATTTAAATATCGAAGAACTTAAAATTAAACAAGATCAAGATCTTTTAATTACAAACAAGTTATGAAAAATAAAAAACTTTAAAATAAGCAAGGTATAGGAATGACTGTTCGAGAGATTAAAAGACATAAATTAAAAAAACCTGCAATCAAAAAAGTTAAAAAGAATATCGAAATCAAAATAAATCCTGCAACTGGTAAAGCGCAAGGTTTTTTATTAAATAAACCAAAGTTCACACTTTCAAAATCTCCAAAAACAAAAGTGGGCCAAACAATTATGGGTAAAATTAGTATCATTAAAAAGAGAACTAATAACACTGTTGTAACCCCTGGAAAAAAAATATCTGGAAAATTGAAATCAAATTAAATGATTAAAAAACGTGAAAGGAAGCAAAAAATATTTATTGAAGCGCTAGAGCAACGGATAATGCTTGATGGTGCTGGAGCTGTAACTTTTTTAGATTTAATTGATGATCGTAACCAGCAAGAGATAAAAAAAAACTCTAAAATAATCGATACCTCAAAAGAAAATAATGAAGTGCCTTTTGCAAATGTAGCAAGAGATCAGTCAAGAAAAAGCGTGGTGTTTATTGATAGTGCGGTGCCTGATTATGAAACAATCATTAGTTCTTTTAAAGAAAACACAGAATTTTATTTAATCAATTCCAATGAAGATGGTTTTAAAAAGATAGATCAAATCCTAACAGATAGAAAAGAAATTGATGCTTTACACATCATTGGTCACGGTTCTGCTGGAGAAATATTATTTGGTAATGCATTTTTAAATAATGATACTATTGCTAATTATCAAGCAACTTTAGCATCCATTGGTCAATCATTAACAAGTAGTGGTGATATTTTATTTTATGGTTGTAATGTAGCAAGCACAGATCAAGGTGAACTTTTAATAAAGAAGATTTCAGAAATAACAAAAGCAGACATTGCAGCTTCAGATGATGTTACTGGTAAAGGTGGTGATTGGGTTTTAGAAAACAAATTCGGTATTGTTGAAACTAAAAATGTTCAAGTTTTAGATTACAATCATTCACTTGGATCATTGTCTACTGTGAGCAGTCCATCAGGTACTGGAATTACTCACAAAGATAATAACGTTACAATAATGGATCATACAACTAATAATCTCAACGTAGGTTTGGGGAGTGGCGGTGCTTATTCAACTATTGGAGCTAATTTTGGTATAGTTTTGGAGAGAGAAAATGTTTCTATATCTTCTGGTGATCATATTTCAGACGTTGATGTTGATACTAGTGACACTTTGGATGATCCTACTAGTTCACCAAATTCTGAAATACAAGGTGGAGCTGATCAGACAGCCTCCGAGGATATGACAGTTAATTCTTATCTTATGATGCATGTAAACGGCGCAGATAAAAATGCATTAAATGATGCTGGTGAGGTCGTGTTTGGTGGAGAAATAGTTGGTATTTTATTTGATCAAGCCCACACAAGAGCCCAAACTGTTGATGGTAATACATTTCATAGTAATAGTTTTATTTATAATTTTACAAATTCTGGTGGAAGTTCAAATGCGATAGATACTGATGGCGCAAGAATTATTGAAGGTAACGGTAGTACTCAAAACTTTTTTAATTCTTATAAAACCTCTATTTCCAGTACCCTTAGTAATGCAGATATGGAGTGGGTATCAGTTGGTAATCATGGTAGTGGAACAAACAATGTTTTGCAGTTTGGATCTGATAATGGTGCACTCAAACATGGAGACTATATAAGAATTCTTGTTAAGCAATCAAATTCAGCTCCAACAGCATCTGATGGTACTGTTTACATAAATGAAAATAACCAAGTTTCTTCTGCGGGAGATAGAACACCATCAAATATAACAAAAGTTTTTTCAGCAAGTGATTTTAATTTTTCTGACACAGATGGTGACAGTTTATCAAAAATTCAAATTACCTCATTAGAAAGTTCTGGTGATTTAGAATATTCAACCAATGGATCCACTTGGAGCGATGTTACTACAAATTTAGAGATTAGTGCTGCAAATTTAGGAAATGGATATTTAAGATTTACACCAGCTGCAAATTCAGAAAGTGATGTAACTTTTGGATTTAAAGTTCACGATGGAACTGAGTACAGCTCATCAGCTTACACAATGACAGTATCTGTTAACGCTGCACCAAATGTAACAGATACTACAGTTGCAGGAACTGTTTCAGCAGGAGCAACTACTTCAAGTGCAGATATTCATGATATTGTAGCTGATAGTGATGATAATGATAGTGTTTTAGTTGTAACAGGTGTTGCATCAGGAAATGAAAGCTCGAATAATACAATAATTACAAATAATACTGGGGTTGGCTCAGCAGTAACAGGTACTTACGGATCTTTAACAGTAGCTGCTAATGGAACTTATACCTATACAGCAAGTGCATCGAATAATATTTCTCACGGTTCAACAGCAACAGACACATTTACATTTACAACTCGTGATAACGAAACTAACTCTGGCTCTTTTGCTTACGATGTTGGTACAATTACTTTTACTGTTGCTTCTAGTAATAATGCACCTGTAGCAGTTAATGACACTGATAGCATTACCGAAGGTGCAACGGAAGACGTTAAATCTGATGGAAATCATCTATTAAACGATGATACAGATGCTGATAGTGATAGCTTAGTAGTGACACATATTAGATCAGGCTCAAATTCTGATCAAGCAGTTAGCTCAGGAACTAATTATAGTAACGGAACATCGATAACAACTTCTTATGGTACTTTAGTAGTTGGTGCAGATGGTACATATAGATATACAGCATCAGGATCAGCTTCAAATGCTTTGGCTGCTGGTGCTACTGCAACAGATACTTTTACTTACACAATATCAGATGGGAATGGTGGAACAGATACTGCAACATTAATTTATACAATTACGGGTGTTAACGACAATCCATCAGCAACAGCAGACACGGGTTATATTGCTGAAGACAGTACATTAACTGTTGCAGATGGAGCTTCAGCTAATGATCAAGATAGCGATAGTGATTACAATAGTGCTACAGGAGATCATACAGGTGATGTTTTAGGAAATGATACTGATGCAGATACAGCAAACACATTAACAATTACAAGTATTACCGCAACAACAGCGGGTGGAAGTGCGCAAACTACTTTTACAAGCAACACTGAAACAGTTACAGGATCTTATGGTACTCTAACAATTAATTCTAATGGTTCATACTCTTATGCAGCAACCGCGGACGCAGCAGATGCGCTTGATGCAGGTGATACAATTACTGATGTATTTACTTATATAGTTTCTGATGGAACAGCAACAGCCACATCCACGTTAACAATTACTATCGCAGGGATTAACGATGCACCAGTAGCTCAAGATGACGTTGGTGTTATAGTTGAAGGTGGAACTTTAACAGTTGCAAACAGTGCCAATGCTAATGTTTCAGGATCTTATGATGCAACAGGTGAAAATTCTGGGGATGTAATTGATACAAGTTCTGCATCACATTCAGACTCTGATGCAGATGCAAGCTCTTCCTTAACAGTTACTGCTATTCGAAAAGGACAAGAAGGTGGAAGTGGTGACTCTGGAACAGTTGGAGTTGCGCTTACGGGTACTTATGGCCAATTAACAATCGCAGCGGATGGATCTTATAGTTATATTGCAAACCAAAGTGCTGCAAACGCTTTAGCAGCAGGTGAAAGTGCTAATGATTATTTTACCTATACTGTCTCAGATGGTACTGCAACTGATACTGCACAAATCACAATAACTGTTCTTGGTTCAAATGATGCGCCTAGTGCAACAGCTGATACAGGTTATATCCAAGAAGGAAAAACATTAACAGTTGCAGATGGAGCTTCAGCTAACGATGCTGATAGTAGTTCTAATACAAATGATGCAACAGGAGATCATTCAGGTGATATTTCTGCAAATGATACTGATCCTGATACAAATGATACATTAACTATTACAACATACTCACACACAAGTTCTACGGGTCAAGGTGGAGCTGCTGGTGGATCAAATAGTAATAGTGGTACTGCAGGAACTGATAGTGTTGTGGGTGCTTATGGTACGTTAGATTTAGAAGCAAATGGTTCTTATACTTATACAGCAAACTCAGACATTACTGATTTAGAAACAGATGATGAAACATTTACAGATGTCTTTACTTACACACTTTCAGATGGAACAACTACTACTACTGCAACCATCACCATTACTATTGAAGCTTCAGGAGATGTAACTGCACAAAACGATACGGGTACAGTTAATGAAGATGCAACTCTAACAGTTTCTAATAGTGGTAATGCAACAAGTGTGGCTACAGCTACATTCAGTTCCTCAGATTCAAAATCTCTCAGTGGCCTATCAACCCGATCTTCTGGTGTAGTATTTAATGATGATGGAACCAAAGTGTATACCTCTGATGCTCTTAATTCTAGAATATATGAATTCCCTCTATCAACTGCCTTTGATGTATCCACCGCAGGTAGTTCTTCTAATTTTAGCCATGGTACAAATGCGAATTCTGTATCGTTTAATAATGATGGAACAAAAATGTTTGTACTACAAGCTACTGGTCATGAACTTACCGCAGTATCAATTGTAAGAGAATACGGTCTTTCAACAGCATTTGATGTAACCACTGCAAATACTTATACAGCAGGTACCCTTACTACCCAAGATTCAGTTATGACCGGGTTAACTTTTAATAACGATGGAACCAAGATGTTCACCACTGGTCTCAATAATGATAGTGTATATGAATACGCCCTGAGTTCGGCTTTCGACGTTTCAACACTTTCATATACTGATAGTGTTAGTGTTTCATCTCAAGATACATCTCCACAAGAAATAAAATTTAATAACGATGGAACAAAAATGTATATCTCAGGTTCTGTAGGTAGTGAAATTCACGAATACACGTTGTCAATTGCTTTTGATATTTCATCTACCGTTACCTATAAAGGTGCTTATGATGTTGACCCTGCAGAGAGTCATACTGGGGCGGTGGGTTTTTCTTTTAATAATGATGGAACAATACTATTTACTACAGGTACTGCTAGCGCTAAAATTAACGAACATAATTTAACAACTCCTTTCAGCCTAGTGGATGTCTCTGGGGAAAATACTGGAGATGTTATTGATACAAGCTCAGGATCTAATTCAGATAGTGATGCTGATAGTGATACATTAACTATTACAGCCATTAGAACAGGTTCATCAGAGGGAAGTGGCACAGCAGGTACAGTTGGTGCTGCACTTACTGGTACATATGGTCAATTAACAATTAATGCTAATGGTTCTTATACTTATGTTGCCAATCAAGCAGCAGCTGATGCTTTAGATCCAGGTGATACTGTAACAGATACGTTCAATTACACAGTTTCAGATGGTAATGGTGAAGATGATATTGCTGTTTTAACAATTACAGTTGTTGGTATTAATGATGCTCCAACTGCAGTAGATGATACTGACTCAGTTACAGCTGGAAACACAGTTACTGATACCACAAATAGTGCTGGAACTTTAGTTTCAGATGATACAGATCCTGATGCAAGTTCAAGCTTATACATTACACAAGTAACACCATCAGGAGGATCTGCATCCCAACTTACATACAACTCTACAAAAACTTCAAATGCTACAAATATTTCAGGATCTAAAGGTACTTTAACTATTGGATCAGATGGTAGTTATTCTTATGCTGCAAACTCTGATGCAACAACAGGAAATGATGTTTTCACCTATACTTTAACGGATGGAACATCCACAACGACAGCTACATTAACCATTTCAGTTACGGCTATCTCAAATAATGCACCAACAGCATCTAACTCAACTGTTTATATTAATGAAAATAACCAAGTATCTTCTGCAGGAGATAGAACACCATCAAATATCACAAAAATATTTGCAGCGAGTGATTTCAACTATTCAGACAGTGACAGTGATAGTTTGTCAAAAATTCAAATTACTACATTAGAAAGTGCAGGTGCATTAGAATATTCATCTGATGGATCAACATGGACTGATGTAACTTTAAACCAAGAAATTACAGCAACTGATATTGGTAACAATAAATTAAGATTTACACCAGCAGCAAATTCAGAAAGTGATGTAACTTTTGGATTTAAAGTTCACGATGGAACTGAGTACAGCTCATCAGCTTACACAATGACAGTATCTGTTAATGCTGCCCCTAATGTAACTGATACTACAGTTGCAGGAACTGTTGCTGCAGGAGCAACTACTTCAAGTGCTGATATTCATGATATTGTAGCTGATAGTGATGATAATGATAGTGTTTTAGTTGTAACAGGTGTTGCATCAGGAAATGAAAGCTCGAATAATACAATTATAACTGATGCAACAGGAGTTGGCTCAGCTGTATCAGGCACTTATGGTTCTTTAACAGTTGCTGCAGATGGAACTTATACATATACAGCAAGTGCAACTAATAGTATTGCATTTGGTGCAACTGCAACTGATACCTTTACATTTACAACTCGTGATAATGAAACAAATTCAGGTTCATTTGCTTATGATGTTGGTACAATTACATTTACTGTTGGAAGTTCAATTTCTTTAACTGATGATACTGATAGTGTTAACGAAGATGCAACGGTAACAAAAACTGGTGCACAAGATGATGTTTTAAACGATGATACAGCCGATAGTAATGGTTTAGTTGTAACTCATATTAAAAAAGATGGTGGATCAAACTCAGCAGTTACAAGTAGTAGTACTTATAATTCAAATGGAACATCAGTTACAGGTACTTACGGTACTCTAACAATTGGTGCAGATGGTTCTTATACTTATACAGCTGATCAAGCTGCAGCTGATGCGTTAGATGCAAGTGATCAAGTAACTGATGTTTTTGTTTACACAGCAGATGGCGATACAGCAAATTTAACTATCACAGTTACAGGTGTTAATGATGCACCAGTTGCTCAAGATGACGTTGGTGTAATTAGAGAGAATGCAACATTAACAGTTGCAAATAGTGCTAATGCAAATGTTTCAGGATCTTATGATGCAACAGGTGAACATTCAGGAGATGTAATTGATACAAGCTCAGCCTCACATACTGATAGTGATGCTGATGACAGTGCTTCTTTAACTATCACAGAAATTAGAACTGGAGCCACTGAAAACGCAGGTACAGCAGGTACAGTTGGTGCTGCTTTAACAGGAACTTATGGTCGATTAACAATTAATGCAAACGGTTCATATTCTTATGTAGCAGATCAAGCTGCTGCAGAAGCTTTAGATGATAGCGAGTCGGCAGTAGATAGTTTCAATTATACTTTATCAGATGGAACAGATACCGACTTTGGAGTAATTAGAATTACAGTCCTTGGTTCAAATGATGCGCCTACAGCTGTTAATGATACCGATACTGCAACAGAAGGATCTGTTACAACAGTAACAGGATCTGAAGATGATGTTTTAAATGATGACAGCGATGTTGATGTTGAAACAATTACAGTAACAAATATCTCTCACACTAATGGAAATTCAGGAAGTGTAACAGCAAGCACTACTTATTCTAATGGTCAATCTATTGCTGGTACTTATGGTACTTTAGTAATCGGTGCAGATGGTTCTTATGAATTTACACCAAATGATGTTTTAGGTGCTAGTGAGACAGGTAATGATGTTTTCACTTACACAGTTTCAGATGGTACAACAACTGATACAGCTACACTAACAATTACCACAACAGGTGCTAATGATACTCCAGTTGCTGATAATGAAACAGGTGCTGTAAATGAAGATGCAACTTTAACAGTTACAGATGGAACTTCAGATTTATTACATGGTGATACCGATGCTGATAGTAGTGACACTTTAACAATAACAACTTATTCTCATACATCAGCTACAGATCAAGGTGGAGGAAGTGCATCAACTGGAAACGGCAATAGTAACACTGCTGGTAGCGGAGCTGTTGTTGGTTATTATGGTACTTTAACTCTAGCAGCAGACGGGACTTATACTTATGCTGCAGACCAAGATGTTGCAGATGCTCTTGATGCAAGTGATACAGCAACAGATGTATTCACTTATACTGTATCCGATGGTAATGGTGGAACTGATACCGCAACTCTTACAATTACAATAACAGGTGTTAATGATGATCCAGTTGCAAATGTTGACACAGGTGCAGTTAATGAAGATGCTACACTTACAGTATCAAGTGCTGCAAGTGGTGTTATTCAGGATAATGATACAGACGCTGACACAGATGATACTGTTTCTTCATTAGAAATAACTACAATTACATTTAATGGTTCAGACTCGGCAGTAACTAGTGGAAGTACATATAATTCTGGGACACCAACTTCAGTTACCGGAACATATGGTACACTTACAATTGGTGCTGATGGTACTTATAGTTATATTGCAGATCAGTCAGCAGCTGATGATTTAGATGCAAGTGACACTGCAACAGATGTCTTTACTTACACACTATCCGATGGAACTGGCACAGATACAGCTACCCTAACAATTACAGTTACAGGAATAAATGACGCTCCAGTTGCAGTCAACGATACGGATGCAGTTAATGAAGATGCAACGGTTACTCAAAGTTCAGGTGCAGGATTATTAGTTGCTGATGACACTGATGCTGATGATAGTGCATCGTTAACTGTCACTCAAATTGCTGTTACCGGTGGATCTAATTCAGCTGTTAGTTCTGGAAGTTCATATAATTCTAGTGGAACATCAATAACAGGAACTTACGGTACGTTAACTGTAGGTGCAGATGGTACCTATACTTATGTTGCAGACCAAGCAGCAGCTGATGCTTTAGATGCAAGTGATACTGAAACTGATAGCTTTACTTATACAATGTCAGATGGCACAGCCACAGATACTGCTACATTGATTATAACTGTCACAGGTGTCAATGATGATCCAGTAGGTGTTGCAGATACAGATTCTGTTCAAGTAAGTAGTACTGTTACAGACACAACAAACAGTGCAGGTACTGTTATATCAGATGATACAGATGCAGACGATAGTTCTTCTTTAACTGTTACAGCCATTCAGCATAGTGGAGCAGGAAGTGCTACTTCTGTAACTGCTGGAACAACTAGAGCAGATGGTGCTTCAAGCGTTGGTACTTATGGTACTTTAACCATCGGTGCCGATGGTTCTTATTCTTATGTTGCAGGTTCAAGTGTTGGAACAGATGTATTTACTTACACAGTTTCTGATGGAACAGCTACAGTAACAACTACTTTAACTTTTACTGTTAGCAATGGAAATCCTCCAGTAGGTGTCAATGACACAGATAGTGTCAATGAAGATGCCACAGTTACTCAAAGTTCGGGGGCTAGTTTGTTAGTTGCAGATGATACTGATGCAGACGGCAACTCATTAACAGTTACACAAATTGCAGTTACAGGAGGATCCAATTCAGCTGTTTCTTCAGGTAGCACATATAATTCAAGTGGTACACAGGTTACAGGAACTTATGGTCAATTAACTGTAGGTGCTGATGGTTCTTACACATATACAGCTAATCAAAGTGCTGCGGATGATTTAGATGCAGGTGATACTGTTACTGATAGTTTTACTTACACAGTATCAGATGGAACTAACACAGATACAGCAACATTAATTATTACAGTAACAGGTATTAATGATGATCCAGTTGCAGTAAATGATACTGATGCAGTCAATGAAGATGCAACGGTTACACATTTAACAAATAGTGCAGGCACTTTAATTTCAGATGATACCGATGCAGATGATAGTGCCTCTTTAACAGTAACTCAAATTGCCGTTACAGGCGGATCTAATAGTTCAGTTGCAAGTTCAAGTTCTTATAATTCTAATGGTACTTCAATAACCGGTACTTATGGTACTTTAGTAGTAGGTGCTGATGGTACTTATAGTTATATTGCAGATCAGTCAGCAGCTGATGATTTAGATGCAAGTGATACGGCTACTGATAGCTTTACTTATACTGTCTCAGATGGAACAGCTACAGACACTGCAACAATTATCATTACAGTGACAGGAATAAATGACGCTCCAGTTGCAGTCAACGATACGGATGCAGTTAATGAGGATGCAACAGTAACACAAAGTTCAGGCTCAAGTTTATTAATGGCTGATGATACAGATGCTGATGATGATGACAGCTTCACAGTTACACAAATTGCAGTAACCGGAGGTTCTAACAGTGCTGTAACAAGTGGTAGTTCTTATAATTCAAACGGAAAAACAGTTACAGGAACTTATGGTCAATTAACTGTTGGTGCAGATGGTACTTATACTTATGTAGCCAATCAAAGTGCAGCAGATGATTTAGATGCAAGTGATACTGTAACTGATAGTTTCACTTATACAATATCTGATGGTGATGCTACAGACACTGCAACATTAATTATTACAGTAACAGGGGTTAATGATGATCCAGTTGCGGATAATGAAACTGGTGCGGTTAATGAAGATGCAACACTAACAGTTACTGATGGGACTTCTGACTTGTTACATGGTGATACTGATGCAGATGATAGTGCATCGTTAACAATTTCTGCAATTAGAACTGGAGCTGAAGGAGCAAGTGGAACTGCTGGCTCAATTGGCTCAGGTTTAACAGGTACTTATGGAACTTTAACTGTAGCAGCAGATGGAACTTATACATACATTGCAGATCAAAGTGCTGCTGATGATTTAGATGCAGGTGATACTGCAACAGATGTATTTACATATACAGTATCAGATGGAACTGCAACCGATACAGCAACACTTACAATTACCATTACAGGTGTTAATGATGCTCCAGTTGCAGTCAACGATACGGGTGCAGTAAATGAAGATGCAACACTGACTGTTTCAAGTGCTGCTAGCGGAGTTGTTCAAGATAATGATACCGATCCTGATACAGATGATACTGCAGCATCACTTGTTGTTTCTCAAATAGCTGTAAGTGGCGGATCTAACTCAGCAGTAAATTCTGGGAGCACTTATAATTCTGGTACACCTACAACAGTTACTGGAACATATGGACAATTAACAATTGGTGCAGATGGTACTTATACTTATGTAGCCAATCAAAGTGCTGCAGATGATTTAGATGCAGGTGATACTGTTACTGATAGTTTCACGTATACAATATCTGATGGAACCGCGACAGACACCGCAACATTAATTATTACAGTAACAGGGGTTAATGATGTGCCAACTGCTTCGAATAAAACAGTAACTACAAATGAAGATACAGCTTATGTATTTTCAGCATCTGACTTTGGATATACAGATGCGGATGACGATGATGCTTTAGTAAGTATAAAAATTACTACACTAGAAGATGCGGGTGCTTTACAATATTATAATGGAAGTACTTGGGTAGATGTAACTTTAAATCAAGTTATAACAGCAACGGACATTGCTGCAAATAAATTGAGATTTAACCCAGCTGCAGATGAAAACGGATCTTCTTACACTACTTTTAATTTTACAGTAAACGATGGGGATTCAGATAGTGCTACTCCTAACACAATTACTGTAAATGTTACTCCTGTTAATGATGCACCAGTAGCGGACAATGAAACAGGTGCAGTTAATGAAGATGCAACACTAACCGTTACAGATGGAACATCAGATGTTTTACATGGTGATACTGATGCTGACAGTGACACTTTAACAGTTACTTTAATTGGTATAGGCACAAACTCTGATCAAGCAGTTGCATCGTCAAGTACATATAATTCTAATGGAACAACTGTAACAGGTACATATGGACAATTAACAATTGGTGCAGATGGTACTTATACTTATGTAGCCAATCAATCTGCAGCAGATGATCTAGATGGATCAGATACAGCAACTGATACGTTTACATACACTGTTTCAGACGGTAATGGTGGAACTGATACTGCTACGTTAACCTTTACAGTTACAGGAGTTAATGATGTTCCAACAGCAGCAGATAACACAGTTACAACTACAGAAGATACTCCATATGTATTTAGCACATCTGACTTTGGTTATACCGATGCAGATGATGATGATGCATTGGTAAGTGTTAAAATTACAACTTTAGAAGATGACGGTGCGCTTCAATACTATAACGGTACAACTTGGACAGATGTAACCTTAAATCAAGTAATAACTACAACTGATATTTCAAATGGATATTTAAGATTAAATCCTGATGCAAATGACAATGGCTCGCCTTATACAACATTTGCTTTTACTGTTAATGATGGAGATGCAGATAGTGCTACTCCTAATACTATGACAATCAATGTGACATCAGCAAACGACGATCCAGTTTCAGATAATGAAAGCAATTCTGTTACAGAAGGTAATACTTTAACAGTCACAGATGGTAGTGATGATTTATTAGATGGGGATACTGATACAGACGGTGATACTTTAACTGTTTCAGGTATTAGAACGGGTAGAGAAAGTGGTAGTGGTACATCAGGCACAATTGGATCTGCATTAACAGGAACTTATGGAACATTAACTGTCAATTCAGATGGAACGTATACTTACACACCTAATGATATTTTAGGAGCAGGTGACACAGGTAGAGAATATTTCACATACACAGTTTCAGATGGTAATGGAGGAACTGATACTGCAGAATTAGCATTTGTTGTAACTGGTATTAATGATGATCCAGTTGCTACGAATGATAGTAATACAATAGATATTTCAACAAGTTCAACTTTAACAGCAATTAATAATTCAATTAAAGATGTATTAACAAATGACAGTGATGTCGATGTCGGTGATACTTTAACTGTATCTGCAATTAGAACAGGTGCTACTGAAGGAGCAGGAACAGCTGGAACAATTGGTAGTGGTCTTGAGGGCACTTATGGAACATTAACTATGAATGCTAATGGTAGCTACACTTATGTGGTTAATGCTGGGCTTAAAGATACACTAGATCCTGGTCAAATTGTTTTTGAATATTTCAATTATACTTTGGCTGATGATAATTCAGGTACTGATACTGGCTCAATAATTGTTAAATTACAAAATGGTGGAGCAAAAGTTAATGAAATAAAAGAACAAAAAGCTGAAAAGAGAATTGAAAAAAAAATAAAGAAAGAATCTAAAGTTACAATCAGAAAACTAAAAGTAGAAGGTGATAACGAAGTAGAATTAAGTTTAAATAAATTTGAATTTGAAAAAACTATTAGAAAAACTTCATATTCACAAGGTTTAAAACTAGTAGATCTTGTTGCTGAAACCGAAAGTGTTCAATTATCAGATGGTGCGTTAGCAAAAGTTAACGCTAAAGAAAAATCAGATGCATTAAAACTTAACTTTAAGGTTATGAATGAAATTGATAACGAGATTATAAAGTTTGAAGGTAAAATGGCTGATGGTTCTGATTTACCAAGTTGGATCAAAGTTAATTCTAAAACAGGTAAAACCACAACAACTATTCCAGATGGTGTAGATAAACTTGATATTATTATTATTGCAACCGATAAGAAAAATGAGACAAGAGAAATCACTATTGAAATTGATCCAGAGCAAATCAAAAGAGATAAACAAATTGTAAAAGTCGCTAAAAAAGTAAATGCATTAATTTCAGTTGGCTCAGATGGAAATATTAATTTAATTAGACAAAAAGCAGATGGCACAATTGATACTGTTCCTACACAAAACTTAAACTTTAATAATCAAAGAGATATCAAAGATATTATTGAAGCCTTCAAACCTGAGAGAATTTTCCAATTAAGAGCGATTAATAATGGAACAGACATAGCTATTAATCTTTCAACTGAGATTTTAGGAAGTTTTGAGAGAATAAAACTTGTTTTAAAAGATGGATCAGAAGTTCCAGAATGGTTAGAATATGATCAGGCAACAGGTGAAATTATAGCTGCAAATCCACCAGAAGATCTATCATTATTAGAATTAAAATTAATTATCGAAAGAGATGGTGAGATAATCGTTAAAGATTTAGAAATTGATTTAGGAAACACTGATGTCTCAGAGTTTATTGATCTTGAAGAAAAAAATAAGTTTGTTGCATTTAACGACCAATTAGAGAGAGAATTTAATGATTGGGATGATTATGGCAATAATTTCATTAATAGATTATAATTTTTACTAATTTCATGAAACGCTTATTCTATATATTTTCTGTTTGCTTAATATTTCTAACACCTATTAGTGCTGAAGAAATGGAAGCAAGAGCTTTAGTAAATGCCACTGAAAAAGTATCGATATCTAGTGAAATAGCAGCAAGAGTAGAAAGTATAAATTTTTTTTTAGGGGATGCATTTAAAAAAGGAGATGTTCTTGTTAGCTTTGACTGTGAAATCTACAAAGCTCAAAGAGATGTGATTAAAGCAGAATATACAAGTGCTTCTATCCAATTAGAAAGTGACAAAGAATTATTAGACATGAGGTCAATTGGGAAACTACAATATCAATTAACAGTTTCAAATTATGAAAAGGCGAAAGCCGAATTAAATATTGCAAACTTAAATCTAGATCGTTGTGAAATTATTGCACCTTACGATGGCAAGGTGATGGATGTTTATACAAGTGTATTTTCGAGTATTGAACAACGACAACCCTTGATGGATATTGTTGGTGATGGTTTGTTAGAAGCCGAAATCGTAGTGCCTAGCAGTTGGTTGAAGTGGTTAAAAAAAGATCATGCTATAAAAATTATTATAGATGAGACAGGTGAAACTTTAGATGCAACAGTTATAAGCTTAGGTGCAGCTGTTGATGCTGCTAGCCAAACTATAGAACTTAAAGCCCAATTTAATAAAAAGTACAATAAATTAATTCCGGGTATGAGTGGGATTGTTAAGTTTTGAGTAAAGATAAAAACATTAAAGTTGCTCGTTTAATTGGTTTAGAAAAAAAAGCTAGAGAAGCAAGTTCTAAAGATGAATTATATTTTGTTATTGTAAACGAAACTAGACAAATCATTGATTACGTTAACTCATTTTTATTAATTAAAACACCTACAGATAAATTTAAAATTAAAGCAACTTCAGATCTTGCAACAATAGATAGAACTTCACCTTTACTTACCTTTATAGAAAACTTCATTAATAATGATAAAACAATCGATACAAAAGAAATTCAAAACCTTGATGTTGAAAAAATATCAAAAAATATAAAAGCTGAAAAACCAAAAAACCTTCCACAAAATATTTTGTTTATCCCAATTATTTCACCTCAAAAAGGGATGCAAGGCTATTTATTATTAGGAAGGCAGAAACAATTTTCTGATAGTGATACTGAACTGTTAAGGCATTTATCCATGTCTTATGGTCATGCCTTTAATTCTTTTTTAAAAGATATTTCAATTAATAATTATTTTAAAAAATATTTTACGGGAAAAAAATCCTGGAAGATTTATTTATCAATATTCATTATACTTTTTTTACCATTAAGATTAACAAGCACAGCTCCAGTTGAAGTTGTTGCTAAAAAGCCAAAACTAGTAACAGCTCCTTTTGATGGTGTTGTAAAAGAGATCGTTGTAAATAATAATGATAAAGTAAAATTTGGTGACCTATTAATATTACTTGAAGATATTGAACTTAATAATAACTACAATCTAGCAAAACAATCTTTGCAAGTTACTCAAAAGGAATTGCTTAGAAGTAGACAGTCTTCATTTTCAAACAATGAGGAAAAAGCAAGATTAGCAGAGCTAGTTGCACAAGTAGAATTAAAGAAAGCAGAGGTTGCGTCTGCTGAAGAAAAATTAAAAAACACTAAATTATTTGCCAAACAAAAAGGTATTGCAATTGTTGATCAAAAAAATGATTGGCAAGGAAGACCTGTTAAAGTAGGTGAAAAAATAATGACAGTTGCAAACCCTGATGAAGTTGAATTTTTAATTTGGTTGCCGGTAAAAGATAGCTTGGTTATAAAAGAAAATTCAAAAGTAAAAGTATTTTTAGATGTAAATCCAATTAGTTCGTTAAAGGGAAAATTATTAAGAGCATCTTATGCTCCATCATTGTCACCTGAGGAAGTTTTATCTTACAAAATAGGAGCAAGTTTTGATGGTAAGAAACCTCCTAGAATAGGATTTAGAGGTACTGCAAAAGTTTATGGATCAAGAGTGCCATTATTTTACTTTGTATTAAGAAAACCAATTACATTCATGAGACAATATATTGGAATATGATAGTTCCATATTTAAGACAAGACTTAGAGATTTTCAGAGGAAACAGTAGAGAAGATGGTTTGCCTGCTTGGCTTTTATATGATGCTGTAAGAAACAAATATTTCTCACTTGGTTTGACTGCATTTAAATTGATTAAAAATTGGAAGGGTGGAGAAGATATTAAAAATTTCGAAAAGAAAATTAACTCATCAGGAATTGCTACTAGTGAGGAAGAGATTAAAAGTTTTATAAATTTTCTACATCAAAACAATTTAATTATTCAACCAACTGGTCAAAATATAGCTTATTTAATGCAACAGAAAAACAGCATGAAAAAAAGCTGGCTGATGTATGCAATACATAGTTATCTTTTTTTTAAAATTCCATTATTTAAACCTGATGACTGGCTTTCCAAAACTTTAAAATACGTAAAGCATTTTGCTTCAAAAAAATTTAGAAACTTGGTTTATCTTTTTGGCTTCATTGGATTATTTTTAGTTTTTCAACAACTTGAAACGTTTAAGAGTACGTTTTTATATTTTTTTTCCTTTCAAGGTTTAATGTTGTATTTTTTAACCTTAGTTTTTGTAAAGTGTCTTCATGAATTAGGACACGCCTATATTGCTAAACATTATGGATGTAGAGTATCAGCAATTGGAATAGCATTTTTAGTATTCTTTCCTTTTTTATATACAGATACAACAGATGCTTGGAGACTTCGAAATCACAAAGAAAGATTATTAATTAACTTTGGTGGAATACTAACCGAATTACACTTGGCTATCATAGCAACTTTTCTTTGGGCAGTATTGCCAGATGGGGGATTTAAAAGTGTAGCATTTTTTATAGCAACAACATCTTGGATTTCCTCATTAACAATTAATGTAAGCCCGTTTATGAGGTTCGATGGTTATTATGTGTTCTCAGACTGGTTGAAGGCTGAAAATTTACAACCAAGATCATTTGCACTTGCAAGATGGAAGATAAGAGAAAGTTTATTTGGATTAAATCATCCACCACCAGAAGAAATCAATCCATCAAGAAGATGGACGTTTATAGTATATGCTTGGACAACTTGGGTTTATAGATTTTTCTTATTTCTTGGGATTGCTTTGTTAGTTTATCATTTTGCTTTTAAAATATTGGGTATCATATTATTTGTAATTGAAATTCATTGGTTCATTTTACTGCCAATTATTCGAGAGATTAAAAATTGGTACAAATTAAAATCTGAAATTAAATTTAATAAGCAAACCACAAGAACTTTAATAATCCTTTTGTCATTTTTTATGATTTTGTTTTTACCTTGGAAGTCTTCTTTAAAAATTCCAGCTGTATATGTTTCTGAGCAATATTCAAAAGTGTATGCGCCTTATCCATCAAAAATTAAAAAAATTCTAGTAAATAAAGATGATGCGGTAGAGAAGGGACAAGAATTGATAGAACTTTATTCACCTGAGTTAGATAGAGAAATTTTTTCAATTAGTAGAAAAATTCAATTAACAAAAACAAAGATCAATAGATTGAGTAAATCTGCAGGAAATATGGATCAATTTTTAACATTACAACAAAGTTTAATTGCTCTTCAAACAGAAATGACTGGTTTAACAAGAATTAAAAATAAGCTTATTATTAAAGCGCCGATCAAAGGAAAAATAAAAGATTTTTATGATCTTTCCGAAGGTATGTGGGTTAGTAATTTTGATCAGTTACTAGAAATTGTTCATTATGGAACAGGTAAAGTCAGAGGATTTATTAAAGAAGAACAAATTGAAAGATTTTTAAAGAAAAACCCTGCAGTATTTATTCCCAATGATGGTATTCATGATAAAGTTTATTTAGTTTCAAAATCTTTAGATCTATCAGCTATTACCAATCTTCCTTATATCTCTTTAAGTTCAGCTCACGATGGACCAGTTGCCGTAAGGAATTTTACAGGAGGAAAATTTCAATATAGACCTGAAACCGCACACTATATTGCAGAATTTGATCTTGCTAAAAAAAGTGAAATTCAATTTGAATTACCAGGCTATGTTCACATTAAAGGCAGCAGATATAGTCCGTTTGCAAATTTAACTAAAGGTGTGATTGCTATAATTGTAAGAGAAAGTGGATTTTAAATTAATTTAGTTTTGACCCTTTTTTAAAAAATTTAATATAAGTTTTATCAAAAAACTCATTTTGGGCATCTCTAATATTTAAAAATTAAATTACTAATGATTATATAACATTGTGTTTAAAGATTATGAGTTCAGAAAACTTAAATAGTACATCTGTTGAAATTGAGAACTTCTCTCAAATTACCGAAGCTCCACAAAGAGTAACTGAAGCTCCACAAAGAGTAACTGAAGCTCCACAAAGAGTAAATGTAGATGTTCTGAAGCAAAGACTTCTTGAAGAGAAAAAAAAAGGAATTGAGAACTTCTCTCAAATTACCGAAGCTCCACAAAGAGTAAATGTGGATGTTCTAAAGCAAAGACTTCTTGAAGAGAAAAAGAAGGAAAAAATAAAAAGAACAATTATAGTTTCTTCTGTTGTTGCTTCTTTATTAGTTTTAACTTCTTTAATTTATTAAAGTTTCTAAATCTTTTTTAATAATATCTGGAATATTGATTTCTTTTTTAAGATTTTGTTTGTAACGATTAAATTTGTTTTGTCCTGGATACATTATTTCTTTAACACCTTTGATTTTAGGAAGTTTTTTAATTGTTTTAATATTGTCTTTAATTCTTTGATTATAATTTTTTTGAAATAAGTTTGCTTTAAACGTTATAAACAAATGTCCAATATTTTGTGGTCCTGAAAAATCATCAAAAGGATCTTTAACACGACCCGCATGATTTCCTCCAGTTAGTACTCCACTTAAAATATCAACCATCCAAGCAAGTCCTGAACCTCTAAAACCAGCAATAGGTAACTGAACTCCTGCTAATGCTTTTTTTGCATCAGTAGTTGGTTTTCCAAATTTATCTAAAGCTACACCTGCAGGAATTGTTTGATTGTTTCTTGCAGCAACTCTAATTTTACCTCTGTTAATCATTGAGATTGATGTATCTAAAATAAAAGGAATTTTAGAACCAGTAGGGGTTCCAAAACAAATTGGATTAGTTCCAAATAAAGTTTTTAATGCACCATGAGGAGCAACTGCTGGAGGAGCATTTGTATAAATCATCGCTATTAAATTTTTTTTAACAGCTTGTTCTGCGTAATAACCTGACAATCCATAATGACCACTATTTTTTACCGCAACCATTCCTATTCCAGTTTTTTGTGTATGCTTAATTGCAGTTTTAATTCCAAGATCAGCAGCTACAAATCCAATACTGTTATTTGCATCAATATGAGAAATAGAAGATGAAATTTTTTTAATTTTTATTTTTGGTTTTGGATTAATTACTTTCTTGGAAATTCTATCACAATACATTTTAAGTCTTGATAAACCATGACCATAAGCACCAACTAGTTCTGCATTAATTAAAGCATTAGCAGAAATTAAAGCATGATCTTTACTCAAACCAAACTTTTGAAAAATTTTAATTACTTGATTTTTTAATAAAGGAGTTTTCATTTATCCTTTTCCACGCCATGGAATAGTTTTATCGATTATTTTTCTTAAAGTAACATCGAACAATAAACCAAGAAGACCCATTATAAATATCGTTATCCAAATAACTTCGTACTGGAAGTATTTTTTAGCAACGTTTTCAACAAAACCAATACCTGTTGTTCCAGCTAAAAATTCTGCTGCGACTAGTGTCCCCCAACACATACCAACTGCAACCCTTATTCCAGTTAAAATTTCTGGAAGAGAATTTGGAAAAATTACATATCTTAATATTTGTTTTTTTGTAGCTCCTAATGAGTGAGCAGCATGAATTTTTGATAATTGAGTTCCTGATGCTCCAGCTCTTGCTGAAATAATCATAATGGATAAAGAGACCATAAATAATAAAAATATTTTTCCAGAGTTATCAATTCCAAGTACAGAAATAATTAAAGGAGCCCAAGCAAGTGGTGGGACCGGTCTATAAAGTTCAATTAATGGATCAAAGAAGCCTTTTGCAAATCTATTAAGACCCATAAATAATCCTAATGGAACACCAATAATAATTCCAAACACTAATCCTAAAAATACCCTCATAAAAGAGTCCCAGATATGCCCGTATGGAACTGGAACTTTGAATAGTTTAAAGTCACCACTAACAACTTTTAAAACATTGCTTTTAAAGTTCTCTTTAACTATTCCATCTTTTGTATGAACCGGATATTCACCAGGCAAAATATCAGCTATCCAATCTGGTAAAACGAAGCCAATCATTTTACTTACATCAACCATTTCAATCCATAAAAGAGGAACATTTTTGTATCCAACACTTGGTTTAGACATCAATACAAACTTATTAAAAGTATCAGATGGTTTAGGTAGCCATCTACCAGAACCTTGTTCTGAACAAGTAGGTCCACTTGCTACAATTGTTCCAGCAGGAAATAAAAGTATATCGATTAATCTTAATCCAGCTTGTTCTTTATTTTGTAACTCATCAAACTCTATGATTGCTGCTTGCATTTCATTTAATGCATTAGGAGGGTAGATACTTGCAAATTCTATTCTTCTTGCAATTTTAACTATATTTTTTGCATAGTCAGATGCTATCTCTTCACTATCATCCAAACCTTTTCTGTAAGCTTTAATGTCATCTTTAAGTTGTTTAATTGAGCTTTTGAAAGGTGGGTTATGGTTTTTTAATTTAAAGAACTTGTCGTCAATTTTTTTTAATTCTGCTGCAGCTGCACTAAATTTTAAACCTTTATTCGTTTGAGGTGCAGTTGGTATTTCAATTGTATTTTCAATAGAACCACTTCCAGAGTCAATTGTGGTAATTCCCCAGCCACCTTGTTCATCAATAAGTTTTTGTCTTTCAGTTTTTTGAGCATCTGTTTCAAAAGGATAATCTTTTTTTTGGAAGTTTGAACTTAGAAGTTTTATTTCCTCCGTTATTTCTTGAAGTTTAATTTTGGTATCCATTTCCATTAATTCTTCACTTGTTAGAAGTGGAATTAATTTAGAAGTTCTATCAATGTAGCTTACAAGAATTGTTTTTTGTTGATCATTTAGATCTGGAGATCCTTTTATTTCATTTGCAATTTTTACAAGATTTTTATTTTCAATTTTAATAATGGATGTACTTTTGAACTCTCTTTCTTCAATAGGGAACTGATATTTTAAACCTAATAACGACTCATTTATTTTAGCAACCTGACATAATTCATTTGCTGATTTTGGATAAAAACCTTTTGCTATATCCCATGAATAATAAAGCCATAGCATTAAGATCGCACTACTACCAACAATTACCCAGTGCGTTCCACCTTTAGCTCTTTCTGGGTTTCCAAAAACAGCATCTACTTTTTCAGTTCTGATTAATCTTCTTCCATAAAGAACACACCCAATAACAGAAACGATAATAAGTATTGTTACAAATTGTGTTAACATTAATTATCTTTCCCCATTATCTCTTCTTCCATGTTCCAGATCATTGATAAAATTTCTTCTCTAGTAGATGAAAATTCTTTATTTTTTTTAATTTCTCTTAAATCTTGAGTAAGACCCATTTCTGCAAATGGAAGATTGTACTCTTTATGTATTCTTCCAGGTCTTGGTGCCATTACATATAATCTTTCACCTAGTAAAAGAGCTTCTTCAACAGAGTGAGTAATTAAAATAATTGTTTTTCCAGTTTCTTTCCAAATTTTTAAAACTAAAGACTGCATCTTTTCTCTTGTTAATGCATCCAAGGCACCCAATGGCTCATCCATTAAAATTAAATCAGGGTCATTAATTAGACATCTTGCAAGAGCAACTCTTTGCTGCATACCACCTGATAATTGATAAGTAGGAGTGTTACCAAATCCTTTTAACCCAACTATATCTAACCATTCTTCAACTTTTTTTGCTGTTACTTCCGGATCCTCACTTTTCATACGAAGACCAAAGTTTACGTTTTCAGCAACTGTTAACCATTCAAATAAAGCACCTTGTTGAAAGACCATTCCTCTTTCAACACCAGGTCCATCTATTTCATTATTGTTTAAAGTAATCTTTCCTGAAGTGGGTCTTAAAAATCCTGCGGTAATATTTAATAAAGTTGTTTTTCCACAACCAGATGGGCCAAGAACAGTAAGTAGTTCTCCTTTTTTTAAAGTAAAACTAACATCTTTTAATGCATGAACTGTTTCTCCTTTTGGAGTTTTAAAAATCATATTTAGATTTTGAGAAACAAGATCACTCATAGCGCCCTTATATTAGAAATTTTTTAAAAAAAATAGGCACTAATTTTTAAATCAGTGCCTATTTAAAAAAGTCTTAAACCTTTAAAATTATAAAGGTAAGAAACTTGTGTCTACGTTACCAGCTGGAGTTCCCATTCCTTTTAAGAACCCATCTAGGTTTCCGCTCTCCATAGAAGCTTTAGTTTCTTCTGGAGTTAAGAATTTAAATCCACTTAAAGTTTCTTTCATGTCAGCAACAGTCATTTCAGAAGCTTTTGACATAGCATTCATATCAGATTTACCTGATCTGTATCTGTCGTTTGCTTCGTGAGTTACTTCGATGAAAGTTCTTAGCATTCCTGGATTTTCTTTCATGAATTTATCTGTAACAGATGTGATATCTATACCTAAGATACCAGCAGCTCTTGCTTCATCTACAGTTAATAATCTTGAACCAACTGCAGTTGCCGCTTTAATAGAGTTACCACCAAATAAACATGCCATTACAACATCACCACTTACTAATGCAGCAGCACCTTCTTCTGGGTCCATTTGAATGATATCCATTTTGCCTCTGTCAGCACCAACAACTTTCATACTTTCATCAAAAACGTATTCAGCCATTGTTCCAAGTGGAACAGCAACTTTTTTACCTTCTAATTCAGTAGCGTTAGCTTTTGTAATTCCAGATGCATTTGATGTTACACAAGTAGTTCCACCCATTCCGTATTCCATAGCAATATCCACTAACTTAAGTGGTGCATTAGATTTTACAGCATTGATGAAAGGTACTAAACCTTGTGAGTAAGAAATATCAATGTCTCCTGCTAACATTGCATCAGTCATTGCTCCACCGTTAGTGAAGTTTGTCCACTTAACTGGTACACCAAGAGCTTTTGCAAAATTTTTCTTCTGCATGTCCTCTAGATTTGGACTTGGCCATTCTAGAAAGTATGCAACTCTAACTTCAGTAGCTGCAGAGTTTGCAACTGAAATTGAAAGGTTAAGAGCAAAAATAGATCCTAGAATAAAACTTAGTATTTTTTTCATTTATTCCCCTATGTTAATTTAATTAAATTAACCTTATTTAAATTCAATTTAGAGCGGTTGTAAAACAAAAAGATAGGTTCAATTAAAAGTTGTATACATATGACGCATCATTTTGGATGGTCAAAATATTTCTAGCAAACTAATTGATTTAGTCTAATAGTTGGAAATATTTATAACAGTTAATAAAGAGAGAAAAAATTTATGAGCTCAGAAACAAGAACTTCAGTTCCAAATTCATTAAATGAACATTGGATGCCGTTTACATCGAATAAAGATTTCAAAGCAAACCCAAGATTAATTACTGAAGCAAAAGGAGTTTATTTAAAAACTCACCATGGAAAAACACAAATTGATGCGAGCTCAGGATTATTTTGTAATCCATTAGGACATGGAAGAAGAGAAATTACAGAAGCAGTTACTAAACAATTAGAGACTTTAGATTATGCTCAGCCTTTCCAACAAGGTTTTGGTGGTTCATTTGAATTAGCTACAAAAATTTCAAAACACACTCCAGGTGATTTAAATAAAATGTTTTTTACTATTTGTGGTTCAACTGCTGTTGAGACTGCAATTAAGATTGCTGTTGCTTATCACAGAGCAAAAGGAAACGCTCATAGATTTAGATTTGTAGGACGTGAAAGAGGTTATCACGGGATGAACATTGGATGTGTTTCAGTTGGTGGAATGATCAATAATGTTAAAACATTTGCAAGTATCTTGATGCCAGGTGTTCAACACATGAGACACACACATTTACCAGAACACAAATTTGTTAGCGGTCAACCTGAAACAGGAGGAGATCTTGCAGATGACTTAGAGAGAATTGCAAGTAACTTTGGACCAGAAAATATCGCAGCTTGTATTGTAGAACCAATTGCTGGATCTACTGGAACTTTAGTTCCACCTAAAGGATATTTACAAAGATTAAGAGAGATTTGTGATAAGCACGGAATACTTTTAATTTTTGATGAAGTAATTACAGGATGGGGAAGAACTGGTTCAGTTTTTGCAAGTCAAGAGTTTGATGTTACTCCAGATTTAATGACTATGGCTAAAGCAACAACTAACGGTGTTGTTCCAATGGGAGTAGTTGCATGTAAAGATGAAATTTATGATGCAGTAATGGATTCTTCTCCAATGGGATCAGTTGAATTATTTCACGGTTATACTTATTCAGGAATTCCAGTTGCAGTAGCAGCAGGTTTAGCTGTTCAAGATATTTTTGAAAAAGAAGATATCTTTAACAGAGCAAAAAATTTAGCACCTTATTTCCAAAAAGGATTATTTTCTCTTCAAGACTTAGAGTCTGTTGATAACATAAGAGGTTACGGAATGATGGGTGGTATTGATATGAAAATGAATACCAAACCAGGTAAAGCAGGTTATGAATGCTTTAAAGCTTGTTACGAAGCAGGAGTAAACTTTAAAGCAACTGGTGACTGTTTAATTATCGCCCCTCAATTTATATGTGAAGAAAAACATATAGATGAGATCATTGATAAACTTAGAACAGGTATTACGAACTATCAAAAAAACCAAAAGAACTAATTAGTTTTTTAAAAGACATGGAGAGTGCTTATGAAGATAGGCGTACCTAAAGAGATAAAACCTCAAGAAAATAGAATAGGACTAACACCAGATAGTGTTAAGACTTTGGTTTCAGAAGGTCACGAAGTTATTGTTGAAAACAATGGTGGTTTTGAAGCTGGATTTGAAAATGATCAATATACAAATGCAGGTGCAAAAATAGCAAGTACAGCAGCTGATATTTTTAATGATGCAGATATAATTGTTAAAGTTAAAGAACCTCAAAAAGTTGAAGTTGATATGATTAGAGAAAATCAAATTGTTTATACATATCTTCACTTAGCTGCAGCGAAAGAATTAACTGAAGGATTAATTAAATCAAAAAGTGTTAATATTGCTTACGAGACTGTAACAGATGATAATGGTAGATTACCACTGTTAGCGCCAATGAGTGCAGTTGCTGGTAGAATGTCAGTACAAGCTGGCGCTCATTGTTTAGAAAAAAATCAAAGTGGAAGAGGACTTTTGTTAGGTGGTGCTCCAGGTGTAACTGGTGGAACTGTTGTAATTTTAGGTGGTGGTGTTGTAGGTGAAAATGCTGCAGTCATTGCAACAGGTATGCAAGCTAAAGTTCATATTGTCGACAAATCTGAAGCTAGATTAAAACAATTAGTAGAGATGTTTGGTGATAAAATTATTCCAGAGCAAAGTGATAAAATTGATCTTCCAAAGTTAGTTTCTGAAGCAGACTTATTAGTTGGTGGAGTTTTAATTCCAGGTGCAGAGGCTCCAAAATTAGTTACTAAAGATATGATCAAAAGTATGAAGAGAGGTTCTGTTATTGTTGATGTTGCAATTGATCAAGGTGGATGTGTTGAAACAAGTAAACCAACTACCCACGGTGAGCCAACTTATATTGTTGATGATGTTGTTCATTATTGTGTAGCAAATATGCCAGGTGGAGTTCCAAGAACTTCTACTTTAGCTTTAAACAATGCAACGTTACCTTATCTAGTTAAACTTGCTAACAATGGTTATCAAAAAGCATTAAGTGAAGATAAAAACTTTTTGGCTGGATTAAATGTTCATAAAGGAATGGTTACTTATAAGGCAGTTGCAGATGTATTTGGTCACAACTTTGTAGATCCAGGAGAAGCTGTCAAGCATTAGTAATGGAAAAAAAGTATCCTTCTAGCACAAAGGTAGTTGTTGTTGGAGGCGGAGTTATTGGTTGCTCTGTTGCTTATCACTTAACAAAATTTGGTTGGAAAGATGTTGTTCTTTTAGAAAGAGATCAATTAACATCAGGTACAACTTGGCATGCAGCAGGATTAGTTAGTCAGTTAGGACCTACAGCAGCCGTTACAAAGATTAGAAAATATACTTTAGATCTTTATAAAAAATTAGAAAAAGAAGTTGATCATTCGGCTGGTTTAAGAATTAATGGAGCTTTATCTATTGCTCAAACTGATGCTAGATGGCAAGAACTTCAAAGACAGGCAACTACGGCTCAATTGTATGATGTTGATATTAAGATTTTAGATAAAGATCAAATAAAGAAAAATTATCCAATCATGTACACAGAGGATTTAAAAGGTGGTGTGTTAATGCCTGGTGATGGTGCAGCTGATCCAAGTGGTGTTACACACATGTTAGCAAAAGGAGCAAGATTAGGTGGGGCAAAAATTTTTGAACATTCTCCTGTTGAAACAATTTTAACTAAAAATGGTAGAGTAAGTGGTGTTAGGATTAATGGGCAAGATATTGAATGTGAGTATGTGGTTCTTGCAACAGGTATGTGGTCTAGACAAATTGGAGAAAAAATAGGAGTTAGTATTCCTTTATATCCTGCAGAACATTTTTATGTAATTACAGAACCAATTGAAAATCTTTCACCAACATTACCTGTAATAAGAGATTTTGACAGCAGTACTTATATTAAAGAGGATGCTGGAAAGCTTTTAATTGGAATATTTGAAGGTAAATCAATTCCAGCATTTAAAGATACTAATAAAGTTCCAGAAGATTTTTCATTTGGTGAATTTCCAGAAAATTTTGATCATTTTGAACCTTATTTAGAACAATCTATGAAAAGATTTCCAGTTTTAGAGCAAGCTGGAATTAGAAAGTTTTTTTCTGGTCCAGAGTCTTTTACACCTGATACCAATTCTTTATTAGGTGAAGTTCCTGAAGTTAAAAATTTATTTGTGAGCTGTGGTTTGAATAGCATCGGTATTGGTAGTGGAGGAGGAGTTGGAAAAGTAACTGCAGAATGGTTAATGACTGGTCATATTAACGAAGATATTTTTAATTACGATATAAAGAGATTTCAAAAGTTTCATTCAGAATTAGGTTTTATTAAAGATCGTATTACAGAGTCACTTGGAGACTTGTATGGAATGCATTGGCCTTATAAACAATACAAAACATCAAGAAATGTAAAAAAATTACCATACCACGATGAATTAAAAAGTTTTGGCGCATGCTTTGGAGCTTCGGCTGGATACGAAAGACCAATGTGGTTTGCTTTAGATGGTGAAAAATCAGAGTACGAATATAGTTACAATTATCAAAATTGGTATCCATCAGTTGAATACGAAACTAACAACACACTAACAAATGTTGGATTATATGATTTGTCTCCATTTTCTAAATTTGAAATTAAATCTGAGAAAGCGCATGAAGATCTTCAGAGAATTTGTACTTCAAATATAAAACAGGAACCTGGAAAATGCACTTATACACATATGCTTAATAATGATGGAGGAATTGAAACTGATCTTACAGTAGTTTGTATTGATCAAAATCACTTTAGAATAATTAGTTCTGCAGCAACAAGAGAAAGAGATAAATTTCATATTAAAAAGCATTTATCGGATAATGTTGAGTTAACTGACATTACTGATGATTATTGTGTGTTTGGAATATTTGGGCCAAAGAGTAGGCTGTTAATGCAAGATTTAAGTTCAGATGATTTTAGTAATGAAAATTTTAAGTTTGCGAATTCGAAATATATAGAAATTAACGGAACTAAAATATGGACCCAAAGATTATCTTACGTTGGAGAGTTAGGTTATGAGCTTTATGTTAAAAATTCTGATTCTAAAAATATATATGAGAAATTAATAGAAAAAGGTAAAAAATATAATTTATCTAATTGTGGAATGCATGCGTTAGATACTATGAGAATGGAAAGTGGTTTTTTACATTGGGGCCATGATATTTCACCAGAGGAAAATCAATACCAAGCAGGTCTTAACTTTACAATTAGCTATAAGAAAGAATTTAATTTTATTGGAAGAGAAGCACTAGAAAAAATTAAAGATAAAAAAGTAGATAGGAAATTTGCTATGTTTGTTCTTAAAAATAATGAACCAGGAAAACCTCTTCTGCTTCACGATGAACCAATCTATTTTGATGATAAAATAGTTGGAAGAACTACATCGGGTAATTATTCTTTTAACTTCAAAAAAAATCTTGCATTTGGTTATATAAATAATGACTATACAGATGATGAACTTCTAAATGGAAATATTTCAATTGAAATAGAGAAAATTAAATATCCTGCTGAAATTATCTTCAAACCATTAAAGCAAACTAATTTTAAAAATAGTTAATTAAAAAGATTATTGGTATTTAGCTGCAGTTATAAATTCACTAAAACTTTCACACCAAATAACTATGGTATTGAATTTACTTACATCTACATTTGAGGGAACATCAACAACAAAGTTTTCAAAGCTTTTAACCTCTGCAACATATTTGGCACTATCTTTAATTGGCAAAAATTCATCTTCATGTTGTGTAAATTCATTTGTTAGATAAAGTTTGTAATCTGGCCCGGGTGCAATTGCTCCATTAACTGTAATTTTTGTGTTTGAAATTGTAACTTTTGCTTCTCCCCAGTGAAATGGATCACTTCCTCTTAAATCTCTTACAAACTCAGTTTGATATTGAGATTTATTTTCATACTCATTAATTTTACTTACCTCGACTGACTCTGGTGCAGTTAAAATTGGTAGAAAATATACACCTAAACCAAACCCAATTATTAAAAAGAAAAAGTGACTGATAAATAGAAAAGTAATTTTTTTTTTCATAAGAAATTTACTTATAGTTGAAAGAGTTAATAAATGTAGTATAAATCTTTCACTTTATGGCGGGGTAGCTCAGTTGGTTAGAGCGCGGGACTCATAAGCCCGAGGTCAGTGGTTCGATCCCACTTCCCGCTACCATTCTAGACGATCGTAAGCGTTTTGCTCCAATAGTGCTCCAATGGGAATTGGTTATTAGTTTAAGTTTCTTTAATTTTTCACCAAATAGAATTTCAGTTCAGGATTTTATAATCTTGTATTATGGTATTTGATACTCTAACAGTGTTTTATTTTTTTGTGATGTATAGAAAAAAATTTCTACTTATGAATAGTTAAATTATTAAGAATTAGAATATAAAAAAAAATCCATTTTAGAAGAAAGGAGAGAAAAGATGAACTTTTTAAACAATTGGTTACACGGTTAGCACTACTATAATTATGTAGACAAGAGATGAAGCTAATGAAAGTACTAATAAAATATCCGATAATTAATATTATAGAAGAGAGTAATAATTATTTCCCAAATCCAACAAATGTCATATCATCATTTAACTCAACTGGTTTATTGCCAGTAAATGTAGTTTTGATCATTAAAGCTCTTGTAGTTGCTTCAATTTCTTTTTTAATTTGTTCATTTTTATTTTCTAATAAAACTTTTTTAATTCCTTGTTCCCCTATTTCATTTCCATTAGAATCAAAAATTTCAGATAATCCATCTGTGTAAATATAAAATCTTTTATTCTTCAAATTTATTTTATTAATTTGATAATTTTTTGGATCATTAACTTCTGCTATACCAAGTGGGAATAATTTTTCATCTTCAATTTTTTCAAAACTATCATTCTTAAGTTTTACAATTGGTGTTTGATGACCGGCATTTACAAATCTCATTTCTTCACTATCTTTATTGTAAATTCCAATTATTGCAGTAGCAAACATCCCTCTTGTTTTAGTTAAGAAAATATCGTTATTTATTTTTTGAGCCACTTCATCAATACCATGTTTGTTTCCAACCAACATTTCAAACAAAGTAATGGATTTAGCCATCACCATAGCAGCATTTATTCCCTTACCTGCTACATCTGCAACAATAAAATAAACATCTTTGTTATGAGGATAGATATCAAAAAAATCTCCTGATAATTCCCTAGCTGGAATGTTTTGGCCAAAAACAGGATATTGGGTAAGATCTCTTTCTGGTTTAAAGTTTTTTTGAACTTCTACCGCAAGGTTTATTTCTTTTAAAACTCTAGACCTCCACATTTCTACTTCTTTTTCTGATTTTTCTAATTTAGTTAACATTTGGTTTACGTAATAACCTATAATTCCAAAGTTAGTAAAAGGGTCTTGATTAGTTCTTAACTTTAAATCTTTTGTTTTAATTTGTGTTTTAAGAAATTTAATTAGGTCTAATTCAGTTGTATTTTCATCGTGTTCAGCAATATTTAATCCTAATTCTTCATCAATTCCTGTAACTCTTAATTTATAAAATTTATTTACTGTTTTTAAAATTAAAAATGTTGAACTAAATGCAAATAACCCAACAACTAACACTCCTACTAATTGTGATTTAAGAATATCAAATCTTGAAGCGTTATTAAAAAAATCATTATCGATATTAGCAAACAATGCAACAGCAATTGTTCCCCAAATACCTGCTGATAAATGAACTGGAACAGCACCAACAACATCGTCTATCTTAAATTTTTCTAAAAGCTCATCAGCTTTTAAAGCAATCAATGAAGCTATGGCTGCAATTGTTAAAGCCTGAATTTGATCGATTATATTTGCTGAAGCGGTTATGGAAACCAATCCTGCTAATGGAGCAATTAAAATTGCTCTAGGAGATATATTTTTTTGTTTAAAGTAACCGTAAAGAACACCTATTAACAATCCTCCTGAACCACCTGCAAAAGTATTCATCATTATGCGTGGAACATTAAAATCTAATTTTCCATTACTTGCGCCATTAAAACCAAACCATCCAAACCATAATAAAAAAATTCCAAAAATAGCTAATGGAAAACTAGTATACATTTTTATATTACCAGTGTTGTTAAATCTTCCTGTTCTAGGGCCAATTACAATTAAAGAAGCTAAAGCAATCCAACCACCAACAGAATGCACAATAGTACTACCTGCAAAATCATAAAAACCTAAAACAACCAACCAACCAGGATCAGCATTAGCTCCATAATCTGCTATAACTAACGAAGCCCAACCCCAATGACCAACAATTGGATAAATTAAACCAGATGTAATTAGTGAAATTAAAATATAAGCTTCAAATTTAGTTCTCTCTGCTATTGCACCTGAAATGATACTTGTTGCTGTTGCAACAAATACTGCTTGGTATAAAAAATAAACTTGATAAGCGCCATAATCTGAAGTGAAGAAAAAAAATTCTGTACCAAAAATTCCATAAAAGCTTGATCCAAACATCAAGCCAAAACCAAACATCCAGAAAACTGTAATTGCAACAGACATGTCTGTAATATTTTTTAAAGCAATATTGATGCTATTTTTGGGACGAGTGATACCTGCTTCTAAACACATGAATCCACCCTGCATAAGAAATACTAAGCAAGTGCAAATTAAAACCCAAAGAGTATCTATTTGTGAAGTAAAAATTAACTGAAACGTGTCTAGCTTTTGTGCTAGCTCTTCAACCATTTTTTTAATTTACAGATTTAAGAATTTTAACACCATCTTTTGCAGAGTTTATATACTCATTGATGGTAGTAACTTTTTTTACTTGAAAACCATTGTTTTCTATAATTTTCTTAAATTCATCTTCTGTAATGTTTGCTTTATTTTTTGAAGCAACCATTGCAACTCCTTCTGGCCAAGCTACTTGAACATGAGTTTTAACACCAGCTTTATCTGTCAAAGCTTTTAAAAGTTTAATTTGGCAATCCATACAAACTAAACCATTAACCTTTCCAAGAACAGTTTCAGCACTGCAGGTAATTGTTGAAGAAAATAACAATATTAAGAGAGCTAAAATATTTTTTTTCACATTAATATTTTTACTTTTTTTTTGCTAAGTTTAAATTAATAAAATAAGCGATGTTGTTCAATTTGAGTTTTTTTATCTGTTATTCCAACAAATTGGTATAACTGAAATAGCGTTTTCGCTATCTTTAGTTTTTACAATTCACATTATTTCATTCAATGTTTGAAATTATTAATATATTTTTTTATCAAAGCTTAAGGATATTTGTAGGAGTTTTCTTATAGGTTTTATTCTATTTTCTTTGTATTTTAAATTTATTAAATAATATTTAATTGTTTAATAAAATATCTTTGCTCCATATACGCTCCAATGACATTGGTTCTTGACTAAGTTTCTTTAATTTGATTCAATATGTATAGAAAGGAAAGAGAGCATTTACAGGAGTAATTGTTCTAGTTGAGTAGAGCAGGGTTCATGGCGATAGACTCATAAGCCCGAGGTCAGTGGTTCGATCCCACTTCCCGCTACCATTTAATGTCCTGGAAATTCTATTAAGTTTTCAACTTTATAATTTTTATTTACCAAATTATCTGATCCACCTAAATCAAATAAATTAATAACAAAAACAAATGCAGCTACTTTTGCATCACACATTTCAACCAATTTAGCAGCAGCTTCTGCGGTGCCACCAGTTGCAATTAAGTCATCAATTATTAAAACAGACTCATCTTTTAAAATAGAGTCTTTATGAACCTCAATAGTTGCAGTTCCATATTCTAATTCAAAATCTACTGAATGTACTTCAGCTGGTAACTTATTTTTTTTTCTCAACATTATAAAAGGTTTTTTAAGTATATAAGAAACAGCAGAGGCAAACACGAAACCTCTTGATTCTATTGCAGCAATTTTATCAATTTTGTATTTTTTAGATCTTTCAATAATTTGATTAATTGTTTCAGCAAAAGCTTCCTCATTTTTAATTAGAGTAGTTATATCCCTAAATAAAATACCTTTTTTAGGATAATCAGGAATTGATCTAATATGATCTTTTAAATTCATAATACTCAATTATAAATAAATATATTTTAAATTATGACAACAAATAAATTAGCGATAATTGGTGGAAGTGGTCTTTATGATGTTGAAGAATTTACTGACAGAGAATTATTACAAATTGATACACCTTGGGGTAAACCATCTGATCATATATTAAAAACTAATTATAAAAATAAAGAAGTATATTTTTTACCTAGACATGGAAGAGGGCATTTTGTTTCTCCATCTAATATAAATTTTAGAGCAAATATCGATGCGTTAAAACAGTTAGGTGTTACTGATATTGTTTCAGTTTCAGCCGTAGGATCTTTGAAAGAAGAGTTGCCACCTGGAAAATTTGTTATTGTTGATCAGTTTATTGATAGAACTTTTGCAAGAGTAAAAACTTTTTTTGATGATGAAATCGTTGCCCATGTATCGATGGCACATCCTACATCTAATGGACTAATGAATGCTTGTGAAGAAGCAATCAAAAAATCCAATATAGAATATCAAAGAAATGGAACTTATGTTGTTATGGAAGGTCCACAATTTTCTACATTGGCAGAATCTAATTTATATAGATCTTGGAAAGCAGATGTAATTGGTATGACTAATATGCCTGAAGCAAAATTAGCTAGAGAAGCTGAAATAAGATATGCATCAGTTTCAATGGTTACAGATTTTGATTGTTGGCACCCAGATCATGAAAATGTTGATGTTCAACAAGTAATAAAAGTTTTGTTAGGAAATGCTGAAAAAGCAAAAGTTATGATTAAAAATTTAATTGATGATTTTGAGAACCATATAGATGCAAATGATCCAACCAATAATTGCTTAGATGTAGCTATTATTACTGCTCCGAAAAAACGAACCCAAAAAACAATAGATAAGTTAAAAACGGTTGCAGGTAGAGTTTTGAGTAAATGAGAATTCAAGGAAAAGAATACCGAACAATATGGTACGAGGATAAAATAGTAAAAATAATTGATCAAACAAAACTTCCACATCAATTTATAATAAAAGATCTTAAATCAGTTAAAGATGCAATAAATGCAATCAAGGTTATGGAAGTTAGAGGTGCTCCTTTAATTGGGGCAACAGCTGCTTATGGAATAGTTTTGGCCATTCATGAGAACAACTCTCAAGAATTTATAAGTAAATGTTCAGAAGAATTAATTAAATCAAGACCTACTGCGATAAACTTAAAATGGGCAGTTAATCGTGTGATGAAAAAATTATCTGGCATCAATAGTGATCAAATTTTAGATATAGCTTTAAAAGAAGCTAAGGAAATTTGTGATGAGGATGAAAAATTTTGTGAAAATATAGGTATTAATGGATTAAAAATAATTGAAGAAATTTACAATAAGAAAAAAAGTACAGTAAATATTTTAACTCATTGCAATGCAGGTTGGTTAGCAACTATTAATTGGGGAACAGCAACTTCACCTATTTATCATGCTCATAAAAAAGGAATTCCAGTTCATGTCTGGGTAGATGAAACAAGACCAAGAAACCAAGGTGCAAATTTAACTTCATATGAGCTAAATGAGGAAGAAATTCCAAATACAATTATTGCTGATAATACTGGAGGGATTTTAATGCAAAGAGGCGAAGTTGATATGTGTATTGTTGGAACAGATAGAACTTTGTCCAATGGAGATGTATGCAATAAAATTGGAACTTATCTAAAAGCTTTAGCTGCACATGATAACAAAGTCCCTTTTTATGTTGCACTTCCAAGTTCAACAATTGATTGGAATATCAAAGATGCAAAAGACATTCCTATTGAGGAAAGAAATTCTCAGGAATTGTCTCATGTTGAGGGTATTGATGAAAACAATCAAGTTAAGAAAGTTTTGATATACCCACAAAAAAGTAAAGCAATGAATTTAGCTTTTGATGTAACTCCTGCAAAATATGTAAGTGGATTAATTACTGAAAGAGGAGTATGCAAAGCTTCCACCGATGGACTAAAAAACTTATTCAAATGAAAAATTTAAGTTCTGAAATTATTCGATATTCAAAAATGTTGAATACAAAAAAATTATCAGCTTTAAGATCTGGAAATATCTCAGTAAGGTATAAAAATGGTTTTTTAATTACCCCGTCTGGAAAAAAATACTCAACTTTAAAAAATAAAGATATAGTTTTCGTTTCATTAGACGGTAAGTTTGACAAGAAAAAAGGTATTCCCTCTTCAGAATGGAAATTTCATCAAGATATTTATAAAAATAAAAAAGAAGCTAAAGCTATTGTTCATGCTCATTCAACAAATGCAACTGCCGTATCTACTCATAATAAAGGAATACCTCCTTTTCATTACATGGTTGCAATGGCAGGTGGCTATGACATTAAATGTGCAAAATATGCAACCTTTGGAACAAGAGAGTTATCTATAAATATTTTGAGAGCTCTAAAAGGTAGAAAAGCTTGCTTAATTGCAAATCACGGTCAGATTGCATTTGAAGATAATTTACCAAAAGCTTTTGAGTTAGCTGAAGAGGTTGAAAATATATCGCTTCAGTATATAACGAGCCTGAAATTGGGTAAGCCTAAAATTCTTTCTATAGCAGAAATGAATAAAGTTTTATCCAAAGCTAAAAATTATAAAAAAGGATAGCTAATGACCAAAGTTGGAGAACATATAACTCTAGACATCATTGGAACTACAAAAGAGTACGATCCTTCTGTTTATGAAAAAGTAATTCATGAAATTGCAAAAGCTGCAAAAGTTACAATATTAAATATTTCTAAATATAAATTTGAACCACAAGGTTTCACAATATTGGCTCTTTTAGCAGAAAGCCATATTAGTTTTCATACATTTCCTGAAAAAGGAATAATCAGTTTTGATTTTTTTACTTGTGGAAAAGTAAGTCCGACAGTTGCAATTAATATAATTAAAAAAGAATTTGAACATACAAGAATTGTTAAAAAAGAATTTAATAGAGATACAAAATCACTTTATCATGACATTTATAGTTCTCCAGGTTTACAAAAATCTTATGTAGTAAATGATGTTTTGGAAGATTTTAAATCCAAAGTTGGTCAACATATTGAAATTTTAGATCTTGAGCAGTTTGGAAAATCATTGTTTATAGATGGTGAAATTCAAGTTGCTGCAACCGATGAACACTTATACAGCTCTACATTTGTTGGTTCAGGTTTAAATTTAAACAAAGATAATGAAAGAGCAGCTATCATCGGAGGTGGAGATGGTGGAGTTGCAAGAGAATGTATTTCAAAAAATTTTAATTTTATTGATTGGTATGAGTTAGATCCAGAAGTTGTTGATGTTTGCAACAAACATCTTGGTGATATTGGAAAAAAAGCTACAGAAAAAAATTCAGTTAAATGTGTATGGGGAGATGCATTTGAAAGTATTAAATCAGTTGCTGATGATACTTACGATCATATTTTTGTAGATTTAAATGATGACCAGTTTTGCATAGATCTAGCAGCAAAAAATATGGACTCATTGGTTAGAATATTAAAACCAAAAGGGGTGATAACAGCTCAAGTTGGAAGTCAGGATAAAAAACCTAAGCAAGTTGATAGTTGGTTAAATGTTTTTAATCAAAATTTTGGTAATGCTAAATTATCTAGAGTTTACATACCAAGTTTTGATTGTGCTTGGAACTTTTCATCTTCAATAAATCATTAATTTTTCTTTTTTCTTTCTAAAAATTGTGAAATAATTATTCCAATTAAAGGAGAAAAAATGAATATATTCAAAAAAACTATTTTAACAGTTCTGGCTTCTTTTTTAATCATCGGAAATGTTTCTGCTGAGAAAATTAAAATTGGAACTGAAGGTGCTTATCCTCCATGGAATTCAAAAGATGCTTCTGGCAATTTAATTGGATTTGAGGTTGAGCTAGCTCAAGAGCTTTGCAAAATTATGAAGTATGAGTGTACAATCGTTGAGCAAGATTGGGATGGAATGATACCTGCATTAGTAATGAGAAAATTTGATGCAATCATGGCCGGTATGTCAATCACTGATGAAAGAAAGAAAACAATTACTTTCTCACAAGGTTATGCTGATGAAGTTGCATCTCTTGCTGTAATGAAAGGTTCAAGCTTAGAAGGCATGAATACACCAGAAGGTATCAACTTATCTTTAGGTGGTTCTAGTGTTAAAAAAGCTCTCAAAACTCTAACTGATGCTCTAGCTGGAAAAACAGTCTGTACTCAAACAGGTACAATTCACCAAAACTTTTTAGAATCTGGTGATATTGGAAGTGTAAATGTTAGAACTTACAAAACTCAAGACGAGGTAAACTTAGATTTAACTTCTGGAAGATGTGATGTTGCACTTGCTGCAGCTGTAGCGTTTACAGATTATGCAGATAAATCTGGTAAGCCAGTTGTTTTAGTTGGACCAACTTTTTCAGGAGGTGCATTTGGAAATGGAGTTGGTGTTGGAATCAGACAAGCTAGTGATAGCAAAATCGGAAAAAGAGACGCTAAAATCTTAAAAGATTTCAATAAAGCAATTAACAAAGCTAGAAAACAAGGAATAATAAGCAAACTTGCAATTAAACATTTTGGTTTCGACGCTTCTATGTAATTAATTTTGGATTTGGCGACTATAATATATAGTCGCCAGTCTATATGGAACTTCTTGCATTTGGAAAAACAGGTTGGGGTGACGAGTTATTTTACGCAACCTTAATGACTGTTGCTGTATCTGTTACAGCGATGTTAGTTGGCTTCCTGTTTGCTTCAATTTTTACTCCTTTTAAACTTTCAAAATATAAAACACTAAACTTTATAGGTAATTTTTACACGACAGTAATTAGAGGTGTGCCAGAACTATTAGTAATATATTTATTATTTTTTGGGGGGAGTGGTGCAATCATGTATGTTGCATCAATATTTGGTTATTACGAATACATAGAGATTAATGCATTTATTACTGGCGCAGTTGCGATTGGTATAATTTCAGGAGCTTACTCAACAGAAGTTTTTAGAGGAGCCATTCAGTCTATTGATAAAGGGCAGTTCGAAGCTGCTAAAGTTTTAGGAATAAGCAAGTTTGGTCAATTTTATAAAATAATTCTTCCTCAAATGTTAAGATTAGCAATTCCAAATTTAAGTAATGTTTGGCAAATTACTTTGAAGGATACCTCTTTAATATCAGTAACTGGTTTGGTCGAAATCATGAGACAATCTTATATTGCTGCAGGATCTACAAGAGATCCATTATTTTTTTATTCTTTTGCAGCAGTTCTATATTTATTGCTCACTTACATAAGTATGAAGTTAATTAATAAATTAGAAGCAAAATATAGTAGGGGTTATTAATGGATTTTGATTTAATGATCACTAGTTTTCCAAAACTCTTAGGAGCAACTGTTATTACTTTAAAACTTTTATCAGCATCTTTGTTTTTTGGATTATTTCTTGGATTATTTTTTGCAATCTTAAGATTAAACAAAAATATATTTATTAATAAATTTGCTTATGGATACTCTTATGTTTTCAGAGGTACTCCTTTATTAGTTCAAATTTTTATTATCTACTTTGGATTAGGACAAATTGAATATTTAAGATCAACAGTTTTATGGGTTGTTTTAAAAGAGCCTTATTGGTGTGCAATTATTGCCTTTACATTAAATACAGGCGCATACACGTCTGAAATCTTAAGATCTGCATTTCAAACTATAAAACCAGGAATTATTGAAGCTGGGAAAAGTCTAGGTATTTCAAACAAAATTATATTTTATAAAATTCAACTACCTATTGCGATTAGACAATCTCTTCCTGCCTATGGAAATGAAATAATTTTAATGATGAAAGGCACTTCGTTAGCAAGCACAGTAACACTAATGGACTTAACTGGTGTTGCTAAATACATCATATCAACAACATTTAAGCCTATAGAAGTATTTATTGTGGCTGGTGGAATATATTTGTTTATGACTTTTGTTATTCATAATGTGATTAAGTATTTAGAAAAAAAATATAGCTTCCAACAATAAAATGTATCTTTCTCAAAAACAGATTGATGATTATCAAAATCTTGGTGCAATAATAATTAAAGGTGCATTTCAAGATTGGATTGAGCCATTAAGAAATGGTTTTCAAAAAGTTTTAGACAACCCTAGTCAACATGGAAGGGAAAATGTGAGTGTGAATGAGGGAAGATTTTTTGAAGATTATTGCAATTGGGAAAGAATAAAAGAATTCAAAAATTGTATGTTTAATTCTCTTGCTGCTCAGATAGTTGCTGAAGCTACAAATTCAAATTCTATACAAATTTTTCATGACCATCTTTTTATAAAAGATCCAGGTACAAACAAAGAAACACCTTGGCATCAAGACATGCCATATTATTGTGTTGATGGAGATGATACAGGAAGTTTTTGGATACCATTAGATGAAGTAAATAAAGAAAATACCCTTAAATTAATTTTAAGATCACATAAATGGAAAAAACTTTTAAAACCTACTAAATGGTCTAATGATCAACCTTGGTATGAAGATGACAGTTCATTTATGAATCTTCCAAAAAAAGAAGAATTTGAAGAAGATGTATTAGTTCCCGACCTAAAATTAGGTGATGCAGTTTTATTTAATTTTAAAACTGTTCATGGTTCCACAGGAAATCAAAGTTCTCAATCTCGTAGAGCATTTTCTATGAGATTTATAGGTGATGATGTTACTTTTGTTAAAAGAAGTGGCCCAACATCACCACCATTTGATGGAATTAATTTAAAATCAGGAGATCTGATGAGAGAGGATTGGTTCCCAAAAGTTTTTAGTAACTAGTATACTCTTTAATCTCTTTAATAGCAGAGCCAGTATGGTTATTCATTTCTAATTTTATTTTTGCACGATCATCATTTAAAAAATGAACGTCTCTAGAAAGTTTTATAAATTTTTCTCCAAAATCTTTATTTTTTTCACAATCTCTCTTGTCATCTTCAATAACCCAAAGTTTAGCATTTATATCTTTTAAATCTTGAAATAATTTTTCAAGTTTCTCATCAGACTTAACATTTTTTTCTAACTGATTTTTAAGAATAGAGTGCTCGTTATTTATAAAACTTAATTTTTCTGGGTCTTTAATTTTACCTTGTTTAATTTCTAATATTGAAATCTTATCTAAAAGCTCTCCAACTGAAACCTCTACTATAATTTTATTCATAAAACTTTATACTATGTTAAGTTGTTAGAATTATGTCTAATATTTTAATTATTAAACATGGATCCTTAGGCGATATAGCTCAAGCATGTGGGGCAATTCAAGATATTTCTGAAAATCATAAAGATGATCAAATTCACTTATTAACAACAAAACCTTATTTTGAACTATTTAAAAAAAACCCACATATTTCAAATGTTATTCTAGATAAGAGATTATCAAAGATTAACTTAATTTATTTATATTTACTAATGAGAGAGATTAAAAAACATAATTTCTCAAAAGTTTATGATCTTCAAAATTCTAGCAGAACATCATTTTACAAAAATATATTATTTCCTAAAGCTGACAAAACTATTTGGTGTTCAACAGAAACAACTCTACCAGAAGGAACAACTAAAAAAGATTTTGATAAAGATTCTGTTCTTTCAAGATTTGATCATCAGTTAAAATCTTCAGGAATTAATACCAATCATACAATAAAACCAGACTTTTCGTGGAGTACAGTTGATATTTCAGAAATAAAAAACAATTACGAACTAGATAAATACATAATACTTTTTCCTTTTTGCTCACCTCATTTAACTTCAAAGAAATGGCCTTACTATAACGACCTAATCGCTATGATTAATAAAAAATTCGAGAATAAATTTAAAGTAGTTTCTGCACCTGGACCAGATGAAATTAAAGATGCAAAAAATATAAATGCTTTATGTGTTTTAGATAATGGCAAAGCTTTAAATATTTCACAATTATCTGCATTGATTAAAGATAGTTCATTTGTGGTCGCTAATGATACTGGACCCGCTCATATAACCGCACACTTAGGATCAAGGGGTGTTGCTTTATTTGGTTCTCACACTACTCCATTTAAAGTCAGTATTGAAAGAGATAACTTTACAGCAATACAAGCCCCCGAATTATCAAAACTCTCAGCAGAAAAAGTTTTTGAAAGACTTTCTAAAATTATTTCTTAATTTTTTCTAAAACTCTTAAAAATATTGGAACTGTGAAAAGTATAAACAGCAATCTTATTATATGGTGAAAAGCAACAAAGTCTGGGTCTAAATCAAAAGCAATTGCTATAACTGCCACTTCATAAATTCCTCCAGGACTAAAAGATAATATTAAAGTTAAAATATTTGTATCAACAAAGAATGTTGCAACAAATGAAGCAAGTAAGCCCAATGTCACCAATATTACTGTCGCCACAATACTATGCAGTGAATTGTTTGCAATTTCCTTCACTGTTTTTTCAGCAAATCTACATCCAACAGAAGAACCAAGAATTAACAGACAAAAATTTACTGTTTCGTTTGGCAATTTATACGTTGCTACATCTGTAATTTGTAATAGGCCGCTTGCAAATAATGTTCCTGATAATAAGGCTGCTGGCACTCTAATTTTCTCAAAAACAAAAATAAAAAATAAAGAAGCAACAATAAGTAAAATTAAATTTAAATGATTTTGAGCCAAGTAATTAAATTCATCATTTAACAAAACATCATTTTGAGTGTTATTTACTATAATAAATGGAATGACGGTTATTATGATGATTAATCTAATTAAGTGAGAGGTTGCAACTTGAGATAAATCCGTTTTTTCATTTTCAGCTAAAATCATTAAAGGACCCAGTGCACCTGGAGCTGCTGAAAAGATTGAAGCTTTTTCTCCATAACTTGCAAATTTTTGGAGGTATTTAGCAACAACTAAAATACAAATTATTATGTAGATTAACATAATTAGCGAAGTCCAAATCCAATCAAACATTTGATTAAATAGATTTTGATCTATGTAATTTCCAATATGCAAACCTAAAATAATTAGAATAAAGCTCAAAACAATTTTAGGCATAATGATTTTTATTCCTGATAAAGCAGCAATTGATGTGATAATCATTGGACCTAAAAACCAAGCAAGTGGAATATTTAATTGTTCTGCAATTATTGCACTTGGTACACTTATCAAAAAAACAGTTATAAATTTTAATGTAAATAACTGAGACAAATTTTCTTTAATTTTCTGTGTTGATGAATTCATCTTTAAATTTCTATATCATTGACACTACTTTATATTAAATGTTTAATATAATTTAATTAATAAACAAGAAGAGAGGTATTATGAGTAATCTTAAAAAATTATTTTCAGTATTATTCTCAGCAATCTTACTATTCTCAGCAACTACCACTAGCTCAGTAGCAATTGATAAATTGCACTTTGTAATCGGTGGTGGTGCTGGTGGTGGTTGGGATGGAACTGCTAGAGGTACTGGAGAAGCTTTAACAAAAGCTGGTATGTTAAAAAGTGCATCATTTGAAAATATGTCAGGTGGTGGTGGTGGTAAAGCACTTGCTTACATGATTAATACTAAACCTGCTAATACAGTTTTAGTTCAATCTACACCATTAGTATTAAGATCAATTACTAGACACGAAGGTTACGTAAAAGGTAGTGGAACTTTATCTTATAAAGATGTTGTGCCGATTGCTGGTGTTATTGGTGACTACGGTGCTATTGCAGTTGCAAAAAACTCACCTTACAAAAACTTTAAAGATGTAGTTGATGCATACAAAAAAAATCCAAGCTCAATTAAAATGGCTGGTGGATCAGTAAGAGGAAGTATGGACCATTTAATTGGTGCTTTAGCATTCCAAGCTGCAGGTGCAGATCCAAATGCTGTTGCATACATTCCTTACGATGCTGGTGGAAAAGCTTTAGCTGGACTTTTATCTGGAGAAACTCAAATTATTTCAACTGGTTTAGGTGAATTGATGGGTGCAAGAGACCAAGTAACAATCATTGGTATTACTGCTCCTTCAAGAGTTTCTGATGCACCAGATGCACCAACTCTTAAAGAACAGGGTTATGATGTACAATTCGTTAACTGGAGAGGTTTCTTTGGCCCTCCAGGCATGAGCAGCGCTGATAAAGCAGCAATTGCAAAAATGCTTGGCGATGTACAAAAAACTCCTGAATGGGAAACAGTAAGAGCAAGAAATGCTTGGGTTAATATTTATAACCCTGAAGGTAAGTTTGTATCTTTCCTAGAAAAACAAACTGAAGAAATGACAGCTCTTATGAAAAAACTAGGAGTTATCTAACCTTTGGTTAGAAATTAAAATTAGAGCAGTGAATATAAATACTACAAAAATTATATCACTGCTCTTTTTTATTTTTTCAGCATTTTATTTATATTTAGCTTATCAAATTCAAGTTTTCACATTCGATGAAAATGCTCCATTTAATGCTAGAACATTTCCAATTTATTTAGGTTATGCAGGATTATTTTTTTCTGGATTAAAACTTATTTTACCAGACCCAAACACAATTAAAGTAGAGCATAAAAATTTAGAGTATAAAAAAACTGGTATACTAATATTAATCGCAATTATTTACGGAGCTACAATTTTAAAAGTTGGTTATTTTTTAACAACTTCATTATTTTTATTTGCTTCATATTATTTTTTAGGAGAACGAAGGTGGATTTTAATGTTTTTATTATCCTTTCCATTTGTTGCTGCCTTTATGTATTTGCTTCATGGTATTCTTGATATTTATTTAAGAGATCCATTTTTACAATTAATTGGAGTAATGGGATGATTGAAGGAATACTAATTGGATTAACAACTGCACTTACGCTTCAAAATATATTAATGGTAATGGTTGGTTGTTTCTTTGGGACAATTATTGGAATGCTTCCTGGTCTTGGTCCAATGACTGCAATTGCTTTAATGATACCTATTACATATGGTTTTGAACCTGCAACTGGATTAATTTTAATGGCTGGAGTTTATTATGGAGCAGTATTTGGTGGATCAACTTCTTCAATACTATTAAATGCTCCCGGTGTTCCAGGAACAGTTGCAACTTCATTTGATGGTTATCCAATGGCACAGCAAGGTAAGGCTGGAAAAGCTTTAGCAATAGCTGCATGGAGTTCATTCGCTGGTGGAACATTATCTGCAATTTATTTATTATTTATGGCACCAAGTTTATCTAAAGTAAGTTTATCTTTTAGATCACCTGATTATTTTGCTTTGATGATTTTAGGTTTAACGGCCATTGCAGCTTTCTCATCTAAGGGACAATTTTTAAAAGCAATGATGATGGTTGTTTTAGGCTTGATGTTAGCATCTGTTGGTCAAGATAGTTTGTCTGATATTACAAGATATACATTTAACAATATGAACTTAACTGATGGTATTAGCTTTGTATTAGTTGTGATGGCAACTTTTGCGATGAGTGAAGCTTTAACAATTATTTTAAAGAGAAATGATCCAACAACTGCTGCTAAACAAGTTTCATTAACTGAATTAGGCTCAATTAAGATTAATAAAGAAGAACGAACTAAAATGTATAAAACAATTCCAAGATCATCAGTAATTGGTTTTTTAATTGGTGTTTTACCTGGAGCTGGCGCAACAATTGCATCCTTTTTAGCTTATGGAATGGAACGAAACGTAGTTAGTGATCAGGAAAAAGAAAAATTTGGTAAGGGAAGCGTAAATGGTTTGTCAGCACCAGAAACTGCAAACAATGCTGCTTGCTCTGGTTCTTTTGTACCAATGCTTACTTTAGGAATTCCTGGAAGTGGAACTACAGCTGTAATGCTTGGGGCTCTTTTAGGTTTTGGTGTTCAGCCTGGTCCTAGACTTTATATGACCAATCCAGAGATTTTTTGGTCTATTATCATGTCTATGTATATTGGAATGGTAATACTTCTTATATTAAACTTACCACTCATTCCCTATATAGCTAGAATTCTTGCTGTTCCTAAAAATTATTTAATACCTTTAATTTTATTTTTTTCTGTTACTGGGATTTACGTAATGTCATTCAATAATTTTGATATTTATTTAATGATTGGAATTGCAGTAGTTGCAACGTTTTTAAGATTATATGATTTCCCTATGCCACCTTTGATATTAGCTTTTGTACTTGGTGGATTGATGGAAGAAAACTTAAGACGTTCTTTATTATTAAGTAATGGTTCTTGGGAATTTTTGTGGGACAGAACATTAACTGCATGTATCCTAGCTACTACAATTTTAATTGTAGTTTGGCATATTTACAAAACCTTTAAGAGAAAAAATTAAGATTTAATATCTATTCGTTTTCTTATTATTTCTTTATTGAGCTTCATTTCACGGTATGACATAATGAAAACTCCTAAAAATATTATACTTGCACCAATCCAAGTAAAGAGATCAGGAATTTCGCTAAACACAAAGTAACCAATCAGAGATGCAAATACTAAACTCAGAAAAGAATAGGGTTGGGTCATGCTTACATCAACTAATTTATAAGCGTGATTAATACAAAGATGCAACAATGTGCCAGAAAGACCTGCAAAAAATAAATAAATCAAAGTTTGTAAACTAGGTGTTTGCCAATAAAACAATGCAATAAAGAAACTAAAAATAGTCATATAACAGTATCCATAAGATAAAATTGTAATCGAACTATCCTCTTTTGTTATAGTTTTTGTAATTATAATCACTATTGACCACATAAAAGAAGATGCCAGCGCCATATACACTCCAATAGAGATGTCAATCATACCTGGTCTTAAAATTACTAACATGCCAATAAATCCTAAAACTAGCGCAAAACTTCTGTAGATATAAATTTTTTCTCCAAGAAACAAAACAGCCAAAATAGTTACTATGAAAGGAACAACAAAAGATATTGCGGTAGCTTTTTCAATTGGCATCATTGTTAAAGCTGAGAAATATAAAAGCATTGAAGGTAAGTTTAAAACTGCTCTAAGAAAATGTTTTTTATGATGATTTGATTTAAAAACTGCAAACTTAGTTTTTAACATATAAGGAAAAATAATCAGGAAACCAAATAAAAATCTAAAAAAACCTGCCACATAAACATTAACTTCCTCTTGTGCTAATTTTAAAAAGGTTAACATTAATGTTCCACAAAAAACTGAGATTATAATTAAAAAAATTGCTAATTTATTATTTGAAATCAATTTAGTATCTTTTTGTATTCCTCAATTATTTTTGACCATTGAAATTTATTCACAAATTCTTTTGCATTTTTTCCATATTCTAAATATTTTTTATTTTCTAACATTGAGTTAATTGAGGAATAAATATCATCAAGATTATTTCCATCACATATTAAACCAGTTTTTTCATGATCTATTGCATCTGCCGCACCTCCATCTTTACCACCTATAGATGGTACACCGTATTGTGCTGCTTCAACATAAGCAATTCCAAACCCTTCAACAGATTTTTTATGAATTACAGAAGGCATTACAAATAAATTTGATTTAGCGATTAGTGCATTTTTTAAATCATCACTTATATCTTTAAAAAACATTACTTGTTCATCTAAATTTAATTCTTTTACTAATTTTTTAATATTTTCTTCTTCATCACCGTATCCAATACAAATATAGACAATATCTGGATAAATTTGTTTTAGATTTCTAAGAGCCATCACTACTTTTTCATGATTTTTCCTTTTATCAAATCTTGAAACAGTAATTAATCTTGGAGTTTTGACTTTTAGTAAGCTTTCAACTTTTTCTAATGATTTTTCGTTTAATTCTTTTGGTAGATCTACTCCACAATTTATAACAACAATTTTATTTTCATTAACACCACATTCAATAGCAAGGTTTTTAGTATATTGTGAGTTAGCAATAACTTTTTCTACATTGTTAAGAACATTTAAAACTCTTTTATTTTGATTTGACCCTTTAGGATGATTGATTTCTTTACCATGTATAAGACAATATTTTTTTTTGGAAGTTTTAATTAATTCTAAACTTTTCCAATGATCTCCAATTATTCCTTCAACCTTATTCTCTTTGATAAATTCATTAATTAATTGAGCTTTTCTATATTTTCTAAGAAGTTTTATTCCACCAACTCTTTCAATTGAAAACGAAGCTTGTTCATCAAAATCTTTATGATTATCAATATAATCTGCAAACACTTTGATCATAAAGTTTTTAGATAACTCTCTTGATAAACCCCACATCAAGCTCTGCATTCCACCAAGTTCAGGAGGAAAAGATCTGGTAACAATTAAATACATTAATTAGTTTTCCACTTTATGCTGCAGCCAGCACTAGGAATTTGTTCTTTAGGACCTTCGCCTGTTTCAGCAATTTGTTTCAAAGCTTTTAACAAATCACTTTCACCTTCTTTAACGGGTATAAGATTTCTTAACTCTCTTAATCTTCCTCGATATTGAAGTTCTAAATTTTTGTTATAACCAAAAAAATCTGGTGTACAGACAGCGTCATATGCTTTTGCAATATTTTGTATTTCATCGATTAAATATGGAAAATTAAAATTATTATGTTTAGAAAATTTAATCATATTTTCAAAAGAGTCTTCAGGATAATTCTCAGCATCATTTGCACAAATTGCAACTGAATTTATTCCAATTTTTTTTAGTTCATTACAATCTTCAACTATCTCTTTTGTAACTGCTTTTACGTAGGGACAATGATTGCAAATAAACATTATCAAAGTTCCATTTTCTCCTTTGATATCATCTAAAGAGAGAATTTTATTTTCAGTTGATTTTAATTCAAACGGAATAGCTTTTTGACCAAAATCACATATTGGAGTTTGTATTGGCATACTGTAAGAATATATAAATTATGTTTTATGATTTAAAAGATAAAAAACCAAAAAACTCTGGCGAAAATTGGGTAGCTCCTAATGCAACTATAATTGGAGATGTTACATTGGAGAAAAATACAAGCATTTGGTTTAATGCTGTTTTAAGAGGCGATATAGAAAATATTCACATAGGCGAGGGATCTAATATTCAAGATGGCAGTGTTTTACATACAGATCCCGGGTGTCCTTTAAAAGTAGGAAAGAATGTTACTGTAGGTCATTTAGTGATGCTTCATGGTTGTACCATTGGAGATAATAGTTTAATTGGAATTGGGGCAGTAATTTTGAACAAAGCAAGTATAGGGAAAAACTGCATCATTGGAGCAAAAGCATTAATTACTGAGAATAAAGTGATACCTGACAATTCATTAGTAGTTGGTTCTCCAGGAAAGGTTATAAGAGAAGTGACTGCTGAAGAAAAAAAAGCTGTAGAGGAAAACACTAAACACTACCAAGATAACTGGAAGAAATATTCGAAATCAATATTTTAAATATTAAATCTATGAATAAAAAATTTAAAATCGGTATTGATTATGGAGGTACTAAGATTGAAGGAATTTTAATTGATGATAAAGGAAATCAAATTGAAAGAAAAAGATATATACACGAAAAAAATTATAGTTCTGGAATTCAAATAGTAAAAAAACTTGTTGATGAATTTGATAAAATTAGCAACCAAACTTGTAGTGTAGGACTAGGCTTGCCGGGATTTTCATCAAGAGATACGGGGTTAGTAACTAATGCTAATTGTTTGTGGTTAAATGATAAGCCATTTGAAAAGGATTTAGAAATTGCTTTAAAAAGACAAGTAAAATTAATGAATGACGCTAATTGCTTAACTTTATCTGAAGCAATAGATGGTGCAGGAAAAAATTATGAAACTGTTTTTGGAATAATAATTGGCTCAGGTTTAGGTGCGGGTTTGTCTCACAAAAAAGAAATTATTGAAGGAGCTAATCAAATAGCAGGAGATTGGGGGCATCAACCATTACCTTATCCAACTGATGAAGAAATTAAACTTGATGTTAAATGTCCTTCAGGGAATTGTGGAAGACCTTTATGTGCAGAACAATTTATTTCAGGAACTGGTTTTACAAATATATTTAATAAAAAATATAATACAAATCTTACAACCAAAGAAATTGTAGAATTAGATAAAAATAATGATGATCATGCTAATTTAGAATTTTCTTTATATGAGGATAGAATGGCAAGATTATTAGCTGTAATGATTGGGATTTTTGATCCTAGTGCAATTGTCTTAGGCGGAGGGATGTCAAATATTGATAGACTTTATAACAACATTCCAAAATTAATTCCCAAATATACATTTGCAAAAAAAATAGAAACGAAAGTTTTAAAAAATCTACATGGTGACTCAAGTGGTGTGAGGGGAGCAGCTTGGCTTTGGAATAATGAATAGAGCAACTAAAAAAGGGAGATAATTATGTCAGCAGGTTACGTTATAGCTCAATTAAAAGTAACAAATCCAGAAAACTATAAAGAATATGTAGCTAAAGTTACAGAGGTTGTAAAAAAATTTGGTGGAGAATATCTAGTTAGAAATGGTGAATATCAAGTAGTAGAGGGCGAAGATAATTTTCCAAGATTAGTAATCATTAAATTTCCATCATATGAAAAAGCTTTAGAATGGTATCACTCTGATGAGTATAAGCCAGTTAAAGATATTCGTCTTCAAAACTCTGAAGGAAGCAATATAATTGTAAAAGGGATTTAAGGTACTAACCAGGTATCTTTATTATTTACTAAATCAAATTTTGCTCTTCGATGACCTTTAGCGGCTAAATATAACCATTCTATTGATTTTATTTTGCACTGAATAACCGTAAAGTTTTTGTAACCTTCTTCACTTTGTTCTTTAGTGTAATCAAAATTATCAAGCTCAGGTTTCAGTCCAGATGTAGGAGTATCAGACACAGTTCCTGGTCCATTATCAACTAAATAACATTTTCTAGATATGTGTTGGGTTTTTGACCAAGATTCTTTAGTAACTTCGTTATTATGATTAATGGTACACTCTACTTTTAGCCTAACCTGAATTTTTTCATCTTTATCATAAAATAACATTGCTGCATTTTTGTTAGATTTTAATTTTTTAATTTTATCAGAACGAATATCGCTATGATACTGAACTAAGTTATTAGATTGATCTGATTTTCGAAGAACTACAATTCTACCATCTAAATCAGATTGGCTTCCACATATAAAAACAGGTATTCTAAAAGGTGAGCTTCTGTCTTTGACAGCATTATCCAACATAGACCAAATTTTCTTTTTGATCTCTACAAAGTCCTCATAATAAGGAACAGTATCAGTCACAAATTATTTTTTCTTTTTTAATCGAGCAATAAGTGCAGAGCTATCCCAACGGTTACCACCCATTTCTTGTACTTCCGCATAGTAACCATCTATGATTTCTGTAATTGGCACAGGTGAACCATTTCTTTTTGCTTCTTCAATTGCAATTTTTAAATCTTTTCTCATCCAATCAATTGCAAATCCATAATCAAACTTATCATCTGTCATAGTTCGATATCTATTTTCCATCTGCCAAGACTGTGCTGCACCTTTAGATATAGTTTCCATTACTTTATCCATATCTAAACCTGCGTTTATTCCAAAATTAATTGCTTCTGATAAACCTTGCACTGCTCCAGCAATACACATTTGATTCATCATTTTAGTAAGTTGTCCGCTTCCACAAGATCCAATTAATTTTACTTTTTTACTGTAGCAATCAATTATTGGTTCTGCTTTTTTAAAAACTTCTTCATCACCACCAACCATTACAGTAAGTATTCCACCCTCCGCACCAGATTGACCTCCAGATATAGGCGCATCTAAAAAATCAAAACCTTTATCTTTTGCAGCTTTATATAATTCTCTAGATACTTCTGCGGATACAGTTGAGTTATCAATAAATATTGATCCAGCTTTTGCTGTATTAAATAATCCATTCTCTCCTGTAGCTACTTCTCTTAAATCATTATCGTTACCTACACATGTAAAAATAAAATCCGCACCTTCTGCTGCCTGAGCAGGAGTGTCAGCCATTTTTCCTTTGTATTCACCAATCCATTTTTCAGCTTTTGATTTTGTTCTATTAAAAACAGTTACATTGTGTCCGGCTTTTGATATATAACCAGCCATTGGGTAGCCCATAACCCCAAGACCTATGAAAGCAACATTACAAGTCATAATTTTTATCTATGTTTAAAAGTTTAAGTTTAAAAGTAATTATATTTGGTTTTATTTTTACATTTTTTTCAAGTTTTGGACAGAGTTATTTTCTTGGTTTGTTTAACACTGGTATTAGAGAAACTCTTTCTATTTCTCATGGACAATTTGGATCAATTTATGCTTCCGCAACTTTATGCAGTAGTTTTATATTAATATGGGTTGGAAAAAAAATAGATGATTTTAGTGCAATTAAATTTGCATATTTTGTAATTATATCATTAAGCATATCTTCATTTATATTTTCTAAAATCAATTCAATAGTTTTTTTATTTTTAGCAATTTTTTTAATGAGGTTATTTGGTCAGGGGCTGATGTCTCATACTGCTAGTACTACAGTTTCAAGATATTTTGACAAATCCAGAGGAAAAGCATTAAGTACTTCTTGGCTAGGTTTGTCATTAGCAGAATTTATTTTACCAGTTTTAATAGTATATTTTTTAACTTTCATTCATTGGAGAGAGTTATGGGTAGGATTTTCTTTACTTATTATTTTATTTCTACCTGTTGCCTCAATGTTTTTAATAAATAATTTAAATATTAATTCTAGAGAGTCTGACAGTAATAATGATTCTCAAGAAGATACAATTAAACAATGGTCTAGAGGAGAAGTATTAAAAGATTATAAGTTTTATATTATATGTGGGAACTTATTAGCAATGCCATGGATTTTTACAGGCTTTGCAGTTTTTCAATCATTTGTTCAAATTTCTAAGGGATGGGGTCCATATGTGATAGCTCAATCTTTTATGGCCTATTCGATTTGTTCTGTTTTGACTTTATTTATGACTGGTATTTTAATTGATAAGTTTTCAAGCAGGAAATTATTAATTTTTACAAACATTCCTATGTTGATTGCTGCTTTGATATTGATATTTTTTGATCATCCTATCGTTTCATTTATTTTTTTAGGATTATTAGGAATGACCAATGGTTTTGCAAATGTTTTAGGTACATCTACATGGGCAGAATTATATGGTGTAAGATTTATTGGAGGGATAAAAGCTATGACTTCTGCTTTAATGGTTTTCTCCACTGCTTTTGGAACTGCTTTATATGGATTTTTAATAGACAAAGGTTTTGGTATTGAACAAATCACTACTTTTTCCGCAATATACGTTGGATTTATGCTTGTACTTTTATTCATGATAAAAAATAAGTTAAATCCCCATTATTTGTAAAAATATCCCTTGATTTTATTTGACTCACTGTGTAGATACTGCGCATGGCTAGAGTAACAGTAGAAGACTGCATAGATAAAGTAGAAAGTCCTTATGAACTTGTTTTAGTAGCTAAAGAGAGAGCTACTCAACTTAATGCTGGTTTAGAACCAACAATAGATAGAGACAATGATAAAAATACAGTGATATCTTTAAGAGAAATTGCTGAAGAAAAAATCAAAGTATCAGATTTAACTGAAAGCGCTGTTTACAAACTTAGAAAACACGTTGAGCAAGTTGATGACGGTGTAGAAGACGATGAAGATATAGGTGATGATTTTGAAAATCTTTACAAAGGAGAAATTTCAAAAAGTGGTACTCCAATTTTACCATCTAAAAGAGCAAGAAAAACTCCAGAAAAAATTCAAGTATCAAAGGAAGATTTAGCTGAATTATCTGAAACAGCTACACCTGAAGTTGACGCTTCAGTTGGTCAAGAAACTATGAATGAACAAGGTGAAGTTTCATTAGATGAAGTTTCAGAATCAGAAAATCAAGAGGCAGATGTTGCTTCTGAAGATCCAGAAGCTTCAAACTCATAAAAAAATAATATAAAGTCTTAGTTTATGAATAGGTTGGTATCAGTTGCTCCTATGATGGATTGTACAGATCGTCATGAAAGATATTTTTTAAGACTAATATCCAAAAATATACTTCTTTATACTGAAATGGTTGTCGATGAAGCAATCAATAGAGGTGATAAAAAAAAATTACTCGAATTCAATATCAATGAAAAGCCAGTAGCACTTCAATTGGGTGGATCTTCACCCAAGTTACTTGCGGAGGCAACAAAAGTTGGAGAAGACTTTGGTTACGATGAAATTAATTTAAATTTAGGCTGTCCAAGTAGAAAAGTAGAGAAAAATAAATTTGGTGCTTGTTTAATGAAAGAGCCAAACTTAGTTGCAGATTGTCTAGCTGAAATGCAGTCAAAAACTAAATTACCTGTAACCATAAAAACTAGAATTGGATATGACAATGTCGAAGATTATGAGAACTTACATAATTTCATATCTACTCTAAAATCCACAGGTATTAAAACTTTTATTATTCATGCAAGAAAGGCTATGCTTGGCAAGTTTACGCCTAAACAAAATCTAAATATTCCGCCTTTAAAATATGAGTTTGTTTATAAATTAAAAGAAGATTTTCCAAATGAAGAAATAATAATAAATGGGGGAATAACTTCTGTAGATCAAATTAAACCACATTTAGAAAAAACAGATGGAGTTATGATTGGAAGAGCTGCTTATCATACACCTTATTTGTTAGCAGATATTGAGAGAGAAATTTTTAATAATGAGGATATTCCTAGTAGGCAAGATGTTGTTGAGCAATTAATTCCTTATGTAAAAGATGAATTGAAAAAAGGAACTCGGTTAAATCAAATCATGAGACATACATTAGGTTTGTTTCACGGTCAATCTGGTGCCAGCCATTGGAAAAGATATTTAAGTGAAAATATGTGTGTGAGAGATGCTGATGTAAAAAAAATTGATCACATAATGGATAAAATTAAATACAACAATGTTGATGTGAGAGAAGGTCAATCTGCTTAGTTCAATCTTAGCAAATGAATATATCTATATAGTTTTATTAATGGTTTTGACTGCAATTCCAGTTGGATTTGTAGCTGGCCTTTTTGGTATTGGTGGCGGTTTAATAACTGTCCCGTTTCTTTATTACATATTTGGCAAACTTGGAATTGATCAAGCTTATATAATGCACTTAGCGGTAGGAACTTCTTTTGCAATAATAATTCCAACATCAATAGTCTCAGTTTTAACCCATCATAAATTTAATTCAGTCGATTTTAATGTAGTTAAAAGCTATGGTTTTTTTGTAGTTGCAGGAGTTGTTTTGGGAACAATATTTGCTGCAACTTTCAAAACAAAATCATTAGTACTTTTTTTTGCAATCGTAATCTTTTTTTTAGGAATTTATTTACTTACGATTAAAGAAAAGGAGCAAAATGTAATATCTGAAATGAAATTGTATTTAAAAATAATACTTGGTGCGATTGTTGGATTTATTTCAGCTATAACAGGTATAGGTGGTGCTGTTATGAATGTGCCAATCCTTAAATTTTTCGGTTATTCAATTAATAAAGCAATTGGAAGTGCTGCAGCGATTGGTTTTTTAATTGCACTATTTGGTGCTACAGGTTTTTTTATTTCAGGTAGTTATTTAAAAACAAATTTACCATTTAGTATTGGATTTTTAAATGTACCAGCTTTTTTAATCTTCATTCCGATTACAACTTTTATGGCAAGAATAGGTGCAAGAACGGCTCACAGAATAGATAAAAATAAAATTAGTAAATTACTTGCTATTTTCTTACTATTCGTAGCAGTTAAGTTTTTCTACGAATATATTAAATTATAAGCATGTCGTTTAAGTTAAATAGGAAATTTTTAAAGACTTCACATCATCTTATTGATCTTAAATTATGCACTATTAGGTTAAACGATAATTCTAAATTTCCATGGATAATTCTAATTCCCAAAAGAAATAAGATTACCGACATAAGCGATCTTAATTCTAAAGATCAAACTCTGCTAATGAAGGAAATTGTTTATGCAAGTAAAGTAATGAAAAAATTATTTAAAACTTCGAAGCTCAATGTAGAAAAAATTGGAAATATTGTTCCTCAGTTGCATATACATATTATTGCTAGAAGTAAAAAAGATAGTTCCTGGCCATTATCTGTATGGGTTGTTAAGGGAAAAAATTACCCAAAAACAGCTCTAAAAGTAATAGTCAATAAATTAAGAAAAGCTCTAAAATAAAAAGAGGTGACTTCAGTCTCCCTCCATCACCTCATCTAATTTTTAAATGATTCTTTACAGTTTTATGAACACTTATTAGTTGAAAATTAACTTTATTAAGCACTAAATTTTTTGATCGTATTCGCCTATTTTCCCCGTTTTTTGAAGTAAATCGTCAATAAAATCAAAAATTTTCTTCTTTCTATTATCTGAGGTCGGGCTTTCAGTTACAATTACCAATGAAGGTTTATTAGATGATGCTCTTATTAATCCCCAAGATCCATCTTCAAAAGAAAATCTTACACCATTAACTGTAAGAACTTCGGTTATTACCTGATCATCAATTTTAGTTTTATTATTTTTTAATTGTTCTACTTTTTTAACTAATTCTTCAACTACTTGATATTTTTCTTCATCTTTACAAAATGGCGCCATCGTTGGTGTTTGAAAAGTATTTGGTAATTCATTAATTATTTCACTCATTTTTTTATTTTCATTATCTAATAAATGACAGACTTGAATGGCTGAATTTATTCCGTCATCATAACCATATCCCAAAGGCTGATTGAAAAAGAAATGTCCACTTTTTTCAAAGCCTGCTAATGCCTTTTCAGTGTTAACTTTACGTTTAATATGGGAATGACCTGTTTTCCAATAAATTGTTTCACAATTGTTTTCTAATAAAATTTTGTCTTTTGAGTATAAACCTGTTGATTTTACATCTACAACAAATTTAGAATTTTTGTGTTTAGTAGATAGGTTTCTTGCTATTAGTAAACCAATTTTATCAGAGAATATTTCGTTACCTTCATTATCAATAACACCAACTCGATCTCCATCACCATCAAAGCCAAAACCTATATCAGCATTATTTTCTTTTACCACTTTAGCAATTTCATAAAGCATTTCTAAATCTTCTGGATTAGGATTGTATTTTGGAAAATTCCAATCTAGGTTACAATCTAACTCGATCACTTCACACCCAATACCCCTTAAGATATCTGGTGCAAAAATACCTGCAGTTCCATTACCACAAGCAACAACAGCTTTAATTTTTTTATTTATTTTGTTTTTATTAATGAGGTTATTTTTATAAATTTTATCGAAATCTTTTATTTCTTTTTCGTTTCCATCACCCTTTGAAAACTTTTCATTTAAAGTAATTTCTTTTAATTCTTTCATCTCTTCAGGTGCATGAGTTAATCCTTTTTTGATACCCATTTTTACACCAGTCCAACCATTTTCATTATGACTTGCTGTAATTATAGCAACTGCATCTGCATCTAAATTAAATTGTGCAAAATAAACCATTGGAGATAATGACAAACCAATATCTTCTATATGACATCCTGTTGACTTTAATCCTCTTTTAAGTGAGGTTTTTATCTCCTCACTGTAAGATCGATAATCATGTCCAACAATAATTCTAGGATGATCTTTTTTGGTGTGATTTTTTATTTGTGTTCCAAGTCCTTTGCCGAGATTCTCTATTCCTGCTGAGTTTATGTCTTTCTCATACAACCAACGGGCGTCATATTCTCTAAAACCATAAGGATCTATTTTTAAATTTTCACTCATTTATCCACTACTTACTCTTTTTATGTTAATTTCTTTAAAAAAATTTTATTTTTTTATTGATAATCATATTGTCGCGTTCTATAAATGTTCCATTGATTAAACGTTTATTTAGTATACTTAATCAAAGCGCCTACAACATATAGTTGTTTTCGCAAAACTAAAATAATATAATAATAAATATGAACAAGATTCTATCTCAAGCCCTCAAGAAAGCTGTCTCTGAATATAGCCCAGAAGTTAAAGAAGTTTCAAAAGCAAATAAGCCTGATTTATTTTCTTTAAATAATGAAACAGAATTATTTCAAAACGACAAAGGTATAATAATCAAAATTGATCGTTCTAAAGATTCGAAACTTACAGATTTTGGTAAAGCAACTTTAAAAGATAGATATCTTGGTTTAAACGAATCTTATCAAGATTTATTTGCAAGAGTAGCAAGCACTTATGCTGATGACAATCTACATGCACAAAGAATTTATAATTACATAAGCAATCTTTGGTTTATGCCAGCAACACCAGTTTTATCAAACGGTGGAACTAAAAGAGGTTTACCTATTTCATGTTTTTTAAATGAAGCATCTGATAGCTTAGGTGGAATTTTAGATCTTTGGAGTGAGAATGTTTGGCTTGCTGCGAAGGGTGGAGGAATTGGAAGCTACTGGGGTAACCTAAGATCTATTGGAGAAAAAATTGGCAGAGTTGGAAAAACTTCAGGAATAATTCCTTTTATTAAGGTAATGGACTCTTTAACAATGGCAATTAGCCAAGGTTCATTGAGAAGAGGTTCTGCTGCTTGTTATCTTCCTATCGATCATCCTGAAATAGAAGAGTTTATTGAAATGAGAAGACCAACTGGTGGAGATCCAAATAGAAAAGCATTAAATTTACATCATGGTGTTTTAGTTTCAGATGCTTTCATGAGAGCAGTTGAAACGGATGAACAGTGGGCATTAAAAAGTCCAGCAGACGGAACTGTGCAACAAACCATTTCTGCAAGAAATTTATGGATAAGATTATTGACTGCTAGAATTGAAACTGGTGAGCCTTATATAATTTATATAGATACAGTTAACCGACAAATTCCTCAACATCATAAGTTAGCAAATCTTACTGTTAAAACTTCTAACTTATGCAGTGAGATAACTCTTCCCACAGGAATTGATAAAGACGGTAGAGATAGAACAGCGGTGTGCTGTTTATCATCTTTAAATTTAGAAAAATATGAAGAATGGAAAGATGATCCAGATATGATTAGTGATGTAATGAGATTTTTGGATAATGTGTTATCTGATTTCATTAACAAAGCTCCTGAACAATTTAAAGATGCTAAATACTCTGCTGAAAGAGAGAGAAGTGTTGGTTTGGGTGTGATGGGCTTCCATTCTTTCTTACAGAAAAATAGAATTCCACTTGAGTCTGTAATGGCAAAATCATGGAATAAAAAAATATTTAAAAACATTCATGAAAAAGTTAATCAAGCTTCTAAAGATTTAGCTGAAGAAAGAGGAGCGTGTCCTGATGCTGCAGAGTATGGTTATCAAGAAAGATTTTCCAACAAAACTGCAATTGCACCAACAGCATCAATTTCTATTATTTGTGGAGGAGCTTCTCCAGGAGTAGAGCCCATTGCAGCAAACAGCTATACTCACAAAACTTTATCTGGTTCGTTTAATGTGAGAAACAGATATCTTGAAGAAATTCTTGAAAGTCATGGTAAAAATGATGAGGAAACTTGGTCTAGTATTACTACAAACCAAGGCTCAGTTAACCATTTAGATTTTTTAACTGATTTAGAAAAAGATGTATTTAAAACTGCATTTGAACTTAATCAAAGCTGGATAATTGAATTGAGCGGAGACAGAACTCCTTTTATTTCACAAGCTCAATCAGTTAACTTATTTTTACCTGCAGATGTTCATAAAAAAGAATTACATAAAATTCATTTTGATGCGTGGAAGAAAGGTTTAAAGAGCCTTTACTATTGTAGATCAAAATCAATTCAAAGAGCTGAGAATGTTAACGACTCTAAGTCAACAGACATCATGGCTAATGTATATAAAAATAAATCAACAGAAAATAGTGAACCAGAGTACGAGGAGTGTTTATCATGTCAGTAGCAGAAAAAGTTAAGTCAGAAATTATTCAACCACAAAAAAACAATAATGGATTGCTTGTTGCAAATCCAGTTTACAAACCTTTTAGATATCCATGGTGCTATGATGCATGGTTAACTCAACAAAGAATTCACTGGTTACCGGAAGAGGTTCCACTTGGAGATGATGTAAGGGATTGGCAAAAAAATCTTTCAACTTCAGAAAAAAATCTATTAACACAAATTTTTAGATTTTTTACGCAAGCAGATGTCGAAGTTAGCAACTGTTATATAAGACATTACATGAATGTATTTAAACCAACTGAAGTATTAATGATGATGTCATCTTTTGCTTCAATGGAAACTGTTCACATTGCTGCTTACTCACATTTGTTAGATACAATTGGTATGCCAGAGTCTGAGTATTCAGCATTCATGAAATACAAAGAAATGAAAGATAAATACGATTACATGCAAGGTTTTGATGTTAAATCAAATCATGATATTGCAAAAACAATTGCTGTATTTAGTGCTTTCACAGAAGGTCTTCAGTTGTTTGCAAGTTTTGCAATTTTGTTAAACTTTCCAAGACATAACAAGATGAAAGGAATGGGTCAGATTGTTACTTGGTCGGTGAGAGACGAAACATTGCATTGCAATTCGATGATCAGATTATTTAAAGATTTCATTAAAGAAAATCCTGAAACATGGACACCTCAATTGAAAAAAGAAATTTATGAAGCTTGCAGAACAATTGTTGAGCATGAAGATGCTTTTATTGATTTGGCTTTTCAAATGGGTCCAATGGAAGGTTTGACTGCAGATGATATTAAAAAATATATTCGATTTATTGCAAATAGAAGATTAGATCAATTAGGATTAGAAGCGATCTATGACATTGATAAAAATCCATTAACTTGGTTAGATACAATGTTAAATGCTGTAGAACATATGAACTTCTTTGAAGGAAGAGCTACAGAGTATTCTAAAGCATCAACCCAAGGAACTTGGGCAGAAGCATTTAGTTAATCTTTTGGAATATAAAAAATATTACCGTAAAACCAGCTTAAAACAAAAAGGTGTTGGTTCTTTCTTTTTAGAAGAAGTTTCAAAGTATAAACCTAGAGCCTTTTTGGAAATTGGGGTTTTTCACGGAGTTACTGCTCGGAATGTTTGTGAACTATTATCCAAAATTCATGGAAAAAATTTTAAATACGTTGGTTTAGATCTTTTTGAAGAAAGTGATGAAAACAAAAATGAGGTAATCCCAAACACCACTTTTTCTTCAAATCCTATAAAGAGATTTTATTTTAAATACATAAAAAGACAAAACCCATATAGCTTAGAAGCTGTTGAGGAATTACTAAAAAAATTTAAAGACAATATTCATTTGATAAAAGGTAACTCTCACAAAATTCTTCAAAAAATAGATATGTCTAAAATTGATTATGTCTTTTTAGATGGTGGTCACGAATATAACACTGTTTTAAATGATCTTAATTGTTGTTATGAAGTAATTAATAATAATGGAATAGTTTTATGTGATGATTACGATCTTAATCAAGCACCTGGTGTAAAAAAAGCGATTGATGATTTTGTAACTGAAAAACAATTGAAATGCTCAATAATATGCAATGGTAGATTTGCAAAAATTCAGAAAAATTAATCCTATCTATAATTTAATTCCATCACTTTTCTGTGCTTGCTACCCTTATATTTAGCAAGTGGTCGAATAAGTTTGTTGGCAGCGTGTTGTTCCATAATATGAGCTGACCAGCCTGTAATTCTAGAAATAACAAAAATAGGTGTGAAAAAATCAGTATCAAATCCCATTAAATGATACATTGGACCAGTAGGGTAATCCACGTTGGGGTGGATATTTTTCTTTTTGATCATAACTTTTTCAACAATATCGTAAATTTTTTCAAACTTTTTATCTTTTTTAAGTTTAGCAACTTTGCCAAAATAATTTCTCATAGTTGGAACCCTAGAGTCTCCTGATTTATAAACTCTATGACCAAATCCCATAACTACTTCTTTATTTTTAAGAGCATTGTTAATCCATTTTAACGCGTTTTCTGGTTTTTTAATTTTGTTCATCATGTGCATTACTTCTTCATTCGCACCACCATGTAATGGACCTTTTAAGCTGGCAATTGCACCTGTAATTGCTCCATGAATATCAGATAAACTACTTGTAATTGTTCTAGCAGTAAAAGTTGAAACATTGAAGCTGTGTTCAGCGTATAATATTAGAGAAACATCAAATGCTTTAACAATTTCTTTTTGAGGCACTTTTCCAAAACACATATAGAAAAAATTTTCCGCAAAAGTTAAATTCTTTTTAGGCTTAATTATTTTTTTACCACTTCTAATTCTGTAAAAGGCAGCAAGAGCCGTTGGTGTTTTAGCAAAAATTCTTAATGCTTTTCGCATATTAGACTCTGGAGTAGAGTTAGAGGTTTCTTTGTCTTCTAATCCCATTACACTAACAGCAGTTCTTGCAACATCCATCGGATGGGATTTTTTTGGCATGTGTTTTATAATTTCATATAAATTTTTTGTAAGCTCTCTATTATTTCTCTCCTCTTTTTCAAATTGTCTTAATTGAATAGTGTTAGGTAGATCTTTATTTAAAATTAAATAAGCAACTTCCTCAAATCTGCAATATTCACATAAATCTTGAGCAGCATAACCTCTATATGTCAGAGAGTTAATCTCCGGCATAACTTTTGAAACTTCAGTTTCATCTACAACAATTCCAAGTAAACCTTTTTTAATATCATCACTCATTATTCATGTCCTTCTGTACTAAAATTATAAATTTTTTCATCTAAAGAATTGTATTTTTCGTATTCCACCAATTCATACAATCTTTTTCTTGTCTGCATCTTATCTATTATATTATTTTGATGTCCATTTGCATAAATGTCTCTTAATCCATCTTCAACATTTTTCATTGCTAGTCTTTGTGTAGTTACTGGATATATAACAATATTATAGCCAAGGTTTTCTAACTCCTTATAGTTTAATAACTTGGATTTACCAAATTCTGTCATGTTAGCTAACAAATAACATGAAAGTTCTTTTCTTACTTTTTCAAAATCTTTTTCATCATGTAAAGCTTCAGGAAATATAATTTCAGCTCCAGCATCAATATAAGCTTTGCATCTGTCAATCATTTTATCAATTCCCTCAACACTTTTTGCATCTGAGCGTGCTATGATTTTGAAATTTTGATCTTTTTTTGTAGCTACACATTCTTTTATTTTTGAAACCATGGCCTCTGTTGAAACAAGTTCTTTATTATCTAGATGCCCGCATCTTTTTCTTTCAATTTGATCTTCCAAATGAACACCAGTTAATCCAAACTCCTCGAAAGTCTCTATAGTTTCTTTACAAGATTTAAATCCTGTATCTATATCAACAATTGTTGGAAGATTTGTTACCCTAGATATTAAATAAGATCTGGTACTCACATCTTGAAGTGTTGTTAAACCAATATCAGGAAAACCAAGATCATTAGCCATAACACCTCCTGACACGTAAACAGCATCATAACCAATTTCCTCAATCAATTTAGCTGTTAGAGGATTGTAAGCTCCAGGAACCCTCAGAATTTTATTTGATTTAAGTTTTTGGTCGAAATCTATTCTTTTTTGGCTTGGTTCTTTTTCAACAAAGTGCATTAAAAAATTCCTTTTTTCAAATTTCTTTTTAACTTACTTTTTTTAATCTCAATATTAAGTTTATCTAATTGACCATCTTTTAAGTTTTTTAGGTTTTGAACATTTCTTAAAAAACGAGCACTCTCTTTTTTATCTAAAATGCCATCTGTTAAAGTTAAAAATTTATTTATATAATTCTCTCTTTTAAATGGTCTTGCTCCATATGGATGAGCATCAGCTCGATCAAGTTCTTCAGTTACTTTTTTCCCACTGTTCAATGTAACAACAACTTTTGCTCCAAAAGATTTCTTTTTTGGATCTGGATCATGATATTTTTTTGTCCATTTTTTATCTTCATAGGTTGTTATTGAATTCCATATCTTAATAGTACTTTTTCTGTTAGCTCTTGATTTTGTATAAGATTTTACATGATGCCAATCACCATCTTCTAGAGCGACTGCAAAAATATACATTATAGAGTGATCCAATGTTTCTCTACTTGCATTTGGATCCATTTTTTGTGGATCATTTGCACCTGTCCCAATTACATAATGTGTATGATGACTAGTATGAATATCTATTTTTTTGATTTGATTTAAATTTGGTATTTTAGTTTTTAATTTCTTTGCAAGATCTATCAAAGCCTGAGATTGATACTCTGCAGAATATTCTTTTGTATAAGTTTCTAATATAGCTTTTTTACTTTCTCCTTTTTTAGGTAATGGAACTTTATATTTTGCTTTTTTTCCATCAAGTATCCTTGCAATTACACTGTCTTCACCTTCATAGATTGGACTTGGAGCACCTTCACCTCTCATAACTCTATCAACAGCCTCTATTGCAAGTTTACCCGCATGTGCAGGTGCATATGCTTTCCAACTAGATATCTCTCCTTTTCTTGATTGTCTTGTAGAAATAGTTGTGTGTAGTGCTTGCTGAACTGCTTGATAAATTGTTTCAGTATTTAATTTTAACATCGATCCTAATCCTGCAGCAACACTTGGACCTAAGTGAGCAATGTGATCTACTTTATGCTTATGTAAACAAATACCTTTAACTAAATTCACCTGAACTTCATAAGCAGTAATAATTCCTCTTAATAGATCTAAACCACTTTTTTTATTTTGTTGAGCTACGCTTAAAAGTGGTGGAATATTATCACCTGGATGACTGTAATCTGCAGCTAAAAAAGTATCATGAAAATCAAGTTCTCTTACAGCAGTTCCGTTTGACCAAGCTGCCCACTCGCAATCAAATTTTAATTTTGAATTAACACCAAAAAGAGTTGCTCCATTTTTTCTAGAATGCTTCAAAGCCATCTCTCTTGATGAAATAACGGGTTTTCTATTCAAAGAAGCAATAGCAACTGATGCATTATCAATAATTCTATTGATCACCATTTCAACTGCTTCTTTATTTAATTTGGCATTATCACTTGCAATTTCTGCAATTTTCCAGGCAAGTTGTTTTTTCTTAGGTAAATGAATTTTAGACGGAAAAACTTTAACTGTATGTAGTAACAAAATAACTCCTTATAAGTAATTTTGTTTTAATAGCTAAAATAAATTAATCAATATTAAAGATATTCAGATATGATTTTTTCAATGCCAACAAAATCTTTTATTAAGTGATTATGGTAGATTTCATCAGACCTTTTTTCTGTATATCCATATTTTAATAGTATCATTGGAATATCTGCTGCTTTTGCTGAGTTTGCATCAGTTTCGCTATCTCCAATCATGATAGATTTTTTCAAGTCTCCATCTAAAATTTCTATTACTGTAGTTAAGTGTCTAGGATCAGGCTTACAATAATCAAATGTATTGTATCCTGCCACATACTCAAAGTAATCATAAATTCCTATTTTTTTTAAAAGATCAACAGCAAGATGTTCTGTTTTATTAGTACAAACTGCCATAGATATTTTTTCATTTTTGCACCAATTTAAAAATTCTTTTACTCCATTTATTAAAGTGCTTTTGTTATAAATATTCTTTCCATAGAAAGACAAAAATTCATCAGTCATTTCGTTTTGAATTTTTTCATCAAACCATTTCCATTGACCGTTAGCTTTTGCCATCATAGCTTTTGCACCTTTACCAACTGCATTTTTTAATTCACCTAATGTTTTTGTTGGATAACCAAATTTTTTCATTACATGGTTGTGTGCTGTTATTAAATCTGGCGCTGTATCTATTAAAGTTCCATCTAAATCAAATAATACTGTAAATTTTTGTTTCATATCAAAAGTATTTTAAAGAAATAATTTGTGAATTAATTAACATATATACTTAATGTAAAGAAAATCTAGATGAAACTTACAAAGCAGCAAAATAATCAAAACAAACTTCGAAATAAGTTTTTAAAAGCTGGTGTTAAAATGATAGGTCCTGAAACTATTTTTTTTTCAAATGACACCAAAATTGGAAAAGGAGTTACAATCGAACCATATGTGGTAATTGGTTCGAAAGTTAAAATAGGAAATAATGTTGTTATTAAATCTTTTTCGCATTTAGAATCTTGTAAGGTAGAAAATAAAGTTGAGATAGGTCCATATGCAAGAATTAGACCCGATACAATTCTTAAAGCAGGTTCAAAAGTAGGTAATTTTGTTGAGGTAAAAAAATCAATTATTGGAAACAAATCAAAAATTAATCATTTATCTTATGTTGGAGACAGCGAAATTGGTAAGATGGTAAATATTGGTGCTGGAACAATTACTTGTAATTATGACGGTATAAAAAAAAGTAAGACAGTAATAAAAGATAAAGTATTCATAGGATCAAATTCATCTCTAGTAGCACCTGTAAAAATTGACAAAGAAAGTATTGTTGGTGCAGGATCTGTAATAACAAAAAATGTTAAAAAAAAATCTTTAGCACTAACTAGATCTGTACAAGTAGAAATTAAAAATTATAAAAGAAAGACAAAATAAATTATGTGCGGAATAATAGGAATATCCAGTAACAAGTCTGTTTCTGCTAATATTATAAATTCTCTAAAAAAACTTGAATATAGAGGTTATGACTCTGCTGGAGTTGCAACTTTATTTGATGGTCAGTTAAATGAGGTTAAATCTGAGGGAAGAGTTGATAATTTAGAACAAAACTTTGATCTAAAAACTTTAAAAGGAAATATAGGAATAGGTCATGTCAGATGGGCTACTCATGGAGTTCCAAATAGTATTAATGCCCACCCACATTCATCAGACAGCGTATCAGTTGTCCATAATGGAATAATAGAGAATTCAACAATTCTTAAAAAATATTTAATTAACAAAGGTCATACGTTTAAATCTCAGACTGATACCGAGGTTATAGTTCATTTAATTACAGAAAATTTAAAAACAATGGAACTTGAAGATGCAATAACCAAAACCTTAAAACAGCTTCATGGAAGTTTTGCATTAGGTATAATTTTTAAAGATATTCCAGATTTAATTGTAGGGGCGAGGAGAGGCTCACCATTAGCTGTTGGTTATGGTCCTAATGAAAATTACTTAGGGTCAGATTCTTACGCTTTAAAATCAATGACAAACAAAATTACTTATCTTGATGATGGAGAATTCTGTATTGTTAAAAAAGATCAAGTTCATTTTTATAATGAGGAGGGCAAGAAAATTAACAAAAAAATTTTAGAATTATCATCTAATGAGTCAAGTTATGATAAAGGTGACTTTAAACATTTTATGGCTAAAGAAATAGAAGAGCAGCCCGTAACAATTAAAACAGGAATCAAAGAGTATTTAGATAGCGCAAATAATGAGATAAATATTTTCAATTTTCCTTGGAAAATTAACGAAATTAAATCAGTTACTTTAATTGGCTGTGGCACTGCTTACCATTCTTGTTTAATGGCTAAATATTGGTTTGAAGAATTAACGTCTTTAGATGTTAATATCGATATAGCTTCAGAGTTTAGATATAGAAAAAATAGATTTAAAAAGGACAGTTTGTATATTTTTGTTTCCCAATCAGGTGAGACTGCGGATACTTATGCAGCTTTAGATCTTTGTAACAAAAATAATATGAAGACATGTGCTGTAGTTAATGTAATTGAAAGCTCTATAGCAAGAGACTCAAATTTTGTTTTACCAATTCACTGTGGACCCGAAATTGGAGTTGCATCAACAAAAGCATTCTTAGGTCAAATACTTGTTTTATATATTTTAGCTTTAAAAATTGGATCTTTGTCTGGTCAAATAGATAAAAAAAATTATCAAGAAAAAATTAAAGATCTTAAAAACTTACCAAGCTTAATAGAAAAAACTTTATTAATAGATAATGATATTCAAGCAATATCTTCAACATTCAATGAAGCTAAAGGATCTATGTTTCTTGGAAGAGGTTTCTCTTTCCCAATAGCTTTGGAAGGAGCATTGAAACTAAAAGAATTATCTTACGTTCACGCTGAGGGTTATCCTGCGGGAGAAATGAAACATGGACCACTAGCGCTGATAGAGGAAGGAATGCCAGTAGTGGTTTTAGCTCCAAGAGACAATTACTATAAAAAAACAATTTCTAACATGCAGGAAGTTATAGCAAGAGGTGCCAAAGTACTTTTAATTACAAACAAGAGCAAGGATGAAATTGTTTCAGAGAATATTTGGGAAACTATTGAAGTTGAAAATACCAATGATGATCTATTGCCATTCCTTTTAACAATTCCACTACAAAAGCTTGCTTATTATTCAGCTTTGAAAATGGGTTATGATATAGATAAGCCAAGAAACTTAGCTAAATCCGTCACAGTTGAATAAAGTTTAAACTCTGCTAAAACACCCCTAGGTTGAATATGAAAAATTGGAAAAAAAATAGTTGGAGAAAATATCCGGTTAAACACATACCGGAATATCCAGATAAAAAAGAACTTAATAAAGTTTTAGATAAAATTGGAACTTTTCCTCCTTTAGTATTTGCTGGAGAGACTAGGCATCTAAAAGATCAATTAGCTGATGTTGTAGATGGAAAAGCATTTTTACTTCAGGGTGGAGATTGTGCAGAAAGTTTTGCTGAATTTAACCCTGATAATTTAAGAGACACATTTAAATTAATTTTACAAATGTCTTTAGTTTTAACTTATTCAGCTTCATTACCAGTCGTTAAAGTTGGAAGAATTGCTGGTCAATTTTCAAAACCAAGAAGTTCTCCAGTTGAAAATAAAGATGGTGTGGAGCTTCCTAGTTATTTAGGTGATAACATAAATGGAATGGAATTTACCGAAAAAGCGAGAATTCCTGACCCAAAAAGATTATTTAAAGCTTATTCTCAGTCAGCGTCAACTCTTAACCTTATAAGAGCATTTTCAAAAGGAGGTTTTGCAGATTTGAACAAAGTTCATTTATGGAATTTAGGCTACATTAAAAAAAGTCCAGAAGCAAAAAAATTTAAAGATTTAGAGGATAAAATTGCAGATGCCATAGCATTTATGAGAGCGTGTGGAATTACATCAGATTTTAACAATAGATTATACACTGTGAATTTTTGGACATCACACGAAGCGTTACTATTACCTTTTGAAGAGGCAATGACTAGAACAGATTCTACAACAGGAGAGAACCATGACACTTCAGCTCATTTTGTTTGGATAGGAGATAGAACAAGACAACTTGATGGAGGACATGTAGAGTTTTGTAGAGGAATTGAAAACCCCATAGGTATAAAATGTGGACCAACACTAAAACCAGATGATTTGATTAATTTATGTAATCGAATTAATCCAAAAAATGAAAAAGGTAAAATAACTTTAATTTCAAGATTTGGTGCAGATAATGTTTCAAAATTTTTACCAAAATTAATTAGATCAATTAAAAAAGAAGGATTGAATGTAATTTGGTCTTGTGATCCATGTCATGGAAATACAATTAAAGCTGCAACAGGTTTCAAAACTAGACCATTTAATAGTGTATTGAACGAAGTAAAAAATGTTTTTGCCTGTCACCATAGTGAAGGAAGTTATGCTGGTGGTCTACATATTGAGATGACAGGTCAAGATGTAACAGAGTGTATTGGAGGTTCGCAAGAAATTTCTGAAAAAGATCTTTCTTCAAGATATCATACACATTGTGATCCGAGATTGAATGCTAATCAAGCTTTAGAATTAGCATTTATGATTTCAGATGAGATTAAAAAAAATTCAAAATATTTTAAAGAAGCAATCTAAATATTTTTGACCAATAATAAATTTTTTTATAAACATTTTCTTAAGATTTTAATTGGGATTTTTTTATTTTATTTAGTTTTTCAATTAAATTTTTATCGGCACTGGTCATCGATAAGTGATCAGGATTTAACCATAATTCATAACAGCTTACTATTGAACTCAGGATTAAAAGCTGAATATCACGATCACCCAGGACATACATTAATATATTTTCTTTCTATATGGTTAGAATTTTTAAAAAGTTTATCATTAGTTTCTTTCTCATCGTACAATGATATTCAAAATTCCCAAATTTTAGAAAAAGATTTTACACAGGTTGTAATATTTTCAAGGTTATTTAATTTTTTTATTTCATTTTCTATAGTTTATTCAATTTCAAATATTCTTAAATTAAACAAAGTAGAGAGATTAACTCGATATTTATTAATTTTATCAATTATTTTTAGTCAAACTTTCTTAAATTCTATTGGACATATTAGGACAGAAATGTTGTCAGCTGGGTGTATATTTTTAGCTTTGTTATATTTTTTAAAGTTAATTAAAAATAATTTTTTAAATAGAAAATATATAATTTTTTCTGGTTTCTTTGTGTTGTTGAGTATATTTTGTAAGTGGCAATCGATTTTTGTTTTAGTTGTTTTTCCATTTATATTTTTAATGTATGAGAAAAAAAAGATATTATCATCATTAAATAATTTTGAGCTAAGATATATACATATATATTTTAATTTATTCTTTTTAGTCTGCATTGGACTCTTGTGCAAAAAATATATGCATGGTTTGAATTTAATTATCATACCTTTCGCATTAATTTTTCTTATTTTTTTTATTTCTATTATTAATGAAAGGTATTTTAACAAAGAAGAATTTATAAATATTTTTATATTTTATTTTTTAATAGGTATAGGTTTAGGTTTTATTTTATTAATCGCTTTCAAACCTTTTCATACAAATAATATTGGAATGGTTTTAAATTTTATAGGTTCAGGAAATATGTTTATTTCATCAGAAAATCCTTATACTTATAAATTTAGTGATATTTTAGAATTGTTAATACTTTCCATTAAAAATATTGACTATTACACTGCTAAGATTGTTTCAAATAGGTTTAATGAAATATTTATATTCTTATTATTTTTATATATTTTTTTAAATGATTTTAACAAAAAAAATATTAAAGTTTTTATAAACTATATATTTATTTTATTTTTTATAATTGCAATTTTTTCTACAAGACCTCAGCTAAATTATACAATTTATATTGCACCAATTATGTATATTTTTTTTGGAATAATAAATATTTCAAATAAAAAAATTTTTAATACATTAATTTCATTAATAATTATTTTCAATTTTGTTAATTCTTTTGAAATAATTCAAAATCATAAGCTAATTACGGAATATGAAAGTATTTGTAATCAAACAAGTCTTAATAAAAAAAATTTTTTTTGGGATAGAATGAGGTCAGATATTTTTATTAATATTTGCAAATAATTTTATCATTGAAATCAAAATTTTATAACCATCTACAAAAGATCTAACCTTTATTTCTCCAGTTATTCTTTTTCTTTCTATTGTAGGTATTGAGTTATATTTAAATTTACCTTTATGTACTTTAATTGGTAATTCAACACAAAAGCCAAAATCATTAAATGTAAAATTTATTTTTTTAAACTTTTCATTTTTGCATATGAAAAATGTATGCAATATATCATTCATCTTTATTCCAAAAAATATTTTTCCAATTAAGGTAAAAATTCTATTTCCAATATGTGTCAATAATGTATCATCTAGGCTACCAGCTCCCTGTCCATATCTTTCAGCAAATACAAAGTCCGAGTTTGAGTTTACAATTTTTTCTATAAGATTTTTAATATAGGTTGGATTTTTTGAACCATCTCCATCAAGAATTATACTATAATCTGAATTTGCTTCATTAATTCCTTTTATTATTGCATCTCCATAACCTAACTTAATCTGTTGAATTATAATTTTGCAATTATATTTTTTTGCAATTTCAATTGTTTCGTCATTTGATTGTCCATCAACAACAATTATTTCACAAATATTATCATTAAATTTTGAAAGTTCATTTAAAAGTATATTCAAACTATCTTCTTCGTTTAAAGTAGGAATGATTATGGATACTTTTGTCATATTTTAAATTTTTATTATAATGTTATATCTATATTAATTAATCATGAATACTTCTGAAAAAGCGAAATTTATATCTGATTGGATTATGAATTATGTAGACAATATGCCTTTAAAGGCACAGTCTCTTGTTATAGGAATATCCGGAGGCATTGACTCATCTGTTTCAAGCACCTTAAGTGCTATGACGGGTTTGAAAACAATTGTTTTGTCGATGCCAATTAAACAAAAATCACATCAACACGATCTAAGTTTAAAACATCAGGAATGGCTAGTAAAAAATTTTAAAAATGTTGAAGCACATACAATTAATTTAGATGAATTGTTTTTGGCATTTAGCTCAAGTTTATCTAAATTTGACAACGAGCATGGAATGGCAAATTCTAGAGCAAGATTAAGAATGACCACTCTTTACCAAGTGGCTGCTGCCAACAAAGGAATAGTAGTTGGAACTGGTAACAAAGTGGAAGACTTTGGTGTTGGTTTTTATACAAAATATGGAGACGGTGGAGTTGATATTTCACCAATAGCGGATTGCAATAAAACTCAAGTATGGGAACTTGGAAAAGAGCTTGGAATATTAAATGAAATAATTGAAGCTGCACCTACCGATGGATTATGGGATGATGGTAGAACAGATGAGGGTCAGCTTGGGTTAAAATATGAAGAACTTGAGGAAGCTATGGATAATCCCAAATCATCCAACAGAGCAAAATACGAAACCATTAGAAAACAAAATTTGCATAAAATGGAGCCTATTCCAGTATGCAAAATTCCAAATTAATCAAATAGATTCACAAATCTATAATTTAAGTATATTTCTAAAATTATGAGTAATGATATTTTTTTAACGAATAATCTTACAAACAGAAAAGAAAAATTTGTTCCAATAGATGAACAAAATATAAGAATGTATGTTTGTGGACCAACAGTTTATGATGATCCTCATATTGGAAATGCAAGACCAATAGTTGTTTTTGATATCCTTTATAAAATTTTTAAGAAAAAATATTCAAAAGTTACTTATGTTAGAAATATTACAGATGTAGATGATAAAATTATTAAATTTTCAAAAGAAAATAATATTTCAATTTCAGAGTTAACAAATAAAGTTACAGAAAGTTTTGGTGAAGATTGTAATTATTTAAATTGTGAAATACCAACTCATCAACCCAAAGCAACTGAAAATATTGATTTGATGATTAAAATGGTTTCTGAATTAATCAAGAAAGGTTTTGCTTATGAGAATAACAACCATGTTTATTTTGAGGTTAAAAAGTTCAGTGATTATGGTCAACTATCAAACAAAAAACTAGAAGACCTAATTGCTGGATCAAGAATTGAAATAAGTGAAAATAAAAAAAATTCAGAAGATTTTGTTTTATGGAAACCATCAGCAAGTGACGAACCTTATTGGGATTCCCCATGGGGAAAAGGAAGACCCGGATGGCATTTAGAATGTTCAGCAATGTCAAAAAAATTTTTAGGAGATGAGTTTGATGTTCATGGGGGCGGTATAGATTTAATATTTCCCCACCATGAAAATGAAATAGCACAATCAAGATGCGCTAATGGTACAAAAGTATTTGCTAATTATTGGTTGCACAATGCATTTATTACTATGTCCAATGAAAAGATGGCAAAGTCTCAAGGTAACATTTTAAAAATAAAAGATTTTAGAAATAATATTAGTGGCCAGATTTTAAGATTAGCTTTAATGAGCGCACATTACAAACAACCACTGGATTGGAATGAAAAGCTTTTAGAAGATTGTCAAAATACAATTAACAAATGGTACAATCTTTATGTAGATATTAAAAAAAATACAGATGTCTCAAGTGAAATTCTTCAACCCCTATATGATGATTTAAACACACCAGGTTACATAGCAAATTTACACAAATTATATGAAAAAGCACTAAAAGGTAATGACAATGATAAAGCTTTATTTGTTTCTGCTTGTCGATTTGTAGGTTTATTAAATCAAAACAAAGAGGAGTGGTTAAGTTTCAAGAAAAGTAAAGCCTCTATTTCTGAAGAAGAAATATTGAGGAGAATTGACGAAAGAAACAAAGCAAGAGAGAAAAAAAATTATGAAGAAGCTGATAAAATTAGAAATGAACTCTCAGACAAAGGTGTTTTAATAGAAGATAAAGATGGTAAAACGATTTGGAAATTTAAATGAATAAAGAACAACTATATATTTTTGATACAACATTACGTGATGGTGCACAGACACAAGGTGTCGATTTTTCTATTGATGATAAAGAAAAAATTGCATCTGCACTTGATTTGTTAGGAGTAGATTATGTTGAAGGAGGTTGGCCCGGCGCTAATCCAACAGATACAGAATTTTTTAATAAAAATCATAATTTTAAATCAACTAAACTAACTGCATTTGGGATGACAAAAAAATCAGAGCATAGCGCTGAAAACGATCCAATGTTGTCATCATTAATTAATTCAAAATGCTCATCTGTTTGTTTATTTGGTAAATCATGGGATTTTCAAGTGAAAGTTGCCTTAGGAATTACTAACGAGCAAAATTTAAAGAACATAAGTGAAAGTGCAAAGCACATAGTAAAATCAGGTAAAGAATTTATGTTTGACGCTGAACATTTTTTTGATGGATATAAATCTAATTCTGAGTACGCATTGTCTTGTTTAAAAGCTGCATATGAAAATGGAGCAAGATGGATTATTTTATGTGATACTAATGGTGGAACACTACCTCATGAAATTTCTAAAATTGTAACTGAAGTAACTAAATATATTCCGGGAAAAAATTTAGGAATACACGCTCACAATGATACTGAAAACGCTGTTGCTAATAGTCTTGCAGCAGTTCAAGCTGGCGCAAGACAGGTTCAAGGTACTATAAATGGATTAGGTGAAAGATGTGGTAATGCAAACTTGATGTCATTAATACCTTCATTTTTCTTAAAGAAAGATTTTTCCGATAAATTTGAACTTAGTATTAAGAGAGAAAATTTGAAAAATTTAACTCAATGCTCAAGATTACTAGATGAAATATTAAATAGAAAACCCAACAAACATTTACCTTATGTTGGTGCATCAGCTTTCTCACATAAAGGTGGAATGCATGTATCTGCAGTTCAAAAAGATCCAAAAACTTATGAGCACATTAATCCTGAAGAGGTTGGAAATTCTAGAAATATCGTAGTTTCAGATCAATCAGGACAATCAAATATAATGTCTAGATTAAATTCAATTGGGATTAATGTTCAGAAAAGTGATCCAAAAATAAAAAAACTTTTAGATGAAGTAAAAGATAGAGAGTTCATTGGTTATAGTTACGATGGTGCTGACGCTTCTTTTGAATTATTAGCTAGAAGACTAATGGGAGAAATACCAAGATATATATCAATCAATGAATACGATGTTTCCGTAAAGAAAGATAAAACTGGAGAGATAATATCATATGCTAAAGCTCAATTAGAAGTGGATGGAGACAAAATTTTATGTGAGGGAAAAGGAAATGGACCTGTGAACGCCTTAGATAACGCAATAAGAAAAAACGTTAATAAGCTTGCAAAATATTCAGAGTATTTGAAAGATTTAAGGCTTGTTGATTATAAAGTTAGAATTTTGAATACAGGTACAGAAGCAGTTACAAGAGTTAGTATTGAAAGCACAGATGCAAAAGGAGTGAACTGGTTCACAATTGGAGTATCACCTAATATAATTGATGCTTCATTCAAGGCTTTAGTGGATAGTTTAGATTATAAATTATTTAAGGATAAAGCGCCTGGAAGTTTATAAAAATGAAAATTAAAAAATTTTCAGAAAAACCAACAGATATCGATAGTAGAATAGGGGCAAAGCCTATCGTTTGTTATCCAAATACCACTATCGAAGATAAAAATTTAAGTATTTTACATTCTGCAAGAGAGCATTTGGTTAAAAAAGATGAAGTAATCATACCTCCAAGAGACGCGAAAACATTTGAGGTTAAATTTGGGGAGTTTTTCAGAATTGAAAGTGTAGATGGCCCACAGGTAGGAGATCTAAATTTATTTAATTTAAATAATCTAGAGGAAAAATTTTATTCAGGAAAAACAAGAGCTTTATATGGAACACATCTTTCTGTTGGAGACAAAATGTTTAGTAGTTTTCCATATCTAAGGTCTTTGGCTACAATAACTTGGGATACTTTGGATTGGTATGATTATGATAAAGACGGTGGTTCTGTTCATGATGTAATTGGTACTAGATGTGATCCTTATACTTCTAAACTTTTAAGTGATAATGATTACCACTATTGCTGTCATTCAAATCTGACAAGAGCACTAGTCAAAGAAAAAAATATTCAATTAGATCATGCTGAAAAAATAGTTCATGATGTATTAAATGTATTTATGCTTACTGGTTTTACTAATGATACTAAACAATATTTTATGAAAGCTAGCCCTGTTAGACCTGGGGATTACTTAGAGTTTTTTGCTGAAACAGATATATTTGGAGCTCTTTCTGCTTGTCCCGGAGGAGATTGTGGATCTGAACATTCCTCTGATGTTGCAAAATGTTATCCATTAAAAGTTTCTATTTGGTCAGTAGATCCCAAGTATTTAACAGATATTAAACCATCTGCTGTTTCTAGTTATAACAGAAATCATGGCATTGATTAATGTCCATTAATAATATCTCTTTTATTTTACATAAACCTCAGCTTTCAGAAAATATCGGAGCTTGTGCCAGGGGAATGAAAAATTTTAATTTTAAAAAATTAATTGTTATTGATCCAAAACCAATTTTTCCAAACGATAAAATTTTAGCAACATCAGTTGGTTCTAAAAATATTATTAACACAGCAAAGAGTTATGATAATTTAGAAAATTCTTTAAAGAATATAGACACTGTTATTGCGACATCTGCAAGATTTAGAAATAAAAATATAAAACACATTCAATTAGAAGATTTAAAAAAAATTAATTATAAAAAAAAAGTCGCCTTCTTATTTGGATCAGAAGCATCAGGTTTATCAAATAATGAAATTAGCTATGCAAATTACACACTTCAAATTCCGACAAATCCTGATTTTAAGTCGTTAAACCTATCTCATAGTTTGATAATTATTGCTCAATATGTATCAAGTATTCTTTATTCAAAAGTGTCCTCTTTTAATAAATCAAATAAGGTAAAATCTGCCTCTAAAAAAGAGATAGTTGCAATGGCAAATTTATGTATCCAGAATCTGGAGGAGATTAATTTCTTCAAATCAAAAGAGAAGAAGCCAATAATGCTAGAAAACCTAAGAAATATCTTTTACCGAATGGAATTATCATCAAAAGAATCACGCATTTTATCTGGTGTATTTGCGAGTTTAGGTAAAAAACGTTGATTGACAAAATTAAGAGTAAGTTTATAAAGCCCACTATTAAATGACAAAAAGATTAAACTCTAAACATAAAGTAGATAGAAGATTAAAAGTTAACCTTTGGGGTAGACCGAAAAGTCCTTTTAACACTAGAGCATATGGACCTGGTCAGCATGGTCAAACAAAAACATCTAAGCCTTCAGATTACGGAATTCAGTTACAAGCTAAACAAAAATTAAAAGCTTACTACGGAAATATTAATGAAAAACAGTTCAGAAATATTTACAAAAAAGCAGTTATGCTCAAAGGAGACACTGGAGAAAATTTAATTGGTCTTTTAGAGAGAAGATTAGATGCAGTGATTTACAGAGCAAAATTCGCAACAACTATTTTCTCAGCTAGACAACTAATCAACCATGGGCATGTAAGAGTAAATGACAAGAAAGTTAACATTGGAAGCTATTTAGTAAAAGAAGAGGATACAATTGAAATTAGAGATAAATCTAAACAATTAGCAATCATTGATATCGCTCTAGCAAATAAAGAAAGAGAAACACCTGAATACATCCAAATGGATGAGAAAAATAAAAAATTAAAATTTGTAAGAATTCCTAAATTTGAAGAAGTTCCTTATCCAGTAATAATGGAACCTAATCTTGTAATTGAATATTACTCTAGATAATTTCTTAATTTAATTTTTAAAATTAATACCTTTATCTTCGAGAACTTTTTTAAGTTCTCCGTTTTCGTACATTTCTTTTACGATATCACATCCACCAACAAATTCTTTTTTAATATACAATTGAGGAATTGTTGGCCAATCACTGTAAACTTTAATACCTTCTCTGATGTTTTGGTCTTCTAAAACATTTACTCCTTTAAAATTTACTTCAAGAATTTTTAATATATTTGAAACAGCCATTGAAAAACCACACTGTGGAGCATCAGGTGTTCCTTTCATAAATAAACAAACATCATTGTTGTCTATATGATTTTGAATTATATTTTTTGTATTATCGTCCATTATTGCTCCTTTGTTTTAATTGCTAGGGCATGTAATTCATTTCCCATACGTCCTTTTAGAGAATTATATACCATTTTATGTTGTTCAATTTTACTTTTTCCTGAAAACTGAGAAGAAGTCACAGTCGCTGAATAATGATTTCCATCACCTGCTAAATCTTGAATCTCCACAATAGCATCAGGCATTGCTTCTTTAATTAAACTCTCAATTTCTTTTAAATCCATTGCCATTAGTTACTCATATAGTCTGTAAGCCACTTTGTATTTGAACTTGTTAATTCGTCAATTGTAACTTTTGTCTTATCATCAAAATATAGTTCATTTTCACTGATTGTACCAAGTTCGTCAAAATGAACAGCATTTTTATTCAATATATTTGTGACTTTTTTTAAATCTTTTTTACTAACCTCAATAATGTAACGCCCTTGATCTTCACTAAAGAAATATTCCAATTCATTGATTAAATATTTTGGTTTATTTAAATTTATTCCTTTTTTACCTTTGATGCACATTTTGGCTACCGCTGTAATAATTCCACCTAAAGAAACATCATGAGCACTTTTGATTAGGTTACTTTCGATAAGTTTCAATAAAGTTTCTCCATTATTTTTTTCATTAAATAAATTTATTTCAGGAGGAGGACCATTTTTTTCATCTAATACATTTCTTGCAAATAAAGTTTGATCTAAATGTCCCTCTGTTTTTCCAATAACCAAAACCACATTATCAATCTCTTTAAAATCCATAGTGATCATTTTATTATAATCCTTTATCAAACCCACACCTCCAATAGTGGGAGTTGGCTTTATACCTTCATCTTTAGTTTGATTATAAAAAGAAACATTTCCTGAAACCACTGGGAATTTTAAATATTCACTTGCTTCACCAATTCCTTGAACACATTCGACAAACTCACCCATATTTTCTTCATTCTCAGGGCTTCCAAAATTTAAACAATTAGTAATAGCTATAGGTTTTGCACCAACAGCAATTAAATTTCTAAAACTTTCACAAACAACTTGTTTTCCACCGGTAAGGGGGTGAGCCCAACAATATACAGCAGAACTGTCGACTGAAGCAGCTACGGCTTTATTTGTTCCATGCACTCTCACAACTCCAGCATCCCCACCTGGTTTTTGAATAGTATCCCCCATAACCGTATGATCATACTGTTGCCAAATCCAATCTTTGCTACAAATATTTGGGTTTGATAAAACTTTTTTCAGAACATCTATAATTTTGAAATTTTTTAAATCTTCTTTTTTAATTTTATTCTTTTTAGGTAGCTTTGCTTTTTTCCATTTACGATCGTACATAGGTGAATTTTCGACTAATGTATTCACAGGGATGTCCGCTACCTTTTCATTGTCAAAGTAAAGTTGTATTTTTTTTGAATTAGTAGTTTTGCCAATTACTGAGAAATCTAAATTCCATTTATCAAATATTTTTTTTGCTTGTTTTTCTTTTCCATTTTCTAAAACAATCAACATTCTTTCTTGGCTTTCAGAGAGCATAATTTCATAAGGTGTCATCTTAGTTTCTCTGCAAGGAACTTTGTTTAGATTTATTTCAATTCCAAGATTTCCTTTTGATGCCATTTCTATACTTGATGATGTTAATCCAGCAGCTCCCATATCTTGTATAGCTATAATTGAGTCACCAGCCATTAATTCTAAACAAGCTTCCAGTAAAAGTTTTTCAGTAAAGGGGTCTCCAACTTGAACAGTGGGTTTCTTTTCCTCTATTTTTTCATCAAAACTTGCTGAAGCCATGCTGGCTCCATGAATTCCGTCTCTACCTGTTTTTGAACCAACATAAATAACTGGCTTGTTTAAACCAGTTGCTTTTGAGTAAAAAATCTTATCTTTTTTAACCAACCCCAAGGTCATTGCATTAACCAAGATATTTCCATTATAAGAACTGTCAAAACTCGTTTGCCCTGCAACAGTTGGAACACCCATACAATTTCCATATCCTCCAATTCCATGAACAACACCTCTTAAAAGATTTTTTGTCTTTTTGTGCTGAGGGGAACCAAAATGAATAGAGTTTAAATTTGCAATAGGTCTAGCACCCATTGTAAATACATCCCTCATAATCCCACCAACGCCAGTTGCTGCACCTTGATAGGGCTCAATAAAAGATGGGTGGTTATGGCTTTCAATTTTAAAAACAATGGCATCATTATCTTCAATATCAATAACACCAGCGTTTTCTCCGGGACCTTGAATGACTTTTTTTCCTTTTGTTGGAAGTTTTTTTAAATGAAGTCTTGAAGATTTATATGAGCAATGCTCATTCCACATCGCAGAAAAAATACCGAGTTCAGTAATATTTGGTGTTCTTTTTAATAATTCACAAATTTTAGCATATTCATCTTTTTTTAAACCATGATCAATAGCCACTTGTTCGTTTACCATTATTTTAAATTATTAATTAAATTATTAAAAAAAATTGAACCATCTTCTCCTGATAAGCAATTATCAATCATTCTTTCAGGATGAGGCATCATACCTAAAACATTTTTTTCTTTATTAAAAATACCAGCAATATTTTTAATGGAACCGTTTGGATTGAATTGTTCTTCTATTTTTCCATTTTCATCACAATAATTTATTGCAACTTGTTCATTATCTTCAATTTCTTTTAATTGATCTTTTGTACAAAAATAATTTCCTTCATTGTGAGCAATATGAAATTCCAAAACATCATTTTTAATATTATTAAAATAATTATTTGTTTTATTGTTAATTTTTACAAATACATTTTTGCAAATAAATTCTAAATATTTATTTCTTAATAACACACCGGGAACTAGTCCAGTTTCAACTAATATTTGAAATCCATTACAAATTCCCATTACCATACCACCAGAGTTGGCGAAATTAATGACTGACTTCATAATTTTAGACTTTGATGCCATGCTCCCACATCTTAAATAGTCACCATATGAAAATCCTCCTGGTAATACAATTAAATCACTTTTTGGAAGTTCAGCATCATCATGCCAAACCATTTTATTCTTGAATCCAAACTTTTTTAGAGCAACATCTATATCTCTATCACAATTGGATCCAGGAAAAGTAATGACAGATGATTTCATTGATTACTTTAGATCGATAATTTTATAGTTTTCAATTACAAGATTGGCTAAAAGTTTTTTACACATTTCTTCAACTTTATCTTTAGCTTTTATTGGATCATTTTCTTTTGTATCAATTTCAAAATATTTACCTTGTCTAACTTCATCAACATCATCAAAGCCCATTCCATCTAAAGTTTGATGAATAACTTTACCTTGTGGATCTAGCACATCTTTTTTTAAAGTGATTACTACTGAGATTTTCATTTCTTTTCTCTCTTAACAGATGATAATTTTGTTACATTTACTGCACTTACATTAGATTGTTCGTGCAAAATACCTAATCTTTTAGCAACTTCTGTGTAGGCTGGAATTAAATCACCTAAATCTTTTCTAAATCTGTCTTTATCAAGTTTTTTATCAGTAATACTGTCCCAAAGTCTGCATGTATCTGGGCTAATTTCATCTGCTAGTATTACTTCTTGCTTCCCATTAGATTTTAATCTTCCAAATTCTAGTTTAAAATCAATCAACTTAATTCCAACTCCTCTAAACATACCAATCATAAAGTCATTAATTCTCAAAATCATTTTTTTAACCTTATCAATTTCATTTTTAGTAGCCCAATCAAAGGCTATTATGTGTTCTTCTGCAATTAGAGGGTCACCTAACTTGTCATCTTTTAAACAGTATTCAATTAATGGTTCTTTTAAAACAGTTCCATCTTCAATACCTAGTCTTTTAGTGATAGATCCTGTTGCAACATTTCTAACAATAAATTCAATTGGAATTATCTCAACTAGTTTTATTATTTGTTCACGCATATTTAATCTTTTTACTAAATGATTTTTAATTCCTATTTGGGATAAGTTTGAAAGAATATGTTCAGATATTCTATTGTTTAAAACACCTTTACCTTCAATTGTAGTTTTCTTTTGATTATTAAATGCTGTAGCGTCGTCTTTAAAATATTGAATAACTATATTTTTATCATTTGTTGCATAAATGATTTTTGCTTTACCTTCGTATAGTTTTTTTCCTTTTTTCATTATTTAAAAACTCTTCTAAAGATCAAATTCACATTTTTAAAGTGTTTTGCGTAACTAAATATTGATTTAAGCCTTTTCGTTGTAATTTTGCTCATAATAAACTTATCATTAGATATCACATCAAATAAATTTAGATTTTCTGCAAAACATTTTTTCGCATAAGATTGAACCATTTTGTAAGATTTTTCTCTACTTAAACCAGATTTGGTTAATTCTAGCATAACTTCTTGAGAGAAAATTAGTCCTTTTGTTATATTCAAGTTTTCTAACATTTTTTTAGGATAAACAATCATGTTATCCAAAATATTTGTTAATCTAACTAATGCAAAGTCTGTTGTAATATTTGCATCAGGACCAATGTTTCTTTCAACACTTGAGTGTGAAATGTCTCTTTCATGCCACAGCGCTATATTTTCTAAAGCTGGTATGACAGCACTTCTAACCATTCTAGCTAAACCAGTTAAGTTTTCACTTAAAATTGGATTTTTCTTATGTGGCATCGCAGACGATCCTTTTTGTTTTTTTGAAAAGTACTCTTGTAATTCATAAACCTCTGTTCTTTGCAAATGTCTTATCTCAATTGCAACTCTCTCAATTGAACCTGCAATAATACCTAAAACTGAAAAATAAAATGCATGACGATCTCTTGGTATAACTTGCGTTGAAATTGGCTCAACTTTTAAACCTAATTTTTTTGCAACATGTTTTTCCACATTAGGGCTTATATTTGCAAAAGTTCCAACAGCTCCTGATATTGCACAGGTTGATACCTCATCTATTGCATCTTTAAGTCTTTTTCTGTTTCTTTTAAATTCTTCGTAAAAAGAAGCTAATTTTAATCCAAAAGTAACTGGTTCAGCGTGAATTCCATGACTTCTTCCCATACATGGAGTCATTTTATATTTTTTTGCCTGCTTCTTAAGTACTTTTAAAAATTGATCGATATCTTTAAGAATTATTTTTCCAGATTGAACTAATTGAATATTAAAACTGGTATCAAGTACATCTGATGAAGTCATCCCTTGATGCAAATATCTTGCTTTAATTCCTGCTTTTTCTGTAACAGAGGTAAGAAAAGCTATAACATCATGTTTAACTTCAGATTCAATTTTATGTATTCTATTTACATTGATGACTGCTTTTTTTCTAACAATTGAAGCTACCCCTCCTGGTATTTTACCAAGTTTTTCCATAGCCTCAGCAGCCGCAACCTCTACATCTAGCCAAATTTTATACTTATTTTCCTCTGACCAAATATCAGTTAATTCTTTTCGAGAGTATCTTTTAATCATTAATTATAAGTATGGAGGCTTTGAATAACCTTTAGCAGATTCTGTAAAGATTTCATAACCATTTTCAGTAATTCCTAACGTATGTTCAAATTGAGCTGATAAAGATTTATCTTTAGTGACAGCAGTCCAACCATCATTTAACATTTTAACATCATATTTACCTGAATTTATCATAGGCTCTATTGTAAAAGTCATTCCAGGTTTTAACTCTGGTCCTGAGTTTTTATTTCCATAATGTAAAATGTTTGGTGGTTCATGAAATGTTGTACTTATACCGTGACCACAAAAATCTCTAACAACAGAGTATCCTTTTTCTTCAACAAATGATTGAATTTCGTGACCAATATCACCTAATTTAACTCCTGGTTTTAAAATTCTAATTGCTCTCATCATAGACTCATATGTTGCATCTATTAGATTATTTAATTTAATTGGTGTTTTGCCAATGCAAAACATTCTACTGGTATCACCATAATGTTCATCTACAATTGCAGTGACATCAACATTTACGGCGTCACCATCTCTTAAAACTCTATCCGAAGGAATTCCATGACACACAACATGATTTAATGAAGTACATAAAGATTTTGTAAAACCTCTATAGTAAAGTGGAGCAGAGTGTCCTCCATTATCTCTTATAAACTCATATCCCAATTTATCTATATAATCTGTTGAGACACCTTCCTTAATGTTATCAGTTAACATATCAAGTGTCCTTGCCGCTAAATCACCAGCAACTCTCATTTTTTCAAATTTTTCTTTATAATCACTCATCTAAAATTTTTAGTTTTTTATCTATAATAATTTTTTTTGAACTTAAATCACATCTATAAGCTAGAAAATTTACCCCAGCTCTTTTAGCTTTTTTATAATTTTCATAATATTCTTCATCGATATCTTTAGCTATTTTAAAATATTTCATATTTTGAATTTGAACTAAAAATATCAAATAACCTTCATAACCTTTATTTATGGCATCAATAAGAGTTAATAAATGCTTAGATCCTCTTGAAGTAATAGCATCTGGAAACTCAGCGGTTTCTTTATCTCTAAATAAAGTAACGTTCTTGACCTCTACAAAGCTTTTTTGATTTTTTTTTTCTAGTAAAAAATCAAATCTAGTTTCCTTATTAAAGAATACCTCTGGATTTATTTTATCATTATTTTTTAATTCTTTGATCAAATTATTTTTGATAGCATGATTTACTATCTTGTTAGCCATATGGGTATTGACACCTACTAAATTTTTTCTTGATTTAATTATTTCAAGTCCAAACTTTAGTTTTCTCTTAGGGTCATTATTTGGAAGTAAATAAACTTCATTACCTTCATCTAATAAACCTTTCATAGAACCTGTGTTAGGACAATGAGCTGTGACAATTTCTTTACCAAGTTTTATATCGGTAAAAAACCTTTTGTAACGTTTGATTAGTTTGCCTTTTACTAAAGACTTGGTAAATTCCATCAGTAAATTATATATTTCATATGGATAAAAATGCAAAATTTAAAGCTTCAATTTTAATCATTGGTAATGAAATTTTATCTGGAAGAACTCAAGATACTAATACATCAACATTAGCAACCTGGTTAAATTCTATAGGGGTAAAGGTTCAGGAAGTTAGAGTAATTCCCGATGTAGAAAATATTATAGTTGAAACACTCAATTTACTTAGATCAAAATATGATTATGTTTTTACAACTGGTGGTATTGGTCCTACTCATGATGATATAACAGCTCAATCAGTTTCAAAAGCATTTGGAATAAAATATGAAGTTCACAAAGAAGCATTCAAAATTCTAGAAGAATATTATCAACCTGGAGAATTTAATGAGGGAAGACAAAAAATGGCATGGATGCCTGAAAATGCAAATCTTATTTTAAATCCAACAAGTGGCGCACCAGGTTTTAATGTTGATAATGTTTTTTCTCTTCCAGGAGTTCCTTCAATTTTAAAATCAATGTTAGGTGGATTAACAAATAATATAGTTGGTGGAGAACCAATTAAAAGTCACACTATTAGTTTAAAAACAGTTGAAAGTGAAATAGCAAACTCTTTAACTAAAGTTCAAAATGAAAATAAAGATGTTGAAATTGGCAGTTATCCTTTTTTTCATGCAGGTAAACTGGGAGTTTCAATTGTAATCAGATCAGAAGACCAAAGTAAGATTGATAATTGTAATTTACAAATTTTAAAATTTGTTAATGAAAAAAAAATTGAAGTAGTGGATCGTTGATGTTGTATTTTGCTTATGGTAGTAACCTCCATCACTTTCAAATGAAACGTAGATGTAAAGACAGTATTTTTTTAAAAAAAATAAATTTAAAAGATTTTAGACTAACTTTTAGAAGCAAATATAGAGCCGCAGATATTGAGCCTAAAAAAAAATCTTCTGTGCCTGGAGCTCTTTTTGAAATTTCTAAAAGTGATGAAAAAAAATTAGATGTTTATGAGGATTTTCCTATTCTTTATAAAAAATATTATTTTAGTTATTATGGAAAAAAAGTAATGACCTATACAATGGTTAAAAAATCTCCATTTAAATTTCCAACAGAAAGATACCTAAATGTAGTTAAAAGGGGTTATAGAGATTGTAAGCTTGATAAAAAATTTTTAATTAAAGCACTACAAGCATAATATAAAAATGTTTTTACACACAAAATTAGAGACTAGAGAAAAACCTATTAAAATAGCATTTATTGGGTGTGGAAAGTTTGTAAGCATGTTTTTAGCCCAATATAATCATTTAAATAAAATAAAAATTGATAGCATTGTTGATATTGATGTTGATCAAGCAAAAAAAAATTGCATTAACAGCGGCCTTAGCTCAGAAACAATTGAAAAAATAAATTTTTCAAATTCAATTGATGAAATTATAGATCGAGAGATTGAAATTTTTATTGAAGCTACTGGAAATCCAATAATAGGTACAGTTCATGCGACTAAAATTATAAAAAGCAAAAGGCATGTTATTTTAGTTAATGTTGAGGCAGATATAACATGTGGAAAATATCTATCTGATTTAGCTGCAGAAAATGAAGTAATTTGTTCAATGGCATATGGCGATCAACCATCATTAATTTTAGAACAAATTGAGTGGGCAAGATTAAATGGTTTTGAGGTTGTTTGCGCTGGGAAAGGAACGAAGTATCATCCTAGTTTTGAATATTCAACACCAGAAACTGTTTGGGGTCATTATGGCTTAACTAAGGAAAGAGCAGAAAATGAATCTGGAATGAACCCTAAAATGTTTAACAGTTTTTTATGTGGAGATAAATCAGCAATAGAAATGTGTGCGGTAAGTAATGCAGCAAATCTAAATTGTCCAAGTAATGGTTTAACTTTTCCACCTATTGGTGTCTATGACATAGCAAAGAAAATGATACCTAAAAAAGATGGAGGATTAATTGATAGTGAAGGCCAAGTAGAGGTTATTTCAAGTATCGATTTAGAAAAAAAAGAAATTGGAAATGATTTAAGATGGGGTGTTTACATTGTTTTAAAAGCAAAAAATGAATACGTAAAAAATTGTTTCAAAGATTATGGAATGGTTACAGATTCATCTGGTAATTATTCTGCAATCTGGAGACCCTATCATTATATAGGATTAGAACTTGCTCAATCCATATACTCTATAGCTTTAGATAGTAGGGCAACTGGTTTTACAAAAAATTATAATGCTGAGGTTGCTAGTATTGCTAAAAAAGATTTAAAAAAAGGTGAAAAACTTGATGGTGAGGGTGGATTTTGTGCAAGAGGTAGATTGATAACTTCAAAAAAATCAAAAAAAGAAAAAATATTACCATTAGGTCTTACTGATAATGCAATTTTGAATAAAGATATAAATAAAGATGAAACAATAAAACTTGATGATGTAATACTTGATTTACCTAATGAGGTAATAGAGGCTAGAGATTATCAGTACAATTTAATATAGTTGAGTTATAAATAATTGAAGATATAACAATGAAATTCATTAATGCCCTCGTGGTGAAATTGGTAGACACAAAGGACTTAAAATCCTTGCCGCTTGCGGAGTGCCAGTTCGAGTCTGGCCGAGGGCACCATTAAATGAGTAAACTTCAAATAATTTCTGACTCAAATAAAAAATCTTTGAAAATAAAAAATTTGTTATTTAAGAAAATTAAATCTAAAAATTTTAAAAAAGAAAATCTTATAATTGTTATTGGAGGTGATGGTTTTATGCTTCAAACACTGAAAAAGAATAAAAATTCGAATAAACACTTTTATGGCATTAATTCTGGAAATTATGGTTTTCTTATGAATAAATTTTCCTCAAAAGATATAATTAAAAATTTATTAAAAGCAAATATGGTCTCAATTTCTCCTTTAGAAATGATTGTTAAAAATAAAAAAAATCAAATAAAAAGATCTATAGCAATCAACGAAGTTTCAGTACTAAGACAGAGTAGACAGGCTGCATTTTTATCAATAAATCAGGGATCAAAAAAAATTATAAAAAAATTAGTATCCGATGGTGTTCTAGTTTCCACACCTGCAGGCAGCACAGCTTACAATTTATCGGTACATGGACCTATTTTGAGTTTACATTCAAAAAAATTATCTATATCCCCAATCAGTGCTTTTAGACCACGAAGGTGGAAAGGAAAAATTGTTAATGACAAAACTAAAATAATTATAAAAAATTTAAATCCCTTAAAAAGACCAATTAGTGCTGTTGCTGATAACTTTGAATTCAGAAACGCAAAATTAATCACAATTAAAAAAAATGAAAAAATTAAATTTGATTTGATGTATGATAAAAACAGAAGTTTGCAAAAAAAAATTAAAATTGAGCAGTTGAGAAAAGAAACAAGTTAATTTTTATAAATTGAGATTGAAAAGATTTAGAAACAGTATATTTATAATCAAAAAATGAATTATAAATCATTATTATTAAACTCTTTTATTTTCTTTTTAATTCTAACCAATAATTCTTATGCCTATTTAGATCCTGGTAGCGGAAGTTTTCTATTGCAAATTGTAGCCTTAGTTGCATCATTTTTTTTAGTTTTATGGAATAAAATAAAAATTATTATAACTTCAATAATATTAAAAATTAAATCAATCTATCAACTTTTTAAAAAAAAATTTTTTAAAACATAAAAAAAATTAATTAATAAAATTATGACATTTAATATTGGATTAATTTTTCAAGAAGGTCCAATAGCTAGATCGTATTTAGAAGTTTTAAGTTTAAAAAAAATTAAAATCAATAAATTATATTATTTAAATAATAATTTATTATTTTCAGGTTATTTAAATTCTAGAATAAAATTTTATACAACCAATTCTTTTGCAATCAAATTTTTGTCAGTAAAAAATAATATTTCCTTTTTAAAAAACTTACAAAATTATTTTCATTTAAGTGAGGATTTTTTTCAGAATATTTATTTAAATAAAATTATAAAATTATCTAAGTTTAATTGTGATTTTGTTGGGGAAAGTTTAAATTCAGATAAATTTATTCAAAGTTTAAAAAAGGATAATAATGAAATTTTGTTAAATACCACTAATAAAATATATAAAGATATTTTAAATTATAAAAATAATATTTTACATATTCACCCAGGTTTTCTTCCTGATATTAGAGGAGCAGATGCATCCCTATGGTCAATTTTAAAATTAAATTGCTTTTCAAGTTCAGCAATTTATATAAATAAAAAAATTGATGAAGGTAAAATACTTTATCGAGAAAAGCTCGCATACAAAAAATTTAAACTAGATAACATTTATAGTGAAAATGATTTACATAAAATATGGTTTTCCTTTATTGATCCTGCTATCAGATCTTCAAATTTAATGAATATTTTAGAAAATAATATTTTACTATCAGAACCCAAAATAGAAAACATTGAGGGTGAATATTTCTCTTTTATGGAAAATAAGAGCAAAATTAATTTATTAAAAGATTTTTTCTTTTAATTTCATAAAAATATTGTCTAATTTAGAATAAATAATTAATAAAGTTGATATGCCTATTTTTAATTTAAGAAAAACTAATTTAAATATGAATGATTTTTTTTCTATTTCATCTTTTATTTTATTTTTAATTTTAATACTTGTTCCTTTAGATGTGATGATAAATAATTTGGATGAAATCCCAAAAATTATCGATAGTACTACCTTGGCTATCTATCTAATGAATGTTTTTTTTATTTATACTATTTTTTATGTAATAAGTTACAAATTCGAATCTTTTTTTAAAAATAAATATTTTATTTATTTCCTAACTATCACTTTAGTTTGGATTATTTTAAATGGTACTCTGCTACCATCGATAAGTGGAAAAGTAGATTTTTGGAAACAATATGAGGATTCTTTCAGATTAAGACATCTATATATTTTTAAATTAATCATCACTTTATTAATTACATTTTTAATATTCAAAATACAGGTTTTTAAAAACAACTTTATGAAGTTGATTTTTTATTATTTTATATTTCTATTTATTATAAATTTATATTTTTTATTTAATAATTTTTTAATTTTAAATAAAAATGTAAAATTTGATGTAAATGAACTGAATTTAGGCAAAAACAATATCATAACCATATCTTTTGATGGTATTAATGGAAACATTATCTCAGAATTAATAAATGAAGAAAAAAATAAAAAAATATTTAGAGATTTTGATTTATATTCAAATTACATAGTAACTTTTCCAGCGACACTTATATCCATCTCAAGTGAATTAACTGAACAGACTGATTTAGAAACAATTAACAACGATAATTTAATTATAAACAAAAACAAAACAAATTTTAAAAATATTTATACTTACGGGTCGTACAATAAAATTTTTAATGGAAATAATCAGATTTTTGAGGGACAATATTTCAAAAATAATAATTCTGTAAAGTTAAATGCTTTTTTTCAAACTGTTTTGTTTCCTTCATTTGCTAGATGGTTAACAATTAAGGTTTATTATTTGTATGAATATGGCTGGAGAAATACTAAATTTTATAATTATATATTAGAACTAACAAGTTTAAATTTCTTTAATGATAATCAGGCGACCTTTAATGATATTAATAGAATTAGTTTCTATGAAGTTTTAGAAATTTTTAATCAAAGAAATTATTTAAATTCAAATACAAATAATGCTTTTTTTTTCCATTTCAATTTTTCACATTGGTATATTCTTTTTGATGAAAATTGTAATTATGTTCCCATACTCGACTCTAATGGAAATATAAATAAGTTACAAAATTTTGAGGGAAATGTTAAAAATACGAAATGTATATTAAAAAAAATTAGATCCATAATTAAATCATTTCAAGATAGTGGTATTTACGACGAGAATACGATTATATTTAAATCTGACCATGGAAAACCAAAGAGCTATCATAAATCAGATAAATTTAATAAGGGAATAAATGAAAATATGAGATGGAGCGTTGGTAGATACAATTCTTTTTTAATGATCAAAAAAAAAAATATATCAAAAAATAATATAAATATTATAGATGAAAAAGTTGGCTCAAAATTTATATATGATTTTTATTGTGAAAATTTACCTTTTAATGTGAAATGTAAAAGAAAGAGTAAAAATATAGTTTTTATTCCGACTAATGAAAGTGCTTTTCATAATTTTAAAGATTTTAAAAAAATAAACTTAGATCAATTTTTCTCATTATATTTTTAATTTAAAAAGACTTGAAAAAAATTAACCTAGTTTTACTCCTTTCTATTCTAAAGTCTTATTAAATGATTTTTATATTAAAAAAAAAATTTAAGTAAAATTGAGTTTGTTGAAAATAAATGAGATTTTAGTGGTGCCCCCGCACGGATTCGAACCGCGGACCTATTGATTACAAATCAATTGCTCTACCAACTGAGCTACAAGGGCATGCGCAATAATTATTAATTATTTGTTAAATAATCAACTCTTTTTTTTTAAATAACTTAGGTGATGAAACACTATTGCTGCACTATTTGATATATTCAAACTTTCTATTTCTTCATTAATGTCAATTTTGACAAAAAAGTCAGCATATTTTCCAGTGTGTTGCCTCATTCCAAATCCTTCTGATCCAAAAAGTAAAATATTATTTCCCTCCCATTTGATATCAGTAAAATCTTTTTGGCCTTTTGAGTCAAAACCGTAAACCCAAAAATTTTTTTCTCTTAAATTTTTTAAGGTAGAATTAATATTTGAAACTTCAAAAATATTTACATGCTCCATACACCCACTCGCTGATTTATACATTAGTTTACTGTCCTTTGGGAAATGTCTCTCTTTAATTATTACACCATCAATATTAAAAGATGCAGCACTTCTAATAAGTGAACCTATATTTCTTGGATCAGTAACTTCATCCAAACATACAAAGGTTAAATTATTTTTTTCTTTAATAAATTCTTTTAATTCTGGTTGATCTAAATGTTCAATCTCTGCAACATATCCATTATGTATCAATTGTTCTTTTGATGAATATTTGTCTAATTCTTTTTTTGATTTAAAGTAGACCTTTACCTCTTCAAGAAGATTTTTATTTGGATTTTTTCTATGAATATTTTTTTTAGCATCCTCTGTTAAAAACACTCTTAAAACTTTCCTATTTGGATTACGTAATGCTTCCATTACCGCATGTTGACCAACAATAAAAAAAGATGATTTATTCATAAAATTATGATGTGTTTTACACGTTTTTTAATAGTTTTTCTTAATAAATCACGTGTTGCATTTGGTTAAATAAAATATATAAAACGCATGTAATTTGAAGCTATATTGAACAAGGGGACACTTCCCCAAAGGAGGGGTTCCAGAGCGGTCAAATGGGGCGGGCTGTAAACCCGTTGACTTCGGTCTTCGAAAGTTCGAATCTTTCCCCCTCCACCATTTAATATAATTTTAAATAACAATGGAGTGTTACTCTTGGGGTTGTGCGGGTGTAGTTCAATGGTAGAACGCTAGCCTTCCAAGCTGGATGTAAGGGTTCGATTCCCTTTACCCGCTCCAAGAAATTAAAGTAAGAAACAAAAAAAAAAAAAACTGAGGTTAAAAAGAAATGTCAAAAGAAAAATTCGTACGAAGTAAACCCCACTGTAACATTGGGACTATTGGTCATGTCGACCATGGTAAAACAACTCTTACTGCAGCTATAACAAATGTATTAGCTGAAGCTGGTGGTGGAACAGCTGTAGCATACGATCAAATTGATAAAGCTCCAGAGGAAAAAGAAAGAGGAATTACAATTTCAACAGCACACGTTGAATATGAAACTGAAAAAAGACACTATGCTCACGTAGACTGTCCTGGTCACGCTGACTATGTAAAAAATATGATTACTGGTGCAGCACAAATGGATGGAGCAATATTAGTTGTTAATGCAGCTGATGGTCCTATGCCACAAACAAGAGAACATATTCTTTTAGGAAGACAAGTTGGTATTCCAGCAATTGTTGTTTACTTAAATAAAGTTGACCAAGTTGATGATAAAGATATGATTGAACTTGTAGAGGAAGAAATTAGAGAACTTTTAACTTCATACAAATATCCTGGAGATACAACTCCAATCGTTAAAGGTTCGGCTTTAGCAGCAGTTGAGAAAAGAGATGATGAAATTGGAAAAAATTCAATTTTAGAATTAATGAAAGCTGTTGATGAACATATTCCGCAACCAGCTAGAGAAGTTGACAAACCATTCTTGATGCCAGTTGAGGACGTATTTTCAATTTCAGGAAGAGGAACAGTTGCAACTGGAAGAGTAGAATCTGGTGTAATTAAAACTGGTGAAGAAGTTGAAATCGTTGGAATTAAAGAAACAAAAAAATCAGTTTGTACTGGTGTAGAAATGTTTAGAAAACTTTTAGACTCTGGTGAAGCTGGTGATAACGTAGGAATTTTATTGAGAGGTATTGAAAGAACTGACATTGAAAGAGGTCAAGTTCTTTGTAAGCCTGGATCAATAACTCCTCACACTAAATTTGAAGCTCAAGCCTATATTCTTAAAAAAGACGAGGGTGGAAGACACACTCCTTTCTTTACAAAATATAGACCGCAGTTTTATTTTAGAACAACAGACGTTACAGGGGAAGTAGAATTACCAGCAGGTACTGAAATGGTTATGCCTGGTGATGATGCTAAATTTACTGTTAAACTGATTACACCCATTGCAATGGCAGAAAAATTAAACTTTGCTATTAGAGAAGGTGGTAGAACTGTTGGAGCAGGAGTAGTAACTAAAATTATAGAGTAACTCTATAAATAGGAGTGTAGCTCAATTGGTAGAGCGCCGGTCTCCAAAACCGGAGGCTGAGGGTTCGAGTCCCTCCGCTCCTGCCAATTTGAGCTAAAGAATTATGAAGAACCCGATTAAATTTATTCAGGAAGTAAAACAAGAGGCTTTCAAAGTTACTTGGCCTACTTGGAAAGAAACTTTGCAAGGTGCTTTAATGGTATTTGTTATGGCAGTTGTAATGTCTTTATTCTTTCTCTTATTAGATCAGGTTCTTAAATTCTTCTTAGAATTGTTGTTAAAGGTGAGTATTTAATGAAAAATTGGTACATTGTTCAATCACACTCCAGTTTTGAAAATAAAGTTGCTTCATTAATTAAAGAAGAAGCTGATAAGGCCAAAATAAGTGAGAAATTTGAGGAAATTATAGTTCCAACTCACGATGTTACAGAAGTTAAAAGAGGAAAGAGAATACAAAGAAAAAAGAAATATTTTCCTGGATACGTACTAATTAAGAGTGAAATGGATAACAATATTTATCATATGATCAAAGGAATAAAGAGAGTTAGTGGTTTCCTTGGATCAAAAGGCATCCCAGTACCTGTTTCTGATAAGGAAGTTGAGAAGATTTTAGGCCAAATTAAAGATGGTGTGGCTCAGCCAAAATCTGGTATAGATTATAGCGTTGGTGAAAAAGTTCAGGTTGTTGATGGTCCATTTGCATCATTTAATGGAATGATTGAAGAAATTGATGAAGAAAAAGCTAGACTTAAGGTGTCAGTTTCTATATTTGGTCGTCCAACACCGGTAGATTTAGAATATAACCAAGTTGAGAAAGTAAGTTAATGGCAAAAGAAATAAGTGGATTTATAAAGTTACAAATTAAAGGCGGACAAGCTAATCCCGCTCCTCCTGTTGGTCCTGCTTTAGGTCAGCGTGGCGTTAATATAATGGAATTTTGTAAAGCATTTAATGACAAAACAAAATCTATGGCTGGAAAACCTGTTCCAGTTGAAATTACTGTTTATAAAGATAAAAAATTTGATTTTAAAATTAAATCACCACCAGCATCTTTTTATATTAAAGAAGCTGTTAAATTAAAAGGTGGATCAAAAGAGCCAGGGAGAAATATTGTAGCTTCAATTTCAAAAAAACAATTAGAAGATATTGCTAAAGAAAAAATGAATGATTTAAATGCCCACGATATAAACGAAGCAGTAAAAATTATTGCAGGTTCAGCTAGATCAATGGGTATAGAGGTGAAAGAATAATGGCTTCAAAAAGATATAAAAAATTGCCAGAAAAAACTAAAGACTTAAATGCAGAAGCTATTGAAAAATTATTACCTGAACTTAAAAAAAACTGTACAACAAAATTTGATGAATCTCTAGATTTAAGTTTTCAAATAAATAACAAACAAAAGAAAAGTGAAGTCAACATTAGAACTGTAGTAAATCTTCCAGGAGGAACAGGCAAGAAAGTAAAAGTTGCTGTTGTTTGTGAAGATAATAAAGCTCAAGAAGCCAAAGATGCAGGCGCAGATATTGTTGGTGGAGATGAATTTGTTGAACAAATAAAAGGTGGGGATTTAAATTTTGAAAAATTAATTTGTACACCAGGAATGATGATTAAACTTTCGAAATTAGGAAAAGTTTTAGGTCCAAAAGGATTAATGCCAAATCCAAAACTTGGTTCAGTATCTGAAAATATTAAACAAGCAGTTACTGATGCAAAATCAGGACAAGTTGAAATTAGAAATGATAAAGATGGAAATATTGGGGTAAGTATTGGAAAAAAATCTTTCAGTGATGATCAATTATTAAAAAATTATAATGCAATAATAGATGCATTAGAAAAAGAAAAGTCTAACAACACACTCAAAGGTGATTTAATAAAAGGTGTTTTTGCAACTTCTACTATGGGTGTTTCATACAAAGTTAAATTAGGAAAATCGATATAGTTATGATGAACAAAGAACAAAAGAAAAATTATATTGAAGAAATGACTTCTAAATTTGAGAGTAGTAAAGCTGTGATGGTTACACACTATCAAGGCTTAACAATGACTCAATTAGATGATTTAAGAGCAAAAATGAGAGAGCATGGTATCGTCTTTAAGATTACTAAAAACAGAATCACAAAATTAGCATTAGAAAAAACTAAGTGTAAAGATTTATCCAATCTTTTCACAGGTCCAACAGCGGTTGCATTCGGTGAAGATGCAATAATGTCTGCAAGGATCTTATCCAAATTTGCTAAAGATAATGAAAATCTCAAATTAATTGGTGGAATAATGGATGATGAGGTCCTGGATCAGGCCGGTGTCCAAAATGTTGCTAGTTTACCTACACTTGATGAAGCAAGAGCTAATATTGTAGGTATTTTAAACGCTCCAGCCTCAAAATTAATTAGTATTTTGCTTGCACATTCGGAAAAAATGAGTAGTTTGTCCGCAGAAAATTCTGAAACACAACCCAAAGAGTAGAAAAATATGCCTGACCTAAATAAAATTATTGAAGACTTATCAAGTTTGACTGTCGCTGAAGCAGCCGAACTTTCAAAACAGTTAGAAGAAAAGTGGGGTGTAACTCCAATGGCAGCAGCAGCTCCAGCAACAGCAGGTGGTGCAGCTCCAGCAGAAGAAAAAGATGATTTCACTATCATGTTAGTTTCTGCAGGTGATAAAAAAATTAATGTTATTAAAGAAGTAAGAGCGGCTACTTCATTAGGTTTAAAAGAAGCAAAAGATCTTGTAGAGGGTGCACCAAAAGAAGTTAAATCAGGTGTTAACAAAAAAGAAGCTGAAGAGATCAAAGCTAAATTAGAAGCTGCTGGCGCAAAAGTAGAACTTAAATAAATTAATTAGAAAGAATTCAAATACTGATTATTTTTAGTCAGTATTAATAAATATAGATGCAATTATCTTTTACTGAAAAGAAAAACATTAGAAAAAGTTTTGGTAAACTAAAAGAAAGCTTATCAATTCCAAATCTTATTGAAGTTCAAAAAAATTCTTACAAAGAATTAACCGAATTCTATGCTGAAACCGAATTAACAAAAGGTTTTGATAGAGTTTTTAAGAGTATTTTTCCAATTGAAGATTTAAATGACAAAGCAACTCTTGAATATGTTTCATACAGGTTAGAAAAACCTAAATTTGATGTTGAAGAATGTATAACAAGAGGTTTAACTTATTCTTCAGCTCTTAAATGTACTTTAAGATTAGTTGTTTACGAAATAGATCAAGAAAACAATACTAAAGATATTTTATCAGCAAAAGAACAAGAAGTTTACATGGGTGAAGTACCTATGATGACTAATAGTGGGACGTTTATTACCAATGGTGTTCAACGTGTTGTTGTAAACCAAATGCATAGAAGTCCAGGAGTTTTCTTTGACCATGATAAAGGAAAAACTCATGCAAGTGGAAAATTATTATTTAATTGTAGAGTAATACCTAACAGGGGATCATGGTTAGATTTTGAATATGATGTTAAAGATTTTTTATATTTTAAAATTGATAGAAAGAAAAAAATATTTGCTTCAACGTTACTTTTAGCTTTAGGTTTTTCTAAATCAGAAATTGTTGATGAGTTTTATGATAGTGAGCAATATACTTTTGATCCTAAGACAGAAAAATGGAAAACTAAATTCAATCCTGAGAATTATAAAGCTAAAAACTTTTCAGAAGAAGTAATTGATGCAAAAACTGGTGAAGTAGTAATAAAATTAGGTGATAAAATTAATTTTTTAAATGCTAAAAAATTAGCTAATGACGGACTTAAAGATATTTTAGTTTCAAGAGAATCTCTTTTTGGAAAATTCTTACATAGAGATGTTAAAGTAAGTGATGAAGAAGAAGGTACTTTTAAAATTGGTACCGAACTTAATGATACAATTATTCAACAAATACTGGATGCGAATATTCACAATTTACAAATATCCGTAACAAATTCCATAAATAAAGGACCATATTTATTAACAACCGTTTTGGCTGACAAAAATAACTCTAAAGATGAAGCTATAACTGAAATATATAAAATGCTAAGACCTGGTGAGCCACCAACAATAGAGATAGCCACACAAATATTTAACAATCTTTTCTTTAGCTCAGACAGATACGATCTATCTGATGTTGGTAGAGTTAAAATGAATTCAAGATTAAACCAAGAGTGTTCTGATAAAATTACGATCTTAAGAAATGATGATATTATTGCAATTATTCACAAAATGTTAGATTTGCGAGATGGTAAAGATGATGTTGATGATATCGATCATTTAGGAAATAGAAGAGTACGTTCTGTTGGTGAATTAGTTGAAAACCAAGCGAGAATTGGTGTTTACAGAATGGAAAGGGCTATTAAAGAAAAAATGACCACTTTAGATGTTGAGTCAGCGATGCCACAGGATTTAATTAATGCAAAACCTTTAACTGTTTCACTAAAAGATTTTTTTGCTAGCTCTCAACTTTCACAGTTTATGGATCAAACGAACCCATTGTCAGAAATTACACATAAAAGAAGAGTTTCTGCTCTTGGACCAGGTGGACTAACAAGAGAAAGAGCAGGATTTGAAGTTCGAGACGTTCACCCAACTCATTATGGAAGAATTTGCCCAATTGAGACTCCAGAGGGGCCAAACATCGGTTTGATAAATAGTTTATCAACTTATGCAAAAATAAATAAATATGGCTTTATTGAAAGCCCATATAAAAAAGTAAAAGATGGAGTTGTACAAGATAAAGTTGAGTATTTATCTGCAATGGAAGAAACCAAATTTACAATTGCTCAAGCAAATACAAAGTTAGATAAAAATGGAAAGATAGTTGAGGAGCTTGTTTCTTGCAGACAAAATTTAAACTTCCTTTTATCAAAACCAGATGCAATTGATTATATCGACGTTTCACCAAAACAACTTGTTTCTGTTGCAGCATCTTTAATACCTTTCTTGGAAAATGATGATGCTAACAGAGCTCTAATGGGTTCAAACATGATGAGACAAGCAGTTCCTCTTTTAAAACCAGAATCACCATTGGTTGGTACTGGAATTGAAAGTGATGTGGCTTTAGACTCTGGTGTAACGATTGTTGCCAAGAGAGATGGAGTTGTTGATAAAATTGATGGTAAGAGAATTGTTATTAAAGTAACAGAAGAAACTGATTTTAGTGAGTCAGGTGTAGACATTTATAACTTGCAAAAATTTAAAAGATCAAACCAAAATACATGTATTAACCAAAGACCACTTGTTAGAGTTGGTGATAAAGTTAAATCTGGTGATATTATTGCAGATGGTCCATCAACAAAATTAGGTGAATTAGCACTTGGAAAAAATGTAACAGTAGCTTTCATGCCATGGCAAGGTTACAACTTTGAAGACTCAATTTTGATTTCAGAAAGATGTGTAACTGACGATGTATTTACTTCAGTTCATATTGAAGAATACGAAATAATGGCAAGAGACACTAAATTAGGAGAAGAAGAAATTACTAGAGATATTCCTAATGTTAATGAAGAAGCTTTGAAAAATCTTGATGAGTCAGGAATAGTTTACATTGGAGCTGAAGTAAACGCTGGTGATATATTAGTTGGAAAAGTTACACCAAAAGGTGATTCAGCATCAGGACCAGAAGAAAAACTATTAAGATCAATTTTCGGAGAGAAAGCTATTGATGTCACTGATACATCTTTGAGAATGTCACGAGGTGCTAGTGGTACGGTTGTTGATGTAAGAGTATTTAACAGACATGGTATTGAAAAAGACGAAAGATCAATAACTATTGAAAGAGCTGAAATTGAACAAGTTCAACAAGATAAATTAGTAGAGGAAGAAATTTTAGAGAGAAGTATTAAACAAAGAGCTTCACAAATTTTATCAGGATCATCATTAACTAAAAAAGTAAAAGATTTATCTGAAGGAACAAAACTTGATTTTGATGCAATCAATAATCTTTCTATAAATGATGTATTTAAAATAACAGTTGGAAATGTAAATGATGAAGCAACTTTGGCACAACTTAAAAATCAATACAACAAAGCAAAACAAGACATTACAGAAAGATTTGAAGATAAAGTTTTGAAAATTAGAAGTGGTGATGATTTATTACCAAGTGTTATGAAAATGGTAAAAGTTTTTGTAGCTATTAAGAGAAGATTAAGACCAGGTGATAAAATGTCAGGAAGACATGGTAATAAGGGCGTTGTTAGTAAAATAGTGCCAGTTGAAGATATGCCATACAGAGAAGATGGTAGACCAGTTGATATTGTTTTGAATCCTTTAGGTGTTCCAAGTAGGATGAATGTAGGTCAAATTTTAGAAACTCACCTAGGTTGGGCTTGTAAAGAATTTGGTGAACAGATTAAAAATTTAGTTAACGAAAATAATAAAAAGATCGAAAGAACTGAAAAAATAGAAAAATTTTTAAAATCTGTTTATGGAGAAGACACTTTCAATGAAAAAGTAGATAAATTAAGTAAGAACGAATTTAAAGACCTGTGTGAAAACTTACAAAATGGTATTGCAATATCAACTCCTGTTTTTGATGGTGCTAAAGAGAAAAATGTAACTGACATGTTAGAGTTAGCGAACTTGCCAGGATCTGGACAAACTTATTTATGGGATGGAAGAACTGGAGAAAAATTTGATAGACCAGTTACAGTTGGAATAATTTATATGTTAAAACTTCATCACTTAGTTGAAGATAAAATTCACGCAAGATCTACAGGTCCTTACAGTTTGGTTACACAACAACCTCTTGGTGGTAAAGCACAATTAGGTGGTCAAAGATTTGGAGAAATGGAAGTATGGGCTCTTGAAGCTTACGGAGCTTCTTATACTTTACAAGAAATTTTGACTGTAAAATCTGATGATGTTGCTGGAAGAGTTAAAGTTTACGAAACTATAGTTAAAGGTGAAGAGAATTTCGAGTCTGGTATTCCAGAGTCATTTAACGTCTTAGTTAAAGAAATTAAATCATTAGCATTAAACGTGGAGCTTAATTAATGAAAAAAGAATTAACTGATTTATTTAAAGGAAGCGAAATTTCAGAAGCGCAAAATTTTAATAGCATTAAAATTTCTTTAGCTAGTCCTGAAAAAATTAAATCTTGGACATTTGGTGAAATTAAAAAACCAGAAACTATAAATTATAGAACATTTAGACCAGAGAAAGATGGTCTATTCTGCGCAAGAATTTTTGGACCAATCAAAGATTACGAATGTTTATGCGGAAAGTATAAACGAATGAAATTTAGAGGTATTATTTGTGAAAAATGTGGCGTTGAGGTAACAAAATCTAATGTAAGAAGAGAGAGAATGGGTCACATTAATCTTGCAACTCCTGTGGCACATATTTGGTTCTTGAAATCATTACCAAGTAGAATTGCACTTGCAGTAGACATGAAGTTGAAAGAGATTGAGAGAGTTCTTTATTTTGAAAACTTTATAGTAATCGAACCAGGATTAACTGGCCTTCAAAAAAACCAACTTTTAAATGAGGAAGAATTAGCAAAATATCAAGATGAATTTGGAGAAGAAAGCTTTACTGCAGGTATTGGAGCAGAAGCTGTTCTTGAGATGTTAAAAAATCTTGACTTAGAATTAGAGAGAAAAAATCTTGTTAGCTTTATTAAAGAGACTAAATCTAAAGTTAATGAAGAAAGAGCAATTAAGAGATTAAAATTAATAGAGTCATTTATCGAAACTGGTCAAAAACCAGAGTGGATGATTATGACTGTGGTTCCAGTTATTCCGCCAGAATTAAGGCCATTGGTTCCGCTAGATGGTGGTAGATTTGCTACTTCAGATCTTAACGACCTATATAGAAGAGTTATTAACAGAAATAATAGATTAAAAAGATTAATGGATCTTAAAGCTCCAGACATCATTGTTAGAAATGAAAAAAGAATGCTTCAAGAGTCTGTTGATGCTCTTTTCGACAATGGAAGAAGAGGTCGTGTTATTACTGGAACAGGTAAAAGACCACTTAAATCTCTTGCAGAAATGCTTAAAGGAAAGCAAGGTAGATTTAGACAAAACTTGTTAGGGAAAAGGGTAGATTACTCTGGAAGATCAGTAATCGTTGTCGGTCCAGACTTAAAATTACATGAGTGTGGATTGCCAAAAAAAATGGCTTTGGAGTTATTTAAACCATTTTTATACGCAAGATTAAATAAATTGGGATTAGCATCTACAATCAAACAAGCTAAAAAATTAGTAGAGAAAGAAACTAATGCTGTATGGGATGCATTAGAGTTAATCGTAAGAGAACACCCTGTTTTATTAAACAGAGCACCAACACTTCATAGACTTGGTGTTCAAGCTTTTGAACCAAAATTAATTGAAGGTGATGCAATTGAGCTACACCCTTTAACTTGTGCAGCTTTTAATGCTGATTTTGATGGTGACCAAATGGCTGTTCATGTACCTTTAAGTTTAGAAGCTCAGTTGGAAGCAAGAATATTAATGCTATCAACAAACAACATTCTATCTCCTTCAAATGGTAAACCTATTATTGTTCCAAGTCAGGATATGATTTTAGGAATATATTATCTTTCTCAGGAACCAGTATCGGATAAACCATCTGGATACTTTACTAATTCTGATCAAATAGAGTTTGCATTGTCTTCAGGTGAAATTAACGTTCATAGTACTATAATTTCAAGATATGAAACTGTTGATGAAAAAGGAAATAAGAAGATTGAAAAATACACATCAACTGCAGGAAGATTTTTATTAGCCAACCTATTACCAAAAAATAGCAATATTAAATTTTCATTAGTTGATAGATTGCTACCAAAAAAAGTTGTTTCTGAGATAATTGATGTGGTTTTCAGATTCTGTGGTCAGAAAACGACAGTTATTTTCTGCGATAAGCTTAAAGATTTAGGATTTAAGCATGCATTTAAAGCAGGAATTTCATTTGGAAAAGATGATTTAATTATTCCTGAAAATAAAACTCAATTAATTGATGATACTAAAAAATTAATTGCTGATTATGAAACTCAATATGCTGAAGGTTTGATTACAAGAGGCGAGAAGTACAACAAGGTTGTCGATGCATGGTCTAAATGTACTGATAAAGTTGCGGGTGAAATGATGAAAAGAATTTCTGCAACTGAAAAAACAGAAGAGGGCTTAAAAATAAATTCAGTATTTATGATGGCGGATAGTGGTGCAAGAGGTTCAGCAGCGCAAATGAAACAATTAGCTGGTATGAGAGGATTAATTGCAAAACCTTCAGGTGAAATTATTGAAAGTCCAATTATCTCCAACTTTAAAGAGGGTTTAACAGCCTTAGAGTATTTTAATTCTACACACGGAGCAAGAAAAGGATTAGCAGATACCGCGCTTAAAACAGCAAGCTCTGGTTATTTAACAAGAAGATTGTGTGATGTTGCTCAAGATTTAACAGTAACAAAAATTAAATGTGAAGAACCAGGTTTTATTGAACTATCAGAGATCTTAGAGGGTGGTAATGTAGTTGTTAGTTTGGCAGAAAGAGCACTGGGTAGAGTTACAGCTGCTGAAGTGAAAAATCCTTTGAGTGGTGAAGTAATAATCAAAAAGTCTGAAATGATTGACGAGGCAGGCTGTGATAAAATTGATGCAGCAGGTGTTAAATCTATAAAAGTTTATTCAGTAATGACTTGTAGTTCTAAAGAGGGTGTTTGTGCTACTTGTTACGGAAGAGACTTATCTAGAGGTAAAATGGTGCATGTCGGTGAAGCAATTGGTATGATTTCAGCTCAATCAATTGGAGAACCAGGTACACAGTTAACGATGAGAACATTCCACGTTGGGGGAACAGCTTCGGTTAAACAAGATAACCAAATTATCAGCAAAAGTGATGGAACATTAAAAATTATTAACTCAAATATTCTAGAAGACTCTAAGAAGAATTTAATTGTTATGGGGAGAAATACTCAACTTTCTATTGAGGATGATAAAGGAGTTCAAATAGCAGTTTATAAAGTTGCTTATGGATCAAGATTATTTTTTAATAATGGAGATAAAGTTAAAGCAAATACAAAAATTTGCGAGTGGGATCCATATACAACTCCAGTTATTGCTGAAAAGAGTGGTATTGCAAGTTATGTTGATTTAATAGATGGTGTTTCAATTCAAGAAACTACTGATGATGCAACTGGTATTTCATCAAAATCTGTGATTGATTGGAGAGGTCAATCTAAGAGTACAGATTTAAAACCAAGAATTACTTTAAGAGATGAAAAAGGAAATGTAATTAAAAAAGCAGATGACAATGAAGCTAGATATTACTTAGTACCAGATTCGATTTTATCAATTAAAGATGGTCAAAAAGTTTACGCTGGTGATGTTATTGCAAGATTACCTAAAGAAACAACGAAAACTAAAGATATTACTGGAGGTCTTCCAAGAGTAGCTGAACTTTTTGAAGCTAGAAAAGCTAAAGACAGTGCTATTATTGCCGAAAACGATGGAAGCGTTGTTTTTGGAAAAGAAGTTAGAGGTAAACAAAGAATTTCGATTGTTCCTGAAGACGGATCAGAACCATCAAATTATTTAATTCCAAAAGGAAAACACATTAACTTTAATCCTGGTGAAAAAATTCAAAAAGGTGAATACCTTTTAGATGGACAGCCATTACCGCATGATATTTTAAGAATTTTAGGTATTAAAGAATTAACAGAATATTTTGTTAATCAAGTCCAAGAAGTATATCGATTACAAGGTGTAATTATTAACGATAAACATATTGAAACAATTCTAAGACAAATGCTTAAGAAAGTTGAAGTTAAGGTATCTGGAGATTCAAGCTATTTACCGGGTGAAGTAGTTGATAGAATCAAGTTTGATAATACTAATGAAAAATTAGTTGCTGAAGGCAAAACTCCTGCAGTTGGAGAAAGAGTTTTAATGGGTATTACTAAAGCTTCACTTCAAACAGAATCATTCATTTCTGCTGCATCTTTCCAAGAGACAACAAGAGTATTAACAGACGCTGCAATTAAAGGGAAAGTTGATCCATTAAACGGTTTAAAAGAGAACGTAATAGTTGGAAGATTAGTTCCTGCTGGAACGGGTAATATCAAGAACAGATGGAACAACAAGGCCTTAGAAGATGATAATAGCTTCTTAGCAGAACAAGATAAACTTGAAGCTTCTGAGCCTGAAGAAACACAAGTAAATCAATAAAAAAATCACCTAAAAATTGCAGTTTTAGTTTGACAATAGCTGATTAATAAGTATTTTGGCGATGTTTTTGGTTGGAATGTAGTGCTCTTGAGGTACTAAACGCTGCCACAAAATAACCTGTCAGTTATTTTCATCTCAAAAATAAATTAATTAATTTTAAAAAAAAATTATGCCAACTATTAATCAGTTGTTAAGAAAAAAAAGAGTTAAACAAGTTTCTAGGAACAAAGTTCCTGCTTTACAGAAGCAACCTTTGAAAAGAGGTGTTTGTGTTAAAGTTTATACAACCACTCCAAAAAAACCAAACTCTGCATTAAGAAAAGTTGCTAGAGTTAGATTGTCAAACGGTTTTGAAGTAACTGCTTATATTCCAGGCGAAGGTCATAACTTACAAGAACACTCAGTAGTACTAATTAGAGGTGGAAGGGTTAAAGATTTACCTGGTGTTAGATATCATATCTTAAGAGGAAATTTAGATACACAAGGTGTTGCAAATAGAAAACAGAGAAGATCTTTATACGGAACAAAAAAAGGTAAATAATGTCTAGAAAAAAAACTCAACCCAAAAAAAATGTAGTTCCTGATCCAAAATTTAATTCAACTATAATTCCAAAATTAATAAATAACATCATGTATGATGGTAAAAGAGGAATTGCTGCAAAAATAGTTTATGAAGCAATAGAGAAAATCAAAACAAAAACTAAAGATGAACCTATAAATATTTTTAATGAAGCAATTAACAACATTAAACCAACTGTAGAAGTTAGGTCACGAAGAGTAGGTGGTGCAACTTACCAAGTGCCTGTTGAGGTAAAAAGTAAAAGAGCCCAAGCGCTTGCAATAAGATGGTTAGTTGATTCAGCTAGAAAAAGAAAAGACAAACACATGGCAGATAAAATTTTTAACGAACTGTATGATGCTTATGAAAAAAAAGGTGCTGCAGTAAAAAAACGAGAGGATGTTCATAAAATGGCAGAGTCTAATAAGGCATTTGCTCATTTTAGATGGTAAAAAATTATGGCTAGAACTCATAAATTAGATAAATATAGAAACATTGGGATCATGGCCCACATAGACGCTGGTAAAACAACTACTACAGAGAGAATTTTATATTATACAGGAAAAAGTCATAAAATTGGTGAAGTACATGATGGTGCTGCAACAATGGATTGGATGGAGCAAGAACAAGAGAGAGGTATCACAATTACTTCTGCAGCAACAACTTGTTTCTGGAATGACCACAGAGTTAATATAATTGATACTCCGGGCCACGTCGATTTTACAATTGAAGTAGAAAGATCTTTAAAAGTACTAGATGGTGCTGTGGCTGTATTTGATGGAGTTGCTGGTGTAGAGCCTCAATCTGAGACAGTATGGAGACAGGCAGACAAATACAAAGTTCCGAGAATTTGTTTTGTAAATAAACTTGATAGAACTGGTGCTGATTTCTTTAGATGTGTTGATATGATCAGAGATAGATTGGGTGCTAAACCATTAGTTTTACAAGTACCTATTGGAATTGAAGCTTCATTAACTGGTGTTGTTGATCTAGTTAAAATGAAAGCCCAAGTATGGAAAAATGAAGCACTAGGCGCAGAGTGGGAATATAAAGATATACCTGATGATTTAAAAGAAATTTCAGAAAAATACAGAACCGAACTAATTGAGTCTGCAGTTGAGCAAGACGAAAAGTTAATGGAAGCGTATTTAAACGGCGATGAAATTAAAGAGGAAGATTTAGTTAAATGTATCAGAAAAGGAACTTTAAATTTTAGCTTTGTTCCTGTTTTAACTGGTTCAGCTTTTAAAAATAAAGGTGTTCAACCTTTATTAGATGCTGTTATTAATTACCTTCCAAGTCCAGTAGATATTGGATCTATTAAGGGAACTAAAGTTGGTTCAGATGATGAAATTGAAATGAAGTTTGAGGATGGATCATCTTTTTCAGGTTTGGCATTTAAAGTTGCAAATGATCCTTTTGTTGGTTCATTAACATTTGTTAGAATTTATTCCGGTACAATTAAATCTGGTACAGCTGTGTACAATTCTTCATCAGATAAAGAAGAAAGAGTTGGTCGTATGCTTTTAATGCATGCAAACTCTAGAGAAGATATTAAAGAAGCAAATGCAGGTGATATTGTTTCCTTGGCAGGTTTAAAAAATACTATGACAGGTCATACTTTGTGTGACAAAGAAAATCCTGTTTTATTAGAGCCAATGGAATTCCCTGAACCAGTAATTGAAATTGCTGTTGAGCCTAAAACAAAAGGTGACCAAGAAAAAATGGGTGAAGCTTTAGCAAGATTAGCTAAAGAAGATCCATCATTTAGAGTATCATCTGATGAGGAATCTGGTCAAACAATCATCAAAGGTATGGGTGAGTTACACTTAGATATTATTGTTGATCGTATGAAAAGAGAATTTAAAGTTGAAGCAAATGTTGGAGCTCCACAAGTTGCTTACAGGGAGACAATAGAAAAATCAGCTGAATTTGAATATATACATAAAAAACAAAGTGGTGGCGCTGGTCAATTCGCTAAAGTAAAATTATTTGTTGAACCTCAAGAACCAGGTAAGGGTAGAGAGGTTGAAAGTGCCATTAAAGGTGGAGCTATTCCAAAAGAATTTATCCCCGGTGTTGAAAAAGGTATTGAGACAGTTTCTGATAGTGGAATATTAGCAGGTTTTCCTATGATTGATTACAAAGTAACGATTGTTGATGGTTTGCATCATGATGTAGACTCAAGTGTTCTAGCATTTGAACTTGCCAGCAGAGCATGTTTTAAAGAAGCTTGCACTCAAGGTGGATTAAAGCTTTTAGAGCCCATCATGAGAGTGGAAGTTGTTACTCCAGAAGATTATATGGGTGATGTAATTGGTGATCTAAACAGTAGAAGAGGCCAAATTAGCACTCAAGAGCAAAGAGGTAATGCAACTGTAATCACGGCAATGGTTCCTTTAGCAAATATGTTTGGCTACATAAACAATCTAAGATCAATGTCTCAAGGAAGAGCGCAATATTCAATGTTCTTTGATCATTATTCTAAAGTTCCACAAAACGTTCAAGATGAAGTAACTAAAAAGGTAGCAGGTTAATGGAAAAACAAAATATTAGAATTAAACTAAGAGCATACGATAATAAAGTTTTGGATGCTTCTACCGAAGAAATAGTTAATACAGTTAAAAGAACTGGAGCTACTATAAAAGGTCCAATACCACTTCCTACTAGAATTGAAAGATATACAGTTTTAAGATCTCCACACATTGATAAAAAAAGTAGAGAGCAATTTGAGTCTAGAACTCACAAAAGATTAATAGATATTATAGAACCAACACCACAAACAGTAGAAGCTTTAATGAAATTAGACTTAGCTTCAGGTGTAGATGTGGAGATAAAAATTTAATTATGAGCGAGATAGCTTTATTAGGTAAGAAAATTGGCATGACTAGAGAATTTTATAAATCTGGTCAGTTGGTGCCTGTTACAGTTCTTAAAGTTGAAAAAGCTAGAGTTATTCAAGTAATTGAAGAAGAAAAAAGAGGCTACAAAGCTGTTCAACTTGGATATGGAAAAATTAAAAATTCAAAATTAACAAAAGCAATGAAAGGTGTTTTTGCAAAGAAAAACACTGAAGCTAAGAAAAAATTAAAAGAATTTAGAGTAAACGATACTTCTGCTTACAAAGAAGGAAATGAATTTGGTTTAGAAATTTTTAAAGATATAAAATTTGTAGACACAAGATCAAAAACGATTGGTAAAGGTTTTGCTGGTGCAATGAAGAGACATAATTTTGGAGGCTTAAGAGCTAGCCACGGTGTTTCTATTTCTCATAGAGCTCATGGTTCAACAGGACATAGTCAAGATCCAGGTAAAGTTTTTAAAGGAAAAAAAATGGCTGGTCATATGGGTGATAAGTTAAGAACAATGCAAAATATCGAAATAATAAAAACAGATTTAGAAAATGAGTTACTTTATTTAAAGGGATCCATTCCAGGATCAAAAAATGCTGAAGTGATGGTTAAAAAATCAGTAAAAAATATAAACAAAATGACAATCAGTGAAAAGCAAGCTGCTGCTGAGGAAGCAAAAAAAACACCAGATAAAAAGAAAAAATAATGAAATTAGATAAAATTAGCATAGACGGAAAAAAAGATACTATTGAAGTCTTAGATAAAATATTTTCTGCAAAAATTAATCAAAAGTTAGTTGCTAGTGTTTTATACAAAACAAATGCCAACTACAAAGGTAGACACGCTAAAACTAAACAACAAAATGAAGTAAAAGGTCCAACATCAAAAATTTATGCACAAAAAGGAACTGGTGGAGCAAGACATGCTAGTAGAAAAGCTCCTATTTTTGTTGGTGGTGGTATAGCTCATGGTCCAAAAGGTGAATTAGCTTACAAAAAAAGAAAGTTAAATAAAAATGAAAAGAAACAAAGTGTTGCTTCTTTAATTACTGAAAAAAATAATAATAAGAACTTATTAATTTTAAGTGATTTTAATTCTGAAATTAAAAAAACAAAAGAAATGAATTCAATAATTAATAAACTAGAGATTTCTAATTCATTAATTATACTTGATAAAAACTCTAAAGATAAGATAGAAAAATCTGTAAGAAATATTCCTAACGTAAAAGTTACTGACGTAAATCATTTTAGTGCTTACGATATTATAAAATTTAAGAAAGTAGTTTTTACTGAAAGCTCAGTAAAAGAATTGGAGAAAAGGTATTCTTAATATGGATAAAATTCATTTATACGACAAAATTCTTTTTCCAGTTGTTACTGAGAAATCAACAAATCTATCAGAATTGAACAAAATTACTTTTAAGGTTCCTGATGGTGCTAATAAAAAAAACCTAAAAAAAAATATTGAAAAAATTTTTAAAGTTAATGTCACTAAAATTAACATCATCAATAAACAAAATAGAACTAAACTCACTAGAGGTAAAAAAGTGAAAGTTTCAGGATACAAAAAAGCAATTATAACTCTAAAAAAAGGTCAAAGCATTGATCTAACAACAGGAATTTAAGAAAATGGCATTAAAAACTTTTAAACCATACACAAAATCTACCAGAGGTACTATTTTAGTTGATAGAACAGGTCTATGGAAAGGCAAACCTTTTAAAACTCTTGTTTCTCCAAAAAATGCTATGAAGGGTCGAAATAATAATGGACACATCACTTCAATTAACAGAGCGGGTGGTCATAAGAAGATGTATAGACATGTTGATTTTTATAGAAAAAAATTTGACATGGAGGCTACTGTTGAAAGAATAGAATATGATCCGAATAGATCTTGCTACATAATGTTGGTTAAATTTGAAGATGGAACACATTCGTATTTTTTAGCTCCTCAAAAAATTAAAGTCGGAGATAAGATTGAGAGTGGATCGAAAAAAGAAATTAAAATTGGAAATTGCATGCCGTTACAAGATATACCTGTTGGTATCAATATTCATAACGTTGAAATTCAACCAGGTGGTGGAGGTAAAATAGCTAGAGCCGCTGGTTCTTCAGTTACAATTAGTGGATTAGATGGAAATTATAGTTTAATTAAATTAGCGTCAGGTGAAGTACGTAAAATAGACTCTAGAGCTTTAGCTACTATTGGAATTTTAAGTAATCCTGATCAAAAAAATATTAAAATTGGAAAAGCTGGTAGATCAAGATGGTTAGGAAGAAGACCTCATACTAGAGGTGTTGTTAAAAATCCAGTTGATCACCCACATGGAGGTGGTGAAGGTAAGTCAGCAGGAGGAAGGCATCCAGTGTCTCCAACAGGACAATCAGCAAAAGGTTTAAAAACTAGAGATAATAAGAGAACAGATAAATTTATAGTTAAGAGAAGAAATAAAAGGAAGGATACTAAGTAATGGCTAGAGCTGTATGGAAAGGACCATTTGTTGAAGAAAGCTTGATGAAAAAAGTAGACAAGTACAAAGATGATCCGAAGAAAATTCCAATTAAAACTTGGTCTAGAAAATCTACTATTCTTCCAGATTTTGTAGGGGTAGCTTTTCAAATATATAATGGTAAAAAATTTATTCCAATAACAGTATCAGAGGATATGGTTGGTCATAAATTAGGAGAGTTTGCGCCAACAAGAACTTTTTTTGGACACACACCAGCCGATAAGAAAGCTAAACCAGCAGAGAAAAAATAATTATGGGAAAGAAAAAGAAAATTGATAAAAACAATAATAAGACTGTAAAGTCTATAAACAATGGAATTAGATCTAGCGTAAGAAAGATTAATCCAATTCTAAAAAGTATTGTTGGTAAAAAGGTTGATGTAGCTATTAGAGACCTGCAGTTTTCAGAAAAAAGAGTTACAAGAGATATTAGAAAGACAATTAGTTCAGCTGTTGCAAACGCTGAAAATAACTTTCAATATGATATTGACAATTTAATTGTCAAAGAAGCGTATTGTGGAAAAAAAATTGTTATGAAAAGATTTAGACCAAGAGCAAAAGGTAGAGCGGCACCAATTTTAAAACCTTGGTCAACAGTAACTATAATTTTATCAGAGGCAAAACAAATGGAGAAACATGGGACAAAAGGTTAATCCTGTAGGTTTTAGATTAGGTGTAAACAGAGGTTGGGACTCTGTTTGGTATGCTAAGAAAAAAGATTTTGGCAACTATCTAATTGAAGATTTTAAAATAAGAGAATACATCAAGAAGAATGTAATTAATTCAGGTGTATCTAAAGTGATGATAGAGAGAACATCAAACAAATGTTATGTTACAATTTACACATCTAGACCTGGATTTGTAATTGGTAAAAAAGGTAGTGATATTGATAAAATTAAAAATAACTTATCAAAATTTACGACAAATGAAGTCAACTTAAATATCAAAGAGGTTAAAAAACCTGAAACAAACGCATATTTAGTTGCTGAAAACATTGCACAACAGTTAGTAAAAAGAATTTCATACAGAAGAGCCATGAAAAGAGCTATGCAATCATGTATTAGATTAGGTGCAAAAGGGATTAAAGTTTCAGTAAGTGGAAGATTAGGTGGTAATGAGATCGCTAGAACTGAATGGTTAAGAGATGGTAGTATACCATCACACACTTTAAGAGCAGATATAGATTATGCAGAAGCGGAAGCTCTTACAACATATGGAATTATTGGAATTAAGGTTTGGATCTATAAAGGTGAAGTTTTTGCAAGAGAATTTAGCCAAGAAACAAACAAAGTCACTCCAAAGGAAGGTAAACAATAATGCTTCAGCCAGTAAGAACTAAATGGAGAAAAGCTCATAAAGGAAGAATTCACGGTAATGCTACTAGAGCAAGTACTATTAATTACGGTGCATATGCCCTGAAGGCATTACAGCCTGAAAGAGTTACTGGAAAACAAATTGAAGCTGCTAGGGTTGCTTTAACTAGACACATGAAAAGACAAGGAAGAGTATGGACAAGAGTTTTTCCAAATATTCCAGTTTCTAAAAAACCTATAGAAGTTAGAATGGGTAAAGGAAAAGGATCACCAGAATATTTTGCTTGTAGAGTGAAACCTGGTAGAATTTTATTTGAAGTTGATGGTGTTTCTGAACAAATTGCCAAAGAGGCACTTTATAAAGCTTCAGCAAAGTTACCAATAAAAACAAAGACAATAAAAAGATTTGCATAAATGAAAAAACAAGAGATTAAAAAATTAAGCAAAGATGAGGTTATCAAAAATATTGATAAGCTTAAAAAAGATTTATTTAATTTTCGATTTCAAAAAATGAATTCTCAAATAACTAATCCTGCAAAAATTGGAGAAACAAGAAAAACAATTGCAAGATTGAAAACAATTTTAAAAGGAAAATCAAATGCCTAAAAAAATATTAACAGGAGTGGTGATAAGCGACAAACCTAATAAAACAATTACAGTTATGGTAGAGAGAAAATATTCACACCCTGTATTGAAAAAAGTCATTAGAGTCAGAAAAAATTATAATGCTCATGATGAAAATAATACATTTAAAACAGGTGATAAAGTTTCAATTATTGAAAGCAAACCATTTTCAAAAAATAAAAAGTTTCAAGTTATGGAGAATAATAAATAATGATTGGTGTACAGACAGAATTACAAGTTGCTGACAACACTGGTGCAAAAAGAATAGAGTGCATCAAAGTATTGGGTGGATCTAAGAGAAGATATGCCAGCATTGGAGATACAATTGTAATTGCTGTGAAAGAGGCTATCCCTAAGGGCAAAGTAAAGAAAGGAACCGTTCATAAAGCTGTAGTAGTAAGAGTTAAAAAAGGAATTCATAGAAACGATGGATCAAAAGTAAAATTTGATAATAATGCTGCAGTATTAGTTGACGATAAGGGTGAACCAGTTGGTACTAGAATATTTGGCCCTGTTACTAGAGAATTAAGAAGTAGAGGGCAAATGAAAATAATTTCACTAGCGCCGGAGGTTTTATAAGATGATTAAAAAAGGTCTAAAAGTAAGAGTGCTAACTGGAAAAGACAAAAAAAAAGAGGGTGAAGTTATCGAAATCGACAGAGCAAATAATAGAGCCAAAGTAAAAGAAATTAATATGGTTAAAAAACACGTTAAAACAACAAAAGAGAAAAAAGGTGGTATTTTTTCAAAAGAAGGTTTTATTCATTTATCAAATTTAAAATTAATAGATGAAAAAGCAGAAAAGAAAAAAGAGGCTAAGAAATAATGACTCCAAGATTAAAAGAAATTTTTAATAAAGAAATACAACCAGCTTTAAAAGACCAATTTGGCTTCAAAAATATTTACATGGCGCCAAGAATTGAAAAAATTGTTTTAAATATGGGTCTTGGTTTAGATGGTTCAGACTCTAAAATTCTTAAATCGTGTGAAGAGGATATGGCTAAGATAACAGGCCAAAAACCTGTAACTACAAAATTCAAAAAATCTGTAGCTAATTTTAAGACAAGAAAAGGATCTAATGCAGGCTTAAAAGTAACTTTAAGAAAAAATAAAATGTATGAATTTTTAGATAGATTAGTAAATATTGCTCTTCCTAGAATTAAAGATTTTAGAGGATTGTCGCCAAAAGGTTTTGATAAATTCGGAAATTATACTTTTGGCATAAAGGAACACATCATTTTTCCAGAAGTTAGTTTTGATAGAGCTGATAAAGTTAGAGGCTTAGATATCGTTATTGTTATAAAAGCTATTAACAAAGAGCACAGCTTTGCATTGTTAGAAAAAATGAATTTTCCGTTTATTAAAAAAGGAGACAATTAAAAATGGCTAAACTTAGTGCTGTAAATAAAAACAAAAAAAGAATTAAACTTTCAGACAAGATGTTCAAGAAAAGACAAAATTTAAAAAAAATAATAATGGATAAAAAACTTCCATTAGAGGAAAGATTTAAGGCGCAGCAGAAATTATCAAAATTGCCAAGAAATTCAGCTAAAACAAGAGTGATGAATAGATGTGAGATAACAGGTAGACCACATGGTGTTTATAGAAAATTGAAAATATCAAGAATTGCTCTTCGACAATTAGGTTTACAAGGAAAAATACCTGGCTTAGTTAAGTCGAGCTGGTAGGAAGGAAAATTATGAGTTTAAGTGACCCAATAGGAGATATGATAGCTAGAGTTAAGAACGCTCAAGCAAGAAATCATAAAAAAGTAAATCTGCCATCATCAAACTTTAAATCAAAAATTGCAGATATACTAAAAAATGAAGGTTTTATAAAAGATTTTAAAATTAGTTCAGAGGATAATAAACCAACATTGTCTTTAGAACTTAAATATCATTCTGGTAACCCAGTAATTAGTGCATTTGAAAGAGTTTCTAAACCAGGAAGAAGAATTTTTTCTAGTGCTGAAGGTTTACCTAAAATTAATAACGGTCTAGGTATTGCAATAGTTTCTACACCAAAAGGTGTAATGACTGATATTGACGCCAGAAAACAACGTGTTGGTGGAGAAATTATTTGTAAGGTATTTTAATGTCTAAAATTGGAAAAATAAATATATCAATCCCAGAAAAGGTTAAAGTTGCTTTAGCTGGCAACATTATAAATATAGAAGGGCCACTAGGAAAGAAATCAATAAATATTGATTTAGATATGTTTAATTTGGATATCAAAGAAGGAAAAGAGATTTCAATTAAACCAAAAAAAATTGACCAAAATTCAAAAAGACTTTGGGGTATGAACAGAAGTTTAATTAATAATGCCGTGATTGGCTCGAGTACTGGCTACGAAAAAGTGTTAGAGCTTGTAGGTGTTGGATATAGAGCGGCATTAAAAGGAAATCAGCTAAATTTACAATTAGGCTACAGTCATGATATTGATTTTGACATTCCAGAAGGAATTAAAATTGCTGTAGAAAAACAAACTACACTTAAGATCACTGGATCTGACAAACAATTAGTTGGTGAAGTTGCATCAAAAATTAAAACATTTAGAAAAATTGAGCCATATAAGGGTAAAGGTGTTAGAGAAAAAGGCCAATATGTACTTAAAAAAGAAGGTAAGAAAAAATAATGAAACTAAACACTAGTATTAGAAAAAGATTTAGAGTTAGCAACAAAGTAAAAAAAGTTGCTCCAAAAGATAGATTTAGATTAAGTATTTCAAGATCTGCCAAAAATATTTCAGCTCAAATCATTGATGATACAAAAAAAGTAACTTTGTTATCAGCTTCATCCATTGAGAAAGATGTAAAATCATCTGATAAAATTAACAAAACAGAGCTTTCAAAATTAGTTGCCCAAAAGCTTGCAAAAAAAGCTCAGGAAAAAAATATTACAAAAATTTATTTTGATAGAGGATCTTATAAATATCATGGTAGAATTAAAGCATTTGCAGACACGTTAAGAGAAAATGGGATGGAATTTTAATTATGGAAAATAACAAAGACAAAAAAACAGACGATATTTTAGAAAAGTTAGTTCATATCAACAGAATTACAAAAGTTGTAAAAGGTGGAAGAAGATTTGGTTTTTCAGCTCTTGTAGTGGTAGGGAATCAGGCTGGAAAAATTGGAATAGCACACGCGAAAGCAAAACAAGTTCCAGATGCAATTAAAAAAGCTAATGAAATGGCGAGAAGAAAATTAACACATATACCTTTGAGAGAAGGAAGAACAATTCATCATGATGTAAAAGCTAAAGATGGCTCTGGTAGAATAGTTTTAAGAGCAGCATCAAAAGGTACAGGTATTATTGCAGGTGGTCCAGTTAGAGCAGTATGCGAAGTATTGGGTGTAAAAGATATTGTTGCTAAATCAATGGGCACATCAAATGCACACAATGTGATTAGAGCTACTATGAAAGCTTTAATGAAACAAAATTCACCAAAACAAATTTCAGCAATAAGAAATAAAAAAATATCAGAAATTATTGAAAAAAGAGGATAATGATTACATTAAATACAAGACAGAAAATTAATAAACCTAAAATTAGAGTAGGAAGAGGTATTGGTTCTGGAAAAGGTAAGACATCTGGGAGAGGTGTTAAAGGTCAAAAATCTAGATCTGGTGTTGCAATAAAAAGTTTTGAAGGTGGTCAAATGCCTTTATACAGAAGATTACCTAAAAGAGGTTTTAATCCAATTTCAAGAGAAAACATTGCAATTTTAAACTTGGAAAAAATTCAGTCTTATATTGATAAAAAAAATATTAATCCAAATGAAGTGCTTAATTCTTCATCTCTAAAAAAATTAAAATTAATAAACAAAAACTCTACAAAATTAAAAATATTAGGTACTGGAGAGTTAAAAGATAAAATTAATATTGAGGCTGACTTGGCATCAAAATCAGCAATAGAAAAACTAGAAAAAATTGGTGGATCTATTCAATTAAAAAAATAATTTGTTTAAATGAGCGCATCATCTTCAACAAATGATCTAAGAAATAGAATAATTTTTACCATAGCAATTCTTGCGGTATATAGATTTGGTACGTTTGTTCCTTTACCGGGAATTGACCCAGAACAATTAAAAATCATGATGGACGGTAATCAAAAAGGGTTACTTGGTATGTTCAATGTTTTTGCTGGCGGTGCCGTCAGTAGAATGGCAATTTTCGCGCTTGGTATAATGCCATACATATCATCAGCTATTATAGTTCAGTTGTTAACAGGGGTTTCTGATTATTTTAAGAATTTAAAGGCTCAGGGAGAAACTGGCAGAGCAAAGATTACTCAAATTACAAGATATGGAACAGTTTTACTCGCTACAGTTCAAGGTTATGGTTTATCGGTAGGTTTAGAGTCTTCTGCAGATTTAGTAATTAATCCAGGAGCATTTTTTAAAATTACAACAGTAACAACCATTGTTGCCGGTACAATTTTTCTTATGTGGCTAGGTGAACAAATCACTCAAAGAGGAATTGGAAATGGAATTTCTTTAATTATTTTTGCGGGTATCGTTGCTGAAATACCTAGAGCTTTAGTTACAACTTTTGAATTAGGTAGAACAGGCGCTGTATCAACTTTCATGATCTTAGCAATTTTTGTTCTTTTAATATTAACTATTTTATTTGTTGTTTTTATGGAGAGAGCTTTAAGAAAAATTCTTATCAATTATCCTAAAAGACAAATGGGAAACAAAATGTATGGTGGAGAGTCTTCTCATTTGCCACTTAAAATTAATCAAGCAGGAGTAATACCAGCAATTTTTGCCTCTGCTTTATTATTGTTACCAGTAACTTTTTCTAATTTTTCTTTTTCAAACAATGAAACTTTTTTAAACTTAAGTTCTTATTTTACTCAAGGTCAGCCTTTGTACATGTTGCTATATGCATCTGGAATAATATTTTTCACATTTTTCTATACTTCAATTACATTCAACCCAACTGAAACTGCAGAAAACTTGAGAAAATATGGTGGCTTTGTCCCAGGAATTAGACCTGGTGAAAGTACAGCATTATATATTGAAAATATTTTAACTAAACTTACTACATTAGGTGCTCTATATTTGACACTTGTATGTTTAATGCCAGAATTTTTAATAGCTAATTACCCAATTCCTTTTTATTTGGGTGGTGCATCTATTTTAATTGTTGTTGTTGTAGCCATTGATACTGTAACTCAAATTCAAACAAGATTAATGAGTTCTCAATACGAACAATTAATTAAGAAAACTAAATTTGGAAAGTAAGTGAATATAGTTTTGTTTGGACCACCTGGCGCTGGCAAAGGTACTCAAGCTAAATATTTAGTAAAGAAATTAAATTCCTTTCAAATCTCAACGGGTGAACTTTTAAGAGAAGAAATATATAAAAATTCAGATATTGGTAAGACGATAACTAATGACATGAAAAATGGTAAATTTGTAAGTGATGAAATCGTAAATAAGCTTATTGAAAATTTAGTTTCTGACCCTCAAAAAAAAAATAGATTAATATTTGATGGATACCCTAGATCTTTGAGCCAAGCAAAAAATTTAGATATCTTACTCGAGGCATCAAATCAAAAGATAGATTTAATTTTGTATCTCAAAGTTGATAAAGATACAGTGGTAAAAAGACTAGAGAAAAGAAAAATTATAGAAAATAGATCAGACGATGAAACAAATACTATTCTAAAACGTTTTGATACATACATGAACACAACAGAGCCAGTGCTGAATTACTACTCAGAGAATCCTAAATTTAAGGAAATTGACGGCAGCTTAGAAATAGACGAAATAACAAGGAAAATAGAGACTTTTATAAATGTTTAAGACGTTGACTTTGATTAATCTTCTTATATAAAAGGCACAATTTATCACAAAAATTATGGCTCGTATCGCAGGTATAAACATTCCACAAAATAAACTTGTCCACATTGGACTTACATATATTTATGGAATTGGAGATAAATTCTCACAACAAATTTGTTCATCTCTAGAAATTCCAAGAGCCAAAAGAGTGAATGAGTTAACTGATGATGAAATTTTAAAAATAAGAGAATACATCGATCAAAATTTTAAAGTCGAAGGAGATCTTAGAAGAGATTATTCCTTAAGTATTAAAAGATTAATAGATCTTGCATGTTATAGAGGAACAAGACATAGAAAAAAATTACCTGTAAGAGGTCAAAGAACAAGATGTAATGCAAGAACAAGAAAAGGAAAAGCAATCGCTATTGCAGGGAAGAAATTAACACCAACTAAAAAATAATAATGGCAAAAACAGAAAAAACTGACAATAAAGATCAGAAGGTAGAAAAATCTTCTAAGAAAAGTGCAAAGAGTTCTTATTCAAAAAAGAAAAAGATAAAAAAAAATATTTTAAATGGGATTGCTTATGTGCAGTCAACATTTAATAACACAATAATCTCAATTGCTGATACAAATGGCAATGTAATATCCTGGGCATCTGCAGGACAGAAAGGATTTAAGGGATCAAGAAAATCTACACCTTATGCAGCTCAAATAGCAGCGGACTCTGCAGCATCAAAAGCATTAGAGTATGGAATGAAAACTTTATCTGTTGAGGTAAAAGGACCTGGTTCAGGAAGAGAAACAGCATTAAGAGCTTTACAAGCAAGAGGTTTTAAAATTTTGTCAATTAAAGACACAACACCAATGCCTCATAACGGAACTAGACCACCAAAAAAAAGGAGAGTTTAATGGAAGTAGAAAATGTTAATGTTAAAAATTGGAAATCTTTGATTAAACCATCTAAATTAGATGTTCAAATTAGTGATGACTTAACACATGCTAAGATTATAGCTGAGCCTCTAGAAAAAGGTTACGGATTAACTTTAGGAAACTCCCTAAGAAGAATTTTGCTTTCTTCAATCAGAGGAGCTGCAGTTACTTCGATACAAATAGACGGTGTTTTACATGAATTTACATCAATTAAAGGTGTAAGAGAAGATGTAACAGACATAGTATTAAATGTTAAATCACTAGCTTTAAAATGTAATTCTGAAGGTACAAAAAAATTAGTTTTAGACGCAAAAGGTCCAGGTGAAATAAAAGCTTCTGACATTGCTCCTGTGACTGATGTAGAAATATTAAATCCTGAATTAGTAATTTGTAACTTAGATGAAAATACTACTTTTCATATGGAAATGAATGTAAACACTGGAAAAGGTTATGTTCCAGCTGAGCTAAATAAACCAGAGGAGCCACCATTAGGTTTAATTGCCATTGACTCTTTGTATAGCCCTGTAAAAAAAGTTTCTTATTCTGTTAGCACAGCAAGAGAAGGTAAGGCTCTTGATTATGATAAATTGACAATGGAAGTGGAGACTAATGGTTCAATTTCTGCAGAAGATGCTGTTGCGTATTCTGCTAGGATTTTTCAAGACCAGTTGAAAATGTTTGTTAATTTTGATGAGCCAGTTGAAGCTCCAGTAAAAGAAGTTTCATCTGAACCTGAGTTTAATAAGAATTTATTAAGAAAAGTTGATGAATTAGAGCTATCTGTTAGATCAATGAATTGCTTAAAAAATGACAATATAATTTATATTGGTGATTTAGTTCAAAAATCTGAAGGTGAAATGTTAAGAACACCAAATTTTGGTAGAAAATCCTTAAATGAGATTAAAGAAGTTCTAACTGGAATGTCTCTGTATTTAGGAATGGAAATACCTAACTGGCCACCAGATAATATTGCAGAAATGTCTAAAAAATTAGAGGAAGCAATTTAATGAGACACGGCTTAGCCAACAAAAAGTTAAATAGAACTTCTGAGCATAGAAAAGCTCTGTTAAAGAATATGTTAAATTCTTTAATAAAATATGAACAGATTAAAACTACATTGCCAAAAGCAAAGTTTTTAAGACCTCAGGCTGACAAAATTATTACTTTAGGTAAAAAAGATACTTTGCAAACAACTAAGATGCTTGTGTCTCAATTGCAGGATGTTAAATCAGCTAATAAAGTAAAAAAAACTCTTTCTAAAAGATATTCAAATAGAAAAGGTGGCTACACTAGAATTATTAAAGCAGGTTTTAGATATGGTGATAATGCTCCAATGGCAATTATAGAATTTGTAGATAGAGATGTTGAAGCCAAAAGAGTAGATAAGAAGAAAAAAGATACATCAAAAGAAGCTCTAAAAACAGAAGAAAATAAACAAGCTACAGCTTAAATCCTAAGTCATGAACAAGTCATACATCGTTGATTCAACGTGTAATGATATGCGTATTGATAGATGGATGAGATTTAATATTGGAAAAATACCTCAAGGTTTAATTGAAAAATATCTTAGGACAGGAAAAATTAAAATTAACAAAAAAAAAGTTAAAAGTTCTCATAAAATAAAAAAAGGAGATCAAATAAATATCTTTAATATTGAATTTAAAGAAAGAGTAGAACAAAAAAAAATAAAATTTTTACCAACTAAAGAAATAATAAAATCAAACGAAGATCAAATAATTGATGATAATGATAATTTTGTTGTATTAAATAAAGCATCCGGAATATCAGTACAAGGTGGTACAAAATCTAAAAAAAACTTAGTTGATATTTTCGCAAAGAGTGAAATTTTTAAAGGAACAAAACCTTATTCTGTTCATAGATTAGACAAAGATACATCTGGTGTATTTATAATGGCGAAAAATAGAGAGAGCGCACAGTTACTAACATCATTATTTAGATTAAGAAAAGTTCACAAAACTTATCTTGCCATATGCCAAGGAGAAATAAATAAAAATACAGGTGTTTGGGATGATGACTTAATAAGATATGATGGAGATAAAAAGTTAGTTGAAAAAGCGAAAACTATATTCAAGGTAATAGATAAAAATTCTGAAGCATCTTTATTGGAGTTAAAACCAATAACTGGAAGAAAACATCAGTTACGTAAACAACTTTTTGCAATTGGAAATCCTATATTTGGTGATACCAAATATAAACTATCTAAGTCAGATAAAGGTATAAATAAAAATCTTATGCTGCACTCGTATCAAATTAAATTTAAAATTAATGATATGAAGCATACTTATTCAGCTTTATTACCAGAATATTTTAAAAAGTTATTAAAATCAAAAAGACTTAGTTTTTCAAATTTGAAATAAAATTTTCAATAATTTCATTATTCAAGTTAGAGTAATCTTGTTTTGAAATTTTTTTTAAATTTGTAACACCTTTATCGGAAATTCCACATGGTACTATTTTTTTGTAATTTTCTAAGTTGTTATCAACATTTATTGCAAATCCATGATATGCAATCCATTTTCTCACCCTAATACCTATTGCAGCAATTTTTTGAATTTCATTTTTGTCTTTATACCATATTCCAATATTTTTTTTATCAGGAAATGTTTCAATATTATATTTTTTCAAACTTTGAATAATTGTATTTTCAATAGTTGTAACAAATTTTCTAATGTCTTTTTTTTCTCTTAGATCAATAACAAAATAACAAATTAATTGACCTGGACCATGATACGTAATTTTTCCACCTCTGTTTGTTTTTAATAGATCAATTGATTTATCAATTATTTCATTTTCTTTGTATGATGTACCTGCAGTAAAAATTTCGGGATGCTCTAAAATCCAAATTAATTCTTTTTCTTTATTAGCTGCAATATTTTTTAATCTAGACTCCAAGAGATCAATTGCTTCAAAATAATTTACCGGTTTTATTGACTTTTTGATCTCTATATCCATTTAAAATTTGTAATATTTTAATTATGTATTAATAGTGCACAACTAAATTATAGGTACATTTATGTCTTTAATTAAAAAAACTAAAGATAAAAAAGTAAATTTTGAATTCAATAAAGAATATTTGAGAGTTGTTACCTCTAAAATAGCTAACAATGATGCAAAATTTATTAACGATTCATTTAATGAAATGCACCCTGCTGATGCAGCAGACATAATTGAACACTTAAGCATTAGTGATAGAGAAAGTTTAATTAAATTAAACAATTTTAATATTGATGCAGAGGTTTTTGTAGAATTAAATGAGTCTATACAAACTGAAATAATTAAATATTTATCTTCAGATTCAATTGTAACTATTCTTACTAACCTTGAATCAGATGATGCTATTTCGATTTTAGAAAATGTACCCGAAGAAGATAAGAACACTATATTAAGCTCATTACCACCTAAAGACAGATTTGCTCTGTTAGAAAGTTTAAGCTATCCTGAAGATACTGCTGCTAGACTTATGCAGCGTGAGTTTACAGCTATACCAAGCAACTGGTCTGTAGGTCAAACAATTGACTATTTGAGAGAAAATAAAGATTTGCCTGAAGAATTTTTGGAAATTTTTATTGTTAATGAAGAATTTAAACCTATTGGAACAGTTCCATCATCAAGAGTGCTTACTTCACCAAGAGACACAAAAATGGCAAGCATCATGTCAGAGTCTCAACTATTAGTTCCTGTTGATATGGACAAAGAAGAGGTGGCTAATCTATTTGAAAATTATAATCTAAATTCAGCAGCCGTAATTGATAAAAATAATAAATTGGTAGGAATGATTATGAACGATGATGTTCTTACAGTCCTAAAAGAAGAGGCTGAGGAAGATGCATTAAGACTAGCAGGTGTAGGTGACGAGGAAATTACTGATGGTGTTGTTACAAAAACTAAAAGGAGATTTAATTGGCTTTTATTGAATTTATTTACAGCCTTTTTAGCAACTTGGTGTATTAGCTTGTTTGGAGCAACTATTGAGCAAATGGTTGTTCTTGCTTTTCTGATGCCTATTGTTGCTTCAATGGGTGGAAATGCAGGAATGCAAACATTAGCTGTTACAGTCAGAACAATTGCTACAAATGACTTAACTCAAAATAATTTTTCATCAAATGTTTTTAAAGAATTTTCAATTGGTATATTAAATGGAATTATATTTGCTGCCATAAGTGCTTTAATAGTTCAAATTTGGTTTCAAGATAGTATTCTTTCATTAATCATTTCAATATCAATGGTACTTACTATGATTATAGCTGGACTGTTTGGAATACTTGTTCCTTTTACTTTAAAAAAAATGAATATTGATCCCGCAATTGCATCGAGTGTTTTTGTTACCACTATTACTGATGTTATAGGTTTTGTATCATTTTTAGGTGTTGGGGCTTACTTTCTCTAAAAATTATCAATTAATCTTACGTTATCAATGTAATACGCAACAAATAAACGTGAGCCTTTAACAGTATTAGATATTTTAAGATTTTTAATTGATCTTAATTCTAAGTATTCAATATTAATTTTTAAAAATTTCTGAAAATATTTCATTTGAATTTTTAAATTTTGTTTTATTTTTTTATCATTTGCTAAATTTTTTTTTAATTTAATTAGACTTTTACTTAAGAAACTTGCTTTTTTAATTCCATTTAAATCCAAATGATTATTTCTTGAAGACAACGCTATTTTGTTTTTATTTCTAATCGTTTTGCATGGAACAATAGAAGCTTTATATTTATTTTTTAGATAATTTTTTATTAAGAAATATTGTTGATAATCTTTTTTGCCCATAAATATTTTTTTTGGATTTACTAAATTAGTTAATCTTCCCATTACATCTAGCACCCCTTCAAAATGACCTTTTCTAAATTTGGCGCATAAAATTTTATCTTTTTTTGTGATTTTTATGTTTGATTTTTTATTATTATTGTAAATATCTTTAAATTTTGGAATGTATAAGAAATCTACCTTTTTAGTTTTTTTTAAAATTTTAATATCCTCTTTAATATTTGTTGGATAGTTTTTGAAATCTTTTTTATTGTTAAATTGTTTGGGATTAACAAAAATACTTACTATTGTCTTTTTGCAAGTTCGATTTGATCTTTCTATAAGTGATAAATGACCCTCATGTATACTCCCCATTGTGGGAACAAAGCCAATATCATTAAATGGCCTTAAAACTTTAAATAATGAATTATTATTTAATATAATTTTCATTTGTATTAGAAATCTAGATAAGTAAAACATTTATATGATTAAACAAGCAATTATTCCTCTAGCAGGTCAAGGAACTAGACTTTTGCCTTTAACAAGTGTTTTTGCCAAAGAACTGCTCCCAATAAATGGAAAGCCAGGTATTGAGTATATTTTAGATGAGTGCATTGAAGCAGGAATTAAAGAAATTGTTCTTATCATATCAAATAAAAAAAAAATGATTAAAAATTATTTTTATAGTGACACTTTTTATAAAAAAATTATTAAAAAAAAAAAAGATCCCAGAATAATTGCTGAATATAAAAAAATATTAAAATATAAAAAACTAATAAAATTTGTTTATCAAAATATACCTAAAGGAACAGGTGACGCTGTTTTTAAAACAAAAAAATATATAAAAGATAAATATTTTTTAATGTTGCTACCAGATGATTTGATAATAAAAAAAAACTGTTCTAAAGATATGATTAAAGTACATCAAAAGTACAAATCCTCTGTAATGGCTAGTATGAAAGTTAATTCTAAAACAGTTTCAAGATGGGGCATCTATAGTTTAAACAAAAAAATTTCCAAAAATGATTATTTTATTGATGATGTAGTTGAAAAACCTTCAACTAAAAATGCTCCATCTAATAAAGCAGTAATAGGAAGATATATCCTTCCCAAAACTATATTTAATAAATTAGCCAAACAAAAACCTGGTAACGGTGGTGAAATACATATAACAGATGCTATTCAAACTTTAATAAAAGAAGGTGAAAAATTTATTGCTCATAATTTTTCAGGTAAATATTTAGATTGTGGGACAATGCAAGGATTTATTAATTCTAATAAAGAAATAGGAAAAATATGAAACTTTGTATGATAGGTACTGGTTATGTTGGTTTAGTGAGTGGCGTTTGTTTTTCAGACTTAGGTAATGATGTTATTTGTGTAGATAAAGATAATAACAAAATTAATAATTTAAAAAATGGTAAAATACCTATCTACGAGCCAGGTTTAGAAGAATTAGTCAAAAAAAATATAAAAAATAATAGATTAAATTTTTCAACAAATTTAAAAGAATCTGTAAGAAAATCTGACATAGTTTTTATATGCGTTGGAACACCAACAAAAAAAAATAGTAATAGCGCTGACCTTTCTCAGGTTTATTCAGTTGGAAAAGAAATATCTAAATCAATTAACAAATTTAAAATAATTATAACAAAATCAACTGTTCCTGTTACTACAGGTGATGAACTAGAAAAGATTATTTCAAAAAAAGTAAATAAAAGATTGTTTTCAGTAGTGTCTAATCCTGAATTTTTAAGAGAAGGTGAGGCGATTAGAGATTTTATTTATCCTGATAGAGTTGTAGTTGGTTCAAACGAAGAAAAATCAAAAAAAATACTTAAAAATTTATATTCTCCATTAATTTCCAAGGGTGCAAAATATGTTTCTACAAATAGAAGAGCTGCTGAGTTAATTAAATATGCTTCTAATGCTTTTTTAGCAACTAAAATTACATTTATAAATGAAATTGCTAATTTATGTGAAAAAACTGGTATCGATGTTGAAGATATATCCATAGGAATTGGACTTGATAAAAGAATAGGAAGTAGATTTTTAAGATCTGGTCCTGCATATGGAGGTTCTTGTTTTCCAAAAGATACTAAAGCTATTGTGTCTACAGCTGATAAATTTAAATCTAATCTATCTGTAATTAAAAGTGTTATTAAATCTAATCAGAATAGGACAGATTTATTACTTAAAAGACTTCATTCAATAATTAAAAAATTTAATAATAAAAATGTTTCATTTTTGGGAGTTACATTTAAAGCAAATACTGACGATATGAGAGACTCTTCAAGTTTAAAATTAATTCCTTATCTATCCAAAAAGGGAGCAAAGATTAAATATTATGATCCCACTGGTTCAAAAAAAGAATTCAATAATTTAAAAAATGTTGAATTTGCTAATTCAATACAAAACTGTATTCTAGGTTCAGACCTTATAATTATTCATACTGAATGGAATGATTTTAAATCAATTAATTTTAAAAAACTTTCTAAGAATAAAAAACTTATTATTTACGATATGAGAAATTTATTCTCACCAACTAAAATCAAGAAACTAGGTATAAAATATTTTGGTATAGGAAGATAATTTAGTTTAACTCAAATATAGCATCAACTTCTACAGATACTCCAAGTGGTAAACTGTTAGTACTTACTGCAGCTCTTGTATGTATGCCTGCATCTCCAAATATTGATGCGATTAAATCTGAAGCTCCATTAATTACTTTTGGTTGTTCGGTAAAGTCATTTGTCGAATTAACAAATCCAGTTAACTTGATACATGATTTTATTCTAGATAAATCACCATCACAAGCAGTCTTTGCTTGAGAAACCAAGCTCAATCCACATCTTTTCGCAGCTTCGTAGCCTTGCTCTGTACTTAAATCTTTACCAACTTTACCTTTAATTAACTCTCCGTTTTCATTTATTGATATTTGACCTGAAATAAAAAGTAGATTACCAGTTACTTTAGTTGCAACATATGAGCCAACAGGAGGTTTTGCTTTTGGTAAAATAATATTTAATTCTTTTATTTTTTTTTCAAAATTCATTTTATTTCTCTGTGAATTCTTTGTGTGATTTACTATTTTTAAATTTAATTAATTTCTCTTTTAAATTTAATTTATTAAGTTTTTTTTTTCCTTCTTTATATTTTTCAGAAGTTTTTTCTTTGATCAATTCAGCTTTTTCTGAAGTTTTTTCTTTAATCAATTCTGCTTTTTCTGAAGTTTTTTCTTTAATCAATTCTGCTGTACATTTTGCATATTCTTTACTTAATTTATCAAATTTATTACAATCATCTGCCACAGACAAGTTAACATTAGTGATTGTCAAAATTAATAAATAAGCAAGTAATTTAATTTTCATTATTTTTTAGTTTTTTTCTTCTTTTTAGTTTTATCGTATTCTTTCCTTTTCTCAATAAGGATTAAGGCCTCTTCCATAGTAAGCTCTGTTGGATCTTTTTCTTCAGGAATTGTTGCATTTAAAGATTTATATTTAATGTAAGGACCATATTGCCCCTTCATAACCCTAACTGGTTTTTTATCTTCTGGATGTTCTCCTAAATCCTTAATAATTGAAGAAGACATTCTGCCTGGTTTCGCTTCAGCAATTAGGGTAATTGCTCGATTTAATCCTATAGAGAAAATTTCTTCTACATTTTCTATTCTAGCAGATTTGTTTTCACACTTAAGATAGGGACCAAATCTTCCAGTATTTAAAATAATTTCTTTTTGATTATCAGGGTTGATTCCAATTGATTTTGGTAGAGAGCATAAAAACTGAGCTTTTTCTAAGTCTATACTTTCCAACTCTAAACCTTTTGGTATAGAAACATTTTTAATTAATTCATTAACATCTGGTTTAGATTTTTTGGTTTTTCTTTTCTTTTTAGTTTTTATCTCTTCTAATTCCTCTTCCTTAAGTTTTTCATATTGCAGATAGGGACCAAATCTTCCATTTTTCAGATATATATCATTACCATTTTCATGTTTTCCTAAAAATTTAGGTTCTGCTAACTGCGATTGAGCTGCTGCTTTTGCTTTAGACAAGGGTCTAGTAAATTTACACTCTGGATAATTTGAACATCCTATAAAAGCTCCACCTCTAAAACTATTTTTAAGACTTAGTGAACCAGTATCACATATCTGGCATTTTCGAACAATTTTTCCATCTTTATCAGTATCAAAAATTAAAGCACCTAGACTTTCATTTAAAAGATCTAATACTTCTCTAGTTCTTTTCTCTTTAACTTCAGAAACATTATTATTAAAATCTTTCCAAAACATCTCTAAAACTTTTATCCAGCTTTCTTTACCAGATGTAATTTCATCTAATTGATCTTCCAAACCTGCAGTAAAGTTATAATCAACATATTTAGAAAACAATTTTTCTAAAAATGCAGAGATAAGTTTGCCACGATCTGTTGGAAAAAACCTTTTATTTACTATTTCCGCATAACCTCGATTAGCTATTGTAGAAATTATACTTGCGTAAGTAGAGGGTCTACCAATTCCTAATTCTTCTAATTTTTTGACCAAACTTGCTTCAGAATATCTTGGAGGTGGCTGTGTAAAATGTTGTTCATCTATTAATGCTTCAATATTAATTGGCCCTTTAGACATTTCTGGTAAAATTTCTTCATCATCATCTTTGCTTGTATTTGAGTAAACTTTTAAAAAACCATCAAATTTTAATACAGAGCCACTTGCCTTACATATTGTCTGATTATCCTCTGACTCTATTGTTATGGTATTTCTGTCAAATTGGGCAACTTCCATTTGTGAGGATAAAGCTCTGGACCAAATTAAATTGTATAGTTTTTGTTGATCACTGCTTAAATATTTTTTTAAAGTATCGGGTGCTCTATTTATATCTGTCGGTCTAATAGCTTCATGAGCTTCTTGTGCATTTTTAGCTTTTTTACCAGAATAATTATTTGCAGATGCAGGCAAATATTCATTACCATACTCATTTTTAATAAAATTTCTAAAATCATTTACTGCATCCGCTGATAAATTAGTTCCATCAGTTCTCATGTAAGTAATCAATCCAACAGTATCCCCATCAATCTCAACACCTTGATATAGTTTTTGTGCAATTTGCATTGTTCTTGAAGCTCCAAAACCCAATCTACTAGATGCTACTTGTTGTAATGTAGAAGTTGTAAATGGACCTGACGGGTTTCTTTTTACAACTTTTGAAGAAATATCTGTTATTTTAAATTTTTTCTCTTTTATTTCTTTTATTGCTTTTTCAATACTATTCTTGTCTCTAAAAGTAAATTTTTCTATTTTGTTACCATTAAATTGTGAAATGCTTGCAGTAATAGTGTTTTTATTATCATCTCCAAATTTAAGAGTAAGTGTCCAAAATTCCTCTGGATTAAATAATTCTATTTCATGCTCTCTTTCAGTGATTAATTTTAAAGCTACAGACTGAACTCTTCCAGCTGATTTTGAACCAGGTAGTTTAGTCCAAAGTATTGGAGAAATATTAAAACCAACCAAGTAATCAAGAGCTCTTCTTGCCATGTAGGCATCCACTAACAAAGGTTCGATTTGTCGTGGATTTTCAATGCCATGTATCACGGCTTTTTTTGTTATCTCATTAAAAACAACTCTTTCAATTTCTTTATCTTTTAAAAGTTTTTTTTCATCAAGATATTCTTTAACATGCCATGCTATAGCTTCTCCTTCACGGTCAGGGTCGGTAGCTAGTATTATTTTAGAGGATTCTTTAGCAACATCGGTTATTTCTTTTAAATATTTTTTTGAAAAACTATCAACTTCCCATTCCATCTTAAAATTATGATCAGGATCAACCGATCCATTTTTTGATGGCAAATCTCTTATATGACCATAACTAGCTAAAACAGTATAATCATCGCCAAGATATTTGTTTATAGTTTTAGCTTTTGCGGGACTTTCAACTATGACTAGATTCATAATTTAACAAACTACTTAAAAGTGTTTGATAGTCAAATTAATAAATTTTAGTCTTGTTTTCTTCTTTATTTATCAGTCGTTTAATATTTTCTCTATGTGTATAAAATATTAAAATAAACATTATTCCATAAAATATTTTATTTCCTGTAGCATCAAAAAGTAATAAATAAATAGGAACTGAAAAGGATCCAATTAGAGATGCTAATGACGAAAATTTAGAAATAAAAAAAGTTATTAGCCAACAAATACCAAAAACTATTCCAAAAATTATATTCATACTGCATAATATACCAACATAAGTTGCGACTCCCTTTCCACCTTTAAACTTTAACCAAACTGGAAAAACATGACCTAGAAAAGCACATAAAGCTGATACATAAATCAGATCAGGAAAATTTACTTTTACATATAAAACGGGAATAATTGCTTTGACAATATCAAGTACTAAAGTTGAATAACCAATAAATTTATTTCCTGTTCTCAGAGCATTTGTTGCACCAATGTTACCTGATCCAATTTCTCTAATATCTTTTTTTAAAAATATTTTAGTTAATATTAACCCAAAAGGGATAGAACCCATTAGGTACGAAACAATACCTATTGTGAATAATTCCATTTTTATATCTTAAATAATTCTTTACCTTTTACAAATGTATTGGTTACTTTTCCTTGAAGTTTTTTGTCCTCAATAGACGTATTTTTGGATTTAGAAATTAAATTTTCTTTTTTTACAATCCAAGGTTTATTTATATCAACTATACAAAAGTCAGCATTATTACCAATTGAAAGATTTCCTTTATTGATATTTAAAATTTTAGCTGGATTAGATGTTAGTGCTTGGATTATTGTTTCAAGTTTTACAGATCCATTATGAAATAGTTCTAAACTTAAAGACAATAAAGTTTCAATACCTGAAGCACCTGTTGCTGCTTGAGAAAATGTCAATCGTTTTGATTCTTCATCTTCAGGTTTATGATCTGAAACAATGACATCAATTGTTTTATCTTTTAATCCTTGGACTAAAGCCAATCTATCTTCTTCTTTTCTCAATGGCGGAGATAATTTTAAAAATGTTTTAAAATCTCCAATATTATTTTCATTTAAGGAAAGGTTATTTATTGAAACTCCACAAGAAAATTTAATATCATTTTTCCTTTCTTTGATGATTTCTACTGATTTGCCTGATGATAGTTGAGATATGTGATATCGACACTTTACTTTTTCTAACAATGTTAAATCTCTTTCAATAATTATTCTCTCAGCCACATCTGGTATACTTGATAATCCAAGTTTTGTAGCGATTATGCCCGAATTTATCATGCCGTTTTTTGCTAACTCATAATCCTCAGCATGTTGCATTATTAGGCATCCTAAATCCTTTGCTGAATTCATTATTCTTGACATTAATCTAGTATTTTGAATTGTCTTTACACCATCTGTAAAAGCTACAATTCCTTTATTAGCTAATAATCCAAACTCTGTCATATTAGTTCCCTCAACATTTTGTGTAAGAGATGCGCATGGAAATATATTAATCTTAGATTTATCTCGTCCTCTCCGTTTTAAAAAATCTACAATTGAAACATTATCAATTACAGGATCTGTATTAGGCATTGTTACTACGGATGTTACACCTCCAGAAAGTGCTGCATTACTTAAAGTTCTAAAATTTTCTTTATACTCATACCCAGGTTCTCCAACAAAAACTCTCATATCAACTAAACCAGGGAATATATATTTTCCTTTTAAATCAATTGGTTTTTCTCTAGATGGTAAATTATTTGTATTTACTTTTTTTCCTATTGCTTCAATTTTACCTTCTTCTCCAACAATTAGTCCTCCATTTTCATTTATTGAATTTTGAGGATCAATTATATTTGCGTTAATAAAGTATTGTTTTTTCATTTATTCACAAAATATTTTTAAACAAGCCATCCTAACGGCAACTCCAAGTTCGACTTGCTCTTTGATTACACTTTTATTTATATCGTCAGCCAATCTTGTATCTATTTCGATACCTCTATTCATTGGGCCAGGATGCATTATTAGTGCATCAGGTTTAGCATGATCTAATTTATCAGGTGTTAAACCGTAATATTCATAATACTCTCTATTTGATGACAAATAAGAACTTGTCATTCTCTCATTTTGTAATCTTAGCATCATTACAATGTCACAATCTTTCAATCCTTTTTTCATATCGGTAAAAGTATTAACACCAAACTTTTCAATTTCTTTTGGCATCAAATTTGTTGGGGCAACAATATTTACTTCAGCACCAAGCATCGTTAGTAAATAAATATTTGATCTTGCGACTCTTGAGTGGAGAATATCTCCACATATAGCAATTTTTAATCCTTCAATTTTTTTTTTTCTATTTCTTATTGTTAAAGCATCTAGTAATGCTTGAGTAGGGTGTTCACGTCTGCCATCACCAGCATTTAATACTACACAATTTACTTTCTGAGATAATAAATTGCATGCTCCAGAGTCTTGATGCCTTATTACAATAATGTCAGGATGCATCGCATTTAAAGTCATTGCTGTATCAATTAAAGTTTCACCTTTTTTAATTGCTGAATTATTCATATTCATTGACATCACATCAGCACCAAGTCTTTTTCCAGCTAACTCAAATGAACTTTGTGTTCTTGTTGATGGTTCAAAAAATAGATTAATTTGAGTTTTGCCTCTAAGAACATCATTTTTCTTGTTCTTACTCTGATTTAATTTAATGAAAGTTTCAGATTCATCTAAAATGTAGTTTATATCACTAACTGATAGATCTTGGATACCTAACAAATGTTTTTGAGAAATTTTAATAGCTTTGATGTTTTTTGCCATTAAAATTAACTCTATAACTATAAAGCCATTGAATGGCAAGGATTAATTATTTAGATAGTCTATAGCTCCCTGAAGAATAAAAGCTGCTGCGTTCTGATCTATATTCTTTTCTCTTTTAGATACATTAACATCTAATTGGCTTGATAAATTAAAAGCTCCAACAGTTGACAATCTCTCATCCCAGAGACAAACATCAACATCTATCTCTTTATCTATATTTTTAGATACATCATTGACCGACTGTGCTGAAGAGCCTGAAGATCCATCCATATTTAAAGGGTAACCAATGATAATTGCCCGGATATCATTCTCTTGAATAATGTTTTTTAGCTCTTTAATTAATTCATTATTTTTTGATTTATGTATAGTTTTATAAGGGGTAGCAATTAATTGCTTTTCGTCACAAATTGATACACCAATTCTTTTTGAGCCTAGATCTAAACCTATCAAACGACATTTTTCTGACTGTTTTTTTTTAAATTCTTCTATTGTGATCATGTTGTATATTTTAAACTATAGTGATAGTTTGCGTCATATTTAAATATCATATGAGCATCGATCTTAAAACCATAAAGCATATATCTAAATTATCAAGAATTTCTGTAGATGAGAAAAAAGCTGAAAAACTTGCAAGTGATTTGAATTCAATTTTTGATTTTATTGAGAAACTTAATGAACTTAAAACTGAAAATGTTGAACCACTTACATCTGTGGCTGAAACAACTTTAAAATTAAGACCTGATGAAGTTAAAAGTAAAAATTTAAGGGAACAAATAATAAAAAATTCTCCAAAAGATAATGAAGACTATTTTGTTGTACCAAAAGTTATAGAATAATGTCTGATATAACCAAGCAAACACTTTCTGAATTAGTTAATAATATTAGAGAAAAAAAACTCTCTTCTTCAGAAGTTACTAGAGCTTTTGTTGATAGATCAGAAAAATCCAAAGAATTAAACACTTATATTACTGAAGATTTTAGTAATGCTATAGATAAAGCTAAAAAATTTGATGACAAACCAAATTTAGATTTAAAGTTACCAGGAATTCCTATGGCTGTAAAAGATTTATTTTGTACAGCTAATGTAAGAACAACAGCTGGTAGTAAAATATTAAATAATTTTATACCTACTTATGAGTCTACTGTTACTCAGAATATTTGGAATGAAGGAGCAATTCTTATTGGTAAATTAAATTGTGATGAATTTGCAATGGGATCTTCAAATGAAACAAGTTTTTTTGGAAATGTTCAAAACCCAATTGATAAAAATTTAGTTCCAGGTGGTTCATCTGGAGGTTCATCTTCTGCTGTAGCAGCACAACTAACACCAATTACAATTGGAACAGATACAGGTGGATCTATTAGACAACCGGCGTCATTTACAGGAACAGTGGGTTTAAAACCAACTTATGGTAGTTGTTCTAGATATGGAATAGTTGCTTTTGCATCTTCTCTTGATCAAGCTGGTCCAATGGCTCAAAATGTTAAAGATTGTGCTTTGTTGCAAGAGGTAATTAGCTCATATGATCAAAAGGACTCAACTTCTATTGATTTTAAAAGAAACCAATACAGCAAAGAATTAACAAAAGACATTAAAGGAAAAAAAATAGGTATACCAAAAGAATATAGAGTTGATGGAATGCCAAAAGAAATTGATGATCTTTGGCAGAAAGGTATTGAGTACGCTAAAGATTGTGGTGCAGAAATAATCGATATTTCTCTTCCACACACAAATTACGCTTTACCAACTTACTATATAGTGGCACCAGCTGAAGCATCTTCTAATCTTGCAAGATATGATGGTGTTAAATATGGTTTTAGAGCTGATGGAGAAAACCTAATTGATATGTATGAAAAAACTAGATCAGAGGGATTTGGAGCTGAAGTTCAAAGAAGAATAATGATAGGTACATATGTTTTATCTTCAGGTTATTACGATGCATATTATTTGAAAGCTCAAAAAGTTAGAAAACTAATTAAGAATGATTTTGATGAAGCGTACAAGAAAGTAGATGCAATATTGACTCCATCAACACCTAGTTCCGCTTTTAAAATTGGTGAAAAAACAAATGACCCAGTTTCAATGTACTTAAACGATATTTTTACTGTTCCAGTAAATTTAGCAGGTTTACCAGGAATTTCTATTCCTGCTGGTCATGACAGCAAAGGTTACCCTTTAGGTTTACAAATTATTGGAAAAGCATTCGATGAACAAAATATCTTAAACATTGCTTATGCAATGGAAGAAAAAATTAATTTTAAAAATAAAATTACCGATTGGTGGATTAAGTGAGCAAAGAAAAGTCAGAATATTTAATTAATAGAAATGACAATCAATACGAAGTTGTCATTGGTTTAGAGGTTCATGCTCAAGTACTTTCCCAATCAAAGTTATTTTCTACGTCAGCTACTAAATTTGGTGCTGAACCAAACACACAGGTAAGTTTAGTAGACGCTGCTTTTCCTGGAATGCTTCCAGTGATCAATGAATTTTGTGTTAAGCAAGCAATCAAAACTGGAATAGGATTAAAAGCTAAAATTAACAAAAGATCAGTATTTGATAGAAAAAATTATTTTTATGCTGATTTACCACAAGGATATCAAATCTCTCAATTTAAGGACCCAATAGTTGGTGAAGGTAAAGTTATTTTAGATATGCCAGATGGTCAAAAAGAGGTTGGTATTGAAAGATTACACTTAGAACAAGATGCGGGTAAAAGTATCCATGATTTAGATCCAAAAAACACCTTTGTTGATTTAAATAGATCAGGAGTAGCTTTAATGGAAATTGTTAGCAAACCAGATTTAAGATCACCAGAGGAAGTTAATGCTTATATTAAGAAATTAAGATCAATAATGCGATATTTAGGAACTTGTGATGGTAATATGCAAGAAGGATCTTTAAGAGCAGACGTTAATGTTTCTGTAAGAAAAAAAGGATCAAAAGATTTTGGTACCAGATGTGAAATTAAAAATGTCAATTCTATTAAATTCATGCAAATGGCAATCGAATATGAAGCAAATAGACAAGTTGATTTAATTGAAGATGGACAATCTGTTGATCAAGAAACAAGACTTTTTGATACTAAAAAAAATGAAACAAGATCCATGAGATCAAAAGAAGATGCTCATGATTATAGATATTTTCCAGACCCTGATTTATTACCATTAGAAGTTTCTGATGAATTCATAAATCAATTACAATCAGAAATACCAGAGTTACCTGATGAAAAGAAAAAGAGATTTATAGATCAATTTAAATTAACTCCATATGAAGCAAATATCATGGTTTCAGATATAGAAACCTCAAATTATTTTGAAGATGTTGTTAAAAAATCTGACGTTAAATTAGCAACAAACTGGATCATAGGTGAATTATTTGCTGCACTTAATGAAAAAAATTTAGAAATAACCGATAGTCCAATTAGTGCTGGTAATTTATCAAAATTAATTAATTTAATTAAGGATGGAACAATTTCTGGAAAAATTGCAAAAACTGTTTTTGAACAAATGATGGAAGGGGACAAGGATCCTAAGAAAATTGTTGAAGAAAAAGGTTTAAAACAAGAAAGCGATCCAAAAGCTTTAGAGGCTTTAATTGATAAAGTAATTGATAGTAATAGAGATAAAGCTACTGAATATAAATCTGGTAAAGTTAAATTATTTGGCTTCTTTGTTGGACAAGTAATGAAAGTTTCAGGTGGTAAAGCTAACCCTCAGCTAGTAAATGAGATTTTAAAGAAAAAACTTTAGGTTCATGGGCTCAGACCTAAAAATTAGCAACAAAATTCAAGAGTACATTTTAAATAATGGACTAGATATTCATCCAGTTCAAAAAGAAATCATTTCTTATAATGAGTCTCTGGGAGATATTAAAAGGATGCAAATATCTATCTCACAATCTCAATTTTTACATTTAATAGTAAAAATATCTAATGTTAAAAAAATACTAGAGATTGGTACTTTTACTGGCTTAAGTGCTTTATCAATGTCTCTTGCTTTACCAGAAGATGGTAGAATTATTGCTTTAGATAAAAATGAAGAAACTAACAAAATTGCAATAAAATTTTTTGAAAAAGCAAAACAAAGTCATAAAATTCAAACAATAATTAAACCTGCTTTAGAAAGTTTAAATGAATTAAAAGAAAACGATTTTGATTTAATTTTTATTGATGCTGATAAGAAAAATTATAAAGAATATTATGAAAAATCTTTAATATTATTAAAGAAACATGGCTTAATAATAATTGATAATGTTCTATGGTACGGTCAAGTTGTTGATGACAATTGTGATGACAAAATTACTTTAACTATTAAAGATTTTAACAATTATGTTTCTAAAGATAAAAGAGTTGAAAAAATTATAGTACCATTAGGAGATGGTATGACAGTTTGTAGAAAATTATAATGTTTGATGTTTTTGGATTTTATAAGTTTATTAAAATTTCTTATTTAAAGAAAAATCAAAAAATACTTCACGAGCAATTATTAAACACAAATATACGTGGAACAATTATTATTTCTAAAGAAGGTTTAAATGGAACAATTGCTGGAAAAAACAAAGACATTAAATTGATCAAAAATTATTTATACAAATTATTTAAATTTGAAAAATTTGATAGCATTAACAATTCAAAAAGCTCTTTTCAGCCGTTTCATAAACCAAAAGTAAAAATTAAAAAAGAAGTGGTTCCAATGAATTTAAGTTTAAAAAAGAGAATTAAAAAAAAGGATAGTCATGTTAACCCTCAAAAGTGGAACTCTTTAATAAAAGACAAAAAAACAGTCTTAATTGATGCAAGAAAACCTTTTGAATATAAAGTTGGAACTTTTAAAGGTTCAATTAATCCAGGTGTAGATAATTTTCGAGATTTTCCAAAATATCTTAAAAAATTAAAAAAAAATCAACCTATTGCTATGTTTTGTACTGGAGGTATTAGGTGTGAAAAAGCGTCAGTCTTTTTGGAAAATAAAGGATACAATAATGTCTACCAACTTAAGGGTGGTATTTTAAACTATTTAAAAAAAACAGACCCAAAAAAAAGTTTATGGAAAGGTGAGTGCTTCGTCTTTGATAACAGAATTAGTTTAAAGCATGGTTTGAAAATAGGTTCTTACTCAATGTGTAGTGGTTGTAGAAAGCCTATTTCTACAAAAGATAAAAAATCTAAAAAATATGAAGAAGGTGTTTCTTGTCCAAATTGTCACGATAATTTAACAAATGATCAAAAATCAAGATTTAGAATGAGACAAAAACAAATTAACCTTGCCAAAAAAACTGGAAAAAGTCATATCTTTCAAAAAGAATATTAAAATATTTTTAGTTTAAAGAAATGAATTTATTAAAAGATGAAGTCTCTCAACTTATAAAAAAACTTGCAATACCAGCAAGTGTTGGAACATTATTTCAAACATTATACACTTTAGTTGATACTTTTTATGCTGGGAAAATTTCGCCTGAAGCTTTATCTGCTTTAAGTAAATCCTTTCCAATCTACTTTCTAATTATTGCTACATCTATTGGTGTCACTGTTGCCGGTACTTCATTAATTGGAAGTAGTATTGGTGAAAAAAATGATAAAAATGTGTTAGGTTATTTTACAAATATCATTCTTTATTCAGTAATAATTTCAATAATTGTATCAATAATCGGTTTTAGTTTCTCTGAAAAATTATTTTTAACCATGAATTCATCAAGAGAAGTAATTACCCTTGGCCTTGAGTATACTAATGTAATATTTTATGGAACTATTCTCTTTATCATGGTTGTTGCTTTAAACTCATTTCTTCATGCTGAAGGAGATACAGTTACATATAGAAATGCTCTTATATTATCTTTTTTTTTAAACATTTTATTAAATCCAATATTTATATTTGGATTTTTATTTATCCCAGCTTTTGGTGTTGCCGGCATAGGTTATGCAACTTTGATTGCCCAATTTCTTTCTTTAATAATTGTTTTAATCAAATTGTTAAAAAATAATCGTATTAAAGAGATCACTATTCAAAAGTTTAAGATTAAATTTTTCTACATTAAAAACATTTTCTTCCAATCAATGCCAATCACAATAGCTATTCTTGGTTATTCAATTGCTGCAACGATTGTATTTACTTATGTTGCATTTACAGGAGAATATGCTGTAGCTGGTTATGGAGCAGCAACTAGGATAGAGCAGGTTGTCTTACTACCTGTATTAGGGATAAATACAGCAATAATATCAATTATTGCTCAGAATATAGGTGCGAAATATTATCATAGAGTAAAACAATCTTATTTTACATCAGTAAAATACGGCTTGATTATAATGTTAGCGTCTGGAGTTTTAGTATTTTTAACTGCAGATCTGATGCCAAAATTTTTCTCATCTAATACGGAAGTTATTGAATATGGGTCAATGTATTTAAAAATTTCTGCATTTATCTTACCAGCATACCCAATTTTTTTTCTATCAAATGGTTTTTTTATGGCTTTAAAAAAATCTGAGAAAGCAATGATTAACAATATATTAAGGAACGTTTTGGTTCCATTTTTATCTTATTATATAGCACGTTCTATTGATGCAGACTTTAAAACTTTTTTTTATATCTGGGCAATATTGCAATGGTTAATATCAATCTTACTATTCTTTTATGTTAAATATTATATTAACAATAAACTAACTACTGGTTAATGTTTTATACAAAAAAGAAATTGATAATTTTGATAATTATTTCATCTATATTTTTTATACTTACATACAACGATGTAAGATCTGAAAATATAAATAAAATATCGGGTTTTGCTAAAGTTGTTGATGGAGATACAATTAAAATCAATTCAAAAAAAATTAGATTATACGGTATTGATGCACCTGAAAAAAAACAAAAATGTAAAAAAACTTATTTAACAATATCTTTTATGTCTTTTACTAAAGATTATATGTGTGGAGAAGTATCTACTCAAAAGTTAATTAAAAAAATTAATAAACAAAAATTAAATTGTAATATTTTAGATGTTGACAGGTATAAAAGGTTAATAGGAGAGTGTTTTAAAAGAAATATAAATTTAAATTCTTGGATGGTTTCAAATGGTTATGCAGTAGCATATAGAAAGTATTCTAAAAAATATGTAACTGATGAAATTAATGCCAAAAATAATAAATTAGGCATTTGGCAAGGTAAATTTGAAATGCCATGGGATTACAGGCGAAAAAATTAATCTTTATAGTCTTGAAGAACTGTCTTCCATCCATTCCCAAAGATGTTTAGCAAATGATCTTCTGACAAATAAATTAACAAAATCTTTGTCTTTATTGTGAATAATAACATCTATGTGATTTAGCAAAGTTTGAGTAGTTGACCCTTTTTTTTCACGAAATAAGTTAAAATTAAAAGGACATCCTGAGGAAAAAAGTTCATATATTTTTTCACCTTTTATCTCTAATTGAACAAATTGGTCAGTTACATCAGTTACTGCTCCTAATGATGTTTTTGAAATATTGTTAAATAATATATCATTTAATTGGTATGTATTGGTTTCTTTGCTAGTAGTCTCATTTGATACAATCATCCATTCATCTGGACTTAACCATATCGCAGTAAGTTTATCACTAGATGAGGATGTATTTGCTTCTGTTGGCAAAATCATATTTAAAGTTTTTCCTACATTTGTAAAAAATTCTCTTGTTTTGCCTCTTAAATTTAATTTCATTATTGGTGCAATTTCTTTTATGGACACACCGTTGTTATTAATTTCACTATTTGTTACTTGATTATAACTAAGCATTTAATCTTTCATTAGTTTGATCAAAAAATACTGGATTTGAAACAGTTACATTAATTGTTTTATCTTCCATAGGGATAAATAGTTTTTTACCCATCATATCTTTCCCACCTCTGACAACAGCTAGGGCTATAGATTTATTTAAATTAGGGCTAAAGTAACTTGATGTTACATGACCAAGCATTTCAACAGGACTTTTATTTAGTTCAGAAACAATTTGTGCTCCTTCCTCTAATACAACATTAGGGTCATCTGTTAATAATCCCACCAATTGTTTTCTGTCTTCTCTCATAGTATCTGATCTGTAAAGAGATCTTTTGCCAATAAAATCATATTTCTTTTTACTAACAATCCAATCCATCTGTAAATCTATTGGTGTCATTGTTCCGTCTGTATCTTGGCCAACAATAATAAAACCTTTTTCAGCTCTTAGTAAATGCATCGTTTCTGTACCATAAGGAGTAATATTAAATTCTTTACCAGCCTCAATACATTTCTCCCATAGATCTTTTCCATAACTTGCTTGCACGTTAATTTCAAAACTTTGCTCACCAGTGAAACTTATTCTCATAATTCTGCAAACAATGCTTCCGATTTTTGCTTCTTTAAAAGACATGTGTGGAAAATTTTCATCAGACAAATCTAAATCAGGAATAATTTTTTTTAGGATTTTTTTACTATTTGGGCCACACAAACTTGCTGTAGCAAATTGATCTGTAACTGAAGTTAAATATACATCTAATTCTGGCCATTCAGTTTGAAGGTAATCCTCTAATTTTCCAAGAACATTTGCTGCACCACCAGTTGTTGTTGTCATTAGATAGTGATTTTCGCCTAAACGTGTAGTAACACCATCATCATATACCATACCATCTTCATTTAACATTAAGCCATATCTACATTTGCCAATACCAAGTTTTGACCATGCATTTGTATAAACTCTATTTAAAAACTCTGAGGCATCACTTCCTTGTATATCAATCTTACCAAGTGTGGACGCATCCAATATTCCTGAACTTTCTCTTGCAGCTTTGCTTTCTCTTTGAACTGCTTGGTGCATAGTTTCACCATTGATAGGGTAGTACCAAGCTCTTTTCCATTGACCAACATTTTCAAATTCTGCTCTATTTTCAACATGCCAATCATTCATAGGTGTTCTTCTAAAAATATCAAAAAACTTACCAACATTACGTCCTACAATTGTTCCAAATGTTAAAGGAGTATAAGGAGGTCTAAAAGTAGTCGTTCCAAGTTCTCCCATCTTAACACCTGCTGTATCTGCTATTATTCCCAAAGCATGCATATTTCCTAATTTTCCTTGATCAGTTCCCATCCCAGTTGTTGTATATCTTTTGACATGTTCGATAGATCTGAAACCCTCTCTTAGTGCTAATTTTATATCCTTTGCAGTTGCATCATTTTGAAAATCAACAAAAGGCTTAGTTTTGCCTAAAGTTTTATCAGACGGTAATAACCATATATTTCTTTTTGAAATTTCTTGGTCGTTATTAACAGTAATATTTTCAAAATCTGTTTTATTTATATCTAAAAAATCTTTTAGTTTTTCATTTAAGTTTTTAAGTATTTCATCAAGCTTAAAATCCCCACAACAAGATCCAACACTTATTTGATCTGAATTATTTTTATTTGGAATAAATATTTTTTTATCCTCATCAAAAGCAAGTTTGCTACCTGACTGAGTATATAGGTGAACAGCCGGAGTCCATCCACCAGCAACCCCCAAACAATCACATAAAATAGAAATTTTATTTCCAGTTACTGAAGTTCCATCATTTGATAGTTTCATTATTGAGACATTGTTTAATCTTTTATAACCAGAGGTATCAACAACTGTATGTTCCCAGTATATCTTTATACCTGCATCAATAACTCTTTTTTCTAAATTTGTTTTGGATTGCTTTCTAATATCAACTACTGCTTCAACTTTGATACCTTTATCGTTTAATGAAAGTGCACTTTCATATGCACTGTCATTATTTGTAAAAAATACAATCTTTCTACCACAGGCTACACCGTAAAAATCACTATATTTTTTAATTGCAGAAGAAAGCATTATCCCAGGTCTATCATTATTATTAAATACCATCGGTCTTTCCAAAGCACCTGTTGCTAAAATCACCTTCTTTGCTCTTATTTTAAGTAACCTTTGTCTAATTTTATTTGTCTTATCTTTTTTTTCTAAATGATCTGTTAAATTCTCTCTTGCTAGTAAATAATTATATTGATGGTACGCAGCAACACTTGTTCTAGTTTTTATTTCTAAATTTTTAATATTTTTAAGTTCTTCAATTTCTTTTTTTAACCATTCAGATGAAATTTTGTTATCAATTTTATTACTTTCATTGTTTTCATAAATAGTTGATCCTCCCAATTCATTTTTTTCATCTAAAAGTAAAGTTTTGTAGTTATTCTTTGCAGCATTTTTAGCTGCTAGAATTCCAGATATACCTGCGCCAACTACAAGAACATCACAATGAATATTTCTGTGATCATAAATGTCAGGATCGTTTGATGTTGGAGATTTCCCCAGTCCTGCTGAGTGTCTTATAAAGTATTCATATTTTTCCCAGAAGCTTGCAGGCCACATAAATGTTTTGTAATAAAATCCTGCAGGAAGTAGGGGTGATAAAAAATTATTTATTCCACCAATATCAAAGTTTACACTTGGCCAGCAATTTTGACTTGATGCCTCCATACCTTCATATATTTCAACTTCAGTTGCCCTAACATTTGGTTCAGTTCTATTAGTATTGGGATTAATTTGAACAATTGCATTGGGCTCCTCAGAACCTGATGTCATTATACCTCTTGGTCTGTGGTATTTAAAACTCCTACCTACTAAATGAACATTATTTGCCAATAAAGCAGAAGCAAGCGTGTCTCCTTTAAATCCATAATAAGTTGTACCATTAAATTTAAATGAAACTCTTGTTGTTTCATCAATATATTGACTAGATTTAACTCTTAAATTTTCTGACATTTGTTTTATATCGAAGGGGGTTTTTCTCCCATTTTATAGATTGCTTTAATCTCATCATTCGAAGTGTCTCTAATCATATTAAACCATTTACGACAACCATGAGCATGGTTCCATCTTTCATATTGAACACCTTTAATATTTTTTCTCATAAATAAATATTCTGCCCATTCATCATCACTAAGTTCTGTCGGTTGTTTTGGTCTTTCAATATGAGCTTCACCACCAGCTTTAAATTCTTGCTGATCTCTCTCACCACAATATGGACAATTAATAACAAACATTAGTGAGCAACTGCTGCAGCGCCATGTTCATCAACAAGGTCTCCACTTACAAATCTATTTAAATTAAATGCTGCGTTGAGTTTGTGTGGCTCATCATTAGCAATTGTGTGTGCAAACAAATCTCCTGATCCAGGTGTAGCTTTAAAACCCCCTGTACCCCAACCACAATTAAAATAAAGTCCTTTGATAGAAGTTTTACTTATTATTGGACTTGCATCAGGACATATATCCACAATTCCTCCCCATTGTCTTAGCATTCTCATTCGGCTGAATATTGGATACAATTCTAAAATAGCATTTAGAGTACCTTCAACTATTTGATGACTTCCTTTCTGAGTGTATGAAACATAATCATCTGTTCCAGCGCCAATAACTAATTCACCTTTATCAGATTGACTTACATAAGCGTGTACAGCATTTGACATAACAACTGTATCAATAATTGGTTTCACCGGTTCCGACACTAGTGCTTGAAGAGGTTTACTTTCTAGAGGAAGTCTTATTCCAGCCATATTAGCGATCACACTTGAATGTCCAGCTGCCACAACTCCAATTTTTTTTGTTTTAATAAATCCTTTTGTAGTTTCTAGACCTTCAACATTATCACCATTTCTTTTTATACCTTTTACTTCACAATTTTGAATTATATCAACACCCATTTCATCAGCACCTCTAGCATAACCCCAGGCAACAGCATCATGTCTTGCTGTACCAGCTCTTCTTTGCAATGTACCACCAAGTACAGGATATCTTATATCTTGAGATGTATTTATAATTGGACAAAACTTTTTAACTTCTTCTGTGCTCAAATAAACAGCATCAATGCCATTTAGTCTATTTGCGTGTGTTCTTCTTTTTAAATCTCTTACATCTTGCAAATTGTGAGCAAGATTCATTACACCTCTTTGACTAAACATTACATTGTAGTTTAACTCTTGAGATAATCCCTCCCAAATTTTTAGAGCGTGATCATAAAGTCCAGCACTAGCGTCCCATAAATAATTTGATCTAATAATTGTAGTGTTACGACCAGTGTTTCCTCCACCAATCCATCCTTTTTCAACAACGGCAATATTTTTCATATTGTGTTTTTTTGCTAAATAGTATGCTGTCGCTAAACCATGACCACCTCCACCAACTATAACAGCATCATACTCTTTTTTTGGAGTAGGGTCTTTCCATGCTCTTTGCCAATTCTCATGGTATGAAAGAGCGTTTTTGATTAATGAAAATACTGAGTATTTATTTCCCATAATAATCGAATAATTACTTTATAAATATTGAATTTTCAATAAAATCACTTATTACACAATGTCATACGGAGAGATGGGTGAGAGGCTGAAACCAGTCGTTTGCTAAATGACCGTGCGAGGAAACTTGTACCGAGGGTTCGAATCCCTCTCTCTCCGCCACTAATATAAAGGCTGATCTTTAAAAAAATCTTTCATTACTATTGGGTTTTGTTCCAGCACATATCTGTAAACATTATAATTTTCCAATACACGCTGAACATAGTTTCTAGTCTCTCTAAATTTAATCAGCTCAACCCAATCAACATAATTTATTTGTTTTTTTTGTGGATCCTTATTTAATTTTTTCCAATATTTAACTCTATTTGGGCCAGCATTGTACGCAGCTATTGCAAATGGATAAGCCCCATCATATTGCTGAATTAAACCAGCAATATAATGAGACCCTAAATTTATATTGTACTCTGGATCGGTTGTTAATCGAGATTTTGCGTAAGGAAGCTTTGCTTGTTTAGCAACTAATTTTGCTGTGTAAGGCATTAATTGCATTAAACCTTTTGCACCCGCATGACTATTTGCTTTTAAATCAAATTCACTTTCTTGTCTTATAATTGATAAAATTAATGCGCTTTCAGGAATCTTTCTTCCATTAATGTATTTAGGTGTGCTTATTAATGGATAATTGTATTTGTTATGAAATCTTTTTTGATAAGAGGCAATTTTTGATACTTGTATTGCAAAATCATATCTACTGATACTTGTAGCAAGTTCAGCAGCTAAAAGTTCACTGCCTTCAGAAACGTTATCATTAGCAAGATGTCTTAAGATGAATTTTGTATACTTGTCTTTATCTAACTCATGTAAAAGATGTGTAATTTTTACTAATTCTTTATTAAAAAAAGCTTTTCTATATTCATCTTCAACCAACATTGTTTTATCAAGTTCAAATTTTCCATTAGGATTAATTTTTAAAAATGCTAGTTGTCCGTAATATGTAGTTAAATATTTTGTAGCCTCTTTATACCATTTTTCCGATTGATCCTTATCTTTTAGTTTTTCATATGATCTACCTAACCAATATGCGCCCCTAGAAACACTTATTGGATAATTAACATTATCAAAAAAGTTTTTAAAATGATCTTTAGCAAGAAGTGGATCATTTAAAAAACTTAGTGCTATCCAACCACTCATCCATTCTGCCTCTGCAAATTCAGACCCTTCAGACATTCCGTGATTGCTACTAATTTTATAAGCTAGTTCATATTGTTTTTTATAAATTAACTTTCGAGAAATAATTTCTCTTTCTTTCCACCATTTATCAGGTCTAACTAAATAATCTTTATCATTTCTTATCTTGAGCAAAATTTCAGTAGAAGACTCCAATCGTCCTTTTTTTCTCCTCCACTTTAAACGATCATAATTTAATCCAGCATCATTTTTAAATTTATTTGGAACATTTTTGATTGCTTGATCTACTCCGTATCCCTTGGTCATCAAAATATGTCTTGCTGTATAGAGCAATTCATAGTCTTTAGGTAAATATCTGATTAGTCTTTTTAAATCCCAATGATCACTATTCCATGCAAGATGATCAGCTCTCTTAATATAGTCATTTGCATCAAGATATTTTTTATATTTTTTTCTGAAAAACCTTAACTCACTTTTTGATAAATCTGCAGAAATCCATCCATTTTTAATTAGAGCAATACCTTTTGCTTTATCTCCTGATAAAATATGACTTTCACCTAAAATCATCTTACCATATCCACTTAAAGGTTCATTTTTTGAAAACCAATTGATTATTTTTCTTGGAGAAACTTTTTCCGTAGAAAGTTTATGCTCAGCCAAATATCTCAATCTATCTATTCTTGGATAATCTGAATTTTCTTCGATAAAGACTTGGTAATCAAAAAATGACTCTTGATTACCTGTAGTTAATAAATGTCTCCATTTTATAAAATTATATATAGATCTATCTTTAGCTTTTTTTGAGATTTTAATTGCAGATTTCCACTGGCCTTTTTGCATTTCACCAATGGCTTTTTTTGCAATCCCAAAATCTTTTTTATTATAAAATTTAGAAATTTTTACTGTTTCTGAATTAATTAATCCTCTAATAACTGGTTTTTTTTTAGGTAAAAGAAAACTAAGTTTGGTTTCTTTTTTAGCTACCTTTTTCTCAACTTTAACTTTTGAAGGTTTTTTTAGAGGTTTGATTGTGTTTAATATTATTTTTTTATTTAATTCCTCAGAGGATAGCGATGGTTTTTTTAAAGGTACAATCTGTGCACCACTGAAATTAAAGCTAATCAAGGAAGTTATTATTAAAAATAATAATTTTTTAATCATAATCTTTTGGTATATGAATCTTTAAACTATGTTATAAGTATTTATGTTCAAAGGATCAAATGTTGCTTTAATTACGCCGTTTAAAAACAATCTCTTAGATGAGGAGGCGTATATTAAATTAATACATTTTCATATTGAAAATGGAACTAGTGGGCTTGTACCTGCTGGTACAACAGGAGAATCCCCAACATTAAGTCATGATGAACATCAAAAAGTAATTGATCTCTGCATAAAAGAAAGTAATGGAAAAATTCCAGTTATAGCTGGAACAGGTTCAAATTCTACTGAGGAAGCTATTTCTTTAACTTCACACGCTGAAAAGGCAGGTGCAAATGGTGCTCTAATCGTAACACCTTATTATAATAAACCTACTCAAGAAGGTTTGTACCAGCATTATAAAGCTATAAATGACAAATGTGGGATACCAATAATAATTTATAATATTCCAGGTAGATCAGTTATTGATATGAATGTTGATACAATGGCAAGACTGTTCGAGTTAAAAAATATAGTTGGTGTAAAAGATGCCACTGGAGATTTGGACAGAGTTGATCAACAGTTATCAAAAATGGGTAAAGAATTTATTCAATTGACTGGTAATGATGACAATGCACTAGAATTTAATAAAAGAGGTGGAGTAGGCGCAATAAGTGTAACAGCAAACATAGCGCCAAAACTTTGTTCAGATTTTCAAAAATTTTCTAAATCTGAAAATGATATCAGTGAAGCTGAAAAATTAGATAAAATTTTACAGCCAATTCATCATTCAATGTTTGTTGAAAGTAATCCTAGTCCAGTAAAATATGCTGCTAAATTATTAAATCTGTGCGAAGATGATGTTAGATTGCCTCTGGTAAAAGTTACCGATCAAACTAAGGAAATTGTTAAAAAGTCTCTTCAGTCAGCAAAATTGATTTAATGAACAAAAAAACCAATTCTGGTTTAAAAATAATTTGTTTAAATAGGAAAGCTAGTTTTAATTATTTTTTTGAGGATATTTTAGAAGCAGGAATTGTTCTTAAAGGTTCTGAAATTAAATCAGTAAGAGATGGAAAAGTTAATATAGCAGACTCTTATGCAGTTGAAAAAAATGGAGAAATAATTTTAATTAATTCTCATATTTCACCTTACAAACAAGCAAGTTATTCCAATCATAACCCAACCGATGAAAGAAAGTTGCTACTAAATAAAAGAGAAATAAACAAATTGATTGGAAAAATGCAAAGAGATGGCTTTACTATTGTTCCAACAAAAATGTATTTTAAAAAAGGAAAGGCCAAAATTGAATTAGCAGTTGCTAAAGGAAAGAAGGAATACGATAAAAGAGCAACAAAAAAGAACAGAGACTGGAACCGTGAAAAGGCAAGATATATCAGAAAATCAAGCTAAAATTGTTTACTTAGGTATTGGCTCTAATTTGGGTGATAGAAAAAAAAATATAGAAATTGCAAAATCTCATTTAAGCGAAAATAATCTAGATTTTTTATCTATCTCAAGTTTTTATGAAACACCTTCTTGGCCGGACCCCAAAAAACCTAAATTTTTAAATGTAGTTATCAAGGCAAAGTTTTGTTTTGATCCTGAAAGTCTCCTTAAAATATGTAAGAAAATTGAAATTTTACTAGGAAGAAAAAAAGGTAAAAAAAATGATCCACGTATTTGTGATATTGACATTATTGATTTTAATAAAAAGATTTTAAAAGTAAAAAACAAATTAACTTTGCCTCATAAACTTATGCATAAAAGAAATTTTGTACTCATCCCTTTTTTTGAAATTCAAAAAGAATGGCATCATCCAATTATTAAAAAAGATCTTAAAAGCTTGATTTCTTCACTCTCTCAAGCAGACATTAGGTCTATTAAACAAATTTAAATTAATGTTATAATAGGGTTATGCTAAATTCTAATGAACTAATTAATAAAGTTAAAAATTATAATAAATTTTTAAATCCTGAAAAATTAGATAAAGCTTATAATTTTGCCGTAAAGGCCCATAAGAGTCAAAAAAGAGCTTCCGGTGATCCTTACTCTGTACATCCAATTGAAGTTGCAAATATTTTAACAGAGTTAAAATTAGACAGTGCTACAATTGCCACTGGGTTATTGCATGACACTATTGAAGATACCTTTGCAACTTATGAAACAATAAAAGCTGAATTTGGTGATGAGGTTGCTGACTTAGTAGATGGTGTCACTAAAATATCTGTTTTTGAAAATACAGCTGGATCAAATTCTAAAGTAGAAAACTTTAGAAAATTAATTTTAGCAACATCAAAAGATATTAGAGTTTTATTAGTAAAAATTGCAGACAGATTGCACAACATGAGAACGATTAAAGCAATTACTAAAGTGGAAAAAAGACAAAGGATTGCTCAAGAAACAATGGAAATTTATGCTCCATTGGCAGACAGAATGGGTATGCACAGAATACGTGATGAGCTTGAAGATTTATCGTTTGAAATTTTAAATTACGATGCGAGAAAATTAATAAAAAAAAGACTTGATGAAATAAAATTAGATAGAAAAGATATTTTTGAAGAACAATCATATGAACTCAGTGAAATATTGAATGATCACGAAATTAATGCTGAAATTTATGGAAGAGAAAAAACTCCATTTTCAATATGGAGAAAAGTTCAAAAAAAAAGAGTTTCATTAGAGCAGATAACAGACATCATTGGCTTTAGAATTATACTAGATACTATTGATGACTGTTATAAAACTCTTGGTATATTTCATAAGAAATGGAACTGTATTCCTGGTAAATTTAAAGATTACATCTCTTCGCCCAAAATAAATGGATATAAGTCAATTCATACTTCAGTTATTGGTTCAAATAAAAAGCCTATAGAGATTCAAATTAGAACTAAAGAAATGCATGACTTTGCACAAAGAGGTGTTGCATCGCATTGGCAATATAAATCTTCTGAAAAATTTAATTCATTAAGTTGGAAAGAGTATGATTGGTTAAAAGATTTAGTGGAGATTATTGAAAAAAATGAAAATCCTGAGGACTCTTATGAATATACAAAGCTTCAAATGTTTCAGGAAAATGTCTTTTGCTTCACACCAAAAGGATCTGTAATTAAATTGCCAAAAGATGCAACAGCAATTGATTTTGCTTATGCTGTTCACACTAAAATTGGTAATTCCGCAATTGGTTGTGAAGTAAATGGAAATAACTGTGAATTACAAACAATATTAAGAAATGGTGATAGGGTTAACATTCTCACATCTAAAAATAGTTCACCATCTCTGCATTGGATACCTACCACCAAAACAGGTAAAGCAAGAGCTGCTATTAGAAGATATTGGCATGACAAAGGTGAACAAAAAGAGGAAAAAACAAAAAAATATAACACTACACTTTGGATTTCATTACCTGATAAACCCGGTCAACTTGGTGATATAAGTTCTTTAATTGGAAGTCATAAACTTAACATTTCTAATTTAGAGATGGCGGGTAAAAATCCAAACTATATTAATTTTAAATTTAGATTAATAATCAGAAATCTTAAGAATTTTACAAATTTTATTGCAGAGCTAAAGCAAAAAGGTATAAAATTTAAGATAATTAGACACGAAGAAAAAAGAAATGCTTTCACTCAAAAAATCCTTAAATATTTTAAAAAAGACTGATGCGTTATTAGAAGGACATTTTGTTTTATCCTCAGGACTACACTCTCCAAAGTATATTCAATGTGCTAAACTTTTAAGCTTTCCTTATTTAGCTGAAAAAATTTGCAAATCACTAGCAAATAAAATTAAAAAAAATTTTAAAAAAATAGATTTAATACTCGCTCCTGCTATGGGTGGTGTAATAATAGGCTATGAAATTGGTAAAATTTTAAAAAAAGAAACAATTTTTTGCGAAAGGGTGAATGGAAAATTTACTCTCAGAAGAGGTTTTAGTATAAAAAAGGGAGCAAGAGTTTTAATTATAGAAGATGTGATTACGACAGGTAAATCTAGTTTGGAATGCGTAAAACTTATAAAAAAATCAAATGCAAGACTTGTTGGATTTGCTTCTATAATTGACAGATCAACAAAAAAATCTCTGAAAATAAAAAATAAAATTGTTTCTCATTTAAAAATAGATGTGCCTAGCTATAACCTTAAAAATATACCTAAATCTCTAAAATCAATTCCCATTACTACTCCAGGAAGTAGATTTATTAAGTGAAAAGATTAGGTGTAAATATAGATCATATTGCAACACTGCGTAATGCACGTGGTGAAAAACATCCTAATCCAGTATTTGCAGCAAAAAAAGTTATAAAATTGGGTGCAGACTCCGTAACTATTCATTTGAGAGAAGATAGAAGGCACATAAATGATTTAGATACTAAAGAGATTTGTGCTTTGAACAAAGTGTTAGTGAATCTTGAAGTCTCAATGAATAGTGAAATAATTAAAAAAGCTTTACGATATAAACCAAATTACATTTGTATTGTTCCAGAAAACAGAAAAGAAATAACCACAGAAGGTGGTTTAAATCTAAAAGATAATTATAAAAAATTAAAAGAAATAATTTTCAAATTTAAAAAGTCAAATATTAGAACTAGTTTATTTATCAACCCCAACTTAAATGATATTAAACTTTCAAAAAAATTAAATGTGGATTGTGTTGAAATCCACACTGGAAAACTAGCTAATTATGTTAAATCGCATAAAAATTTTTCAAGCGAATTAAATAGAATTAAAAAAAGCTCAAAACTTGCATCTAAGCTAGATATAGAAGTACATGCAGGTCATGGTTTAGATTACAAGACTACTAAAATTTTAACAAAAATTAAAGAAATCGAGGAATTCAACATAGGACATTTTATTATTGGAGAGTCGATATTTTATGGTCTACCCAAAGTAATTAAAGATTTTAAAAAAATTATTAAAAATTAATGAAAATTTTAGGTATTGGAGTTGATATAATTGAAAATAAAAGAATTAAAGAAGCTATAAAAAATAAATCTTTTATTAATCGAGTTTATAGTGTGAGAGAGCAAAGACAATCAAACTTAATAAAGAATAAAGTGGCTTTTTTTTCAAAAAGATTTGCAGCAAAAGAAGCATTTGCCAAAGCTTTGGGTACCGGATTTAGAATGAAATTGAACTTTAAAGATATAGAAGTAGTTAACGATAAAATGGGTAAACCAAATTATGTTACAAACAAAAAAATCACCAAAATGATCCAAAATAAATTTAAAATTAAAAAATATAATTGTTTTCTATCCATTTCGGATGAAAAAAAATATTCAACAGCATTTGCTATTATTCAATCATAATGAAATTAGATAAAAAATTTTTTTCAGAAAATATAAAAACTTTATTTTATGCTTTGATAATTGCAGTAATAATTAGATCACTTTTAGTGCAACCTTTTTATATACCTTCTTCTTCGATGGAACCCACATTACTTGTAGGTGATAGATTATTTGTTACAAAATATTCTTATGGGTATAGTAAACATTCTTTCCCTTTTAGTCCGCCAATACTTAGTAAAAGAATAATGTTTAAAAGTCCTGAAAGAGGGGATGTAATTGTATTTAAAACACCAGCTGACAATAGAACAGATTATATAAAACGTTTAATTGGGTTGCCAGGAGATAAAATTCAGTTTATTGACGCCAATCTATATTTAAATAGTAGCGAAATACTTAAATCTAAAATCCCACTTAAAACAAAAATTTATTGTGGTGACACAACAATAGATGTCTTAAAGTTTGAGGAAAAATTACCTAACGGTAAAAAATTTCATACAGTTTATTTAAAAAATTATACATATCAAAATTCAGATGTTTTTACAGTTCCAGATGATCATTATTTCTTTTTGGGTGATAATAGAGATTGTTCTAAGGATAGTAGATTTCTTTCAAGTGTTGGTTATGTTCATAAAGATAACCTGGTTGGTAAGGCTCAATTTATTTTTTTTTCATCTGATAAAAAAATAGGAAGTTTTATTGAATTTTGGAAATGGCATAAATCTATAAGATTTAAAAGAACCTTTAATGTTATTGATTAATGAAAATAAAGCATCAAGAACTAGAAAAAAAAATAAATATAGTTTTTAAAAACAAAAATTTATTAGACCAATCTCTTACTCATAAAAGTTTTAATTCCTCTAAAAATAATGAGAAAATTGAATTTTTAGGTGATCGTGTACTAGGACTGGTCATGGCTAAAAAATTATTAGAAATTTATCCCAATGAAAAAGAGGGAATACTTGATAAGAAATTTGCTTCACTTGTTAATAAAAAATCTTGTCTTGAAATTGCAAAATCAATTAATTTAGAAAAATATATTAAAACTTTTAATCCAAGAAATAAAAAAATAAAAATTGAAGATAAAATTATTGCAGATAGTTGTGAAGCTTTAATAGGAGCAATTTATCTCGATAAAGGCTTTAATATTGTTGAAAAATTTATTTTAAAGCAGTGGGAAGCAAAAATTAGCGATAGTATTGTTACCGAAATTGATGCCAAAACCAAGTTACAAGAACAAACATTAAAAAAATTTAAAAGTCTTCCTAAATATAAATTAATCTCAAATACTGGTCCAAGACACAAACCTGTATTTAAAGTAGGGGTAAAATTACCCAATACAAAATACTTTATTGGCATTGGCAATTCCAAAAAAAATGCCGAGCAAAGTGCAGCTACAGAGTGTTTAAATAGTTTCAATAAATAATATGAATTGGTCTGATGAAGGTTTTTTAATAAGTAAAAATAGATATAACGAAAACTCCTTAATTGTAGAAATTTTCACCAAAGAAAAAGGTAAAGTATCAGGCATCATATTTGGTGGAACATCAAAAAAAATTAAAAATTATCTGCAAATAGGAAATAAGTTGCATGTTAATTATAATTCAAAAAATGAGAATAAGATTGGCTATTTTAAAGTTGAAATTTTAAATGCTTACAGCCCTTTGTATTTTGATGATAGACAAAAATTATCATGCTTAACTTCTGCAATGAATTTGATTAAAATTTTAACAGCAGACGCACAATCAAATGAAAAAGTTTTTTTCATAATTCAGAATTTTTTTTTAATTTTACAAGATAAAAATTGGTTAAAAAAATATATTTTTTGGGAATTAGAATTACTCAAAATATTAGGTTATGATTTAGAATTAGAAAACTTAGTAGAGAAAGATACTGAAAATAACGAAACTGTTTACTATGTTTCATCATCAAATGAAAAAAAATATGTTCCAAACTTTCTTATTGAAAAAGATAAAGAGGTTGAAGATATTAAAATTTTACTAAAAGGTTTGAAGTTAGTTAATGACTATCTAGATAAAACAATTTTAAAACCAAATAATATTAATTTTCCAAACAATAGATTGTTATTTCTAAATACTTTAAGGTGATTACTTTATTATTTTGTCAATTCGATCAGCGTAATAACTCACAATCGCATTTGCACCAGCTCTTTTAAAAGATACTAAACTTTCATACACTGCATCTTTATTTACAAGGTTTTTATTAATAGCATTTTCTATTAGACTGTACTCACCAGATACTTGATATGCAAAAACTGGGATTTTGAATTTTTCTTTAATTGATTTAATTATATCCAAATATGGCATTCCTGGTTTAACCATAACCATATCAGCTCCTTCTTTTATATCCAAAGCAACTTCTCTTAATGCTTCATCAGAATTTCTAAAATCCATTTGATATGTTTTTTTATCACCCTTTAATGAACTTTTTGATCCCACAGCATCTCTAAAGGGACCATAAAAGCTGGATGCATATTTTGCTGCATAAGATAAAATCTGAACGTCTTGGAAATTGTTTTGATCGATTGCTTTTCTAATTTTACTAATCCTTCCATCCATCATATCTGATGGAGCTAAAACATCACAACCCATTTCAGCTTGAAGTAAAGATTGGTTTATTAAAACTTGTATTGTTTCATCATTTAAAATTTTATTAGATTTGATTAATCCGTCATGTCCATGAGAGGTATAAGGATCTAATGCAACATCACACATAATTCCAATTTGATTTTTGTATTTTTTTTTAATCATTCTTGATGCTCTACAAACAAGATTATTTTCATTGAGCGCTTCTGATCCTAGTTCATTTTTTAATGACTTTTTTGTGTTTGGGAAAAGGGCAACCATCGGAATTCCTTTGCTTATCGCTTTATCAATAATTTGACCGATTCTATCCACTGAATACCTGTAGACGCCAGGCATTGATTTTATATGTTGTTTTTTATTTACTCCATCAATAAGAAAAATTGGAAGAATAAAATCATTAGGACTTAGGGTATTTTCCTGTATTAGTTTTCTAGTCCAAGAAGATTTTCTGTTTCTTCTTAATCTTAGGCTTGGATATTTTCCTACAATCATGTTTAAATTTACTTTATTAATGCGACAAATGTATTATACAAATAACTCTTAATTTAAGTACAAAACCATTTTTATGAGCATTGATAACACAAAAGTTGTAAACCTAAACCTAAAAAAAGAAGAAAGAGTTTTAGATTTTAGCGATTTTCAAAAACAAAACTTGAAATTTGATATAAACAAACTTCAAGAGGCCTATAACCAAATTATTAAGACAAAAAAATTCGAAGATGCTGGAATAACACACTTTGGAGCAATTTCATTAACTCAAATTCCTGGTGATCCTGACTCAATCAAAGGCAATAAAGCTAGAGGTGTTTACTGGACTAAACCTGATAAAACTGGACAAGAAGTTTCTAGAGATGTTGAAATTGATGAAGCAGCTTATTCTGAATTTATAAAAGATTATGAGAACACTTATTTTAAAGAAGTTTATGATGTTTTATCAAGCAAATACAAATTGGGTAGAGTAAGAATTTTGCTAAAAGAACCAAGATCAACTTTAAGTTGGCATAGAGATCCAGAACCAAGATTGCACATTCCAATTGTAACTAATCCTGGATGCTTAATGGTTATAGATAATGTTGCAAAACATATGCCAGCAGATGGTTCTGTGTGGGTGACTAATAACACAAAATATCATAATGCATTTAATGGTGGTGAAGAAAATAGAGTCCACCTTGTTGCTTGTGTGCTAGATTATAAATTCAATTAATTTGAAAAAGATATTTATTTCATCAGACCACGCTGGTTTTAAACTTAAAGAAGCAATTAAAATTTATTTAGAAAAGAAAAAAATTAATTTCCAAGATTTTGGTCCCTCAAATGAGAATAGCGTTGATTACCCAGATTACGCACATAAAGTTGCAAGAAAAGTAAATTCATCAAAAAAAAATATTGGTATTTTGGTATGTGGATCAGGAACTGGAATGAATATTGCGGCAAATAAACATAAAAATGTTAGAGCCGCTCAATGCTTTAATGAAAAATCGACCAAATTATCTAGATTGCATAATGATGCAAATATCATTACATTAGGATCGAGATTACTAACTAAAAAAAATGCATTAAAATTTATTAGCATTTTTTTAAATACAAAGTTTGAAGGTGGGAGACACTTAAAAAGAGTAAAAAAAATATAATTGATTATGTCTAGTGAAAAAAGTTATTTAAACGATAGTTATAAGAGTTTCTTTGAAGATGGTTTGTCTAGCAAGGACCCTGAATTATATAAAGCTATAAAAGATGAACTCTTAAGACAACAACAACATATAGAATTAATTGCTTCAGAAAATATAGTTTCACAAGCAGTTCTTGAAGCTCAAGGATCAGTTTTAACTAATAAGTATGCCGAAGGATATCCTGGAAAAAGATACTATAATGGTTGCGAACATGTAGATGTTGCAGAAAGTCTTGCAATTGAGAGATTAAAAAAATTATTTAATTGTAAATATGCAAATGCACAACCGCACTCTGGAGCACAAGCAAATGGAGCTGTATTTTTAGCTTTATTAAATCCTGGAGATACATTTATGGGAATGAGTTTAAATTCAGGTGGACACATAACACACGGATTGAAAATATCTATGTCAGGTAAATGGTTTAACGCTATAGGTTATGACGTTGATAAAGAGTCTGAGCTTATTGATTATGATAATGTTGAAAGACTTGCTTTAGAACACAAGCCTAAATTAATAATAGCAGGCGGCAGTGCTTATTCTCGAGTAATAGATTTTAAAAGATTTAGAGAAATAGCTGATAAAGTAGGAGCCTATTTAATGGTTGATATGGCACATTTCTCAGGACTTGTGGCTGGTAAAGGTTATCCAAATCCATGTGATTATGCTCATGTTGTAACCTCAACTACACATAAAGTATTTAGAAGCGCAAGAGGTGGAATAATTTTGTCTAATGACGAAGAGCTAGGTAAAAAGTTTAACACAGCTGTTTTCCCTGGTTATCAAGGTGGACCTTTGATGCATATTATTGCAGCTAAAGCTGCTGGTTTTCTAGAGGCTCTTCAACCAGATTTTCAAGATTATATAAAATCTGTTTTAGCTAATGCAAAAATCTTAGCCGAAACTTTAAAAAACAATGGATTTAAAATTTATTCAGATGGAACTGATACTCATTTAATGCTTGTTGATTTAAGACCTTTTAATGTTAAAGGAAATCTTGCAGCGGAAAGTCTATCAAGAGCTAACATAACGTGTAATAAAAATGGAATACCTTTTGATACAGAGAAGCCAATGATTACATCGGGTATTAGATTGGGTACTCAAGCTGCTACAACACGTGGATTTGGATTAAATGAATTTAAAACTGTAGGTGAATTGATAACAAAAACTATTAAAGGTTTATCTGAAAATCCTGATGATAACAGTAAAGTTGAAAACGAAGTAAGAAATGAAGTTATTAATCTAACTTCATCATTTCCAATATATAAAAATTTATAAATAATGATTTGTCCTTGTGAAAAAAAAGGTGATACATCTGTTGTAGATTCTAGACCAACTGAAGATGGAACTGCAATCAGAAGAAGACGATTATGTATATGTGGTGAAAGATTTACTACCTTTGAAAGAATTCAATTTAGAGAATTAATGGTTGTTAAAAAAAATGGAAGAAAATCTTCTTTTGACAGAGATAAATTATCTAAATCAATCTATATAGCACTAAAAAAAAGACCAATTGATACTGAAACTGCAGAAAAATTTATAAGTAAAATCTCAAGATCATTAGAAGAACTTGGACAAACAGAAATATCAACAAGTACAATTGGAACAATGGTTATGGAAGGATTAAAAGAACTTGATCCTGTAGCATATGTGCGTTTCGCTTCCGTTTATAGAAATTTTAGAGAAGAAAAAGACTTTGTGCAATTCGTGGACAGATTAGATGTCTACAAAAAAAGATAATTTTACCAGCAAAGATAAACAATTCATGCAAATTGCCCTTAATTTGGCAATTGCTCGTGAAGGTTTAACCGGTACAAATCCATCTGTTGGATGTGTAATTGTTAAAAATAATAAAATTATATCTATAGGACAGACTTCTCATGATGGAAGGCCTCATGCTGAACGAAATGCAATTAAAGACTCTATTGAAAATGTTGCTGGCTCAAAGATGTATGTCACATTAGAACCTTGTTGTCATAAAGGAAAAACACCACCTTGTACAAATTTAATAATTAAATCAAAAATATCAGAAATTATTTATTCAATTTCTGATATTGATGAGCGTGTTAGTGGCAAATCTTTTAAAGTTTTAAAATCAAGTAAAATAAAAGTTAGAAAAAATCTTTTAAAAAAAGAAATTAGTCGGTTTTACTATCCTTATTTTTTTAACAGAAAAAACAAAATACCTTTTGTTACAGGTAAAATTGCAGTTTCAAAGAACAATTTAATTTATAGTAAAGAAAAGCAAAAAATTACTAATATTTATTCTGATAAGTTTTCGCATTTTTTAAGATACAAAAATGATACGATACTAATTTCATACAAAACCTTAAATAAGGATAATCCAAAACTTAGTTGTAGACTTAAAAACAAAAATAATTTTTCACCTATAAGAGTTATTTTAGATAATAAGCTAAATTCTAATCCAAACTCTTATTTAATAAAATCTGCAACTAAAATAAAAACAATTATTTTTTATAATGAAGCGACAAAATCAAAAATCTCATTATTTAAATCTAAAAAAGTCTTATTAATCAAATCTAAAATTAATAAAAATAAAGAATTCAAATTAAAAGAAATATTAAAAAAACTTTATACTTTAGGATGTAGAAATTTATTGGTTGAAGGTGGAGATAAACTTACAAAATCATTCATAAATGATAAAATTTTTAATAAGTTTTATTTGTTTAAAAGTTCAAATAATTTATCTAAAAATACAGAATTTGTTGAATTTAACAGTTTAAATACTTTAAAATCAAAATATAGATATACTTCAAAACTAAATCTGAAATTAAAAAAAGATAAAATAGAATTATATAAAAATTATGTTTAACGGAATTATATATAACCAAGGTACTGTCAAAAGTATTACTAGAAGACCAAAAGGCATCAATATATTTGTTAAAAGTAACTTAAAGGTTTCATCAAAAAATATGGGATTGTCAGTTGCATGTGATGGGGTATGTCTCACACTAATTTCCTATAAGTCAAAAATAATGGAATTTTATTTATCTAATGAAACTTTAATTAGGTCCAAATTTAAATTTCTCAAAACAAATGATGTTTTGAACTTAGAATTACCTTTGAAATATGGAACTAAAATTTCTGGCCATATTTGTCAGGGTCATGTGGATACGGTTGGAATAGTTAATAGTATTAGTAAAATAGATAAATCTTATCTTTTTGATTTTGAGATACCAAAAAAAGAAAGAAAACATTTAATAGAGAAGGCGTCAATATGTGTAAATGGTATCTCTCTTACAATTTCAAAAATTACAAAAAAAGGTTTTCAAATTTGGATTATTCCCCATACTTATAAAGAGACCAATTTATCTACTTTAAAAAAATCTAGTTTGGTAAATATTGAGATTGATATCTTGTCTAAATATGTAAGAAATTATTTTAATGACAAAAAATAATTTTGCATCAATAGAAACTATCATCAGTATTGCCAGAAAAGGTGGAATGTTCATTTTAGTTGATGATGAAAAAAGAGAAAATGAAGGCGATTTAGTAATATCCACATCAGATACTAATACAAAAAACATAAATTTTATGGCTAAGTATGGCAGAGGTTTAATTTGTTTAGCTTTAGATAGCGTTCAGGCCAAAAAATTAAACCTTTCATTAATGTCACCAATTAATCAATCAAGAAATAAAACTGCATTTACCATTTCTATCGAAGCTAAAAAGGGAATTACAACAGGAATTTCAGCAAAGGATAGAGCCAAAACAATTAAAGTAGCTTCAAAGAAAAATGCTAACAAAAATGAAATTGTATCTCCAGGTCATGTGTTTCCAATAATAGCAAAAGATGGAGGTGTACTTGTTAGAGCTGGTCACACAGAAGCTTCGGTTGATATTTCAAAATTGGCAAAAAAAAATAATTCAGCTGTTATTTGTGAAATCATGAATGAAGATGGAACAATGGCCAAAGGTAGGGATTTATTTAATTTTGCAAATAAGCATAAACTTAAAATAGGTAAGATTGAAGATTTGATTGCTTATAGACTTAAAAAAGAAAAATTAATTAAATTAAAAAAACAAAGCTCAATAATTGTAAAAAACCAAAAGTATAATATTCGAATTTATGAAAATTTAATTGATGGTGCAGAACATTTTGCTCTAATTAAAGGAAAAATAAAAAAGGGTATTACTCCAAGGGTAAGAGTAATCTCTTCAAATGTAGTTCAAAATTATTTAATAAATCAACAATTACCAAACTCATTTAACAAAACTTTAAATTATTTTAAAAAATATAACAATTGTGTATTAGTCTTTATTAAAGACTCTAATTTAAAATCTGTAACACAAACTTTGAAAGATTATAAAAATAAAGATTTTTATAAAAAGGGTAATGACAAATTAATAAGAAATTATGGAATTGGAGCTCAAATTATAAAAGATTTAAAAATTAAAAATATGATACTAATCACGAAATCTCCAAAAAAAGTTATTGGTTTAGATGGTTATGGTATAAAAATTACTAAACAAGAATTGATATAATGAAGAAAAAAATTTTAATTGTTATTGCTGATTATTACAAAGATATTGCAGATGGGTTACTTAAGAGTGCTTTAAAATTAATCTCAAAAAAAAATAATATAAAAGTGATTAACGTTCCTGGAGCTTTTGAAATACCTGTAACTATTTCAAAAAACATAAATAAGTATGATGCCTTTTTAGCTCTAGGCTGTGTTATTAAAGGTCAAACTCCTCACTTTGATTTTATTTCTCAAGCAGCAACTAATGGTATTATGGAATTATCAATTTCAAGTAAAAAACCAATTGGGAATGGAATAATTACTTGTTTGAATATGTCTCAAGCTAAAGCGAGAAAGAAAAAAGGTGCGGAAGCAGCTGAAGCAGTAATTTCTGTTCTATCTCAAAAATGAGAACACATTTTAATCCAAAAAATAATCCTAGGGTTATAATAATTCAAAAACTCTATGGTAAATTTTATAACGAAGATGATGAATTACAGTTTCCAAAACACAGATTTAAAAAATTTATTAAAGATATTGTACTAGGAACTATTGAGAGAAATGATTTAATTATAGATGAATTAAAAAATAAATTAGGTGATGAATTTGTTTTTGAAAATTTAGATAAGGTTTTTCAAACTATTTTAAAAGCTGCTACATATGAATTAATGTACAAACCTAATTTATCCTTAAACATTATCATTAAAGAGTATTTAAATTCATCAAATTATTTCTTAGAAAATTCACAAACTAAGTACCTAAATGCTTTGCTTGATAATGTTGGAAAAAAATTAAGAACAAATGCATGAATTTGAATTAATAAATAATTATTTTTCTAATATTTCTAAAAAAAATAAAGCTGCTTTAAATTTAAATGATGATGTTTTTTTTGATAAAAAAAAAGGATTAGTTATTTCAGTAGACACATACAACATAGGTACACATTTTATAGATTTTAAAAGACCAGATTTAGTTATTAAAAAAATTTTAAGATCTTCAATTTCTGATTTGATTTGTAAAGGAGTTAAGCCAAAATATTATTTTATTGCTGGATCAGGAAACAAAAAAAACTTTACAAAAAACAATCTTAAAAAAATATCTACTTCTTTGAGGGAAGAGCAGAAAAAATATAATTTATTATTAGGAGGAGGGGATACAACTTTTTCTAATAAACTTAGCTTTACAATAACCTCAATTGGTTACTCAAAAAAAATAATCTATAGAAATCAATCTAATGTAAATAATGATATATATGTTACAGGAAATTTAGGTGATAGTTTTATCGGACTACAGATTTTAAAAAATAAAATTAAGTTGAATAAATCTAAAACGAAGTATTTTATAAATAAATATTATATGCCCGATATCCAAAATAAGTTTTCTAAAAATTTACTTTCTCTAGCAACAAGTTCTATGGATATATCTGATGGTTTAATCGCAGATTTGAATAAATTAATAAACAAGCAAAATGTTTCTTATAAAATTTATGAAAAATTTATTCCTGTATCAAGAAATCTTAACAACTTAATTAATAGCAAGAATTTAAATAAAATTGATCTAGTTTCTAATGGAGATGATTATCAAATTTTGTTTACCGCCAAATCAAATAATGCCAGAATCATAAATAAATTAAGTAAATCTCTCGGTGTAAAAATTTCTAAAATAGGAACTATTTTATCTGGTAAAAACAAGTCTTTAATTTTAGATCAAAAAGGCAGAGAAATCGCCAATAATGTAAGTGGTTATGTCCACCAATTTTGAAGTTAATTATTGTCTTTTTTGACTTTTTTTGTATTGTCCGGGCTTAAAAAATTAACAACCAACAACTAAGGGTTATATGAGTGCAACTGTCGAAACTATTTTATTATACACAATCGGAGCCGGTTTTTTATCTATCGTTTACGGGTTCTTAACTGGAAAAAACATTTTAAATTCAAGTGCAGGAAATGCAAAAATGCAAGATATTGCATCAGCTATCCAAATTGGAGCAAAAGCTTATCTAGCAAGACAATACAAAACAATTGCAATTGTTGGTGCAGCTGTTCTTGTAATTGTTAGTATTGCATTCAGTCCATTAGTTGGTCTTGGTTATTTAATAGGTGCAGCATTATCTGGTATTGCAGGATATGTTGGTATGTTAGTTTCAGTGGAAGCTAACGTTAGAACTGCTGAAGCTTCAAGAAAAGGTCTAGCTCAAGGTCTTTCAGTTGCTTTTAAGTCTGGTGCTGTAACTGGTATGTTAGTCGCTGGTTTAGCATTGTTGGCAATAGCAGTTTATTATTTTTTATTATTGAAATTTGAAGTAGATGAAAGAGAAATAGTGAATGCTCTAGTTGCTTTAGGGTTTGGTGCTTCTTTGATTTCAATTTTTGCAAGATTAGGTGGAGGTATTTTTACTAAGGGTGCAGATGTTGGAGCTGACCTTGTTGGTAAGGTTGAAGCTGGTATTCCTGAGGATGACCCAAGAAATCCAGCAGTAATTGCTGACAACGTTGGAGACAACGTTGGTGACTGTGCTGGAATGGCAGCAGATTTATTTGAAACATATGCCGTTACTATTGTTGCAACTATGGTTTTATCATCAATTTTCTTCGTAGGTGATCTTAATATGATGATCTATCCTCTTACAATTGGTGCTGCTTGTTTATTGACATCTATTATAGGTACATTCTTTGTTAAACTTGGAAAAGATAACAATGTGATGAACGCATTATACAAAGGATTTATTGTATCTGCGGTTGCATCATTAGCTATTCTTTGGCCTGTAACTGATCATGTAATTGGTTTTACAAATGAATACACTGTTAATGGAAATACATTTAATGGAATGGATTTATATTACTGTGGAGTAATTGGTTTAGTTATTACTGGTTTGTTAATCTGGATTACAGAATATTACACAGGAACAAGTTATAGACCTGTTAAATCTGTAGCTTTATCATCAACAACTGGTCATGGAACTAATGTTATTCAAGGTTTAGCTGTATCAATGGAAGCAACAGCTATACCTGCATTAATCATTGTTGCAGGTATCTTAATTACAAATTCTATTGCTGGCCTATTTGGTATTGCAATCGCTGTTACAACAATGCTTGCATTAGCTGGAATGGTTGTTGCATTAGACGCTTACGGTCCAGTAACTGATAATGCTGGTGGGATAGCCGAAATGTCTAACTTGGATAAAAAAGTTAGAAAAACAACAGATGCTTTAGATGCCGTTGGTAACACCACAAAAGCTGTAACAAAAGGATATGCAATAGGTTCAGCTGGTTTAGGTGCGCTAGTTTTATTTGCGGCTTACACTGAAGATATTAAACACTTTTCTAAAGAAGCAGGTTCTGCTCTTGAAGGAATAGTTGTAACTTTTGATTTATCAAATCCATATGTTGTTGTTGGTTTATTAATCGGAGGAATGTTGCCTTACTTATTTGGTTCTATGGGAATGCAAGCAGTTGGAAGAGCAGGTGGTGCTGTAGTAGTAGAAGTAAGAAGACAGTTTAAAAAATTCCCAGGTATTATGAAAAGAAAACAAAAACCTGATTATGCAAAATTAGTTGACTTGTTGACTGTTGCTGCAATTAAAGAAATGATAATTCCATCATTATTACCGGTGTTATCACCTGTAGTTTTATATTTTATAATTCTATCAATAGGCGGTCAGGTAGCTGCCTTAGCTGCAGTTGGAGCTATGCTTTTAGGAGTTATTATTACAGGACTATTTGTAGCTGTTTCTATGACTGCTGGAGGCGGAGCATGGGATAATGCTAAGAAATATATTGAAGATGGAAATCATGGTGGAAAAGGTTCAGAAGCTCATAAAGCTGCTGTAACAGGTGACACTGTTGGAGATCCATATAAAGATACAGCAGGTCCAGCTGTTAATCCAATGATTAAGATTACAAATATTGTAGCTTTATTATTGTTAGCAGTTATCGCTGGCTAATTTCTTTACGTTTTTTGGCCCTCGTACCAAGAGGGTCATTAATCTTTTGTCTCATACTAGACATAAAATCATAAATAAAAGAATTCCTTTTAAACCCAGCTTGTGTTGTGGCTTCGACAATTTTAATATTTTCCATATCGTCCTTATTGTAAAATTCCTTCTTTTTTAAAATTCCATATTTATCTATTTCTAAAACGAGGACATCATTTTTAAAAATCTTCATTCTACCCAAGTTTTTTAGTTGTGATTGTGTTTGCTTTCTCTCTATATATATCCAAACATCATTATCGAATTTACTTGTTGTAGATGGGACGCCTAATATTTTTTTAATATCATTTTTGTTTGTTTGATTTACTATAAGTGTTTCTTGTTTTTTCTCTAAAAATGGAACACCATGGTGCTTAACAACAGGTTTAAATGAACAATTTGAAAGTATTAAAAATAAAAAAAATATATATAATTTATTCATGAGTAATGAGTATATACATATTTATAATAAATTGATTAATTTCACTAGAAATAAAGATTTATATAAGGATTTAAATAGAGAAGATAGCTTTTCTGATCGGTTGACTTTATTTTTACTTCATTTTTCATTTTTTCTCAAAAATTATAAAAATGAAGAAAATAAAAATGTTTTACAAGAAATTTATGATTTCAACTTTAGACAATTAGAATTAAGCATTAGAGAAATAGGATATGGAGACCAATCTATAAACAAAAAAATGAAAGATTATATCAATTTGTTCCATTCTATGGTTTCTGAGATTCATTTTTGGGATGATTTATCAAAATCAGGTAAAATTGAAAAATTATCAATATTTTTAGAAGATTTTAATAATATTAATGATTTACTTGATTATTTTGATGAATTTAACTTAGATTTGTCAAAAAAAACTTTGAATTATTATTTAAAAAGTGTAAGTAACCCATAATTATGGCTGTACCAAAACGAAAACAAACCCCTTCCAGAACTGGAATGAGGAGGGCACAAACAATGAAATTTTCAACTAAAAATATAGTTGAGGATAAAAAATCAGGTGAATACAGACTTTCTCATCATCTAGATTTAAAAACTGGTATGTATAAGGGTAGACAAGTTTTAGACCCAAAAGAATAGTATAATAATCTAAATGTCAGAAAAAATTAAAATTGCAGTTGATGCAATGGGAGGTGATGGTTCACCAAAAAAAGTTATAGATGGTATTGTTTACAACCATCAATCAAATAAAAACATTTTTTACAAAATATTTGGAGATAAAAATAAAATTTCTCCATTAATTGAAAATAAAATTAATAAAGAGTTCTATGAAATTTTTCATACAGAGAATGCAATTAAAAGTACGGACAGTCCTTTAGAAGGTGCAAAAAGAGGAAAAGACACAAGTATGTGGCTTGCTATTCAAAGTGTTAAAGAAAAGCATGCTGATATAGTTATATCTGCTGGTAATACTGGCGCTCTATTAGTTGTATCAAAATTGAATTTAAAAATGATTGAAAATATAGATAAACCAGCTCTATCTGCGTTGTGGCCAAATAAAAAAGGCATGAGCGTTGTACTAGATCTTGGGGCCAATATTGAATGCAGTGCAAAAAACCTAAGTGATTTTTCTTCGATGGGAGCTGCACTTTATAACTCGTTATATCCAAATGAAATGGCCAATGTTGCTTTATTGAACATTGGTTCAGAAGAATTAAAGGGTAATGAAGTAATAAAAGAAACATATCAAATTCTTAATGACAAAAAATCTGAAAATTTTAATTTTTCAGGATATATCGAGGGTAATCACATAATGGATGGTGAAGTTGATGTAATTGTATCAGATGGATTTACAGGAAATGTAGCATTAAAAACAGCAGAGGGAACTGCAAATTTTATTACAAGTGAATTAAAAAAAGCGATGACTGGAAATTGGATAGGTAAGTTTTCTTCACTTTTAAATATTGCAAATCTAAGAAAATTTAAAAAAAGATTAGATCCAAGACTTTACAATGGTGCAATTTTTATAGGATTAGACTCTCCAGTGGTAAAAAGTCATGGTGGTACTGATTACGTTGGCTTTGCTAACTCATTAGATGTTTGCCATAGAATTGTTAAAGGTAATTTGATAGAAAAGATTAAACAGATTCTTTAAATGAGAATAAATTTAACTAAAAAAGATTTAGTTAATTTAGTTTATATGCAACTAGGTTTTTCTAAACAGATTTCAGAAAATTTAATTGATGATTTTTTATCAACAATTGTTTCCAACATTAAATCTGAGAAAAAGCTAAAATTATCTAAATTTGGAACTTTTTCTATTAGACAAAAAAAAAGTAGAATTGGTAGAAACCCAAAAACTAAGGAAACTAAAATAATAACTAGTAGGGATGTTGTTTTGTTTAAACCTTCAAAAGAATTTAAAGAGTTTATAAATCTTAAAGATTATGGATAAAGCTGATCAGGCTTATAAAACTATTGGTGAAGTTGCTAAAATTTTAGACTTAAAAGTCAATAAAAGAGGTTCTTTGCCTACTCACATAATAAGATTTTGGGAAACACAGTTTAAACAAATCAAGCCAAAAATTCTTAATTCTAATAGAAGATATTATGATGAAAAAAATATAGATCTTCTTAAGAAGATTAAATATTTGCTTAAAGATCAAGGTATGACAATTAATGGAGTTAAAAAGATCCTTGATAATGTAGATACTTTAAAGCTTGACGAAATGGCAGATAAATCTATAAAAGCTGAAAAATTAAAAATTAAGTTAACTAAAATATCAAAAATTATAAAAACACTAAAGTAAATGGCAAAAAAAACACACGTAAAAGTTAGAATGGTACCTGAAGCTAAACCAGATAGTCCTTACTTTTATTATGTAAAAAAACCCGCTGGTGGCGAAAAAGCTAAAGTAAAATTATCTGCAAAAAAATACAATCCTGATACCAGAAAACACGAAATGTTTGTGGAGAAAAAGCTTCCACCACATAGTAAATAAACTATTTTTTTTTAAAATTTCTTCTTTCGTAATCAATATAAGACCAAATCATATTTTTCCAAATACGATTAGTTATTTTTGGATCTATGCCTTGTTTTAAGGATTTTGCTTTAATTTTTTTTAAAATAAAATTAATTCTTTTCTTATCTACGATTTCTTTTTTAAATTCTTTGAGCTTTAAAACTTCCTCAACTAGCTTTGTTCTATATTTTATAAGTGATAACAGTTTATTATCTAATTTATCTAGCTTGACTCTTATTAAATCTAGTTTTTTTTTATTATTTGGCGACATTTAATTTATTGGAATACTTAATAATTATTATATTTATCTGAGCATGTACAGTGAGAATAATCATTTAAATAATCAACTTAAATTGTGGATGTTATCATTATTAGTTTTAGTTTCTTTAATAATTTTGGTTGGAGGCTTGACTAGATTAACTGACTCCGGTTTATCAATTACTACTTGGGAATTATTTGTTGGTTTTTTTCCTCCTTTTACAAATGATAAATGGTTAGAATATTTTAGTTTATATAAAACAATTCCTGAATACAGCCAACAAAACTTCAATATGACTCTTGATGAATTCAAAATAATATTCTGGTGGGAGTGGGGACACAGGCAGTTAGGGAGAATAATTGGTTTAACCGTATTACTCCCAATGGTTTATTTTTCATTAAAACAAGGAGTTTGGATTATAAAAAAATATGGACTTATTTTTTTACTGGTTTGTTTTCAAGGATTTTTAGGCTGGTACATGGTATCAAGTGGATTAGTTGAAAGAATTGATGTTAGTCATTATAGACTAGCAATACATTTGGTAACAGCTTTTATCATTTTATCAATTGTATATTGGCAATTTTTAAAATTATCATCCTCTTCAAATCAAAATGATTCTATTAATCTTTTTATAGTAAAAATTTTTTTAGTTTTATTATTTTTGCAACTAATTATAGGCGCTTTTGTATCTGGTATGGATGCTGGTAAAATTTATAACACTTGGCCATTGATGGGTGTTAATTATTTTCCTGATGATAGTAGTTTTAAAGAGTTTTTGAATTTAAAAGTTTTTGATAATCCCTCTATTGTTCAATTTATACATAGAAATTTAGCATACTTAATTATAGTCATTTATGCCTTAATCCTCTTTAAGGTAATTAATACTGGAAACAAAAAATTATACAAACCTATCACAGTAATTGGTTTGACTTTGGCATTTCAAATTTTTCTTGGAGTGATAACTATTTTATCTGGAGTAAAAATGTTATTTGCATCTTTACACCAGATAAATTCTATTTTGATAATACTTTCAACTTTGTATTTTATATTTATCTCAAAATACAAAAGAGAGATTAATTAATTTCTATTTGTAGACATATAAATAAAATTAACTAACTGCTTTTAAATTACCTTTTGATGATTTGTCTAAAGCTTGATCTAAATCATCAATGATATCATCAATATGTTCTAAACCAATACAAAGTCTAACATATCCTGGCGTTACACCTGAAGCAGCTAATTCATCCTCATTTAATTGGCTATGAGTAGTTGTTGCTGGGTGTATTGCTAAACTTCTAGCATCACCTATATTTGCAACGTGATAAAACATTTTTAAAGCCTCAATGAACTTTTTACCAGCCTCGATACCACCAGCTAATTCAATACCAACTAAAGCACCATTACCATTTTTAAGATATTTTTTTGCTCGACTTGATATCTCTTCATTATGTTCAGTGGAATAAATTACTCTCTCAACAGCTTTATGATTTTTTAAGTACTCAACCACTTTTGCAGCATTATCACAGTGTTGTTTCATTCTTAAAGCAACTGTTTCAAGTCCTTGTATGACGCCAAATGCATTATCTGGAGAAAGTGCTGATCCTAAATCTCTTAGCAAGGTCACTCTTGCTCTTACTGCAAAAGCAACATTTGCACCTGTCAATTCAGGCACTGCTTTACCCCAAACAACACCACCATAACTTGCATCAGGTTCATTAAATAGTGGCTGTCTTTTTGGATCTGCTGTCCAATCAAAATTTCCACCATCTACTAGCGCGCCCCCAACCACTGTTCCATGACCTGCTATATATTTTGTTAAAGAATAAACAACCACAGCAGCACCATGTTCAATTGGTTTACAAATTACAGGAGCAGCAGTGTTATCTAAGATCAATGGAATGTTATATTTTCTACCAATATCTGAAACTTCTTTAATTGGAAAAACTCTTAAATATGGGTTTGGTAATGTTTCTCCATAAAAAGCTCTAGTTTTATCGTCTATTGCTTTTTCAAAGTTTTTTGGATCTGAAGGATCTGCATATCTTACTTCTATACCAAGCTTGCTTAAAGTATGTGTAAATAAAGAAACTGTTCCGCCATATAGATCTGTTGAACTAACAATATTGTCTCCGGCTTGAGCAACGTTTAATATTGCAAAAGTAGAAGCGGTTTGTCCAGACGCTACAGTCAAACTCGCAAGTCCACTCTCAAGAGCAGCGATTCTTTTTTCCAACACGTCATTTGTTGGATTCATTATTCGTGTATAGATGTTTCCAAACTCTTTTAACGCAAATAAATTAGCTGCATGTTCAGTGTTATTAAATTGATACGAGGTTGTTCTATAAATTGGAACAGCTACAGAATTTGTAGCTGGATCACTTCTGTAATCTCCACCATGTATCGCAATAGTTTCTGGATTATTTCTTTTTGTACTCATTTTTACTCCTTTTTTAGTGCTTTTGCTTTATGCAAGGCGCACAATACAGTTCAAATGCCTACCGATTTAAAATTTAATGAAAATTCCATTTTAGCAGTTTTATGCCCGCAATAGGATCAAATCGGCAAGAGATAAATAGCATATTAGTTATGTTTTACAAGCTAAATATAAAATTGACTTTGAATAATTTAATAGTATTAATCCTCGCACAATGACAAAATTCACAAAAAAAGATCAAGTTACATCATCTTGGTATGAGATAGATGCAAAAAATGCAGTTGTCGGAAGATTAGCAACCGTTGTATCTAATATTATTAGAGGTAAAAATAAGACTACTTATACACCTCACATGGATGATGGAGATTTTGTTGTAGTAAAAAATATCGAACAAGCAAAATTTACTGGTAAGAAGTTTCAAAATAAAAAGTACTATAGACATACAGGACATCCTGGTGGAATTAAAGTTACTACACCAGAAAAACTTCATGAAAAAAAACCTGGAGAAACTTTGAAACTAGCAGTTAAAAGAATGTTACCAGGTGGTGTTTTGGGTAGAAAACAATTAACAAAATTAAAAATTTATTCAGGAAGTGAACATCCTCATGCTGCACAAAATCCAAAAGTTATTGAATTAGATAAACTAAACAATAAAAACATTGCAAGAAACTAATATGGAAAACGTACAATCAAACACAAAAACTCCAAAATTAAAGTTAGATTTTAAAGATAGTAAGTACGCGACAGGTAGAAGAAAAACTTCAATAGCGAAAGTTTGGTTAAAAAAAGGTTCTGGTAAAATTTATGTAAATGGCAAATTATATAATGAATATTTTGCTGATGAAATTCACAAAATGCAAATTACAAGACCTTTTGAGATTATAAATCAAGCTACAGATTATGATGTTAGATGTAGCGTGAAAGGTGGTGGACCTACAGGTCAAGCTGGAGCAATGGTTCATGGTATTTCTAAAGCTTTGGTTCTCTTTGATGAAAATTTAAAAACAACATTGAAAACTGAAAAGCTCACAACCAGAGACTCTAGAGCTGTTGAGAGAAAAAAACCTGGTAGAAGAAAAGCTAGAAGAAGCTTCCAGTTTTCTAAAAGATAATTTTTTTTACAATTTAAACTGCTATAATAAAAAATGCCTAAGCTTAATGCATTAGTTGCCGGATCTACAGGATATATTGGTGTTCAATTAATCAAGTTATTAATTAACCACAAATATATTAATATTAAATATCTATGTGGAAATTCGTCTGTTGGAAAAAATATTTCTTATTATGATAAATCTCTTTCAAAAAAAAAATTACCTAAAATCGTAAAATTTAATCCTAAATTGTTAAATGATATTGATGTAGTCTTTACAGCTCTACCAAATGGTGAAGCTCAAGATATAGCAAAAAAACTTAATGATAATATTACTCTAATTGATTTAGCAGCAGATTTTAGATTAAAAAAAGCTAATGATTATTTAAAATGGTACAAACAAAAACATAGAGCTCCAAAACTACAGAAAAAAAGCATTTATTGTTTACCTGAAATAAATCGTGATGAATTAAAAAATCACAATATTATTTCATGTCCAGGATGTTATCCAACATCAATATTATTACCTCTTGTTCCGCTAATTAAAAAAAAATTAGTTAAATTAGACAATATAATTATTGATTCAAAATCTGGATATTCTGGTGCGGGTAGAGGAGTTCATAAAAAATATAAAGATAAGAATTTATACGAGTCTTTAAGTGCTTATGGTGTCGGTTTTCATAGACATAATTCTGAAATTCATCAATTTTTAGGCAAATTTACAAATAAAAATTTTCAATTTAGTTTTACTCCACATTTATCTCCAATGTTTAGAGGTATATTGAGTACAATTTATTTAGATTTAGATAAAAATGTTAATCAATCAAAAATTATCAAAACACTTAAGATGTTTTATAAAGGAGAAAATTTCGTTAAAATATTAAACTCTGATAAACTCTTGAGCACAAATGATGTTATCAATACAAACAATTGTTTTATCACAGTGTTTAAATCAAAATATAAAAACAAAATAGTTATTATTTCTGCAATAGACAATTTAATCAAAGGTGGAGCAGGTCAGGCTGTTCAAAATTTAAATAATAAATTTAATTTTCCTGAAAGAACTGCTTTAAAATGAAATATTTTTTAATTATTTTTCTAATTTTTTTATGTAATTGCTCTTTAAATAAAGATTCTCAGTATTGGACAGAACATCCTGCTGAAAATAAAAAAAATCAAAAAAAAATAACTGAAATACTTAAAAAGTCAGACGATATAACAAAAATGACATTAGAAGAATATGAGATTTATATAGCTGACTATACTAAAAAAAGTAAATATCCAGATATAAGCAAATGAAAAATATAGTGAATGTTGCAGTTGTTGGACTTGGTCAAGTAGGTAATTATTTATTTAATGAATTAATTGTTAAAAAAAAAGATATTGAACTTAAAACAGGCAAAAGAATTAACGTAGTAGCTATTTCTGCAAAAAATATAAATAAAAAAAGAAAATATAAAATTAATAGAAAAATTTTTTATAAAAACCCTTTTGAAATTTTTAAAAAAGAAAAAGTTGATATATTATTTGAAGTAATTGGACAATCTGATGGGGTTTCTAAAAAATTAGTTGAAACTGCTTTAAAGAATAAAATTCATGTAATTACTCCAAATAAAGCTTTAATTTCAAAACATGGAAACAATTTAGCAAAACTAGCTGAAAAAAATAATGTAAATTTAGAATTCGAAGCATCTGTTGCTGGTGGGATACCGATATTGAGATCTATTAAAGAAGGATTAGCTACTAATAAATTATCTAAAGTTTATGGAATTTTAAATGGTACTTCAAATTATATATTATCAGAGATGGAAAATTCTGAGCAAAATTTTGTAGATGTTTTGAAAAAAGCTCAATTGCTTGGTTATGCAGAACCAGGTAATCCTAAATTAGATTTAAGTGGTTTTGATGCATTTGCAAAAGTAAGAATTTTATCTGCTTTAGCTTTTAATAGTAAAATATCTAATAAAAAATGTTTAATGGAAGGAATAGAAAAGATTGATTTAAAAGATATTAAAATTGCAAATCAATTAGATTTAAGAATTAAACTACTGGGTATCTCTGAACTCAAAAATAACCAACTTTTTGAAACTGTTCATCCATGTCTTGTAAGTAAAAAATCCTATATTGGTAATGTAAATGGAGTAATGAATGCTGTGATCCTTAATGGCAAGCCAGTAGGAGAAAGTTTGTTACAAGGGGAGGGTGCTGGACCAGGTCCTACTTCATCATCTTTATTATCTGACTTATTATCTATTTTAAGAGGAAATATCAAAAAGCCATTTGGTGTAAGTGTAAATAAGCTTAAAACTTTAAAGACTTACAACGTAAATAATTATGTTAATTCTCTATATTTAAGATTTGAAGTTAAAGATAAACCAGGCGTTTTATCTCAAATAACCAATCGTTTAGCTAAATATAAAATTTCTGTAAAAAGATTAATTCAAACTCCAGATAAAAAAAATAATAAAGCTACAATCGTTATAGTTACTCATAAAACCACAGAATTAAATTGTAATAGCTGTTTATCTATATTTAAAAAAAATAAGAATATCTTAAAATCACCTACGTTAATTAGATTGCTTGATTAATGGAAATATATTTCAAACTTATTGAAGTATTATTTCCTGTATTTTTTGTTGTTGGGATTGGATATTATCTTGGTAAGAAAAAACCAGATTTCGATAATTCCTTTATAACTACTTTTGCCTCAAATGTTGGTACGCCTGCAATGGTTATATATTCTATTACTTCTACAGGTATAACATTTGAACAATATACCAGTTATTTTATTTATTATTTAATTGCTATTGCTGGTTTTGGTTTAACAGGCATAATTATTTTATATCTATTAAAAACTAAAGATATCATTAGAGAAATCCCAGTTTTTCTTCTTCCTAATAATGGAAATATGGGTATTCCTATTTGTCTTTTTGCTTATGGTTCACAAGGTTTAGGAATAGCTGCATCAATATCTTCGCTTATAATTTTACTTCACTTTACATTGGGAGTGTTTCTAGCCGACAGAAAATTTGACTTTAATATTTTAATTAAAAATCCACCTTTTTACGCAATTATATTTTCAGTTACTTTTATTTATTTTGAATTGGAGATGCCTAAAGCAATTATTAATTTAACTGAATTGTTAACATATACAGCAATTGTTTTAATATTAATGTCTTTAGGAATTGCATTAACAAAATTAAAAGTTTTTTCTTTCACCAATTCAATAATTGCCTCTATTGGAAGAGTAATCATTGGACCCATAATTGGTTTTTTAATTGTAATTTTTTTCGATCTTTCTGGATTTGGTGCAGGTGTAATTTTAATTCAATCTTCTATGCCAAGCGCTATTTTAAATTATTTAATTGGATCAATGTACTCACCAAAGGAAATAGTCGATAACATTGCTAGCACAATTGTTGTTTCTACATTAATGTCATTTATTACAGTTCCAATAATTGTATTCTTTGCTTTAAAATACTTCTATTAAGATATATCTTTCAGCTGTGAAGGCTATAATTTTAAATGCGTCTGCTTGGATGATTGTCCCTGTTATGGATGCGTTTGCTAAATATTTAAGCTCATCAATGGATGTTTTACAAATAACATGGGCTAGATATTTTTTTACCGTAGTTTTTACTCTGTCTTTAATGCTTATATTTTATAGACAGTCATTAGTTTGGACTAAAAAACCGGCTCTTCAACTAATAAGAGGTTTGATATTTGTTTTTTCTACGTATTTATTCTTTTATGCGATTTCTGAAATTTCACTCCCTAAAGCTTTAACTTTAGCATTTGTAGCACCAATTTGTGTCACAGCTTTATCTCCATTTTTTTTAAATGAGAAAGTAGGGGTGAAAAGATGGACTGCTGTATCGTTAGGGTTTGTTGGTACTTTGATTGTTATTAGACCTGGATTTATTGAACTTAATCTAGCTACTTTAGCTGCTTTAGGTAATGGAATTTGTTATGGATTTTACCTTATTATAACAAGAAAACTTAGCACTTCAGATAACCCTCTTTTAACGCTTTTGCTTTCAGGTTTAATAGGAACGGTCATTATTAGCCTATTTATGCCTTCTGTATGGGTAAATCCGACTACAAATCATTGGATTTTAATGGCTTTAATCGGCCTTATAGCCTCTGTAGCCCATCTTTTCTTAATTTTATCACTCAAATATGCTGATGCTTCGAAATTAGCTCCTTTGGGCTATACAGAAATCATAACAAACATATTAATTAGCTATTATTTCTTTCATGAATTACCAGATAATTGGACTTATTTAGGTCTTTTTATAATTGTCTTAAGTGGTCTCTATATAACACGAAGAGAATACATTTTAAAAAGGAGTAATTAATAGTATTTATTTGTGTACTAATTATTAATGTTTTACATTAATATATACAAATAAATTATTGTAATTATTGAATAAATTATTTATATATAAATATAATTAAAATGCATTAATATTTGTTGAAGTCGAGTAATATTTTGGTTTTTTAATTAAAATCATTAATATTAATAGCTTTTTTGGACCACATTGATTTAGAAAAAAAACTAATTTTAGTTAAAGCGTTGAAAAATAATATAAATTGCTAGAAGTGTTTAATTCCAACAGTTTTTTACTAATAAAATTCTAAAGTAAATTTTTTAAGCAAAAATTGAAGATCAGGTAACATAAAAAACCTTTAAAATAAAGCAAATTTAAGACATTAAAAAAGGGTTGATTTCATTGAATAGTAGAGCATTGCAGTAATAGAATATGCTCTTTAATCGCCCATAGAGGGTACTTATTTAGTTATATTTAGATATGTAGTACAACTGAAGGGTGAATGGTGCTATTTGCATGATTATTTATGAAAATCGTCTAAAAGTCTTTATTTTCAACGCTTTTTTTACCTTAAATGTCCACTTTTTCAGATCTAAGTAAACGTAGTTTGGTCTTAATTCCACCTTTTCCTGAGTATCCTCCGAGCGACCCATCAGTCCTAATTACCCTATGACAAGGTATTTTTGGAGGATATGGGTTTTTCCCAACTGCATTTGCTACTGCTCTATGAGCTTTTGGCTTTCCGATAGCTTTTGCCACCTGAAGGTAGGTTCTGACTTCTCCTCTAGGTATTTTTTTCAAGTAATTCCAAACTTTTATCTGAAATTTAGTCCCTTTTAATTTCATATAATTCAAATCCTGTATTTTTAGCAATCTTATCATATAATTTTTTTGCTGTCTCATTGGAAGAGTGGGTTATCCATCGTATTCCTTCCCAATTATTTTCTTTAGATAAAGATTCTAGGTATTTTATAAGTTTTTGAGCTATTTTTTGTCCTCTAAAATTTTCATCTACAAATAAATCATCTAAAAAACAAATATATTTACCTTTAATTGGTCTTGGCATTGTTCTATAGTGAGCTATTCCAACGATTTTATCGTCTAATTCGTAACATATTCCATTAACAACATGATTTTCATTGTGTATCCAACTCCATAAAGTATCTAAAACCTCTTGTTTCATAGGAACTTTATAAAATCCAGCATACCCACAATATAATTTTATCCAATTTTCCTTATCTTTTCTTTTAATTTTTCTTATCATTTACATTAATAGTATTAAATAAAATATTGTAATTATTAATTTATTAAATTGTAAACCATCTAAAACCTTCATACATAGCTACCCCATATAATGAATGCCTAATAAGAAAAATAATAGAAGTTTCAATTGTTTTATCAGTATTTCTTGCAAAAATATCTTGTCCTGTGAAAGGTAAAAATACCAAAAGTGGAGCTAAAGTTGTTATTGCTCCAAAAATAAGCCCTGAAAAATAAGACATTTTAATTCCACCATAAATAAAGATAATATAATAAATAACTGCCCAAGATATTGATATAAAGTAATGAAAAACCCATCCAAGTAATACTTCATATTTAAATTCAGGTTTTTCAATAATTGTTGGGTTAAAAAAAGTACCATTTTTTATCATATAATAGGTCCATCTACCTACAATGCCCCAAGAGGGTTCTGGAATACCTATTTTTTTTAATAAATAACCCAAAATATCTAAAATGATGCAAGAAAATATGCCTGCAATTAAAATGCTTAGAATATCAATCAATATGAACTCAATAAAAATTTAAAATAACAAAGCAAACTATAAAGAAAACAGCTAAAATAGACAAATAGATCGTTTCTAGAGTTTTTCCAGTTTTTTTATTTTGAATAAAGCTTAATATTACGAAACCAATTGAAGTTATTAAAAAATATATTGGTTCAATTACACCATTTATGCCCATTTTTTAATCTTATTTCATCCATGTTTTTTCTCAATATTACTAATTGTCATCATAAATGATTAATTATTTTATTTGACATTAGAATACTCCTAATATATTACTAATGATAATTAATTGTTATCAATAGTAATTATATGACTGAGTTAACTACAGACCTAAAATCACTTCATGAGGCAACCTTAAATAACCTTAAAAGTTCTAAGGCAAATAATACCTTAAGAGCATACAATTCTGACTATAAAGACTTTGGAGCTTTCTGCTCAAAACATGGTTTAAATTCATTGCCAACTGAACCAAAAATAGTTTCATTATATCTTACCCATCTCTCTAAAAACTCAAAAATAAGCACTTTAAGACGACGGCTGGTATCAATAAGCATGGTTCATAAGCTGAAAGGTTATTATTTAGATACAAAACATCCAATCATAGTTGAGAATTTAATGGGGATAAGAAGGATAAAAGGAAGCAAACAAATAGGTAAAAAACCATTATTAATCAATCATTTAAAATTAATAATTAATGTTATTAATCAACAAAAGATTCATGATTTTAAAAAGTTAAGAGACAAATCAATTATCTTAATAGGGTTTGGAGGTGGTTTCAGACGAACAGAGCTCATTTCCATTGATTATGAAGATTTGGAATTTGTACCTGAGGGGCTTAAAATTAATATTAAAAGGTCAAAAACGGATCAATTTGGTGAAGGTATGACCAAGGGACTGCCCTACTTCACTAATGAAATTTATTGTCCAGTACTTAATTTAAGAAAATGGTTAGAAGTTTCAAAAATTAAATCAGGGCCTATTTTTAGAAGATTTTCTAAAGGTTTGACTATAACAAACAAAAGGCTAACAGATCAGTCAGTTGCTTTATTAATTAAAGAATATTTAAATTTAGCAGGTATTGATAGTAAAAATTTTGCAGGACATAGTTTAAGATCTGGTTTTGCAACAGTAGCTGCTTCATCAGGAGCAGACGAAAGAAGTATAATGGCTATGACAGGTCATAAAACAACGCAGATGGTTAGAAGATATATTAGAGAAGCGAATTTGTTTAAAGATAATGCTTTAAATAAAATTAAAATTTAACATTAAATAAATTAGAATCTTTTTTTACAAACACACAATCAAATTGTATTAAAAATGAATTTATTTCACCTAGTCTTTTTAAATCAAATATATCATATAGCTTATAGTTTTTATTATCCATATAGGTCATAATTTCATTAAATAATGGAGCTTCTTTATTATAATTATGTAAAGAAACTTCCAAAATAATAATTTCGAAAAAATTTATATATTCTTTTAAACCATCAAGAACTTTAAGTTCAGCACCCTGAACGTCTAGTTTAATAAGATTATTACTGTGATTTTTAATAATAGATGGAAGTTCTTGGATTAAAGTTGTTGACTTAATTTCTTGAATTAATCTTTTATGATTTGTTTGTTCTTCAAAAATTGAAGAACCATAACCCATGTTATAAAATGTATAATTAGCATTATCATTAGATAAAAGACAAATTTTAAATTGTAAATTATTGTATTTTTTTTTTAAACTCTCTAACTTATGTAAATTGTTTATATCAGCGTCAAAAAGAAAATAATCAGCATTAGGATAATACTTTATAATTTTCTTGGTCCATTGACCATAGCCACAACCAATATCAACTATAATCTTTGGTTTAAAGTTTTTATTTTTAAGTAAATTTAATATAATTTCAGTATTTGTAACTTGATTTTTATTTTGATACTTATGGTTCAATTTATGATTATTAGAAATCATAAAATTAAATAGTCTAGATATCCTCTCAAAAAATTTATTAAATCTAATCATTTATGTTATTTAAAAATTCAATAGCTGTATTTTTCCATTTTTTTAACCCTCTTAAATTAATAAGGTTTTTTCTTATATCAGACCATAATTTATGGTCATCAAATAAAGCTGTTGTATAATCCGCAAATTCGTTAGAGTTTTTTGCAACAAAACCTGTTTTATAATGTTGAACTCTTTCACTTAAACTACCGATACCGAGTGTGATTATAGGAACGCATAGTTCTCTAGCTTCTTCAGCTGCAATACAATATAATTCAGCTTTATGACCAGGAATTAAATAAATTCTAGAATTTAAAATATCATCTATTAATTTTTCTTTTTCACCAAATACTCTATTAAAAATATTATAATTTTCATAATTTTCTTTAACAGGAGTAATTAATAGTTTTTTATTTTTATTCTTTGCAAAAATTTTGTTTTTCCAAATATTGATTAATAAATTCAAATTTCTATCTGGATATGAGGTAAAAATAGCTTGGTTATTTAATACCTGACTCTGAATTTGAGAATTTAAAAAAATATCGTCTACAGCCCATGAGATTGTAAATGAACCAAAAAATCTTAATAACATATTGCGATTAGATTTATGATATTTTCCTAATAAAACAATTTTTGGTTTGTGCTTCAAATATGAAATAAGTTGACCTTTTCTAACGAACTTTTCTATAGATTGAATACTGTGAGATATTGCTATTTTTTTTGTTGCGATAATTTTATCAAATAATTTGATATCATTATTGCTAATTGCTAAATCAAAATGTGGTTTTTCATTAACACTATTTAAATTTATCCAATTAACATTATCAATTTTACTATTTATTTTGCAATTATTAAAAATTGTTACATCATGATTTAATTTAGAGAACTCTCTTGATAAATTAATGAGAACATTTTCAGCTCCACGAAGCTTATTTGAATATATATCCTCAGAAGTATAAGAAATATTTACATTGTCTAAAAAGCAAATTTTCATTTTCTAAATAAAAATAAAAAAAATTTTTGGATTTTACAAAACAATAGATCTTTATAAAAATAAAAATTTTTATTTGGTTCATCTAATTCATCAAAATATTCTGTATTTGATCTTAAATAATATTTTTTAAAAAAACTTATAGTGATTCCCCATTTTTTTAAAAATTGTCTAGAACCTTTATTTCTTATAAGCCCACTTTTTTTTCTTAATGAAATTGATCCAAAATGATAAACTTTTAATTTTGACAAACCTTTAAATATTCTTACTCCTTTATTCCATAACTTCATGTTAAGATCAGGATCAGAGGCAAAACCAGGATTAAATTCTTCACTGAATCCTCCTATTTCATCCCATATTTCTTTTCGTATTAAATGTGGGGCCCAATTCGATCCTTGATAATCAAAATAATTAAGTTTTTTATAATTGTTTAATAATTTTTCTTCATTAAAATCTTCTACTTTATCTCCACAATCAAATCTAATATGTCCACCATTAGGATCTATCATTGTACCTGAAAAATAGTACAAGTTTGTTTTTGTTTTATTTATTTCGTTAAATAATATTTCATCCCATTCAGGACAAAAATACATATCATCGTGTGAATAAATTATATAATCAGTAATCGCTTTTTTTGCTGCTAAATTTGCTGCTGAACATAAACCAATATTTTTTTTTGAATAAGTGTGCTCTATATTATTTTCTTTAACATAATCCAAACTTCCATCTGATCCTTCATTTATATGTAAAATTATCTGATGATTAAATTTAGAATTTTTTTTTATACTATTTACACATAATTTTAAGTACTCAAAGTTATTAAACGAAGGAATTATTATTGAAAACATTTAAAATAAAGAACTTAATTTACCTAAAGATATATCAATTATGTGTTTAGCAATTCTTTTTTCGTTAAAAAGTTTGAAATATTTTTTTTTACCATTTTTAGCAATTTTCTGTCTTAATCTATCATTTCTGGAATAAAATTTAATTTTGTCTGATAAATCAATTATATTTTTATAAAAAATTATTTCATTCTTATTAAAAAAATCATTCATCATTACTTTTTCATCTATAAATGTAAGTAATCCATTACCCATAATTGATGCTATTCTATTACTTGAGTAATACTTTGTTGGTTTACCTCTGCTTAAATTAAGACCCATTTTTGAATTAATTAATGCATTGTTAAATTGATTACCCCATATAGGCTGTTTGTTTGCAAATCCATAAAAATCATATTTTATATTAGAAATTTTTTTAACCAATTTATTTAGGAAGTAAATTCTATCATCTTCTACACCTTCTTTAAGCGTGGCTCGATTAACCCCATGACTCATTGCATAAAATAAATCTTTTTTAGGTTTCATTTTATAAACTTCAAAAGTTTCTATATTTTTATCCACAGGTACAAAGAAAAAATTAAAGTTATTATTATTTATATTTTTTTTTAAAATTGATGGATCTGTTGTTATAAAGTTATGATCTACAAAATCTGAATATAGTTTAATATTTTCAATATTTTGTTTTGAATAATTGAGACTAGGCATTAGTGGATCTTCGTTCCACTGTGACAAAATAAGATTTTTATTATTAGATTTTAAAGCATCGAGGGTATTGAGATCTATATTTTTAGTATGTCCAAAAAAAACAAGATCTGGGTTGTAATTTTTGAAAGTATCAATCAAGAAAGTTTGAAAATTGTTTCTGTTAGGGATTAAACTAAAAGATTTATTGTTCCTTAAGAAGTCTCTATCACTAATTTCAAGAACATCATGACCATTTCTTACAAAACCATTTGTAAATTTTTTACCTAATGAAATATTATATAGTCTATGATTAAGTTTTTGACCCTGGTTGTATAAATTTATTATCTTTAATTTTTTCCTATTAAAATTAATGTTAAAAAAAGGAACACAGCTTTCACGTATTTGATCTATTATTTTTGTATTTTTGCTTATTAAATGTTTAATATTTTTTCTACCTAAAGATTGTATAATTTTTCTTTTTTTATAATTTGTTATTAATTTTTTAATCTCAAAGTAAAGTTCATTTGAATCAAGTTTTTTTAAAATAATAGCAGAGTTAGTGGTTTCTTTTAAACCGCCTTTGTTACTAATTATTGTGGCGCATCCTCTAGATGTAGCTTCTAATGATGTTCTTCCAAAAGGCTCCTCCCATCTGGATGGAGCAACTGCAATTTCAGATCTATTTAAAATATTTAAAGTTTTTTTATGATCAAGAAATCCAAGCTCTTTGTGTCTTGGGTGATTAACATAAATGCTTCTTCTATCTTCATCCCCTATTGAATATGCACTCCACTTGGGATATTTTTCTAGTATTCTTGTTACCGCATCCTTAAAAATATCATATCCTTTAGAATAATTTAATCTTCCCACAAAAATTATGTTTTTTTCTTTCTTAGCTTTTTTTTGTTTATTGACACTTGGATAAACAACTTCAGTTTTAGTTTGTAATTTTTGATCTATATTTAAAAAAAATCTTCCTCTAACCCATTCACTGACAAATATAATTTTTTCAACATTATCTAGTATTTTTAATCTTTCTTTGACTGATTTTGATCCCTTCATAGATATAGGATCATTATGAAAATAAAAAATAAATTTACTTTTAACTTTATTTGTCAATTTAAATAGTAACAGTGGCCTATTGTGAATTTCTATGATATCAAAATTATTATTATTAATTTCTTTTCTTAATTTTTCCGCATATTCATAAGTAGTACTTTTTAATTTTGTATTTATATTTTTTAAATTTATATTTTTATAATTTTTACTTAAATAATTTTTTGATTTCGTGTGACCATAAATAATATTGTTTTTTTTATATTTTGATTTTTTAAAAAATTCAGAAACCCAAAGAGAAGCAGCTGATGCTTTGTCAAATGTATAGTTTTCTTTATAAGGTAAGATAGTTGCTATATTAAGATTTTTTTTTATATTCATATAATAATCTCAATCTTTCTTTTCTATCCTTTTTTAACCTATATTCAAATGAAAGTGCTTTTGATTTTGAATAAAATTTTTTTTTGTAAATAATTTCCCATTTGTAGCCTTTAGTAGACTTAGCACCTAAATTTGAATTATGCTTATCTAATCTTTTGTTTAAATTATTAGTATATCCAACGTACGTTTTATTTCTGTAGGTATTTAGAGTTTTAATGAAATATACGTAATAAACCATGAGAGGTTATCTAAATAATGGCGGTCCCTAGGGGAATCGAACCCCTCTTTCGAGGATGAAAACCACGTGTCCTAACCGATAGACGAAGGGACCAAATTGCTGCTTTTTATTGTAAAAAAGACGATTAATCAAGCTTATCGTAATAATTTTTGATTTAATTTTACAACCTTTTTAAGGTTTGAGTGTTTATGTGTCACTAAAGTCTCTGAAATAAATTTATCTTTTTCAATTTTTATGCCTGAAACCAAATCACCGGAGGTAATACCGGTTGCACAAAAAATAGAGTCACCTTTTACAATTTCATTTAAATCATATTTTTTTGTAAGATCACTAATTCCCATTTCTTTAGCTCTCTCCTTGTCTTTATCTGTTTTAAATAAAAATCTACCTTGAAAACTACAATCAAAAGTATCTAATGCTGCAGCTGCTAAAACACCTTCAGGTCCTCCTCCAGTTCCCAAAAAAATGTCAACAGAATATTTTTCATCAGTTACTAATAACGCTCCAGAAACATCTCCATCAATAATAAATTTAATTTTAACTTTTAAATCTTTTAATTCTGCAATAATTTTGTTGTGTCTTGGTCTATCCATAATACATGCTGTTAAATTTTCAGGTTTTTTGTTTAAGTATTCGCTCAAATTAGAAATATTTTTTTTGACTGAATAATCTAAATCCACAACATTTTTTTCTTTTACTTTAGTGGCAATTTTTTCCATGTAAGTTTCAGGAGCTTTAAATAGATTGTCTTTTTCTGCAATTGCAATTACTGATAAGGCGCCTGGGAGATTGTTAGCTGCAAAATTAGTTCCTTCCAATGGATCTACAGCTATATCAAGCTCAGGACCATTTTTAGTTCCAATTTTTTCTCCAATGTACAACATAGGTGCTTCATCTAACTCACCCTCGCCTATTACTATTTCAGCTTTTATATCCATATTGTTTAACTCTTTTCTCATAGAGTCTACAGCTGCTTTATCAGCTGCTATTTTATCTTTTTTTCCAACAAAATATGATGAGGCAATTGCCGCTCTAGAAGTTACTTTAACAAATTGATCAATAAATTTTTTATCAATGGCCATTAAGCTTTTTTATCAATTAAATCTTCCTGTAAAATTTTTGACTCAAATTCTCTTAAACGTTTATAAACACTTGCAAGTTCAATTATAGTTGGCCAAGCTTTTAATATATATTGCATAGAACCTTCAACTCTACCAAAAGCTCTAATTATCTGTTGCATTACACCAAGTGTAACGGCTCCAGCTACGATTGCTGGTGCTAAAAAAACATATGCTGATAATACATTTGCTTGTAAGTATGCAATTCTACCAATGTTAAAATATAAGTATCTGATATAACTTAAGAAGTGAATATTTCTTACACCATCAAATAATTCTTCAATAGTTTTTGGACGAATGGTTTCATCATCTTCTGCAATTACAAGAATTTTTCTATAAGCTGCTTCCTTTTTTTGGAGATCATACTCAACACCTACTAACCTTAAAATTAAACCAAGCAAAATCAAAAATATGGTCCCACCTACCGACCAAATTAAAGCACCAATTATTAATCCATAATCCCAGTCACCAAAGAAAAAAATTGGAATTCCAACACTTAAACCAAATAAAATTGGCATAAATTCAACAAGTATCATTAAAGCTTCAATTAAACTTGTTCCTAGTGACTCCATTATTCTTGAAAATTTAATGGTATCTTCCTGAACTCTTTGTGCAGCCCCTTCTATCTTTCGAGCTTTATCATACACACTATGATACCACTCTACCATAGCAGTTCTCCATCTGAACAAATAGTGTGAAGTAAAAAAACTAACAACAACTGCTACACCTACGTACATAGCAGCTAAAGTTATAAAAGATAATAAGCTTGCCCAATACTCTTCTATAGTAATAGAGTTTGGTGCGCCTAAGGCTTTTTGAATCATATCGTAGAACTGACCAAACCATTCATTAATTTTTACATCAATTTTAACTTGTATCCAAAGTGATGATAAAATTATCACTGAACCGATCCATGACCATAGCAACCAATTTTTTTGAGTGAAAAACCTAAACATTTTTTATTTTAAAAAATTATCAGCGTAAGATTTTTTTACTGTTTTTCTTTTTCTAGGTTCAATTAATTCAAATTCTATTTTCTTTTTTTTTGCATAATTGATTGCAAGCTCTTTTGATGAAAATTCTAATTTTAATTCCGAATAAGTATCCGACGAACTTTCCCAACCCATCAATGGGTTCTTTGTTGGATCTTTAGTTTTAAATTCTAATATCCATTTGTCATTTTTAGCTAAACCTGATTGCATTGGGTTTTTATTAGGAATGTAAATTATTGCTTTTTTCATAATGATGGTCGGAGTGGCAGGATTCGAACCTGCGACCCTCTGGTCCCAAACCAGATGCGCTACCAGGCTGCGCTACACTCCGATCGAAGTACTAATACAGTAGTTATTGATAATTTCAATGTATAAAGAAGCCTAAATTAAAAGAATTTTGAGTAAAATCTGTTATATAACGAAGCATGATTATTACTTGTCCATGTGAAAAGAAACAATTCAAAATTGATAGTTCGTTAATTCCCAATGAAGGACGTGAGCTGCAATGTGGATCATGTGAAAAAGTTTGGTTTTACAAACCACAAAATGAAAGTGAAGCTCCATTAAATTTAAATAATAATATTTCTATAAATAACACTGAACAAAATCAGGTAATAAAAAAAAACCTGGATATTAGCAAAACTTTACAACAAGAAAAAATAATTGAAGCTGAAATAGAAAAAGAAAACTTAAAAACAGTTGAAAAGTTAGAAGGTAAAAAATCTAAATTATTTTCTTATTTGATAGTTTTTATTATATCTTTTGTCGCTTTAATAATCTTGGTTGATACACTTAAAACACCACTAATTAATGTATTTCCTGGACTAGAAGTAATATTATTCAACCTTTTTGAAACATTGCAAGATATAAAACTATTTATTATAGACCTAATTTAAAATCTTATGATTAATTATATATCTAAACCTTTTAGATGGTTTTTTAAATTAGAAGCTGCAAGCGGACTTGTTCTATTATTTGCTGCAATAATTGCATTATTTATAAGTAACTCAGGATTAGCAGATTTATATTTTGCTACTTTAAATAAATACTTATTTATAGGTATTAATAATTTTGGTCTAAAATTATCTGTATTACATTGGATCAACGACGCCTTAATGGCTATATTTTTTTTCTTTGTTACATTAGAAATAAAAAGAGAATTTCTACAAGGTGAACTTTCAAATATTAAACAGGCTTTACTGCCAATTATAGCCGCTGTAGGAGGAATGTTGGTTCCTGCACTATTCTATGTTTTTATTAATTTAGGCGATAGTGAAACTTTAAATGGATGGGCAATTCCATCAGCCACAGATATTGCTTTTTCTTTAGGAGTTTTGTCATTACTAGGAAAAAGAGTCCCTTTATCATTAAAAGTATTTTTAACAGCATTAGCTATAATTGATGATTTAGGAGCAATAGTAATAATTGCTCTATTCTACTCTGGAGATTTAAGCATTAAGTATTTAACATTAATGCTGTTAGCTTTTATTGTTTTGTTGTTAATAAATAAATTTAATATTAAAAAATTCTTACCTTATTTAGTAGTTGGGCTTTTCCTTTGGGATTTTACTCACAACTCAGGTATCCACGCTACTATTGCTGGTGTTTTGCTGGCTATGACAATCCCACATAGAAAAAAAGACAAAGATTTTTCTTTATTAATAAAAATAGAACATGCAATTAGTCCTTATGTTGCTTTTGGAATAATGCCTTTATTCGCGTTTGCTAATGCAGGCGTTTCTCTTGAAGGCTTATCTTTCGATTCATTGTTAGATAAAGTTCCATTAGGTATTGTACTTGGTCTATTCTTGGGAAAACAACTTGGTGTATTTATATTCTCTTATATATCAATAAAATTAAAAGTAGCCCAAATGCCAAACGATACAAGTTGGTACAATTTTTATGGAGTTGGAGTTCTTACTGGTATTGGTTTCACAATGAGTTTGTTTGTAGGAAATTTAGCTTTCGTTGAAAACATGCAATATATGGATGGTGTAAAAATCGGTGTTTTGACTGGTTCTTTACTATCTACTTTATTTGGTTATTTTTTAATATTACTTACTCCAAATAAACCTAAGAAATGAAAAAAGTAGTATTTCTATTTTCTATATTTATGATTTTTTTTAAAACCTCAGCAACAGCAAACTATGAAAAAAAGTTTTATGATTTTACAATTGAAAGCATAACCGGTGAAACAATAAATTTAAATGATTACAAAGATAAAGTTATTCTAGTAGTTAATACAGCTAGTTTTTGTGGTTTCACCAAACAATATGACGAATTGCAGGAATTATGGGATTTATATAAAGACAAAGGATTAGTTGTTCTTGGTGTCCCTTCAAACTCTTTTAATCAAGAAAAAAAAAATAATGCAGATGTAAAAGAATTCTGTGAAGTAAATTTCAATATCAATTTTCCACTAACAACAATCACAGAAGTTAAAGGAGAAAATGCTCATGAACTTTTCAAATGGGCAAAAGATAATCATGGTAAATCTGCTGTTCCAAAATGGAATTTTCATAAAATTTTAATTAACAAAGAAGGAAAAGTTGAAGATACATTTGCATCTTTTACTAAACCAATGTCAAAAAAGTTAATTAAATCAATTGAAAATATTTTATAATTCTAAAGTTAAACCATCATGAGCAGGTATAACATTTTTAGGTAATAACCTTTTAAGTACTTTATAATCTAAAACTGGTGATAAATTTGTAAGAATAGCTTTTTTGGGATTGAACATTTTGATTATATTAAGTGAACTTTCCAAGTTGAAATGTGATGGGTGAAAATTGTACCATAAACAATCAATTATTAAATATTTCAAGTTTTTAAAATATTTGAAATCTTTTTTAAAAATTTTACTTACATCACTGATATAAGCTAATTTTTTATCAATAATAAAACAATTTGAATCAACCTTACCATGCTCAACCGTAATAGATTGAATATTAATTTTTTTATTTTTATTTCTTGTATAAATATTTTTTGGCAATTTATTTAAATTTAATGTTGCTGGATATTCTTTTGAGTAACTTTTGAAAATGTATGAAAATGAATTTTTAAGATATTTTGAAGTATCACTATCCGCATAAACATCAATTTGTTTTCTGCTATTTATATAAAAAGATCTTAAATCATTAATTCCATGAGTTTGATCTCCATGCATATGAGAAAAAAGAACTTTATCTATTTTTTTAATTTTATGTCTTAAAAGTTGTTCTCTTAAATCTGGTGAAGTATCTATTAGTATATTTTCATTAGTAGTTTTCAATAAAGCTGAGCATCTTGTTCTGTAATTTTTTTTATTATTTGGGTCACAATTTCCAAAAAAACCATCTGGTCTTGGTACACCCATTGAACTACCACAGCCTAAAATAATAAATTTCATATTTGTTAATTAAAAAAAATTTTATTAAAATTATTTGTAGTAATCTCTATCAGTTCTTTTTTTGAAATATTCTTTATTTCAGCTAATTTTTCAGCTGTAAAATTGATAAATGATGGTTCATTTTTTTTTCCTCTATTTGGCACTGGCGCTAAAAAGGGACTATCGGTTTCAATTAAAATATTTTCATTTGGGATTGATTTAAATGTCTCTTGCAAATCAACTGAATTTTTAAAAGTAATTATTCCACTAGCAGAAAAGTAAGAATTTAAAGATAATAATTTTTCTGAAAATTCTTTTGAACCAGTAAAACAATGCATTAAAATTTTAATATTCTCATCTTTATATTGATTTAGAATTTCAAATGTTTCGTCTTCAGCATTTCTTGAATGAACAATTAGAGGAACATTGGTCTTTATTGAAGCTTCTATATGTTCTTTAAAACTGGCAATTTGTTTATCTTTTTCACTATTATTATAATAAAAATCTAATCCAGTTTCACCAATACCTATAATTTTTTTGTTATTTTTTAAGTTATCAATAATTTCATTGGCAGTAATTATGTTTGTAGAACTTTCATGTGGATGAATTCCAATTGTACCATAAATCATCTCATCTCTATAAACTAGTTCCTTAACTCTAGAGAAACTTTCATGAGACGTTGATATTGTTAATAGTTTTTCAACACCCACATCTTTTGACCTTTGTAAAACATTTGTTAAATCACTCAACAAAGGTTCGTGATCTAAGTGACAATGGGAATCAATCATTATTTTTTTCTATTTTTTTAAATAATATATCAATTTTATTAATATTATTTCCTTTAGTTAAATACTCATTATCTGTAAGGGAATTTAATTTTATTTGATCTTCATTAATATTAAAAATTTTTAGTGCTTTTAAAGAAGACTCTGGAATAATTGGATATAATAAGAAACTTATTTTTCGAACAATTTCTAATGTAGTATAGATAATTGTGTTTAATCTGATTTGGTCATCTTTTTTTTTCCACGGTTCTTGATCATTAAAATATTTATTTGCCTCAAATAGTGAATTAACAATGTAGTCTATATAAAAGTTAATATTTTGATGATCAATTTTAGATCTAATATTATCTAAATTTTTTTTATACTTGTCTAAAATTAACAAATCTTCATCTAGAAATTTAATTTCAGAAGGAATTTTTCCATCACAATTTTTGATCGCAAAAGCGGTAACTCTTTGACATAAATTACCATAGTTATTTGCTAAATCACTGTTTATACAATCTTCCAATCTTTCTTGAGAAATATTACCATCATTGCCAAAAGAAACTTCTTTGATTAGATAATATCTTAATGGATCTAACCCATACTCATCAATTATTTCTAATGGATCCAAAATATTCCCTTTAGATTTGGACATTTTTTCCTCTCCGGATAAAATCCAACCATGACCATAAACTCTTTTTGGTACTTCAATCTTGGCAGCTAATAAAAAAGCTGGCCAATAAACAGCATGAAATCTAAGTATATCTTTGCCAATTAAATGCATTGATGCAGGCCAAAATTTTTTGAATAATTCATCATCTTTATTTGGGTAATTTAGTGCGCTTAAATAATTTGCAAGTGCATCTAGCCAAACGTAAATTACATGATTTTTATTACTTGGAACTGGTATACCCCATGAAAAACTTTTCCTACTAACTGATAGATCTTTTAGACCACTTTTTACAAAACTAATAACTTCATTTCGTCGAGACTCTGGATAAATAAAATCAGGATTATCTTCATAATATTTTAAAAGAGGTTTTTCCCATTTTGAGAGTCTAAAAAAATACGACTCTTCTTCAATCCATTCGACAGGTGATTTTGATGATATAGCTATTTTTTTACCATCTATTTCTTCTATCTCATCTTCGCTATAAAAAGCTTCATCTGATACTGAATACCAACCAGAATAATTTGATAGATAAATATCATCATTCTTTTCAAGTTCAGACCAAAGATATTGCACTGTTTTTTTATGCCTCTCTTCGGTTGTTCTAATAAAATCAGTGTTGCATAAATTTAGAGTATCTGAAAGATCTCGAAAAGTTTTGCTTATTTGATCACAAAATTTTTGAGGAGTCTCCCCTGCTCGTTCAGCTGATCTTTGAATTTTTAAACCATGCTCATCTGTACCGGTTAAAAAATGTACTACATAATCATCAATGATTTTAAATCTTGCAAAAAAATCAGCAGCTATACTTGAGTAGGCGTGACCCATATGAGGTTTAGCTGATGGATAGTAAATAGGTGTTGTAATATAAAAATTTTTATCCATTTAAAACTTTATCTTCAAATTCCATAAATAATGTCTCTTCGTCTAAATTATAAATTTTAGTATCATTAATTTTTTTTAAAAAGTAATGATAATGGTGAAATAATTTAATATTTTTCGTAGATATATTGTTTCTAAAATAAACTTCAATAAAAGAATAGATTAATTGAATAATTGGTTTGTTTTTTTTGTAAGTCTTACTTGATATTAGACTTTGCAAAAAAGTGTCTAAATTATAATCCTTAAGATTTAAATCAAAGTTTTCTGCAAGATTTAATAATTCATATAATTTACCTGGTGTTGTAAAGTAATTTACTAAATCTTGATTTATAAAATTATAAACATCATCGTTTATTAATTTATTAACAATTTCAATAGATTGAGCATTCGTTAGAAAAATTTTGAAATTTAAACATCTAGATTTAAGAGTTGGTAAAACTCTTTTATTATTATTAATTAAGATAAAATTAATATTTTCGTTAGGTTCTTCCAAGACTTTTAGTAATGCATTAGTAGAATTCAAATTTAATAATTCTATATTATCTATTAAAACAAATCTTTTTTTATTATTAAATGAAGATTTATTTAGATTAACAATTAATTCTCTTATTTGATTTATATCAATGTTTTTTTTATCTTCAGCTACGTCTATAAGATTAAAATTTGGATTAGATTTATTTTGTATAAGTTTGAATGATTTATTTTCTAAATTAATTTTATTATTTTCAACATCATAAGAATGTTCTTCATTTTCTGATAATACAAAGTTTATTAGATGATAACCTAATGTTGCTTTACCAATACCCTTTTCACCAGATAAAAGAATTTTATTTGGTAATTTATTATTTAAATATAATTTAGATAAATGGTTGAAAATCTCTTGATGTTTGAACAAATTAAGTTGTGTAGAAGAATTTAGTCTCATTTAATTAATTTTTTAACATGATTGATAATTAATTTTTCATTTTTCTTAATATCTAAATTTGAATCAATTATCTTGTATTTTTTCTTATTTAGTTTTGACATCTTAAGAAATCCATTTTGAACTTTGTTATAGAAACTGGTATTAAATTGATCATATCTATTTAAAGATTTTCTCATTTTTAATCTTAAGAAAAGATTTTTTTTATTTACAACATTAAGAAATGTAAAATTAACCTTAATATTTTTTAATAAATATTTATTAATTATATTTATAATTTTAATATCAACACCCATACCATAATGTTGATATGCAATTGTAGAGTCTATAAATCTATCAATTAAGATAACTCTTTTTTTATAATATTTTTTAATAAGATTAATATTTTCACTTCTGGCAGCTAGATATAAAAGTAAATCAGTTTTTACATTAAAATTGGATTTCTTATTTAATATTAATTTTCTAATTTTTTCAGAATTTAAACTCCCTCCTGGTTCTCTGATTTTTAAATATTTAACTTTATTTTTGTCTAAATACCTTGAAACAATTTTAATATGATGACTTTTGCCACTGCCTTCTATACCTTCAAAAACAATTATTGGCTTCTTAGACATCGCCCCAAATTAAGTAGTTTAATGATTTAAGCAATCTAGAAAAGAAATTTACTTTTTTAATTTCTTTTAAAGCAAGCAAATCATACTCACCTACTAATTCTTGGTCATAAACTACTTTTAATGTTGCAACTTTTTGATCTTTGTTTATTGGTGCTTCTACAGGACCATCATAATTTACAGAAACCTTTAATAATTTTTTTTTGGCCTTTTTAATAGTTTTGTAAATATCTTCATTTGTATAAACATCAACTGTATCTTCTTTTCCCAACCATACGTCAATTTTTTGAAAAGGTTTATTAGCTTCAGTAATTTTAACTAAATCAAAATTTGTAAGTCCATAAGTTAACATTTTAGTACTTTCTTTTGATCTGGCGTTTTTTGAATTAAAACCACTGCCAACAGCAATTAATCTTCTTCCATTTCTCTCTATAGACGAAGCTAATGAATATTTTTCTACAGCTAAATAACCAGTTTTGATACCATCTGCTCCAAGATTTTTATATAGCAAAGGATTTCTATTACCTTGTGTTATTGGATCTCCTCCTGTTCTATCCCAAGTAAATTCTTTTTCAGCAAACATTTTATAAAATTCTGGATGTTCTTTAATTAAGTATCTAGACATGATCATTATGTCTCTAACTGTTGAATTATTATCAGGGTGATTAATTCCTGATGAATTAGAAAAGTTTGTATTGTCCATTCCTAACTCTTTAGCTTTTGCTGTCATTAAGATTGCAAACTCTTCTTCAGTACCCGCTATACCTTCAGCTAATGCAATACAAGCGTCATTACCGGATGCTATGATTATACCTTTTAGTAAATTTTCGACAGAAACCTCATCACCTACCATAATAAACATTGAGGAATAACCTGATGTAGATAATCGCCAAGCTTTTTCTGAAATGATAAATTTTTCATCCATACTTAAATCTCCTGACTTAATTAAGTCAAAGGCAATGATTGAGGTCATGATTTTCGTCATGGACGCAGGATAAATTGATAAGTCCGCTTCTTTTTCAAAAAGAATTTCACCAGAATGATAATCTTGAATTATTGCAGTTTTTGCTTTCACATCAAAATTAGCAAATGATTTAGATGCAAATAAAATGAATATTAAAATAATTAAATTTAATTTTTTAAACATCTTTAATAATTTTTAGGTTTTCAAAATTTAGTTTTTCTATTTCGTCAAATGACTCTTGAATTTTTTTTATATCATTAAATGGACCTAATAATACCCTATATTTTGTTTGAGATAATTTTTTTATAACAGGATTTGTTATCTTTGTTTCATCCTTAATTCTTTGGATCATATTTTCAGCTGAATCTTTATAATAAAAATCTGCAATTTTAATTGAATATAGAAAATTACTTTGAGAAGTCTTAGGCAATTCCTTTTTCTCTACAGTTCCTAAATTATCTATGGTTATTCCATCCACAGGAGCCTTTTGAGCTACTTTTTTTTCTTCATCAAACGTTTTAGCTTTTTTTGCTACAAAAGTTGATTCATTAGAAATTAGAGATAATTCAACATAGGGTTCATTTTCATCAAGCAATAATTCATCAACAATTCTTTTGGAGATTACTGAATTATAAAAATTTGAAAAAATTGCTTTATTAGATATCACTTGCGCAATAACAGTTTTTGTATTTTCAGGGTTAGTAATTTTCACAAAAGAATTTTTTCTAATTTTGGTATGAAAAATAAACAAACCTCTGTTATCGAGTTTTTTTGAAATACTTTTTTTATTAAAAAGATTTTCGTCGTAAATTAATGCAAAGCCTTGGTTGGTATACTCTCTATCAAAAATATATTTAGAACTATCTTCTTCATCTTCATCTGAAGATTTTAAAGTTGTTTCTGCTGTAGATGTATCTGGTTCTGTCTTAATAGTTTTTTTTTGAGTTGTTTCTAATTGTTTGCATCCAATAAAAATAATAAACAACAATAATTGCAATATTATTTTAAAGTTCATCTTTGAATTTATCCTTCAATGTGCAGACGGCTAAAGCAAATCTTAAAGATCTATTCCATTGTAAAATTATTTCATAATTATTAAATACCACATAAGCTGGATTTAATGTTTCCGCATCAGGAATTATATCTTTATCTGGTGTTATTATTGCAACTTCTAATTCATCATAATTATTTGAAATAATTGAATTGTTCTGAATGTATTGTCTAAAAAACTTTAATTGTTTCTTATCATGTAATTTTTTTGCAGAAATATTTAAATATTTTTTTGGAATATCATTGTTTAAATCAATTCTATAAAAACATGGTTCATTAGATTTCCAACCTATTTTCTTTAAATAATTACTCGCTGAAGCATACGCATCAGGGTTACTTTTTAAATTTATTGAACCATTGCCATCATAATCTGTTGCATAATTTTTCATAGTAGAAGGCATAAATTGGAAGTAACCAAAAGCACCCGCCCAAGATCCATATAATGTTTTATAATCAATTTGATTTTTCTCAATTAAATTTAAAAGTATTAAAAGTTCTTTGGTAAAAAATTCTGATCTTCTTTTGTCAAAACTTAATGTAGCTAGTGAAGAAAGAATGTCCATTTTACCAACATAAGTTCCAAAATTTGTTTCTATACCCATTAATGATAAGAGAAGTTCTTTTTCTATGTTAAATTCATTTTCAACAGAGGTAATTAAATTTAAATTATCTATATAAAGTTTTTTTCCTTTTTTTACTTTTTGGTCAGAGGTTCTTTTTGATATGTATGTTTTTGTATCTTCATAAAATTCTGGTTGATATCTATCATATTTAATTACATCGGGTAAAAACTTAGTATTAGACATAACTAGATCAAATGTTGCTTCAGAAATATTATTTTCTAGAGCAATTTTTTTGAAATTATTTTTCCATTTTTCGAATTCTATATTGATATCTGCTAAAGTGTTTGAATGAAAAAAAAGAGATAAAATCAGTATAAGTTTAATTAGTTTCATATAAATCTCTCAAATATATTATTACAGCAATCCAGATTAAAATGAAACTTACTAGTTTATTAAATGAGAAAACTTCATCGTAATAAAAAAAACCTAGTAAAAATTGAAGAGTTGGTGTGATATAGAAAATCATCCCAGTCGGACCTAACCCACATAATTCAACTCCTCTTACATATAAAAATAAAGGGATTACTGTCATTGGACCTGCCAACAATATTATTAACATCATTGGAGGGTTGGATAACGAGAAATTATTGTAACCATTAACTGCAATGAGGTAGAAAGCAACAATTGCAATTGGTAATATAAATAAACTTTCTATTAAAAGTCCAATATCAGTATCAACATTAACCTTTTTTCTTACTAAATTATAAAAGCCCCAACTTAGTGCTACAAGTATACCGACCCAGGGAAGCGATTTTAAACTTACAAAAATTAAATACAAAATTGATAAAATAACTAAGGTAATTGAAAATATTCTTTTATTATTTAATTTTTCTTTAAAAAAAATATAACCAAGAAGAACACTTAAAATTGGCATTATAAAATAACCAAAACTAGCATCTATAATTCTATTAGTAGCAATAGCATAAATCCAAACGCCCCAATTCATAAAAATCAAAAAACCTGAAATAAAAAGGTAAATTAAATTTTGTTTACTTTTAATTATCTTAAAAAAAATATCCCACTTTGAAAAAAAGAAAGTTGTTAATATTAAAGTCAAAGTAGTCCATAAACATCTGTGGACTACTAGTTCTATATAACCAATAAAAGTAATATATTTAAAATATAAAACCCCAAAAAAACCCCACCAAAAAGATCCAAATCCAGCAAGTAAAAGGCCTTTATTAAATTCTTTGTTCATGTAGCTTTGATATTAATCGTTAATGAGTTTTTTTCGACTATTTTATGGTTGAATTAAATAATTATAATTATAAAACCTTGCTCACGGAGAGATGGCTGAGTGGTTGAAAGCACCGGTCTTGAAAACCGGCAAAGGGGCAACTCTTTCCTGGGTTCGAATCCCAGTCTCTCCGCCATCAACTTAATATTTAAAATTTTTGAACAATAAGCTTATATTGTTTTTTTCTATTTCGAATTCAGTATCAAAACCATTATAGAAATTATACAAATTTGTGTCATCAATATTAAGAAATTTATCTAGATCGATTAAATCCTCTTTTTGCAAATCATTGATGTATTTTTTTACAAATTTACCTAAGAGCTTATCCATCTCCTTGGTACCTCGATAATTGGAACGATAAATAATTTTTTTTTTTAATTCATCTATATTGAGGCTCATTATTAGAATATAATTAATTTATCATGGATAATAAAACTAATTTTGAATATTTATTATCTGACCTAACAGTTTTAAATGGCGTTGGTGCAAAAACAACAAATTTACTTAAGAAAAAGAATATAAATAATATTTTTGATTTACTTTGGAAACTTCCAAAGGCTTATACAGATAGAAGTTTATCAACAAAAGTAAAAGATTTAAAGATCGGTGAAAATCAAACTGTTACTGTTGTAGCAAATAAATATTTGTTTCCAAGAATTAGAAAATTACCAAATAGAGTTAAGTGTTCTGACGAAACAGGTGAGCTAGATTGTGTTTTTTTTAATAGTTATGAGGGATATATTAAAAAAATATTACCTTTAGGAAAAGAAATAACTGTAAGTGGGAAAATTGGCTACTTTAAAAATAAATATCAAATAACCAATCCTAAATATGTATCGGAGGACTCAAGTTTAATTAAACAAGTTCATAATAAATATTCATTAACTGAGGGAATTTCTGAGAAAATTTATAATAAAATCATAAAACAAATAATAGATAAATTACCGAACTTAAAAGAATGGCACTCAAGTAAAATTTTAAATAAATTCAATAATATCAATTGGAATGATGCTATTAGAGAATTACACAAGCATGAAAATATAGGAAAATACAAAGATCATTTTTATCAAAGACTTGCCTTTGATGAAATATTTGCAACATTTTTAGTTAATTCAGAAATAAGAAAAAAAATTAAAAAAGTTAAGAAAAAAAATAAAATTATTAATTTAAATAAACAAAAACAACTTATTAATAAATTAGATTTTTCATTAACTAATGATCAGATCAAATCAATTAATGAAATTAATGAGGATTTATCATCCTCAACTAAAATGTTTAGATTATTACAAGGAGATGTTGGAAGTGGAAAAACAATTGTTTCATTATTAGCTGCATTCAATACTATCAATTCTGGTTTTCAAGTAGCTGTTATGGCCCCTACTGAAATATTAGCAAGACAACATTATAATTTAGCAAAAAAAATTTTTCCATCAAACATATCAACAGAGTTAATTTCTGGTAAATCTAGCTACAAAGAAAAAAAATTAATCCTCAATGAACTAATAAATAATAAGATTAATATAATTTTTGGTACTCATGCTATTTTTCAAAAAACAGTTAAATTTAAAAAATTAGGATTAATTATTATTGACGAACAACATAAGTTTGGTGTTAATCAAAGAAAAAGATTATCTGACAAAGGTGGGAATGATTGTGATGTATTATTGATGACTGCCACACCTATTCCACGAACTTTAACAATGACAATTTATGGTGATATGGATTTATCAATTATTAGAGAAAAACCTAAAAACCGTAAAATGATAAAAACTTACAGTAAATTAGAAAGTAAAATTGATGATGTAATTAAATTTATAAAAAAAGAAATTAATTCAGGAAATCAAATATTTTGGGTCTGTCCATTAATTGAGGAGTCTAAAAAATTAGATCATACTTCTGCAATTCAAAAATTTGAATATTTAAAAAAATTATTCCCTAAACAAGTCTCTATTCTTCATGGAAAAACAGATATAAATGAAAAAGATGAAATTTTAAAAAGATTTTTAAATAAAGAATTTAAAATATTAGTATCTACGACCATTATCGAGGTCGGAATAGATTTTCCAAATGCCAATGTAATTGTAATTGAAAATGCAAATAAGTTTGGCCTATCTCAGCTTCACCAATTAAGAGGTAGAGTTGGTCGTGGAGAGAAAGAAGCAACTTGTATTTTGATGTTTAAGTCAAATTTGAGTGAAAATGCTAAAAAAAGAATAAACATATTAAAAGAAACTAATGATGGATTTGTTATTTCTGAGGAAGATATGAAGATCAGGGGTTTTGGTGATATATTGGGTTTTAAACAAAGTGGAGTTAAAAATTTTAAATTAGCTGACCAAATTCAGAATAGTGACTTATTTGAATTAGCTGAAAAAGAAATAAAAAGAATTGAACTTGAAAATGAAAATTTAAGTAAGTTTAAACCATTAATTAAATTGTACGACAGAGCAGATATAATTAACGATATAGCTTAATTTTTTTCAGTTGTTGTTGTGCCAGCTGATACAATAAATTTTGAAGCTTCTTCAAAAGTCATGTTTAAAAATATAATGTCATCTTTTGGAAACATTAGCAAAAAACCACTTGTTGGATTTGGAGTTGTTGGAACAAATACATTAATTAATTTTTGATTTGTTTTTTCAGCAATTTCTCCAGAATTTTCTTTAGTAGCAAAACCTACAGCCCATACACCTTTTCTTGGATATTCAACAAGAACAACACTCTTACTTTTACTGCCACTTTCTTTAAATGATTGTGACATTTGTTTAATTGCAGACCAAAAAGTTCCTAGGAGTGGTATTTTTTTAAATAAACTGTCTATTAACTGAAGAAATTTTTTCCCCAAATAAGATAAAGATATAAATCCAATGATTGTTATGAAAATAATTGAAATAATTATCTCTAGGCCGGGAATATTAAATGGTAAATAATAATTAGGATTTATTTGAGACGGTAAAATTTTTGAAGACGTATTTATTAAAAATTTACTTAAATAAATAGTTAGTCCTATTGGTATTAAAACAACAACACCAGTAAAAAAATAATTCCTAATTTTTAAAGATAAAATATAAAACCATAGACCTATAATTTCTCTTTTTTTTATAGGTTTCTTTTTGGTTTCTTTCATTTATTAACTATAACTAGAATATGTAACAAAAATTATTGCAATGATAAATAATAATACTAAAATTTTATTATTAAGATTCATAATGATAAATTATTACCAATTTTAGAATGAAATGAATAGAAGAAAATTTTTAACATATGTTGGATGTGGTTGTGGAAGCATACTTCTACATTCATGCACAAGTGCTCCAATTACTGATAGAAAACAATTAAAATTAATACCAGAAGCTAAATTAAATGCTCAAGCTGCTCAAATTTATGAGAAAGTTAAAGAAAAAGAGAAAATGAGTGATGACACAAAAACTTTAAATGAAATAAAAGAAATTGGAAAAAAAATGGAAGATTCAATAAGTGAATATTTCTATAGATCTAATTTAAATGATCCAACTGCTAACTTTGATTGGGAATATATATTAATTGATAATAAAAAAGTTAGAAATGCTTGGTGTATGCCTGGAGGTAAAATTGCAGTTTATACAGGTATACTTGATGTAACAAAAAATACTAATGGTCTTGCAGCAGTCATGGGACATGAAGTTGCTCATGCTGTTGCCAAACATTCTGTAGAAAGAGCAAGTAGAGGAGTTTTACTTAACACAGGTACAAGAATTATTGATATTGCAAGTGGAGGTATATTATCAGATATCAACAGAACCACTGGAATGGATACAGTTGGCCTGCTATCTCAAATTGGATTAATGAATCCATTTAATAGAAAACAAGAAAGCGAAGCTGATTATCTTGGCATGATTTTTTCGTCTTTATCAGGATATGATATTAGAGAGACGGTTAAAATTTGGGAAAGAATGAAAGAATTTAATAAAGGCAAAGAACCTCCTCAATTTATGAGCACTCATCCTTCATCTGATACAAGAATTAAACAGTTAAATGATTGGATGAATGAGGTAATTCTTGATTATCCACCGATTGAAATAAGTTAAATTCAAATAGTGGTGAGCCGTGATGGACTCGAACCATCGACCCATTCCTTAAAAGGGAATTGCTCTACCAACTGAGCTAACGGCCCACAAAGATTCATTTTTATGAAAATGAATATGGTTTGTATACAGATAAATTTTAATATTTCAATTCGTTCAATGTAATTTTTATAAAAAGAATTCGTTATAAATGAGGGGTTTTTATTGTAAAGTTGTACACATAATAGCACAGTTAATATAACTACAACTTATCAATGTATTTATCGTGAAAATCATCGAAGGTGTTATTCATAATACTTTTTCTGATTTCAGACATTAATTCTTGATAAAAATTTATATTATGAAGTGTTAATAACATTGATGCTAATATTTCATTGGTATTAAACAAATGATTTAAATAGTTTTTTGAATATTTATTTAAATTTAAATTTTCACAATTAGGATCTAAAGGAGTGTTATCATGTTGATATTTATTATTTTTAATATTTACCCGTCCATTCCAAGTAAAAGCAAGGCCTGTTCTACCAGATCTAGTTGGAAGAACGCAATCAAACATATCTATACCTCTTTTTACAGCTCCTAAAATATCCGTAGGTGTACCAACTCCCATTAAATAATGAGGTTTTTCCTCTGGCAAATGCTCTTTAATACCATCCAAAGTAGTAAACATTTCCTCCTGAGTTTCACCTACAGCTAATCCTCCGACTGCATAGCCATCAAATCCAATGTTTGTAAGACCTTCAAGTGATTTTAATCTTAAATCTTTAAATAATCCTCCTTGAATAATTCCAAATAAACCTTTGTGAGGATTATATCCAAATGCCTTTTTAGATCTTTCAGCCCAATACAAAGATAGATCCATAGATTTTTTTATTAAATTATAATCTTCAGTTTTTTTTGGACACTCATCCATTATCATTACAATATCTGAGTTTAAGCCTAATTGAATCCTAATACTTTCTTCAGGGCTTAAATAAAATTTTTTTCCATCAACGTGTGAATTAAATATTGCTCCTTTTTCACGATCTATTTTATTTAACTTTGATAGAGACATTACTTGAAAACCGCCCGAGTCTGTAAGTATTGGTAAATCACAATTCATAAACTCATGTAAACCGCCCGTAGACTGAATTCTTTCCACTCCAGGACGGATCATTAAATGATATGTATTAGATAGTATTATTTCTGATCCAGTTTTCTTTATATCGTCGATTGTACAAGCTTTAACTGTTGCTTGTGTGCCAACTGGCATAAATGCTGGAGTATTAACCTCACCTCTATGAGTTTCTATAACACCTCGTCTAGCAAATTTATCCTTGTTTAAAACTTTAAAGGCAAAATTTTTTAATGCCATTTAATATTTTACAAAGATTTAAAGCTTATAATTTTATCAGGATCTGTTACAGCGCCGTTATTATTTTGGTCACCTCTTTTAATTTTATCTACAAACTCCATTCCTTCAACAACTTTACCAAAAACAGTATACTGTCTGTCTAAAAAAGGAGCAGGTTGAAAGCAAATAAAAAACTGGCTATTTGCACTATTTGGATCTTGAGCTCTAGCCATAGATAATGTGCCTCTGTCATGAGGTAAACTATTAAACTCTTGCTCTAAATCAGGCATATCAGATCCACCCATACCTGCTCTTCTTAAGTCAAATTCCTTAGACTCTGAATTTCCAAATTTAACATCACCTGTTTGGGCCATGAAACCATCTATAACTCTATGAAATACAACGTTATCATATTTTCCACTATTAGCTAACTCTTTAATTCTTTTGACATGGTTTGGTGCCACGTCCTCAAATAATTCAATTTTTACATCACCATCTTTAAGTTTTAAAATCATTATATTCTCCTCAGCTATTAATTGATTTGCACTAATAAAAAATAAAATAAATATGTACGATAAAATTCTATTCATATTTTTCTTTTAAAGATTTTATTGTGCTTTTGGTAGTAAATTTTTTAATATTTCCATTTAATTTTACAATTTCTTTAACAAATCTAGAAGATATAATTTGATTTTCTATATCTGACATTAAAAAAATTGTTTCAATATTTTGGTTAAGCTTTCTATTCATTCCTGCAAGTTGAAATTCATATTCAAAATCAGATACAGCTCTTAAGCCACGCAATATGATATTTGATTTATATTTTTTGCACAAATCTGTAGTTAATGAACCAAAGGAAACAACGATAATTTTTTTTTTATTTAATTTTAAATCCTTGAATAAAGCTTTATTTACAATTTCTATTCTTTCTTCTGAAGAGAATAAATAATTTTTATTACTTACATCCGAAACACCAACTACTATTTTATCAAAAAGCTTTAGTGCTTTTTTAATAACATCTATATGACCATAAGTAATTGGATCAAAAGTTCCTGGATAAATAGCAATTTTACGCATTAAATTAAATTATCATCAATTTTAATTGCAGAAACAACTTTTTCATCACCAGATAATTTTATTATTCTTACACCCTGGGTATTTCTACTTGCAGTTCTAATTTCTTTAACCGCTACTCTAATAACTCTTCCTTTATTCGTAGATATTAAAATTTCATCACCTTCAAAAACAGGAAAAGATGATGTTATATTTCCATTTCTTGGTGAATTTATAATTCCAATAATGCCCTTTCCTCCTCTGTTAGTAACTCTGTAGTCTATATGAGAAGTCTTTTTACCATAACCATTTTCACTTATTGCTAAAACAAATTTTTCTTTTGCTTTTAATTCTGATTTTTCTTCTTTTGATTTTTTTCCATTTTTACTTAATTTATCGTTATCAATAACGGACAACGAAACAATTTGATCACCAGTTGCGAGTTCAATTCCTTTAATTCCTTTTGAAGATCTTCCCTTAAATACTCTTAGTTTTCTAGCTTCGAAACGGATACATTTACCAAATCTAGTACTTAGAATTATATCTTGATTATCTTTACAAATTTTTACTCCAACAATTTTATCGTTGTTATCAAGTTTCATTGCAATTTTTCCTGAAGCATTAATGGAAGAGAAATCTTCTAAACTATTTTTTCTAACTTTACCTTGCGCTGTTGCAAAAATAATTTGATAATTTCTTGAATCTGTATCTTCATCAGGCATTGGCATAATTGAACTAATGGATTGGTGACTTTTTAATGGAAGTATATTGAATAAAGATTTACCTTTTGAAGCCGATGATCCTTCGGGTATTTTCCAAGCTTTAATTTTATAAACGAGCCCTTCTGTAGAAAAAAATAAAACTGATGTATGCGTATTTACCGAAAGAGTTTGTATTACAGAGTCTTGATCTCTGGTGGTAATACCCGATTTACCTTTACCACCTCTTTTTTGTTGTTTCACGTTATTTAATGAGCCTCTTTTAATATACCCTTGCAAAGTTACTGTAATAATTACAGATTGTTTTTGAATTGTTTCCTCGATGTCGTAATTTAATACCGCATCAATAATTTTAGTTCTTCTAGGAACAGCAAATTTTTCTTTAATATTTTTCAATTCTTCGCTTATTACTCTCAAAAGCTCTTTTTTAGATGATATAATTTTTTTATATTTTGCAATTAACTCAGCTAATTTTTTAATCTCAACTTCAATTTCATTGATACCAAGAGCTGTTAATTTCTGTAACCTTAATTCTAAGATAGCTAAAACCTGTGGTTCAGATAAAGAATAAATATTTTTACCTTTTTTTCCCTCTACTAAAGAAATTAGCTTTTGTGATTTGTTTATTTTCCATTTAGTTCTAAGTATAGCATTTTTTGCATCCTCAGGTGTTTTGGAAGATCTAATGATTTTTATAATTTTATCTAAGTTTTCTACTGCAACAGATAGACCAATTAAGATATGAGCTCTTTCCTCTGCTTTTTGAAGATCAAATTTTGTTTTTTTGATTACTACATCTTCTCTAAAAGATAAAAAATTAGAAAGAAATTCTTTTAATGTACATGTTTTTGGTTTTCCTTCTACTATTGCTAAAGTGTTAAAACCAAAAGAACTCTCTATTTGAGTGTTTTTGTAAAGTTGTCTTTTAATTGTTTCTGGTTCAACACCGTTTCTTAAATCAATAGCAACTCTTATACCTTCTCTATTAGACTCGTCTCTTATATCTTTAATACCTTCAATTTTCTTTTCTCTAACTAATTGTGCAATTCTTTCATTTAGTACAGCTTTATTTACTTGGTATGGAATCGAAGTAATTACTAATCTATCTCTACCATTCTTTAAGCTTTCAACTGATACTTCACCTCTAATTTTAAATGAGCCTCTACCATTGTTGTAACCCTGTTTAATTATATCTTTGCCGATTATTACTCCTCCAGTAGGAAAATCTGGTCCTGGAATATGTTTCATTAGCTCTTTTATTTTAATATCTTTATTGTCTATTAAAGCTAAAGTTCCATCAATTATCTCACCTAGATTATGAGGAGGAATACTAGTTGCCATTCCAACAGCTATACCTCCAGCCCCATTAACTAACAAATTTGGAAATTGTGCAGGTAATACGCTAGGTTCTTTCTCTGTTTCATCATAATTACTTTTAAAACTAATCGTATTTTTTTCGATATCATCAATCAAATATTGTGAAACTTTTGATAATCTTGTTTCGGTATACCTCATAGCAGCAGCTGGATCACCATCTATGGATCCAAAATTACCTTGTCCTTGAACTAAAGGTAAGCTCATTGAAAAATCTTGCACCATCCTAACTAAAGCGTCATATACTGATTGATCACCATGAGGATGATATTTACCAATTACATCCCCGACTATTCTTGCTGATTTTCTGAATTGTTTAGACCAATCATAACCACCTTTGTACATTGCATAAAGAATTCTTCTATGAACTGGTTTTAATCCATCTCTTACATCAGGTAATGCACGACTTACAATAACACTCATAGCATAAGACAAATAAGACGAGCTCATCTCGTCATGCATAGAGATTAGATTAATATTCTTATCTTTTGGTTCTTCAGTTTTTTGCATAGAAATTAAAATGGTATTTCGTCATCCATATCATTTGACACTTGAGAAGAATCCTCAATATTGTTTTGTTGAGTTGTGTCATTCTGAATTCCACCACCTGTATTTCCTCCACCTAACATTGTAAGTGAAGAATTGTAACCTTGTATAACAATTTCTGTTGAATACTTATCCTGGCCAGATTGTTCATCTTTCCATTTACGTGTTGTCAGTTGTCCCTCTACATAAACTTGTGCGCCCTTTTTTAAATATTGTTGAACAACATTTACCAATCCTTCATTGAATACAACTATACGGTGCCATTCAGTTTTTTCTTTTCTTTCACCAGTATTTTTATCTTTCCATGTTTGACTGGTTGCAAGACTTAGTCTAGCTACACTCTTTCCGTTTACCATTTGTTTAATTTCAGGGTCTGCGCCCAAACGACCAATTAATAATACTTTATTTAAACTTCCAGCCATAATATTTTAATATTTGTTAAATTAATTAATAAGATTTATATCACAATTCTTCTGAATATTAATTTTATTGACTCAAAGCAACTAAAAATATGATGAAAAAGATAGTTATTAAGGGCGCTAAAGAACACAATTTGAAGAATGTGACTGTAGAAATTCCAAAAGATAAATTTGTAGTGATAACAGGTTTGTCTGGGTCAGGAAAATCTTCATTAGCTTTTGATACCATTTATGCAGAAGGTCAAAGAAGATATGTCGAGAGCTTATCTGCTTATGCTCGTCAATTTTTAGATAAAATGAAAAAGCCTAATGTTGATTTAATTGAAGGCTTAAGTCCAGCCATAGCAATCGAACAAAAAAACACTTCAAAAAATCCCAGATCAACTGTTGCAACTGTTACAGAAATTTATGATTATATGAGGGTTCTTTATGCAAGAGCAGGCATACCCTATTCTCCTTTTACAGGTAAGCCAATAACCTCTCAAACAATTACTCAAATTGTTGATTTAATTAAAAAATTACCAAAAAAATCTACAATTTATATTTATGCTCCAGTAGTTAGGGGTCGTAAGGGTGAATATAAAAAAGATATTTTAAGCTATAAGAGACGTGGATTTAGAAAAATAAAAATTGATAATGTATTATACGATATAGAAAAATCTCCTAACCTAGATAAAAAATTAAAACACGACATTTCAATTCTAGTTGATAGAATTGTACTTAATTCAAAACTTGGAAACAGATTAGCTGAAAGCGTAGAAACAGCTGTAAATTTAGCTAATGGATTAGTTTTTGTTGAATACGAAGATGAAACTCTTCCTCAAAAATTTAGAAAAATTGAAAAATTAATTTACTCCACAAAGTTTGCTTGTCCAGAAAGTGGTTTTACTATCGAAGAAATAGAACCAAGATTGTTTTCATTTAATAGTCCCTATGGTGCTTGTGAAGAATGTGAAGGTATAGGAATGAAATTAAATGTAGATCCAAATTTAGTAGTTCCAGATGAGCGAAAAAGTTTAGCAGATGGGGCAATTGAACCATGGGCCAAATCGACAACTTTATATTATGCCCAAACATTAGCTTCTCTTGCAAAGCATTATGAATTTTCTCTTGATGAAAAATGGAAAAAACTTCCAAAAAAAATAAAAGATATAATTTTATATGGTTCAGATGAGGACGAAATTAAATTTAATTATGATGATGGATATGAAAAATATTCATATAAAAAAACTTTTGAAGGTGTGATTAATAATCTTGAAAGACGTTTCTTAGAATCTGATAGTGAATGGAAAAGAGAAGCAATAGCCGAATATCAATCTGATACTGCATGTGAAGCTTGTAATGGTGATAGACTTAAAGAAGAGGCATTATGTGTTAAGATTAATGATTTAAATATTAGTGAGGTCACTAAAAAATCAATTCATGATGCCGCCGAATGGTTTAAAAGCTTAGAAAACAATTTGGACAAAAGGCAATTTAAAATTGCAGAGCATGTCCTAAAAGAAATAAATGAAAGATTAAATTTCTTACTTAACGTTGGTTTAGATTATTTAACACTATCAAGAGAATCTGGAACTTTATCAGGTGGAGAAGCTCAAAGAATTAGATTGGCATCACAAATTGGATCTGGTTTGACTGGAGTATTGTATGTTTTAGATGAACCATCAATTGGTTTACATCAAAAAGATAACGTTAAATTAATTAATGCATTAAAAAGATTAAGAGATCTTGGAAATACAGTAATTGTTGTTGAACATGATACTGAAACAATGGAAAATGCAGATTATATTATTGATCTTGGGCCTGAAGCTGGAACGAATGGTGGTCAAATAACAGCTCAAGGAACTTATGAAGAACTTAAAAAGGATAAGAAGAGTATAACTGGACAATATCTTGCAAATAAACAAAAAATTGAAATTCCTAAAACTAGACGATTGGCAAAGAATGGTAGATTTGTAGAAATAAATGGTGCTAGTGGAAATAATTTAAATAATGTTAATCTTAAAATTCCTACAGGTACATTTACTTGTGTAACAGGAGTTTCAGGTAGTGGTAAATCTACATTAGTATTACAAACATTATTTCATGCATTAAATTTAACACTTAATAATAAAGCTAGAAAAACCCCCAAAGCATTTAAAGGTTACAAAGGTGTGGAATTAATTGATAAAATTATTGATATCGACCAATCCCCTATTGGTAGAACTCCAAGATCTAACCCAGCTACATATACTGGAGCTTTTGGTCCTATAAGAGATTGGTTTACTAGTTTACCCGAGTCTAAAACTAGAGGTTATAAGCCAGGAAGATTTTCATTTAATGTTAAGGGTGGTAGATGTGAGGCTTGCGAAGGAGATGGTGTTATTACTTATGAAATGCATTTTTTACCAGATGTTTATATTCAGTGTGATGAGTGTAAAGGAACGAGATACAACAGAGAAACTTTAGAGATTAAGTTTAAAGGAAAAAGTATAGCCGATGTTTTAGATATGTCTGTTGATGAAGGTTGTGAATATTTTGAAAACATTTCAAATATTAAATCTAAATTATTAACCTTAAAAAAAGTTGGACTTGGTTACATTAAAATTGGACAACAGGCCACAACTCTATCAGGTGGTGAAGCACAAAGGATTAAACTAGCTAAAGAATTATCAAAAAGATCAACTGGTAGAACTATGTACATATTAGACGAACCAACTACTGGACTACATCAGCACGATATTAAAAAATTACTAGAAATTCTTCATACCTTCGTGAAATTAGGAAACACCGTAGTTGTAATAGAGCATAACTTAGATGTTATAAAAACAGCTGATTATATAGTTGATATGGGTCCTGAGGGCGGTGTTAAAGGTGGTAAAATTGTTGCAGAAGGCAAACCTGAAGAAGTTTGCAAAGTGAAAGAAAGCTACACAGGCCAGTTTTTAAAACCTCTTTTGTACTAAATATAAAAACTTATAAAAAATCTAAATTTAGTGTATATTAATTTAGAATCATGAGCAGTTTATTATCATCACTATCTAAAACAATTCATGCATCGCTTGCATTAGCAATCATATTGTTTTTAGGTCTTTCCTATTTAAATGATGGTATTGTATTCGATACTCTTTTTTGGAGCTGGTTATTTAGATACATTCATGTTGTTGTTGCAATAATGTGGATAGGATTATTGTGGTATTTTAATTTTGTTCAAATTCCAAACATGGGAAAAATACCTGATGAACAAAAACCTGCTATTGGGAAAGTAATTGCTCCTGCTGCATTATTTTATTTTAGATGGGCGGCTGCGTTTACTGTTCTTTCAGGATTAATTTTAGCTCTGTTAAATGGATATTTACATGATGCTATGACTTTTAGCATTGGATCTGGTGTTCCAAAACATACAGCAATAGGAATTGGTATGTGGTTAGGAATTGTAATGGCTTTTAATGTTTGGTTTGTGATTTGGCCAAACCAAAAAAGAGCTTTAGGAATAGTTGAAGCTGATCCAGAAACAAAAGCTAAGTCTGCTAAAACTGCAATGTTATTTTCAAGAACAAATACACTTTTATCTCTACCAATGTTACTTTCAATGGTAGCTGCTCAAAACTTATATTAAACTGTTTTGTTATCGTCTTCTCTTAAGACTGTTTTTTGTGACACTCTTAATCTTACTAAAACTGTATTAGCTATATAAATCGAAGAATAAGTTCCAAACACAACACCAAGTATCATTGCTAAAGAAAAACCTTTTAAAATTTCGCCACCAAAAAAGAATATCGCCAATAAAGCTAACAAAGTTGTAGCTGAGGTTATTATTGTTCTAGATAAAGTTTCATTAATTGAAATATTTGTTAATTCAAAAATTTTAATGTCTGAATATTTTCTTAAATTTTCTCTAACACGATCAAAGATTACAACTGTATCGTTCATAGAATAACCAACAATAGTTAGAACAGCTGCAATAATTGATAAATTAATCTCAAGACTAAACAATGAAAAAATTCCCAATGTAACAATTACATCATGAAATAATGCCAAAATTGCACCCAAACTAAATTGCCACTCGAAACGTATCCAAATATAAATAAGCATTACAGCTAAAGATAAAGAAATTGCTATAACGCCAGCTTTAAGCAACTCAGCACTAACTTTAGGACCCACATTTTCAACTCTTCTAAAATCATAGTTATTTCCAAAAGAACTGTCTAAATCTTTTTTAATTTCTTCTATAATATTTTTTTTATTATCTTTATTTTCAAATTTAATTAGAAAATCAGTTTCATTTCCAAATTTTTTAACAGAAACATCTCCTAAATCCATTTGATTAAATTTATCTCTCAAAGAACTAACGCTAATTTTGCTATCTGATGACCTTAGTTCAATCAATGTTCCGCCTTTAAAGTCTATACCGTAATTTAAACCTTTAAAAATTAGTAATAAAAGTGATGCTGTAATTAAGAATATAGATAGTATGTTAAAGTGATTATAGTATTTATTAAATGCTATCATTAGATTAGTTTTTCCTTATTTTTATTTCTTGTCACATAAAGACTAGTGAACAATCTTGCTATAAAATAAACTGAAAATAGTGTTGTAAAAATTCCAACACCTAGAGTAACAGCAAATCCCTTTACTGGACCAGATCCCATAAAAAATAAAATTATAGCTGCTAATAAAGTAGTAATATTTGCATCAATAATTGCTGTTCTTGATTTTGTGTAACCTCCATCAAAAGCTAAAATATTATTACTTTCATCTTTAAGTTCTTCTTTAATTCTTTCAAAAATTAATACATTTGCATCAACTGCCATTCCAACAGTTAAAATTATACCAGCTATACCAGGAAGAGTTAATGTTGCTTCAAATAAAGTTAAAATACCAAGTAATAAAAATAAATTTATTATTAATGTTACGTTAGTGATTAGTCCAAAAACTTTGTATTTAACAAACATAAAAATAATAACTAATAAAAAACCTATAGCTAAAGCAATCATTCCTGCATTAATCGAATCTTGTCCAAGATCAGGACCCACAGTTCGTTCCTCTATGATTTCTAATGGAGCAGGTAAAGCTCCAGATCTTAATAATAAAGCTAAATCAGTAGCACTTTGAAAAGTAAAACCCCCACTGATCTGTCCAGAACCACTTGCAATTGTATCTCTAACAACTGGTGCACTAATTACTTCTCCGTCTAAAACTATGGCTAATTGTTTTCCAATACCAGTAGATGTCGCTTTACCAAATCGTTTAGCGCCCACTCTATCAAGAGTAAAATTCACAACTGTTTGATTATTTTGAGTATCCATTTTTGGTTGTGCATCTAATAGATTTTCACCACTGATAATTATTCTTTTGCTTACAGTTGCCTCTTCTAAGCCATCTTCAAATTTTAACTTCTCAACACCAAATCTGTCACTTTCGTCATTAGTTACAAATCTAAATGTAAGATTTGCAGTTTTTCCTAATAGTGATTTAATTCTTTGAGGATCATCTAGCCCAGGAAGTTCAACAAGAATTCTATCATTACCTCTTTTTAAAATATTTGGTTCATTAGTACCGACTTCATCTACCCTTCTTCTTACTATTTCTATAGCTTGATCTTGCGATGAAGTTTTAAGATTGATTATGCCTTGTCTTGAAAAACTTACTTTTAAATTGATTCCATTATCTTCGATATCAAGTTGGTGTGATTTAAATCTTGGGTAATAAGGATTTAGATCACTGTTTTCATCTTGAAACACATCTAGCACTGCTTGTTTATCTAAATCAGCAACATTGAAAAAAATATTTTGATTATCAATTTTAATATTATTAACTTTGATGTTTTTCTCTTTGAAATAATTTCTAATAGTGGTTGTTAAATTTTGTAACTTTTGTTCAATTACAGGCTCATTATCAATTTCAAGTAGAAGATAAGAACCACCTTGTAAATCTAAACCAAGATTTATTTTCTTATTAAAAAAACTATCATCGAACTTAAATAAATTTGATAAAGCAATTAAAATAAATAATAAAGAAAATAAAGTTACAAATAAGATTCTTAGTTTAGAAAAATAAAGCACTTATCTTAATTGATTATTTTTTTACTTCTGGAGTATTGTTTAAGAGACTTTGAATACCTGTAGCTTTAACAATTTCTACTTTAACATTTTCAGCTATTTCAACTTCTACTTTGTCGTTATCAATTAATCTTTCTACTCTTCCTGTTATACCGCCTGATGTGACTACTTTATCACCTCTCTTTAAACCTTCGACCATTGCTTTATGCTCTTTAACTTTTTTTTGCTGTGGTCTGATTAAGAAAAAATAAAAAATAACAAAAATTAAAATAAGCGGTATAAATTGACCTATTCCTGAACCTTCCATAAATCTCCTTTAAATTATGGCATTCTTATACCATCTAACTAATTAAAACAACTTTAATTGTTAGAAATCAATTCCATATTGTTCATATAAGGTCTTAGAACTTTAGGAATTATAATAGAACCATCTTTTTGCTGATAGTTTTCCATAATTGCAATCAGAGTTCTTCCAACAGCTAAACCGCTTCCATTTAACGTACCTGCAAAAACATTTTCCTTATTATTATTTTTATATCTTGCCTTCATACGCTGTGCTTGAAACGTCGAACAAGATGAACATGAAGATATTTCTCTATATTTATTTTCTGATGGTAACCATACCTCAATATCATAGGTCTTCTCTGCGCTAAAACCCATATCACCTGAACATAAAATTACTTTTCGATAAGGTAATTCTAATTTATCTAGTATGTCAGTGGCACAATTTGTCATTCTCTCTAATTCTTCTAAACATTTTTCATTCTCAACAATGCTTACCATTTCAACTTTGTAAAATTGATGCTGCCTAATCATGCCCCTTGTATCCTTTCCATAACTTCCAGCTTCTTTTCTAAAACAAGGAGTTGAAGCAACAAATCTCATTGGTAAATTATTAAGATCAATCATTTTATCTTTAACAATATTGGTTAAAATCACCTCTGCTGTTGGTATCAAAAATTTTCTATCTGAACCTTCGTCAAATTTAATTTCAAACTGATCATTTTCAAATTTTGGCAACTGTCCAGTCCCGTACATAGTGCTTTCTGATGCCATTAATGGAGGTGATATTTCCTGATAACCATTTTGATGAATATGCGTATCAAGCATAAAATTTGATATTGCCCTTTCTAAAAGAGCCAATTTATCTTTTACAAATACAAATCTTGAACCAGTAGTTTTTGTAGCTAAATCAAAATCAAGCATTTTTAGTTTTTCACCTAATTCGTAATGTGTTTTAGGTTTAAATTTTAAATTGGGTATCTCTCCTGATTTTAATATTTCTTTGTTATCATTTTCGTCTCTACCATTTGGAACATCTTCATGTGGTATATTAGGTATGCTAGACAGTATAGTATCTAAATCAAACTTAATTTGTTTTTGATCTTCTACAATTTTCTCGAGTTCCTTGCTAATTTCTTTAGATTTCTTAAACAAACTTTCATCTTTTGATTTAGAAATATCTTTTTTTTCTTTTTCTAAACTTTCTTTTTTTTGAATTAAATTTCTATTTTGTTCATCTAATTTTTGAATTTTTTCAAAATTTACTTCTAAATTTCTTTTTTCAAGAGATTTTTGAAATTTGGAAAAATCTTTTCGTATTTCTCTAATGTTATGCATCTTCTTTTTGTAAATTTTTATTTTCTATAAATTTTACTGAAAATATTGATAATTCATACAGAATTAATAAAGGTATTGCTAAACCTATTTGAGTAATTGGATCTGGTGGTGTTAACAATGCAGCTGCTGCAAATATTATAACAACTACATATTTTCTTCTCTCTTTTAAAAATTGACTATCAACTATTCCGATTCTAGCTAATAAACTTAAAACGACTGGTAGCTGAAAACTGATACCAAAAGCAAAAATTAATTTCATAACTAGTGATAAATATTCATTAACTTTAGCCTCTAATTGGATTGGTAAATTTGTAGAAAGACCTGTGCTTTCAAATGAAAGAAAAAATTTAATTGCAAGAGGCATTATCAAATAATAAACCAGCATGCCTCCTAAAAAAAATAATATTGGTGTTAATATAAGGTAAGGCAGAATTGCTATTTTTTCATGTTTGTACAATCCAGGTGCAATAAATTTCCAAATTTGCATCAATATAAATGGACATGTAACAAAAAAAGCAGTGAAGAATGATACTTTAAGATATGTTAAAAAGGTCTCTTGTAAAGCTGTAAATATCAATCTTCTATCAGAGCCGTCTTCTTTTACAGCTCTTGCAAATGGATCAACAAGAAAACCATAGATATGTTCTGCAAATAAGTAACAAATTACAAAAAAGATAAATAAAAAGATAAAGCTATTTATTAACCTTTTTCTTAATTCTGTTAGGTGACTTACAAATCCACCTTCCTGATCTTCATTACTCATCTTTTTTAATTTCTTTTTTTATTTCGTTATCAATTTTTTCTTCATCTATCTCTAGATTTGAAACTTCATTTTGAATATTATTAACGTACCTTTTTGCTGATCCAATCCAGGAGCCTGCTTTCTTTAACATCACTGGAAAATCCTTTGGTCCAAGAACTATTATTGCAATAGCAACAACAATTAAAATTTCAAACCAACCGATAGTAGGCATTTAAATTAATTTTTGTTATCCGAGTCTTTGTTATCGTCAGATATATTTTTTGGCTCTGTATCGTCAGTTACGTCTGACGCCATTCCTTTTTTGAAACTTTTAATACCTTTAGCTACATCACCCATTAAGCTTGAAATTTTTCCTCTTCCAAACAATAAAACAACCAATATAACTACAATAGCTATTTGCCAAATTCCTATACTCATAAAAAACTTATAACCTTTTTAAGGTTATTTTGAAAGTTACTTTTTACTATTCTTTCTCTTCAGGATCTAGAGTGCTATTAAGCATTTCATCTATATTAGAATAAATATCTTCTTTTTTCTCTTCTTGCTTTTCTTTGTAAAATTTTCCAGTCCCAAAAATAGCATTATCAACACTAGAACTATCAATTAAACCAGCAGCTCCTAATTCATCAATTGTTGGAAGATCAGATAATTTTTGTATGTTAAAATGACTTAAAAAATCATCAGTAGTTATATACTGAATTGGTCTACCTGGAACATCTTTTCGACCACCTGGTTTTACCCAATTTAATTCCATTAATATCTCTAAAGTGTTTGTACCAAAAGCAACTCCCCTTATTTCTTCAATTTCAGCTCTCGTAACAGGTTGATGATAAACAATTATAGCCAATGTCTCTACTGCAGCTCTTGATAGTTTCTTTTCAACAGTTTTTTCTTGCGACATCAAACTTGATAAATTTGGTGACGTTCTAAAAGACCACTTATCTTTTATACAAATTAAATTAATTCCCCTGTTGGAATATTCTTGTTTTAATTTTTCTAAAGACTCTGGAACGTTACCTTTTTTAGAAACTTTACTTTCTATAGTGTCTACATCTAAAGGCTCAGCTGCCGCAAAAATAATTGCTTCTATCTCTTTGTCTAAATCTGATAATTTTGATGGAAACTTTAAAACATTATCTTTTGAAGATTTTGCTTTTTTAATCATTTATTTCCTTTACATATATTTCATCAAACAATTTATCTTGTTTGATTGATAAATTTCCTTCTTTAACTAATTCTAGTGATCCAGCAAAAATTCCAGCCTTACCAGTTTTCTTGTATTTTGAACCACTTTTAAAATTACTTGGTATTAATTCATCAAGTTTTTTCCATTCAAATAGTTTGCCAAAAAATTCTCTAATTATTTTAATCCCATCTTCTGTTGTGAACACAGGTAGTTTTGGAATATTCATTTTTTGAAAATCTTTAGTCATTATTATTGTTGAGTAAGCTTTCATTAGTTCAAATAAGCTTAAATTATATTCAGTGCTATAAATTGATCTAATACTTCCTTTCATGCCTCTAGTTCTTATCTCTCTACCTAATCTTTTTCTCTTAAGCATTTGTTCAGATAATAATCTAATTAATTCTAATTTTTTTAGCTGTAATTTTAATTTTTCTGCAACTTCTTGAACTTTAAATTCTTCTTCAGGGGTACCAGGTAAAAGTAATTTTGATTTTAAATAAGCTAACCAAGTAGCCATTAAAAGATATTCAGAAGCAATTTCTAAATTTAAGTTTTTTTCATTAGTAATATATTCATGAAATTGATCTGCTAACTTAGTTATAGATATTTCTTCTAAATCAACTTTTTGAGCTTTTGCTAAATCTAAAAGTACATCTAACGGTCCATTATAATTATTTATATCTACATTAAATAATTTAGAATCATTAGTGGACATGGAAAGATATTAACTTAAAATTTTATAAAATTGAGATGTTTTTTTAAGAATAAAACTATTCACTTGAGGAGAATTTTCTGCAACTATCTTCATTTCTTTCATATTTCCATTGCAATGAAGTGCTATATTACAACCTGCACTGAATAAATTAATAGTATTAAGTTTTAAATCATCACTTAAACTCTTCATTGATAAGTCATCTGAAATTAAAATATTCTTAAATCCTATATTTTTCCTAATAATATTAATTATTTTTTTAGAGTGAGTGGCGGTGTTATTTTTATCAATTCTTGAATAAACAACATGCCCTGTCATTGCAAATAAACATTTTTTCTTTTTGAATGTCCAAAAATCGTTTTTGAGAAGATATCCATATGTTTTATTAATAATCGGTGTTGAATAATGACTGTCGACTTTTGCTAAACCATGACCAGGTATATGCTTCATTACAGTTCCTATTGAGTTATTTTGAAATAATTCAATACAAATATCACCTAATTTAGAGACAATTTTTTTATTTTTTGAATAAGATCGATCATCAATTACTTTGCTTGCTTCATTAACTCTAAGGTCTAAAACTGGAACAGTATTGATATTCACACCAATTAAATTCAATAAATAAGAGGTCTTATCTACAAATAACTTATAAACGATTTCAAATTTTTTTTTATCTTTATTAAACAAATCTCCAAAATATTCAGATGTCATATTATCAAAGGAAATTAAATTTCTTAATCTGTTTACTCTTCCTCCTTCTTGATCAATCATGATTGGATATTTTTTATCCTTAAAAATTTTTCTAATGCTAGAGGTTAATTTTTTAACTTGATCAAAAGATGTAATATTTCTAGTAAATAGGATAATTCCCCAGGGTTTATATTTTTTTAGAAATAAAATTTCATTTTTAGATAATTTTGTTGATTTTAAACCAACTATAAAAGATTTTCTTTTACTTATCATTGTCTAATAATTTCCAAAAATTAAACTTTTTCTTTTTCTTTTTGTTTGTTTGCTTAACATACTCAATCACGTTTTGAGTATCATTCTCTAAAACTGGTAAATTTTTTGAATATAATTTTATTTTCTCATCAATATTTTGATGAGATCTGTATGATTTTTTTTTGTGTTCATCTGAAAAATAATATTTTCCTGTAAAAAAAATAAATAAAAGTATTACTAAAACAAATATTAAGTACTTTATTTCTTTAAGCATTACATTTGATTTGGTGTATCAACACCAACAATATCCATTCCTGTTTTTATTACATTAGAAATAGCCTTCAAAAAGATCAATTTATCTGGTGAGACTGTTTTTTGATCATTAATGAACCTTTTTTCTGGAAATTGTTTTCCTAAATTCCAATACGAGTGAAATTCAGATGCAAGATTGTATAAGTAAACAGGTATTCTATGTGGTTCTAATTTTGTACTAGCTGCATCAATACATTTTGGCCATTCAGATAATTTTTTTAAAATTTTAATTTCATCATTAGAATATTCAAAATTAAAATCATTTAATTCAATTTTTGAATTTAAGTCTTTATCTATATGTCTAAATACAGATGAAATTCTAGCGTAACAATATTGAACATAATATAATGGATTGTCCTTAGATTTTTCTTTGACTGCATCGAAATCAAAATCTAATTCAACATCACTACTTCTGTTAAGCATAATAAATCTTGTTGCATCTCTTCCAACTTCTTCAATCAAGTCATCTACGGTAATATAATCTCCTTTTCTTTTAGACATTTTGAAAGGCTTGTTATCTTTAATTAACTTTACCAACTGACTAATTTTACAAATTAACGTATCTTTTTTTCCAGACAGTGCTTCAACCGAGGAGGTAATCCGTTTTATATAACCTGCATGATCTGCTCCAAGAATATTAATTAAGTAATCAAAATTTCGATCAACTTTATTTTTATGATAAGCAACGTCACTTGCAAAATAAGTCCATGTGCCATCAGATTTTTGAAGTGCACGATCTTTATCGTCACCAAATTCTGTTGATTTAAATAATAATTGCTCTCTTTCAACCCAATCTTTGTTATCTTCACCAGCTGGGGCTTTGATTTTTCCTTTATAAATAAAGTTATTTTTTTCTAAAAAATCTATTACACTTTCAACTTCATTGTTTAATACGATATTTTTTTCACTAACAAAATTATCATGTTTAATACCCAAGCTATTAAGATTGTTTTTGATAAGCAGAAGCGCCTGCTCTATTGATAAGACTGTTAATTTATCTCTAATTTCATCAAAATTATCAAATTTAAGATCTGAATTATTTGAAATTATATTTTTTGCAAAATCAATTAGATAATCACCAGGATACAAATCAGGATTATCTTCAGGAAATGTTTCTTTAAAATGAACTTCTCTAATTCTAAAATATACGGATTTAGTAAAATTTATAATTTGGTTACCATAATCATTAACATAATATTCTTTTGTAACTTTGTGTTTATTAAAAATTAAAACATTAGAGATAACATCACCTAGAATAGCACCTCTGCAGTGTCCTACATGTAAAGGACCTGTTGGGTTTGCTGAAACAAACTCTACTAAATAATTATTTTTTTTCTCCTTGTCATTTATTCCAAAACTATCTGCATTATCTGTGATATTTTTAATAAAATTTGACCAATAAGATGGTTTAAATTTAATATTAATAAATCCTGGTCTGGCTACAGATATTGTTTCAATTTCACTGTCATTATTTTTAATGTCGGGAGCAAGTTTTTCTGCGAGCTGTAATGGTGAGGTTTTATTGATTTTTGATAAAACCATCGCAACATTTGTTGAAATATCACAATCAAATTTTGGTGGAGGTATTTCTGCATTAATTCCATTAAAATTCTCTGGAATTTCTAGTTTATTATTTTTATTCAAATCAACGATAACAGATTTAATTTTATCTAAATATAATTCAAAAATATTCATTTATTATCGTTATAAAGGTTAATAGCATATCTATCAGTCATTCCAGATATAAAATCTGAAATAGCTCTATATTTGTCTTTAGTCAATTGATCTTTGGACAAAAATTTTCTTGGATTTGATTTAATTATTTTAAACAATTTCTTAATTATTAATTTACCTTTATGATTTTTTTTCAATACTGACTTGTTGTCGTACATTTTGTCTCTTAAGAAAGATTTAATTTCTTTTTCTGCATTCTTAATTTGGTTAGAAAAACAAACGATTAACTCATTAGATTTAGCTACATCTCTTGAGGATTTTACCTTAAGTTTTTGAATATTTTTTTGGGTATTGCTCAATAAATCTTTAACCATGAGATCAATTGAGTCTCTTATAATTTGATAAATTGCAATTTTATAATTTTTATTAGTAATTTTATTTTTATATTTTTTATGAATATTTTTAAAAAAATCTATTTCGATCAATTCCTCCATTTTAAAAAGATTAGCTTTTATTCCGTCTTGAATATCATGATTGTTATATGCAATATCATCTGAAATTGCTGAAATTTGAGCTTCAAGAGAGGGAAATGAATTATATTTAATTTTACCTTTAAAGGTTTTCAGCCCTATTAGCTTGTTAACTAAACCAATATCCTCAACTGGTCCGTTATGTTTAAGAAGACCTTCTAACGTTTCTATAGTTAAGTTTAATCCCTTAAATTTAAAATACTTATTTTCTAAAAACATAACTATTCTTAAAGTTTGAAGGTTGTGATCAAAACCACCATAATTCTCCATGCATTCATGTAAGGCATCTTCTCCAGCATGACCGAACGGCGTGTGGCCTAAATCATGTGCTAAACTTAAAGTTTCGGCTAAATCCTCATTTAATTTTAAATATTTAGCTATTGATCTTGCAATTTGAGCAACTTCTATTGAGTGAGTAATCCTTGTTCTAAAATGATCTCCCTCAGTATTAACAAATACTTGGGTTTTATGTTTTAACCTTCTAAATGATGCACTATGAATAATACGATCTCTATCTCTTTGAAAAGGAGATCGATATTTTGAGTTAGCTTCCTTAATTAGTCTGCCTTTACTTTTGTATAACCCTAACAAAGCGTCTTTTTTCATCCTTTAATTAAAATAATTAAGTATTATATTAGTAATATCAGTGTTGAGACATGATTAAAGAAATTAAATTTACAGATAATGCGTTAAAACAAATAGAAACTTTGTTAGCAAAAAAAGACAAAGGTTCATTTTTTAGAATCGCTATTAAAGGTGGTGGTTGTTCAGGATTTCAATACGAATTCACTTTTGATAAATCAAAACAAGACGACGATTTAAATTATCAAAATATTTTAATTGATAAAACTTCAGCAGATTTACTTAAAGGCTCTGAAGTTGATTATGTTTCTGAGTTAATAGGTGAACAATTTAAAATATCTAATCCACAAACAAAATCCTCTTGTGGTTGTGGTGTTTCTTTCTCACTTTAATGCTGATTTCATCCTGGAATGTCAATTCTGTAAGAGCACGAATTGAAAATATTAAAAGTTATTTATTAAAATATAAACCAGATATTTTAATGATGCAGGAAATCAAAACAGAGGATATCAATTTTCCTTACGATGATTTTTCTTCAATGGATTATGAAAGCCACGTATTTGGTCAAAAAAGTTATAATGGTGTAGCAATTATTTCTAAAAATAAATTAAAAAATATTAAAACTGATTTAATTAAAGATAAATTAAAACAATCAAGAATAATTTCTGCTGAATTTGAATATAAGAAAAAAACTATTCAATTAATTAATATATACACTCCAAATGGAAATCCTGTTGATACTGAAAAATATGACTACAAAAAAAATTGGCTTGATCAATTAATCAAACAACTAAAAACTTTATCTAAAAAAAATCCAAATTTAATTTTAGCTGGTGATTTTAATATAATTCCATCAGCAGAAGATGTTTATAATGTAAAAAGTTTTGAGGATGACGCTTTATACAGGTTGGAAATCAGAAAAAAATTTAGAGAGATGATAAATCTAGGTTTTAACGATGTTTATAGATATTTTAATGAAGAAAAAGAAGGATATACGTTTTGGGATTATATGAGAGGTGCCTGGCAAAAAAATAATGGCATGAGAATTGATCATTTTTTAGTTTCAAATTCATTAATTGATCAAATTAAGGATATAAACATCAACAAAGATCCTCGTGGGAGAGAAAAACCCTCTGACCACACCCCTATTGAAATTACTTTAGCTTAAAGATTTAATTTTATTAACTAACTCTTCGTTTATATTTCTTGGACCAGTGTCCAATCTATTTTTATGACGTCTTTCACCTGGTAATCTTACTTCACCCATTGATTTCATATTCTCAAAAAATTCTTCTGCATGTTTCTGCCAATCAGTACCTGAAGTTTTATCTGGATTTATTGCTAATATAAATTCACCACCGCTTGGAGGTCCACCATCGTTATTATCTTTAGCAGCTGTTTCGTAACTAAAATTATCACCAACTAAAGCGCCCGCTAATAATTCAACCATCATTGCAATTGCAGAACCTTTGTAACCACCGAACGGTAATAATACTCCGCCATCAGCAATTTCACCTGGATCAGTTGTTTCTTTTCCATCTTCAGTCAAACCAGTTCCAAGTGGAACTTTGTGCCCTTCTCTTTTAGCAACCTGAACTTCTCCCATAGCCATCGATGCAGTTGCCATATCATAAACAACAGGTGTATTACCAGGTCTTGGCCAAGCAAATGAAATTGGGTTCGTTCCAAATAATGGTTTTATTGCTCCTGCTGGTGCAACAGCAGGTTTGTAAGATGTACATGCAAAAGCAACTAAACCATCTTCTGCTAACTTTTCTGTTTCAGGCCACATAGCAGCCATATGATGTGAATTGTTTATTGCTAATAGTGCAACACCATTTTCTTTTGCAGCTTTAGCTAATTCTGGCAAACCTTTATTTAAAACAACAGGTGCTAAACAATTATTTCCCTCAACTTTAATTACAGAAGGTGATATTTTTTTAACTTCAGGTTTACCTTTTCCATTAATTTTTCCACTTTTAAGACCAGTTACGTATGCAGGCAATCTAAATAAACCATGTGATAATGAACCATCTCTTTCTGCATTTTTTATTAAATCTGATAAAGTTGATGCTGTTTCATCATCGCACCCATTAGCCAAAAGAGTTTTTTTGGCAAGTTCAAATATTTCATCTAAGGTTAAAGGTACTGTGCTCATTACTTCGATTTACACTTTTTACATAAACCAAAAAATTCTAAATTATACTTATTGTATCTCATTCCTGAGTCATCCTCAAAATTTGATAAATATTTTGAAAGTTTTGAATTATTTATCTCTGAAACTTTTTCACAGCTTTCGCAAATAGAAAAAGCTGTTGCTTTAGAAATTTGGCAACTAGAATTTTGACATGCAATAAAAGCATTTCTACTTTCGATCTTATGGATTTTTCCAATTTCAACTAATTTATCTAAAGCTCTATAAACTTGCAGTGGTGCTTTAATCCCTTTTTTTTGAACATTAAAAAGAATTGAATAAGCCTTCATAGGTTCACCAGATTTATCAATAAGATCAAAAATTATTTTTTGGTTTTTAGAAAGATTATGTTCTTTTTGCATTTATAAAATTCTTATCAATTAGTCATTAGTTTTTCAATTGAATGGATTGCTTTATTTTAAATAAAGACAAAATGAATAAAAATAATGATGCAGCAATTATTGATGGTCCTGAGGCTGTATTAAACTCAAGTGAGGAAAATAATCCCAGTATTACAGATAATAAACCACCTATAATTGAGAAAAATATCATTTTCTGAGGACTGTCTGAGATGTTTCTGGCCATAGCTGCTGGAATGATTAGCATTCCGGTTATTAATAATAATCCTACCATTTTTATTGAAATTGCGATGATTGCTGCCATTAAAATTGTGAATACGGCTTTAGCGCGCTCAGGATTTAATCCTTCAGCCTCCGCTAATTCGTAATTAACAGTAGACGCAAATAAAGGTTTCCATATCAATTTTAAAATCAACAATATGATAGCGCCACCTATCCAAATTATTAGTATGTCATTTTTAGTTACAGCCAATATGTCACCAAACAACAGACCCATTATATCAAATCTAATGAATGTTAAAAAACCTATCACAACCAAGCCTACTGCTAAAGAAGAATGGGCTAACAAACCTAGCAAAGCATCACCAGGTAGATTAGTTTTTTTTTGAAGTTGAATAAGAATTAAAGCAACTACAGATGAAATTACAAAAACAGATAAGGCTATATTTAACTCTAAAGAATAAGCCATGGTCACTCCTAATAAAGCTGAGTGAGAGAGTGTATCACCAAAATAAGATAATCTTCTCCAAATTACAAAACAACCCAAGGGGCCAGTAACTAAAGCCACACCTATTCCCGCAACTAAAGCTCTAATAAAAAAATCATCAAACATATTAATTTTTCTTTATTTGCCCTTCCTCTGAATGAACATGATCATGTTTATGTTCATATACAGAAAGAATTTGAGATGCTTTTTCGCCAAATAAGGTTTTATATTCGGTGTTTTTTGCCACATCCATTGGTGTACCAGAACAGCAAACATGGCCGTTTAAACAAACAACATGATCAGTAGCTGTCATGACAGTGTGTAAATCATGTGAAATTAACAAAATTCCACAATTGAGAGTGTCTGAAATTTTTTTAATCAATTCATAAAGAGCAATTTCACCTGTGTAATCTACACCTTGAACAGGTTCATCAAGAACTAATAATTCTGGTTTTTTTGAAATAGCCCTTGCTAATAAAACTCTTTGAAACTCACCCCCAGATAAATTTCCTAAATTTTTATTTTTTAATTGAATGACACCAGTTAGATTTAAAGCTTCATCTATCGCTTCCTCGTCAATATTTTCTGTCAACAGCATAAAATCATAAACACGAAGAGGTAATGTCCAATCTATAGATATTTTTTGAGGAACATATCCAATCTTGTTAGTATATTTCTCAACATTCCCTTCTATATTTTTATAAATTCCTAAAGCAATTTTTGCAGTTGTACTTTTTCCTGACCCGTTAGGACCAATTAAAGTTACAATTTTTCCTTTTTCAACTTTTAACGAAACACCTTCTACCAACCACTTTCCATTTTGTCGAAAGCCTGCATTATTTAGTTGAACCAAAGTTTTATTCTCAGAATTCATTTATTCCTTGACTTGTAAATGTTATATTATTACATAATGTTATAATATAACAACTTTTAAATAATTACTTATGGTAAATCTAAAAAAATTACCAATAATCTTTTCATTAATATCGTTTTTAACAATATTTTCATCAGCAAATGCTGAAATTAAAGTAGTTGCTTCTATTAAACCAATACATTCATTAGCAAGTTATTTAATGGATGGTGTAGGTAAACCAGATCTAATAGTGGATGGTTATAGCTCACCTCATGGATTTGCAATGAAGCCCTCTCATGCAAAAATGCTTCAAAATGCTGATCTTGTGTTTTGGGTAGGAGAAGATTTAGAAAATTTTTTAGAAAAACCGTTAAGTTCTATCGCAAAAAAAGCTGAAAAAATTGAACTAATAGAAATCAAAGGATTACAAGTATTAAAATTTAGAGAAAGAAATATTTTTGACGAACATGATCATGACGACCATGGACATGATGACGATCACGGTAAAAAAGAAGATGATCACGACCACGATCACGACGATCACGGTAAAAAAGAAGATGATCACGACCACGATCACGACGATCATGGTAAAAAGGAAGACGATCACGACCACGATCACGACGATCATGGTAAAAAAGAAGATGATCACGACGACCATGGACATGATGATCATAATGGACATGCACATGGTGAATTTGATCCACACATTTGGTTGGACCCAATTAATGCAAAAGCTATCTTAAATGAAATGGCAGAACATTTAATTGAAAATGATTCAAAAAATGAAGCTAAATACAAAAGTAATTTAGCTAAGGCTTTGCAAGAAATTGATAAACTTACAATTGATGTAATGACTGATTTAAGTAACAGCGTATCTTCAATTGTATTTCATGATGCTTATCAATATTTCGAGGAAAGATTTAACGTTAAAATATTAGGAGCATTTACTGTTAATACTGATGTAATGCCTGGTGCAGAAAAACTTGCTGAAATAAGAGAAATTATTGAGCATGATAAAGTAGCTTGTGTGTTCTCAGAGCCTCAGTTTAATCCTGCTATTATCAATGCTGTAGCAAAAGATATGAAGATTAAAACTGGTGTTCTGGATCCTCTAGGTGCAACATTAGATCCAGGTAAAGATCTATATTTCAATTTAATTAGAAATATGTCTGCATCTTTCAAAGGTTGTTAATTAAAAATTAGGTTTAATCCGGGAATTTTTTTAAATTCTCGGATTAACATATAACATTCACTGATATTTTTATAATACAATAAGCATTGTAATTTTTTCTAAGAGGATTTATTTTCTTTATAATTTAATTTTATGAACGATTTAAATTTATTTAAAAAAAATGGTTTTCTTGTTAAAGACAATTTAATTTCTCAAACAAAGATAAACAAAATAAATAAAATTGTTAATGAAGTTATTTCAAAAGAGAAAAATAAAAAATATCATAATGGTGTAAATGGAACTCAATCCTATAATAATTACCATTTTGTTTACAATTCAGGCTCATCCAAAAATAAAGAAATTTTAAGACTAAATAATCCTCAGAACAGGCATAAAGTTTTCTATGAATTATCTAGAGATAAAAAGATTATATCAATAGCTAAAAAATTGTTAGGTGGAACAGTTAGATTTCATCTTGGTAAATTAAATTTTAAGCTTCCAAATAAGAAAAAAGGAAGTGAAATTGGATGGCACCAAGATTGGGCTTTTTACCCTCATACAAACGATGATTTAATCACAGTTGGTATATATTTAGATGATTGCTATGAGAAAAATGGACCTCTTAAAATAATAAAAAATTCACACAAAAAGAAATTATACAGCCACCACAGCAAAGAAAATTATTTTGTTGGAAAAATAGATACTAAAAAAAATAAAATAGGAACTAAAGATAGTGTTTCTATAACAGGAACTGCTGGAACAGTTGTTTTTTTTCATTGTAGATCAGTTCATGGGTCTGGACACAACCAAATGAATAACTCAAGACCCTTAATTTTATTTGGTTATAGAGCTTGTGATGCTTGGCCATTAATCAATGATGGAAACCCTCATCCTGAAGTCAATTTAGAAAATTATGATAAAAATATTATTGTAGGAAATAAATCAATAAAACCAAGATTAGCTAAAGTTCCAACAATAATCCCACTACCTAAGAAGAAACATTATGTTTCTATCTACGAACTTCAAAAAAATTAAATTAAATTCTTTTTAATAAATCTTTAACATAACATTCATATAAATTTTGAATGTTATTTATAAAAAAATATCTTAAATGGATCAGCACATTTTTGGTGTTAACTGGTATTTTGCTTACAAATCTTAATGTTTATCCACTGAATATATATTTTCATGGACTGGGTGTTGTTGGATGGACAATTTCAGGTTTCTTGTTAAAGGATAAGGCTATTTTAACTAATTTTGGATTACAAATTCCACTATTTGTAATCGGTATTTACAAAATTATTTTTTAATGAAAAATGTTTTATTTGTATGCACTGGTAATTCTGCAAGAAGTATTATAGCTGAAAGTATTATAAATAACGAATACTCAAATAAATTTAAAGCTTTTAGTGCTGGAAGTAATCCTTCTGGAATAATCAATCAAGATGTTAGAAGTTTTTTAGAGAAAAACAAAAATTATGATCTAAGTAATTATAGCTCTAAAAACTTTGAAGAATTTATAAATAATGAAATTAAAATGGATCATGTATTTACCGTATGCAATAACGCAAATAATGAGGTGTGCCCTATCTGGCCTCAAAAGGAACAAATAATACATTGGGATATTGAAGATCCTGTATCCAAACTTCAAAGTGCAAATAATGAAGAAAAACAAATAATCATTAGAAATACATTTAATATTATTAGTAGTAAAATTAAAGATTGGATAAATGAAAAATAAAAGTAAATATTTTCTTTCAGAATTTATTGGAAGTTGCTTTCTAGTAATGATCATAGTTGGATCAGGTTTAATGGCAGAAAACTTGACCAACGATATAGCTGTAATGTTAATTGCTAATACTATAGCAACAGGTGCAGGCTTATTTGTATTAATCACAGTATTTGCTGATGTATCTGGTTCTCATTTCAATCCATTTGTTAGTATTGCAATGACAATTACAGGAAAATTAAAAAAAAGATTACTTCCATTTTATATTTCTGCTCAAATCTTAGGCTGTATGTTAGGTGTAGCTTTAGCTAACTTCTTTTTTGAACATCAAATATTTGAACTATCTACAAAATCAAGAGATGGCATTTATATATTTGTATCAGAAATAGTAGCTACATTAGGTCTTATAATGATAATTTTTGGTTCAATGAAATCAGGTAAAATTACTGTGGCTGCTTCAGTTGGTTTATATATTACAGCTGGTTACTGGTTTACTTCATCAACATCATTTGCAAATCCTGCAGTTGCAATAGCTAGAACTTTTACAGAATCATTTACTGGTATAAATTATTTAAATACACCATTTTATATAATAGCTGAATTGATTGGAATGATAATAGCTGTTTATCTGGTAAAAAAAGTTTTTTTAAATAAGTGAATAACCAGAAGATCTTACAGTTCTAATTAATTCCTTTTTATTTTTTAAATTTACAGATTGTCTTAATCTTCTGATATGGACATCAATAGTTCTGCTTTCAACATTTACATTATTTGGCCAAACATTTTCTAAAATTTGATCTCTTGAATAAACTCTCTTAGGATTAGTTAAAAAAAATTCTAACAATCTAAATTCTGTTGGTCCAAGCTTAATTTCTTGTTGATCTCTAAACACTCTTTTTTCAATTCTATCTAAGCTTAGGTCTTCATACTCTAAACTGTCAGATACTATATTTGGATTAGATCGTCTTAACACAGCCTTCATTCTTGCCATTAATTCATTAAAGCTGAATGGTTTAGTTAAATAGTCATCTACACCACTATCTAGACCTTTTATTTTGTCTTCCTCTTCACCTTTGGCAGTTAGCATAATCACTGGTAAACTTTTAAAACTATTGTCTTTTCTTATACTTTTACAAATTTCTATCCCTGAAAGATCAGGTAACATCCAATCTAATAATAGTAGATCAGGTTGAAATTTTTTTAATTCTTTTAAACCATCATTGCCATTTAATGATGATGATACTATAAAACCGTTTTTTTCTAGATTATGTTGAACTAATTGAATTATTGAAGGTTCGTCTTCAATAATAAATATCTTACCATTCATTTTTATTGTTGAATAACTTTTCCTTTAGGTCTGCTACCTTTTAAGTATTCACCTTTAATTAAAAAACAAATTGTTTCAGCTATATTAGTTATATGATCTCCAGCTCTTTCAAGATTTTTTGTTGCAAAAATCAAATGGGTTGAAAAATCTAAATTCTTTTTATCTTTTGAAAGAAAATCAATAACACTTTCCATGGCTATATAGGTCAAATCATCAACTTGTTCATCTTTTTCCCATACTTCTTTAGCTTTATCATAATTTTTATTTACGTAACTATCTAGAACATCATTTAATTGTTTAATTACTAAATCTCCTAATCTCTTTAAATTTCCTAATAGTTCCTCAGGCAAATCTAATGGTAAAGGTTTTACTTTTTTTGCGTTACTTTTTGATAGATCACCTATTCTTTCTAAATCTTGAGATATTTTTAAAGAACTGATTGTTTCTCTTAAATCAATAGCCATAGGTGCTCTTTTGACTAGTAATGTCATAATCTGAGTATCTATTTTGGATCTGAATTTATTTATTTCTTCATCGCTTTTAATAATTTTATCAATAGAGTCTTTATCAACTTTGATTACAGCATCCATAGAATCTACCATTTGAGACTCTGTTAAACTTCCCATTTTAATTACTGAATCAATTAAGTATCTTAATTCTTCTTCGTATGATTTTACTGTGTGCTCATTACTCATAATTTATCCAAATCTACCTGTAATATAGTCTTGTGTCATTTTATTGTCAGGATTTTTAAAAATTTTCTCTGTTTTACCTACCTCAATTAACTTACCTAGATGGAAAAAGCCTGTTTTTTGCGAAACTCTAACTGCTTGAGCCATTGAGTGTGTTACAATCACAATTGTATATGTTTTTTTAAGTTCATCGATTAATTCTTCAATTTTTGCTGTTGCTATAGGGTCTAATGCTGAACAAGGTTCGTCCATTAATATAACTTCAGGATTTACAGAGATTGCTCTCGCGATACAAAGTCGTTGTTGTTGACCCCCAGAAAGTCCTGTACCTGGTTCGTCAAGTCGATCCTTCACCTCTTCCCATAGAGCAGCTTTTCTTAAGCTACTCTCAACGATTTCATCTAATTCACTTTTAGTTTCACCTTTTCCATGAATTTTTGGACCATATGAAATGTTATCATAAATACTTTTTGGAAATGGATTTGGTTTTTGAAAGACCATACCTACTCTCTCTCTTAAAGATACAACATCTAAATTTTTGTCATTAATTTCAATACCATCAATTTCTATATTTCCAGTAACTTTACAGATATCAATAACATCGTTCATCCTGTTCAAACATCGAATAAAAGTAGATTTTCCACAACCAGATGGACCAATTAAAGCTGTAACCTCTTTTTCATTTAAATCCAAATTAACATCAAACAATGCTTGCTTCTCACCGTAGTAAACATTTAAGTTAGTTGATTTAATTTTTACTTCGTTCATTAGTTCCATCTTTTCTCAAATTTCTGTCTTAAATATACCGCTAAGAAATTCATTACAATTAAAAAACTTAATAACATCATGATGGTAGCAGATGTTTTCTCTACAAATCCCCTTTCGGCAGACTCAGACCACAAATATACTTGAACAGGTAGAGAGGCTGAAGGATCTATTGGTGTTGAAGGAATATCCACAACAAAAGCAACCATACCAATTAATATTAATGGAGCTGTTTCTCCTAAAGCTTGTGCTAATCCTATAATTGTTCCAGACAAAGTTCCAGGCAACGCTAAAGGAACAACATGATGGAATACAGATTGAAATTTGGAAGCACCAACTGCTAAAGCCCCTTCTCGTATTGATGGAGGTACTGCCTTCAATGAAGCTCTACAAGGTATAATTATCCTAGGCAGTGTCATTAAAGCTAAAGTTATTCCAGCAACTAATGGTGTGGATCTTGGCAATTGGATTATGGCTAATAATATTTGTAAAGCTAATAAACCATAAACTATTGAGGGAACAGCAGCTAAATTATTGATATTAATTTCTATAAAATCAGTAATTTTATTTTTTGGAGCAAATTCCTCTAAATAAATTGAAGCTAACACTGCAACAGGAAAAGCTAATAATAAACAGATAATTATACTGTAAAAAGATCCAACTAATGCACCACCAATACCAGCAAGTTCAGGATCACGAGAATCTCCATTTTTAAAAAAATAATTATTAAAATTCTTAATAATTTTTTTATTTTCAACTAACGTATCATAAATAATTAATTGAAAATCTGATATTCTTCTTCTGTCTTCTGGTAAATCTCTTGGATAATTTCCTTTATGTAACTGATCAATATCATCTGATGCTGTAATCTCTACATTGAATGTTTTTCCAATTAAATTATTATTTTCTAAAAAAGCTCTTTTAATTTCAATCTCAGCATCTGTTGTGAATAAGTCAATCAATTGATTTTCTTGATCTAAATTCTTAGCAGGATAAACTTTTAACAAACTCTCAATAGTAACATCATAAAAATCAGCATCTAAAATCTCATTTTCTGTTGCTCCATTTTGAATTTCTAAAAGTTCTTGATCATAAAAAACTTCAACATTTATAGCTGTTTTCATGAATGCAGAACTTCCTTTTGAAAAAATATTGTGAACCAAAATAATAACAAACAACAATGCTACAAAAATTGATGCTAGACCATAAAATCTAAATCTTTTTTCAGCATTATGTCTTTTTTTTAATCTTTGTTCTTTAGTCATATTTCTCTCGATATTTTTTAACAGCTCTTTGTGCTATATAATTAAGAACAAGGGTTGCTATGAACAAAGTTAATCCTAAAGCAAAAGCAGATTGAGTTTTTGGACTATCAAATTCTTGGTCACCAACTAAAATCATTACAATCTGAGTGGTAATAGTTGTTGTGGACTCTAATGGGTTAATAGTTAAATTTGCTGCAAGACCAGCTGCCATAACAACAATCATTGTTTCACCAATTGCTCTTGATATTGCAAGTAAAACTGAGCCAATGATACCTGGTAATGCAGCAGGTATAACAACTTTTTTTATTGTTTCAGACTTTGTTGCACCTATTGCATAAGAACCATCTCTCAAAGATTGTGGTACTGAATTAATAACATCATCAGATAATGATGACACATAAGGAATGATCATAATACCCATAATTAATCCTGCTGCTAGAGCACTTTCCGATGATACAGTTAATCCTAAATTTTCACCAATTTGTCTAAAAAAAGGACCAACGGTTAGGGCTGCAAAAAATCCATAAACAACTGTTGGAATACCAGCTAAGATTTCAATTATTGGTTTTGATATTCTCCTTATTTTTAGTGAAGCGTATTCTGCCATATAAATTCCAGAAAATAACCCAATTGGAACTGCGACCAACATAGCAATTAAAGCAATAAATGATGTTCCTGCAATCAATGGAATAAATCCAAATGCATCTTTAAGTTCTTCATATTCGGCTGCTGTTATTGCAGAGGCATCACTAACAAAAGCTCTCTGAGGACTCCAATTAGTCCCAAATAAATAATCAAAAATATTTATCACTGAGAAAAACTTTATACTTTCAAATAAAAGTGAAAAAATTATTCCTAAAGTGGTTAAAATTGCAATTAGAGATGAAGCAAATAATAATCCTTTTAAAATTTTTTCAACATCATCTCTTGCTTTGTTGTTATTTTTGATTTTTTTTAACGAATAAATTACTGAAGCAATGACAATAGTAAAAATTAATACTATTTTTGAATTAGTAAAAATATTAATAAATTTTGCATATGAAATTGCACTTTCTTTTAAAATAATATCTATATCTCCAAAAAAAGTACCAGCATAAATAGCTTTAATTTTTTCATAAACTAAATTTGCTTCATTCTTATCATTAAAAATAGCTCCCTTATTTGCAGCAGTTTCAATAATTATTGATTTAATAATTACTGGTTCGAACAATGTCCAGATAACCAGGAACACTAAAGAAGGTATCGAACACCATAATACCAGGTAGTATCCATAAAATTTTGGAAGTGCGTTTAATTTAATATTTTTGTTTATTGAGATACTTTTAGTTTTTGATTTACCGTAAAAAAATAAAGATAATGAAAATATTGATAATAAGAATATTAAGACGAAGTTCATTAGAAATGATGTCTATCTTCTAAATGTTACAGTTTTGTTACAAATTAAATTCTAGATTGAATAAAAAAAAGGCCAGATAAACTGGCCTTTTTTTGAAAATAAGATTTTAATTAATTAATACTTATTGTGTTTAAATCTAATGCTGCAGTTCGAGTAACTTTGTACTTGTCAGATGCTAAAGGAACTAATCCAATTTTTCCCAAGTATCCTCTGTTACCCATAGCTTTTTTAGAAGTAAACTCTTTTAAGTATTCCTCAATACCAGGAACAACACCAATATGTGCTTTTTTAACGTAAAAGAATAATGGTCTTGCAATTGGGTATGAGTAATCTTGAATACCTTCTAGAGATGGTTGTACACCTTCAATAGAAGCTGCTTTTACCTTATCTTTATTTGCCACAAGGTAACTGTAACCAAAGAAACCATAAGCATCAGGGTTTGATGTTAATTTTTGTACAATAAGAGTATCATTTTCACCAGCCTCAACTGCATAACCATCTTCTCTCATTTTTGCACATTCTTTTTTAGCTTTATCACCAAATAAAGATTTTGCTGTTTTAGAGCAACCTTTACCCATCACTAATGAATTCCAAGCATCTCTCGTTCCTGACGTTGGGGGTGCAATTAAAATTTCAATTTTTTTGTTTGGAAGACTTGCATCAATATCACTCCATTTTTTATATGGATTTTCAATAAGTTTACCATCAACATCAACTTTAGCTGCTAAAGCTCTCCATAATTGCTCTTTTGTAAAGTTAGAGTCTGGAGCACTAACTGCATGTGCAAAAGAAATACCATCATTACCTACTACAATTTCAATAATTTCAGATACACCATTTTTTTCACATAATGCTTTTTCTTTTGGTTTAATCGCTCTTGATGCATTAGTTACATCTGGGTGATTAACACCCACACCAGCGCAAAACAATTTCATTCCACCACCAGTACCTGTACTTTCGATTACAGGGGTTTTAAACTTCCCACTTTTACCGAATTTTTCTGCAACTACTGTTGCGTAAGGATATACAGTCGAAGATCCTACAATTTTGATTTGATCTCTTGAGTAACTAGTTGTTGTAAAACTAAGTACTAAAAGAAATCCAAATATTACACCTATTACTTTTTTCATAATTCTCCTTTTTAGATTCATAATGCGAACTAAATAGATTTGATTCTTAAATATTTTATTAAAGAAAGGTTAAACTTTTGTTACAACCACTAACTTTTTAGTTGTATTATAGTGAGTTAAATTTGATATCTATAGTTGTCCCTTGATTTTCTACACTATTAATATCCATTTCAGCTCTATGTTGCGAAACTAAATGTTTAACAATAGCTAAACCAAGACCAGTTCCTCCAACACTACGACTTTTGCTAGGATCAACTGTAAAAAATCTCTCTGTGATTCTATGCAAAGATTCTTTTGGTATACCTATTCCCTGATCTGCTATTGAAACAATATTAAGTTCACCATCTTTTTTTGCTGAAATTGTAATTTCTTTATTTTTGTTACTATATTTAATTGAGTTATCAATAAGGTTTGTAAAAATTTCAATTAATTTATCTCTGTCACCAATTATTTTAAAATTTTCAATTTTATTAAATTTAATTTTAATATTATTTTTACTAATTATTTTTTCGTATGTTTTAATTACATAATCTAACAATTCTATTAAATCTATCTCATGAGTTGGCCTTATGTGCTCTTGCAGTTCTATTTTTGATAATGACAATAAATCTCTAATCAAATTTTCCATTCTTTCTGATTGAGATATCATTACTGGTAGGAAATTGTTTATTTCTGAATTTTTTTTTAATTCTGAATTGTCATCAAAGGTCTCAAGGCCCATTTTAATTGACTGTAATGGTGTTCTAAGTTCATGAGAAACATTAGCTACAAAATCTGATTTTAGCTGCTGAAATTTATGGAATTCAGTTAAATCTCTCATTAGCAGCACGCATGATTGTTCATCAAAAAAAATGTTATTGTGATCTAAATAAGCAGTTATATTTAATCTTTGAGTTGCTTGATTTCTGATTTCAATTTCTAAATCTGTAACATTTGTGCCTTGAAAAGCTTTATCAATAGAATTTAGAAGATCTGGATTACGTAAAAAGCCACTAATATTTTCATTTAGCTTTATTTGAAAAAGTTTATTTGAGGAATTGTTGCTAAAAATAATTTTTTTACTTTTATCTAATATGATTACTGCTTCTGGAATATAATTTAGTAAATCATACAAATTATTTCTGTAATCTTTGCTTTCAACAATTTTGACTGTTTCTTTTTCAGAGTTTTCTTCAGTATTAATTCCAAACACTCTTTCTTTTTTTAAGAGTAAGAAAGTTAATAATCCAATTATTATTAATAAAATTATTGTTAACAAGTCCACTACTTTACTCTGCCGTAAACGTCTTGAAATCTTACAATGTCAGTTTCTTTTAATATTGAGCCAACTTGAGCTTCAACAATCTTAACTGGTTTTTTTCCAGGATTTTGAACTCTGTGAATGGCTTCTAATGGAATAAATATATGCTCTCCAGGTTTTTTAGTAATTATATCTTTATTAAGCGTTATTTTGGCATTTCCTTGAGTAACCAACCAATGTTCAGCACGGTGATGATGTTTTTGTAAACTTAAAATGCCTTTTGGTTTTACATAAAGTTCTTTAATTAAAAACTCTTTACCTTCAAATAGGTTCGTGTATCTACCCCATGGTCTGTAATAAACATTTTTCTTCTTAATGTATTTGTTTTTATTTTTGTCATACATTTTTAAAATCTCTTTCCAACTTCCAAGATCTGACCAAGGTATGTCTAGTTTGATCGCATTAATTTCTTTTGTTTTTTCAAGAATTGCAAAATCAAAAGATTTAGCGGTTGCTTTTATAAATGAAGCTTTATTTAAATGATAAGTGTTTGATTTATATTTTGCCTTATTAACTGCTGCTACACAATTTCTATATATAGTTGGGTTATATTTTCTAAAGTTATTGATGATTGAATCTTTTCGAAGATAAAACATTCCTGAATTCCAATATCCATTTTTTCGAATGATTTCTTTTGCTTTTGCTTCTTTAGGTTTTTCAATAAATCTTGTTACTTTATTAATATTTCCTTTAATTTTTTTGGTTAAGAAATAACCATAATCACTTGTTGGAGATTTTGGTTTAATACCAAATACAAAAATATTATTTTCATTAAGATTGGACTTATTTTTATTGATAGCTTTGTTAAAAATGCTCATTTTCTCAATCAAATGATCTGCTGTAAAAAACATTAGTGGCTGATTATCAGGAATATCTTTTATTAAAGCTGTACTTAAAATAGCAGGAGCTGTATTTCTTTTAGCTGGCTCAACAACAATTTTATATTTATTAATTTTTTTTTTTCTTAAATGTTGTTTAACTTTACTTAGATATTTTTTGTTTGTGCTTATAATGGGTGCATCATAAATAGATGCTTTTGTTCTCTCTAAAGTTTTTCCAAGTAAAGTCCAATTACCAAAATCAATGAACTGTTTTGCTTGATGATTTTTAGAATTAGGCCAAAGTCGAGTACCAGCACCACCACATAAAATAACTGGTCTTATTTTCATTAAATCTCTGAGTAATCTTTAACTTCTTTTTTCTTACCTGGATGAGTTGGAGCACCTAAATATGCTGGTCCAACCGTTTGCGCATATTTCCACAAAGTTCCAGATCCAAAGTCAGATTTTTTAGCTTTCCATTTTCTTCTTCTTGAAGCTAATTCTTTTTTAGAAAGTCTTACATTGATAGTTCCTTTTTTAGCGTCAATATCAATGATATCTCCATTCTTTAAAAGGCCTATGGGACCCCCTAGAGCAGCCTCAGGGCCTACGTGACCCACACAAAAGCCTCTTGTAGCACCAGAGAACCTTCCATCAGTTATAAGGGCTACTTTCTCCCCTTTTCCCTGACCATAAATTGCACCAGTTGTAGACAACATTTCTCTCATACCTGGACCTCCAACTGGTCCTTCGTATCTAATAATAATTACGTCACCATCATTATACTTTCTGCTTTGAACAGCTTTCATAGCGCTTTCTTCATTATCAAAGCATCTTGCTTTTCCAGTAAATTGTAATTTTTTAAGTCCTGCAACTTTAACAATTGCTCCTTCTGGAGCTAAGTTTCCTTTTAATCCAACAACACCTCCTGTTGGAGATAATGGATCTTTATAAGATCTCATTACTTTTTGTTTAGGATTAAATTTAATATTTTTTAAATTTTCTTTCATGGTTTTACCTGTAACTGTCATACAATCACCATGGATATATCCACCTTCGTATAAAGTTTTTAAAAGCATTGGTACACCACCTGCTAACCACATATCTTTTGCAACATATTTTCCACCAGGTTTTAAATCTGCAAGATAAGGTGTTCTTTTAAATATTTTTGCAACATCCATTAAATCAAATTTAATTCCTGCTTCATTAGCAATAGCTGGTAAATGAAGGCCAGCATTAGTAGATCCTCCTGTTGCAGCAACAATTGTTGCAGCATTTTCTAAAGCTTTTCTTGTAACAATATCTCTTGGTTTAATTTTTTTCTGCAAAAGGTTCATAACCATTTTACCACTTTCTTTTGCGTACTTATCTCTTTCCTCATAAGGAGCAGGTGTTCCTGCTGAATAAGGTAAAGCTAAACCAATTGCTTCTGATACACATGCCATTGTATTAGCTGTAAACTGACCTCCACAAGCACCTGCACTTGGACAAGCTACTAATTCTAATTTTCTAAGTTCTGCTGCAGACATTTGGCCTGATGAATGTTTTCCAACTGCTTCAAATACATCAACAACTGTTACATTTTTTCCTTTGTACGTACCTGGAAGAATTGATCCTCCATAAATAAATACACTTGGTACATTAAGTCTAACCATTGACATCATTAAACCTGGTAACGATTTATCACAGCCAGCAATACCGACTAATGCATCATAACAATGTCCTCTAACAGTAAGTTCAGCAGAGTCTGCAATAACTTCTCTTGAAATTAAGGAAGATTTCATTCCTTCATGACCCATTGCAATTCCATCCGTAACAGTAATTGTACAAAATTCTCTTGGTGTTCCACCATTTGTTCTGACACCTTTTTTTACAGATTGTGCTTGTCTCATCAAAGCAATGTTGCAAGGTGCTGCTTCATTCCAAGTTGAAACTACTCCAACAAAAGGCTTTGCTACATCTTTTTCAGTTTCACCCATTGCATAGTAAAAAGATCTATGTGGAGCTCTATCTGGTCCTAATGATGTATGTCTACTTGGAAGTTTCTTTTTATTAAATTTTGCCATTATATACCCTTTATTGTTACTGATATTTTTTCAATATCATTCTTTAAATTATTATAATTAGTTTTTTCTTGTTCAACAATCTCTTTTGGTGCAAGATCTATAAAACTTTTATTCTCTAATCTTTGAGAAATTTTATTCATTTCCTGTTCTAATCTACTTTGTTTAGTTGTTAAGTTTTCTTTGATTAGTTTTAAATCCACATCTTTATCAAAATAAATTTTAAATAAGTCACCTGAGACAACCATTGTTGCAGCAGGTTTTTTTAAATCATCGTCAAATATATTATTTATTCTTCCAAGTTTTTTTAAAATTACTTCATTCTTATTAATAAATTCTTTTTGATTGTCATTAATACCTTTAACTGAAACATCAATAAATGATCCTGGGCTAACATTTAGCTCATTTTTAAAGGATCTAAGCTCTGAAATTATATTGATGATATTTTCTACCTGCTCAGTGCTATTATCTTTATTAACTTCTCCTGTTACCCAATTTTTATGCATCAAATAATCAGTACCATTCTTATCAAATTGGTCTTTGAGCCATATTTCCTCTGTTACAAAAGGAATAAATGGATGAAGTAAGATTAAAATTTGTTTGAATACGTAAGATGATACTTTTTTAACCTCAGCTTTTGCATCATTATCATCTGAAAATAAGATAGTTTTAGATAGCTCCAGATACCAATCACAATATGAGTGCCAAGCAAACTGATAAGCATTTTTTGCGGCTTCATCAAATCTATAATCTTCAAGATTTTTTTGAATTTTATTTTTTGCATCAATTAACTCTGAATATATCCATTTATTAATGTTTAAGTTTAAACTAGGTAGATCGTCAATTTCTTTAAAATCACATTCATTTGTTATTAAAAAGTTATTGGCATTCCACAATTTATTTAAAAAATTTCTATAACCTTTAACTCTATCTTCTGATAATTTTACATCTGTTCCAGGTGAAGCCATTGAAAGTAAAGTAAATCTCAAAGCATCAGCACTGTATTTTTCTATTAAATCTAAAGGGTCAATTACGTTTCCTTTTGATTTAGACATTTTCTGTCCTTTTTCGTCTCTTACAAGTGCGTGAACATATATATCTTTAAACGGTTCTTTATCTAGAAATTCTGTTCCAAACATAATCATTCTAGCAACCCAGAAAAAGATAATATCAAAACCAGTTACCAATACTGAAGTTGGATAAAATTTCTTTAAATAATCATCATCCTCTGGCCACCCTAAAGTAGCAAAAGGCCATAAACCAGATGAAAACCAAGTATCCAAAACATCAGGATCTCTAATTAGTTCTACTTCTTTTTTGTAAAACTCTTTTGCTTGAGACTTTGCTTCTTCTTCATTTATAGCTACAAAGATTTTATTGTCGGGTCCGTACCATGCAGGTATTTGATGTCCCCACCACAATTGTCTTGAAATACACCAAGGTTCAATATTGTTCATCCATTGAAAATATGTCTTTGACCAATTTTCAGGAAAGAAATTTGTTTTTTTTGAATTAACAACTTCTTTTGCTTTAACAGATAATTTACCAGCATCAGCAAACCATTGCTCTGTAAGAAAAGGTTCAATTATAGAATTAGATCTATCACCATATGGAACTTTATTTTTAATATTTTCTTCTTTTACAAAAAATTCTTTTTCTTTAAGTTCTTTTAAAATTCTTTTTCTAGCTTCAAATCTATCTAGACCTTTATAATGTTCAGGTGCATTTTCATTTATTTTACCTTCTTCAGTAAAAATATTTATTATTTCTAGATTGTTTCTTTGACCGACATCATAATCATTAAAATCATGAGCAGGAGTTATTTTTAATGCTCCAGTGCCTTGTTCAGGATCAGCATAATCATCTTCTATAATTTTTATTTTTCTACCAACAATTGGAATAGTTACTGTTTTGCCGACAAATGATTTAAACCGATCATCTTTTGGATTAACAGCTATAGCAGTATCACCCAACATTGTTTCAGGTCTTGTGGTTGCTATAGTTATAAATTCACTAGTTCCATCTATAGGATACTTAATATAGTAAATTTTTGAATTTACCTCTCTTTGATCTACCTCTAAATCTGAAATAGCTGTTTTAAGTACCGTGTCCCAGTTTACTAATTTCTTATCTTTGTAAATTAAACCTTTATTGTAAAGTTCTACAAAAACTTTAATAACTGATTTAGATAAGTTTTCATCCATTGTGAAAGCATTTCTTGACCAGTCACAAGAACAACCAAGTTTTTTTAATTGATTAATTATTATATCACCATATTGCTCTTTCCATTCCCAAACCTTTTCAATAAACTTAACTCTACCAATCTCATTCTTATCTATCTTTTCAGAAGTGAGTTTTTTCTCTACTAAGGCTTGCGTTGCAATACCAGCGTGGTCAGTTCCTGGTTGCCATAAAGTTTCATAATTGTTCATCCGATGATAACGAATTAATAAATCTTGAATAGAATTATTTAATGCGTGGCCCATATGAAGACTACCAGTTACATTTGGTGGAGGAATTACTATTGAAAATTTTTTAGAATTTTCTTTTGGTTTAAATAATTCGTTTTTTTCCCAATATGAATAAATCTTATTTTCAACTTCAGAATGGATATATTTATCGTTACTCATTGATTTTAAAGTTTATAATTTAATAATCTTATTTAACAATAATCAATTTGGATCGTTATTTAATAGACTAATATAAAAAATTTAATATAAAAAGGCCTGAAGCTATTCGTCTAAAACAAGAAGGCAACGTGGCGGAATGGTTACGCAGAGGATTGCAAATCCTTGTATCCCGGTTCGATTCCGGGCGTTGCCTCCAAAAAAAATCTTGTTTTAGTTTTAAAAAAAAGTAAGTTGTGATTTTTACATTCCTCGGTAGCTCAGTTGGTAGAGCAGTTGACTGTTAATCAATTGGTCGCAGGTTCGAGTCCTGCCCGAGGAGCCAAAAAAAAAATTAATCTTAAATATTTAAGAATAAACAAACAACCAAACGGGTTCCATTTTGGTTATGATTAAACTGCTTTAGAAATGTTAGATCCTGAAATTTGTAGTGTTTTGTTAAATTTTAATTTTTGATCAGCATTAAGTTCTGAATAAACTTTCGCTAAAAAATTATAATTAACATTCATATGTCCTTCTTGCGATTTTTCTAAGTTAACTAAATATTCTGAAAAATCTTCAAAGAAATAATTTATTGGTACTTTTAAATAATTTGAAAGCTGAAGTAATCTTATTGAACTTACTCCATTAGTCCCTTTTTCATATTTTTGAATTTGTTGAAATGTTACGTTTATCGCTTTTGCTACCTTTGTTTGGGTTAAACCTAAAGCCAATCTTCTTAACTTAAGTTTGTTCCCTAAGTGTTTGTTGAAATTATCTTCCATTAAGACCCCTCTTAATTAAATTTTAAAAGTCTATTGAACAAATTTATTTCAACTACTGCAATAGAAAAATTTATTTATTTTTTTAAAAAAACCTTAAAAACTAAAAACCTGTCAAGCAATTGTTAAGATCAAAATGTATATATATTTTACAAGATTTGGCTTAAGAAAAGCTTAGTACGATCACTCTTTGGATTAGCAAAAAACTCTTTTGTATCAGCTTTTTCTACTATCATACCCTCATCCATAAAGATCATTTTATCTGCAACTTCTTTAGCAAAACCCATTTCGTGTGTAACAACGATCATCGTCATACCTTGGTTAGCCAAATCGACCATTACATCAAGAACTTCCTTAATCATTTCAGGGTCAAGTGCAGATGTTGGTTCATCAAACAACATAATCTTCGGTTCCATGCATAGAGCTCTAGCGATTGCGACCCTTTGTTGCTGACCACCAGATAATTGACCTGGAAATTTCTGAGCTTGGTCAAGAATTTGAACTCTTTCTAAATGCTTTAGTGCTAATTCTTCAGCTTCTTTTTTAGGCATTTTCTTCACCCAAATAGGGGCCAGTGTGCAATTATCTACAATAGATAAGTGAGGAAATAGATTAAACTGTTGAAACACCATTCCAACTTCAGCTCTAATTTGTTCAATATTTTTTGTATCTTCTGTTAGAGTATTTCCATCAACAATGATATCTCCTTGTTGATGTTCTTCTAATCTGTTTATACATCTAATTAACGTTGATTTACCAGAACCTGACGGTCCACAAACTACAATTTTTTCTTTTGGTTTAACTTCTAAATTTATGTCTTTTAATACTTGAAAATCACCAAACCATTTATTCACATTTTTAATTTGAATAATACTATCAGACATAATTTTATCGCTCTGTTTTATATTTTTGTTCTAGATTATAGCTATACTTACTCATTGCATAACAAATAATCCAGAAAATTATTGCTGCAAATACGTAGCCTTCCATTGCAAATCCTAGCCATTCTGGATTAGTTTTTGCTAAATTTAACATTCCAACTATCTCTAATAATCCAACGACAAATATTAAAGGTGTATCTTTTACTAAAGCTAAGAAGGTATTAGCAATACCTGGAATTACTAATTTAAGTGCTTGAGGTAAAATTACAAATATATGCATCTTCCAATATCCCATACCTAGTGATTTTGCTGCCTCGTATTGGCCTCTTGGTAGAGCTTGTAATCCCCCTCTTATTACTTCTGCAACATATGCAGCTTCGAATAATGAAATTGCAATAATTGCTCTAACTAATTTATCTATGAAAAAATCTTCCGGTAAAAACATTGGAAACATTACAGCAGACATAAATAAGACTGTAATTAACGGCACTCCTCTCCAAAACTCAATAAATCCTACAGATATATATCTAATTAAAGGTAACTCAGATCTTCTTCCCAAAGCAAAAGCCATACCTATGGGAAAACAGAAAATTAAACAAAAGAACGAAATAATGAATGTTAGAGACAATCCACCCCAAGCTCCCGTTTCAACCCAGTTTAACCCATCAAGTTTACCAAGTTCAATTAACTCTTCATAAAAAACAAAGTATTTAAGAACTATATAAAGGGTTAACGGAACAATTAAAAAATAATAAAATTTAAATCTACTTGGAATAAAAAATCCAAGAATAATCGAAATAACTGCAGCAATTATACCATAAGAGAAATCAAAAAATACTGGTCCACCTGATATAAAAAAGAATATAAACAAAAACGCAATAAAGGGATAAATAACTACATAGTATAAAGTTAAATACTTTTTAAATCTTTCAGTTGCAAAATAACCAACAGAACCAAGTAACGTCAAAGAAATAAAAGATAAATTTATTCTCCATTGTTCAGCATTTGGATACATTCCATACATAAATCTGTTAAACCAAACTTTGATATATGTCCAACAAGCACCTGTTCCAGAACAAACATCTTTACTATCTCCTGCAAAACTAGCATCAACAAAAAACCAACTTAGAATTGGTGGTGTTGCTTTAATGATTACAAAAATAATTAATAAAGAAAGAACAGCATTAAAGCCATTGGTATTAATATTTTTGTTTAGACTGTCTAAAAATTTATACCCACTATGCTCTATTCTAATAAAGTGAAGACCTATAAATCCAATCACTAAAGGGATAACAAAACTTAACAACGTTGGTAGGAAACCTGTAATGTTAACATTAAAAAATGAATTCAAAAATACATCTAAAACACTAACAAAAAATAATAAAGAACCTAAATATAAAAAGGTATTCAAATTTTCTTTATCTGGTCTTAAAAAATTAATTTTTGACATTTATTTTTCCTTAATAGCAATTTTTTTATTATACCAATTCATCAATATAGAAATTGATATACTCAAACTTAAGTAAGTAAGCATTGTAATAGAAACGATCTCAATTGCCTTCCCTGTTTGCATTAACGCAGTACCTGCAAATACTAAAACTAAATCTGGATAAGCAATTGCAGCAGCTAATGATGAATTTTTAGTTAAATTTAAATATTGGTTAGTAGTTGGCGGTATAATAATTCTTAAAGCTTGAGGCATTACCACTAATTTTAAGACTTGATTTGGATTTAAACCGATAGATGCAGCAGCTTCTTTTTGTCCTTTTCCAACACCTTGAATTCCAGCTCTTACACACTCAGCAATAAAAGTTGCTGTATATAATGCTAAAGATAAAGTTAATGCAATTAATTCAGGTGGTAAATTTAATCCACCTTCATATTTATAAGAAGTTGCTGCTAATTGTTTTAATTTAGGTATTTCAAAAGAAAGATTAACACCTCCGATTAAAAAACTTAACAAAGGCAATATAAAAATTAATCCTAAAGATATCCATAAAACTGGCAATTGCTTACCATGAGTTTCTTGAACTTTTCTAGCATGAATTCTGATAACAACTATTGCAATTATTGCTGCAACTATTGAATAAAAGAAAACATTAAAATTTTCCCAAACAAAAGCTGGAACATACAGTCCTTTAATTGTTAAAAAGAAAACGCCAAACATTGCATCAGCATCTTGAGGTAAAGGTAAAGCTCTTAAAGCTGCAAAATACCAAAAAAATATTTGTAAAAGTAATGGAATATTTCTAAAAAATTCTACGTAAAAAGCTGCAAATTTATTAATTAAATAATTTGGCGAAAGTCTTGCAACACCAGCTATTATTCCAAGTATAGTTGCAATGATAATTCCAATTACAGAAACTAAAATAGTATTTAACAAACCGACAAGATAAGCTCTAAAATAAGAATGTGATCCGTCGTATTCAATTAAAGAAAATTGGACATCAAATGAAGATTCTTGAGATAAAAAACCATATCCAAAATCAATACCTCTATTTTCCATATTGACTTGGGCGTTATAACTAAAGAAACCAAAAACTAGAACTACTGCTAAAACTGTAATTAATTGAGGAACTATTTTTTGTAATTTGAAGTTCATTTAAGAGCTTATAAAAAAAAGGGCTAGAAAAATCTAGCCCTTTTTAATTAGTTAAATATGCAATTATCTTGCAGGTGGTACGTAAAGAATTCCACCTTTAGTCCATAATTCATTTGGACCTCTGTCTGGTAAAATTCCAGTGTCAGCTATATTTCTCTTATAGCTTTCACCATAGTTACCAACTTGCTTGATAATTCTTAAGCTCCACTCATTGTCTAGACCAAAAGCAGCACCTAATTCACCTTCAGCACCAACTAATCTTTTGACAGCTGGGTTGTCTGAAGTTTTCATAGAATCTGCATTAGCTGAAGTAATTCCATACTCCTCAGCTTCGATCATAGCATTTAAAGACCATCTAACGATATCTTCCCATACTGAGTCACCTTGTCTAACAACTGGTCCTAAAGGTTCTTTAGAAACAGTTTCAGGTAATACAATGTGATCATCTGGGTTAGTCATTTTAGTTCTTTGTGCAGCAAGACCTGATTTATCAGTAGTGTAAGTATCACATCTACCAGCATCATAAGCAGCTACGACTTCGTCAGCTTTTTCAAAAGCAACTGGCTCATAAGAAATTCCTTTAGAGTTAAAGAAGTCTCTCATGTTTAACTCAGTTGTTGTACCAATGTTTGTACAAGCTGAGATACCATCTTTGAATTGGCTTGTTGAAGTAATACCAGAACTTTTTCTAACCATGAAACCTTGACCATCGTAGAAGTTTACTCCAACGAAAGTTAGTCCGATATCAGCATCTCTAGAAAGAGTCCAAGTTGTGTTTCTTGATAAGATATCAATCTCACCAGAAGTTAAAGCTGTAAATCTTTCTTTAGCACTTAATGGTGTAAACTTAACTTTGTTTGCATCACCTAGTACTGCAGCAGCTACCGCTCTACATACATCAACATCGATACCAGTCCAATTTCCTGCTGCATCAGCATTAGAAAATCCTGGAAGACCTTGAGATACTCCACATCTTACAAAACCCTTCTTTTGAGTGTTTTTAAGTGTTTTAGATTTTTTAGCAGCCATAGTTTCTGTTGTAAAAGTGAACAACACTGCAACCATTGCTACTAAAGAAGTTAATTGTTTTAAGTATTTAAACATTATTCTTCCTTTTTAGTTATTTTTATTTGTTAACAAATAATTCAAAACTTAGTTTTGAATTCGCAGGATTAAAACATTTTAGAAAAACTACTTCAAGAAGAAATTATGCTCAAAAGACAAAGGAATGGCGCGCCCTGAAGGATTCGAACCTACGACCCTCGGTTTAGAAAACCGATGCTCTATCCAGCTGAGCTAAGGGCGCAATATTTGAAATACATATATATTACAAATTTAATATTTAAACAGAAATTTTTTAGCTATCAATAATAAAGATAATAATTCAATACGGCCGATAATCATAAAGAAAACAAGAAAAAATTTAGTAATAAAATGTAAATTTTGAAAATCAAAATCACCCATTCCATAAGCTGAAGAATTAACAGTATTCATTAATGTTAGAACTGCCAGTTTAAATGAATATTCAAAATTGATTTCACTCAAAGATAAAAAAATTGTTAATGAAAAAAGTGAGATTATAAAAATAACAATTGTAAGAAAATATTTATTTATATCTTGAGTTGCAAAGTTAATTTTAGAAAACACTAGCTTATTCATAAATACGTTTTTTGGTCTACTAAACGAAAGTATTTGGTTTAAAGAATATTTTGTTAAAGAGTAAACTTTTAAAAATCTTAATCCAGAACTTGTAGAAATAAATGACCCTCCAATTATCACTAAAAGTAAGTACAAGAATTGAAGGTTAGTTTGCTCAACATTCAATGAAATTCCAATGTTAGAAATACTACTCACTAAAGATAAAAAGCTATAAGAAAAAGTATTATCGTAACTAAAAAATATAAAAAATATTCCGACAGTTATCACAAAGTATAAAATTAAGTGAATATCCTCGTGAAAAAAATTAATATTTTTTCTTAAAAAAAATAAATTGTAAGCAAAGAAAATACTAAAGAAAGAAACTAACATTAATAATGAAAAAATTATTATCTGTGAATTTTGGACAAGTATAGTTGAAAGATCATTCACAGGTAAAAAACCACCAGATGAAATTATGGTCATTGCTAGATTTAAGGAATTAAATGATCTAATTCCAAGTATATTAAGAATTATAAAGATAGCTAATGTTAAGCATGAATATAAAATAAATATTTTAATTGTTTGTTTTAAAACTTCAGTTGTATTAAATGATAAAAAGTTTGTAAGGGATTTTTTTAAGTTTTCATCATAAATATCAATCAAAAAAATTATTGAAAATAAAAAGTATAATCCACCCATCCATTGAATTGATGATCTCCATATTATTAATCCTTGATCAATATGTTTTATGTTTTCAAAGATTGTGAAACCAGTTGAGGTAAAACCAGAAACTGCTTCAAATAAAGAATTTAAAAAAGTTAAGTTATAAATACTGAAATAAAATGGAATGCATAATACTAATGGCATAATAAAATATCCCAAAAGCACAGTTAGTATTTTTTCAAATATTGTAGGTTTTTTATCCGAAGTATCAATTTTATAAAATAATAAACCGACTAAAGCAGAAATTACTAAACTGAAGTAGTATGTATTTAAGTTTAAGTATAAATTGAAATAATAAGAGTAGATAATATTTAAAAATGAAAAAACTGAAATCAATATAAAGAAAAAACTTAAATATTTTACCCGAAGTTTTGGCATTTAATTAAATTGAGCTAATTCTAAAAATATTTTCAACGACTGAGATTGAGTCTTTTTTGGCTAAAAAAACAACTTTATCATCTTTTTGAAATACAAAATCTGATCTAGGTATAATTACTTTATCGTCTCTAAGAATAGCACCTATTCGAATTTCTTCTGGTAAGTTTGAATTTTTTAATTCTTTATTGATTAATTCAGATGTCTCAATGATTTCGGCTTCTATAACTTCATATTCACCATTCATAATTGTATAAGCTGTTTCTATAGTGCCTTTATGGATATGTTTTAAAATACTCGATACAGTATTCATTCTAGGATCAATCAAATCATCAATTTTAAGTGAATTTTGTAATAATGAATAGTTTGGTTTATTAATTAATGCCATTGTTCTTTTGTCGTCAATTTCTTTTTCATCTTTTGCAAATTTTTCGACTAAAACACTTACCATTAAGTTATCTTCATCATCGTTTGTAAGAGCTAGAACAGTCTCTGCTTCTTCTAAGTTTGCTTCAGCTAAAACTTCCTCATCTAACGCATCTCCATTGATAACTATTGTATTGTTTAGCTCACTTGCAAGAAATTCAGCCCTATCTTTATTTTTTTCAATAATTTTTACTCTTGCAGCATCTAAATTTTCTTCAATATTTTTGGCTAAATTAAAACCAATATTACCTCCACCAACTATAAGAATTTTTTTAGAAACTTTTTCGTTATGTCCAAATGCTTCCAGTGTTTCTGACATTTGAGTTGAATTTATAATTACATAAATTTTATCATTGGCTATTATTTCATCGGTTTTTTTTGGAATAAAAAACTTATCCTCTCTTATTACACCTATTACATTTGCTTTGAGATTAGGGTATTTTTTTGTAAGATCACTTAATTTAATATTGATCAAATTACAATTTTCATTAATTAATATTTCTAATAGCCTGATTTTATTGTCTGCAAAAGGAACACTGTCTAAAGCTCCAGGAGCTTCGAGTTTTCTTTGGATTGATTTTGCAATTTCAATTTCTGGTGAAATAATAACATCTATAGGTAAGTTTTCTTTGTTATAAACAGTTGTAAACTTGGGATTTAAATAATCCTGAGATCTTATTCTGGCAATCTTTTTTGGTATTTTAAAAATAGAAAATGCAATTTGGCATATAACCATATTAATTTCATCATTTCGAGTTACTGCTATAATCATATCAGCCTCTTGCGCATTAGCCTTTTCAAGAATTGATGGGTAACTTCCTTTTCCCACAATAGCTTTAACATCAAGTGCATCATCAATTTTTTGAATATCTTCACTCGACGGATCTATAACTGTAATAGAATGGCCTTGTTCACTAAGCTGTTTGGCAATAGTGAAGCCTACTCTTCCCGCACCACAAATGATTATGTTCATTTAATTAAATTCTTTAATTCCTAAGCCTTTTAACTTTCTATGTAAGGCACTTCTTTCCATTCCAACAAAATTAGCTGTTTTTGAAATATTTCCATTAAATTTTTTCAGTTGAATAGTTAAATACTCTTTTTCAAATTTTTCTCTAGCTTCTTTTAATGGCACAGATAGGCTGTTTTCAGCCAATTGTTCTTTGAAATTAATATTTTTTAAGGATTCTTTTATTATATTTGAAATTTTTTCCTTTGTGTCAGGCTGTAAAATCGCAATTCTTTCTATCAGATTTCTTAACTCTCTAACATTACCGTGCCAATCATGATTTAGGATATAAGTATTGTCTTCTTCTATTTCTAATTCATTAATATTGTAGTTTTCAGATATTTTTTTTGAAAAATATTTAATCAAAAGTGGAATATCTGAAATACGTTGACTCAATGGTTCAACATTTATTTCAAAAACATTAAGTCTATGAAATAAATCTTCTCTAAAATTTCCTATTTCAATTTCTTTCTTCAAATCCTTACTTGAGGAGCATATTAATCTAACATTTACACTTATGTCATTTGAACCATTAACTCTCTTAAATTTTTGATCAGTTAAAACTCTTAAAATTTTTGATTGTATATCTAAAGGTATTTCAGAAACTTGATCTATTAATAAGGTTCCTTTGTTAGCTTTTTCTAAAGCTCCATAAGATATAGAGCCATTATCCTTTTCTTCTCCGAACAATTCAAGTTCATATTTATTTGAGTCTAATAAAGCTCCATTCAAAACTACAAAGGGATTTTTATTTCTTATTGATAATTTATGAATTTTTCTTGCAATTAATTCTTTTCCAGATCCTGAAGGACCATTAATAAATACTCTACTTTCTGTAATAGAAATTTTGTTAATTTGATCATTTATATTTAGAATATTTTTGCTATTTCCAATTAATTCATATGATGAAAATAATTTTGTTTCATATTCTTTATTTTGTTTTTTAAGATTGTAGTTTTCAACTGCTCTTCTAACAAAATTAAGCAATCTCTCTTGATCAAAAGGTTTTTCAATAAATTCAAAAGCACCTTCATGAAGGGATTTTACTGCCATTTCAATGTTAGCGTGACCTGAAATTATAATAACAGGCACATCTTTATCTTTTGATTTAATATGTGACAACAATTCTATTCCATCATTATCACCTTTATCCAATTTAACATCAAGTATCGCAACATCTGGAAGTTTTTTATCTATTTCGGATAATGCTTGATTGTAATTAGCAGCAAGTCTTGTTTTGTAACCAGCATCCAAAATTAACTCATTAATGATATTCCTTATATCAGCGTTATCATCTACAATTAAAATTTCAGAACTCATTCTATTTAATAAAATCTATTTTAATTTTTGCACCTTCGTCTAAAGGTATAAATTCAATTTTTCCATTATGGTCATTTATAATTTTACTCACTATTGAAAGACCAAGTCCAGTTCCATTTTTTTTAGTAGTAAAGTATGGATTTAAAATATCTTTAATATTTGCTGCAAATATTCCAAAACCGATACCATTATCAATTAAGTTGATTGTTATATGGTTATTTTCTTCATTAACTTCAATCGTGATTATTTTCTCTAAATTACTGTCATTTTCTGCTCTTTGTTGGATACTTTCGATAGAATTTTTAATCAAATTAAAGAAAACTCTCGCAAGCTGTTCTTTATCACTATTTAAAAAAATTTCTTTTTGATTGCTGTTAACAGAAATACTAATCGAATTATCTAGCTCATTTAATAATTTAATGTTTTCCTGAATAATTTGAATTAAATTGTTTTCTTTTAAAATAGGCTTCGGCATACGTGCAAAATCTGAAAATTCATTAACTAAATTTCCAATTTGTTTAATTTGATTATTTATGATCTTAAGATTTTCATTAAAATTTTCTTTTTCATTTTCATTTACCTGATTGGAATATTTTATTTTCATTCTATCTATCGTTAATTGAATTGGAGTTAATGGGTTTTTAATTTCATGTGCAAGTTTTCTAGCTAAATTGCTCCATGCTTCATGTCTTTCATTAATAATTAATTTTTCTTGTTGATTTCTAAGTCTATCTATCATCAAGTTAAAATTTTTATTTAATACTTCCAAATCTTTGTCAGTTTTTACTTCTGGAACTTTTGTATCAAATTTTCCTTCACCAATAGATACAGAAGCGTTGATTAAATTATTAATAGACCTGAAAAATCTAGAAGAAAATCTAATAGCAATTGATATAGAGACAAATAATAATACACTTACAACTATTACATAAATAATTGCAAAAGAAATTTTAATACCTGTGCTCTTTTCTTCAACAGTGTAATAAAAATTAATAGCTTCTTGTGACTCGTTTAAGTATCTTGAAATATCTTTATCAAGATATTTTACAACGTACAAAAATCTATTATCAAAATTTTGCAATCTCATAATTGCTGCAGACATATTTTCTGGAGCATTAATAATTTTTAAAGGTCTATCATCGTCAAGAACTAATGCTAAAGCTCTATCAACAGGTGGTATGTATGGCTGATTGTCTTTAAGAGATGTAAACAATAGTTCTTTATTTACGTTGATAATATGGATCTCATCAACATCTCTGATTAATTTCTGTGTATCTAAAAATCTTTTATATTCTTTAGGATTATCGTTTAAAAAATTTTTACTTTTATTGGTATCAAAAGCAATCAGTACAATATCTGATTGAATTTTGTTTCTAATCTCTTCAACATAGTTTCTTGCAAGCTCATAAGAATTATTAACAACAGTGGTGACCTTTTTGTCAAAATATTTTTCTAAAGCAAAAGAAAATAAAAATAATGAAAAAATAGAAATTAAAACTGAAGGTATTAAAGTGAATAGAGCAAAAACAGTAATATATTTTTTATTAGATTTTAAACCATCTTTATCAACATCTGTTCTTATTGCACTTCTAATTTCAAAAAAAATAAAAACAAAAAGAGCGGCTAGTAAAAAAATATTTAGTATCAGCAGATATTGTAAATTTTTATCTGTTAGTTGAATAAAACCTTTATCAATAAAAGTTAAAAACGTTAAAAAACCTATCGATAATGTGATAATAAATAATATTATCAAATAAATATTTTTTTTAATAAAATCTGACATTTGGGTATAAAATTTCTATAAATATGAATAACTATTTTATAATACTAGCTTCAGGACAAAGCAAAAGGTTTAATTCAAAAAAACCCAAACAATACAACATTTATGAAGGCAAACCTTTATTCAAACACTCTGTTGATAAGGCTTTAAAGTCAAAACTTTTTAAAAAAATAATAATTGTAGTTAACAAAAAAAATGAAATTAAAGAAAAATTTCCAAAAAATGTCTCCATTATAATTGGTGGGAAAGAAAGATCTGATTCTTCGTTAATTGCTTTAAAGTTTATTAGGAAATACAAACCTAGCAATGTTCTTATACATGATGCTGCAAGACCAAATTTTACCATAAATCTGTTAAAAAAATTAATAACTTCACTAAAAAAAAATAAAGCAGCGATACCAGTAATTAAATCAAAAGACTCGATTAAATATAAAATAAAAAATCAAATATATAATTTAAATCGAGATAATTCTATTCTTACACAAACACCTCAAGCTTTTAAATTTCAAGATTTGTACAAATTATCAATTAAACACAAAAAAGTGATTACAGATGAAGCAACATTATTTATTGAAAACAATATTAAAGTAAAATTTATTCAAGGTGAAAATTTAAATAGTAAAATTACTTTCAAAGAAGATATTAAAGAAAAATTAACATACTTTGGTATTGGATTTGATATCCATAGATTAATCAAAGGTAAAAAACTATATTTAGGAGGTGTTAAAATACCTTATCATTCAGGTTTGAAAGGACATTCTGATGGGGATGTAATTATTCATTCTATAATTGACTCTATATTGGGAGCTATGAGAAAAAAGGATATTGGAACTTTTTTTCCAGATAACAGCAACAAGTTTAAAAATATTAGATCTCCAAAAATGCTAAAACCAATAATCAAATTATTAAATTCAAATACTTATCATATCAATAATTTAGATATTAATCTGATATGTGAAAAACCAAAAATATCAAAATATAGAGATAAAATATTAAATTCACTTTCAAATCTGTTAGATTTAAATAAAGATTTAATTAATTTAAAAGGTAAAACTGCGGAAAAACTTGGATTAATAGGAAAAGAAAAAGCAATTGCCTGTGAAGTAATTTGCTCGATATCAAAATGAAAAAAATTAATGTTTTAATCTCAACATTCTTTGGGTACGGATACTTAACAAAAATGCCTGGCACCGTTGCATCGCTTGTCACAACAGTCTTTATTTATATAGCTTATGAAATTCTTGATTATACGAGTTTAAAATTCTCAATAGTCTTTTTTATTATTTTGTTTTTTTACTCTTTTTATGCGGTTAAAGACACAGAGAGTGAATTTGAAAATAAAGATCCTAGACAAATTGTAATTGATGAAGTTTTGGGTCAATCAATGCCTTTGATACTTTTGCTATATTTAAATCAAACCAATCAAATTAATATTGCCATTGAATTTTATTATATTATTTCTTTATTATCTTTTAGATTTTTTGATATTTTAAAGCCATTTCCGGTAAGCTATTTCGATAAAAATCATAAGAATTATTTTGGTATAATTATGGATGATATAATGGCTGGTCTTTACTCAATGGTTGTAGTCTATTTAGTCAGTTTCATATTTTGATGAATTTAAAAAAACTACATAAAAAATTGATAGATAAAAAATTAACAATTTCTGTAGCTGAATCTTGCACGGGAGGTTTGTTGGCTAGCAATCTTACTAAATTAGCAAATTCATCCAAGTACTTTCAAATGGGTTTAATTACTTACTCTAATGAGGCTAAAACTAAAATCTTAAAAGTAGATAGAAATATCATTAAAAAATATGGCGCTGTAAGCAAAGAATGCTGTAAAGAAATGGTAAAGAATTTATCTAAAATTTCTAAAAGCAAAATTAATGTATCAATTACTGGTATAGCTGGGCCCGGAGGAGGATCAAAATTAAAACCAGTTGGTCTTGTCTATATTGGGATTAAAATAGGAAAATATTTATTAATTTTAGAAAATAAATTTAAATCTAGAAACAGATCAAGTATTCAAAAAAATACAGTAAGAGAAGTATTAAATAAAATTACAAAGATTATTTCTTAAAGATTTTCAGCTCTTTTTTGAAAAGCATCAGCTATTTTGTTTAAACCAAATTGAAATGATTTTTCCATTATTAAATTCAAAAACTTATTTTTAATTTCAAAATCAACATCAAATTGAACTTCTGTTAAATTATCTTTTTCTAAAAATTTCCAATTATTTTCAAGATGTTTTAAGGGACCATCAATATTGGTTACATGAATAGAGTCGTTTTTTTTATCATATCTAACATCGCTTTTATAAGTATCTATAAAGGGTCTTTTTCCAATGGTCAGATCAGCAATTATTTTTTTAACATCCCCCTCGTCATTTGTTTCATAAACTTTTGAATCTATGCAAAATGGAATGAATTCAGGATACTTTTCAATATCTAAAACAAAATCAATTAATGTTTTTTTATCACGTGCGATGTGACGTGTAACTGATGCTTTAGGCATTAATTACTTTTTATTCTGTTTTGTTGTAACTTAGCAAAATCTTCATCGGCATGATAAGAAGATCTTGTTAAGGGTGATGAGGAAACCAATATAAATCCCTTAGCTTTTGCTATAGTTCCTAAATCATCAAATTCTTTTGGGGTATAATATCTATCTAATGGAAAATGTTTTGTTGATGGCTGCAAGTACTGGCCGATAGTCATAAAATCTACATCAGCTGCTCTTAAATCATCCATAACTTGCAATATTTCATCTCTTGTTTCTCCTAACCCAACCATAATTCCAGATTTAGTAAAAATATTTTTATCAATTTTCTTTGCATTTTTTAAAAGTTCTAAGGATGCAAAATATCTGGATCCTGGTCTTACTTTTAAATAAAGGCTAGGGACAGTTTCAATATTATGATTAAAAACATCTGGTTTAGCCTCAATAACTTTTTTATATGCTTCCCCTTTTCTTAAAAAATCTGGTGTTAAAACTTCTATGGTTGTATTTGGATTTGATTTTCTTGTTTGGTTAATCACATTATAAAAATGTTCAGAACCTCCGTCGTCTAAATCATCTCTATCAACTGAAGTTATTACAACATGTTTTAAATTTAACTTCTTTACAGCTTCTGCAATTTTGACTGGTTCTAATAAATCTAAATTTCCTGGAACGCCAGTTTTAACATCACAAAAAGCACATGCTCTTGTACAAGTATCACCCATTATCATAAAAGTTGCGTGTCTCTTACTCCAGCACTCAGTGATATTTGGACAGTTTGCTTCCTGACAAACAGTTACAAGATTGTTGTTGTTAACTATTGTTTTTGTTAAAAAAAATTCTTTACTGTTTGTAAGCTTTGATCTGATCCAATCTGGTTTTTTTTTAATTGGATTTATCGGCTTATTTTCTTTTTCAGGATGTCTACTTTTCATCTTTTTTAATTAAATAAATTGTTTCACCTTTTTTACCAAATAAAAATCTTTCTCTGATTAATATTTCCACATAATCTAAATCTAGATTTGTACTTAATAGAGAATTTTTATGATCAATATCCTCTATTTTGTTAACTAATAATACCTCTTCTTTTTTCAAGTCAGACAAAAGTTCTTTTTTTTCAAAATATGAAAAAAGCCCTCTTTCTCCAGAAACTAAATTAAAAATAAAATAAAATATTAAAAAAATTGATATTAATAAAAAATAATTTTTTTTTATTAATCTCAACATTAATTGATTTTATTCATTCTTGCCTTATTTCCAAGTTCTTCTTCAATTCGAATTAATTGATTGTATTTAGCAACTCTTTCTGAACGTGCTAAAGATCCTGTTTTAATTTGGTTAGAATTTGTTCCAACTGCTAAATCAGCGATGAATGTGTCCTCACTATCTCCAGATCTATGAGAAATTATTGTTTTATAACCGATAGTTTGAGCAAATTTAATTACATCTAGAGTTTCAGAAACAGTGCCTATCTGATTAAGTTTAATTAATATCGAATTAGATGAGATATTTAAAAATCCTTTTTTTAATCTCTCAAGATTTGTAACATAAAGATCATCTCCCACAATCTGAACCTTTTTGACAGAACGCATTAATTTATTCCAAGCTAACCAATCATTTTCTGCAAAAGGATCTTCTATAGATTTAATTTTATATTTCTTAATAATTTTTTGGTATTCTTTTATTGATTTTTCAACAGAAACAAAACTTTTAGAATGGATTGAATATTTGTTTTTTTTTAATAGTTCATTTGCAGCTACATCCAAACAAATTGAAACATCTTTACCATTAACAAATCCAGATTTCTTAATTGCTGAAACAATCAAATCTAAAGCCTGGTTATTGCTACTAATCATAGGTGCAAAACCTCCCTCGTCACCAACTGATGTAGAATAACCTTTGTTTTTTATTAAATTACTTAGGTTTTTAATTACAACAAAACAAATCCTCATTGCTTCTGAGAAACTTTTTGCTCTATCTGGTCTTATCATAAATTCTTGAATTCTAAGTCCATTGTTAGCATGAGCTCCACCATTAATAATATTCATTAATGGATAAGGTAATTGAAAATTATTTTTTAAAAAAAATGTCTTATACAAAGGTAGTTTTTTTACTTTTGCAGAAAGTTTTTTTACAGCCATTGATACTGCAAGCATAGCATTTGCACCTAGATTAGTTTTTTGTCTGGTACCGTCTAAATTAATTAATAAGGTATCAATTCTCTCTTGATTATGAACGCTTTGACCTGTTAATTTTTTTGAAATTTTTGAATTTACTAATTCAACAGCTTTTAAAACACTTTTACCTAGATACTTCTTATTATTTTTATCTCGTTTTTCAAAAGCTTCATAAGTTCCAGTTGATGCACCTGATGGGCATATAGCAGATGCACTTAAATTATTTGTATAAACCTCTGCCTCTACAGTTGGATTTCCCCGACTATCAAAAACTTGCCGTGCTTTTACTTTTGTTATTTTACTCACTTAATAAGCTTATCAATTTCAGTTAACTGTTTTAGTAAATTTTCTAGTTTATCTAGAGGAACCATGTTAGGTCCATCAGATGGTGCATTATCAGGATCTTGATGAGTTTCTATAAATACACCAGCAACCCCAACAGCAACAGCAGCTCTTGCAAGATACTCAACAAATTCCCTTTGACCTCCAGAAGAATCTCCTTGTCCTCCAGGTTGTTGAACTGAATGCGTTGCATCAAAAATAACTGGATAACCATTCTTAGCCATAATAGGTAAAGATCTCATGTCAGAGACCAATGTGTTGTAACCAAAACTTGCACCTCTTTCAGTAACAAGAATATTAGTATTTCCTGAGTCTGAAATTTTTTTTGTAACATTTACCATGTCCCAAGGAGCTAAAAATTGACCCTTTTTAACATTTATAATTTTGTTTGTTTTTGCAGCAGCAATTAAAAGATCAGTTTGTCTGCAAAGAAAAGCTGGAATTTGCAAAACATCAACATGATTAGCAACTACTGAACATTGCTCTGAATTATGAATATCAGTTAAAATTGGAATATTTAATTCTTGTTTAATTTTGTCAAACACAGGTAATGAAGCTTCCAAACCAGCACCTCTTTTACCTTTTAAACTTGTTCGATTAGCTTTATCAAAAGAGGTTTTATAAATAAAACCTAAACCATATTTGGAAGTTATTTCTTTTATTTTTCCAGCCATGTCCATTGCATGCTGTTCTGTTTCAAGCTGACATGGACCAGCAATAATACAAATTTTTTTATCGTTTGAAATTTCTATGTTCCCACAATTGACTCTAATACTACTCATTTATGATTTTTTGCTGCTTTGATAAATGAAGAGAATAAAGGATGAGGAGATAAAGGTCTAGATTTAAATTCAGGATGGAACTGAACTCCAATAAACCAAGGATGATTTTTAAGTTCAATTATCTCAGGAAGTTTATTATCTGGTGATAAACCAGAAAATATTAGTCCATTTTTCTCAAATTTTTCCTTAAATGAAATATCCACTTCATATCTATGTCTGTGTCTTTCTTTGATTAATCTTGATTTATAGATATCTCTAATTTTAGACTTATCTTTTAAAATTGCATCATAAGAACCAAGTCTCATTGTACCACCTAAATTTTTATCAGTACCTTTAACTTTTTTTCCACTTTTTTCCCACTCATTCATTAAACCAATTATATGAACACCACCTCTATCAAACTCTGAAGAAGTTGCTTTTTTAATTTTTAATTTATTTCTAGCAAATTCTATTATTGCCATTTGCATACCGTAACAAATACCTAGAAATGGTATTTTATTAATTCTGGCATATTTAATTGCTTCGATTTTTCCCTCAGTCCCTCTTTTTCCAAAACCTCCTGGTATTAGAATACCTGAAACATTTTTAAGTTTACTTTTAATTTCATAAACTTTTAATTTTTCTGAATCAATTCTAACTAAATTTACCTTTAGATTATTTGTAATTCCTCCGTGAGTTAAAGCTTCATCTAATGATTTATATGCATCTTTTAATTCTACATATTTACCTATTATCGCAATATTAACTTGTTTTTTTGTATTAAGTGTAATTTTAGTAATTTTCTTCCAAGGATTTAGGTTATTTGATTTTTTTGATTTTATTTTAAAATAATCTAAAACTTGAACATCCAACTTTTCTTTAGCAAAACTAATTGGAGCTTCATAAATTGTTTTTACATCAACTGTTTCAATTACATTTTTAATATCAACATTGCAAAATAGAGATATTTTTTTTCTATGCTCCAAAGGTATTGGTCTTTCTGACCTGCAAATAATTATATCAGGTTGAATACCAATACTTCTCAATTCTTTAACAGAATGTTGTGTTGGTTTAGTTTTTATTTCATCTGAAGCTTTTAAATATGGAACTAAAGTTAAATGAATAAATAAAGAATTTTTTTTCCCAATATCATTTGAAAATTGTCTTATAGCTTCAACAAATGGCAAACTTTCAATATCTCCTACAATTCCACCTATTTCGCAAATTACAAAATCTTCTTTTGACGTATCGTATTTAATAAATTCTTTAATTCTATCAGTTATATGTGGAATAACTTGAACTGTCTTTCCAAGATATTCTCCTTTTCGTTCTTTCCTCAGAACATCACTATAAATTTTTCCTGAAGTAATATTATCTGTTTTCTTTGCGGTAACTCCTGAAAATCTCTCGTAATGACCTAAGTCTAAATCTGTTTCAGCACCATCATCTGTTACAAAAACTTCTCCATGTTGGAATGGACTCATTGTACCAGGGTCAACATTTAGATAAGGATCTAATTTTCTAAGTCTAACTTTGTAACCTCGAGATTGTAGAAGATAAGCTAGTGATGCTGATGATAGACCTTTTCCAAGGGATGAAACCACGCCGCCAGTGACAAATATATATCGCGCCATGGAATTATCTTATAGCTAATTAAAATAGAAATAGAAAGTATAAATTAATTATTCTCAGGTATTGATGGAGTATCTTCAGTTTTTTCCTCAATTGTGTCTAAAACTGATCTTGTAGGTGTTAACTCTGCTCTAGAAATTATTGTAAGGGCCAAACTACAAATAATAAATAAAGTTGCAACTATTGCGGTCGCTTTAGTAATAAAACTACCAGCCGATCTTGATAGCATGAAATTTTCTTGTGAAACACCGATACCTAGCGCACCACCCTCTGATTTTTGAAGTAGCACTAAAACAACCAAAATAAATGCAAGTATGATGTTAATTACAAGTAACAATGTTTCCATGTGGGTCTAATTAATGGTTTTTTTAATTATATCAATAAATTTCTTTGGATTTTGTGATGCTCCACCTATTAAAAAACCATCTATCTCTGGAATTATTTTTAATTGATCAATATTTTTACTGTTAACAGAGCCTCCATATAAAACTTTTGGAGATTTTTTTCCAAATTTACTTTTTATATATTTAATAGATTTAGATAATTCATCTGATGCAGGGATTAAACCAGTTCCAATTGACCATACTGGTTCGTATGCAATAATTATATCATTAATTTTTTTGATAGATTTTAATCCTTTCTTTAATTGACTATTTAAAACTTGATTAGTCTTTTTATCTCTTTTTTGTTTTAGAGTTTCGCCAATACAAAAAATAATTTTTAAACCAGATTTAATTGAATTTTTTATTTTAAGATTAATTAGTTTGTCATTTTCTCCAGCAATTCTGTTTTCAGAATGACCCAAGATCACATATTTTGCTCCAACACTTTTGAGCATTCTTGCATTAACCTGACCTGTAAAAGCTCCATAATCTAAACTTTCATGAGAATTTTGTGCGCCAATTTCAATATTAGTTTTACTAAGTCTCTTTGAAATTGGACGTATTAGAGTATTTGGAGGACAATAAATTAGTTTGAAATTATTTTTTTTATAACTTTTCGAGAATTTAATAACTTTATCTAATGAATTTATAGTTTTTAAATCACCAAACATTTTCCAATTAGCTATAAAATACATATATTTATTTGTCATATTTGAATTTTTAATCTATAGATTTGTTTTTTACAGATCAAATAATTTATGAAATCATGATAAGTAACCTAAGAAAATTTTCTTCATCCAAAATTGCAGCTGTATTTGTTTTTTTAATTGCAGCACCACTTGTTTTTGCAGGTTTTTTTGGTGGTTTTGGTTCAAGTAACCAAAACAATATTGCCAAAATAAATAAAACTAACATTACCACTCAAGATTTCATGGACTATGTTAATCAAAGTGGAATTTCACAAGAGGCAATAAGAAATAATTTAGACAATAATATTATAGAAGAATTATTATCAGGACTTATTTCAACAACTTTAATTGATCTAGAGATAGAGGATTTTAAACTTTCTATTAACGAAAAGACAATATTAAAATATTTAAAAGACAATAAAAATTTTAAAGGTGAAAATGGTGCATTTGAAAGAATTAAATATGAAAAATTTTTACTTTCAAACAATATGTCCGCTCCTTTGTTTGAATTAAAATTAAAAAATCAAGGTTTACAAAAACACCTATTTGATTTTATTGGTGCAGGTACTGTTACGCCTGAATTTCTAATAGAAAGTAAATTTGAGGAAAACAATAAATCATTAGCTATTGAATACTTTGATATGGAAAATCTATATAAGATTAAAGAAAATTATACATCAGAAGAAATCAATACTTTTGTTGAAGAGAATAAAGATCAATTAAAAAGAGAATATATTGATTTCAAATATGTGGTTTTAAATCCAAAAAATTTAATTGGAATTGATGAATTTAATCAAGATTTTTTTAATGAAATTGATGAAATAGAAAATAAAATTTCTCAAAGTGAAAGTTTTAATTCGATCATTGAGAACATAAATGTAGATGTGATTGATATCAGAGAATTTATTCCAGATTCAGAAGCTAGTTCAGATGAGGAGTTAATTTACTCTAAGAAATCAAACAAATTAGATATATTTGAAAATGGCGATAATTTTATTCTTTATAATATAGATAATGAATATGACCGTTCACCAGACCTCAATGATGAAATAGTAAAAAGTGAAATTGCCGAACTTGTTTATCAAAAAGGTAAATTTGATTACAATAGAAAAATAATTGAAGAAATACAGAGTGATGTGTTTAATGAAAGTAAATTTTTAGAGTTAAGTTCGGGTAAAATCCAATCTGGATCAATTAATTCAATTAATGATGATGAGCTGTTTGAAGTAAATTCAATTAAAATGCTTTACTCATTACCTCAAAATTCTTTTGCTTTAGTAAACAACACTAATAATCAAATATTTTTAGTCAAAATAAAAGATATCAATAAAAATACTATAAATAAACAAGCTGAAGAATATAAAGGATTTGTAAATTCACAAAATACAAATAATAGAAAAAGTATTTTACAATCGTACGATACCCTGCTGAATAATAAATATCAGGTTCAATTGAATCAAAAAACTATTGATAGAATTAAAAACTATTTCAAATGATAATTAATCGAAGCTTCAAGGATTTTAAGTTTCGACATAGAAGCAAAAAAAATCAGATTATATACACTTCTAAAAAAGTAAATTCTGATGATGAAGTAATAAATTTAATTGATAATTTTTTAGAGGAAAAAAATAGTTTTATATTTGAGTCTGTTGAAAAAGGAAAAATTAAAGGTAGATACACAATTTTTGGTAAAGATCCTGATAAGATATGGGAGTTCAACAATCAAAAGTCATATTTAATCACTGAAAATAAAAAAATCATTCTTAAAGATAAACCTGAAGAGTTAATAGAAAAAATTATTGAAAATTTTAAATTTGATACACCTAAGAATTTACCTAAAATTTGTTCGCTAATTTCAGGTTATTTTTCATACGACTCTATTAGGTACATAGAAAAAATTCCTAACTCATGTAAAAATGATCTTAATTTACCTGATGTAAGATTGATGAGACCAAGAACCTTGGTTATTCATGATAATTTAAAAAAAGAAATATTTTATATAAGAAATGTTTTTAATGATGAAAAAATTAAAAATTATCAAAAAAAATATGACACTATAAAAACTGATCTATTTAAACTATTAATTCAATCATCGATCAAAAATATTGATACAAAAAGAGTGTTTAAAGAAAAAAAAATTAAAGTTAAATCAAACACATCTAAAAATAAATTTCTTGCGATGGTTAATAAAGCTAAGAAATACATTAAACTTGGTGATATTTTTCAAGTTGTTTTAAGTCAAAGATTTGAAGCAAAATTAACAAAAAAACCTTTGGAAATTTATAAAAAACTTAGAGTAACTAACCCCTCTCCTTTTATGTTTTACTTCAAATTTAATGACTTCCAAATTATTGGGGCAAGTCCAGAAATTTTAGTAAGACTAAGAGATAATAAAATTACAGTTAGACCAATAGCAGGTACTAGACCAAGAGGAAAAAATAGAAAAGAAGATCTTTTTTATGAAAAAGACCTTCTTAAAGATAAAAAAGAACTTTCTGAACATTTAATGCTTTTAGATCTAGGAAGAAATGATGCTGGTAAAGTATCAAAAATAAATACTGTAAAGGTAACTGAGAGTTTCATAATTGAGAGGTACTCTCATGTAATGCATATAGTTTCCAATGTAGTTGGAGAGTATAATAAAAAGTTTTCAAAATTTAAATCACTGTTGTCAGGATTTCCTGCTGGTACTGTTTCTGGTGCTCCTAAAATAAGAGCAATGGAAATTATTGATGAATTAGAAACATCGAAAAGAAAAGTTTACGCTGGTGGAATTGGATACTTTTCTGCTAATGGTGAATTTGATACTTGTATTGCATTAAGAACGGCTGTTGCAAAAAATAAAAAATTCTATGTACAAGCTGGAGCAGGTATCGTGGCTGATAGTAAACCTACAAACGAATATGATGAAACAGTGAACAAGGCGAAAGCTTTGATTAATGCTTTAAGATAATGAAAATATTATTAATAGATAATTATGATAGTTTTACATTTAATCTTTATCATTACATTTCTTCATTAGATGTAAAAGTTGATGTGATAAGAAATGATAAAATTAACTCTAAAGAAATATTAAGAAAAAAATATGATAAAATTGTTATTTCACCTGGACCTGGAAATCCAAATCAATCTGGAAATTGCATAAGCATTTTAAAATCATTACATAAAAAATTGCCCTTTTTAGGTGTTTGTCTTGGACATCAAATTATAGGTCAAGTTTTTGGATCTAAAATTATTCAAGCAAAAAAGTTAATGCACGGAAAAACCAGCAAAATTAAATCACAAAAAATTGGGATTTTAAAAAATCTACCTCGTACCTTTGAAGCTACAAGATATCATAGCTTAATTATTGATAAAAAAACCCTTTCGAAAGATTTAGAAATTACAGCTGAAACTGATGATGGGGTAATTATGGCCATCCAACATAAGCAATTTAATATTCATGGTGTACAATTCCATCCAGAAAGTATTAAAACTAAAATGGGAATAAAAATTTTAAAAAATTTTATAAATTATTGATTAATGGAAAAGATTTTAGAAAAACTTAAAAATAAAGAAAATTTAACCTTAGAAGAAAGTAAATCGGCATTTGAAATTTTGATGACTGGTAAAGCTGATGAGGATCAAATCTATAATTTTTTAACACTTCTGTCTGAAAAAGGAGAAGTTGCAGATGAAATTGCTGGAGGTGTTTATGTGCTTAGAGAAAAATCTAAAAGAGTAAACGTTCAAGATTGTATAGATACATGTGGTACAGGTGGTGATGGTATGAACACTGTTAATATATCAACTGCATCAGCCTTACTTTTAGCTAGCATGGGTATAAAAGTTGCAAAGCACGGCAATAAAGCGGTATCTTCAAAATGTGGCTCTGGAGACGTTTTGGAAGCTCTTAATATTAAAATTGATTTAGAGCCGAGAGAAATAGAGGAAGAAATTAGCAATAACAATTTTGGTTTCATGTTCGCTCCAAATTATCATAGCGCCATGAGATTTGTAGGTCCTGTAAGAAAGAAAATTGGTAAAAGAACTATTTTCAACATGATTGGTCCTTTAAGCAATCCCGCTCTAGTAGAAAGACAGGTTGTTGGTGTATTTGATAAAAAATTATTAACAATTTTTGCAGAGGGATTAAAAAATTTAAATATAAAATTTGCATGGATAGTAAATAGCGAAGATGGATTGGATGAAATATCTCCTTATGCAAAAACAAATATAATGCAATTGAAGAATGGAAAAATATCTGAAATCCAGGTTGATCCTAATTCAATTGGTGTGAATGCAGAAAAATTTGAGAATTTAATTGGTAATGATGCAAAATTTAATGCAGATAAAATGATTGAAATATTTAAAGGTAAAGATAATGATTTTTCAAAAGCAGTTTGTTTAAATGCTGCAGCTGGTTTAATTGTTGCAGAAAAGTTTGTTGATTTTAAAGAGGCCTATAATCACGCAAGACAATTTATTCTTTCTGGTAAAACTTTTTCACATTTGGAACAAATACAAAATGTCTAAAAACGTTTTAGAAAATATAATTAAAAAGAAAATCGAAAAAATTGATAAACTAAAAAAATCAATAGATCTTAAAAAGCTAGATGAATTAATTCAAAAAAATAAATCATATATAAATTTTAAAGATAAAATTGAAAACAACTTAAAAGAAAATAAAACTTCAATTATTGCTGAAATAAAAAAAGCAAGTCCTTCAGCAGGTGTCATAATTGAAGACTACAATCCAGTAGAAATTGCTAATATTTATTTAAAAAACAATGTTACTTGTTTATCAGTTTTAACTGAAGAAGATTATTTTTTGGGAAATTTAATCCATATAAGTAAAATAAAAGATAAAGTTAATTTACCGATATTATGTAAAGATTTTTTTATTGATACTTTTCAAGTTCCACTTGCCAAAAGCTATGGTGCAGATGCAATTCTAATTATTTTAGCAGGTGTATCAGATGATCTTGCAAACAATTTATATCAAGAAGCATTGAAATTAGATATGTCAGTAATAGTAGAAGTACATACAGTTGAGGAGGCTCAAAAAGCATTAAATTTTAAAGATGCGCTAATTGGTATTAACAACAGAAACTTAAAAACACTTAAAACTGATATAAATACAACCTATGATATTTATAATGTTGTTAAAAACCATAAAGGACCTTTAATCTCTGAGAGTGGTATTAAATTTAAAGAAGAATTATTAGAATTAAACAGCAAGACTTCAATTAATACTTTTTTAATTGGTGAATCACTTTTGAAAAAATTGGATGAAAATTCAATTTTTTCAGTTTTGTAGTCAATTTATGCCCTATTTTTCTCACTTTTTTTAGTATTGTTAAATCAAAAGAACTTTTATAGAACATTCTTTGTACGATATTTGTTCTTATGCTAACAAAAAAACAAAAAAACCTGCTTTTATTTATCAACAAGAAGTTGAGAAGTTCAGGCGTATCTCCTTCTTACGAAGAGATGAAACAATCTTTAAACTTAAAATCAAAGTCAGGTATTCATAGATTGATTAGCGCCTTAGAAGAAAGAGGTTTTATTAAAAGATTGGCTCATAAAGCAAGAGCTTTAGAAGTTGTAAAATTACCTGAAACGGCTTCAGCAAATGATATTTATAATAGTTTTTCACCAAGTGTTATCAAAGGTGGTTTAGATGAAGAGGTTAATAATACAGATGAAATGGAAGTGCCAGTATTAGGAAAAATTGCAGCAGGTACTCCTGTAGAAGCAATACAAAATGAAGTTTCAAGAATACCATTACCAAATAATTTAGAAAAAAATGGAGATTATTTTGGATTGAAAGTTCAAGGTGACTCAATGATTGAGGCTGGAATCCACGAAGGAGATACAGTTATTATTAAAAGAACAGATACAGCAGATAATGGAAAAATTGTAGTCGCATTAATTGACGAACACGAAGCAATGTTAAAAAGAATTCGTAAAAAAGGTAAAGTTGTTGCATTGGAAAGTGCAAATAGAAATTATGAAACCAAAATATTTGGTCCCGATAGAGTAAAAGTTCAGGGTGTTTTGGTATCTTTATATAGAAACTTCTAAAAAAATAGTCTAAACATCTCGAATGTCAAAAGTAGCAACTCGTTTTGCTCCCTCTCCTACTGGGGCTCTTCATATTGGTGGTGTTAGAACTGCCTTGTTTAATTGGTTATATTCAAAAAATCAAAAAGGCACTTTTCATTTAAGAATTGAAGATACTGACAAAGAAAGATCGAAAGAAGAACACAAAATACAAATAATTAAATCCTTAAACTGGTTAGGGATAAAACATGATGGTGAAGAATATATTCAGTCAACAAAAATGGATGATCATGTGAAAATTGCAAATGAATTATTAAAAAATGGGTATGCCTATAAATGTTACTGTTCAACTGAAGAGATAGAAGAGCAAAAAAAAAGAGCTAGACAAAAGAAAATACCTTATATTTACAACAGAAAATGGAGGGATGCAGAAGAAAAAGATGCTCCTAAAGAAATTAAACCTGTAATTAGATTTAAAAGTAAAATTGAAGGAAGTTCAATTCTCAAAGATTTGGTTCAAGGTGATGTTGAAATAGAAAACAGCACAATAGAAGATTTTGTAATATTAAGAAATGATGGAACTCCAACTTATAATTTGTCAGCAACTGTAGATGATCATGAAATGGGAATGACGCATATAATTAGGGGTGATGACCATAAAATAAATACTTTTAAACAGATTCAAATTTATGAAGCAATGAAATGGGATGTGCCACTTTTTGCCCATATACCTTTAATTCATACAATAGAAGGTAAAAAATTATCCAAGAGAGATAATGCTTCAACATTGGATGACTATTCAAAAATTGGGATTATGCCTGACGCGTTAAGAAATTATTTGCTAAGACTAGGATGGTCATATCAAGACAAAGAAATATTTACTTTAGAGGAAAGTATAAAATTTTTTAACTTAGAAGGTATTGGAAAATCACCGTCAAAATTAGATATGAGCCGTATTTTTTCAATGAATGAGCACTATATTAAAAACATTGATGAAAATGATTTGTATGATCATCTTTTAAGATATTGTGAAGAATATAAAGATAAAATTAATACAGAAAAAGCATCAAAAATAAAACCATCTTTAGTATTTTTAAAAAACAAAGCAAAAACGCTGGAAGAAATATTTAATAATGCAAAATATATTATTAATGATGAAGTTGATTTTAATGAAAATGATTTAAAACTAATTGACGATAAATCCAAAAAAATAATTAATGAATTTCAAGATGAAATTAAAAACCTAGAAAGTTTAACTAGAGATAATTTAGAACCAATAGTTAACAACTTGATAAAAAAACATGAAACAAATTTCAAAGGTATAGGTCAACCGTTAAGAGTAGCGCTAACAGGATCCAAGTTTGGACCAGGCCTATATGATATTATTATATCCTTAGGTAAGGCAGATGTTGAGAAAAGATTAAATAAGATACTTAATTAAAATAGAACTTGCCTCACCAGCAGATGAAGTTTTAGACCTAATACCCTCTAAAGTTTTAGAGCATTCACTTACTTGTTTTTTCATCAATTTTGGGTTTTTAAGAAAATAAATAACAGACCTATATATTTCATCTGCATTACATTCTTTTTGAAGTAATTCAGGAATAACTTCACGATTATTAATTATATTTATAATATTTGCAAATTTTACATTAACTAACATTTTAAAAATCATAAAATTAATAAAACTAAGTTTATAAATAATAATTGATGGAACATTAAAATTACAAATTTGTAACGAAACAGTACCAGATTTTGAAACAGCAAAAATAGATTTTGACAAGATTTCAAATTTAATATTTTCTTCAGACACAATATCTATATTTTCAAAGTTACACTTTTTTACATGATCTAAAATTAAACTTTTATTTTCTTCAGTTGCATGAATATAAAAAAAATATTCATCATACTTTTTGTTCATTAATTTAATAAAATCCAATAAAATAGGCAACAAAACATTAATTTCAGAATTTCTGCTACCAGGAAATATAGATATTATTTTTTTATTTTCAGGTAAAATATTGTCAATAATAGTTTTGTTATTTGGATTTCTTTCTATCAGGGGATGGCCAACAAAAGTATTATTAATATTTTCTTCATCAAAGTATTTTTTTTCAAATTCAAACAACAAAAGAATGTGATCTATAAATTTTTTAATTTTTTTAACTCTATTCTTCCGCCATACCCATACTTGTGGCGCTACATAATGAATTGTTTTAATGTTGCTATTTATTTTTTTAACCTTTTCTGCTACTCGCAAAGTAAAATCAGGACTATCAACACTTAATAATACATCTGGATTAAATTTAAGTATTTCTTCTACAGTTTTATTTATTTTTGATTTAATTTTAAAAATATTAAATAATACACTTGTAAAACCTAGGTATGTAATTTCCTTCAAATCATAAATAGATTTAATTCCTAGTTTCTTTAAGTGACTGCCCCCAACAGATAAATATTCAATTTCAGAATTTTTTAGTTTTAATCTTGAAATTAAAGTTGAAGCAAGTTTGTCTCCTGATGGTTCGCCGGTTAATACAAAAATTTTTTTCATATAACTTTAACAAAAATTTTGTTTTTATTTGCAAAATTTAATACTTCTTTCTTATCAAGAAAAATATTCTTTTTAGATTTTAAAACGAGACCCTTTAATCCATATTTTTTAATATCTTTTAAAGTTTGTAAACCGACAGTTGGTAAATCCATTCTTAAATCTTGTTTATTTTTAGGTAATTTTATCAATATACCTTGTGAATTTTTCTTTACTTTTGAAAGCATTTTTTTTGTCCCTTGTCTTCCCTCTTTTGCAATAATATTTTCATCTTTGACAACTAAAGCCTGTATATGGTCTAAACTATTGATTTTATTAAAATAATTTTTAGCTTTTTCAATTGAGTTGTTATCATTCATATTAGGCTTATTTTTTGTATAGTTTCCTTTTTTAAGAGCTAGTTCTGGATTAAAATATATAGAACTAATTACTTTGATACCCTCATTTGCAAGAATATTAATTATCGATTTGATAATAGCAGCATCACCAATTTTAGAAGCTCTAATTACACTTGGCATATAGTATATACCTTTAAAATCTAATCTAAGGGATGAAAAATTAGGTTTTGTTATTTTGCCTGCAAATAAAACTTTTTTACAATTTTTTTTTTTAATTAAATTTATTATTTTTCCAAATTTTCCAATACTAATTCTGTGACAGTTTTTATCTTTTTTAAATTTATTATTTTTAGAAAAATCAATAATAAAATATTCTTTTTTTAATTTTTTAATTTTCTTTAAAACTATTTCAGGAAAATCTGTATCACCTAAAAACAAACCAATCATTTTATTTTGAAAAAGGAGTGCAAATTGGTCTTTTTTTATCTTTTTCTATAAAATTAACTACTTCTGCTACCAATTGATTTTTTCTTAAATCATTTGTTAAATTACTTAAATTCTCTGTTAAATTATCATTATTAAATATTATTTTATAAGCTTCACCAAGGGATAATATTTCTTTATTTGGAATATTTTTTCTTCTCAAACCAATTAGATTTAGTCCTTGCAATACACTTCTGTTTCCATGGGCTATACCATATGGTATCACATCTCTTACTACGCCACACATACCACCTATCATTGCAAATTTTCCAACTCTAGTAAATTGTTGTACAGCTGAATTACCACCGATTATAGCATTGTTATCCACATGGGCATGACCTCCCAATGGAACATTGTTTGCTAAAATAACGTTATCACCAACTATACAATCATGTGCAATGTGTGAAGAAACCATAAATAGACAATTATTACCAACTTTAGTTTTACCTCCACCACCTTCAGTGCCTGGATTAATGGTTACATACTCTCTTATTTTGTTGTTATCACCTATCTCTAATAAAGTTTTTTCACCTTTGTATTTTAAATCTTGTGGATCGTTCCCTATTGATGCAAATGGATAAATTTTATTATTACTACCTATAATCGTATTACCAGTTATGTTAACATGAGATTGCACAATTGTACCCTCTCCTATTTCTACATCTGGGCCAATTACAGAATAAGCTCCTATTGTTACATTTTTAGAGATTTTGGCATTTGAATCAATAATTGCAGTTTTATGTATCATTTGTTATCTCTTAAAAACTCTCTGATATTTTTCGCTGGATAACCCATTACTTTTGTATTATCTGGAATATTTCTTATTACTCCAGAGCCACCTCCAATTTCTACATTATTGCCAATTTTAATATGTCCTGAAATTCCTGCTTGACCACCTATTCTTACATTTGAACCAATAATTGAGCTACCAGCAATTCCTACTTGACCTGCTATGATTGAATTTTCTCCTATTCTAACATTGTGAGCTATGTGTATTTGATTGTCTAAATAGGTATTTTTTCCTATGACAGTATTTGACATTGAGCCTCTATCTATAGTATTTCCACATCCTATTTCACAATTTTCCTCAATAATTACAAGGCCAATGTGTGGATATCTTAAATTCTTCTTATTATTTGGAAAAAAACCAAAACCATGCTTTCCAATGACACAATTATCTAAAACTTTTACATTATCATTTATTAGAGAATTTCTTATTATTGTATTTGAACCGATTGAACAATTGTCTCCAATGAAAACATTTTTTTCAATTATTGAATTATGACCTATTTTGCAATTTGTACCTATTGATACATTTTCTCCAATCAAAACATTTTTACCATAATTTACTTTATGCTTAAAATTGGTTTTATTAATATCAATAGAAGTATCGTCAAAATCATCATTTAATGCATCTGGATAAAACATTGATGTTATTTTTGAAACTGATACCAAGACATTTTCAACAACCAAGGGTACGCATGAAGTTGGAAGTTCTTTTCTTAAAGACTCTGTAGTTATACAAAAAGATGCTTTAGTACTTTTTGCAATTTCGACATATTTTTTGGAATGTAAAAAAGTAATATCTGAAACGTTTGAACTGTGAAGATCTTTTATATCATTCAATTCAATATCTTTTTTTAAATTATCTATTTTAATGCCTATCAATTTTAAGATATCTGAAACCAAAAAAGGTCCATTGCATTTAAAAAATGGATTTGACATAATTGCTTTTAACAGAGCAATTTAACTTAAGTTATCAATAATTATTGCTGTTTATTTCTTATCTACAATAGTCGCAGACCATATTGCATCTGCCATTTTTATTTCATCTACAAAAGCCTCACCCTTATATTTCCACACTCTACCGTGAGATCTTATTGCTTCAATCTTTAATATTAATTTACAATCAGGTATTACTGGATTTCTAAAACGTGCCTTCTCAACACCCATTAGAAAGACTAATTTATTTTCATATGTAGATTTATCTAAACCATGTGCTGTGAGGGCAGCAGCAGCTTGACCAAAAGACTCAACAATTAATACCCCTGGCATCACAGGTTGATCGGGGAAATGTCCTTGAACAAAAAAACTATCTTTTTTAACATTAACTATACCAGTTGCAGATTGAAGTTTTTTTATATCACACAATTCATCAATCAATAACATTGGATCTCTGTGTGGCAATAAATCAATAATTTGTTTTTTATCAAGTCTTGTCATTATCTATAGGATTTTATTCAATTGTTCTATAATATCATCAGTAATATCTAAATTATTTATACCAATATATACATTTTTTTGCTCAAATAAAATATCTATTGAATTTTCGCTCATAAAATTTTCTATTATTGGATTAATTTCTAAAAAAAAATTATTTAAAATTTTATCTCTTCTTTTCTCAATATCTTCAACCATGTCGTTTTTTAATTTAGCGTAAGATTCTAATTTATTTTTAAATTTTATTAGTTCTAATTGAAACTCAGTTTCAGAATAAATATTTTTCTTGCCCTGAAGTTCTTTATCTTCATTGCTAATTTCAATTTCTTTTTCTTGCAAAATTTTGATATTTTTTTCATTAACTAGTTTAATTTCTTTAAGTAGAGATTTACCATAATTTGAATCGTTTAAAACTTTGTCTATATTAATAAAAGCTAAATTCTCCTGAGTATAAGCGTTGCCTGTTATTAATATTAAAAAAAGAATATAAAAAAATCTTTTTAAAATCATTAAAATGTAGTTCCTAAATTAAATCTAAAACTTTCTGCTATATCAGTGTCTGCTTTGGAAATTGTTTCTGCAAAAGTAAAATTCATAGGTCCAACTGGAGTTAGCCAATCAATACCTATTCCAACTGAGCTTCTAATTTTGCTGTTATCATCAATTGATGAATCATAATCTACGCCCCATACATTTGCGGCATCTAGGAAAAATAAAAAATCAATTGTTTGTGAATTTTCTAAAATTTGTGGAATACTTGATGAAAAGTTAAATGCTGTGGCATAATTACCTCCTATAAAATCTTTACCATCTTTAGGGCCAACCTTGCCGTTTTCAAAACCTCTAAGTCTACTTGAAGGTAAAAAAATTCTTTCAGATAATTTTACATCATCATTAGATAAAGACTCTACAGTCTTAATATAAAAAGAAAAACTTGTAATATTTGCATCATATAATTCAGTAAAATATTGATAATTATAGGTGTTTCCTAAGGTATTTTTTTCACTTAAAATTGGTAAATCTAAAAAATACCTATTTCTATAGCCATCATTAGTTTGAAATTTTTGGTTTCTTTTATCAAGATCAAAATTTAAATTGAGAAACGTATCCCAATAATCTCCCTGCTGTTTTTTCTGTCTTGCTGAAGCTGTTGTATTCGTATCAATTTTTTCATAGAAATTTGATGTGCCGATACCTAAATTAAGATCATCAAGATATTCAAAATATGTTCCAACTGAAAAACCGTATTTATTGGTTTTATAACCAAAAGATTTCAACTTATCAGTTTCAGATGTTTCGGCAGAAAAATAAATAGATTTATCAGAATCATTAAAGTTAGGATTTGTAACTTGAAATTTTCCTTTTACACTATCTTCTTTAAGGAAAATGTTTGAGTCCAAACTTATTCCTCTACCAAGATAATTATTTTCCCTTACAGCAAACAAAATACTTGCGCCATCCGTTCCAAAACCTGCTCCAGCAGAAACTTCTCCTGTGGCTTGCTCTTCCACTGAAATATTTATTATTTTTGAATTTTCTTTACTTCCATCTAATACCTCTGAATTTACAGATTTAAAAAATCTTAAACTTTTAATGTTGTTTAAAGATTTATTAGCTAAAATTTGATTATAAGGGTCACCTTCATCGATTATGAGCTGATTTCTTATAACATTTTCTCTTGTAACATTGTTTCCAAAAATGTTTATTCTTTCAACAAAAAATTGTTCAGTTTTTTCAATATTAAACTCTATATTAATCTTATTCTCAACTATACTTTCGTTTACATTGGCTTTAATTGACTCAAACTGTTCTTCAAGTGTAATGTTGTCGATTTTTTCCAACATTTCCTCCACCAAGTTTATCGAGTATTTTTTACCTTTTAATTCATTAAAATATTTTTTTAGATCAACGAAATTTTCATCATCAAAATCAAATGGCAAATTGATACTAATATCATTAAAATAAAATTTTTTATTAGCATTTATATTAAATAAAAGCTCAAATCCATCAGTACCAACAAGCTTTGCAAATGAAGTATTTATTGCAACATCATAGTAACCTTGGTTACGGTAATAATTTAATAATAGTTTTTCATCAAAAGCAATTAAATTTTCATTCAAATATTTTTTTCCTGATATGAATTTCCAATATTTATATTCCTCACTAGCAATGACTCTTTTAAGTTTTCTATCTTTAAAAACTTTATTTCCAATAAATGATATTTTTTTTATTTTCGCTTTTTTACCTAGATCAACCTTGTAGGTAAGGTTTACTTTGTTGTCATTTAATTCTGTTAATAAAATATCTACATTTGAAAAATAATAACCTAAATTCTTTAAGGAATTTTGGACTTTGATTTTATCATTTTTAAGAATTATTTCATTATATGAAGATCGTGATTTTAATTGCAAGTCTTTGTAGACTACATCTTTTGTTTTGTTTGCCTTGATACCCTCATAATAAATATTTTCAATAATAGGAAATTCTTCAACTTTGATACTTATAATATTATTTGAAAACTCTACTTCAACGTTGTTAAAAAAATTACTTTCATAAACATTTTTTAAAATTTCATTTAGATAGTTCTGATCAATTTTTTTTTGTTCCTCGATGTTAGCAAACATTAAGATTGTATCATTTGATATTCTATCATTTCCACTTATTTCAATACTTTCAAAATTATTTGCATAAACATTTTTTATGTTTAAGGATAGAATTATTAAACATAAAAAAAGATATCTTGAAATTCTTGAAATCATCACTTTCTATACACTTTTTGTATTTAATTTTAAACGTACATATTTGTTTATTTTAGCAATATCTTCAATTTTTTGAGGAATTTTTTTTTTTAGATTTGCAAACTCTTTTAAATTTAAAAATTTTAAAATTTTTCTTGAAATATCATTATAACTTATTTTGCTATTTAGATATAAATTAACTAATTCATCATTTGATGCCACTAAAACTGTATCAAACAATGATATTTTGCTCGGTATTAAATTTAATATATCGATAGTCGGAAATTGTTTTTTTTTAACTTTAGACAAATTCAATTGATTAATCTTATTGATGTCTAACTTATTAGATTGATAGAAATTTTTTTTAGTCCTATAAATTGAATTAAATATTGGTATTTGCATTGTTGTTTCATGGGCAACAAATTTAATCATACCATCATTAAATTCAATTATTGCATGAACATAAGATTTTGGATGAATTAATATAGATAATTTATCTAAACTTAAATTAAATATATTTCTTGCTTCTATAATTTCAAAAATTTTATTCATCATAGTAGACGAATCTACAGAAATTTTATTACCCATTTTCCAGGTTGGATGTTTTAAAATATCTTTAACTTTTAAAGTTAATATTTTTCTTTTAGGCATATTTAATAAAGGTCCACCAGAGGCAGTAAGGTAAATTTTTTTTATATTTTTAATATTATGGTTTTTAATTGCATACCAAATAGAAAAATGTTCGGAATCAATGGGTATCATTTGTGTTGAATTTTTTTTCAATTCTTTTTTTATTAAATTCCAACCACAAATAAGTGACTCTTTATTAGCAATAGCGATTGTTTTAGTTAACTTAATCATATTCAATGTTGGCTGAAGTCCAGAGATACCTACTATCGAGCTCATAGTATAATCAACTTTAGTTTTTATAATTTTCTTTAAATAATCAAGATTATTAAAAATATTCAAATTATGATTTTTATTTAGTATTTTAAATTTTTTATATGATGCTTGATCAGTAATTATAACGTTTCTAACATCATATTTTCTGGTCTGACTTAACAATTCCTTATAGTTTTTATTTGCCGTTAAAAGCATGATTTGAAAGTCTTTTTTATCTTTCTCTATAACTTTCAAAGTAGATTTTCCTATAGAGCCTGTTGATCCTAAAATTACAATTTTTTTTTTTCTATAACTCATAATAAAATTTTCTGAATTAATAAAAAAATATATAAAAAGAAAAAAACAAAAATCATACCATCAATTCTATCTAAAATTCCACCATGGCCTGGAATAACTTTTCCTGTATCTTTAATTTTAGCTAATCTTTTAAAATACGAAATTGTTAAATCACCTATTTGACTTATTGTTGATATTAAAAAAATTAATAAAGTTAAAAGATAAATTGATGCATCAAAATTATTTAATTCAAAAAAATAAATAAAGCTAAACGCAGCACTAAGAGAAAATAAATAACTTCCTATTACACCAGAAAAAGTTTTATTTGGGCTAATCTTAGATAATTTGGGTCCTTTAAAAAGTTTGCCAAAGATAAAACCACCTATATCAGTTGAAACACAAATAATTAAAATAAGTAGTAAATATTTTGGATCATCATTGAAATCATTTCTAATTCTATAAACAGCATAAAAAGAAAATAAAATTAAAATAGATCCAAAAATACTTACTAAATTATATTTAGTCATTTTACACCATTCAATTATAGAAAGAATTAAGCATGCTGATAAAAAAAAATTAAAATAAATAGATCCTTTTATTACAACAAATAATGACAAAGGTATTAAAATAAACGAGCTAATAGTTCTTTTTATAAATTCATTCGGCACTAAATAGCTCCAAAGTTACGTTTTATTTTTTTGAACTTATTTAAAACTCTAATATAGTCTTTTTTGTTAAAAGATGGCCATAATTTTTTTTCAAAAAAAATTTCTGAATAAGCTATTTGCCATAACAAAAAATTACTTAACCTACAAGTATTACCTGTTCTTATTAGTAAATCAGGATTTGGTATATTCTCTGTAAAAAAAAATTTTTCTAAATTTTTTTCATTTATTGAAATTTTTTCTTTAATGATTTTTTTTATTGCTAAAATTATTTCATTTTTAGATCCATAATTAATTGCAAGATTTACTTGAATTTTTTTATTATTTGATGTTTTTTTTTCAGCTTTAGTTAAAAGAAGGTTAATTTTTTTTGTAAAATTTTTACTTCCAAAAAACTTAAGTTTAATTTGTAAATTATTTAAATCATCTAATTTTTTTACTAGGAAATATTCTAGTAGCTTAAATAAATAATTTATTTCTTTTTTAGGTCTTTTCCAATTTTCAGTAGAGAATGCATATAAAGTTAAATATTTTATGTTTTGTTTTATTGATTCCTTGATAATTTTTTCAATAGTTATTAATCCTTCTTTATGACCAGCGTTTCTTGATTGTTTGTATTTTAATCCCCATCTCCCATTGCCATCCATGATAATGGCTACATGTTTTATAGGGTTCATATTGTCATTATTTCTTTTTCTTTTGAAGAAACTTTTTCATCTACTGATTTAATATGGTTATCAGTAATTGTTTGGATGATTTTTTCTTTTGATTTCTCATCATCTTCACCAATTTCCTTAGATTTTAACATTTTCTTTAAATCTTCATTAGCTTCTCTTCTTATGTTTCTTATTGAAACCTTACATTTTTCACCAATTGATTTGATTAATTTTTTTAATTCAGATCTTCTCTCTTCATTAAGCTCTGGGACAGGAAGTCTTATTAATTGTCCATCAATTTGAGGATTAAGACCTAAATCTGATTTTTTTATTGCAGCATCTAGTAAAGGTACATTGTTAGCATCCCATACTTGAATATTTATCATTCTAGGTTCGGGAGTTGTTATGCTTCCAATTTGATTGATTGGCATTTGTTGACCGTAAACATCAACTTTGACTAGATCTAACATTGCAGCATTAGCTCTACCTGTTCTTAGAGATGATAATTCTTTAGAAAATACATCTATGGCTTTATCCATTTTTACACCATAAGATTTCTCGTCAAACATCTACTCTCCTATTTTTATTCTGAAAAATTCCTTAATTTTTAAATCAGCTATTGAAAGTTCTTTTACAATATCTTGAACTTTTTTCTTAGGTTCCATTACCCAAGCTTGAGTTAAAAGCGCATTTTCTTCTTTAAATTTGTTCATTTTTCCTAAACTTATTTTTTTAGCTATTTCATCAGGTTTGCCTGAATTCTTTAGTTCCTCAGCAACAAGTTCTTGTTCTTTATCAATTACTGTTTGGTCGATTAAATTTGACTCAAGTGCTAAAGGATTTGAAGCTGCAATATGCATAGATAATTGTTTACCAAAAGATTTAACTGTATCTGATTTATCATTCGTATCAAGAGATACTAATACAGCTAATTTTGCTACATTATCTTTTACAACTGTGTGTAGGTAATAGTTGTTTACTCCACTTTTATTTTCAATAGTTTTTGATTTTCCAATTGTAATTTTTTCACCGATTTTTGCAATTAGCGCTACCAAATTATCATCTACACTCTGGCCATTTTTCATTACAGCTTTTTTTAATTCATCTTGATTAGAGCTGTGATGGTTGTTTAATTCACTTAATTCTTTAACAAAGCTTATAAAGTCATCATTTTTTGCAACAAAGTCAGTTTCACAATTTACTTCTATTACAGAAGTTTTGTTTTCATCACCTGATACTACAACAACACCCTCTTTAGCATCTCTGGACATTTTTTTTGACGCTTTTGATATTCCTTTAACCCTAAGAATTTCGATTGCTTTATCTAGATCTCCACTAGACTCTTTGATTGCTAAATTACAATCTTTAAATCCAGCACCTGTTGCTTCTCTTAATTTTTTAACTTTTTCTATATCACTCATTTTAGTTTAACTTTCCTTTATCTTCGTTAGAGAATTTTTTTTCTAACTTTTCTCTATCAATTTCTTGAATAGTTTTATTTTTATCATCACCATTATCTATTTTTACTGTTTCTTGCTTAGGTTCAGACGATTGAATTGAACTTTTTGCATTATTGATCGTTTCTTTAATTAGGTTGCAGTATAGATCTATAGCTCTTCTTGCATCATCATTACCTGGTATTGGATAGTCAATATGATCTGGGTTAGAATTACTATCTAGAATAGCAATTATAGGAATACCTAATTTTGATGACTCAGCAATAGCTAATGATTCATAATTAGTATCAATTACAAAAACTAATTCTGGAACTTTTTTCATTTCTGCAATTCCACCCAATGATCTTTGAAGTTTGTCTTTTTTTACACTCATCTTAAGAAGTTCTTTTTTAGTAAAACCTCTATTTTCAGCAGCTAAATCAATTTCTAACTTTTTTAATTTTTTAATTGAATTAGATATTGTTCCCCAATTAGTTAGCATTCCACCTAACCATCTATAGTTTACAAAATACTGATCTGTATCTTTAGCAACTTCAGCTATAGCCTCTGATGCTTGTTTTTTAGTTGAAACAAATAAAATTTTTCCATTATTTGCTATTGTATTATATACTTTTTCTAAAGCTACTTTAGTTAATTCAAGTGTCTGAGTTAAGTCTATAATATGAATTGAGTCTCTTTTTCCAAAAATGTATTTCTTCATTTTTGGATTCCATCTCAAAGTTTTGTGTCCAAGATGAACACCAGCTTCTAATAATTGTTGAATTGTAACGTTAGGTATTTTCATATTTATTCCCGGTTAAGCCACCACAGTAATTTCCAATTAAGGACCGGAGGTATAAAACCAACAACTGTGTGCGTGTTAATTTAATTTAATGGTTATTTACAAATATTTGTTAAAATTGACAAGTTTTATTTAACTAATTTCTGCTTGAATTTGCTGTTTTCTTAAAAGATTTAAAGATTTTCTATCAAGATTCATTGGTTTTTTTAGTTGAAAATTTAAAATTTGATCCTCTGTTGAGAGATTAAATTTTACTTGGGTTTTACCGTCTTGATTTAAGAATTTTGAAATCTCTTGGATTTGTTCAATAGATTTCACATTAAAGGATATTTCATTAATTGGACTATTAAATAAATCTTTTAAAGAAGCAATTTTTTGAACATTAATTCTTTTAAAACGGTTTTCATCATTAGAAATATTCTTAACTAAGGTCAAAATTAATGAGCTGCCTTCTTTTAGGATTTCTCTATTTAATTCTAACAAATCTGAAAAAATAAATATTTCAAATACACTATTTAAATCTGTTAACTTTAAAACAGCATACGCATTTCCTTTGGCAGTTTTTCTCTCTTGAACTTTAAGTAATGTTGCAGCTACATTAACATTTTCTGAATTATCATCTGATATAAATTTTTCATAATCATTAATTTTATAGTCTTCAAAAATTTCTGTAAATTGATTTAATGGGTGATCAGATATAAAAAATCCTACTGCTTCAAATTCTTTTGATAATCGCTCTTCAAATTTCCAATCTTCTATTTTAACGATAATGTCTTCCTCCGTTTCAATGTTATCAGAAAATAAATCTATTTGATTAGCTAGTTTATTTTCAGAAATATTTTTATTTTTTAAAATTAAATTAGGTATTGAGTTAAAGATTGCTTGTCTATTTGAGTTTAAATTATCAAATGCTCCTGCTTTTACTAATCCCTCTAATTGTAATTTATTTATATCTTTGGGATTAACTCTATTTATAAAGTCATTAATAGATATAAATTTTCCATTTAACTCTCTTTCTTCAACAATATTAGAAATTGCCTCATAACCTACAGCTTTAATTCCACCTAAGGCATAATAAAATTTTCCATCAATAGTTCTAAAATCAGCAAAACATTCATTAATATCAGGTCTAATTGTTTCAACATTAAGTCTTTTTAATTCTTCATAAAACTCACTTAATTTATTTTGATTAGAAATATCCATAGTCATTGATGCAGCAATAAATTCTTTAGGATAATAAGTTTTTAAATATGCAGTTTGATAAGAAATTATTGCATAAGCTGCAGCATGACTCTTGTTAAAACCATATTCTGCAAAAGGTTCAATTTTTAAAAATATTCCAGCTGCAACATCTTTAGCAATACCGTTTTTAACTGCTCCAGCAATAAAACCTTGTTTTTGTTTCTCTAGTTCTGCTCTCTTCTTTTTACCCATTGCTCTTCTCAAAAGATCGGCTTGACCAGCAGTAAATCCTGAGAGTTTTTGAGCAATCTGCATTACTTGCTCTTGATAAATAATTACCCCATATGTGGGTTTTAAAATATCTTCCAACAATGGGTGTAAGTAATCAGGTTTTTGCTTTCCATGTTTGCAATCATTGTAAGTTGGTATATTGCTCATTGGGCCTGGTCTATATAATGCTACTAATGCAATAATATCTTCAATATGATTTGGCTTCATATGAAGCAAAGCTTCTCTCATTCCAGCACTTTCAATTTGAAATAAGCCCACTGTTTTACCAGATGATAATAGATCAAAAACTTTCTGATCATCAAAATCTATTTCTTCAATATTAAATTTTTTATCTTTTTTTCTAACTAATTTTTGAGTGTTATTTATTACAGTTAGAGTCTTTAACCCTAAAAAATCAAATTTAATTAAACCAGCATTTTCAGCTGAATACATATCAAATTGTGTTGAAGGTAAAAGTAAATCTGCAGAAGTATCTTTATATAAAGGAACTACTTCTGTTAATTTTTTATCTGCAATAACAACTCCTGCTGCATGAGTAGCGACGTTTCTATTAAGACCTTCTAATTTTAATGATAACTCTGTTAATTTTTTTACTCTAGAATCTTCATTAATTAGCTTTTGTAATCTTGGCTCTCCAGCTATGCATTGGGTTAGATTTTGAGGTCTGGAAGGATCAAAAGGTATCATTTTTGATATGCTGTCAATAAACCCATAAGGTAATCCCATAACTCTACCAACGTCTCTGATCACCATCCTTGCTTTAAGTTTACCAAAAGTAATTATGTGAGCTACACTATCTTTGTATTTTTTTGTTAAGTATTCAAAAACAAGGTCTCTTTTATCCTCACAAAAATCTATATCAAAATCAGGCATAGAAATTCGATCTGGATTTAAAAATCTCTCAAAAATTAAATTAAACTTAATTGGGTCAACATCAGTAATTGATATACACCAAGCAACCAATGATCCAGCACCTGAACCTCTACCAGGACCAACTGGTATATCATTTTCTTTAGCCCATTTTATATAATCAGATACAATTAAAAAATAACTCGAATATTGCATTTTAATAATTATTGAAAGTTCATGATCTAGTCTTTCTTTATAAAGAAGAAAATTTTTATCATTTTCAAGTTCGCTATCTTTAACATTAAAAACTTTTAAAAATTTATCTCGCAGTCCTTCTAAAGAATATTTAGTTAAAAGATCATCTGCATTACCATCTTTATCAGTACTAATGTTTGGCAATATAGGATTAGAGAATAATGGTCTAAAATTACATCTTAAAGGAAAGTTATAATTGTTTTCTAATGCCTCTGGTATATCAGCAAATAACTCTGTCATTTCAGAGTTAGTTTTTAAATAATGTTGATCGCTTAATTTTAATCTATTTTTTTCATTAATATATGTTTTGTTACCAATACAAATCAAAGCATCATGCGCTTCGTGCATATCTTTTGATAAATAAAAAACCTCATTAGTAGCAATTATTGGTATTTCTAGTTCTAAAGAGTTTTTTAGATTAAATTTTTCAAACCCATTTTCATTAGTGTCGTTGTGTCGTTGAATTTCTAAATAAAACCTATCTCCAAAAACTTCTTTAATTTTTGAATAAATTTCGTTTATTTCTGTAAATTTTCCTTTATCAAATAATTTTCCAAAAAGACCTGAAACTGTACCTGAAAAAACTGAAACACCATGAGAACTTTTTAATAATTCATCAAAATTTACATGAGGGTCACTTAATTCATCATTTTCTAAATATGAATTCGAGGACAATTCAATAATGTTTTTATAACCTGTTTCGTTCAAGGCAAATAATGGTAACAATCCAGTTGTATCATTTAATTTAAAATTAATTTGAGTACCAATAATTGGCTGTGTTCCTGATTTAGAAATTTTTTCTGCAAATTCTAAAGCTCCACATAAATTAGAAGTGTCACTTATTCCTAAGGATTTAACTTTGTTTGATTTGCAATATTCTTGTAAATCATCAATCTTGGCCGCACCTTCACATATAGAATATTGTGTATGGACTTTTAGATGATTAAAGTTTTGATTTAATGACTCAGACATTAGATGATTTTATAATACCATCTCTCATCTCCAATAGGCAATCTGCCTTATTAGCAAAAAATCTATTGTGAGTTGCAAATATTATTAATCTATCTGATTTTTTTTGATTATATAAAAGTTTAAAAACTTCTTTTGCTGTATTCATATCCAAACTACCTGTTGGCTCATCAGCTAAGATTATTTCAGGATCATTTACTATAGCTCTTGCTATAGCCACTCTTTGAGCTTCACCACCTGAAAGTTGAGAAGGAAAATGATTTGATCTGTTAGAAAGACCAATTTTTTTTAATAATATTTTAGCCTTAGTATTTGCTAGCTCTTTATCATTACCATTAGCAAGTGATGCTAGATAAATATTTTCTAGAGCGGTAAAATCAGGAAGAAGATTGTTTTGTTGATAAACAATACCAATTTTTTTTGACCTAAAAATATCATTTTCTTCTGTATCATTAAAATTAACTTGATTTTGATTAAACATAATTTGACCCAAAGAAGGTCTGTCTATTAAAGAAATTAAATTTAACAAAGTTGATTTACCTGAACCTGATGGGCCCATGAGTGAATAAATTTTACCTTTTTCAAAATTTTGTGACAATCCTTTTAAAACTTTAATCTTTTTTTCAGTTTCAAAACTTTTAGATATATTTTTTAATTCTAAATACTTACTCATATTTTAAAGATTTAATTGGATCTAATCTAGCCGCTTTAAATGCTGGAAAAATTGATACTAAAATAGTTATAATTATTGAGCAAACTGAAATTAGAATAATTGATGTCGGATTAATTTCAGAAGGCATCTTGCTTAAAAAATATATTTCTTCAGGAAATAAACTTATATTAAAAACTGAGCTTAGAAATTGTCTAAAATTTTCAATATAAATAGAAAAAGTTACACCTAAAAAAATACCGAAAATTGTTGCAGAAGTACCTATTATTACTCCAACTAAAAAAAATATTTTAATTATTGATTTATTTAGTACTCCAATTGATTTTAAGATGGCAATATCCCTTGTTTTATTTTTTACTAAAATAGTTAATCCTGAAATAATATTAAATGCAGCGACAATTATTATTAATGACAAAATAATAAACATGACATTCCGTTCTACTTTAAGAGCTAAAAATAATGAACTATTCATATCTGCCCAACTAAAGACAAACTCATCATCAAAAACTTGTTTAACAATTAATTTTTTGGACTCAATATTATTTGGATTTTTCAAATAAATTTCTAAATTTCTTTCGTTGGGATCAAATCCAAAGAACTCTTCTAAAACATTAAGTTCTATAAATGCAATATTGTTATCAAATTCTGCTAAACCACTATTAAAAATTGAATTAACAATAAAAGTTTTTTGTTTCGGCATACTGCCAATTATTGTTTGAACACCGGATGGTGACATTAGAGTCAATTCATCTCCTATTTCAAGATTTAGAGAAAAACTTAGTTCGCTTCCAATTGATATAAAATTTTTATCAAATTGATTTAATTCACCTTTAAATTTTTCGTTTGTTAATACATTTAAATTTAAAAGATCATTGAGTTTATAGCCTCGTAACACTATTCCTTTAGTACTATTGTTTTTTAGAATAATTGCCTCTCCTGAATTACTAAAAATAATATTCTTAGAGATTAACTTTAGTGTATTATTTATTTTATCTTCATCTATTGAATTTGAATAAGGTTTAACAGTAATATGTGAATTAAATCCTACAATTTTATTGATTAATTCTGTTCTAAAGCCGTTCATTACTGACATAACAATAATAAGAACAGCAACACCTAGACTTATTCCGATGAAGGAAAATATTGAAATAACATTTAAAAAGCCATCCTTTTTTCTAGCTTTTAAAAATCTTAAAGTAATTTCTTTTTCTAAAGTAGAAATCAAATTGAATTTTTTTGTTTATTTATAATTTCTATAATTTTGCTTAAAGGTAAGTTTTGAGTTTCACCACCTGTTTCTTTAAACTCTAATAAATCACCTTCACTCTTCTTTCCGATGATAATTTGATACGGAGCCCCAATTAAATTCATTTTTTTAATTTTGGATGAAAAATTTTCATCAGTGTCATCAATAAGAGCATCAATATTATTTTTTAATAACTCACTGTTAATATTATTGGCCTTAACAAGTGCTGAATTATCGTTTTTATTTATCATCGGTATCAATGCAATATCATATGGAGCAACAGACAATGGCCATTTCATGATTTCATTTTTTTCATCATATTTTGCCTCTATTATTGCCCCAACTAGCCTTGATACACCAATTCCATAAGAACCCATTTTAACAAAATCTTTTTTTCCACCTGGTAAATCTACTGATGCATTCATAGGTTTTGAATATTTGTCGCCAAAATAAAATATGTGGCCTACCTCAATGCCTTTTGTGATTAATTGATTTTCCTTAGAAACTATTTTTTCAAACTCATCTTTGTTAAACTTTTCGTCAGTCACAGCATAATATTGCTCATATTTTTTTCTCATTTCTTCTAACGAAGATTTTTCTAATTGAGTATCATCACTGTTTAAGTCAAAAATTCTTTTATCAGTAAAAATTTTACTTTCTCCTGTGTCTGCTAGGATAATAAATTCATGAGATAAATTTCCTCCAATTGGACCTGTGTCAGCAGCCATAGGTATTGCAGTTAGATCTAATCTTTTAAAAGTTTTTAAATATGAAAGAAAAAATTTATTGTAAGAAAAAAAAGCTTCTTCGTCTGATACATCGAATGAGTAGGCATCTTTCATATAAAACTCTCTCCCCCTCATTATTCCAAATCTAGGTCTTATTTCGTCTCTAAATTTCCATTGTATGTGGTACATAAGTTGGGGTAATGATTTATAAGATTTAATTGAAGATCTAAAAATTTCTGTAACTTGCTCTTCATTGGTAGGTCCATAAAGCATTTCTCTATTTTGACGATCAGTTATTCTAAGCATCTCCTCACCATAATCATCATATCGACCACTTTCTTTCCATATCTCACTAGATTGAATTGTTGGCATTAATATTTCTTGAGCTCCAATCTTAATTTGCTCTTCTCTAACAATTTGTTCTATTTTTTTCATTACCTTAAAGCCTAAAGGTAACCATGAGTATATTCCTGCAGAAGCTTGCTTTATCATACCAACTCTCAACATTAATTGATGAGATTTAATTTTTGCTTCAGAAGGATTATTTTTTAATATCGGAATAAATGAATTTGATAAAAGCATCTTAACTAATCATATTTCTTAAATTTAAATATTCAAATTTTATTAGTAAATAAATAATGATAAAAATTACAGTAGTTATAGCAGTGCAATACAAGAATTTTTTCAACATTTTTGGATTTTCAGGTGACCCTGTATCTTCACCGTCAATTTTTACTGTTTTTGCTCTGTTTACATCAATAGGAAGTATAGCAAAAAAGACTATCCACCATATAATTACATAGATAATTGCTAAACCAGTTACACTCATTAAATTCTAACTAAGTTAATATTAGTGAAAGGTTTTTTTCCCGTTCTTTCCTTGGAAAATTTCCTACAGGCAATTTTCAATGCATCGATTAAATTATGCTCTTGCTGCTTGCTTCCAATTTTAAAAGTCCTAGAAGTTTTTTCTATTTCTTCTTCTAGTCCATAAACAAATTCTTCTCTATCGTCTACTGGCAAACCACGAAAAGAAAGCACAGGATTGTTGTGAATATTTCCTTTAGGTGTTATCATTAAAGTTACTTCAAGATATCCATTAGCACTCAAATTTTTTCTATCTTTTATTGACTGTGAATCTGGATCAACACTTACATTGCCATCTAAATATAATCGACCACTTGGAGCTTTGTCGTAAACTTCAGGAGGATTACCAGGATATAACCTAACTATATCACCATTTTCTACTTGTACAGGATATGGAACTTGCATTTCTTTTGCAAAATTTATGTGTTCTATCATGTGCCTATGTTCACCATGTACAGGTATTACACATTTAGGTTTAACCCATTGATACATTTCTTTTAAATCTTCTCTATTTGGATGACCAGAAACATGAACAAATTCAGTTTCTTCAGATATAACTTCTATACCATCTTTAACAAGTTGGTTGTGCAATTTATAAAGTTTTTTTTCATTTCCAGGTATAATTTTTGATGAAAATATCACAGCATCACCTTTTTCAATAAAAACATCAGGGTGTACATAGCTAGAAATTCTCATCATAGCTCCCATTGGTTCTCCTTGGCTACCTGTACAAAGATAAACTATTTTTTCTCTTGAGAAATTTTTAGCTTCACGGGGGTCAATTGGTTCAATTGTATTTTTTAAATATCCACATTGACGTGCAGCTTTATAAATACGATGCATCGATCTCCCAACTAGTGAAATTTGTCTTCCTGTTTGTTCAGCACAATAAAATGCTGTCTCCATCCTTGCTACATTAGATGCAAATGAAGTAATTATAATTCTCTTTTTCAATCTCGACATTACATTTAACATATTTTTTCTTACATCAAGTTCAGATCCAGACTTGCCGGCACTAAAAACATTAGTAGAGTCACAGATCATTGCTAATACTCCTTCATCACCAATTTCTTTTAATCTCTTCTCATTTATATTGTCACCAATAATTGGATTGGGATCTACTTTCCAATCTCCTGTGTGTAAAATTACACCAGCGGGAGTTTTTATTCTCAAGCCATTGGGTTCTAAAATTGAATGAGTTAAAGTTATATATTCAATTTCAAATGGATCTAATGAAACAGTTCCATTTAATTCAACAATTTGTAAATCATTAGTAATATCTATTTGTTTTTCTCGAAACTTCTCTCTAATCAAAACTGCTGTAAATGGAGTAGCAAATATTTTACATCTTAATTTTGGCCATAAATGTGCGATTGCTCCAATGTGATCCTCATGAGCATGAGTTAAAACTATACCCAACAAGTTATCTTTTCTTTCAACAATAAATCCAGGATCAGGATAAATTAAATCAACACCTGGTATAGTATCATCAGCAAAAGTTACACCAATGTCTACCATTATCCATTTATGATCACTTGGTTGACCGTAACCAAACAAATTCATGTTCATACCAATCTCACCAGATCCACCTAGTGGACAAAATAACAATTCATCTTTCATATTATTTTATTTGCTCAGAAATCTTTATTAGACCTTTAATTGTAATATCTTGGTTATGTTTAACTTTCGATTTTATTGAACTTGTAAATAAATCAGAAAATCCACCTGTCAATACAACTTTAAAGGATTTTCTTGTCTCTTTCTTAATTAAATTAATCATATTGTCAATTAAACCAGCATAACCCCAAAAAAAACCTGATCTAACAGCAGAAAGTGTGTTGTTGCCTATTACTTTTTTCATACGTTTAAGCTCAATTTTTGGGATTAAAGTAGCTTTGTCTGACAAAGTATTAAGAGACAACTTAATTCCAGGAGCTATTATTCCTCCCATATACGTATTTTTTATTAAAACATCAAATGTTGTAGCGGTACCAAAATCTAAAATTATATAATTATTTTTGTTATCCAATAAGCTTATGGCATTTGTAATTCTATCAGAGCCTACCTGCTTGTAATCAACTTTAATTTTAATCATTGATTTTAAATTCAAATTTTTTACTTCGTTGCATTTAACTTTGGTAATTTTAGAAAAGTAGTTTTTTATAATTTTAAAAGTGTTTGGGACAACACTACAGAACAATATTTTTTCAATTTTATTTATTTGAATTTTATTTTTTTTAAATAAGATTTTTAATTGGTTATTACTTATGTTTTTTGAAATAAAAGTAATTCTTTTTAAAATTTTATTTCTTTTGGAAACTAAATAAATTTTAGTGTCAGTATTTCCTATATCACCTAAAATATACATATTAATTAATTTATTTTATACATTTTTGATATTCTACTTTCAAAAACTAGTTTCAAATTTTTTTCTAATTCAGATTTATTAATTTTTTTTCCTGTTATTCCATATAAATTTGTAGATGGATAATTTTTAACATTTGGATTTTTTATTACATTAATTCCTATTCCTGTAATTAAAAATTTTTTATCCGATTTCGTTATAATTTCTTGTAAAATCCCACTAATCTTTTTTTTATTAATTAATAAATCGTTTGGTTTTTTAAAGTTAATTTTATTTTTAATATATTTAGAGAGTGTTTGTTTAACTAAATTACAATTTAACTTTGTAACTCTTTCTATTGAGAATTTATTTTCATCAAATGGATGAAAAAAAGAGGCAAATAAATTACCTTTATATGAAATCCATTTTCTTCCATACTGACCTCGACCACTAAATTGTTTTTCAGCAACAACCATACCAAATTTATAGTTAGTTTTTTTTATTATTCTTGCAGCTGTGTCGTTAGTACTTTTTATTGTTTTAAAATTAAATTTCTTAAATTTCATTAAATAATATTAATTCTTGATACTACCTCAATTAATTGGCTTGGAAATATGAAGTATAAAAGAATTAATATTGTAGAAAAAGTTAATGAAAATTTTAACCATAAACTATGATCTGTATCATATTTATCTTTTTCTTTATCAAAGTACATAATCTTGATTATTCTTAAGTAATAGAAAGCTGCAACAACAGTAGATAACAATCCAACAATAGCTAAAAAATACATTGATTGTTCTAAAACTGCTTTGAAAACATAAAACTTTGCAAAAAATCCAGCTAATGGTGGTATCCCTGCCAATGAAAATAATATTACAAGAAAAGAAAGTGATAATAATGGATGATTTTTTGATAAACCAGATAAGTCATCAATATCCTCGTAATATTGATTATTCCTTCTAAGCATTAACAAACAAGAAAAAAGGGCCAAATTCATTACAACATAAATTGAAATATAAATTATTGAACTTTGAATTCCTTCATTTGAAGCAGTGGCAAGACCAGCCAATGTATAGCCTATGTGTCCAATAGAGCTATAAGCAACTAGTCTTTTGATGTTTGTTTGTCCAATTGCTGCAATTGCACCAAATAGCATTGAGGCAATAGATAAAAATACAATTATCATTTGCCATTGATCGATTAGATGTAAAAATGGAACATATAAAAATCTAATAAATACAGTTAACGCAGCAATTTTTGGTACCATTGTGAAAAATAAAGTTACTGTAGTTGGGGATCCTTCGTATACGTCTGGTGCCCACATATGGAATGGTACTGCTGAAATTTTGAATGCTAAACCTACTAAAATAAAAACTATCCCAAAAGTAAGTACATACTCATTTGAATTAAGTTGTGTGGAAATCACATCAAAGTTCGTAGATCCTGAAAAACCATAAATTAGTGAACATCCATAAAGTAATAATCCTGATGATAATGCACTTAATACAAAATATTTTAAACCTGCTTCAGATGATTTTAGTTGATCTCTGTTATAAGTTGCTAAAACATATAAGGCTAATGATTGTAACTCTAGACCCATATAAAATACAATTAGATCATTAGAACTAATCATGACCATCATTCCTAGTACAGAACTCAAAATTAAAACTGGATATTCAATATTAAAAATTTTAAAAATTTTTAAATAACTAGAAGAAATAACTAATACTAGAAAACCACCTAACAATGTTATTATCTTCATAAATGAAGACATCTTATCTATTACAACACTACCGTTAAACAAAGTTTCTCTGTGTACAGAGAAAGTTTCGTTAATAGCTATTATAGCAGCAATTAAAAATACAAATAAAGACAAGTTAAAAGTAATTCCTGAACTATTTTTTTTAAACACTCCCAATACAAGTAAAAACATTATTGATAATGAGATAAAAATTTCAGGTAAAATTAAATTTAAATTCTCCATATTATTTGCTCGCTAAATTAATGTTATGCATATTTATTAAATCTGAAACTGAAACCTCAATTGTATTAATCAAAGGATCTGGATAAAAACCAAAAAATAAAGTTGGAATAGCTAAACAAGTTAAGATTAAATATTCTGATTTATTTAAATCTAACATTTTCTTTAAATCCTCATTAACTAATTTTCCAAATACAACTCTTTTATATAACCAAAGCATATAAGCAGCCCCTAATATAACTCCTAGGCTTGCTAAGACAGCTACTAAAAAATTATCCTTAAAGGCACCCATTAAAATTAAAAATTCACCAATAAAACCACTTGTTCCGGGTAATCCTAAAGCGGCTAATGTAAACAACATAAATAAAATCGAATACTTTGGTATTATGGCAACTATACCACCATAAGAATTTATCATCCTTGAATGCATACGGTCATAAACAATACCAACACATAAAAATAGAGCTGCAGATACTAATCCATGGCTAATCATCTGAATTATACTTCCCTCGATACCTTGTTGTTGAAGAGTAAAAATACCTAAAGTTACAAAACCCATATGTGCAACAGAAGAATATGCAATTAGCTTTTTCATATCTTCCTGCATTAAGGCGATAAAAGAAGTAACAATTATTGCTATAACACTTAAAGTATAAATAAGTGGCGTAAATACTTCCGAAGCTATTGGAAATAATCCAAGTGAAAACCTAATAAAACCATATCCTGCCATTTTTAACAAAATAGCAGCTAATAAAACTGAACCGGCCGTAGGAGCTTCAACATGAGCATCTGGTAACCAAGTGTGAACAGGCCACATAGGTGTTTTTACTGCAAAAGAACTAAAAAAAGCTAACCATAATAAATTTTGGTATTTAGCGTCAATTCCAATTTCATAAAGTTTAACTACATCTGTTGTACCTGATATCCAGTATATTGAAATGATCGCAACCAGCATTAAGACCGATCCAAGCAAAGTATATAGAAAAAATTTAAATGCTGAATAAACACGTTTTGGACCACCCCAAATACCAATAATTAAAAACATTGGGATCAATCCAGCCTCAAAAAATAAATAAAAAATAACTAAATCAAGTGCACAAAACACACCAATCATGAAACTTTCCATGATTAAAATTGCAATTAAAAAGTCTCGTAATCTATTTTTTACTGAATTGTTAACTGAAATGATACAAAGTGGAGTTATAAAGGTTGTTAAGATTATAAATAATATCGAAATTCCATCAACACCAACTTTATAATTAATAAATCCTTCAATCCATGTTCTATCTTCAACAAATTGAAAATCAGATATACTTTGGTCAAAAGATATCCACAAATAAATAGAAATTAAAAAATTAACTATACTTGTAAATAAAGCTACATATTTAGCCGTTGAATTATTTCCATCTTTATCTTTTGTAAAAAATAAAAAAAGAGCTCCTATAGTAGGTAACAAGATTAAAGATGATAAAATTGGAAAACTCATTATTTAACTATCAAAAAGGTTAATAAAGCAGAAAAACCTAACAACATTACAAAAGCATATTGATAGATAAAACCACTTTGAAATTTATTTGCTTTAATTGAACATTTTTTTATAAAAGAAGAAATTCCATCTGGACCAAATCCATCTATTATAGTTCCATCACAGACTTTCCATAAAAATGTTCCAAGTTTTTTCGATGATTTAATAAAGATAACCTCATACAACTCATCGAAGTACCATTTGTTAACAAGGAAATTGTATAAAGGTTTATTCATTGACGCTATTTCATTTGGCAATTCTTTGTTCTTAACAAATAAATAATAAGCAATAGGTATTGATAGGATAACTAAACTAGGTGTTAAAAGTAAAAACCATGTCGGTGGATGTTCTGTGCTCAGTGGTTCTAAAAATTTGATTGATTCTGACCAAAAGTAATTGTCACCACCATGTCCAATGAACAAATCTTTAAACAAAACGCCTGCAAAAATTGCACCAATAGAAAGCACAAATAACGGAACAAGCATTACCAAAGGTGACTCGTGCGTTTCCTCAATTTTAATCTCTTTATTATTATATTTGCCATGAAATGTTTTGAATATTAGTCTCCAAGAATAAACTGACGTTAAAAATGCAGTAACTATTCCAATACCAGCTGCATAGTAACCTGTAGTATTTCCTTTCAAATATGCAAATTCAATAATTGCATCTTTTGAATAAAAGCCTGATAAGAAAGGAAAACCTGTCAAAGCAAGGGTACCTATAATCATTAAAGCATAAGTGTAAGGTAATTTTCTCCATACACCTCCCATGTTATTAATGTTTTGCTCATCTTTAAAAGCATGGATTACTGATCCTGATCCTAAAAATAATAAAGCTTTAAAAAAGGCATGTGTAAATAAATGAAACATAGCTACATTGTAAGCGCCAACCCCAGCTGCAAAAAACATATAACCAAGTTGGCTACATGTTGAGTAAGCAATTATTTTTTTAATATCTGTTTGAACTAAAGCTACCGTTGCAGCAAAAAAAGCTGTTGTCATTCCGACTACAGTAATCAAATTTAAAATTACTGGAGAAAATTCATAAATAGGTGAGCATCTAACAACTAAAAATACGCCTGCAGTAACCATTGTTGCAGCATGAATTAGAGCAGAAACTGGTGTTGGTCCTTCCATTGCATCTGGCAACCAAGTATGAAGTAAAATTTGAGCTGATTTACCCATAGCTCCGATAAATAACAATAAACAAACCAAATCTATCGCTTTAACTTCAAAACTTAAGAAGGATAAATTTTTATCTACCACAGTTGGAATTTGCTGGAAAACTTCATCATAATTTACAGTTCCAAACAAATAAAAGACTAAAAAAATACCTAATGCAAAACCAAAGTCACCTACTCTATTAACAACAAAAGCTTTGATTGCAGCTGCATTAGCACTCTCTTTTTTAAACCAAAAACCAATTAAAAAATATGAGCAAAGTCCAACTCCCTCCCAACCAAAAAATAGTTGAATAAAATTATCTGATGTTACAAGCATTAACATTGCAAATGTAAATAATGATAGATAAGCCATAAATCTTGGTTTATGTGGATCGTGAGACATGTAACCAATGGAATAAATATGAACTAATGCCGATACAGAAGTAACTACAACCAACATTACAGCTGATAGAGGATCAATTAACATTGACCAATTAACATCGAGTGAACCTGAATTAATCCAAGTTGCTATAACAATATTTTCTTCATATTGATTAATGATTACCTGATATAAAACAATTATTGATAAAATCGCAGATATAGAGACTAATGCACTAGTTACTATTTCAGAATTTCTATCACCAATGTAACGCCCAAAAAAACCTGAAATAATTGATGCTATTAGTGGAAGAAATAAAATTGAAAGTTCCATTATTATCCTTTTAACTCATCTATTTCTTCAACTCTGATAGTTCCAGAGTTTCTATAGTAAACAACGATTATAGCTAAACCAATCGCAGCTTCTGCAGCTGCTACAGTTAAAATAAATAAAGTAAATACTTGACCAGCTAAATCTCCGAGAAAAATTGAAAAAGCAACTAAATTGATATTTACAGCTAGTAATATCAACTCAATACTCATCAATATAACAATAATATTTTTTCTGTTAAGAAAAATTCCAATAACTCCAATTGAAAATATAACAGCCCCTAAAGTTAAATAGTGTCCTAAACCTATCTCAGTCATCTATTTTAACTCCTTTGTTAGAAGCAACTTCTACAACACTTACTCCTTCAGCTCTTTCACGAGAAATTTGTTTTATATAACTTTGTCTTTTGACGTTTGACCTTTGTCTAAAAGTCAGAACGATTGCTCCAACCATCGCAACTAACAAAATCATACCGCTAATTTGAAATATATGTATGTAATCAGTGTATAATACCTGACCTAACGAGTGTGTATTACTTAAGTCTGAAACTTTTGATGAGTTGTTAATATCAAAAATCTCTGGTTTATATTTCCATCCGCCAATTACAATAATTAGTTCAAAGAAAATGATTGTACTAATAATTAATCCAACAGGAATATGTTTTGAGCTAGCAGCAGAAGCAAACCATTGATTTTTTTGTTGGGCAACATTTAGCATCATTACAACAAAAAGAAATAAAACTGCTACGGCTCCAACGTAAACAATTAACATTATCATACCCAAGAACTCGGCACCAATCATAATAAATAGACAAGAAATACTAATAAAATCTAATATTAAAAAAAATACTGAGTGGACAGTATTTTTAGATACAGTAACCATTATTGCAGAAACAACTGCAATTATAGAAAAAGTGTAGAAGAAAACAGCGTGAGCAATCATTTATCTATGTGAACTATCCGCTTTAATATTAGCGTCTAGAATATTCTCCCATCTGTCACCGTTATCTAATAATTTCTCTTTTGTGTAATATAATTCTTCTCTTGTCTCTGTCGAAAATTCAAAATTTGGACCTTGGACTATAGCATCAACAGGACAAGCTTCTTCACATAAACCACAATAAATACATTTCATCATGTCGATATCATACCGAGTTGTTTTTCTACTGCCGTCTTCTCTTTGAGCAGACTCAATTGTTATTGCTTGAGCAGGACATACAGCTTCGCAAAGTTTACATGCAATACATCTTTCTTCTCCATTTGGATATCTTCTTAAAGCGTGCTCACCTCTAAATCTTGGACTAATTTTTCCTTTTTCAAAAGGATAATTGATTGTTTTCTTTGGTTTAAACAATTCTTTTATTGCAATGAACAAACCGCCTACAAAATCAACCATGAAAATAGTTTTAAAAAATCTGGATAAATTCATAATTAGTTTGTTGGTAAAAGGTTAAAGTAAAATAAATAACTTGCAGTTAAAACAACCCAAGTTAATGACAAAGGAAGAAATACTTTCCAACCTAATCTCATTAATTGGTCATATCTATATCTTGGTACAATTGCTTTTACTAAAGCAAATAAGAAAAATAAAAGTAAAATTTTTAAAATTAACCAAATTGCACCTGGAACTAAAGTAAATGGATAAATATCTATTGGAGATAACCAACCACCTAAGAATAATATAGCTCCCATAGCACACATCAATAAAATGTTTGCATATTCACCTAGCCAAAACATTGCATACATCATTCCTGAATATTCTGTCTGGTATCCAGCAACTAATTCTGCTTCAGCTTCAGGTAAATCAAAAGGTGGTCTATTAGTTTCAGCTAAAGCAGAGATAAAAAATATTACAAACATTGGAAATAACGGAATTACAAACCATAGATTTTGTTGAGCAATTACGATGTCATTTAAATTCAATGAGCCTACGCACAACAATACATTGATAATAATAACCCCAATTGAAACTTCATATGATACCATTTGAGCCGCAGATCTAATTGCACCTAAGAAAGGATATTTAGAGTTTGAAGCCCATCCTCCCATAATTATTCCATAAACACCTAGGGATGAAACAGCAAATAGATAAAGTATACCAACATTAATATCCGCTAAAACCTGGGTTGCGCTAAATGGTATAACAGCCCACGCAATCAAAGCTAATGTCATTGTAACGATAGGTGCTAATATAAAGATTACTTTGTTAGAGCTTGATGGAATGATTATTTCTTTAAAAATATATTTCAAAGCATCAGCCAATGATTGAAGTAATCCAAATGGTCCCACTACATTTGGTCCTTGTCTTTTTTGAACAAAAGCCCAAACTCTTCTATCTAGCCAAACAATCATAGCTACAGAAACCAAAACTGGAACCAACAAAAATAGAATTTTGTATATTTCTTGAAAAACTATATTCAAATATTCCATCTTAACCTTCTGTGCCTGTTGATTTTAAATTCATTTTTGCATTATTGCACTCAATCATTGTTTTTGATGATTTAGCAACAACATTAGAAAAATAATAATCTTTAATTTCAATTTTTAAATTTTCATTATTAAAATCAAAATTCGAGTTGTTATAATTTTGTTCAGTTTGTTTTTCACTTTGCAATTTTAAATAATTTAACATGCTGCTATCTAGTTCTTCTTTATCATTAAATAATTTTCTATTATTCATGAATTCAGCTAGTTCATTTATTATCTGCCAATCTTCTTTTGCATCTCCAGGAGGATAAGAGGCCTTAAATGCTTTTTGAATTTTTCCCTCTAAATTTGTATAATAACCGTCTTGTTCTGTGTAAGCTGAGCCAGGCAAAATTATATCTGCACACTCTGCCCCTTTGTCACCATGGCTTCCTTGATAAATAACAAATTCATTTTTTTTAGCAAAATTTAAATTATCCTGACCTATTAAAAACACTATTTCAAATTTATTTGATTTTAAATCTTCAATTAAATTTGTTTTATTGTTTAAAACTCCTAAATCAAAATTTCCTACAGTTGCTGCATCACATGATAAAATATTCAAAGGATTCCAATCTTCTGAGAATTTGTTTTTTTTATTCAAAAAATCTTTTAAATTATTAAACAGATATTGTGCATTTTCTAATCTTAGTAAGGACTCACCAATTATGATCATTGGTTTTTTTGCACTTTCTATTTCTTTTGAAAGTTTATGTGTGTCATCTATAATTTCTTTAATTGTTTTAGTTTGCCCATCTAAACTTTCATAAGGATAAGTTAGATCTCCACAATCATTTAATGATACAATTCTTGTACTATTATTTAGATAAGATTTTCTAATTCTTGCATTTAAAATTGTAGCTTCGTATCTAGGATTGGCACCCAATAATAAAATTAAATCAGCATCTTCAATTCCATTAATTGAGGAATTAAACAAATAATTTTCTCTTTTTGAAATATTAATATATCTATTATCTGATCTTGACTCATAATTATCAGTTTCAACTGTTCGCTCAAAAAATTCTTTAAAAATGTAAGCAGTTTCCATGTTTGTTAAATCTCCAACAAAACCAGATACTTTTTCTTTAGATGTATTTTCTAATTTAGATTTTATTATTTTATAAACTTCTTGCCACGAAGCTTTCTCAAATTTACCGTTGTATTTAATATATGGAGTATCTAATCTTTGATGAAGTAAACCATCACACGCATATCTAGTTTTATCTGAAATCCATTCTTCATTAATATCTTCATTTATTATTGGGAGAACTCTTTTTACTTCCCAATCGTATGTATCAACTCTAATGTTTGAACCTATTGCATCCATAACATCAATTGTTTCAGTCTTTTTTAATTCCCATGGTCTTGCTTCAAAAACATAAGGTTTTGATGTTAAAGCTCCAACAGGACATAAATCAACTACATTGGCAGATAATTCTGATTGCATTGATTGCTCAAGATATGTTGTAATTTGCATATCCTCACCCCTTCCTATTGCACCAAGTTCTGGGACTCCTGCAACTTCAGTGGCAAATCGCACACATCTTGTACAATGTATGCATCTTGTCATTTGAGTTTTGATTAACGGTCCCATATTTTTTTCAGGAACTGCTCTTTTGTTTTCTTTAAATCTAGATTTATCTACTCCATAAAACATTGATTGATCTTGAAGATCACACTCACCACCTTGGTCACATACAGGACAATCTAGAGGATGATTTGCTAGTAAAAATTCCATTACACCTTTTCTAGCCTTTTCAACTAAACTTGTGTTTGTTTTAATATTCATTCCTTCGGCAGCAGGCATTGCGCATGATGCAATGGGTTTCGGTGATTTCTCCATTTCCACCAAACACATTCTACAATTTCCAGCTATAGATAATTTTTCATGATAACAAAATCTAGGTATCTCAACTCCTGCTTTTTCACAGGCTTGAAGAACTGTTAGTCCTTCTTCAACTTCTACATCAATGTCATTTACTTTTAGTTTAAGCATTTTTTTTATCTAATAAATGTTGATCAACCAAATAAGGTATATTATTTTTTTTCTGAACAATTGGGTCCAAATTGTTTCTTTCTTGAATTTCTTTTTTAAAATGTCTTAACAAACCTTGAACTGGCCATGAAGAACCTTCTCCAAACGCACAAATTGTATGACCAGCGATTTGGGTTGTTACATCTCCTAACATGTCAACTTCATCTTTAGTTGCATCGCCTTTTGCCATACGCTCAAGCATTCGCCACATCCATCCAGAACCTTCTCTGCAAGGTGTACATTGTCCACAACTTTCATGTTTGTAAAATCTAGCAATTCTTGCCATACATTTAATAATGTCTTGATCTTTATTGATAACCACTATTCCTGCTGTTCCTAATCCACTTTTTTCTTCGACACACGCATCAAAATCCATCTTTAATGTTTCGCATCTATCTTTTGGAATTAGAGGCATAGAAGATCCACCAGGTATTACAGCTTGTAAATTATCCCATCCACCAATCACTCCACCAGCGTGAACTTCTATTAATTCTTTTAGAGGAATACTCATTTCCTCTTCTACATTACACGGATTATTAACATTTCCAGAAATACAAAATATTTTAGTACCTGTATTTTTTTCTCTTCCTAAAGAAGCAAACCATTTCGCTCCTCTTCTTAGAATGGTTGGCACCACAGCAATCGTTTCAACATTATTAATTATAGTTGGGCATCCATATAAACCAATCAAAGCTGGGAAAGGTGGTTTTAATCTTGGTTGACCTTTTTTACCTTCTAAACTTTCAAGTAATGCTGTTTCTTCACCACAAATATACGCTCCTGCTCCATAGTGGATATAAATATCTAAATCCCACCCAGTTCCAGCTGCATTTTTTCCTAATAATTTTTTCTCATAAGCCTCATCAATTGCAGCTTGGAGTTTTTGACCATCAACAAAATATTCTCCTCTAATATATATGTAGCAGACGTGTGCTTGAACTGCGTATGATGCTATCAGGCAACCCTCTATTAATTTATGAGGTTCAAATCTTAAAATATCTCTATCTTTACAAGTGCCTGGTTCGGACTCATCACCATTAATAACCAAATAATGTGGTCTTGATCCAACTTCTTTTGGTGCAAATGACCACTTTAAACCTGTAGGAAATCCTGCACCACCTCGACCTCTAAGCTGAGATTCTTTAATTTCATTAATAATCCAATCTCTTCCTTTTTCAGTAATTTCTTTAGTGTTTACCCAATCACCTCTTGATTGTGACGCTGCTACATCAGAGCCTTTATCATTATATAAATTTTGAAAAATTCTATCTTGATCTTTAAGCATTTTTTAAATCCGTTAGTGTTTTTCTATTGTTCTCTGGCTCATTATTAATTCTTCCTCTGTATGAACCTGGTTTTGGAGTTTCTCCATTTAAAATTTTATCCAAAATCTCAGATGTTTTTTCTTTATCAAGATCTTCATAATAATCATCATTTATTTGCATCATAGGAGCAGTCACGCAAGCACCTAGGCATTCAACTTCCATCCATGAACAACTCTTATCGCTTGATAATTCACATTCATTTTCAGAAATTTTCTCCTTACAAGCTTCAACCAATTTGTTTGCACCTCTTATCATGCATGGTGTTGTGGTACATACTTGAACAAAATATTTTCCAACTGGTGATAGATTGTACATAGTATAGAAAGTAGCTACCTCATAAACTTTTATATAAGGCATGTCTAAAAACTTAGCGATATACTTCATTGCAGCTAATGGTATCCAATTATTATTTTGTCTTTGAGCAATATAAAGTAAGGCCATCACAGCACTTTGTTGTTTTCCTTCTGGATATTTTGCAACAATATTATTTGCTGCCTCTAAAGAGGAAGCATTAAATTCAAAACTTTCTGGTTGATCTTTTGCTGGTTTTCTTAAACTCATCTATCCACCTCACCAAAAACAATATCTAACGAACCTAGAACAGCTGGTACATCTGCTAACATGTGTCCTTTAATTAAATAATCCATTGATTGCAAATGTGAAAATCCTGGTGCTCTAATCTTACATTTGTAGGGTTTGCTCGAACCATCAGAAATTAAATAAACTCCAAATTCTCCCTTTGGTGCCTCAACAGCTGTATAAATTTCGTCCTTAGGTACTCTATAACCCTCTGTGAATAATTTAAAATGATGAATTAACGCTTCCATTGATTGTTTAATATCTTTTTTTGATGGTGGACTAATTTTACCATCTAATGATTTAATTGGACCTTTTTCCATTTTAGATAAACACTGTTTAATAATAGAAACACTCTCTTTCATTTCTTCAATTCTGCATAAATATCTATCGTAGCAATCACCATTTTTTCCAACTGGTATTTTAAAATCTAAATCCTCATAACAATCATAAGGTTGAGATTTTCTTAAATCCCAAGGCACCCCTGATCCTCTAATCATGACTCCTGAAAAAGAATAATCTAAAGCATCCTCTTTACTTACAATTCCAATATCAACATTTCTTTGTTTAAAAATTCTATTGTCTGTTAAGAGACTTTCTAAATCATTAATCACTTTTGGAAATGTATCGCAAAAGTTTGAGATATCTTCCTCTAAACCTTTGGGTAAGTCTTGATGAACACCACCGGCTCTAAAGTAGTTGGCGTGTAATCTTGACCCAGATGCTCTTTCGTAAAAAGTCATTAAAGTTTCTCGTTCTTCAAAACCCCAAAGTGATGGGGTTAAGGCACCAACATCAAGCGCTTGAGTAGTAACGTTAAGAATATGACTTAATATTCTTCCAATTTCACAAAATATAACCCTTATATACTGAGCTCTAATCGGTACATCTATTTTAAGAATTTTTTCTACAGCAAGGGCAAAGGCATGTTCTTGATTCATTGGAGCCACATAATCCAAACGGTCAAAATAAGGAACAGCTTGCATGTATGTCTTGTTTTCAATTAATTTTTCTGTACCTCTATGTAGTAAACCTATATGTGGGTCTGCTTTTTCAACAACCTCACCGTCTAATTCTAATATTAATCTTAATACACCGTGAGCTGCTGGATGTTGAGGACCAAAGTTTAGATTTAAATTTTTAATTTTTTTTGTCATTATTTTCTATTTCTTCTTTAATATATTTTGTTCCTTCCCAAGGGCTCTCGTAATCAAAATTTCGATAATTTTGCTCTAGTTTAACCGGTTCGCTGATTACTTTTTTTTGATCTTCGCTATATCTAACTTCAGAGTGACCAGTTAAAGGAAAATCTTTTCTTAAAGGATGTCCTTCAAAACCATAATCTGTGAGTATTCTTCTTAAGTCAGGATGATCTTTGAAATTTACACCATACATATCAAAAACTTCTCTTTCCATCCAATTTGCAGCGGGAAAAACACTCGTCAAAGAAGGTATAACTTCATTTTCAGAAATAGAGTATTTTAGAACTAGTCTTTGATTAAATTCATGACTTAAAAATAAGTAAACTACTTGAAATCTTTGATTATTTTCAGGATAATCTACAACTGTAATATCTATTAGCTGTCGAAATTTTGTATCTAAATTAGTTTTTAAGAATAAAATTACATCTAAAAAATCATCTTTATCTGTTTCTAGATAAATTTGATTATGTTTTATTTCTGAATTGTTAATTTTGGTGGTTAATTCAGAATTAATTTTTTTTTCTAGATCCTCTAAACTATTCATAACTATCTTATAAAAGATCCTTTTTTTCTAATTTTTTTTTGTAATTGCAAAATTCCGTATAATAATGCTTCTGCAGAAGGAGGGCATCCTGGAACGTATACATCAACTGGAACTATACGATCACACCCTCTTACAACTGAATAAGAATAATGATAATAACCTCCACCATTAGCACAGCTACCCATAGAAATTACATATCTAGGTTCTGGCATTTGATCATAAACTTTTCTTAAAGCTGGCGCCATTTTATTTGTCAACGTTCCGGCTACAATCATTACATCTGATTGTCTTGGTGATCCACGGGGAGCAGCTCCAAATCTTTCCAAGTCATATCTAGGCATTGCTGTTTGCATCATTTCGACTGCACAGCACGCAAGACCAAAAGTCATCCAATGCAAAGAGCCAGATCTAGACCAATTAATTAAATTATCTAGCGATGTAGTTATAAAACCATTTTTACTAAAATCTTTAGCAAGTTGTTTAAACTCTTCAGGAACTTGTTCTATTTTTTCGTTCATTAAACTAATTTTATTCCCAATCTAGAGCACCTTTTTTCCATTCATAAATAAAACCAACTGTTAGTATGAATAGAAAAATCATCATTGATGAAAAGCCTAATAGACCAATGTTTCCTAATGATATTGCCCATGGAAATAGAAAGGCAATTTCAAGATCAAATATGATAAATAGAATTGCAACTAAGTAAAATCTTACATCGAACTCCATTCTAGAGTCTTGAAATGGTTCGAAACCACATTCGTATGCAGATAACTTTTCTGGATCAGGTTTTTTTGGTGAAAGCAAAAAATTTAACACTACAAAAGCAACACTTAAACCAAGAGCGATAACTAAAAATAGAATAATTGGTAGGTAATCTTTTAAAAATTCAGATAACATGAAAATCTATATATCAGTTTTTATCTGATGTTGAAGGGAAGATAAGTCACATTTTATTAATATTAACAGACAGTTTATTGGGAAAAAGTGGCGGGAGTGAAGGGACTCGAACCCTCGACCTATCGCGTGACAGGCGATCGCTCTAACCAACTGAGCTACACCCCCACTTAATTTGTTTGGTGGGCAGTAAAGGACTCGAACCTTTGACCCCCTCGGTGTAAACGAGATGCTCTACCAACTGAGCTAACCGCCCCAAAACAGAGCTACTTATTACATCAACACTTAAATAAAGTAAATTAATTATTATTGAATACTAGCTTGAGATTTATCGTCTTTTTTAGCCAAATCTACCTCAACCCATTCCGTTGGTTTTAGTTCTTTGGTTAAAGCAATTTTAATTACTTGGTCAGCATATTCGACTGGTGTAATTTTAATATCATCTATAATTTTCTTAGGCATATCGACTAAATCTTTTTCATTTTCTTTAGGAATTAAAACTTCATTAATTCCAGCTCTATGAGCAGCTAGTAATTTTTCTTTAAGGCCACCTATTGGCAATACTTGGCCTGTTAATGTTACCTCACCAGTCATCGCAACATCTCTTCTCACAGGTATATTTGTAATTGATGAAACAATTGAAGTAACCATTCCTATGCCGGCAGATGGACCGTCTTTTGGTGTTGCTCCTTCTGGCACATGAATGTGAAAATCTTTTTTCTCAAATAAAGGTGGAATAATTCCATACTCTAAACATTTTGATCTAACAAAAGATTTTGCAGCTTTTACAGATTCTTGCATTACATCACCTAGCTTACCAGTAATCTGCATTCTTCCTTTTCCAGGCATAGTTACTGTTTCAATTTTTAAAATTTCCCCACCATACTCAGTCCAAGCAAGTCCAGTTACAATACCCACTCTATTTTCAGATTCTAATTCTCCAAACTTAAATTTAGCTACACCAAGAAAATCAGATAAGTTTTTATTATTAATTTGAACTTCTTTTTCCTCACCCGCTACAATTTTCTTAACAACTTTTCTAGCAAGTTTAGAAATTTCTCTTTCTAAGTTTCGAACTCCTGATTCTTTTGTGTATCCTCTAATTACTTCTTTTATAATGTCTTCTTCCAATTTCATTTCTTTTTCTTTAACACCATTATCTTTGATCTGTTTAGGAAGTAGATATTTGTTAGCTATACTAATTTTTTCATCCTCTGTATAACCAGCTAATCTTATCACTTCCATTCTGTCTAATAACGGAGGTAATATATTTAAAGTATTTGCTGTTGTTACAAACATTACATCAGATAAATCATAATCAACTTCTAAATAGTGATCGTTAAAAGTTGTATTTTGTTCTGGATCTAATGCTTCTAATAACGCTGATGATGGATCACCTCTATAATCATTTCCAATTTTATCTATCTCATCTAATAAAATTAAAGGATTTTTTGTTCCAGCCTTTTTCATCATTTGAATTATTTTACCTGGTAATGATCCGATGTAAGTTCTTCTATGCCCTCTTATTTCTGCTTCGTCTCTCATCCCACCAACAGACATTCTAACAAATTCTCTGTTAGTTGCTTTTGCGATAGATTTACCTAAAGATGTTTTACCAACACCAGGGGGACCAACTAAACATAATATTGGGCCTTTAATTTTTTCCATTCTTTTTTGAACAGCTAAAAATTCTATTATTCTTTCTTTAACTTTCTCTAGTCCAAAATGATCTTTATCAAGAACATTTAATGCCTTAGTTAAATCGATATCAACTTCACTTTTCTTGTGCCAAGGAAGTTCCGTCATCCAATCTAAGTAATTTCTAACCACTGTGGCTTCAGCTGACATTGGGCTCATGTTCTTCAATTTTTTAAGCTCTTGTAGACATTTCTTTTCAACTTCTTTTGGCATTTTTGCTTTTGTTATAGCTTTATTTAAACTAGTAGTTTCATCTTTACCGTCTTCAATCTCACCAAGTTCTTTTTGAATAGCTTTAAGTTGCTCATTTAAGTAATATTCTCTCTGAGTTTTCTCCATTTGAGTTTTAACTCGTCCTCGAATTCTTTTCTCTACTCCGATTATACTTGTTTCATTTTCCATAATTTTAATTATGGCATTTAATCTCTTCTTCACATCAACGGTTTCAAAAATTTGTTGTTTTTCTGAAATTGTAGCTGTGATATGTGAAGCAATATTGTCAGCTATTTGAGAAGGATCTTTTAACTGCTTAATTGTGTTTATTGTCTCGTTCGAAATTTTCTTGTTTATTGAAGTTAACTTTTCTAATCTTCTTAAAGCAGTAGCTGCTAAAGGAAATAAATCTTCGTCTTTTGGCAAAATATCATTGAAATATGTATAGTCACACGTAATAAACTTCTCGTTATCTTTAAAATCTAAAATTTTAACCCTTTTAATACCTTCAACTAAAACTTTTACAGTTCCATCAGGTAACTTTAATAATTGTAGGATGCTTCCTTCACAGCCATACATAAATACATCTGTTTTTTTAGGATCATCGATCTCTGAATTTTTTTGAGTTACAAGAATAATCTTCTTATCTTTTTTCATCACCTCATTAAGTGCAGAAATCGATTTATCTCTTCCTACAAACAGAGGTATTACCATGCTTGGGAAGACTACAATGTCTCTTAAAGGTAATAACGGCAATGATATTTTAACGTCCATAGGAATAATATGGATATTATATATTATATTGCAATAGGTTTTTGTTACTTATTAAGGATATTAAGCCGCTGATGTTTTGCCAGACTTAGATTTATTTTCGCCTTTAGAATGAACTAAAATTGGTTGTGATTGACCTTTTGCAGCTCCTGCATCAACAATTACTTCTTCAATGTTATCTTGGCTTGGGAGATCATACATAGTTTTTAATAATATATTTTCTAAAATTGATCTCAATCCTCTTGCTCCTGTTTTTTTGCTAATTGCTTTTTGAGCTATTTCTTTAAGAGCATTTTCTTTAAATGTTAATTTCGCTCCATCTAACTTAAATAGTTCTTGATACTGTTTAGTTAAAGAATTTTTAGGTTCTTGTAAAATTTTGATCAATGATTTTTCATCTAAATCCTCAAGAGTTGCTATCATTGGTAATCTTCCGATAAACTCTGGTATTAATCCAAATTTCAATAAATCCTCAGGCTCTAGTCCCTTCATCCACTCTCCTGTTTTTTTATCCTGAGTATTTTTTACATCCGCTCCAAAACCAATTGAAGTACCTTTGTCTCTTTGAGAGATAATCTTGTCTAATCCAGCAAATGCACCTCCGCAAATAAAAAGAATATTTGTTGTGTCTACTTGTAAAAATTCTTGTTGAGGATGTTTTCTACCTCCTTGAGGCGGAACACTTGCAACAGTTCCTTCCATTATCTTTAATAAAGCTTGCTGAACTCCTTCTCCAGATACATCTCTTGTAATGGATGGGTTCTCAGATTTTCTACTAATCTTATCAACTTCGTCGATGTACACTATTCCACGTTGTGCTTTTTCAACATTATAATCTGAAGCTTGAAGTAATTTTAAAATAATATTTTCAACATCCTCACCAACGTATCCTGCTTCTGTCAATGTTGTTGCATCTGCCATTGTAAATGGAACATCTAAAATTCTCGCAAGAGTTTGAGCTAATAAAGTTTTACCACAACCAGTAGGACCAACTAATAATATATTGGATTTAGATAATTCTACATTCTTACTAGTTTTGTTTTCATAATTAAGTCTTTTATAGTGATTGTGTACTGCTACTGACAAAACTTTCTTGGCATGTGCTTGACCAATTACATAATCATCCAGCACTGTGCAAATTTCTTTTGGTGAAGGAAGACCGTCTTGGTGTTTAACAAAAGTATCTTTGCTTTCCTCTTTTATAATATCCATACAAAGCTCAACACATTCGTCACAAATAAATACAGTTGGGCCTGCAATTAATTTTCTAACCTCGTGTTGGCTCTTTCCACAAAAAGAACAGTAAAGAATATTTTTATTATTTGTACTCATAATTTTTTAAACGAATCAATTTCATTACTTTATTATAGATGACTCATACTAATCAAGTTTGGATTAGTAAGTTATCAATATATTGTGTATTATGATCTTTTTTCTACTACTTCGTCAATAAGACCAAATGATTTTGCGACATCAGCGGTCATGAAATTATCTCTCTCTAAAGCAGATTTTATTTCATCAACAGTTTTACCTGTATGTTTTGAATAAATTTCATTTAATCTTTTCTTTAATGACAAGACTTCATTAGCATGAATTTCTATATCTGTAGCTTGTCCTTGAAAACCTGCAGAAGGTTGGTGAACCATTATTCTTGAGTTGGGTAAAGAAAACCTCTTACCTTTAGTTCCTGCAGCCAACAAAAATGATCCCATTGATGCAGCTTGTCCAATACATAAAGTTGAAATATCGGGTTTTACATATTGCATGGTATCATAAATTCCAAGACCAGCTGTAACCAGTCCACCAGGACTATTGATATATAAATAAATTTCTTTTTTAGGATCTTCAGCCTCTAAAAATAATAACTGGGCTGTTACTAAGGATGCAATGTTGTCATTAATCTGACCTGTTAAAAAAATAATTCTTTCCTTTAGAAGTCTTGAATAGATATCATAAGCTCTCTCACCTTTGCTTGATTGCTCTACAACCATCGGCACTAGATTGCTCATATGTTCTGATAATTTTGTTGTCATAAGTTGATTCTTTCTACTTATACAACTTGTGATTACTTTTTGCTAACTTTTTTTGTTTTTTTAGCAGCTGGTTTTGCTTTTGCTGTTTTTGGAGAAGGTTTTTTTTTCTCTGAAGCTTTTGCTGTTTTTGGAGAAGGTTTTTTTTTCTCTGAAGCTTTTGCTGCGGGTTTCTTTTTTGTTTCTTTTTTTGGCTCGTGATCATGTGAATGATCATGGTCATGATTATGATCGTGATCGTGTTTATGAGCTTCTTTTAAGATTTTTTCTGCCTCATCTTTAGAAATTTCTTTTTTATTTGGTTTACCTTTTTCTTTTATAAGATTTAAAATTTTCTCTTCATAAACTGTCCCTCTTAGACTGGCTAAAGCAGATGGATTTTTTTGATAAAAATCCATAACCATTTTCTCTTGTCCTGGCATCATTCTTAATTGTTTTTGAACTTCAGCTTGAATTTCTTGTTCACTAACTTTGATTTGATTTTTTTCACCAAATTCATTTAAGATTAATCCAGTCTTAATTCTTGTTTTTGCTTTTTCTTCAAAAGATTTCTTATTCTTTTTAGCCTCATCTTCAGACATACCTTGTGAAAGAATTTTAACTTCTTCCTCGACTAAGTTTCCTGGAACTTCTTCAACTTTAATTTTTTCAATTTCTTTTAAAATTTGATTTTTTGAAAGTTGATCTAAAGAATTTTTATATTCATCATTTATTTGCTTTGAAATTAAAGCTTTAAGATCTTTCAAATCTTTAGCTCCTAAATTTTTTGCAAAATCATCATCTATTTTCACCTCTTGTGGTTGTTTAACTGATAAAATTTTACAACTAAATTTAGCTTTTTTATTAACTAATTCTTTTTCAGGATAATTTTCTGGAAGTGTTGCTTCAACAACTTTCTCATCATCTTTTTTAACACCAATTAGCTGCTTATCGAAACCTTTCAAAAATAAATCTTTACCTAATGTAAGCTGTGTATTTTTTCCTTCACTTCCTTTAAATTCTTTTCCATCAATTGTTGCTTTGTAATCTAGTGCTAAGAGATCACCCTCTTTTGCTTTTGTATCTACAGCACCTTCCTTGAAATTAGGTTGGTTCTTAGCAATTTCTTTTATTCTTTTATCTGTCTCACTATCATCAATTTTAACAGTGTATTCATCAAATTTAATGTTTTCTAATGATTTAATCTCTACTTTAGGTAATTCTGTAACTGACAAGACATATTCCAATTCTTTATCTTCACCATATGTCTTTAGATCTAATTTTGGCTGACCTGCTGGTTTAATTTTGTTTTCTTCTAACGCTTTTGTAGATGTATCTTTTAAAACTTTGTCTAATACTTCACCAAATACAGCTTTGCCAAATTGTCTTTTTAAAATTTCTTTTGGTACTTTTCCTGGTCGAAAACCTTTTAAATTTACTGTTCCTTTAATCTCTTCATATTTTTCATCCATATAAGAGTTCATAGTCTCTTTATCGATAAAAATTTTTAGATCTTTATTTAAACCTTTTTTATTTTCTACAGTAACTTTCATAATTATTTAATGGTAGGGCGAAAAGGACTCGAACCTTCACCGATTGCTCGACTGGTTCCTAAGACCAGCGCGTCTACCAATTCCGCCATCGCCCCAGTTAAATTAGGTGCTTTATATATTATTGAACTCATTTGTCCAATCCGAATAATAGTGTAAAAGGATATAAAAATATAAATAATATGATTATTTCACCTTGTATTAGTATTTGTAAAACAGATCCTTCAACAGGTTATTGTTATGGTTGTGGAAGAAATAATGATGAAAAAAAACAGTGGAAACTAGAAGAAACTACAGATGAATGGAAACAAAATAATTTAGAAAGTATCAGAAAAAGATTAAGTGGTTGGCAGCTAGATAGTTTTAACGAGTCTTATGAGCATAAAATAAATAAGGGAATATCTCTATTCAAAAAAAATCTTAAAAATGAGTAAATCAACAATTGTAGTAATAATTTACATTATAGGACTAATCTTTGGTGCTTTAGTTCTAGATATGTGGAGCGCTGAAACTAGCCCTAAAGCATTACTAGGAATTGGGTGGACGGCACTTTTTTTAATTGGATTGTTTTTTGCTGAAAAAAATGAAAAAAGATAATTTATTTTTTTTTTCTCTCATTTTATTCATTCTGTCATTTATAAATCATTCATTTTCAGAAATTATAATTTTAAGTAAATGTGATCATAAAGAAGATAAATATTTAAAAAATGAATACATATTTAATCTTAATGAATTAATTATGACTAGAAATTATGTTTATGCTGAAAAAACTTATCAAAAATATAGAATTACTGATTTAAGTGTAAAAAAATCAAACTCATATGTAAGAAATATTTATGAGGAAGATGGTAAAATTTTTACTTTAAAACATGGTTATCCTCAGTTTTATACTCAAATATTAATTGAAAAGAACAAGCCTGAGATATTTATTAAAAGTGTTATGAACGATATCGAAGGGATTTCAAAAATTTCTACATGTAAAAAAATAGAAAAATTTGCAAACCAAAGTTAGGTTTTCTTTTTTTTATTTTCCTTAAGTTTATCTAAATTTTTTTTTTTAAAATCAAATCTACTATTTGAAATATTAGATCTATGTTTAGCGAATGCTTGTTTTTGTGCTTGTCGCATAGCTCTTTTTGAAGACATAAAATTTAATTTAATATTCTATTTCTAAAGTATCAATTACTTTTAAATTTTTATCTGAAATAACAATCTCACCTGATGATGGTGCGTAGTTTAAAAGCTCAGATATTACCACGTAATGTGTTACAAAAATTATATTTTGCTTTTGATCCCACGTGTTTAAGAATTTATTAAAATCATTAACTTGTTGTTTTCTATTTTTAGCAAATTTTGCACTAAAAAATGAATTCAAAAAATTTTTTGTTTCATAATTTTTAAAGGCTATTTCTGCAGTTTCTTTGCATCTGCACCATTCACTAGAGTAAATTTTGTTTATTAAAATATCATTTTGTTTAAAAAAATTTCCAATTTTTTTTGATTGTACTCTTCCCTCTTCATTTAAGTTTCTTTGGGTTTCACAATTATTGACATCAAAATTAGAAGGATCCCCTCCTCCCGGTGCATAAGCATGACGAATAAATATTAATTTACCACCTTTTTGAAGCTCACCAATTATGGCTTTATTTGAATCTGCTTTAATTGGAGAATTTAAAAATGTAAATATAATTAAAAAATATTTTAAAATTTTCATTGATGGATAATAAATTAAAACAACTTAATAAGAAAATTATTAAATGTAGAAAATGTCCTAGATTAATTAATTTTATTAAAAAAATATCTACTGTAAAACGAAAACAAAATATTAACGAAACTTATTGGGGTAAACCAGTTCCTGGATTTGGTAAGATAAATTCGAAATTATTAATTTTAGGTTTGGCGCCAGCAGCACATGGGGGAACCAGAACAGGAAGACCCTTCACTGGAGACAAATCAAGCGATTTCTTGTTTTCTTGTCTAAAAAAAGCAAATATTTCTAATCTACCTTATTCAGAAAATTTAAATGATGGATTGGAATTAAAATCAACTTTTATAACCAATATACTGAAATGTGTTCCTCCTGGTGACAAACCAACAAATGAGGAATTATCAAATTGCTCCAATCATTTTGAAACTGAGATTGAAACTTTAAGCAAAATCCAAACAATTGTTGCTTTAGGTAAAGTGGCTTTTGATAATTGTATTAAATATTACAAAAGTAAAAATAAATTAAATGGAAAGTATACTTTTAAGCATGGTAAATATTATGATTTATCAAATAAAATCAGATTATACGCGTGTTATCACCCAAGTCCTAGAAATGTAAATACAAAATTAATATCTGAAAAAATTATAGTTAATTTTTTCAAAAAAATAAAAAGAGAAACAGCTATTTAGTTTTTTAAAATATAAGGCTCAAAGCTATTTAAAACTATCTCAGGAATTTTTGTAGGTTTTCCGATTGTATTTACAAATACCAAATGTATTTTTGAATCCACAATTAACAAATCATCTCTGTAGATTGACTGATCCATTACAAAAGAGGTTTTTGATAAAGAGGAAATAAAAGATTTTATTATTAAATTATCTTCTAAATATGCTGATTTTTTATATTCAATATTGCATGACTTAACGATTATTAAAGAATTAAACTTATCTTTAATTTTCAAATTACTTAAACCAATAGTTAATAGTGCTTCTGTTCTTGCTCTTTCAAAGTATTTTAAATAATTTGCGTAATAAACTACTCCTCCAGAGTCTGTATCTTCATAGTAAATTTTAACATTATGGCTAAAAGTTTTATGCATTGTTCATTAATATCAAATAATGAGAAATTTTTATACAAACTAAGATATAATGACTACAATGAAAATTTATATAATTTGGTTAATTGGAGTAATTTTATGGAACTTTGGTGTTCCTAATGCTACTCCAATAGAGGACGTAATTGTAGCAATCATACTGTCAATCCTGAGTATGGGGCTAAAAAAATATACTAAACTTTAATTAATTTGCTGAAAAATAAATGTTTTGGAAATAAGCCACAGATTTCATTTTAGAATTATCTGTATCCGCCATAACTGCTAAACCATCTAATTCATCTAAATCTAAATCGTGAAATTTCTTAAAATCTTCTTTTACATTTGATTTAACTGTTACCCATTCATTTATATTAGTTTTGGTTGTGGCCATTACATTGTCTATAGATTTTTTTGTGTACGGACTTGGTGAACTAACTCCAATATCCCTGTTGCTTGAATACACATAGTTAACTGCTCTGTTTGATAATGGTGTTGCACCTGTTTTTTTAACAGCAAAAACTCTGGCTGCAAAATCATGTCCTTTTTTAGTGTCTTCTTTAATTCCTGATAAATCTTTCTCAACTTTCCACGTAATATTTATAAAAGGTGTCTTGTTTAGATCAATTTTAACTTCTTTACCAAGACCAGACGCTGCATTATCGGCAACAGCCTTAAGGAAATTTCCATTTTCATTCTTACCAACAGTATATTTTGTCTCGTTCTTTGCTCCTCTTACTTTTCTGACAGTTAATTCTGAAAGTTCTGCTTCTGTAAACTCAAACACTAAAACTTCATTTGCAACAACTGAGCTGATTGAAATCAAAAAAATTGAAATGAGTTTAAAAAAAATTTTCATAATTTAAGTTCTTAATACATTATTTAGACAAGATTTAAACATGCAAAAATCAGAATTAATTTTTAAATAAATAATATGAAAACAATTTCAATTTTTTTACTTTTAATTTATTGGTCAATAATGATATCTGCACCAATTATGTCTAATGACCTCAAAATGGGTAGTTCTAGAGCTATAAAATTAAATTCTAATTCTAAGGTATCAATATAATTTTAGGTGCAACACAGGTGCCATCATGAATTTGTTTAAAGGCATCACCACCATTTTTTAAATCCCTAAATTCAATCCAATCTAGAGAACCTATCTCTTTGTTAGCTAATATTGCTAAAGTTTGCTCAAAATCCTTGTTTGTATAACAATAAGTTCCTATAACGGTCACCTCTTGAAGTGTCATTTTTCTAAAATTAAAGGTTCCAGCTGGCTGAGTTAAGCCAATGTGAATAATTGAACCACCTGGCTTAACCACTTCAATAGCCTGTTGTCTTGAAATTTCTAAACCTACTGTATCAAATACAATATCAAATTTATTACTTTCTATTTCGTTATGGCCTGGTGCAACATATTTTGCGTCTAAATATTTTGAACACTCATTTAATCTCAATTTATTAGGATCAGAGAGAATTATATTTTTACTATTTTTAATTTTAGATAAAATTAAACCACATAATAATCCTATTGCACCACCACCTTGGATCAAAATTTTACATTCAGATAAAGGTTTTTTTAAAGATTGTTCACCAATAAATACTGCGTGCAAAGAAACTGCGGTTGGCTCTGCTACTGGCGCTTCATTTTTATCCAATCCATCTGGGATTTCATAAATATTTGTGTCTGGTGTTGAGACAAATTCTGCAAAAACCCCTTGTCTTTCAATTGGCTTATTCATGCCTAAAATAATTCTATGAGGACAAAGATGTTCTCTTCCACTTGTGCAGTATTCACATTTACCACAAGTTATCAGAGGATTTAAAACAACGTCTTTACCTTTAAATTTACCATTTTGGACTTCACCACTAACTTCATGGCCTAAGATTAACGGAGGAATTCTTCTCTCATCATGTCCATGATATGCGTGCATATCGGAACCACATATTCCTGAAGCATGGATTTTTAAAATACTTTCTCCCGAAACTTCAATTGGATTAGGTTCTTCTCTGTAAACTAATTCTTGTGTTCCAGTATATACTAAAGCTTTCATATTATTTTTTTGCCAACAAGTAATACGTTATCCAGGCTACAAATGCACCAATTAACCACGCATAAGATTGTAAAAACATTAAATTTGTGTTCCAAATTGTTGATGCTGAAAAAATAAAACCTAGAAATACTGAGTAAACACCTTTGATATGCCAACCTCTTGAATAATAGTAACTACTTTCTTTTTCTACTGAATACAAATCTTTGTTACTCAAGCTTTGTTTGTTGATCAGATAATAGTCAGCAACTATTACTCCAAATAACGGTCCAAAAAATGCACCAAATGTATCTATAAAAGATAAAATGCCAATTTGACTCAAAATTGTAAGCCAAAAAATAGCTACCAACAAACCGAGGAAAGAAATTATATAACTTGCACTCCTTAAAGATAATTTATTTGGAACAAAATTTATTAGTGAATATTGAGAAGGAATATAATTGGCTACTAAATTCGTGGATGCTGAAGCAATTACGATAAAAAATAATACCAATGTAGTTATTTGAATATTGTCATATTTGCCAATTATATCAGTGGGATTTGTAAAAATTCTGTCTATGTCTGAAAATTTTTGATTTAAAAGTGCATCTGATCCGGCAACAATAAATATAGAGAAAAAAGAGAAAATAATTAAATTAATAAGCAAACTTAAATTCCCTTTACCCAACTCTTTAGTATTTTTAACATTCCTAGAAATGTCCCCAAAACTAATTATTAATATTGAAAAATAAGCAAAGACAGTTCCTGCTACAGTTAAAAGTGGTAATAAATTATTAAGATCAAAAAAGTTTTTGGTATTAAAAATATTTACAAATGCTTTTGATGTTAATTTGACATCACTTAAAAAAACAAGGAAGAAAAAAAGAATAATTCCTACATAAACACTGATTGCTGAAAAATTTATTATTTTTTTATTATATTGAGCACCAATACTAAACAAAAATGTTTGAAAAATAATTACAATTAAAATTGATGACCAATCTATAATATTTAAACCAAAAAAATAAAAAATAAATATATCTTGTACTAACAATGACTCATCGATAGTGAAAAGTAATATTCTAATAAGATAAGTTAAAATTTTTGATAAAAAATAAGTTTGAATTCCAAATAAAAAAATTCCAACCAAGCTTCTGATTAATCCAAAAAATTTCGCTCCATTAAATCCTAAAGAAGATCTCATCAAAACTACAAAAGGTAATCCAAATTTTTGTGAAGGTTTTCCAATAAAATTAGCAAATAAATAAACAAAAAAAGAACCTAATAAAGTTCCTATTAAAACCACAAAGGTGTTTAGATTGTACATTATATAAAGTGAGGCAATTAGAGAAAAACCAATTACACTTTGTACATTAACTCCCCAGTAACAAAAAAGGTCTTTCCAATTCCAAGTTTTATAATTTGGATTTACCGAAACTAAATCCCAATTTGATAGGGAGTATTTAACTTTAGGTTGATTCACTAAAAATTATTTTAAACTAATAATTTCTACTGTCCATATAGGAGAGTTGGTAACCAAAGTGCAATTTTAGGAAATATTATAATTAAAACTAAACCAATTATTTGAAGCACCATAAATTGCATCATTCCATAATAAATATCTTTTAAATCCCATTCAGGGACCACCCCTTTTAAGAAATACGCAGACAATGCCACTGGTGGGGACAGCCAGGCGGTCTGGAGATTGACGGCAACTAATATTGCAAACCAAGTAAGATTAAAGCCAAGAGCTTCAATCAATGGTAAAATAATTGGCACAATAATCATTACGATTGGTACCCACTCTAAAGGCCAACCCAATAAAAATATTGCAACCATTACAATCGCTAAAATTAAATATTTGTTCATTTCTAAACCTAACAAGAATTCAGTTAATAGAGTTGGGGTACCTAGTCTTGCAAAAACAGCACCAAAAAAGTTTGATGCAGCAACTAAAACCATAATTAAAGCTGTGATCTCTAAAGTTTTAACAAGAGCTTCTTGAAGTTTTGAAAAAGTTAATTTTTTGTATGCTAAAGAAAGTAGTAAAGCTCCCATTGCACCACAACCAGCTGCTTCTGTTGGAGTTGCAAAACCAAAAAGTATGCTTCCTAGTGCTGCAAACACTAACGCTGCTGGTGGAACTAAACCTAAAAAGAATTCAATCCAAACTTCTTTCATACTAGCGGCTCTCATCTCTTCAGGAATTACAGGCCCCAATTTAGGATTTATCATACATCTTATTGTTGTGTATCCAGCGTATAGACTTGCTAAAAGAATTCCTGGAATTATAGCAGCCGCAAATAAATCAATAACTGGAATTTCCATAATTGGGCCCATAACAACAAGCATGATACTTGGAGGTATTAAAATTCCTAAAGTACCACCAGCTGTTATCGTACCAGCAGCAAGTCTAACATCATAGCCAGATCTATTCATTGATTTTGCCGCCATGATACCGAGTATAGTTACTGAAGCGCCAACAATCCCTGTTGCTGCAGCAAAAATAACTGAAACAAAAAGAACAGCGTAATATAATGCTCCTCTAACTCTTGCGAGCATCATTTGAAATGATGAGAATAATCTTTCCATCAAACCTGCCTGCTCCATCATAATACCCATAAAGACAAAGAGTGGGACGGCGGCGAGAGTTTGTTCGGTCATAACCATCGAAAATTGGAGCGTCATTAAATAAAAGACCAATTTTCCAAACCCTAAATATCCAAATACAAAACCTAAAAATATAAGTGTAAATGAAATAGGAAATCCTACGAAAATTGCAAAAAGCATTACTCCTACCAGAATAAAACCTAAATATGCTGGATCTATAAATTCAGCTAACATTATTCATCTTCTCCTGGCCATTTGCCTCTAGTAGCAGCCCAATAACTTTTTAATAATTCTGAAATACCTTGGATTAATAAAAATACTATACCAACCAATAAACAAGTTTTAATTGGCCACATATATGGCATCCATGTAGTATCCATTCCTCTTTCACCTCTTTGAATAGATTCACCTACATAACCAATTGTCATATAAAGAAAGACTATTAGTCCTGGAAAATAAAATAAAATATATAACCAAAAATCAATCGTCCCTTGGTTTTTTGTTTTGAAATTTCTATATAAAAAATCTGCTCTTATATGAACACCTTTTGAAAGTGCATAACCTGCGCCTAACATGAATAGAGCACCATACAAAAATCTACTTATGTCATAAGCCCATATTGTAGGTGCATGAAAAAGTTTTCTTGCTAAAACTTCATAAGTCATAGCAAAAATAAGTGGCATCAGTATCCAGCAAACAACGTTACCTATCCATTTGCTAAATTTGTCAATATTTACAATAGAACTTGCCATCCATGATGGCATGTCATTTGGCATCTTCCCTGAACCACCTCGCCTTTCGGCTATCATTTCATCTGATATATCTAGTTTAGTTGGTTCTTCAGCCATAAAAAATTTTGTTAGAAAAATTAGAGCGGACAATTAAGTCCGCTCTAATTGAATTATAGATTAATTATTGGATTACTTTAATGTTGCTGCGTGAGCCATTCCTAGCTTCGCATTAGACATTTGAGCACCACTCCAGAAAGGAACTGCTATATCAGCAAATTCTTTCATAGAGTCCCAAACTTCTGCAAAGAATGCATTGTTTGCAGCGTTTGTTTCCAAACTTTTCTTAGCTGCAGCCATGTATTCTGTGAAGTAATCTGAAGGTGTGTCCTCTAATTTAACTCCATGAACTTCAGTAAGCTCTCTTAAAGCTTTACCATTTTCATAGATTCTGTAACTTAAAGATTTAGCTAATGATGCATTAGCTGCAACTTCAAGAGACTTCTTCTCATGATCGCTCATAGCGTTGTATGTTTTTCCAGTAATATAAAAGTCAGCATTTACGACTACTTGGTGTAAACCTTGTAGGTAGTAGTGCTTTAATACTTTTTGGAAACCAAACGTTAAGTCTGGTTTTGGACAACACCATTCAGCAGCATCAATTGTTCCTGCTTCTAAAGCTGGTAGAATATCTCCACCACCCATAGCTACAGATGCGATACCGATGTCTTTATATGTTTGTCCTGGAATTCCTGGAGGAGTTCTGAACTTATATTTTCTAAAGTCAGCCATATCTTTAATTGGTTTTGGAAACCAACCTAAAGCTTCTGGTCCAACTGGTTGAATCATAAATCCTTTGATGTCTCTTCCCATTTCTTTCCATAGTCTGTCGTATAACTCTTTTCCACCGCCATACTGAAACCATGATAAGAATGCAATGTTGTCAATACCAACACCACCACCAGCTACTGGAGAACCGAATAGCATAGCTGCAGGATGGTCACCTGACCAATAGTGAGTCCATGCGAAACCACAATCGATTAGGCCTTTGTCAACTGCATCTAAAGTTTCTTTTACACCAACAACAGCTCCAGCTGGCATAATTTCAAACTTAAGAGATCCACCAGTTAACGCTGTTACTGTGTCAGTAAAATCCTTTAACATCTTAACTTCATCAGCTTTTGTGTTAAGAACTGTCTGACATTTTAGTGTTTTTGCAGCATTAGCATTTGAAATAAATCCAAACACCATTGCAACTGCAAATAACATTGAAATGATTTTTTTCATTTGTTTCCCTCTCTTTATTTTTAAAGTCGAAACTGTGTCAAAGAATGAAAACTAAAACAAGTGTTAATATTGGTATATTTTAAAATTTTTAACAGATTTGTTAGAAATATAATTTTTTTAATTTATAAGAGTTCTAATTTATGAATAATTTTGATTTCATTATACTAGGAGCTGGATCTGCAGGCTGTGTTTTAGCAAATAGGCTATCAGAAAATCCTTCACACAAAGTTCTTTTGATTGAGGCTGGAGGTAAAGATAATTATCCATGGATCCATATTCCAGTTGGTTATTTTAAAACAATGCACAACCCTAATACTGACTGGTGCTACAAGACAGAACCAGATGAAAGCATGAATAATATTTCAATACGTTATCCCCGTGGAAAAACTTTAGGAGGAAGCTCTTCTATCAATGGACTTTTATATATACGAGGACAACACAGAGATTATGATATTTGGAGACAGCTTGGAAATACTGGCTGGGGTTGGGATGATGTTCTGCCCTATTTTATAAAAGCAGAGAATCAAGAAAGAGGCAAAAGTGAATATCATGGGGTTGGTGGACCTCTCTCTGTCTCAGATCAAAGAATACATCTTCCTCTTTTAGATGAGTTTCAAAACGCTGCTGAGGAATTTGGTGTACCAAAAACAAAAGATTTTAATACAGGAGACAATCATGGCTGTGGTTATTTTCAAGTAACAGAAAAAGATGGATTTAGATGCAGTACTGCTGTTGGTTATCTAAACCCTGTTAAGCATAGAAAAAATTTAACAATTATTACTCACGCTCATGTTAAAAAAATAAACTTTGAAAATAAAAAGGCAAAATCAGTTGAGTATTGGCAAGATAATGAATTGAAAACAGCTGAAGCAAATAGAGAAATTATAGTTTCTTCAGGTGCAATTGGTTCTCCTCAAATATTGCAAGTATCAGGAATTGGAAATCCAGAAAAACTAAAAAAATTGGGAATTGATATGGTTCATAATTTAAATGGTGTTGGTGAAAATTTACACGATCACTTAATGTTAAGACCTATTTATAAAATTAATGGTTTAAAATCTCTTAACAAAAAAATTAATAGTTTGTTTGGAAATTTGCTTATCGGATTAGAGTATGTTTTTAAAAGAAGTGGTCCAATGACTATGGGAGCAAGTCAGCTTTGTATGTTTGCAAAAAGTGATCCTTCTTTAGAATTACCAGATTTACAATGGCACGTTCAACCAATGAGTATGGATACATTGGGAGCTACAAAAAATCACGATTTTCACGCGTTTACTCCAACTGTTTCTAATATAAGACCCACAAGTAGAGGTCACGTAAGTATTGTTGATAAAGACTCGCGTGTTTACGCAAAAATAAAACAAAACTACCTATCAACTGATCACGATAGAATGATTGCTGCTAAAGGATTAAAATTGACAAGAAAAATTATAATGGAATCTGAAACTTTTAAGAAATATACACCTGAGGAATATAGACCTGGTATTCATATTGATGATGACGAGGAATTAGTAAAAGAAGCATCAAATTTTGCACAAACCATCTTTCATCCTGTCGGTACATGTAAGATGGGACAAGATGAGATGTCAGTAGTTGATGAAAAATTAAAAGTAAGAGGAATAGAAAATCTTAGAGTTATTGATGCATCAATAATGCCTAACATTACTTCAGGAAATACTAATGCACCTACGATTATGATTGCAGAAAAAGGTGCTGACATGATACTACAACAATAATGTTTGCAGAATTTTTTACTCCCGAACAAATTGCTATTTTAACACAAATAATTTTTATTGATTTAGTGTTAGCTGGTGACAATGCCATTATAATTGGAATGGTAGCCTCAAAATTTCCAGTTGAACAAAGGAAGAAAGTTATATTTTGGGGAATTGGTGGTGCAGTAATATTGCGGATAATATTAACGTTACTAACAGCTTATTTGTTACAAATTACAGGACTAAGGCTTATTGGGGGAATTTTACTCCTTTATATTGTTTACAAACTTTATGTTGATGTAATCAAAGGCTCAGATTCAGAGGAAGATATAAAAGTAGACAACTCAAGTTTTTTAAAAGCAATTTGGACTGTTTTACTTGCTGATTTTACAATGAGTTTAGATAATGTTTTAGGTGTTGCTGGTGCTGCAGGTGATCATTATGGATTACTTGTATTTGGATTGGTTCTATCGATTGTTTTAATGGCAACTGCTGCAACATTAATTTCTGGATGGATAAAAAAATACAAATGGATTGCATGGGTTGGGTTATTGGCAATATTAATAGTAGCTGTTGAGTTGATTTATACAGATATTAAAATAATATTCTTTTAATGTATCTTCAAAAAATTAATCTTAAAAATAAGTACGCACTAGTTACTGGTGCTGGTAAAGGACTTGGGAGAGCTTGTTCTATTGCACTAGCTGAAGCTGGAGCAACAGTAATAGCATTAAGCAGAACTCCATCTGATTTAAATAAATTAGAAAAAGATATTAAAAAAATTAAAGGTAAAGTAATCAAAGTTCCTTGCGATGTGATGAATTATGAAGATCTAAAAGCAAAATTAGAAAAAATCAAAATTATTGATGTTTTAGTAAACAATGCTGGAACTAATATTCCTGAACCTTTTGAAAAAATTAAACAAAAAAGTATGAACTACTTGGTAGATTTAAATCTAAAAGCTGCATTTAATGTTGCACAACTAGTAGTTAAAAAAATGCTTAAAAATAAAAAGAGACCTGGCTCTATTATTAATATGTCTTCTCAATTAGGTCATGTAGGTATGGGTGGGAGAAATGTTTACAATATGACTAAATTTGGAATTGAAGGTTTGACAAAAGGTATGGGTGTAGAGTTAGCTAAAAGAAATATAAGAGTTAATACAGTAGCTCCTACGTTTGTAGAAACTCCAATGGTTAAAAATTTTTTTAAAAATAAAAAATTTAAAAAACTAGCACTTGGAAATATTCCAATGGGAAAAGCAGCAACTGAAAGTGATGTCGCAACAACAGTTTGTTTCTTAGCCTCACCTGCTTCCTCAATGATAACTGGAACATCAATTATAATAGATGGTGGATGGACAGCTCAGTAATAAATAGATTTTTTCTAATATTTTTCTTTTTTTTTTCAACTGCAAACGCGATAGAATTTCAAGGTAAATTCTTACAAGGTCATTTTATTTTAGGAAAGACAAATCCTGGTGCTAAGATAATTGTTGGAAAAAAAGAGGTAAGAGTATCAAAGGATGGTTTTTTTGTTTTTGGTATTGATAGAGATCAAAAATATGATCTTACTTTTACAAAAATCTTTGATGGAAAGAAATCTACAATAACCAAAAAAGTTTTAAAAAGAAAATACAATATTCAAAGAATAGATGGCTTAGAAGAAAGCAAAGTAACCCCACCCGAGTCAGTCTATAAAAGAATTAAAAAAGAAAATAATGCAATTGGTGAAGCAAGAGCAATTAATTCTGAATTACAATTTTTTAAGCAAAAATTTATAATGCCTGTTGAAGGAATAATTAGTGGTGTTTATGGGAGTCAAAGAATTTTAAACGGTAAACCTAGATGGCCACATTATGGAATTGATATAGCAGCAAAACAAGGGACAATGATTAAATCATCTGGCTCAGGAAAAGTTACAATGGCTGAAGATGATTTATATTATACTGGCGGTACAGTAATTATGGATCACGGTCATGGCATATCAACAATATATTCACATTTAGAAAATGTTTTAGTTTCTGTTGGAGATTTAATTAATCAAGGAGATATTATTGGAACAGTCGGATCGACAGGAAGATCAACTGGACCTCATCTTGATTTTAGAATTAATTGGTTTCAAATTAGATTGGACCCAATGTCTGTTTTGGAAAATTAATAAAAAAACATCCAAATACCAACAAGAATTAATATAAATCCACCAATTTTATTTAAAACTTTTAAATATTGTGATGCTATGAATTCTCTAAACTTGCCAAATACAAATGCATATGAGCTATCAAATATTGTAGCTACAATTATAAAGATAATTCCAAAATAAATTATCTGATAGCTAACAGGTTCATTTATATTAATAAATTGAGGAATAAATGCACCAAGGAACAAAAATATTTTTGGATTAGTTAAAATCACTATTAATCCTTGGAGAAAATATTTTTTTTCAAATTTAGTTACTTGAGTTTTGTTTAAATCAATATCTGACTTAATTGTAATTACTCCAAGTGAAATTAAATAAATTGAACCTAGAATTCTTACATAATTAATGATCACTTCTAGAAAAGGAGAAACTATCTCAAATCCAAGTGCTAATAAAAATAACAAAATTAAAACGCCAACTTGGGTACCAAAAACGTTTAATAATCCTGCTTTTACACCAGATCTTAAAGAATTAGCAATTATCAGACTAACAGTGGGGCCCGGCACTATCACTATTAAAAAACTTGCTATAACAAAATATAGTAATACAAAATCCATGACAGTCTGGATTAATCAATAACAACTTGAAATAAAATTTAAACAAAAAAAAATGAAATTTAAATCAAGAGAAACACTGGGAATTATTTTTGCAATAATTGCTTACTTTTCATTTTCAATCCTTGATGCAATTCAAAAAACTGCAGTTATTCATTACTCTATATTTCAATTATTATTTATCAAATATACTTTTGTACTTTTGTTAGGCTTGATAGAAGCAAAAAGAGCTAACAATAATAATTTTTATAGATCTAATAATTTAAAACTTCAAATTATAAGAAGTCTACTATCTATTTTAGAATCTGGTTTTTTTGTTTTATCTTTTAAACACCTGTCTTTAGCAAACGCTCATAGCATAGGTGCACTAGCGCCTATAATTATAGTTGCATTATCTGTATTTATTTTAAATGAGAGAGTATCAATCAAAACTTGGATAGCAATCTTTATAGGTTTTATTGGAGTTTTGATAATTATTAGACCTGCATCTGATGTATTTAGTGTAAATTCTTTTATTCCATTGCTAGCAGCTTTTTTTCTGGGTCTTTATCAAATTGCAACAAAAAAAATAAGTGAATATGATGCTCCTGAAGTATCCTTGTTCTACTCTTCTTTAGTTGGGATTGTTATAACCTCAATAATGGCGTTTAATTTTTGGCAACCTGTTAATTTTAATTCTTTATACTTCTTTGTGCCAATTGGTTTATTTTTTTCATTAGGTATATACTTCCAAATATTGGCACTTAAAAATGCAAGAGCTAGCATAATACAACCATTTCATTATACTTTAATTTTTTGGGCAATAATTTTTGGATTTTTCTTCTATGATGATGTTCCAGATTTATTTACTATTATAGGTGCAATAATAATTACAACTTCAGGAATATTTGTTATTAATCAAACATCAAAAAAATAAATTAAAAATTCTTATGACAAAAACACTTAAAGATAAAATTTCAGATAAATTAGTTAATGCTTTTCTTAATAATAAAATTATCTCTCCTATACCTAGTAGATTTACAAAAAAACTTGCTGAGGCGGATAAATTTAGAAAATTATGTGAAAGTAAAATAAAAGATCCAACAATAGGTTTTAAAGCCGGTGGAACTGGCATTCCGTTAATGAAAAAATTAAAAGAAAAAGAGCCTTTTATTGCATCTGTTTTCAAAAAAAACTTAATAAAAAGTGGAAAGAAAGTAAAAATAAATAAATATGCTTTAGGTATTGAACTTGAAGTTTGTTATTTAATCAAAAAAACTTTTTTCACTTCAAAAGGTAAGCTCACGAATAGTAACGTAACTAAATATATTTCACACATGGCACCATGTATCGAAGTAGTTGGATATAGGCAAAAAAGAAAAGGTATTACTTCTTTTGGAGATTTAAGTAGTGACTTTGGAGGTAATATTAAATTTTTGATTGGTCAAAAGAAAAAATTTAAAAAAATTAACATAGGTAATTTAAAAACAAATATTTCAAATATAAAAGCTAAGCAAAGTGTAGATGGAAACACAAATGCTGTTTATGTAAATCCAATAAATTCATTAAGATTTGTTTTAAATAAAGTTAAAAAAGATAAAATTAATTTAGACAAAGATTTTTATGTTTTTACAGGATCCACAGTTGGGGTTGTGCCTATTATAAAAAAAGGAACATATACAGCCAAAATTGATAAACTTGGATCTGTAAGAGCAGTTATTTCATAATATTATAATCATAAGGATAATTTTATTCATAGAATACGTGTGTAAAAATTAGCTAATCATGAATAATATTATTCTTTTTATAATAACTCTTTTTTGTTGGTCACCCACCTGGTATCTAATTAAATTTCAATTAGGCTATGTTGATCCACTGGTATCTGTATTTTATAGATTTTTAATAGCTTCATTTATAATTTTTATTTTTTTAATAATTAAAAAAGAAAAATTACAATTTTCAATTAATCAGCATTTTTGGTTTTTGTTTTTTGGAATTTGCTTGTATTCGGTAAATTATGTTTTCTTCTATTTGTCTAACACTTATTTAATTAGTGCTTTTCCAGCAATTGTATTTTCAACTGTGGTAATAATGAATATAGTTGGTGAAACTTTCTATTTTAAAAAGAAGCCTTCTATAAAAACTTTAATTGGAGCATCAATTGGTATGGTGGGTATTTTGATAATTTTTAATGATGAAATTTTTAATTTTAGTTTTAGCGAAGGAACTCATATAGGATTGTTTCTAGCTTTGATTGGAACATTTAGTGCATCAACAGGTAATATGGTTCACCAAAGAAACTTAAATAATAATTTTCCTCCAATACAAACAATAGCATATGCTATGTTTTATGGTTCAATTGTTACACTGATAATTACAAAATTTAGAGGAGCTGAATTATTATTTGAAACTAGTTTTAGCTACATCTCTTCACTGCTTTATCTTTCAATTTTTGGTTCAATATTTGCTTTTGTATCTTATTTAAAGTTACTTGAAAAAGTTGGACCTGGAAGAGCTGGTTATGTTGGTGTTGTAATGCCCGTTTTAGCATTAATTATTTCAACAATATTTGAAAATTTAGAATGGCAATATGATCTAATAATGGGTCTTCCGATTTTAATCATTGGCGCTGTTCTTGTGATAAATCAAAAAATTAGAATTAATTAGATTTCTGATTTAGCTCTCAAACGTTCATAAACTAATCTAGTTTTTATTCCTAAATTTAAAAATGGTTGCGGTGGCAACCAAGTAGGTTTATTCCTCGCTTCTATTGTTTTTATTTCACTAGTACTTTCATTAATCGCTTTAAGAGCAATTTGTTCACCAAATAAAGTTCCTACACCAATACCTGAACCGTTATAACAACCAGCGGCAAAAATATTACTATCAATTTTTTCAAATATTTGAGAACTATTCCTTGTTCTTGATACTATTCCAGACCAAGATGATTTAATTATATCATTGGGTAATTGTGGAAATCTTTTTTGTATTCCAAGTTTCTGATTGAAAGATCTTTTTTTAAGAGTGGAATTTGACATACCAAATGGATTGTGGACTTCTGCTGTGTTTCTTATCAAAATTCTTCTATCTTTTGTCATTCTAATTGTTGCGCCCATTGGCCTTACAGGTAGTACACCCCATTCTTTTGGTTCACCAATAGATTTAAATTCTTCATCAGATAATCTTCTTGTCATGCTCGCAGTTAATGTAATAGGAAAATTATAATTTGATTTTATCCCTAGTGATTTTAAGAAACCATTCGTAGCAAAAATAATATTTTTTGATTTAATTATTCCATTTTTGAAATTACAAAAAATGAAATCTTTATTTTTATTCCAATTTAATAAACAAGAATTTTCATACAAAAAAACATTAGTAGGAAGAGCATCAATCATTGCTCTAACTAATTTTCCTGGATGTATTAGAATACCACCGTTTGTGTAAAGTCCGATATTATAAAAACTAGTACCTAATTTTTCAGACAATTCTTTGTTTCCTAATAAACTGTGTTCAAAGCCTAACTTAGATAATGTATTTGAAAAATTTTCTAAAATTTTTTTATCTTCAATTTTTGATGAAGCAAAATATTTACCACATTCATTCCAATCACAATCTACTTGATATTCTTTAATAAATTTTTTTACTACATCTACTCCTAATGAATAAATATCAGCTTTCTTTTTGTAATTTTGTAGTTCTTTATTTGATGTAAAACCATCGTTCAAAGTTGTATCAACCAAATAACCAGAATTTCTTCCACTAGCACCCTCACCTGCTAGTTGGGCATCTGCTAGTATAATTTTTAAATTTGAATTTATTTGAGCTAATTTTCTTGCAGCAGACAGACCTGTGTAACCAGCACCTATTATTAACCAATCACACTCATCGTTTGATATAAGAGACTTGATGTTTGTTCTTGGATTAAGGTCATTAATCCAACTACAGCTATTATCGTTAGTCACTTCCATGAAGTGACTTTACGATAATTGATAAATTTTTAAAAGATTTTAAGAGTTTAATGAAGGTTGTTTCTTCATATCTGCTTTGTTGATACCAGCAACTCTTACCGGTTTCTTCATCGCATCTCTTCTAAATGGTTCTCCAAGTTCTTGGTTTAGAATTACTTCTATAAATGTTGTAATTCCTTTCTTTTGATCTTCACAAGATTGCTTGATTGCATTTGTTGTTTCTTCCATTGTTCTAACAGTTACACCTTTTAAACCACATGCATCAGCGACTTTAGCATAACTTAATTCAGGGTCTAACTCAGTTCCAACAAAATTGTTATCAAACCATAGAGTAGTATTTCTTTTTTCTGCACCCCATTGATAATTTCTGAAAATTACCATTGTAATTGCAGGCCATTCTTCTCTTGCACATGAGCTCATTTCGTTCATGCTAATTCCAAAAGCGCCATCTCCCGCAAAACCAATTACTGGAGTATCAGGGCAACCAATTTTTGCACCTAGTATAGATGGAAATCCATAACCACAAGGTCCAAATAAACCTGGTGCTAAATATTTTCTTGGTTTTTCAAAAGTTGGGTAAGCATTACCAATGGCGCAGTTATTACCAATATCACTTGAAATAATTACATCATCAGGCATACCAGATTGAATTGCTCTCCAAGCTTGTCTTGGTGACATTCTGTCTGCATCTCTTTCTCTAGCCTCTTTATTCCAAACTGTTCCCTCATCATCATCTTCATGATCTAAACTTGAAAGTTTTTGCAACCATGCAGATTTTGTTTGGTGAATTAAATCTTTTCTAGCTTGTCTATCACTATCTCCAGCGTTTGAAGATAGTTTTGCTAAAATTTGCTCCGCAACTAATTTTGCATCACCACTAATTCCAACTGTTACTTTTTTAGTTAAACCAATTCTATCAGGATTAATATCTACCTGAATGATGTTTGCATTTTTTGGCCAATAATCAATTCCATATCCTGGTAAAGTTGAAAATGGATTTAATCTTGTACCTAGTGCTAAAACAACATCAGCTTTTGAAATTAATTCCATTGCAGCTTTAGAACCATTATAACCTAAAGGTCCTACTGCTAGGGGGTGACTTCCTGGAAAACTATCATTATGTTGATAACCAGAACATACTGGTGCATCTAATTTTTCAGCAAGATTTTTAGTAGCATCAATAGCTCCACCAATAACAACACCAGCACCTGAGAGTATTACTGGAAATTTTGCATTAGATAATAAATCAGCAGCTTTAGAAACAGCGTCGTTACCTCCACCTTGTCTTTCTAATCTTACAATTGGTGGTAAATCAATATCAATAACCTGGCACCAATAATCTCTTGGAACGTTTATTTGTGCAGGGGCTGAGCCTCTTATAGCTTTTTCAATTACTCTGTTTAGAACTTCTGCCATTCTTGATGGGTCTCTAACTTCTTCTTGATAACAAACCATGTCTTTAAACAGGTTCATTTGTTCTACTTCTTGAAAACCACCTTGGCCCATAGTTTTATTTGCAGCTTGTGGTGTTACTAATAATAGAGGTGTGTGATTCCAATATGCAGTTTTAATTGGAGTTACTAGTCCTGTTATTCCTGGTCCGTTTTGTGCAATAACCATAGACATTTTACCTGTAGCTCTTGTGTAACCATCAGCAATTAAACCACCATTTGTTTCATGGGCTACATCCCAAAAAGTAATTCCTGCATCAGGAAAAATATCTGATATTGGCATAAAAGCAGAACCGATAATTCCAAAAGCGTGCTCGATACCATGCATTTGTAAAACTTTTACAAAAGCTTCTTCTGTTGTCATTTTTGTCATAAGACTAGAACCCCTCTAAAGTATAATTATTAAGAATTTATAAAATTCGTTTGTCAATTTTCGCGATTAATATATAAGATTTTCTAAATTTCAAACAAACAATTCGACACAACATTATGGCTACAGACATCATTATACACGACGAAAAAGACAACGTAGGAGTAGTTGTTATTGAAAAAATCACTCCAAAACAGGACTGCTCTTGCTGGATTATGGAAAATGACAAGACAGTTAACATTCAATCTGAAGATGAAATCCCTCTAGGACACAAAATTGCAATGAACGATTTAAATGAAGGTGACACTATTATTAAATACGGTCATGATATTGGTAAAGTAGTCAAATCAATAAAAAAAGGTGAACACGTACATGTTCACAACGTTAAAACAAAGAAGTGGTAGTAATATGGAAATCCCAAAAAGTTTTTTAGGTTATAAAAGAGAAAATGGCAGAGCTGGAACAAGAAATCATGTAATCATTTTGCCTGTTGATGATATTTCAAATGCTTGTGCAGAAGCTGTCGCAAACAATATTAAAGGCACAATTGCGTTACCTCACTCGTATGGAAGATTACAGTTTGGTGCTGATTTAGAGTTACATTTTAGAACAATGATAGGTACAGCAAAAAACCCAAATGTTGCTGCTGCTATAATTATTGGCATTGAGCCTAAATGGACTAAAAGAATTGTTGATGAAGTAGCAAAAACTGGAAAACCTGTTGAAGGATTTAGTATTGAGGGTGCTGGTGATATTGAAACAATCATGAAAGCTTCAAAAAAAGCTCAAGAATTTTCAATGTGGGCTTCTGAAAAACAAAGAGAAGAATGTCCAATAAGTGATCTTTGGATTTCAGTAAAATGCGGAGAGTCTGACACTACTTCAGGTCTTGCATCTAATCCAACAGTTGGAAATTTAATGGATAAATTAGAGCCATTAGGAGTTCATTTATGTTTTGGTGAAACTTCAGAACTTACAGGTGCTGAAACTGTTTGTGAAAAAAGAGGTAAAACTCCAGAAGCACAAGAAAAGTTTAAAAAAACATGGAATGAATACAATAATTTCATTTTAAAAGAAGCAACAGATGATTTATCAGAAAGTCAACCCACTGCAGGAAATATTGCTGGAGGACTGACTACAATTGAAGAAAAAGCATTTGGTAATTTCCAAAAAATAGGATCAAGACAATTTGTAGATGTTTTAACACCTGCTGAAGAACCACAAAAAGGTCCAGGTTTATATTTTATGGATACTTCTTCAGCTGCAGCAGAATGTGTTACTTTGCAAGCCGCTGGCGGTTTTAATGTTCACTTATTCCCAACAGGACAAGGAAATATTATTGGAAACCCAATTGAACCAGTTGTAAAATTAACAGCCAATCCATTAACAGCAATCAGCATGAAAGAACATATCGACTGCGATGTTTCTAAAATACTTTCTAGAGAAATGAATTTGGATCAAGCTGGTGATGAACTAATTAAAGCAACTATTAGAACAGCTAATGGAAGGTTAACTTGTGCTGAAGCTTTAGGTCATAGAGAATTTGTAATGACTAAGCTTTACAGAAGTGCTTAATTAAAAATACTTCTTTATGGCTAAAAATAAGTACCTGGTACTTTTGCCTGGTATTATACTTGCGTTTGTTCTCTACACATTATCTCAAGGCTTTAATAATATTATTGGTATTGAATTATTAGGATACGAAAAAAGTCCTATATCCACTGCAATGATAGCTATCCTATTAGGAATGTTCTTTGGAAATGTTTTTAAAATAAGAGAAAGTTTCATAAGAGGTTTGGATTTTACTCAAAAAAATATTTTAAAACTTGGAATAATTTGCCTAGGTATTCAACTAAAACCTTTTGAGTTTCTAGAATTTGGTGCAATTGCTATTCCTTTAATAGTAATTTGTATCGTAAGTGTATTGGTAGTCATTAAACTTTTAATCAATAAATTAAAGATTCCTAGAAATATGGCTTATCTAATTTCTATCGGAAGCACAGTTTGTGGAACAACAGCAATCATGGCAACTGCACCTGTAATTGGTGCCAAAAAAAATGAGATATCTTACGCAATTGCAAACATCACTTTATTTGGAATTCTTTCAATGTTGATCTACCCATACTTTGCAAATTTATATTTTAATGGTGAACCACTTCTAATCGGTTTGTTTTTAGGAACTTCTATACATGAAACAGCACAAGTAGCAGCCGCTGGATTGATCTATGATCAGCAATTCAATAGTCCAGAGACTTTAAATGTAGCAACAGTTACTAAACTAATCAGAAATACTTTTTTGATTATAATGATACCATTATTTGCTTATCTTTATAACAGAGGACAATCTAAAGAAAAAAAATACTCAATAATTGATATTTTTCCCTATTTTGTTCTTGGGTTTGTTACAATGATTATTATTCGAAATGTTGGTGATCAACTTTTTATTTCAAACAACAGTGAACTTTGGTTTAACACTGTGGATGGCATTAAGTCTTTTTCAAAAATATTCCTAACAATGGCAATGGCAGCAATTGGTATGTCTACCAATTTAAGAGATATAAAAGATATGGGATATAAACCTTTTGTGGTTGGATTTGTGGGAATGGCTACTGTTGGAATTGTTTGTTTAGGGACTATTGAGTTATATCTTTATTTATTCAATTAAGATTTCAACAAAATTTGTTTTTTAAGATTTGAAAAAAATCTTCTAATAAACGCTGCTGCTACACCTAAAAATATTGCAAACATAATTGAAAATAATCCATAAAAGAATGGCATCTCATTAGAAAAATCTAAAATAAATTGTGAGAAAAAATTTAAATCTGAAATTGCAGAAGTGGTTGTTGCATTTGTATCATGATCTGCAAAAAATGAATCATAAGCAATTGCAATACCAACTGCTAAAATCAAAATAGCCATCAATGCTCGTAATCCTGAGCTATCAATTTTCTCTCCTAATTTTTGTCCAATCTGAACACCAATTATTGATCCAATAACAAGTAGAAAAACTAAAAGTAAATCAATCGAACCATAATTAAATGAATGCAGGAAAGTAACAATTACACTGACAAAAATAGTAACAAATAATGAAGTTCCAGGAACAAGTTTAGTTGGCATTTTAATTATATAAATCATTGCTGGCACTAATATAAATGCTCCACCTATTCCCATTATTGCAGCAATAAAACCAACTACTAAGCCAATAACTATTGGAGTAAAAATACTTTCATATAATTTTGATTTTGGAAATCTCATTCTTAAAGGAAGACCATGGATCCAATAATGAACATGTAATTTTTTTTTAACTAAAACATTTCTTTTAGCTTTATCTATTTCACCAAGACTTTCGACTAACATTAAAGATCCAATGATTGCTAAAATATACATGTAAGCTAAAGAGATTACGGTATCAATTTTTCCAATACCTTTGAAATAAGAAAAAGTAAAAATTCCTAATGAGGTACCTATAGCACCACCAATGACAATCATTAAACCCATTTTGTAATCTAAAGTATTTTTTAAATAATGTGTTGTTGAACCAGAAACTGAAGTAGCTAAGATATTGTTTGCTTCATTTGCAACTGCGTATGCAGGAGGAATTCCTAAAAAAATTAAAAAAGGTGTCATTAAAAAACCACCACCCACTCCAAACAATCCAGAAAGGACACCAACGATTGCGCTTAATATAAGAATTTCTATTGGATTAACAAAAACTTGCGCGATGGGTAAAAATACATCCATTTAAATAAATAAATTGTTTAAAAAACAACTTAGTTAAAAGTAATAAAAGTTCCAACTATAATAACTCCCCAATAAGCAGCTAGACTTAAAAATATACCTGTTTTCATTAAAGAAACTTTTAAGCTAGTTAGTTTATTGAAAATTTTTACGTTAGAGATTTGCATTAAGTGCGTCATTACACCCAAAGAACAAATTGTCAAATATTATTTTAAAAATTAGATAAATTTTTTTTAATAGATCGTTGCACCAAAAACTTTAACCATTTCATCCTCAACACCTAAAACTAACCTTCCCAAAAATTCTCCTGGTATTTCTTTATTGGTCTGTTTTATCAGAACGGTTATATGCTCTCCTCTTCTAAGACACCCAAAAGGCTCGAAAGTTTCATGAAGATTAGTGATAAGCTTATTGTTAGCCCATTGTTTTCCAAGCTCTACCTCATTAGCTCCAAAGAGCATCTGAGTTGAAAAATCTCTAGTAAATCCACCGTAATCTTTAAGGTTTGAAGATTTTACAAGGTTGAACCAAATAGGTTTAGCCAACTCATATATTTCATCATCTTTTTTTGATAAAATATCCATAACTTATCTATTTATAATTAAAGTATCTTAAGAAGCTTTTTTCTTCTCGTTCTCATCCACGATGTGGTAGACAGGAACCTTCTCCATACTAAATTTACCAGTTTTTGGATCTCTTCTAGAAACTGTCAGACAATGCCAATTATCATCATCAAGTTTCATATGATCTCCTCTATAATAGTATCCTGGCCATCTAGTCTCTTCTCTAAATAAAGTATGTTCAGTTACACACTGAGAAGTTAAAGCTCTATGTTTCAATTCCCAAGCTCTCATCAATTGGTGATAATCTTCAGCGCCAACATGCTCAAGATCTTCTTGAAGCCATTCAAGCAATTCAAGGCCTCTTTTCAACATATTGCCATTAGTCATATAATTAGATGTAATTCCACCTACATATTCATCCATAATCTTCTGTAGTCTTTGTAGACCTTGAATTGGTGATATATAGCTAGGAGAAACAGTTCCACCAGTGATTTCGTTTTGTGCAACAGTGAAGTTTTCAAGTGGTTTGTAGACCATAGCTTTGAAATCCTCACATTGTTTGTCTGAAACCTTAACCCCTTCAGCTTTTTTATCTTCGATATACTTAACAGCAGCTTTAGCAGCTAATCTACCCTCTGTGAAAGATCCAGATGAAAACTTATGAGCACTTCCACCCACAGTGTCTCCAGCGCCAAATAATCCGTCAATTGTAAGCATTCTGTTATAACCCCAGAAATATTCAGGTGGAGATAAATCTTCAGGACCGCTTACCCAAGCTCCTGAACAAGTAGCGTGTGAACCCATTACATAAGGTTCTGAAGTTGTTAATTCAGGATTAGTGTATTTAGGGTCAATATTTTGAGACGCCCATACCACAGCTTGACCAACAGTCATTCCTAAGAAGTTCTCCCAACCAACTGTTTCTAAGTGTGGATCTTGGAAAGCTTCAGTTGTAACCATATGAATTGGTCCACCACCAGCAGCAACTTCTTGAATGAAAGCATGATTTCTTAAACAAGTAGGTGTTGGGTGATGATCAATATATTCGCCAACTAATTCTTTAGTTTGATCATACCATTTCTTCTCATAATTTTCCCCATTAGCGTTCTGGGTATACGTTTTTAAGTGTAAGAAATAAGCTCCAACTGGCCCATAACCGTCTTTAAATCTACATAACACAATTCTATTTTCCATTTGTGTCATTTTAGCGCCAGCAGCAATAGGAAGAGCATATGCTGAACCGTTACTCCAAGGGGCATACCAAGTTCTACCCATTCCTTCTCCAACTGCTCTTGGTTTGAAGATATGAGAAGCACCACCAGCTGCAACTATTACAGCTTTTGCTCTAAAAACATGAAAATCACCTGTTCTCATGTTGAAACCAACAGCTCCACCAATTCTATTATCTTGTGACTCATCCATAAGTAAATGAGTGATCATTATTCTATTATAAATTTTGTCAGCAGATTTTTTTGCCGCCTCAGCAACAATAGGTTTGTAACTTTCACCATGTATCATGATCTGCCATTTACCTTCTCTTAAATATCTTCCAGTTTTTTCATTTTTCATCATTGGAAGACCCCATTCATCAAACATGTGAACAGTAGAGTCTACGTGTCTAGCCATGTCGTAACCTAAATCTTCTCTAACCATTCCCATTAAGTCATTTCTCGCATATCTAACATGGTCTTCAGGTTGATTTTCTCCCCATTGCATTCCCATGTAACAATTGATTGCATAAAGACCTTGAGCAACAGCTCCACTTCTATCTATGTTTGCTTTTTCTACACAAACAATTTTCATATCTCTTCCCCAGTGTCTAGCTTCGAACGTAGCACCTGTTCCAGCCATACCACCACCAACAACTAATATATCGCAATCTTCGTAATGTGTTTTATGTCTAGCCATTAGTAGTAAACTCCTTTTTTAAACGACCCTTTTGGAACTGATGGTAATTCACCATCAATATTTAAACCTTCTGGCTCAGTATAAAGTCTTTGTGAATTAATCTCACCTTGGTTTGGTTTGTCACCTTCAGCAAGTTTTGGAATAAATTTACCCCATGGCTTTGTAGTAATTGGAGAAACAAAGTTTTTCTCTGTTCCATTTCTAAATTTGATCTTCCATGAAATTGTTCCTTTTTCTTCTTCTCTTCTAACTCTAACGCTATGACCCATAGGAGCAAAATCAGCATAACCTCTTACGTCTATTGCATGATTTGGGCATGCTTTTACACATGAATAACATTCCCAACAAAAGTTAGGTTCAATATTTTTTGCACGTCTGATATTTTCATCTATGTGCATAATATCTGATGGACAAATATCTACACAGTGACCACAGCCATCACATCTTGTCATGTATACAAAAGTTGACATAATTATTTATTCTCCTTTTTTAATTTTATCATATTAATAGTGTTTAGGTTGCTCTCTTTTAATACCTAAACCAAACTGTTCAGGCGCGTCAGCAGGAGGAGGTAAGTTGTCTCGCGAACCATCTGCTTCTGCTAAATTTTTTTGGATTGCTGCACCAGGTTTATAAAACATGTGTGCAAATTTAGACCAGTAAACTCCTCCAAATAAAACTAAATTTGAAAGGACAAATAAAGTCAAAAATAAATAAGATAATCCTGCTTGACCATTAGATTGTGTGTAAGACCACAATAAACCAAAAGTAGAACAAGCTAATAAAGCTAAAACAAATAAATCAGCTTTAATTATTCTGTACCAAGGATGCGCTTCCGCAGATACATCTACTCTTAAAAAAAACCAAAACCAATAACCACCAACACATGTAAGTATTGCGCCTACATGCCAAACCATAGACCAAGTAGCTGAAGTAGATTTATCAGCTCCTGTATAACAGAATACTAAAACTGCTGATGCAACCCAAAATAATATTGTTCCATACATACCAAGAACATGTGCAAGTCTTCTTTTTCCAAATCCAAGTTCTGCAGTTGTGCCGATATCATAAACTGTTGTCTTTGCGATAATTGAAGCTCTTTCTCCTGAACTCAATTCCTTAACAGCATTAGCTTTTGCTTTTTTGGCATTATTAAAAAAATAAGTAACGTTTTTGTGAACAATCATTTGTATAATTGTTCCTGCTGCAATCAAAATTACCATAGCAATTATGAAACTTTGCATTGCAAAAGGTGAAACAGTTTCAGCTAAAATTGAAAAAGGATTTGTAGATAACATAATTTTTAATTATTTATAAAGTTAGTTTGAGATTTTCTAGTCTAGTTAAATAAAGAGTTCAACTAAAACTATTGGTCAATATTGTCATTAATAACAACTTATGGTTTACGTTTGTAATGTTGTTTATTAGGAATTACTGATCTTACCCCACCTTGGGGGTTATCAACGTCACCTTCTCTTCTTGGTATCAAGTGTATATGGCAATGCATTATAGATTGACCTGCAATTTTACCAGCATTTGTACCAATATTAAATCCTTTAACATTAACATCTTTACTTAGAATTTCTTTTTTAACTATTTGGATAAGATCATTGCAAGCAATCAATTCATCATTTGTCATGTCAAAATAATCTTTAATATGACGCTTAGTAATTATTAAACAGTGGTGATCAGAAACAGGATAAGAGTCGTAACTTGCATAAGCAAGATCATTTTCATGAGCAATACCGCTTTTTTTTGAGTCACAGAATAAACAAGGATTGTTAGGATCTCTCATAATTAAATTAGAGTATTATATATTTTTCTAAGTTTATTAAAGGAAACATTATTTCGACTTTTCCATTTTAATTCATCTATTTTTGATACTGATGTAACTCCCTTTCCTGATCCAATAAGAATTATTTCTTCATAATCATTGATTTCTTTAATTGATACATCTTTAAAATTAATTTTAACTTTTTTACTTATAAACTTAAGTGTGTTTCCAAAATAACAATTCTTTTTTGGAGAAAATATTTTTCCATTTTTAACAAAAACTAAATTTGAAGTACCAGTTTCTAATATTTTATTGTTAGCAACTAAAGCAATATCAAATTTAGATGAGTCAACCTTACTAAGTTTTGCTAAAATTTTTTTATAATAAAGATTTTTATAATTTGGTTGAATTCTTTTATATTTAAATAATAAAAGACTAAATTTTTTTGTAAGTTTTGGTCTTTGTCTTATAGATACAGATATTAGTTTTTTATTTAAAGCAATTCGAAATAAATTGTCAGGACCTTTATAGAGTGTATTTTTCTTAATTAGATCTAAAATAATATTCTTTAAGTTTTTTTTTCTAATTCCATATTTTTTTGTAGATTTAATTAAGTTTTCGATATGTGGTTTTAACAATATTAACTTAGAAGGTTTTCCAACCATTCGCATTGTTGTAAATACACCTCTGGACCCCCAAAGATCTTTAAAGGAAACTTCTTTAAGATTACTTAATTGATAAGATTTTTTTAATAAGAGTGTTACCATTGATTGTTAAAAATGATTCTGGGTGAAATTGAAATCCATAAACTTTATCAACATTATTTTCTATAGACATTGCAGAACCTGAGATAGCACATCTCATAGTTATATCAAAATTTTTAGCCTTAAAAGGCTCTCTTAATTTTAATGAATGATATCTTCCTACTTTAAAAATTTGACCTTTTTTAAATAACTTACTCTGTTTATTCACTATGACATTGGATTGAAAACCATGATAAATTTTATTTTGTTCGACTATTTTTCCTCCTTCAGAAAATAAGATTTGTTGAAATCCCAAACAAATTCCTAGTATTTTTTTTTTACCTTTAAATTTTTTATAAATTTTAGTTGTTAAAGGATAATCTTTTGGTGAACCTGGCCCTGGTGATAGTACTATTGTTGAAGCTTTGTGAAGTTTAGAATAATTAATTTCAATAAAATCACTGCACTCAACTTTATCATATATAGAAAGTTGATGCACTACATTGTGAGTAAAAGAATCTTTATGATCAATCACATAAATCATTTAAACAAGTCTATTAATGCTTTTGCCTTTATATAATTTTCATTGAATTCATGTTTGGCATTACTATCCACAACAACTCCAGAGGCTACAGAAATTTCTGATGTATTTTTATAGTTTAAAATTGATCTAATAATAATATTAAATCTCATATCTCCATTAAATTTCATATAACCAAAACTTCCTGTGTAAATGTTTCTATTTTCTTTTTCTTGATTATTTAAAAGATTTAGAGTGCTTATTTTAGGACAACCTATTACTGAACCTCCGGGCATCATGGCTTTAATTATATCAATATTTTTAACACTCTTCTTTAATATTCCTTTAATTAAAGTAACATAGTGATAAAGATCCTTATACTCTTCGACAGTTTTCTCTTTAATAATTTTTACACTTCCTGGATTACAAATTTTTGAAAGATCACTTCTTTCCATATCTACAATCATATTATGTTCTTTGGTTTCTTTAATATTTCTTCTAAAAAAACTTAACGCTTTAGTTTTATTAAGATTTTTATTTTTTCTAAGTGTTCCAGCAATAGGTTTTGTTAAAATATTTAGTCCTTTTTTATCTATTAATGTTTCAGGTGAGCAACTTACTATAGAGTAATTTTTATCTCTAATCATAAAGGCTTCTGGAGAAGCATTAACTTTCATTAATTTCCAAAAAAAATTGATAGGATCTATATCAGATTTATTTTTATATTTTGTACAAATTTTAATTTGGTAGGTTTCACCTTGCCTAATTTTTTTTGAAAAAACATTAAAAATTTTTTCATATTTTTTGAAATCAATATTTAATTTAAAAGGTGATAATATTTTTGTAGGTTTAAAGCTGCTGTTAAACTTTTGTTTCTTAATTTTAGAAAATATTGAAATTTTTTTTCTTATTTTTATTACTGTTTCAGGTTTGTAAAATATGCCTTTATAAAAATTTAACTTTTTTTGTTTTTTAATTTTTAATCCAAGCAAATTGCATAAAATTTCGTAGCCAAAAAAACCTATAAACATATCTGTTTTTGATTTTTTTTTTGATTTATTAAAATTATTTAAAAAATTATTAATATTTTTATTTGTTAAAATAATCTTTTTAGAAAAATCTGTATAAATATTATATCCTCCACTTACCTTGTAGATAATCATAGGTTTATCTGATTGATAAAGGTCCTCTAAATAAGGATTAAATTTATGACGGTTGAGTTCTTTCAATTGCTTTTTCATTAATAGGCAAATGTATCAAACCTGCAAAAATTGATAATGCGATAGATCCGTACCATGCATAATCAAAGTTTCCTGTTAATTCATAAAAAACTCCACTTAAATATGCACCCAAGAATGATCCAACTTGATGACTTACAAATACTATTCCATAAAGCATCCCCACATACTTCGTTCCAAAAATGTGAGCAACTATCCCATTGGTTGGCGGAACAGTAGAAAGCCACAAGAAACCAAACGTAATACCAAATATTATTGAATTAATTACACTCGGAGGAAAAGAAATAAAAACAATTATAGAGACACCCCTTAATAAATAAATTGCACTCAATAAATATTTTTTACTATATTTTGTTGCCAAATATCCACTCACAATAGTTCCTGCCATATTAAAAAGTCCTATCAATGAAAGGACAGTTGTTGCGCACCAGTCGGGTAAACCTTTATCAGACATATATGTGGGTATATGTGTTGCTACTAACGCAATGTGCCATCCACATACAAAAAAACCTAAAGTTAAATAAATGAAACTTTTATTATTAAATGCTTCTTTCAAAGCCTCTCTTGCTGTTTGATTATTGTCGTCTTTAACTCCAACTGGAATTTTTGGTGTACTGACAAATAAAGAAACAATTAAACCTATCCCTATCAGAAAACAGAAGTAAAGAATTGTACTCTCCCAACCATTCTCAACAAGAGAATAGCTTACAATTAGAGGAGAAACAAAATAACCAAATGATCCAGCACAAGTAACTATTCCAGTAGCAATTGTTCTTTTTGATGCTGGATAATGTTTGGCAACAACAGAAACAGGTATACTTATTGCTGTAGATCCTAGGCCTACTCCAATCAAAATACCAATTGTATAAATGAAATAAACACCAGTATTGAAACCTATATAAAAAAGAAAGACTCCTAATAAATAAAAAAAGAAACCAATGAAAATAGCAATATTCCCTCCATACTTATCTGTAATAATTCCAAACAAAGGATTGAAAGCACCCCATAAAAATAATTGCAAACCCATTGCAAAACCAAATTGAGAAATAGTGATGTCGAGATCTGTAGAAAAATCAAAATAAAACAAACCAAATGTTTGTCTAATTCCAAGAGATATAATTACAACTAAACAACATGTAATGAGTGTAACCATTGCTGTTTTGGTTGGAAAAAAATTATTCACGATTTATTTTAAATGTTTCATTGACTGCTTAATGTCAGCAATAAGGTCGCTTGGATCCTCTAAACCAATGTGCAGTCTAACTATGTACTCGTTTTTTGCTAATTTAAGATAGCTTCTATTTCCTTGTTCTCTAACATTTTGATGTAAAGCTAAACTTTCAAACCCTCCCCAACTGTAACCGTGTCCAAATAATTTTAAATTATTTACAAATTTAACAACTGCCTTTTCACTTTTGGCTTTAATTCTTAAACCCATTAAACCTGAAGCACCTGAATAATATTTCTTCCACATTCTAAAATTGTAAGAGTCCTTTTTGTATGGATACAATAATTTTATGTTTTTAAATTTAGATAAAAATTCTGCTACTTTTTTTGCATTTTCTCTGTGCCTATCCAATCTTACATCTAAAGTTCTTAATCCTCTTGTAATCAAATAAGCATCATCAGGTCCTAATCTTAAACCTGTAACTCTTTCAGTTGCTTTTACTTTTGGAAATACCTTTTTATTAACCGCTAAACTTCCACCCATTACATCAGAATGACCTGAGTAATATTTTGTTGCTGAAACAATTGCCATATCAAAACCGAGTTTAATAGGTTTTAAAAAATATGGAGTTCCCCACGTATTATCAATTGCTGTTAAAATTTTATGTTTTTTTGCTATGGAGACAATCTTCCCTAAATCTTGAAAATCAAAAGTGTTACTTCCTGGGTTTTCTACAAAAATTAATTTAGTTTTTTTAGTAATTGCTTTTTCTAATGTCTTAAGATCGTGTGGATCATAAAAAGTTGTTTTGATATTAAATTCTTTTAAAAAATCTTGTGTCAAAAGTCTTGTTGGACTGTAAACTGGGTCAGCTGCAATAATTTCATCACCAGGTCTTGTAACACTGAAGATTGCAAGGAATACTGCTCCAAATCCAGTAGGTGTTAAAAAAGTAAAATAACTTTCTTCAAGTTTAGACAAAATTTGTTGTAAAATGTGAGTCGTTGAAGTTCCTTGTCTTCCGTAATCAAAATGTCCACCTGTTGGGTTTTTTTTTGCCTTGTCTTGTGTTTTCCTTATATCTTGCATCGATTTGAATATAATCGTTGATGCACGTACAATTGGTGGATTAACTGACTGATTATGAAAATCTTTCGCTGTATGTTTTAAAAATGTTTTAAAAGAATTACTCATAATAAAATTTGATATGTTTAAAAGACAATGCTATATCCCGTAAAAAACGTCAATAAATTAATAAATAGGACTAAATGAGTTATCCGAAGAAACATAGGGGTCGAAGAAAACAAGGCTCCAAAAAGAGAAGAGCAAAAAGAAAAAATAAGAAGAAATAATTCTTTTATTCTTTAATCCAACCACCACCAAGAACTCTATGACCAAATTGGTCTTTGCTATAGAATACGCATGCCTGTCCTGGAGATATTCCATCCTCTGGATTTAATAGATGAACATTTGCAGTATTATTATCTTTTAAATCTACTTTTGCCTCAAGAAGGCTACCTGTTGATCTAACCTTTACAAATATATTTTGATCAAGATCTTTTTTATCAGTTAATAAATTTAAATCTTTTAAAGATATTTCTTTTTTTCCAAGGTATTCTTTAGATCCTACTACAATTTCATTTTTATCTGAATTTATTTTTAAAACATATAAAGCTTCTTTATCTGAAACCTTAATTCCTTTTCTTTGTCCAATTGTAAAATTAATAATACCATCATGAACACCAATTACTTTTCCATCTAAATTTTTAATATTCCCTTTTTGAAAAGAGTCTGGTCTAAATTTTCTAATTACTGATGCATAATCTCCATTTGGCACAAAACAAATATCCTGACTATCTGGCTTATCAGCTACATTTAAATCTAACTCTTTAGCAATTTCTCTTGTTTTATCTTTTAACATTCCACCTAATGGAAATCTCAAATAATCTAATTGCTCTCTAGTTGTGTTGAATAGAAAATAACTTTGATCTCTATTTTCATCAATTGCTCTATACATATTATTGGTGTTGTTTGATGTGATATTTTTTACATAATGACCTGTAACTAATGCATCTGCTTTAAGATCTTTTGAAACTTCAAATAAATCTTTAAACTTTACTGTCTGATTACATTGAACACATGGAATTGGAGTTTCACCTTTTAAATAACTATCAACAAAATTATCTATTACTCCTTGCTTGAATTTATCTTGATAGTATAAAATTTTATGCTCAATACCTAATTTGTGAGCAACACGTTTTGCATCCATTATATCTTGACCTGAACAACACTGTTTAGATTGTGCTACTTCTTTTCCATCATCATAAAGTTTAAGAGTTATTCCAATAACTTTGTAACCCTCATTTTTCATAATCCCAGCTACAGTTGACGAGTCTACCCCACCAGACATTGCAACTACGACTGTTGTATCTTCAGGTTTTTTGTCAATTCCGATAGAGTTTAATTCTTTATTCATTAGGTGGTATTTATACTGATTTACAATATAAGTTAAATTAAATGATTTTAGATTATGAACCAGGCGACAAAGTCACTAATCCTGAGAATAAAGACTGGGGCATTGGACAAGTACAATCAATCATAAAAGATAAGGTTACTGTCAATTTTGAAAATGCAGGTAAAAAAGTAATAAATGCAAAAAATATAGAATTAAAAAAAATTGGTAAATAAAAGATGGACTTACAAAAAATTATTGAGGATTTAGTTGATACTTTTTTATCAGCAGGAAACTTATCTCTTCAGCTTAGAGAAAAAGGATTAAGTAAAGAAATTAAATCTGACAATACACCGGTAAGTAATGGTGATATTGAAGTAAATAATTTCATATCTTCTGAAATATCAAAAGTAACACCTGATATTCCAATTATTTCAGAAGAAACTTCTGAAAACAAAGATAATTCTAAATTAAAAGATTTTTGGTTGGTGGATCCTATTGATGGAACCTATGATTACATAAACAATTTAGAGGAATTTACTATTAATGCAGGTTTAATTATCAACAATAAACCTGTTGCAGGATTAATAAATGCACCTGCTAAAAAAAGAATGTTTTATTCATATGGGAAAGGCAGATCTTTTGAGTTTACTAAAGAAAAAACAATAAACCTTTCTGAGTTACCATCTAAAAGAACTGAGCCACTTAATTTCATTTCTTACAGCAATAAAATTAAACCTGAGATACAAAAAATTTATGATGAGTTAGGTGTTAAGGAGCATACTAGAATGAAAAGTTCTTTAAAATTTTGTGTTGTTGCTGCATGTGAGTTTGATGGTTATGTTGCGGAACCTAGAGCTTACGAGTGGGATATTGCGGCAGGACATGCAATTTTAGAAAATGCAGGAGGGTCTGTTAGAGACTTTAATGGGAATGAGATTTTATATGGTAAGAAAGATTTAAAAAATCCTAGTTTAATTTTAAAAAGTAAAAATATAATTTAATGGATGAGCAATTAAGAATTATTTTAATTATAATAGTATCTGTCTCAATTTTTGGATTACTAGTTTTTGTTTTTGTTAAAAATTATATTAGAAACAAAATAAATCATCTTGTTGATGAAGAGAAAAAAAGAAAATCAAAGTAATTTAATTATCTTTTCATATTCATTTTTATCAATATCCATTACTTTTTTTGATGTTTCAAAATCAAATCCGTTTCTTGCTAGTAAAGAAATATCTTTTTTATAAAACAAAGTTCTATTATCCTCTGCTCTTGCTGGACCTATTCTCTTTTTCTTGCATAATTTTATTGCTGAAAAGAAATCCTGATCAGAATTATCTTGTTTTATTTTCTCAACTGTATCCTTGATAAAACCATCATCTATTCCCTTTCCCATTAAATAATTTCTAATTTTATTTATCGAATTTCCTCTTTGGATCATACTCTTTGCTTTACTTTCTGAATAAAATTGATCATTGATAAATTTATTTTTTTCTAGATCAGATAGAACAATATCGATTAATTTATTTACATCTTTTTTTCGAGAGTCTGTTGCAGAGAGTTTCATATATTTTTTTAATAAATATGTTTTAAGTTGTTGTTTTGAAGGTGCATATTTTTCAACATAAGCAAATGCAAAATTCCTCATTTCATCAACAGTAATTTGAAGTGTTTTTCTTTTATTTCTTATAGGAATCATCGTTAGATTTTATATAATATAAATATGATCGAACAAATTTATAACTATTTCACAATTGATGTGCTGTATATGTGGATCAATTTAGGAGTTATACCTTTTTGGTTTATCTTAATAGTTTTTCCCCAGTCACACTTAAGTAGGTATGTAGTAACTACTATATTTCCATTTCTATTATTAAGTGGGGTTTATATTTACATTTTATACAGATCTTTCATCGTTGGTTATGACTTCGATGCTAATTTTAGTTTGTACCTTGGTTTGGTTGAGTTATCTCGACTGTTTGAGGATAATCTATATCTAACTCTTTTCTGGACTCATTTTATATCTATAAATTTATTTGTTGGTGGATGGATGGTTAAAGACTCTCAAAAATACTACGTAAATAAAGTGTTAATGTCAGTTCCTTTAATAATTACATATTTAATTGGTCCTATTGGTTTGTTTATTTATTGGATAATTAGAATTTTTTACTCCAAAAAATTAAATCTATATGAGTAATCATATAGATTTTTACTTCGATATTATTAGTCCTTACGCTTACATCGCGTATAAAAAAATTTTAAAAATTAATAATGTAAATTATAAATTGAAACCAATATTATTAGGTGGTCTTCATAACCTAGCAGGTATTACTGCTCCTGCATTTAACAAATATAAAATGAAAAATATGCAAAATGATTGTGAGCTTGTTTCAAAAAAAAATAACATAAGTTTCAAATGGAATTCTAAATTTCCAATTAACTCTTTAGGTATAATGAGAGGTTACCTCAGTATTGATGATAGTAAAAAGGAAGAGTACTTAAATAACTTTTTTGATGCTTATTGGAAAGAAGATCAAGATTTATCTAATGAAGAAAATATCAAAATACTATTAAAAAAATTAAAAATTGAAGACAATGAATTTTTTAACTCTATTAATAAACAAGACATTAAAGATAAATTAAAAGAATTAACGCAAGAAGCGTTTGACAAAGAAGTATTTGGTGCTCCAACTTTTATAGTTAATAATAAAATTTTTTGGGGACAGGACCGTCTGGAATACGCTTTAGATGAATTTAAAAATATTTAAATTATTTTAAAACTACTATTACTGATAGATCCAAAACCACCTTCAATGTGGGAGATGTTTTTGAAACCTTTTTTAGTTAAAGATTTTACTGACATTTCAGATCTAATTCCTCCAGCACAAAACAAAACTACCTCTTTGTCTATGTCAATTTGGCCATCCTTAAAAACATCACTATGAGGATCAAGAAGAGTTTCTAAATTACCCATAGGTATATGGTTGGCTCCTTCCACTCTTCCAGTGAGTTCTAATTCATTTAATTCTCTAATATCAATTAGATTACATTTGTTTTCTTGAACCAATTGATAAGCTTCATCGGCATTTATAGTTTTTATATCACTCATAATATTAAATTAAATATTGTAATTTTTAATTTTATAACAATTATTATAATTATCATGTAAACAAGAAAAAAAATACTTTTTGTTATATGAAAAAAATAAATTTAAAAAAATTAAATTTCTTCAAAAAATTACTCATCAAATTAAACAGAAAATTAGGATATGAGCTAATTGATCAAAACAAGCTAATTCTTCCAACAAATGATAAACAAATTAACGATAATTTAAATATCTTAAATAAAAAAAGTATATCTCTACCACTGGGTGAAGTTAAGATTAAAAGAAAAGTTAATAGTTTATTAATAATTTTTAGATCTTTTACTAATGAGGATAAGCTTCTAAGTCAAAATAAAAAAAGACTATTTGAAAAGGAAAAAAAAGAGTACACATTTAGATCTTTAAACTCAATCTGTAAAAACATCATAAATCTTAAAAATGAATTTAGTAATTTTAAAATTTTTCTTAAAATTATTGATGACAATTCTACCTTAGAAGTAAAAAAACAAATAAACCAAATTTGTTCTAACAATAAAATTGATTTTGAGTTTACAAATTTAAATAAAGAAAAATACTTTCATAAAATGAAATTTAAAAATAATCCAAGAATGCTTGCTCATAATTCACATATTTTTGAGTCTAAAAATTTTGCTATTAATTCTGACTATGACTTATTGTACTTTGTGGAAGATGACTATATTCATGATCATGATGCACTAACAGAAATGATTTATAGTTATGAAAAAATATCAACTCAATTAAATGAAGAGATAATAATGTGTCCTGTTGATTATCCTTACCTTTATATTAATGTTGATTATACAGTAAATTTAATTGGTTTTAAAAAACATTGGAGACAAGTTAATCAATCTTTGTGCACTTATTTAATCTCTAAAAAAACATTAAAAAAATATTGGAATTATTATGAAGATATGTTTTTAAACAATTATGATCCCTATGAAAAACCTCTTCATCATTTGTATGAAAAAATAAAATGTTTTACACCAATGCCTTCCCTAGGTCTTCATGTTACAAATACAAATTCAATATATGGTTTGTCACCAGTAAAAGATTGGATTAGAATGTGGGAAAAAAATAAAATATGACATTAAAAATTAACTCAAAAGCTCCGGCATTTGTAATACCGTCAACTTCAAAAGACAAATATTCTTTAAAAGACTCACTTGGGAAATATGTGGTTCTATATTTCTACCCAAAAGATGATACACCTGGATGCACAATTGAAACTAATGATTTTAATAAATTATTAGCTAAATTTAAAAAGCTGGGTTGTGAAGTATATGGGATTTCAAAAGATAGCTTAAAAAGCCATGATAAATTCAGAGATAAATACAAAATTAAATTTGATCTACTTGCAGATGAAGAAATCAAGGTATTAAAAAAATACAAAGTCTGGGGTAAGAAAAAATTTATGGGCCGTGAATTTATGGGGATAAATAGAACAACTTTTTTAATTGATAAAAAAGGTAAAATCCTAAAAATCTGGGAAAACGTTAAAGTAAAAGATCATGCCAAAGAAGTCCTAGAAACATTAAAAGATATTTAAAAATAAAAAAAGGCCCCTTATTTCTAAGGAGCCTTTAATTGTTATATATTGAGAGATATTTTAGTCTCTTATTGCGTAAGCTTTCACACCAACTTCCGCAACATCAGTTCCAAGTTTTTCAGCTTGAGAACTAATTCTAAGACCAATTGTTTGTTTTAGAACTTTAAATGTGATGTAAGAAAGTATGAAACTAAATGCACATACTGCTATTACACCTGTTAACTGAGTTCCAAAGTTTGTATCTGGATTACTTAAAGGCACAACCAAAGTTCCAAAGATACCAGCAAATAAATGAACAGGAATTGCACCTACAACATCATCAATTTTTTTGCTTTCTAAAAACTTTGTACCAAAGTACATGATGATTGATCCAACAGCTCCAATAGCAATTGCAAGCACTGGACTTGGAGTTAAAGGTTCTGCTGTAATTGCAACCAAACCTGCTAATGCTCCATTAAGCATCATTACGATATCTGTTTTACCACCTAATAATCTTGTAACGACTGCAGCAGTAACAGTACCAGCAGCTCCCGCTAAGTGAGTGTTAACCGCAATTTTACTAATTGCATTCACATCATCGAACGTTCCCATTGCAAGTTGACTAAAACCATTAAATCCAAACCAACCAAACCATAATAGGAAAGTTCCTAATGTGACAAGTGGTATTGAAGATGCCGCAAAAGGTACTAAAGATTTTGTTTCACCTTTTTTATTAAATCTTCCTTCTCTTGCGCCCAATAATATTACACCTGCTAAAGCAGCTGCACCACCACATGCATGAACTAAAGTTGAGCCAGCAAAATCAGAAAAACCTGAAGTTGCTAACCAACCTCCACCCCACTGCCATCCCATTGAAATAGGATAGATGATACCAGCCATGATTGCTGCAAAAATGAAAAATGGCCAAATTTTAATTCTTTCTGCTACAGCACCAGATACAATTGATGCAGTTGCACAAACAAACATTGTTTGAAAAAACCAATCAGAATAGTCTGAATACCCTGTTGAAAGTTCTGAAGCATCGCTCCACATTGAGAATGAGCCAATAAATCCACCTTCAGGAATTCCGTAAGCTAAATTATAACCACAGAAAAAAAATATTAATGAACAAATTGCAAACTTACCTATATTCTTTGCTGCAATTGTAGAGACACTTTTAGTTGTAACTAGTCCACTTTCAAGCATACAGAAACCTGCTGCCATGAATGCAACTAAAACACCACCAAGATAAAATCCTAATGAATTGAAAATATATTGTCCTTCAGCTGACATTGTTGTTTCTGCTGAAGCTAAATTAGTAAAGCTTAAAAATATTAATAAGCTCAATGATATTTTTTTTAAATGATTAATCATTATCTCTCCTTTTTTTGATCTTGTCGTTTTAATAAATAATTGAATTTTAAGTACTGCTGATAGATCAAAAGAGTTATGAGAAATAAGCATATGTGTAAAAAAAAGGCCCCATTTCTGGGGCCTTTGGTTATTAACTAACTAGAGAGAGATATAAGTTAATTCTTTGTTTAGAGGCTCTTCAATGAGATAACGACATGGAGATCGAAGAGCCTCTATATTGCATGCAATTAGTCACGTATTGCGTAAGCAATTACACCTGTTTCAGTAACGTCTGTACCTTTAGTTTCAGCTTCTTTACTTAATCTGATTCCAAAAGTACCTTTCATTATTGACCATACGATGTAAGACACAGCAAACACAAAAATGTTAATTGAAAGTACACCAATTAATTGTGCACTGAACGATGCATCAGCGTTTGTTAATGGCACTGCAAGTGTTCCCCAAATTCCAGCAAATAAGTGAGCTGGGATTGCACCTACAACATCATCAAGTTTAAAGCTAAATAATAATTTAGTTCCAAACACTACGATTAATCCACCAACAGCTCCAATTAAAATTGCTGCAAATGGAGATGGTGCTAATGGTTCTGCAGTGATTGCTACTAGACCACCAATTGCTCCGTTTAACATTTGAATTACATCTGTTTTACCGTACATTAATCTTGTAATGATACCAGCGGCCATTACTCCACCACATGCTGCAAGATTTGTATTGATAAAGATTGATGAGATCGCAACTGCATCGTCAAAAGTACCTAATGCTAATTGTGAACCACCATTAAATCCAAACCAACCTAACCATAGGATGAATACACCTATTGTCACTAATGGAATTGAAGATGCAGCAAAAGGTTGTAACGCTTTTGGTTGACCTTTACTGTCAAATCTTCCACTTCTAGCACCTAACAACATAATACCAGCTAAAGCAGCTGCACCACCTGTTGAGTGAACTAGTGTTGAACCAGCGAAATCAGAGAAGCCTAGTTCTGCTAACCAGCCTCCACCCCACTGCCAACCCATTACGATTGGATAAATAATTCCAGCTAAGATAGCTGCAAATAAGAAGAACGGCCATAACTTGATCCTTTCAGCCATAGCACCTGAACAAATTGAAACTGTCGTTGCACAGAATACCATTTGGAAGAACCAGTCCGAACCATCTGAATAACCAGTGTCAATTGCACTTGCATCTGACCATGGTGTAAACGATCCAATATATCCGCCTTCTGGAATACCATAAGCTAAGTTGTAACCAACTAGCCAAAACATAATTCCAGCAATTGCGTACAAACCAATATTCTTTGCGCAAATTACTGAAACACTTCTTGAAGTTACCATCCCAGATTCTAACATTGCAAAACCTGCTGCCATGAACATGACAAGGAAACCACAAATTAAAAATAGTAGAGTGTTAAATATAAACCCCACTTCAGCAGAAACTGTTGTCTCTGCCATACCCGCACTACTCATGTTTAGTAAAAATACTAAACTTAGTAATGGTGCAGACATTCTCTTTATTATTTTAGTCATAAGACCTCCACTTGTTAAAGTGGTGGTTTATAAATTCAAAAAATTTAAAAACTAACGCTGATTAGGAAAATTGGGTATGCAGTTTTTGCATATAGTAACAGCCCTAAACGTATTTTTACATTACGTTAGGGCTGTTAAAAAAATATTATCTATTGAATACTTCTTTTAAAGCTTTCGCTGGTAAGAATTTTACTTTCTGAGAAGCAGCGATTTGAATCTGCTCACCAGTTCTTGGGTTTCTTCCAACTCTAGCTTTTCTTTTAGCTACTTTGTACGTACCAAATCCAGCGATTTTTACTGAATCATCACCTTTTAGTGCATCTAAAATAGTGTTGGTAATTGTATCAAAAGTTCGCTCAGCGTCTGCTTTGCTCAAGTTTAATGAGCCAGAAAGCTTTGCTACTAGTTGTTTTTTGTTCATTTTAGCTCCGGTTTTGTTGGTTAATATTGATACTTGTCATAAACGTTGATAAATCAAGCTTTTTTTTAGTGTCTTTATTAATAAGACACACAATATCTTGTTAAAAATTAAATAAACGTTGATTTTATTGATCTTTTTAACAATTTAGAAATTTAAATTATCTAAATAAACCAAGGTCTTTTAGGTCATTAAATGTTGTGAAAAACATCAATGATAGCAACAAAAACAATCCGATTCGAAAAAAGCCTTCCTGTGTTTTCTGGGACAAGGGTCGACCCAAAACCTTTTCAAATGCATAAAACATTAAGTGTCCACCATCTAACATTGGTATCGGAAACAGGTTTATTAAGCCTAAACTTATTGAAATATAAGCCATCATACTAATAAAAGCTAACACTCCAAAGGTTGCAACTTGTCCTGAGATCTTTGCAATCCTTATAGGGCCACCAAGTTGCGAGGTGTCTGCTTTACCCATGATCATTCCACCGATGTATTTTAAAGAAGAAACACTGACAAAATAGACTTCGTTTGCTGCATGATACAATGCTTGTGCTGGTCCTAATTTAACATGATTAATTTTATCATTGTAAGCACTTAATTTTATACCAACCATTCTTTTATTAATTTTATTTCCTAAACCATCTTCACCTTCAACAATATTAGGTTTTATTTTTAAAATTAATTCTTCGTAAGAACGCTTTACTTTAAAATCTATATAGTCTGACGTTGACATTGTGATATATTTTGAGACTTCCATGATGCTTTTAACTTCATTGCCATCAATTTCTAAAATAATATCTTGGTTTTTTAAGCCTCCGACCATTGCAGGACTATCTTTTTGAACTTCGCTAATTACAGCAGGAGTAAAATCTTTTCCAACAAAAGTATAAATGCAAAAGAAGATTGCTAAAGCTAATAAAAAGTTAGCTAAAGGGCCACCAAATACAATTAAAACTCTTTGATATAAAGGTTTTAAAATAAATAATTTATCTCTTTCCTTTTCATTATATTTTTCTAAAATTTCTTCATGATCAGCTTGTGAATAAACATTACGATCCCCAAAAAACTTAACATATCCACCTAGAGGAATTGCACATACTTTCCATCTAGTTCCATGTTTATCATTCCAACCAAATAATTCTTTACCAAATCCAATAGAAAAATCAGTAACCCCTACTCCATATTTTCTTGCAAAATAATAGTGTCCATATTCATGGATGAATACAACAACTAAAATAAGAATTAAAAATGGAACAATATAACTAAGCATATTTTATATTTTAATTTAATATCATATTTATCACAACCCCTCATTGACGTGGCAAAATTTTAATCTTTGTGACATTTTGTTAAGGCATTCATCATTGAGGACTTGTTTTCTCTAAATTGAATATTTTTCCTTGCGTTTGCACCTGAAGGATGAGGAAAACCTTTCAAAAAACACTTTAAATTGAGATTATATTTATCCTCCAGATATTGAATTGTAGAAGAAACTGTATTTCCTAGAGGAATAATAATTGCATTTTTAAATTGCTTTAGTTCTTTGAGGAAGTTTTTTTCAATAAAATTGATCAATAATTCTTTTTTTAGAATGTTGGCACCAGAATAGTTTTTTCCTTTGTCAAATACGGGGTATTTAACTAATGATGTTGTATGTAAATATTTACTATCTTTATCAAATAAGCTTTCAGATGATTTTATTTTTAAAATATTATTTATCTTAAGTTCATCTAAGTATTTAATTAATCCTGTTCGCATGCTTCCTTTAAAACTTGACTGATTTTTTACTTCTTGAAGAGAACCCTCTTTATTAATTACATCATAACTTTTTAGCATTTGCTGTAAACCAGGTGTTATACCTACAATCATTATTTTTGCTTTAGGATTAATATAATCAAAAGGTGCATAATAAATTTCAATATTTTTATCTTTAATAATTAAAAAATTATTATGGATAACAGACTCTTTATTAATGTTTTTTAAAGATTTAATTTTATTAAGGTAATTCAACATTGTTTTTAGATATTTATCAAATTGCAAATAATGAGTCTAATCAATCAAAAAATTAACAAGATAGGAAAAAATTATTTTTTAAACTTAAAATACAAAGAAAATAATATAAGACCTACAAGGACAATGCCTACCAATATCCTTAAGTATTGATTAAAAAATATATCTATAAACTCAATCATTAAATATTAAACTTATCCTTAATTCTATAAAACCACACTGCTAATTTGAAATAAAATACTCTTAATTGTGGGAAAATAAATTTCTTAGGTAAACCTTTGTAAATTAACGAAATATCTAAATCTTTACTATTTGATGAAAAAACTAACTTTGATAATTGTTTTCCAGTCCAAGGAGCAGCGCTTACACCTACACCGCTATAACCAAATCCATAATAAATTTCTTCATTATCTATTTTGCCAATTGAAGGAGTAAGTTTTTGAGATAATGCAATCAAACCTCTCCAATTATAATCAATTGTAACATTGCTCCATTTAGGAAAAATATTTTTTAAAAATTTTTCCATATCATTTGCTCTGTTTTGATTTGATTGGTTGCTTCCTTCAAAATCTCCTCTAGTACCAAACAAAATTCGATTATCAGGTAACTTTCGATAATAATATAAAAGGTTTTTAGAATTAGCTATTGGAGCGTAAGTATTAAAATTATGTAAGCTAAGCTCTTCATCTGTAAGTGTTCTTGTTACTATAATATTTGAAATAACAGGTAACACCTTTCCATCCATTTCAGGAATTAATCCTTCTTGATAAAATCCGTTAGTTGCAACTACAATTTTTTTTGTTTTTATTGAGCCTTCATTGGTTCTTAAAAGATAAGAACCATTTTCTTTTTCAATTTTTTCAACTTTTGTGTATTCATAGATTTTTAACTTTTTAGATAAAGCATGCTTTGCAAGTCCATTTATGAATTTTAAAGGATTGATTGCAAATCCTGGTTTATATGAAAAAGCTCCAAATTGCTCAGTTCCACCATGACCTACTTCATCAAATTCTTCTTTTGAATATACTTTAGTTTCTATTCCAAATTCAGATTTATAAACTTCAGCTTGCTCTTTGATTTGATCAAATTTATTTTTGTGATGAGCTACAACAAAGTTATTTTCACCAGTCACATCACAATCAATATTATAATTTTCAATTAATTCTTTAGTGTAATTAGCTCCTTCAACAGAATTTTTAAAAAATTTTCTAGTCTCCTCTGTTCCATAAACAGATTGCATTTTTTTATAAGACATCTTGCTTGGAGGAAGGCAGCAAAATCCTGCATTACGAGATGAAGCACCCCAACCTACTTTTCCAGCCTCAACTAAAACTATATCTAAATTATAATTTTCAATTAAGTTAATTGCACAAAGTAAACCTGTGTAACCTCCACCAATTACCACTATTTCAGAACTAATATCTTTTTGAAGTTTCTCTAAATTTAAATTCTCACTTGAGGTTGCTTCCCAATAACTAGGAACAGGTTTGTTGAACTGATAAATATCTGAATGATAAATATTACTCATTAGTTAACGTTAGGTTAACATAACCCTTAATTATCTAAATAATAATTTACTTAAATTTATCTTCCCAGAATACAACTCTGTCGTCTGTTTTTTCTATTAAGTCCTTACAAAATATTCCGTATTTATCTAAAACTTTTGAAAAGTTTTTATAATCTTCACCCATCTCTTTTTTCATGCTTTCAAGGGAAATTTTAACTATATTTCTCATTGTATCTGTGTTCATACCTAATTGCTGACCAATCATAAAAACAGATTCTAATGATAAATCTGCTGATTTATTAAGTCCTGCTATAGTTTCATCGTTAGCACTACCACTTTTTTTAAAACCTTCTTCAGACAATAAATAATAACTATAACAAGTCGTAAAATCGCCTTGTAGGTTATTAAATACAAAAGTTTGTTGATCATCAGCATTAGCACTAATGCTTAAGATGCTAAGAATTATTGCAGATATAAGTTTTTTCATTTTTTGTTTTTTTAAATTTTAATTGAAAGCATCCATATACCAACCAAAAATAAAGACAATGAGAAGATTTTGTTTAATATTTTTGAATATTTTTCATTTCTAAATTTTGCACCTAGTAAGTCACCAAATAATGTCCACAGAGTAAATGACACGCAGTTATTAAATGTAAAAATTGTACTGATTAAAATTATTCTAATTAAACTTTGAGAACCATCTAAAAAGATTGTGAACATTAAAGAAATTATCACATAAGCTTTTGGGTTAAATACTAAAAGTATAACTCCATCAACAAAAGTACATTTTAAATTTTGATTGTTGTTTTCATATGTGCTTGCCTTAAAGAATTTATAGGCAAGATAGATTACATATAATGATCCAATTATCTGAATGTATTGATATTGATCATTAATAAATGAAAAAAATATATTAAAACCAAAACCTATAAGAAAAGTAACTATAATCGTTGCAAGATGATAACCAAAATTTGCTGATAAAGTTTTAGCAAAACCAAATCTAGCTCCATTAGCTGCAAAGAACATGTTCCCAGGTCCAGGGCTAAAAGCCAGAGGAAATAAAAAAATTATTAAAGCTACTATTTCAATTAGAGTCATATTTTAATAGGTAATTAAATTTATAATATTCTTTAATTTAGGTTTTTTTATTTTTTTTATACATTGTCATCCACTTTTCAAAGATTACAATTGCATCATCCATATCTTTAGTTTTGTTAGGATGATTTTTTGCTCTTCCAAGCATAGTTGCAATAACATTTACTTGATACTTGATGGATCTTTTTTTAATTGCTTTAACTGTATAAAGCGCCTTTTCTTTATTCTTAAAACCTAATCCATGTAAAGTTGTCTCAGGTTTATAATCAGAAAATAATGAAAGATTTAAAGGTTTAAAACTTTTATCTTTTATCATTTTATTCATTGGCATTTTATCAACTAAGGTAAATATCTTTTTAAGATTTATTGTATCTAGCTTAGCTTTTTCAGTTCCATCAAAACCAATTAAACTCACACTAAAGTTTTTAGCTTTATCTAATTTTGTAACGAGTTTAATAAATCGTTTGTGAAATTCTTTTATGTGCTTTTGGTATATATCTTTTGAATTTTTATACTCTTGATTAGTGTAGTTTGGTGTATTCAAAACTAACAACCTACATTTCCATATATATTTTTTAAAATTCATTGGTATATTAAGTATTTTAGTTAATAGGATATATGAAGGAAAAAGAAATTAAATCTCATTTTAAGAAAAAAGCGCTATCTAAACTTGCTTTATCGATAAGCTTTTTCTTAGTTCTTTTAACTTCCACTGGATACATATTTAATTCTAAAGCTGCAATTTTTCTATTTTATATTTTCAGTTTTGCATTCATTTACAATTTGCTAATCAATTTCTTATTAGAAAAGTTTGATATCTGAAAAATTTATTCCACACGGGAGTATTCCGACTTTACTCTTCTCAAAGGTATAGAGGTTTCAACAGAAGAAACACCCTCTATTACAGTTAGTTTTTTAGTTAAAAAATCTTCAAATTCCTCAACGTCTTTAACTGCAATTCGTATTAAATAATCTTTAGCTCCAGTCATTAACCAACACTCAACTACTTCAGGGAAATTTAAAATTTTTTTCTCAAATTTATCAAAATTTTTTGATTGCTGTTTTTCTAAGCTAATAAATATGAAGGCAGGAAATTTATAACCAAGAGAGGTTTCATCAATATTTACTGAATAATTTTTAATTATATTGTTTTCTTCTAATTGATTTATTCTTCTTGCTGTAGGAGCAATACTTAAATTTATTTTCTCACTTATATTTTGAAGTGTAGTTTTGCTGTTATTTTTAAGTATTTTTACAATCTTTTTATCAATTTCATCCATATTTTTAATAAATTTTATTAATATTTATCAAATATCTTATAAAATTTACTAATATTCAACTATAAATTAGTAATAATAGAGAAAATTTATTTTTTATTTCGTGTAATTACTAATTACATGAATAAATCTAAATCATTTGATCCACTTTGGGTTCCAATTATTTCTCAATATCAAAATACAAAAAATTTAGAGCTAGATGAAAAGCTTATTCAAAAACATATCAATTGGTTAGACCCATATGTAAAACAATTCTTGGTATGCGGGACTACAGGGGATGGGTGGGATTTAACTGATGAATTAATAATCAATTGGTTAGATATATTAAATGATAATTCTTTAATTAAAAAAGATATCAAAATATTATTTGGAGCATTTGGAAAAACAACAGAAGATGTTCTAAAACGGACAGATATAATTGAAAGATATATAATTAAAAATGGAACCTCTGCAGGATTTTTTGGATTAACTTTATGTGCTCCTGTTGACGAAAACATCAAGCAAGAAGAAATTATTTCACATTTTAAACGTATTATTGAAAATACATATTTACCAATTTCTATCTATCAACTGCCTCAAGTAGTAAAATGCAATATTGAACCTGAAACATTAAAAATTTTAAAAGACAATTTTCAAGATAGAATTCAATTATTTAAGGACACTAGTGGTGAGGATGATGTTGTTAATTCTGGAATTAATTTTAATGATTTAATATTTTTAAGAGGAGCAGAGGAAAATTATTTTGATCATTTACAACCAAACGGAAAATATGATGGATTTTTATTAAGCTCAGCAAATTGTTTTGGGAAAATTTTAAGAGAAATTTGTAATAATGTTGAACAGGGTAATTTTAGAGATGCAGAAAAGATGTCTCAAGAGCTAAGTGATATAATTAGAATTTCATTCTCAGAAGGTCAAAAACTAGATTTTGGAAACCCTTTTTCTAATGTAAATAAAGCTTTTGCTCATGTCTTGATTAACAAAGATAATCTTAGCTGCAAAACTTGTTTTGATAGAAATATACCTGGTGAGTTTCTAAATGATATGTTTTTATTATTAGCTAAATACAATTTAACAAAATCTTTAAACGTATAAATTAGATCTTAATTTTAGTATTTTCAGCCTATCAAAATTTGATGCATGATACGTCCTGGGTAAAGCGTAAAAAAGCCTGTAAGAATTAAAGCAAAAAAATAAGTTGCGATCATTACTTGTTTGTGACGTTTAATATTACCAACTCTTACAAAGTAAATTCCAAGACCAAGAGAGAAAATTGTCCACAAACTCAATAAATGTATAGGACTATAATCTCCCCACATTTTTGTTTCGTGTATGAAAAAAGAGGTTATCGCTACAATCAGCATTAAGACTACCCAAATACGACCTAACAATTTATGAATTGCCCCACCTTTTTTCATAGAAAGTTGAATACCACCTAAAATTATTGCAATCATTGCCATAATTGCATGAAGTGGTATAGGGTGTGCTTCATTGAATAATAAAGTCATGATTAAGTTTTATCGAAATTTATTTGTAATTTTTATCTTACCGTTTCTTATTACTATATCTCATACTTATGCTGCAACTGTAATTGTGAAAGTTAGTAATATTGAGAAAAAAGGTGAAATGCATTTAGCTATTTATGATGATGCAGAGGTATTTGAAAATGATGATGGTGAAAAAGGTGGTGCAGCAGAAGGCATTATTCAAGGTGTAATCGAAGATGTAGAAACTGGAAGTGTAACTTACACATTTGAATTACCAGATGGTACTTATGCTATCGGTATTTTTGTTGATAAAAACTACAATAATAAAATGGATAGAAATTTATTTGGTGTGCCAAAAGAGCAATTTGGTTTTAGTAATAATGCCAAAGGTAAGTTTGGACCACCCTCATTTGAAGATGCTTCCTTTACTGTTTCAAGTGATATGAAACTTGAGATTAATTTATAAATTTCGGCGTACGAATTTGTTGAGATAAAAAAAATAATAAAAAATAACGATTTTAATAATTTCATTATTTTATTTTAAAGAGCCCTCTAGAACATATTTTAGAATTCTAACTACTTGTTTTTGATCTGAGGCAACTGCTGAGGCTGCAGCATCTACCTCTTTAAGAGCATGTTGATGATCATCACTATGAATAACTATAATAGATTTGTTTAATGCAGATGCATATCCAGCATCAAAAGGTGCGTTCCATTGTTTGTATTTTTCACCAAATTTAACAACGACCACATCGCTTTCTTTGATTGATTTTTTAGTTCTAATTGAATTGATATTGGCTCCTTTTCGATCTTTCCAAAAATTTTTCTCTTCAGGACCTAAGATTTCAACTCCACAATCGTCTGAAGATGCGTGATCAGTAACTGGAGATGAAAATTGAATGTCTAAATTTTGTTTTTTACATTCATCAATAATTTCATCTCGCCAATTTGTGTGAATTTCTCCTGCTAAATATACTTTCAACATCAACACCTCTTATTAAATCAATTAAAATTAATTAAAAATTTTTCAATAACTTTAACCGCTATTTGCATATCCTTTTCGATAGTAAATTCTTTTGGGTTATGACTTAAACCTTTTTGACTTCTTACAAAAAGCATTGAAATAGGACATAAATCAGACATCGCTGATGCATCGTGTGTTGCTCCTGACATCAATACAAATGGATTTAATTTTAAATTCTGAAATGATTTTTTAAGTTTACTCATCATTTTCTTATCACAACTAACAGCACTTTGATCGTAAGTTTTGTTTAATTGAAATTTAAGACCTCTTTTTTTGCAAATTAGCCCAATTTTTTTAGAAATCTCTTTTTCTACTTTTTTTCTTTTTTTATCATCGACACTTCTACATTCTACGAAAGATAAAGATTTTGCAGGAATAGCATTTACACTATTTGGTCTATTCTCAATCGATGCCATTGTTGCTAAAAAGTTTTTATTTTTTTTAGCCAAATTTTCCACAGCATTAATAACTTCTGCAGTTGCAGCTAATGAATCTTTTCTAAGATGCATTGGAGTAGTTCCTGCATGAGATGCATAACCTTCGATTTCAAGTTTAAATCTAGATATTCCAGAAATACCATTCACTATTCCAACTGCTAAGTTTTTACTTTCTAGAACTGGTCCTTGTTCAATATGAACCTCAAAGAAGCCTAATAGATCTTTTTTATTTCTTTTTAATGAATTAATTTTTGATGGATTGCATCCAAAACTTTTTAAAGCTTGTTCAATAGAAATATTATTTTTATCTTTAAGTTTTAAATCTTTTTTATTAAACGTTCCTGCTAATGATCTTGGTCCCATTAATGCTGTTGGAAACCTAACACCTTCTTCATCTGCAAAAGCTAAAATTTCTACATTGTAAGGTAAAATAATTTTTTTTTTCTTTAATTCTTTTAAAGCTAAAATTGGAAGTATCACTCCCATGATACCATCATATCTTCCAGAGTTGTAACCGCTATCTTGGTGTGAACCTATCAATAATGTTTTAGCATTTTTTTTAGGACTGACGTATTTACCAATTAAAGTTCCAGCTGCATCTAAACTAATTTTTAATCCAGCATCACTCATCCATTGTTTTAAAAGATTGTTTGCAGATTTATGTTCTTTTGTAAAAGGTAACCTCGTAACCCCTTCTGCAGGTTTTGAACATTTTGCAATTTTTTCAATATAATTTTGTATAATCATTATTTAGTTGGAAGTTTTTTTAACCACTCTTTATATTTAGTTTTATTAGTCATTTTTAGAATTTTTTCGAGTTTTACCAATGGATTTTTATCATGATCCACTCTTATATTTAGTGGTGGATTGTTTTTTTTAAAGACTAGTAATGCAGCAGACATTAATCCTCTTTTGTCGCTGCCAAACTTTTTGCCTATTTTAAGAGCTTCTAGCAATGTCTTGGCTAATGGTTCATTTTTAAACTTAAAATTATCCACAATTTTATTAATCACCTTATCGTTGGACAGCATATTTCCACTTATAACCAAATTTGGCATAACAATATGATTAAAGTATTTTGTATTTTTATTTCCTGTAAATGAAAAACCTTTGCCTGATAAGTTTAAACAAGAAACTTGTCTGTAATGTTTTTGCTTATCATTTTTGATAACCTTATTGGTTGCTGTTGTTGGTGTATGTTTATTTAAATTATTTAAAATGTTTTCACCCCAAATAGTGCTTGGATAAAAACCTTGTGATGCTGTAACACCTTTTTTTATATCTCCTCTTAAAACCCATCCTCCTACACAAAGATTTCCTGTTGCAGCAGCTCCACCTATTTCGCCCGTTTTTGGATTTCTAGCTAAAATTGAAAATGTCATAAAATGGGTACCCTACTACAAAATTGTTTTATTTTACTATTTTTTTTGCTCAGGAAAAACTGAAATAAACAAATGATCGGGTTGAATTCAAAATTATCAATTGTTAGGCTTTATTTATAATAAATATAACGATGGAGATAAAATGTTAAAAAAGTTAAGAACGTTTTTTATTAGTCTTTTATCATTAGTTTTCATAACTGGTTTTACAGTTGCATCTAACGCCAAAGTATTGGTGGTAGGTCAAATAGCTGAGCCAAAATCTTTAGATCCAAGTACAGTTACGGCTGTAAATGACTTTAGAATAGTAATGAATATCTATGATGGACTTGTAAGATATACAGACGGAAAATTAGAAGTTGAACCAGCTTTAGCAAAAAGTTGGGATATTAGTAGCGACGGAACAGTTTATACATTCAATTTAAGATCAGGAATTAAATTTCATGATGGATCAGACTTTAACGCTGATGCCGTGAAGTTTAACTTTGATAGAATGTTAAACAAAGATCATCCTTATCACAATACAGGACCTTTCCCGCTATCTTTCTTTTTTTCAGCAATCAAATCAGTTGATGTAGTAAATGCTAATACAGTTAAGTTTACATTGAATGAGCCTTACGCTCCTTTTTTATCTAACTTGGCATATCCAACAGGTTTAATTGTTTCACCAGCAGGTGTTAAAAAACACGGAAAAGATTTTGGAAGAAATCCTTCTGGTACTGGTCCATTTAAATTTAATGAATGGAAATCAAATGAAAGAGTTGTTGTTGACAAAAACTCTGGTTATTGGGATGGAAAAGCTGGAACAGATGCAGTTGTTTTTAGACCTATAACTGATGCTAATACTAGAGTTGCTGAAATGCTTTCAGGTGGAATTGACATGATGGTTGAAGTTCCTCCTGCATCATTAAGTAAATTTGGTGGAAGTAAATTTAGCGTAGTTGAACAAGCAGGACCTCACGTTTGGTTCTTGATCTTAAATGCAAAAGAAGGTCCTTTTGCTAATAAGAAAGTAAGACAAGCTGCTAACTATGCAATTAACAAACAAGCAATTGTAAATGACGTGTTAGAAGGAACAGCTGCGATAGCTGCTGGACCAACACCTCCTGCATTTGCTTGGGCGTATAACAATAGTTTACAACCATATCCTTATGACCCTGCTAAAGCTAAAGCTTTAATTAAAGAAGCAGGTGTTGAAGGTGCAAAACTTACTTTCTATGTTACTGAAGGTGGTTCTGGAATGTTAGATCCTGTTGCAATGGGAACTGCAATACAAGCAGATCTTAAAGCTGTAGGTTTTGATGTTGAAATCAAAACTTTTGAATGGAACTCATTCCTAGGTGAAGTAAACCCAGGTTTAGAAGGAAAAGCAGACATGGCAGAAATGGCATGGATGACAAACGATCCTGATACACTTCCTTTCTTAGCGCTAAGAACAGAATCTTGGCCTGACAAAGGAGGATTTAACTCTGGATATTACTCAAACCCTAAAGTTGATGATCTTTTAAATAAAGCAAGATCATCTACTGACCAAGCAGAAAGAGCAAAATTGTATCAAGAGATGCAAGAAATTGTTCAAGAAGATGCTCCATGGGTATTTGTTGCTAACTGGAAACAAAATGCAGTTACTAGCAACAAAGTGAGTAACTTTTCACTTCAACCTTCATTCTTACTTTTATTAAAAGACGTTAAGAAAAACTAAAAAAAGTTAAGAATTATAATAGTTGCCCTAGGCTTAAAAAAGCCTAGGGTATTATCATGAATTATCTCCTTCAAAGATTACTATCAGCAATCCCTGTTCTTTTAGGTATTACAATTATAGTTTTTTTTATTATTTCACTAATTCCAGGGGATCCAGCAACAGCAATACTTGGTTCTTATGCAACACCTGAGAATGTAAAATTACTAAATGAACAGCTAGGATTAGATAAGGGATTAGTTCAAAGATACTTCATTTGGCTTGGCAATTTAGTTCAAGGTGATCTTGGAAGATCGTTTGCTTTAAATCGTCCAGTATTGGATGAAATTTTAGAGAGATTTAATGCTACATTAATTTTATCAGGAACTGCTTTCATTTTATGTTCTGTTGTTGGTGTTTTAATTGGAACAATCTCTGCATTTAAACAATACACTATTACAGATAAGATAATCACTTTTACTGTTTTAACTGGAATTTCATTGCCATCATTTTTTTTAGGAATGATGATGATTTTATTATTTGCAGTTAATCTTCAGTGGCTCCCAGTATCAGGAATGTATGCAATTTATGGTGGGGGTGATTTTTTAGATTTAATCCATCATTTAATAATGCCTGCAATAGCACTAGCATTAGTTGCAACTGGAGTAGTTGCAAGAATAACAAGAAACTCTGTTTTAGAAATACTTAGACAAGACTACATTAGAACAGCAAGAGCTAAAGGAGTTAGAGAAGGAAATGTACTTTTCAAACATGTTTTAAGAATTGCAATTGTCACTATTCTTCCAATTTTAGGTTTGCAGGCTGGATTTGTTTTATCTGGATCTGTTTTTATTGAAATTGTTTTTCAATGGCCAGGTGTTGGAAGAATGTTGGTCGATGCAATTTTAAAAAGAGATATTTTACTTGTTCAAGGTGGTGTCATGTTTGTTGCTGCTTGTTATGTATTGTTCAATATCGCAGTTGATTTGTTACAAAGATATTTAGATCCAAGGATTAAATGATTAATTTTTTAAAATTAATTTCAAGAAACAAACTTGCTTTATTTGGTGGAATTTTATTAATTATAATTTTTGTAGTCTCATTTCTAAGTCCTTTGTTGCCTTTAAAAGATCCTGATGTCATTAAAACTAGTGACAGATTTCTTTTACCTTTTTCAGAAGGGTACTTACTGGGTACAGATCACTTAGGTAGAGATTTGTTATCAAGGTTATTATGGGGAACTAGATTAAGTTTGTTGGTTGGAATATCAGCAGCTTTAATTTCAGCAACCATTGGATCAATACTTGGAACTATTGCTGGGTTTTATGGAAATAAAACTGACAATGTTATTATGCGTATCATAGATGTATTGATGGCATTTCCTTATATTTTGCTAGCACTTGCAATAGTTGCAGTTTTAGGCCCTGGTCTTTTTAATGCTATGATTGCAGTTGCTTTAGTTAACATTCCTTTTTTTGCAAGAAATATCAGAGGTGTCACTGTCACGATTGCTAACAAAGAGTTTATTGATGCTGCAAGATTATCTGGAATGAGTAATTTTAAAATTATTATTTATGAAATTTTTCCAAATATTCTTCCGGTTATAGTTGTTACAATTTCAACAACTGTTGGCTGGATGATACTAGAAACAGCTGGATTATCTTTTTTAGGTTTAGGTTCACAACCTCCGCAAGCTGATTTAGGTTCAATGCTTGGGGAAGGACGAAGTTCACTAATTGTAAATCCTCATACATCGTACGTACCTGGGGCTATGATTTTCTTAATTGTTATTGGAGTTAATTTATTTGGTGATGGTATTAGAGATGCATTAGATCCAAGGTTAAGCAAAGGAGAATTGGTTAAACCTCAGCCTGTCACTCAAATTAAATTAAATAAAAATATTGAAAATAACAGTAATTCTTTTTTATCAGTACAGAATTTAACTACAGCTTTTGAATTTGATAACAAATTACACATAGCATCCAAGGATGTTTCGTTTGATATAAAAAAAGGTGAATGTTTAGGATTAATTGGTGAAAGTGGTTCAGGAAAATCAGTAACAGCTTTATCAATTACTTGTCTTGTTGCTTCTCCTCCAGGTGTGATTGTTGATGGATCAGTAAAATTTCAGGGTGATGATATTTTAAAAATGAATTATGAACAAATTAGAGAGTTAAGAGGAAATAAAATTTCATATATTTTCCAAGATCCTCTTTCTACCCTACACCCACTGATTAAAATTGGAAAACAGCTTGAAGAAGCATTTATTGAACATAATCATCAAAAAAGTAACGAAGCTACATTAAAAGGTAAAGAGTTATTAAAGTTAGTTCAAATTCCAAATATTGATAATGTATGGAATTCATATCCTCATGAACTTTCTGGTGGAATGAGACAAAGAGTTTCTATTGCAATGGCATTAACTAATGATCCAGAATTAATTATTGCAGACGAACCAACAACTGCTTTAGATGTAACAGTTCAAGCTCAAATATTATCATTACTGGATACTTTAAGAAAAGAGAGAGGATTATCCGTTTTATTTATTTCACATGACTTTGGAGTTGTTTCGCAAATTTGCGATCGTGTAATTGTAATGTATGGAGGCCAAATTGTTGAGGAAGGTAAAACAGAAAATATAATGAGTAAACCAAGACATCCATACACTAGTCAGTTGATGGAATGTGTTCCTCATATTGGATTTGGAAAAAGAAAACTTCCAACAATATTAGGTAGTCCCCCATCTATCACATATAAGAAAGAAATTGGATGTTCATTTGCTAGTCGTTGCTTAATTAAAAAAAACAACTGCCTAAATGAAGATATCAAAATAGTTCAGAAAGGAGATAGTGAGGTTAGATGTTTGTACCCTCATGAATAATACAATGGACATTTTATCTGCAAATAATCTCTCAAAGTTTTATTCAAAAAATAAAGGTTTATTTAACAAGCAATCAATAAATTTAAGAGCCGTAAACAATATTAATATTAATTTAAAGGCAAAAGAGTCATTAGGGATAGTTGGTGAGTCTGGTTGTGGTAAATCAACATTAGCAAAAATGCTAGCAGGATTAATTTCACCTTCTTCTGGAGAAATAAAGATACAAGACAAAGATATAAATAATTATGAAAAGTATGAACTACCAAATCATATTCAATATATGTTCCAAGACCCAATCAGCAGTCTAAATCCTAGAAAAACAATCTATCAATCTTTAGCAGCACCTTTAAAATATCTTAGAAATCTCGATGAAAAAGAAATTGAAAAAGAGATTAAAAGCATAATTAAAGAAGTTAATTTAAAAGAAGAGTTTTTAAATCGTTTCCCACACGAATTTTCAGGAGGCCAAGCTCAAAGAATTGGTATTGCAAGAGTATTACTATCTAAAGCAAAGATTATAATCCTAGACGAGCCAGTTTCCGCTCTAGATGTTTCAGTTCAATCACAAATATTAAATTTATTAAACGATTTGCAGAAAAAGTTTGAATTATCTTATATTGTAATTAGTCATGATCTTGCGGTGATAGAAGCTATATGTGACAGGGTAATGGTTATGTATTTTGGTGATATAGTTGAAAAATCTGATGCTAAAGAATTATTTCAAAAACCTTATCATCCATACACAAATTTACTTTTAAATAGTATACCTAAAACTAATCAAAAAATTGAAATTCAAAGTTTAGTTGAAACAGAATTGCCAGACCCAATTAATCCACCTAAAGGATGTTCGTTTTATTCAAGATGTGAAAATAAAACTGAAAAATGCAAAGATGTTAATCCTTCAGAAACTGAGAAAGAAAATAGAAAATATAAATGTTTTTTCCCAAACATTTAATGCTTGTTTAAGCTAGATCTAATAACCTAACTTTCTATCTATTTGATTAATTAATTCTTTATTATCTGTGAATAATTTTAAATTTTTAAAGAAAATTTTAAGAACCATCTCAATATAATTACCCTCACTATCAGAGGATATATGAGGAGTGATAATTAAATTTGGGGTATCCCAAAGGTTTGATGTTTTTGGAATAGGTTCTTGTGAAAATACATCTAAAATTGCTCCAGCAATTTCATTGTTTTGAAGTTTAATTCTTAAAGCTTCGTAATCTAAAACAGATTGCCTTCCAATATTAACAATCCCACACGTAGATTTTAATTTGTCTAATCTTGATTTATTAATTAATCCTTTAGTCTCATCCGTTTCTGGAACTGCTAAATATAAAAAATCAGCATCTGGTAACACTTCATCAATTTTATCGAACGTAATAACTTTAGAGCATCCCTCAACATTTTTTCCTTTTCTATTTACACCAATAACTTCAGCTCCAAGCTTACTGATATGTTTAATCATTGAACCACCTAAAGAACCAGTTCCAACAACAACTACTTTCCTTCCTTCAATAGGTTTTCCAAGTAAAGATACAAATTCTTTATTTTTTTGGTTGGTTACAATTCTAGTCATGTGATTTTGGAGCATTAATATACTCATCAAACCAAACTCACCTGCTTTTTTAGCATGAACACCACTACTATTAGTTAAAACTAAATCCTCGTTCATCCAATCAAAAGGAGATAAATGATTAACACCAGCTGAAATCACATGGATCCATTTAAGGTTAGGTGCAATTTGTTTTAAATCTTTTGTTGGAAACTGCCAGCCGAGTAAAATGTTAGCTGATTGCATTGATGAGATAAAATTATCGTCATCCCAATCAATTACATATTCAACTTTGTCCCTTAACTCAGGATATTGATCAAAACCCTTTTCAATTTCTTCCTTAGTGATTGTATTATTTTTCTCACCTTCAGCATCACAAGGCAAAAATCCCTCTTTCCAATGATTATTTCTAATGTGAATTTTAATTTTTTTCATATTTTAAATTAATATTATCTTTAATTTCATTTAATAAAAAATAGATTATTGTATAAATAACTATGCCTTCATTTGATGTAATCAGTAAAATTAATTATCAAGAATTTGATAATGCTTTAGCAAATTGCCTAAGAGAAATTAGTAATCGATATGATTTTAAAGGACTTCATATCACTATAGAGCGAAAAGATAAATCAGTTACTACTAATGCTCCTGATGAATTAAAATTAAAGCAAGTTAATGAATTATTACAAACTCATTTAGTAAGAAGAAAAGTAGATCCAAGAGTTTTAGAGGTTAAAAGTTCCGAAGGTGCTTCAGGTGGAGCAATTAGACAAGTAAGTGAACTTAAAGAAGGTATTAGCCAGGAAAATGCAAAAAAAGTAATTGCTGACATTAAAAAACTTAAGCTAAAAATTCAGGTAAAAATTCAAGGTGATGAATTAAGAGTTGATGGTAAAAAAAGAGATGATCTTCAAGAAGCTATAGCAGCTATTAAAGCTATTGATATTGGGCTTCCAATAGACTTTGTAAACTTTAGAGATTAATCCTCCCAAACTATTTATTGTATTTGGTACAAAAAGATATAAGCAGACACTCAATTACTTAAAATTTATATCAATCCCGACATAATGAACTTCTCTGATCTAAATATTGAAAATAAATTAAAAAGATCAATTGAATTAGCTGAATTTAAAACTCCAACCCCTATTCAAAGTCAATCAATACCAATTAGCTTAGAAGGAAAAGATGTTTTAGGAACTGCTCAAACAGGTACCGGTAAAACACTAGCATTTACAATTCCAATGCTAAATAAGCTTTTAAAAGATAAGAAAGCAATGGCATTAATAATTTGTCCAACAAGAGAACTTGCAACACAGGTAATGGAAACTGTTTTAAAACTTAATATTAGAGAAATAGGAATTGGTAATGCTCTTTTAATTGGTGGTGAGAGTATGCAAAAACAACTAAGACAATTAAAAAAAGGAGCAAGAATTATAGTTGGAACCCCTGGAAGAATTAACGATCACATAGAACGAAAAAGTTTGAACTTATCTAGAGTAAATTACTTAGTTCTAGATGAGACAGATCGAATGTTAGATATGGGATTTACTCCTCAAATAGAAGTAATTTTAAAATTTATTCCAAAAAATCATCAAACATTATTGTTTTCTGCAACTTTACCTGAAAACATTTTAAAAATTTCTCAAAAGTATCTTAATAATCCTGAAAGAGTGTCTATTGGATCTTTATCAACTCCAATTGAAAAAATTAAACAAGAAACTTTTCAAATCACAGCAGACAAGAAATATCATGAGTTGATTAATCAATTAGTTGAAAGAAGTGGATCTATTTTAGTTTTTGTTAAAACTAAACATGGTGCTGATAAAATTGTAAAAAGATTAAAATATGATGGCCATAAAGCTGATGCCATTCATGGAAATCTTAGACAAAGTAAAAGAGATAGAGTTATTAGAGGATTTAGAAATGGTAATAGTAGGATTTTAATTGCAACAGATGTTGCAGCAAGAGGATTAGATATTCCAGTTATAAAACACGTTATCAATTATGATCTTCCACAAGTTCCAGAAGATTATATTCACAGAATAGGTAGAACTGGTCGTGCTGGAAAAGATGGTTCTGCTTTAACTTTTTTAACAAACAACGACAGAAGTATGTGGAGATCTATACAAAAATTAATAGATCCTGACTTTAAAGTTAAAGAAGAAGCAAGACCAAATAATCAAAAAAGTAAGAAATTTAATAAAAAAAATAAATTTAAAAAGAAATTTAAGAATAAATTTTCTAACAATAAATTAAGTAAAAAGAAGAAATTCAAAAAATTTGAAAACAAAAATAATAAAAGAAAATTTAAAAATAGAAAAAGACCTAAAAATTTTAAATTTAAAAAAAATAAAAGAAAATAGATTTATATTTTTTGTATTAAAGAAGCGCTATTATTTGTAGGCTTATTTACATCTTTTGAAACTTCATGAAATATAAGATCTGGTGATTTACGTTCATTTAGAAACGCTGATCCTTGTAATTCTAAATTAAGATATCTATTAACATCCGCTTGATTAAGAATAACTGGTTGTCGGTGATGAATTTCCTTAATATTTTCTTTTGCTTCTTCTGTAATTAAACAAAACTGATCGTCTTCAAATATTCCTGCAAAATAGATAGTATTGGTATCTTCACGAGTAAAATAATGAGGAGTTTTTTCTTTCTCTTCCCTCTTCCATTCATAAAATCCATCCGCAACAGCAACACATCGATTATTTTTAATCAATTTTTTAAATGAAACCTTTTCATCAATGGTCTCAAGTCGTGCATTAATCAAAGCTTTAAAATCTTTATCTTTCGCCCAACTTGGGACCAAACCCCATTTCAAAGCTTCTAAGGTATTTCCATTTTTATATTTTTTTATAACTGGAAGTTTTTGATAAGGATGAGCATTATAGTTTTCATTATCTTCAACCTGAATTGCAGATTTAACTAAAGAACTAGTTTTAGTAACTGGATTTTTAACAACGTATCTTCCACACATTTTAAATTGTTTGTTCTTTCATCAAATCTTCGATTTGTTTTATCATGATCTCTGGAGATCGCATGGACGGATAAATCTCTTGTGCTTGTTTATAACTTCTAATTGCTTTTTCAAAATTTTTTAACTGAATATTTACTAAACCCTGCCCTGCTAAAGCACCAAAATGTCTTGGTTCTAATTCTAAGACTTTATCAATATCATCTTGTGATTTTTGATATTCTCCCAACATATAAAGAACAGTTGCTCTCTTATTCCAAGCTTCAGCCCAATTTTCATCAAGATTTATTACTTCAGTAAATATTTCTCTTGCTCTTTTTGGCTGTTGGTTTCTAACAAACATTGAACCTTCTTCTAAACGAGCAGTCAGCTTTTCATCAGTTGGATGAGTGCTCCATAAAGACCAAATTTCCTGTTCAACAATAGATGCTACTTTTGCTTTATTAACTTTTAGCTCATTAAATAATTGATTTAGCCTTACGTCTCGATCATTTGCAAAAGATTGCAATTGTGAAAGTAATAAAATTAAAATTACTATAAATGACTTTTTCATAATCAAATATTAACAAATATGAATAATAGAGTCTTTATTCTTAAAACAATTTGATCATATTTTTACAACTTCAAAATGAATTTATAAATTTATTGAGATGAAAATTCTTAAGGTTTGTAGCAATTTGTTGTTTCTTTTTTTATATTATAAATACAAGTAATTAATTTAGGTTCAAATTGCATTTTTGACGAACCATTATTTTTAAGATTATACAATATTTTTTGATCATTTATTAAAATTGTACTCTCTAAATTATATCCATTTGATAGATAATGATTTACTGTTCTAAGATTTCCAAGAGAGTCAGCAATAACTGAAGAAAAAATAAAATTTAAACAAAATAATGTAATTAGTACTTTTTTCATGAAGCGATTATTTCACTTTAAATTATTATATGGAAAAAAAAATATTTATTTATCAAAAAATCTCTTTATTGCTTAATAGATTTAAATATTTTGTTTATTTTTTAGTAATTATTACGACTATAGAAAATCAATGAATTTTTTAAAAAATTTGATTAAAGGTGACTACGGACTTGGTAAAACATTCTGGGTTTATGGAACCCTATACCAGCTAATATTTAGCTTAATAATTTTTATAACATTTTTTTTTGCTTTAGATTCAATTGATAAATCTCTTATTAATTATAGTCAAAATCCTGAGTTAATTATTAAACAAATTTTTTCTAATATTAATAATTTTTACGCAACAATACTCGTAATAGAGTTAGCAATACTATTGATTTATACATTAATAATTACTATTGCGATCTGGAGAAGCGCAAGTAATAATGAAAATTGGCTTTGGCCAAGAGTTGTAAAAGTTTCTATAGCACTTTCTGTAGTCTATTATTTATACAAATTGATAATATTCTTAGAATTATTCGGCTAAAGATAATCAAGTATTTTGATTTTTATTCTTACAGTTATAAAATAAAATTTCTTTTTCCTTTTCTTTTTCTTTTTGATTAATATTTTTTGTTATCTCGTGAATAAGTTCTCCTGTTTTAAAAGTCAAAACAGCCGATTCTGAGTAATTGTTATTATCATCAAGAGCTTGAATTAAAACGACATCTTTATTGGAAATTTTTACGTCTAGTTCAATTTTATCAATAAAATTCGATAAATTTTTAATATTTAATACATTTGGTGATTTAGACTCTATTATTAATTTATTAATATCATCTTTCTTAATTTGATCTTTTGTGAACGTTTCAAAGTTATGATCTGGATTTTTTAAAATTACTTTTTCAAATGCACATGTAAGATTTAAATTTCTATCTATGGTAATATTTGTATTCTGTGCATTGGCATAACCAAAACAAATGAAACTTAAAACTACAACAAATCTTTTCATTAAAAAGTCTTATAGCTTTTTCTGATTGATTACTACGTCCACTAATATCGCAATCAACAAATTAAGCATTGTAATTCCGCATATAATTATAAAGCTGAAAAAATAAATCCAAGCCCACCAGTAAACATCTTGTAATGGCAGCATTACTTGTTCCCAACTAGATAGAGTTAAAACCTGAAACAACGTAATCATAGCAACACCAACATCGCTCCATCTTTCAGGAATATCTGTGCTAAATAAAATTGAGCCTATAGTTGCGTATATATAAAGAATGATGAACAATAATAATCCAACATAAAAAACTCTTTTGACTGAAGTAAGCAGCGCTTCAATGATTTTTTTTAATTCTGGAACAACCGAGATAATTCTCAATACTCTAAATACTCTTAATAATCTTAAAAGTAAGAAGCTAGAATTATTAGGAATTGGAATTAATGAAATTAAAACAATTAAAGTATCAAATACATTCCATCCACTTTTAAAAAACTGTAGTTTTTTAGGTTCTCCTATAAACCTAATTATAATTTCGATAACAAAAAATATAGTAATTGAATAATCTAAATAATTAATTGCTTGTCTGGTAAGATCACTTAATTCATAAGTGTTAACTCCAATTGTAATTGCATTTAATATGATAATTGAAATAACAACAAACTGAAAAATTCTGCTTTCTTTAAGATTATATAAAAATTTATTCATTTAATTTAAAATATTAATAATACTTTTTTTAATAGTTTCACTTACTTTAATTGTTCCTTCTTTGTTTGGGTGAATTCCATCTTGTTGATTTAAACTTGGATCGAGTGCAACTCCTTCAAGTAAAAATGGGATAAGTGGTAAATTATATTTTTTTGATAGTTTTGGATAGATTGCATCAAACCTTTTTTTGTATTCAGCACCATGTGTTGTTGGAGCAACCATACCTGCAATAATAATTTTGATTTTTTTATTATTTGCTATCTTTATGATTTCTTCTAAATTTTTCTCAGTTTCTTCTGGTTTTATTCCTCTCAACATATCATTGGCGCCTAAACCTAAAATGATTAAGTCAATACCAGGTTCTGATAAACTCCATTCAGCAATATTTAATCCTCCTGAAGATGTGCTTCCAGAAACACTGCCATTAATTATCTTTATATTTAAACCATCTTTTTTAAAATTATCTTCTAATACTACAGATAAATGATGTTCTTTAGGTAGACCATATCCAGCCATCAAACTATCGCCAAATAAGACAACCTTTTCTATTGCGAAAGCGTTTATGTGCACTAGAAAGATCATCAAAATTTTTATAAATAAACTTTTATTCATGAATGATCTTCTTAAATTAAAAAAAATAAATCTCAAATACCAAACTGGTAAAGAAAGTATCAGTGTTTTAAAGAATATTGATCTAACCATTAAGCAAAAAGAGACAGTTTCTGTCGTAGGTGAAAGTGGATCTGGTAAAACTAGTTTAATAATGTTGGTTGGAGGACTAGAAAAACCAACTTCAGGTAAAATTGTTTTTCAAGATCAAGAAATAACAGGTTTAAATGAAGATGAAGTTTCAGAGATTAGAAAGAAGAATATTGGAATTATATTTCAATCTTTCTATTTAATTCCAAACTACACAGCAGTTGAAAACGTTGCTTTAACATTAGAATTAAATAATTTTAAAAATCCTGAGAGTGAGGCAAAAAATTTGTTAGATAGATTTGGTTTAAAGCACCGATTTAATAATTTACCTAGTCAGTTATCTGGTGGTGAACAGCAAAGAGTTGCAATTGCAAGAGCTATAGCAATGAAGCCTGAATTAATCCTAGCTGATGAACCTACTGGAAACTTGGATACTGAAAACTCATTAATGATTTCAGATATTCTATTTAAATATGTAAAAGAGGAAGGGTCTTCCTTAATCATGGTAACGCACGATCCAAAACTTGCAAACAAAGCAAAAAGAAAAATCAAAATAAAAGATGGAAAAATTAAATAATCGATCTGAATTTAGTTTGATTTTTAAATATGCTTTGAAGGATTTAAGCAGAAACTATCACAAAATCTCAAGTATTATTGTTACTCTATTTATCAGTCTCTTTATATTAAGTGCTATTTTTACTATTGAAGATAGTCTTAAAAAAGAGCTGAACGATAATGCTAAAGCCTTATTAGGTGGTGATTTAGAAATTGATTACAATCGTAACCAAGGAAATCTAGAACTAGTTAATCAGGTAAAAGAATTTGCAACTGTATCTCAAATGATTGAGTTCAGCACTATGCTTTCAACAACTGGAAGAGAAAAAAATAAATCTTTATTTACTAGAATTAAAACAGTTGATGAAAAATACCCGTTATACGGCGAAGTAGTATTTGAGCCTGAAGGTGCATACGAGCGAATGCAAAAGGAACCAAACACTATTTTAATTAATGAAAGTTTGTCAAAAACACTAAATATAAAACTTAATGAACAAGTTAAAGTTCAAGACCAAAATTTTACAGTTATTGGAATTATAAAATCAGTACCAGATGTAAGTGGATTTGTTGCTTTTGGTGATTGGGCACTTGCTGGAAAACAAACCTTAGAGATATTAAAACTAAACGGGATTGGAAGCTTTTTAAACTACGAATACAAAGTAAAATTTAAAGAAGGAGATAACCCTGAAGAGTTAGAAAAACAAATTGAGAATATCTTTAAAGATGATCAAAAAGTAAAACTTCGTTATCCTGAAAATTCAGCAAGTGGAATAAAGAGAATAATCAACAATTTTTCACAATTTTTATCTCTTGTTTCAATAAGTGCGATGTTGATTGCTGGAATTGGTATTGCAAACACCCTTCTCTCTTTTATTAACCAAAACAACATGTCAATTGCAGTTAGAAAAGCAGTTGGATTTTATTCAGGAAATATAAAAACACTATATTATCTTCAATTATTAATATTGTTGTTTGTAATTACTGTTGTCTCCTATGGCTCTAGTTTTTTAATAGTCCCTATTGCTGATAAATACTTATCAGATGGACTTGGATTAAATGTTTATCCAGTATTCTCTATTGTGAATTTTATTAAAATATTTTTAGTAGGTTTGTTGGTACTTGTAATATTTTCTATCCCAACAATAAGTTCAATTGACCAAGTAAAAGCATCTAATTTATTTAGAAATGTTTTTCAAAACCTACAATTTTATTATTCAAAAAAGTCTGTTGTTTTAAGTTTTATTTTGCTCTCTATTTTAGTTTTGTTATTTACAGTTGGCTCCGAACAACCAACTTACAGTCTAGGATACTTTGCTGCATTTTTTGTATGTTTGATTGTATTTTTCTTTCTTTCAAGAATAATTATATTTTTTCTTAAAAAATTTAAATCAAGCTCCAATATTTCATTAAAGGTATCAATTAAGAATATCACTCAAACTAAAAGTATAACTCCAATTACTATAATGTCTTTAGGTTTAGGAGTTACTTTACTTTTAACATTGGCGTTGGTTGGAACAAATTTTCAAAGAGAAATTGCTAAATCAATTCCTGATATTGCACCTGATTATTTCTTTGTAGGAATTCAAAAAGGAGAGCGTGAAAAGTTTGAGCAAGGAATATTAAAGATGGATCCAGATGCAGACATTGAAGTTGTTCCTATGGTTTCATCTGGAATTACAAAAATTAATGGCATTAATCCAAATACTTATATTAAACCCGATAATGATAGTTATTGGGTAATTGGAAGTGAAAGAAGATCTTCATGGGTGGAAGATGTTCCTGAAGATAATCCATTAGTTGCTGGAAAATGGTGGGATTTGAATAAACCAAATCAACTTCAGATATCTTTAGACGCTAAAGTTGCAAGAGATTTTAACATTCAATTAGGAGATATTTTTACTCTAAATATTTATGGAAGAGAAATTGATGGCGAAGTAGTTAATTTTAGAGAAGTTGATTATCGAGATTTAAGTATTAACTTTGCAATGCTATTTAATCCTCAGTTCGCTCAAAATATTCCTCATGAATATTTAGCAACAGCAAAATTTAACTCTGATAAATTTGATGAAACTAAAATGCTAGAAGTTATGCCTAGCTTATCCATGATAAAAATTGCAGATTATCTGACAAAAGTAACAGCTGTTTTAAATAAAGTATTCATTGCAGTTACTCTAATATCAGCTGTTACTATTGTGATTGGTTTAATTGTTATTTCAAGTGCAATTATGGTTCAAGGTAAGGTCAAAGAGTATCAAAACTTAGTATTTAAAATTCTAGGCTTCTCAAAAAAAGAAATAATCCTCTCATCATTAATAGAATTTATCATTATATTTAAATCAGTCATACTGATTGCAATATTTTTTGCAGTAATTGGTTCTAAATTTATTATGGAAAATATCTTTGAACTTGTATGGATGTTTGATTTTAAAGTTTTAATCTACTTAGGTTTTTCAATCGGATTTGTAACATTGATATTGATTATGTTAACAAATTTAAAATATCTAAATCCAAAAGTTTACCCTTTGATTAGAAATCAATAATTAAAATTTTGTAATTTTACTATCTAAAGCAATTACATTTAATTCCACTTTTAGTTTTGGAAATCTTTTTTTAATTTCTTTTTTAAGTTTATTAAATGAGTCTTGGTGTATTTTTTTTTCATTTGCTGGTGTAAATTCTTTTTTTCCATTAGCAATTTTTGCAGCACCACAATCTTTGTGATTTATAACAATAAGCTTTTCTATTTTATGAAGCTGTATTGAAGTTCCAAGATTATCATAAAAAGTATTATGCCATTTTTTAAATTTATTGTGTGTGACCCCTACTGCAGCACCAGCAATTGTAAAAGCACTGTACTTACCAGTTAATTTTTTTTTCTTTAAATGATTGTGAACTAAATGTTGAAATCTTGGGTCCATACAAGATAACACCATTGCTTTAAATTTTGACTTCATGAATTAAACTCCACTTTATACATTGCCTCATTCCTTCTATTCATTGGAAGGGTAAAAGGACTATCATATGTAGCTCTAATAGGTGGACTTATAATTGAAATATTATTTTTGTTTAACTCTTTTTCTAGGATTTCTTTATGTTTTATGAAATTTCCATCAGAAGCTCTGCCAGAATATCTAAGTACAGCATAATATCCTCCTTCAATATTTACTATTCTTACATCATCTCTACTTGGGTTAGGTACATTATCTGAATTAAACTTTGAAGGTAAATAAAACTGCATAGTCATATTTCCATTTTTTTCGACTTGAGTAACCGGAGTAGTCATTGCTATCTTTTCTTGAGCATCATTTCTTCCAGAAATATAATTAAATAATTTTCTAAAATTACTATCTATTCCAGCTCTAGAGGTTTCAACTGCTAAACGATCAGAATATTTTCTGATCTCATAAATTTCATTTTTATCAACTACTTCATACTTTGCTTCTTCATTAGCCATGACAATAGAATACGGTAAAAGAAAGAAAGTACAAAATAGAAGAATTAATTGTTTTTTTATCCTCATGGTTAAATGATTTTATATTCAAAATTTTGTGTTGTTTCATTAATTTGAACTAATTTTGCTCCATTTCTTTCATGAAAATTCGTTGCCATCTCTGTTAAAGGTGAAAGTGTTACTAATCTATTTAAATGATTGGATTTTTTTATCTTTTTAAACACTTCTTTTACAATTAACTTTCCTCCACCTTTTTTCTTTGACCAAACAGTATAAGCAATAGCGATTTGTCCACCTTTTTGATCTCTCATCGCACTTTGCAAAAAAGCATCAGTACTTAATTTTTCAAGTTCATCCACACTTTTGGGAATTTGATTTGTATAAGCAAAACACATAACAGCATGAATTTCGCCTTGATACTCAACACCATAAATTTTTCTTCCAAATCCTGTTCTAAATTCATTATCTAATTCTGGTCGAACTGGATCTTCCTCTACATTACATTCTTTAAGTTCAACAAGTTTAGCACCTTTTACCCAACCAAAAAAATTATCAATTTTTTTATTAAAAACTTGTTTATTTTTTCTTATTCTTGCTTTTATTCTAGGATTAAATTTTTTTTTCATATTAAATAATCATATAAAAGTTTTGAACTACTTATAAAAATTAAAATATATAAAATATTATAAAATAATTTTTCATTTATAATTTTAATTAATTTATATCCAATTAGTATTCCTATAAAAGCAAGAGGAAATAAATATACAGATTGTTTAAAAGTTGCTAAATTTGTCATTGAAAGGTTAATATATAAAGGAAGCTTTATTAGATTAACAAAGGTAAAAAATATAATTCTTGTTCCCACATAAATTTCTTTCTGCATCCTTAAAGGAAGCATATAAACACTTACAGGTGTTCCTCCTGCATGGACACAGAAACTTGTAAATCCAGCTATAACAGAACAAATACTTCCTTTGATAGAATTTTTTTGAGACTTTGCCTCCTTATCTTTTTTAAAAAAGAAATAATGACCTGCAAATATAAATCCCATTAAACCAATCATAAATTTTAACAAATCTTCAGAAAAATATGTGAATGTGAAAGAAGCAATTAATATTCCAACGGCAGCAAATGGAACCATTAACTTTAAAGTTCCTAAGTCATATTCTTTTCTATATTTATAAACTGCAATAAAATCTGAAAATATTAAAATTGGTAAAATTATTCCTAATGCTTGATTCAAAGGCATCACAATGGTCATTAATGGAATAGATATTAATGTCATTGATCCACCCAAACCTGATTTTGCAATACCGTATAAAATTATTGCTGGAACTACTGTGAAGAAAAATAATAAGTTTATTTCCATTTGTTTAATGAATTTAATAGTTTTGAACCTAAAGGACTAATTGGTTCTTGAAGAATTATTTCTTTTCCTGTTTTTTGTTTAACTAACTGTAATAATTTTGTTGCTATTCCTTTTTTTCTAAAAATTGGATTAACAAAAATGTATTCGACTTCTCCCTTTTCATTAAATCGAACAAATCCAAGTGTTGTATTTTCATTTTTATAAGTAAAAACACCATCCGCTTCATCTAATTTATAAGTAGATAAATCAATGCTGTTCATAAATCCTAGTAATTAAGGAGCAAAAGGATAATTGCTATTGCAGCAACTATAGAACTAACAACGATATAATTTAGCTTTATGTTGAACTTTTTCTCAACAAAATCAGTTATTTTTTCCCAAAATAATACGATCAGAAAAATTATTATAGCTGGTAAAATATATTTAATCATAGTTTAAGATTTATCGTCACTAACATAAACAGAAACCCCACGACTATTTAAGTCAACGTCGAATTTTTTATGTAGTGGTGGAAATGCTCTTTGTGAACAATCTAATCTGTCACAGGTTCTACAAGAAACACCAATAGGAATTTCCGTTGATTTATCATTAATGTTCATATTTTCAGTATAAATAAAATCTTTTGCATATTTTGCCTCACAACCTAAACCTATAGATAATACATTTTTAGATTGACCAAATCTTCCAATTCCTTTTTCTACAGTTTTTGCAATACAAACATATTTTTCACCATTATTCATTTTACTAACTGCTGTATGTAAAACTCCTGGAGTAGTGAATGCAGTATAAACATTCCATCTTGGACAAGCTCCACCATATCTTGGAATATCAATTCCAGATAATGAAAATCTTTTTGAGATATTTCCAGCCATATCAACTCTTAAAAAATGAAATGGGATACCTGGTAGTTTTGGATCTTGCAAACATGTAACTCTGTGAGCTACTTGTTCAAATGAAGTTGCAAATGTATTTTGCAATAATTCTAAATCATATTTTAATTTTTTACATTCAGAATGAAATAGTTTGTATGGCATCAAAATTGCAGCACCACAATAATTTAACAAAGCAACTTTAGTAAGTTTTTTCGATTCTTCCGATGGAAAACTAAACTTAGTTAAATAATATTCAACATCTTTAATTGCACCTAGTTGCGCAATTTGAGAGGCAGCATGTAATTTTTTTGTTTCTAAAGAACTATAATCACTTAGTAATAACTCTTTTTTACTTTTGTTATAGATTTTTGAAAATGGTTTACTCTCATCCGGAATAACATCTTTTACAGTTATTGAATATTCTGACAGTAAATAATCACACAGAGATAAATATCTTGTTCGATTATTTTTTTGAATTTTATTAAAAACTTTATTTGCAAACTCTTCTAACTTTGGAAAATAATTTTTATTCTCTTGAAAAAAATCAACTACTACTTCTCCGGGAAAAGAATTTTTTCTATTATCTACAATTTTACCTGATATTTTTTCAATCTTACTTATTAATTCATGATCTTTTTTTTTAAGAATATCTCCCAATCTAACGATTGCTTTTCCAATCTTTGGATTTGTGCTTACTAAATCTTTTACTTCTGGACCTAAAATATCTAAGTCTTCAAACAAACTATCATCTAAAATTTCTGAAATTGTATTTTGAAGATTAATATCTGTTTTAGATGTAAGATCCGACAATTGGATATTTAGTTTTTCACAAACATTTAAAAGTAAATCACCATCTATTTTTCTTTTACCGCTTTCAATTAAGTTTAAATAACTAGGAGAAATACTTAAATCTTCAGCTAATTTATTGGCTTGCAGTCCAAGTTGTCTTCTAAAAGCTCTTATTTTTGGGCCTATTTTAAGATCTAATTGACTCATTTTACTATTTGTAAATTTTGTAAATTTATTTTTACAACATTTTTTCCCTATTTACAAAGCTTTTTAACGTTTTTTATAGATTTTGTAAATTTTGTAAAATATATGACTCGTATGGATAAAAACTTAAAAAACACAGAAAATGAAGCTCAAATCATCAAAAAAGAGGATTTAGATCACCATCATAGTAAAGGAATTTACATGAGGGACGATCATTGTGATTGGGGTTCAAGTGGAATGAGTGAACTAATCGAAGCTTTAAACGATAGTAACTAATTCAACTTTTTCAATTTTCTTCAACAAAGGATTAAAAACAATGAGTGCTGAAAAAATCTCTTTCGAGTTAAAAAGGTTCGCAGGTATCAAACGAGACTACACTGATGAAGAAGTGGAGAGATTAAGAGGTTCAATTAAAATTGAGTACTCACTTTGCAAAAATCAATCTGAAAAACTATGGCAATTATTAAATACTGAAGCTTATGTTAATACCCTTGGTTCTTTGTCAGGTAACCAAGCTGTTCAACATGCAAAAGCAGGTTTAAAAGCAATATATCTAAGTGGTTGGCAAGTTGCAGCAGATGCTAATACTGCTGGAGAAATGTATCCAGATCAATCTTTATATCCTTATGATAGTGCTCCTAAGTTAGTTGAGTCTATGAACAACTCTTTAATTAGAGCAGATCAAATTCAACATATGGAAATGCAAGATGGAGACATGAAAAGAGAGGAAAAAGTAGATTATATGCTTCCAATTATTGCTGATGGTGAAGCAGGTTTTGGTGGACCATTAAATGTATTTGAATTAACTAAAAAATTTATAAGAGCAGGCGCTGCAGGTGTTCATTTTGAAGACCAATTAGCTAGTGAAAAGAAATGTGGTCATATGGGTGGAAAAGTTCTTGTTCCAACTGGTACTATGGTTAAAAATTTAAAAGCTGCAAGATTAGCTGCTGATATTGCAGAAGTTCCTTTAATTATATTAGCAAGAACAGATGCTAATGCTGCAAAACTTATTACAAATGATTTTGATGAAAATGATAAACCATTTTTAACTGGGGAAAGATCTCCTGAAGGTTTTCATTATGTTAAAGATGGAATTGAACAAGCTATCTCTAGAGGTTTGGCTTATGCACCGTATGCTGATTTAATTTGGTGTGAAACAGCTACTCCTAATTTAGCTGAAGCCAAAAGATTTGCAGATGCAATTCATGAGAAATTTCCTGGAAAACTATTAGCTTACAATTGTTCTCCATCATTCAATTGGAAAAAACATTTAAGTGATGACGAGATTGCTTCATTTCAACAAGAAATTGCTAAAATGGGTTACAAATTCCAGTTCATTACTCTTGCTGGTTTTCATACTCAAAACATTGCAATTTTTGAGCTTGCTGAGAAATATAGAAAAGAAGGTATGGCTGCATATTCTAGAATTCAACAACAAGAATTTGCTAGAGAAAAAGATGGCTATACTAGCGTTAAACATCAAAGAGAAGTTGGAACATCTTATTTTGATGCAGTCTCAAATACTATTAGTAGTGGCCAAAGCTCAACAACAGCAATGGCTGGATCTACTGAATCTGAACAGTTTTAAAAAAAAATAACTTCCCTCTCCATTTTTTTTTGATAGCCCTTAATATAACTAGGGCTATTTTTTTTATTTGTAATTAATACTCAGACTGTTAAGGCTCTCAAATGTCTAATAAAAACTTTGGTTTTGGAACACAGATTAGAAAATCTCCTTATTTCGATGCTACAGTAAAATGGGGGGCAACAGGTTTTTCTGTCTATAATCATATGTATATTCCAAGGGATTTTGGAAGTCCTGAGCAAAACTTTTGGAACCTTATTGAAAAATCAATTTTATGTGATGTGGCAGTCGAAAGACAGGTCGAGATCACTGGTCCTGATGCAAATAAATTTACTCAGCTTTTAACTCCTAGAGATCTTTCAAAGTTATCTGTTGGACAATGTAAATATGTTTTAATTGTAAATAATGATGGTGGAATTTTAAATGATCCAGTTTTATTAAGACTGGCTGAAAATCATTTTTGGTTATCTTTAGCTGATAGTGATGTTTTGTTATGGGCGCAAGGTGTTGCAGTTAATTCAGGTTTAGATGTTAAGATATCTGAACCAGATGTTTCCCCTCTACAGTTACAAGGCCCCACCTCACAAGAAATAATGGTCAAACTATTTGGTGAAGATATCAGAGATCTTAAATATTATTGGTTAAGAGAATATCAACTTGATGGAATTCCCTTAATTGTATCAAGAACTGGCTGGTCAAGTGAACTTGGTTATGAAATTTATTTAAGAGATGGTTCAAGAGGTAATGAACTTTATGAAAAAATAATGGAAGCTGGTAAAGAACACGGCCTTCAGCCTGGTCATACATCTTCTATTAGAAGAATTGAAGGTGGAATGCTTTCTTATCACGCAGATGCAGATATCCATACAAATCCTTTTGAATTAGGATTTGATCGATTAGTTAATTTAGATACTGATATAAATTTTATAGGTAAAGAAGCACTAAGAAAAATAAAGCAAGAGGGAATTAAAAGAAAACAAGTTGGTCTTATAATAGATTGTGACCCTCTATCAGGACCTAACACAACTTTTTGGCCAATTGAAAAAGATGGCAAGAAAATTGGTAAGGTAACTTCAGCTGTATATTCACCTAGATTAAAAAAGAATATTGCACTTGCAATGATTGAAGTTAATTATTCAGAGTTAGGCAATAAATTAGATGTGGAAACACATAAAGGAAAATATTCAGCTACAATAGTAGAAAAACCTTTTTACGATCCAAAAAAGAAAATAGCTAGTAGCTAAGATTTAATATTATATCCTTTTTTCAATAGAACTGTAACAACAGTTACACATGACATCAAAAATACTACCATCGAAATAACACTCACCCAAATATTGAAATCTGAAACACCATAAAAGGCAAATCTTAAACCATTAATTAAATAAACAACCGGGTTAAAATAAGTTACTGTTTGCCAGAACTCAGGTAACATATCTAAAGAATATAAACTACCACCTAGAAATACCATTGGAGTAATAACTAAAGTTGGGATGATAGACATTTGCTCAAAATTAGAGCTCATTAAACCAATTAAAAAACCAAACAAAGCAAAAGTAAATGCTACTAATACTAATAAAAATATCATTAACAATGGATACATTACTTGGACCTCAACAAAGAACGTTGATGTTAAAAATATAACTAATCCAACAATAAGAGTTTTAGTAGCACCAGCACCCACAAAAGCTAAAACAATTTCAAAAGTTGAAATTGGTGCAGCTAAAATTTCATAAATAGTTCCATTAAATTTTGGAAAAAATATCCCAAATGAAGTGTTACTGATTGATTGAGTTAACAACGTTAACATTAAAAGACCAGGAACAATAAAAGATCCATAACTAATTCCATCAATCTTTTCTACATATCCACCAATTACAGATCCAAAAACAATAAAATAAAGAGAGGTTGATAGAACTGGTGAAAATAATGATTGCATCAATGTTCTCTTAAATCGATCCATTTCATGTAAGTACATTGCTCTAAATGCGTAATAATTAAACTTCATTGTTCTCCTTTACTAATGTCACAAATATTTTTTCTAAAGTAGTTTGTTCAGTTTTTAAATCTTGTAATTTTAAATTTGCATCTTTTAAATCTTGTAACAAGTTAGTTATTCCAGTGCTTTTAGCTCTAACATTATATGTGTAATTGATTGATTTTTTATCTTCTCCAATTTCTAAATTATACTTATCTAAACTGCTTGGGATTTCAGTGATTTCTTCTTGAAGATCTACTGTAAGCTTTTTATGTCCCATTTTTTTCAATAATTCTTTTGTTTCATCAACAACGATAATTTCTCCTTGATTGATTACTCCTACTCTATCAGCGATTGCTTCTGCTTCTTCAATATAATGAGTGGTAAGAATAATTGTTACACCAGTTTTTCTTAGTGTTTCAACTACCTTCCACATGTCTTGACGTAATTCAACATCAACACCAGCTGTTGGCTCATCTAAAAATAATATAGTTGGCTCGTGAGACAATGCTTTTGCAATTAATACCCGTCTCTTCATTCCTCCAGACAACTGTCTTAATCTTAAATCTTTTTTATCCCATAAGCTTAAGTCTTTTAAAATTTTTTCAATATGTTTTGGATCTGGTTTTTTTCCATACAAACCTCTTGAATAAGAGACATTGTTAAAAACTGTTTCAAATTGTTCTAAAGTTAATTCTTGTGGAACTAATCCAATTCTGGATCTTGTTTCTCTGTAATCATCAATGATATCAAAATCATCTACAGTAACTTTTCCTGAAGATGGTCGAACGATTCCACAAATAATACTTATAAGAGTAGTTTTACCCGCACCATTTGGTCCAAGCATTGCAAAAATTTCACCTTTTTTAATGTTTAGGTTTATTTTCTTTAAGGCTTCAAAGCCATTATCATAGACTTTTGATAGATTATTTATGTTTATTTGATCTGACATGGACTAGGCATATATAGAGACAATTTATTGTATTACAATAATTTAAAATTTGTTTACAACTTACAATTAATGAGAAAATTTTTTATATTTATTTGTTTTATATTGGCATTCACCGCTAACGGGATGGCTAAAGAAACAACTTACACTAAAGAGTTATTTGATAAAGCTTTGTCAGATGGAAAAGTTGTTGTGGTTAGTTCATGGATTAAATATTGCACATCTTGTGCGAGCCAAATGAAAGTTCTCGATAAAGCAAAAAATGATTTTGAAAATATTGAATATTTTACATTTGATGTAACTAATAAAGAAATTGCTGAATTTTTTAATATTCAATACCAAACAACCCTTTTAATTTTTAAAGATAATAAAGAAGTTTACAGAAGCATTGGTGAGACCACCAAAGAACTTATTTATGAAGCTTTAAACTCCGTTGTCTAAATCAATTACTTTTCAATTTTAAAATTATTGCTGGTAAAAAAGTTGCAATAACAAATGATAAAAATAATAAAGATTGAGCCACAAAAGGTGAAAATAAATCTTTAGACATCAATCCCCCAACCAATAAACTCTTAGAAAAATCTGGATAAGGAAACATTAAAAATCCACCAAATAAACCTATGATAATTGAAACATAAGCAGTTTTTTCATTTACCTTGTTATAAAAGCTATAAAAGACTGTGAACACAAACGCACAACAAAATAAATCTGCAAGCAAAAATAAATATAAAATATCAAATCCTTTTGATGCAACACCAAATGCTATCAATGATAAAAATACGATAAAGTATTTAGAAATTTTTAAATAATCTGTTTTTTTATCTAAATTAAAAGTTGCTTTACCATCTACAACAAACAAACTTGATATCGCATTAACCAATGTATCAACTGTTGAAATTGTTAAAGCTAATCCAAGAATAATAATAATTAAGGAAAGCATTTCGGTTTGTTCTTTTAATAATAAAGTAAAAAATCCTAAATCAGTTCTTGCTGAAGGATCAATAGAAAATGAAACCATTCCAATAAAGCCCATTAAAAAAACTATCGGTACAATTACAAAAAACGAAATGATTAATGCTGATTTTAAAGTGTTGTAATCTTTAGCAGCATAAACCCTTTGCCAATTTCCTTGGTGAAATAGATTAGTAGCTGCAACAGCTATAAAAAAAGTTAATCCAGCAGTATAACTTGGAATATAAGATGAACTTAATAATTGCGGATTTTTTTCTTTAATTAATGCAAAAGAAAAATTATCTCCTGTTGATGAACTGATAATTAAAATTAGAATTAATAAAAGAAAGCCAATAACAATCATTTGAATATTATCAGTAAAAATAGAAGCTCTTAGACCTCCATAAAGCGTATAAGTTAAAGTAGCTAAAAGCACTATTAATGCTGTGATCCAAAGATCTGTACCTGATAAATAATTGATTAAAACTGCAACAGCTGTCACCTCTGCACAAAGAAAAATAAACATGTAAAAAATTGTCATTAACAAAATCAGTTTAAATAAACTTTTTCCAAATTTTTTTCTCATAAATTCAATTAGAGATGAGCCTTTTGGAAACTCAGATCTAATTTTTCTTCCAAAATAAATTAAGAAAATCATTGGAAAAGCTGTACCAAGTGCATAACCAATAACGGCCCCTATTCCTCCCCATGTGGCAGCAGCAACAGGGCCAAATAAAATCCATGCTCCTAAAGCAGACGCAACAAGACTGGTCGTTAATGAAAATAATTCTATATTTCTATTGGCTGTTAAATAATTACTTATTCCTTGGAATTTTTTAGAATGATAAATTCCTAAAACAGCAAATACCAAACTAATTACAATTACTAATGCTAATGATGATGATTGACTTAAAAAGTATGTGTTATCCATTTTATCCCTTTCTGAATTACCGGACAGGTTCGTAGGGTTTAATCTCAGTCTGTTAAGACACCCCTTTGTTTTAAATATATATTTAAATTTATGTTTTTAAACTAAAATATTAAGTTATATTAATAGTTATGAGTTACAAAGCATCACCAAAAAGATATTCCAACATGAAATATAGGAGATGTGGAAAGAGTGGTGTTGATCTACCTTTAATAAGCCTTGGTCTTTGGCATAATTTTGGTGGTAAACAACTTACATCTGAAGCAAAGAAAATGTTGTTTTATTCTTTTGATTCAGGGATTACCCATTTTGATTTAGCAAATAATTATGGTCCCCCAGCAGGAAGTGCTGAGGCTAATTTTGGAAAAATTTTAAGTAAAGAATTTAAAAGATATAGAGATGAATTAATCATCTCATCTAAAGCAGGTTATGATATGTGGGAAGGACCTTACGGTGAATGGGGTTCAAAAAAATATATCATTGCAAGCTGTGATCAAAGTTTAAAGAGAATGGGATTGGATTATGTAGATATATTTTATTCACATAGATTTGATCCAAATACACCATTAGAAGAAACGGCAGATGCTTTAGAGCTTATTTATAGATCTGGTAAAGCACTTTATATTGGGATCTCTTCCTATTCCTCTAAAAAAACTATTGAGATGTTCAATATTTTAAAAAAAAGAAACATTAAAATATTTATCCATCAACCTTCTTACTCTTTAATAAATAGATGGTTTGAAAAAGACTTGGATAAAAATTTAATTAAATTAGGAATTGGAACTATTGCTTTTTCTCCATTAGCACAAGGGATGCTATCTGATAAATATTTAAAAGGAATTCCAAAAGCATCAAGAGCAAGTGATCCAAAATCTGCATTAGATAAAAGTTTCATAACTAAAAGAAATATAAAGATAATTTCAGATTTAAATCAAATTGCCAAAAAAAGGGGTCAAACATTGTCGCAAATGGCTTTGGCTTGGGTGTTAAATAATAAAGCAGTCACTACAGCTTTAATTGGGGCAAGTAGTGTAAAACAAATAAAAGAAAATATTGAAAGCTTAAATAATTTAAATTTTTCTAAATCTGAACTTAAAGAGATAAATAAAAAAGCTAAAGACGGAAATATTAATAAGTGGGCAAGATCTAGTTCTTATTAAAAGAAGTGTTTTTCAATTAAATAATGAAGAGTAAAAATAATTAAAGAAGCACAAATAATTAGAAACACTCTTTCTTGATTACTCATTATTGTTGACCTTTGTGATTCATTATTTCAATCATACACTGAGTAGCATACTCTCTCCACTCTGTAGAATTCTTATTTTTTAGGCTATTTAAATGATCTCGGTTACTTTGAATATCGTCTTTATGTTTTAGATAATCAGCCCCATTTAGATTTGCTTCCATAGAAGAAAGGTTGGTTTCCATTGCTTTTATCCATTCTTTACCAAGCTCAACACATTTTTGATCATCTTTTTCATCACAGATTTGTTTGAAAAAATTAAAAATAACATCATCAGTATTAACTGAAGTGTTCATATCTTATTGCTCAATACAGGTTCCAATTGAGTCTGGACCACATGTCTTACCATTAGTCCAAGTAGCACCAATCAGATTTGCATTTTCAAAATTTGCATTAGTAATGTTTGCAGATGTAAAATTTGCTTCCATTAAATTAGCATTTTGAAAATTAGCTTCTATTAAAGTTGCCCCCATGAAATCAACTCTTGTTAAGTTTGAATTTGTGAAATTTGTTTTTTCAAAATTTGCACCAATACTGACTGTCTCGTAAAGATTGGCTCTAACAAATGTAGATTCTGGAAAAGTTCCAAAGGATAAATTTGAATTCATCATAATACTTTTGTCTAAGTTTACTTGAACAAAACTTGCAAAAGATAAATTCGAGTTTGGTAGATAACTACCTTGTAGATCCTGTGCATCTGAAAATCTGCATTTAGAATAATCTACACCATCTGTTAATGGATCATCACATGCAGCATTTGAATTTGAAACAAAAAAGAAACTAAAGAATATTAAAAGAAGTATTTTTTTCATAATCAAAACTAACAAATAAAATATGTCAAAACAATGAAGGTTTATGACTTTAAAAATAATTTAACATTATAAATTAAAGTGTTTTTGAAGTATAAAAATCAACCTATGAAAGAATATAACATTGCATCAATAGCAGGAGATGGGATAGGAAAAGAAGTAGTCCCTGAAGGCTTAAAAGTACTAAAAGACGCTGCTGAAAAACATCAATTCAAAATAAATTTTACAGAATATGATTTTGCTTCATGTGATTATTATGAAAAACATGGAAAAATGCTTTCAGATGATTGGAAGGAAAAATTAGGAAAACATGATGCAATATTCTTTGGCGCAGTTGGAATGCCAGATCAAGTTCCAGATCATATATCTTTATGGGGATCCTTACTTCAGTTTAGAAGAGAGTTTGATCAATATATTAATCTTAGACCAGTAAAATTATTTCCTGGAATAAATCCTCCTTTAGCAAATAAAAAACCAGGTGACATTGATATGCTGATTGTTAGAGAAAACACTGAAGGTGAATACTCTTCTGTTGGTGGAAGGATGTTTAAAAATACTGATAGAGAAATAGCTATTCAAGAAACTATCATGTCTGCGCATGGAGTAGATAGGGTTCAAAAATTTGCTTTTGAATTAGCAAAACAAAGAAAAAGAAAAAAATTAACCAATGCAACAAAATCAAATGGTATTTCAATTACTATGCCGTTTTGGGATGAACGTTTTAATGAAATGAAAAAAAATTATCCTGATATTGAAACAGATCAATATCATATTGATATTTTGGTTGCTAGATTTGTGCTAAATCCTGAATGGTTCGATGTTGTTGTCGCATCTAATTTATTTGGAGACATTCTTTCAGACTTAGGACCTGCTTGCACTGGAACTATTGGAATAGCTCCATCTGGAAACATTAATCCTGAAAATAAATTTCCATCTTTATTTGAACCAGTTCATGGTTCAGCGCCTGATATTGCAGGAAAAGGTATTGCTAATCCTGTAGGACAAATTTGGTCTGGTGCAATGATGTTAGATTATTTAGGAGAAAAAGAAGCTTCCAATTCAATTGTTGAAGCTATTGAAAAATCTTTAAGTGAAAAAGAAAATAGAACTAAAGACTTAGGTGGAGATGCTGATACCTTAAAATGTTCTAATTCAATACTATCTAATCTTTAAATCTTAACCTTCTTACCAGTTTTTGCACTTTTTGTTATTGCTGCAAAAATTTTTAAAGAAATTAAACCATCATTACCATTTACTTTTGGTTTAACTTTTTTTGATACTACATCTGCAAAATGATCAATTTGGTTTACTAAAGTACTATCGTCTTTTTTGTTTTTATCTTCATTAACAAATATTTTATTCCACCAACTTCGCTCATTTTTATAAAACCAATATTTTAAATTAGGAAATTGCAATGAACCCTTAGTTCCACCGATCATATATGCAGATTGATTAGTTATAGGATAGGCTGGGTTTTCTCCTGCAGTTAATTCATAACTCCATGGAGCAACAATTGTATCTGATAAATTTAATGTACAAAGTGCACCTGAATTAAAAATTAAACTAATTGTTGCTGTATCTTCAACTGCAAATTTTCTAGATTTGTTGGTTGTAAATGCTTGAACATATTTAATAGATCCAAGCAAATAACAAATCATATCAATATCATGGACTAAATTAATTCCTAAAGGCCCTCCTCCTTTACTAATTCTCCATTTTTCTTTGTAATAAGCTTTGTGTTTGTAAAGCCAACACAAAACATTTGCTGAAACGATGTTTCCTAATTTACCTTTATCAATTAACTCTTTTACCTTTGATACAATTGAGTTGTGTCTTCTGTGATACCCAATTAATAACGGTGTTTTATTTTTATTAGCACTACTAATAATTTTTTTAGCTGAATTAATGTTATCTGAAATAGGTTTTTCTAATAATACTGGAATTTTTTTCTTTAAAAAACTGACTGTATGTTTTTCATGAAGTTGATTTGGAGTAGCTACAATTACTGCATCTAAATTCTTTGAATTTAAAAGTTCGTCTACATTTGAAAATAATGGGATTTTATATTTTTTTGATAAATTTTTAGCGTTGTTACTGATATCAACTATCGAATGAAGATTAGCTTTTTTTGATTTTGAAATTGCCTTTATATGTTGCAACCCCATTAAGCCAGTTCCAACAATTGATATGTTTATTTTTCTATTCATTTTATGAAATATTTATTTTTGTAAAGTACTTATAAAGTTTTTTAGGTTTTATTAAAGAACTTGGAAAATTTTTATTGTTTGGTGCATCTGGGTAGTGTTGTGTTTCTAAACAAACCCCCTGGTAAGGAGCAAGTTTATTTTTATACCTCAAACCTTGACTTGTATAGAGCTGTACACCAGGAAGATTTGAATAAAAGTCTAATTGAATATTAGTTTTTTTATTTTTTAGAGAGGCTAAATAATTTTTAGAATTTTTTTTAATACAATATGTTAAATCAAATCCCAATTGATTGATTGTATTAGATACTCTCTTTATTTTTTTGTTTTTAATAATGTCTATTTTTTTTCCAATATTTTGAAACTTATTAAAATCATTAATGGTATTTTTAACTTTTTTAATTTTACCAGTTGGGATTAATTTATTAGTTACTTCAAGATATTTTTCAGAGTTAATTTTTAAATCATGATTGAAAATTGTCTCTTTTTTACTCTTATTCAGGTTCCAATAACTATGATTGGTTAAACTCACATGAGTTAATTCGCTTGATTTATATTGATATTTTATAAATAAGCTTTTGTTTTTGATTTCAAAAATACACTCTGAATTTAGATCTCCTGGAAAACCTTGGTCTAAATTTTTAGATAACAATTGATAGATAATTTTATTTTTTGAATGATCTTTTATTTTCCATTCTAATCTATCAAATCCTATTTTTCCTCCATGTAGTGTATTTTTTCCTTCGTTACCATCGAGTTTATAGATTTTATTTTTAATCTTAAATCTTGAATTTGATATTCTACCTGCGTACCGTCCACAAGTAGCGCCCACATAAAAATTCTTACTACCATAATTTTTGGTAGGACCTAAATTTAAGATTAGATTTATTTTCTTTTGCTTGTCATAAACCTCATATAAGCAAGCACCAATATTAATTGATTTAACTCTTAAATATTTGTTTTCTATCGTTGAACTTTGTACTTTCACAAAGTCTCTTATAGCCAACCTTTATCAACGATGTAAGATTGATTTGTGCAACCAGAAGACTGTTCTGATGAAAAAAACAATACAGTTTGAGCAAGTTCATGTGGCATTAATTTCTCTTTTAAACATTGGTTTTTCATCAAATCTTTTTCAGACTCTTCGTTTAACCACATATCAATTTGTCTTTGTGTTAAGACCCACCCAGGTACTACTGAGTTAACCCTAATGTTAAATTCCCCTAAATCTCTAGCAAAGGATCTTGTCAAACCAACTACTCCAGATTTTGCAGCTGTATAAGCTGCCATACCACCTTGTCCAACCATCCAAGATGCTGAACCCATATTAACAATTACACCACCTTTATTTTCAATCATTGATTTTTTTACTGATTGAACTGTGAAAAAATAATGTCTTAAGTTTACATTTATTCTCTCATTCCAATATTCTTCTGTAACATCATCAATTTTATGTCTTGTGTCATTAGCAGCATTATTAATTAAAATATCAATTGGACCTTTCTGATCAATAATATCTGCAATAGTTTTTTGAAGTTGTTTTATATTTAACAAATCACATTCAATAAAAGTTGGTATTGAATATTTTTTATTTTTTATACTTTCAATTAATTTTTCGGATTCTGATACATTAATATCTATAAAATAAACTTCTGAACCTTGTTCACAAAAATGTTCAACAATTGAAGCTCCAATTCCTGATCCACCCCCTGTAACAAATACTCTTTTATTTTCTAAATCATAATATTTTACTTTCATTTTCTTAATCCTCCACTAGTTACAAAAATCTCTATCAGCATTATTTATAATTTTTATTTGATTAATTTTCTTAATGCTGTTTTTATTATTTTTACTATTTATAGAGTATTTAAATTAAAAATATATATTTTATTTAGCTTTATAACCTAAACCAATATTATTTATTTTTTTACTTGCATCCATTATTTTTGGATATTCATAATTTAATCCTAAAAGCTGTCGCACTTTTGGGTTTGAATTATTTTTGAAGTCTTCCGATAAATAAGTAACTAAATCTTCAACTGGTTTTATATATTTTGGAAGAAACTCTATCAATAAAGCTGCTCTTTGGTGATCTGATTTATTTGGTGATGCTCCATGCCAACAGTTACCATTAAAAAAAACTAAATCACCAGGATTAGCAATCATTTGTTGTTTGTTTGAAAAGTCATCATTTTCATTTGGATAGTGTAGTTTCTTCTGTGATTCTGGTATGAAAGCTGTTGCTCCTGATTGTTCTGAGCAAATATCTAAAGGTATAGTAGCCTGACAGTTTTGTGCAAATGAACTATTAAGACCCATGGGAAAAGTCTCACTATTATAAAAATCCCAATATGGATAATCGATATGTAGTTCTTGACCTATTGATCCTGGTAACAATCTACTTGCGCAGTATGATCCACAAAAAAACTCTGAACCTAAAAGTTTAGACATTAAGCTAAAAATAATGTCATTTGTTATTAATTTGCTGAAAACCTCCCCTTTACCAAATAAATTCCATATCCTTTGCTGTAGTTTAATTTTATCAGACGCCTCAGCCTCGGCGTTAAAATGGGTTTCTTTTTGCTCTTGTGTATCAGCAAAATGATTAACAATCTCTCTTGCTTCTTTGATATCTTTTAAATTATATGCATTTTCAATAATAATTACTCCAGATTCATGCATTAACTCGTTTATTGCTTCGTTAATATTAAAAGTATCTCTTGAGAATTTACGCATAGATAAACTTTAAGTGAAAAAAAATTAAAAAAAAATAAAAAAAATTATAACTCTAATTCTTTAGCTAGATCGCCAATTTTAGCTCCACCTGCCATCAATCTTTTCACATCTTCATTACCTAGTTCTGAAGACAATCCTGAACCAATTACTTCTCCTAAACTTAAAAAAGTAAATCGATCAGCTATAAGACGCGCATGTATTTCATTGTGTGTAATAAGTATAATTGCAATGTTTCCTAAATTTTGAACTTTTTTAATTGTCTTTAAAACTTCCATTTGCTGCTTTTGACCTAACGCTGATGTAGGCTCATCCAATATTAATATCTTTGCACCAAAATAAATTGCTCTTGCAATCGCCAATGTTTGTCTTTGTCCACCTGACATTGTTCCAACTGGCTGATTAGGGTTTGCAATATTAATTCCAATTTTAGACATTTCTTCTGTTGTTATTCTGTCCATCTCATCCATTTGCATTAAACCAAATCCGCTAGGTCCTTTTATTAATTCACGTCCAAGAAAAAAATTTCTTGTTACTGATGTTAAAGCGTTGAGTGCTAAATCTTGATAAACTGTTCCAATACCTGCATCAGATGCTTGACGTGGTGTAGTAAAGTTAACAATTTCTCCATCTACTTTTATTTCTCCACTTGTCATAGGGTGAACACCAGATAAAACCTTAATCAAAGTTGACTTTCCAGCACCATTGTCACCTAAAAGCGCGTGAACTTCACCAGGATAAACATCTAAAGAAACCCCGTTTAAAGCAGTAAATGATCCAAATTTTTTTACTAAATTCTTTATCTCAATTAATGGTTTTTTATCCATTAGATATTTCCCATGATTCGTTTTCTAATATTCTCATTTGTTAAGGCAGCAGTAACAAGAACTGCTCCAAGGAATACTCTGTAGAAAGATCCATCAATTCCAGGAATATAAAAGAATGCTTCTTTTGCAATTCCGAAAATGATTGTGCCTAGAATTATTCCACCAATTGTTCCAAATCCTCCGGTTAACACAACACCACCAATAACCGCTGCAGCTATTGCTTCTAATTCTTTTAAGTTACCTTTAGCTGTATCTGCAGTATTAACTTCAAATACTTGACACGCTGCAAACATAGTTGCGCAGAATGCTGTGAACATAAATAACGAAATCTTAACTTTATTCGTTGGCACTCCATTAGCCTTTGCAGCACTAAGATTTCCACCTGTTGAATAAATCCAGTTACCTGCTTGAGTTTTACTTAAAATTAAATAACAAATAAACGCTATAAGTCCCCAGATCATTAAACAAGAATACATTCCTTTAGCAAAAATATTTCCAAAATTATTTACATTCCAATCTGCCGTAAAATATAACCAATTAAATACTGGCTCCATGATGTCGCCTCCAAAGAAATTAGCAACCGGTCTTGCTGTAACTATTGTATCTATGTAAGCTCTTGCTATATCAATATCAGTAACTGCTTTTGCCGCAACATCAGGAACATTAACTCCAGCTTCTATTTTCTTAGTTAAAATTTCCACCATTGAATCATTTCCAGATTTTTTTGCCCCAGCTAATGATTTTTCTAAAGTTGCAACCATCTTTTCAGCATTCATGGCAGTTTTGTAGGCTGCGACTTTCTCGTTAATATATGTTAATCGTTCAGTTAATTTTGCAACTGTGCTAGCAGGCACAGTGCTAAGAATTTCTAATAATTGGTCATTTGGTAAGGCTTTAGCGGCATCTCTTTCCATTTCTCCATGACCTGGAACATTTATAATGTTTTTAATATCTGGTAAATCTGTAACAGTTGTTGATCCAGCTGTTTGATCAGGAGCTCTATTAAAAGCTCTATACGAAACTTCTGTTAAACCTCGTAAAAAGAAAAGTCCACCTAGCGTTACAATGAAAGAAGCTATACCACTTTTAACAATTATCCATCCTTGTATCCATCCAAAAGATAATGTCATACATAATGTAATTAATATTGCTAATAATGGAGATACATCTTGAATTTTAAATAATGTGTATCCTTCAAAATGAAAACCTCCTTCAAAAGATATATAGGGAATAACAACAGCAAAACCCCATTTTAGTATCATTGCCATACAACCACCGGCAAAACCAATCATTGAACCAACAGAAAGATCAAATTCACCTGCTATGATTAACATTCCAGCAGCAAGTGCAACGATCCCTAATTGTGCAATTACCCTAAAATTATTTCTAATTCCTAAAGCGTTAAATCCTTCACCAGAAAAAGGGTTAAGAGAAAATTGTCCTTCTGGAATAGAAAAGTATCCCAACATACAAAATAGTAAAACCATAACTCCAAAAGGTCCAACTTCTGGTCGAGACATAAATGCAGAGTACCATTTTTTTTCACCTTGTCGGTCTGACTCTTGTCTTGGTTTTTTTGTTGTTGATGTGTTCATTTATAAAAGACTTATTAATTTTGTTAAAAAAAAAGGGCCGATTGAATAATCGACCCTTTAAATTATTACAGACTATCTATCAATACCTGCTAAAGCAGCAACTGAAGAAGCGTTAGACTTGTCAACGAAGCCAGGTCCTGATGGGATGTTAGCTCCTGGTAAAAGTCCAGCACTGTTGTTGTACAAGTGTAATACGATAACTGGCATATAACCTTGTAATCTTTGTTGTTGATCGATAGTGAAAGCAACTCTTCCAGATCCAATTAAATCCATAACTGCAGGACTTAAGTCGAAGCAAGAGTGGTGTACTGTCATACCTAGATCAGCTAAAGCTTTATCAACAGCTTCACACACGTGTGGTCCTACTGAAAGGATCGCATCGATATCGCTGTTAGCTTGTAAAGCAGCAGTTGCTCTAGTTTGAATAGTTGCAGGGTCAGATGTAGTATCAGTCATTTGCATAGGAACAGCAGAACCGTAACCTTCACATCTGTCTACAAGAGCTGTGTTGTATGCTTCTTGAATCATACAAAGTGCTTTAGAAGCACCTTCAGCTTTTGCTCTTTCACCAGCTTTTTGACCAGCAAGTAATTCTGGCTGACCAACGTGCATTAAAGCACCTAGGCTAGCAGATGACTCTAAACCAGAGTTCATTGTAATTACTGGAACACCAGCAGCAACAGCAGCTTTAATAGCTGGGCCTAATGCATCTGGATCTGGTAAAGAAATTACCATACCATCTGGTTGAGTAGCTGCAGCAGCTTGAATTGAGCTTGCCATATCAGCCATATCAGCAGAAGGGTTGTAGATATATTCGAAGTCAGCACCGATTGCTCTAGCTGCGTCTTCACCACCTTTTTGAACTACTGGCCAAAAAGGATCTTTTCCTTCACCATGAGTAATCATGACATATCTTTCAGCGAACGCAGAAGTTGCAAATAATGCAAGAGCTGCAATCGAAAGTATAAGTTTTTTCATTATTTCTCCCTTTTTTTATGTTTTTAAATTAATTTAAAAAATGAAATATACCTACTTTGAACAAAGATCATAACAAAAAAAGTAAATACAACTTTTGATTGATTTTTTTTTTGAGATTTTTTTCCTAAATTTACTTATATTTAGTAAATTAAAATTTTTCTAAATTTAATTCTGATCGAAAATTAAAAATTAATATGTCGCGCTTCTTCCTAATCTTGCAGCACCTCTAACGCCACTAGCATCACCATATCTTGGTTTTAAAAAAACACCCTCGTATTCTCTTCCAATTACAAATTTTCGCACCAGTGAATCTATTTCATGTAAGAAATCAATTTCGTTTGAAACTCCTCCTCCGAAAATAAAAGCATCTGGATCTAAAATATTTATTATACTTGAAAGTGACATTGCTAAATTGACTTTAAAGTCATCTATAAATTTTTCAGCATCTAAATCATGTTTTCTATTTAATTCAAAAATTTCATTTGTTTTTAAATTTTTTCCATAAAGTTTTTTAAATCTTTTTGCCAAACCTAAGCCAGATAAAAAACTCTCAATCTCTGCTTCTCTTGGATTACTCGAATCGAAATTTTCCTTCTTTGCTGCGAAATAAGGAATTTGGTTATGACCCCACTCACCTGCAACACCATTTGGACCACTTACTATTTTTTTATCAATTACCAAACCACCTCCCACTCCAGAACCTAAAATAATTCCATAAACAATTTTATAATGTTTCCCTGCTCCATCTATGGCTTCTGATAAAGCAAAACAATTTGCATCATTTTCACAAAACACCTCTTTACCTAATGCTTTACGCAAATCATTTTGAAAAGGTTTTTTTTCTAACCAACTGATGTTGGGAACATTTTTAACCAATCCTGTTTGAGGAGAGTGAACTCCTGGATGACAAACACCAATCGGAAGCTCTTGACTAAACTCTTCTTCTAATTTTTTATGAATGTCTCTTATTGCGGTTATAATTTGAGTATAGTTTTTTGGACATGCTATTCTAGACCTGTGTTTTTCTTGTCCATCTTTTTCAAGTACAACACTCTCTATCTTTGTTGCACCAACGTCTATACCTGCTTGCATAATTATTAGTAAGTTGCTCTACCGCCACTAAGATCAAATACTGCGGCTGTTGAAAAAGAATTTTCTTCGCTTGATAACCAAGCAACTAAAGAAGCTAATTCCTCTACCTTAGCAAATTTATTTCTTGGTATTTTTGAAAGCATATAATTTATATGTTCCTCGGTCATTTGATCAAAAATTCTAGTTTTTGCTGCAGCTGGAGTAACGCAGTTTACTGCAATATTTTTTTGTGCAAGTTCTTTACCTAAAGATTTGGTTAATCCTATCACTCCTGCTTTTGAAGTACTGTAAGCACTTGCGTTTGGATTTCCTTCTTTACCTGCAATAGATGCAATATTTACAATTCTTCCATAATCATTCTTAGCCATAAATGGAACAACCGCTTTGCAACAATAAAAGACTGCATTCAAGTTTAGGTTAATAACTTTGTTCCACTCTTCTATTGGGTATTCTGCAACAGTAGTGTTCATGCCTGCTACTCCTGCATTATTAATAAAAATATCAATCTTGCCGTGAGACTTTTCAACTTCAGATAATTTTGAATTAATTGTTTCATAGTTGCTTACATCAACTATTTGATAAGTTAAATTTTCAGAATTTACCCTCTCTAAAGCTTTTTTAGCTTCTCCTTCATCTATATCCCAAATTACTACCTTAGCACCAGACTCGATAAATCTTTCAGTAATAGCTAAACCAAAACCTTGGGCCCCACCTGTTACAATTGCTACTCTGTTATTTAAATCAAATTTAATCATCTTTATTTTTTAAATTTTTTCGATCTTATTAAAGGAAAAGCTAAAGCAATTAAAGATAAAATAAAGAATGTTAAAGCTATTGGTCTTGTAAAAAACATTAACCAATTTCCATCAAATATAACCAGAGATTGTCTTAACGTACCTTCAACCAACTCACCTAAAATTAATCCAATAATAACAGGGACAACTGAGAAACCATATCTTCTCATAAAAAAACCAAGCACACCAAAAAATAACATTATCCAAACATCAATTATAGATTGATTTAATGAATAAGTTCCACAAACTGAAACTGCAAAAATCATTGGCCATAATATTTTATTAGGCACCAAAGTTATTCTTGCAAAAATTTTTGCACCAAAAAAACCAAATATAAAGAACAAAACATTGGCAATTAACATTGCTCCAAAAATTCCATATAAAAAGTCAGGTTGTTCTCTAAATAAATCAGGTCCAGGTCTAACCCCATGTATAATTAATCCAGTTAAAATTACAGCTGTTGTTGCACTACCTGGAATTCCAAGTGCAAGTGTTGGAACCATTGCTCCACCTGTTGCTGCATTGTTTGCAGCTTCTGCACCAGCTATACCTTCAATAGATCCTTTACCAAATTCTTCTGGTTTTTTTGAAAATCTTTTTGCTTCTGAATATCCAATTAAAGAAGCAACTGTTCCACCCTCTGCAGGCAACACTCCAATAAATGAACCTATACCACTAGATCTTAAAATTGTTTTCCAAGTTTTTTTGTAATCATCTTTACTTGGAAGTTTAATTGCTTTTAAAGCTATTCTGTTAAATACCTGATTAATTAAAGTTGACTGAGTTAACATCTCACTCATTGCAAACAACCCAACTACAACAGGAATAAAACCAATTCCTTCGGTTAATTCATTAATTCCAAATGTAAATCGATCAATTGATGTCATAAAATCTTTACCGACTGTTGAAATCAAAATTCCAAATGCACCTGCAATCAAATTCTTAATAGGACTTCCTTCTCCAATTGATGCAAGCATCGTTAAACCAAAGATCGCTAATGCAAAATATTCTGGCTGACCAAATTCATAAGCAAGCTGAGCTAATATAGGTGCAAAAAAGACAAGTATAATAACACTAAAAATACCACCAACTGTACTTGAAACAGTTGCCATTCCTAAAGCTCTTCCAGCTTCTCCTTTTTGTGCCAAAGGGTAACCATCTAAACAAGTTGCTGCAGCAGCTGGTGTTCCTGGTGTATTGATTAACACGGCTGTTATCGCACCACCGTAAGTTCCTGCACAATAAATAGAAGTTAACAATACAATTGCTGACAATGGATCAAGTGTCATTGTAAATGGTAAAATTAATGCACCACCAGTTGTTGGACCTAAACCAGGTAACACTCCTAAAATTAATCCAAACAAAGTTCCAAAAATTAAAACTAATAATAGCTTTGAGCTAAATAAAGGAGCCATCATTAATAATAAATTATCCATCTAGCTATAATAAATGTTAGTTATAATTCCAGGTGGAAATCTTAAACCTAAAATTGTTTCAAAGAAAATAAAGACAATCACTGGAAAAATTATTCCAACAAGTAATAAATAAAATATTCTTTTCTCTCCCCAAAAATAAGAAACAAAAATAGATAAAACTGAAATTGCTAAAAAGAAATCTAAAGTTTTTGAAATTACTAAAAAAATCACAAAACTTGAAAGTGTTAAAAAGAATGACTTTGGTAATTTTTTTTGAACCTTCCAAGGATTTTTAGTTGCTAAATAATAGATTAATAAAGTCATAGCTATTATTAAAACCAAAAGTGCTTTTGGAAAAGTTGCAGGCTGTATTCCTCTATTTAAAATAGGAGGTACAATATCAAAAGTAAAAGTAGTAATTAATAACGCTACAGATATAAAAATAATTACAAAAGAGACTTTAAATTCGTCTCTAAAAAAAAAGGGCAAACTTTTGTTTGCCCTTTTTTGTTTTTGTACATTTTTCATATGCAAATGTACTTTTAAATAGATTAGTTAATGTAACCTAAAGCTTTTAGCTGAGCAGTCATTTCAGCAAGCATTTCTTCCATTTGCTTACCCCACTCGTCAGCACCAACTACACTGGTGTCATCAAGACCAATTTCAGTTAAGAAATTTTTGTAATAGTTGTGGCTCATAGCTTTCATCATTCCAGCTTCTAGTTGTTTAACTCTCTCTGCTGGAGCACCTTTTTTAGTTACGAAACCTCTAACAGTAGATAAAGAAACAGGAATTCCTAATTCTTTAGCTGTTGGAGAGTCTCCAATTTTAGCCATTCTATTATTTGCTAAAACAACTGATACACAAAGTTTACCTTCGTTAATTTCAGTTAATGCTTCACCTAAGTTTAAAACACCTACATCGATATCACCTTTGATAAGGTTAGTTTTAATTGGCGCTACACCTTTGTAAGCAACAATAGTTGGATCTGTTAATCCACCTTTTTTAGTAAATGCAATTGCACTAACGTCATCAATACCACCAGTGTGTGTTGTTCCATATTTTAGTGATTTTGATTTTTGCGCGCTAATGAATTTTTTAGCATCTTTAATTTCATTGTTACAGTTAACAACAAATAATTGAGGATCGTCTGTACCTCTTGCTAAAGGCTGCATATCGCTTAATTTTACTTTAGTTTTTCCTAAAGCCATTGATACTGCGTGACCAGTAGTCCAAGTTAGAGTGTGGTTACCATCTGCAGGTAAAGACATCATGTAATCCATAGATGCTGCTCCACCGCCACCTTTTTTGTTAACTAACTGCATATCTTGTTTAAGAACTCTTCTCGCTCTAAGTAACATCATTCTAGTAGTAACGTCAGTTCCACCACCAAAACCAGCATGAGTAATTGCTTGTATTGGATGTCCATCAGCTTTTGCTGAAGTGATCATTAATGGAAGAGCTACAACAAAAAATTCAGTTACTAAAAAAGCAGCTGCTAAAAATAGTTTAAAGCTTTTTTTCATTATTTCCCTCTTTAGTTTATTTAATTTATATATATAAGTTATATGTAAATATATAATCACATTCAGATATAAAACGTAAAGTAAAAAGTGAAAAATATTTGTTTAGATTCTATATATAATATCTATATATAGTTACACTTAGTAGTATTTAAAAAAATTAATGACACAAACAAAAGCTAATATTGCAGTTTTACTTGGTGATCCAGCAGGTATTGGACCTGAGCTTATTTCAAAATTATTAAGTGAAGAAATAACTAACAAAGCAAATATTGTTGTTATTGGCGAAAAACAAATACTTGAGAGTGGAAATAATGTAACTGGCAACTCTCACCAACTTAAAATAGTAGAAAATTTTAATCAAATTGATTTTAATAAATCGAATAGATTTCTATTAGATATTTCAAAAGGAAAAAACCACAAATATAAAATAGCTGAACCCTCAAAAGAATCAGGTGAAAGTGTTTTGGAAGCTTTAGATTTAGCATTAACTCTTGCTAAAGAAAAAAAAATCGATGCGATTAATTTTGCTCCAATGAATAAAACAAGTTTAAAACTTGGAGGAAATACACATTCAGATGAATTACAATTGATGGCTGAAAAATTAGATGTAAAAAGTTTTTGTTGTGAGTTTAATGTTATAGATAATTTTTGGACTGCAAGAGTAACCTCTCACATTCCAATTAAAGAAGTTGCACAGCACATCACAAAAGAAAATATCTTAAAACCAATTAAACTAATAAATGAAGTTATGGAATTGAATGGCGTAAAAAATCCTAGAATAGCAGTTCAAGCACTTAACCCACATGCAGAATTCGGCACTGAAGAAAAAGATGAAATTATTCCAGCGATAGAAGAAGCAAAAAAACTTGGATTTAATACAGATGGTCCGTTACCATGTGATACATCTTTTGTGGTTGCTTATAAAAATAAAAACCATGATTGTATGGTTGGAATGTATCATGATGCACTTCAGTCTGGACTTAAAGCATTTGGTTTTGACAGAGGAGTTACAGTTCAAGGTGGGTTAACAGTTCCTGTAACAACTACTGCACATGGATCAGCTTTTGCAATTGCTGGAAAAAATGAAGCTAATTTAGCTCCAATTTTAAATTCATTTAAAATTGCTTTATCAATGGCTGAAAATAAAAAAAAGTTAAGCTAAGCTTTAAATTAAACCAGCATCTACCGTAAAATTTTGCTTAGTACATCCAGACGAAACATCTGATGCCAAGTATAAAACCATCCTTGAAACATCCTCAGGTAATATTTGTTTTTTAAGACACTGTTTATCTAAAATTTCTTTTTTAAATTTTGGATTTAACCATAATTTTGACTGTCTTTTAGTTGCAACGGACCCAGGTGCAATTGAGTTTATTCTAATATTATGTTGTCCTAAATCTCTAGCTAAAGATTTAGTTAAACCATAAATTGCAGCTTTTGCAGTACTGTATGCTGGAAACATAACGGCTCCTCTAATCCAACTAACAGAACCTAAATTTATTATTGATCCACCTTTATTTTTAATCATACTTTTTTTTACCGCTTGAGTAGCAAAAAAGTAATGCCTCAAATTTATTGCCATTCTGTCGTCCCAGTATTTTTCAGTAACTTCTTCAAGAGTATGTCTTTGATCATTAGATGCATTGTTTACCAAAATATTAATTGGACCTTTTTTTTTAATAATACCATGGATTAGAGTTTTGTATTTTTTTATATTTTTAATATTACAAAATTGAAAAGTAGGGATTTTTTGTTTTTTCTTTTTAATTTTCGAAATTAATTTTTGAGCTTCTTTTTTATCTATATCAAAAAAATAAACCTCAACACCTTGTTCACAAAGATTTTCAACAATTGATGCACCAATACCAGTTGCTCCACCTGAAACTAAAGCACGTTTATCCTTTAAATCAAAATATTGAACTTTCATTTTTATTTTTTAATAATTTTCTACTTCTTGAAGTAATGGCATTGATGCTGATGCACCTAATTTTGTTGTTGATATTCCTGCTACTTTATTTGCAAATACTAATGCATCTTTATTTTCCAAACTGTTAGCTAATGCTACAGCAAATGCACCATTAAAAGCATCTCCCGCACCAGTAGTATCTACAACATTATTTTTTAATTTAAATGCCTCAACAAAATAATCTTCTTTTCCATTAGAATAATAAACACCCTTCTCTCCTAATGTAATTATAATATTTTTAACTCCTTTTTTTAAAAAATCTTTAGCAGCTTCTTTAATATCATTTTCTGATTTTATTTTTTTATTTAAATAAAATTCTGCTTCTGTTTCATTTGGAGTAAAATAATCAATTAATTTAAAGTACTCCTCTTCTATTTTTCTTGCAGGCGCTGGATTTAAAATTGTAACACAATTATTTTCTTTAGCTTTACTTAAAGCATAAAGTGTCACTTGCTCTGGAGTTTCTAACTGAGTAAGAAAAATTTTTGAATTTTTTATAGTGTTTAGATTTTGATCTATATCTTCATTATTTAAGTGGGCAGCTGCCCCAGCAACAACATTAATTGCGTTATGACCTTTTTCATCAATCATGATACCCGCAACTCCTGTTGAAAGATTTTTATCTTGGATAATTGAATTTATATTTATTTGAGCCTTTTTATATAATTTTAATGCCATATTAGCATGAGTGTCTTGACCAATTTTTGTTATGAAATGAACATCTCCCTTTAATCTTGCAGCTGAAATAGCTTGATTTGAACCTTTGCCACCAGGCCCGACTATATGATTTTTTCCTAAAACTGTTTGACCCTTAACTGGAATTGTCTCACCAAAGAAGCAAAGATCAGCAACAAAAACTCCAAATACACAAATTGAATTCATTATTTTTCAAGAACCCACACATCGCCATTGGGTTTAACTACACCTTTTGTAAAAATAAAACAGCCAAATGGTCTTGTTTCATTAGTAGTTATAATTGCGTAAGCATTTTTTGTTTCTTTATAAAAATTATTTCTTTCTATAGATCCTATTTTCCAATGATCTCCAGATATTTTTTTTGTTGTATCTATAAGTTCTTTGTGGACATCATTTAATTCATTTGGTTTTCCATCAATTTCCATTCTCAAAATTGGATATTCTATAAAACTATCTAAGGGAAAAACTGAAAGAATAGCTTCTGCCGCTCTTGAAGCGTTTACACCATCAATTCGATAAACTCTTTTATTCAAAGAATATGCTGGAAAATTTGAGTCACAAAGTATTAGCTTATCACCATGTCCCATACTGCGTAAGCAGTGTAAAACATCAGGGCTTAGTATTGGATCAATTTTAATTAACATATCCTTATACAACTAAATTAATTTCAATAATTCAATAAATTAATTCAATTACAATAATTAAAATATATAATCATAGAATGTATTTAGGTATCGATCTTGGAACAACATTAATGAAATGTATTGTTATTGGAGACAATCAAGAAATAATTTGCAAAACCTCTAGCAAAAATATTCCATTATCTAATCTAAAAAGTGGGTGGTCAGAACAAGATCCTAAATCATGGATCATTGCCCTGAATTACTGTATCAAAAAATTAAAAAAAGAAATTAATTTAAAAAATATCAAGTCAATCTCATTTTCTGGGCATATGCATGGTGCTACATGTCTTGATAAAAATTACGATGTGATCAGAAAATGTATCTTATGGAATGATACTCGAAGTCACAATGAGTGTAATGATATAATGAATGACAAAAATGTTTTAAATATTTCAGGAAATATTGCAATGCCTGGATTTACATCACCCAAAATTTTATGGCTTAAAAATAATGAATTAAAAAATTTTAAATCAATTCACAAATGTTTGCTACCTAAAGATTATTTGAGATTTTACATTACTGGAGAATTTTATAGTGACTTATCTGATGCATCTGGAACATATTGGCTTGATGTAAAAAGTAGATCTTGGTCAAAGAAATTATTACAAACTACTTTTATGAACCTTTCTCAAATGCCTAAAACTTGTGAAGGGACAGATCAAACTGGAATTGTTAAAAAAGAAATCGCGGAAAAATATGGTTTTGATTTAAAATGTAAAGTCTACGGAGGTGGAGGAGATAATGCGGCAGCAGCTGTTGGTCTAGGTCTATATGAAGAAGGCGATGCATCAATATCTTTAGGTACATCAGGCGTAATATTTGCTTCAACAAAGAAATTTTTAAAAAACTATAATGATGCGATTCATTCATTTTGCCATTGTTTACCTAACACATGGCATTTAATGTCTGTTATGTTGTCTTGCACATCTAATATTAATTGGTTTATTAAAAATTTTAATTCATCTCTAGAAGAAATTTCACTAAATCTAAAAAAAGTAATTAAATCCAAAAATTTAATCAAAAATGCTCCGTACTATTTACCTTATTTAACTGGTGAAAGGACGCCTATAAACGACCCTCATGTTCGTGCAAGTTTTAACAACGTTGATATAAGTACAACGAGATCTTCAATGATTTACAGTTTAATAGAAGGAATTTCATTTGGATTAAATGACAACTATCAAGCCCTTTCAAAAACAAAAATTAAATTAGAAAATCTTTATGTAATTGGAGGAGGTTCAAATAACGAAACTTGGATTAAAATTTTAGCATCTATTTTAAATAAAAATCTTGCAATTACAGAAACTTCAGATTCAATGGCTGCTTATGGAGCAGCAAAAATAGCTTTTTTAGGTTACAATAATCTTGATCACCAAAAAGAACTAAAATCTCCTAAAGTGAAAAAAATTATAAAAAAAGATTCTGATCTTGCTTCTATGCTTTCAGATAGGTTTGATAAATGGAAAAAATTTTATACTAAAACTTAAAATTATAATTATGAAAAGATTAAGCTATGAAGAACTTATCAGCGATTTAATAAAAAAATTAGATAATATAAAAAATAGATATTTGATAGCTTTAGCAGGACCCCCTGCTTCGGGGAAAACTACTGTTTCTGAAAAGATAACAAAAGATTTAAATCTAAAAGGATATCCATCAAATATTCTTCAGATGGATGCGTTTCATTATGATAATGGTATTTTAGAAAATAAAGGTTTACTATCCAAAAAAGGATCCTCTGAAACCTTTGATGTTATGGGTTTAAAAAATTTTTTAAATAGATTAAATGATGAAGGTGAAGTTATTGTCCCAATTTTTGATCGTTCTTTAGAATTATCTAAATCATCAGCGGTTATAATTTCAAAAAAAACAAGAGTTATAATAGTTGAAGGAAATTATCTTCTTCTAAATTCTGAACCTTGGAAAAAATTACATAATTATTTTCAATCTAAAATCATAATTGATTGTGAAGAAAAAATTAGAGAAGAAAGGCTTGTAAAGCGTTGGGAAAATTTTAATTTACCTAAAGAAGAAATTCATAAAAAAGTATATGAAAACGATCTCCCGAACGGATTAAATGTTTTGCAAAATAGTATTGAAGCAGATTACACTTTAATTAATTAAGCTTTCGGCGGTTCTTTAGCTCCAGTCATGAATGCAACAGCATCTGACATTTCATATTTTTTAGGATCAATAACACACAATCTAGTTCCTAGTCTGTGAATATGAATTCTATCAGCTACCTCAAAGACATGAGGCATATTGTGAGAAATTAATATAATAGGAATTTTTCTTGCTCTTACCTCACCTATTAACTCAAGAACCCTTCTGCTTTCTTTAACACCTAAGGCAGCTGTTGGCTCGTCCATAATTACCACTTTAGTTCCAAATGATGTTGCTCTAGCTACAGCTACACCTTGTCTTTGACCTCCTGATAAAGTTTCTACTAATTGATCAATATTCTGAATTGTTAACAATCCTAGATCAGAAAGACGTTTTCTAGCTTCATCAGCCATAGCTTTTTTATCCAAAAATCTTAAAAATTTTCCTAGAAAACCTTTTTTTCTAATTTCTCTCCCCAGAAACATATTATCAGTAATTGATAAAGCTGGAGATAGAGCTAAGTTTTGATAAACGGTTTCTATACCTAGTTTTCTTGCCTCAATAGGAGAAGTAAAAGTTACATTCTCTCCATCTAAAAGTATTTCGCCACTATCAGGTATTACTGCTCCACATAAAACTTTAATTAAAGTTGATTTACCAGCGCCATTGTCTCCAATAACTCCTAACACCTCTCCAGGATAAAGCTCCAGATCAGCACTATCCAAAGCAACAACTCTTCCATATTTTTTTGATAAATTTTTTGCAACAAGAACAGGTTTCATTAATTTGATACCTTCCTAATCCATTGATCTATACCAACAGCAATAATGATCAAGCAACCAAGCGCGAACCTTTGCCATAAAACATCTAATCCAGCAATTGACAAACCAGAACTAAATACACCTACAATTAATGCTCCAAATAAAGATCCAATAATAGTTCCTCTTCCACCAAACAGTGAAGTACCACCTATTACAACTGCTGTAATAGAGTCTAGATTTCCTTCATAAAAACTTGTTGGTGAAACTGATCCGACTCTTCCTATTGAAACCCATGCTCCTATAGCAATAACCAATCCTGCAACAGCATAAATTGATACAAGCATTCTATCTGTTCTAATACCAGACAGCTCTGCAGCATCTTTATCATCTCCAATTGCATAGACATGTCTTCCCCATGCAGTCTTATTGAGCATAAACCATAAGAAAACAAATATAGCGATCATCAAGAAAGCACCGTAAGTAAATACGAAACCTCCAAGATTTATTCTTTCACCCCAAAAATGTAATAAAGGTGCATTCTCTTCAATTACTGAACTTCTTATAGATTGAGAACCAGTAAAAAAAATAACTAATGCAAAAAATATATTCCAAGTTCCAAGAGTAACAATAAATGGAGGTAATTTTAATCTTGTTACTAATAAACCATTTATAGCACCAGTCACAACTCCTGAAATCATACCTATTGCAATTGCAGGTAAAGTGGGCATCCCAAAATCAATTGAAAGTTTTCCCATAACGACTGATGCAAGAACCATCATTGCAGCAACACTTAAATCAATTCCAGCAGTTAAAATGATCAGTGTTTGTGCTGCAGCTAAAATTCCAACAATTGTTACCTGTTGAACAATCAAAGATAAATTAAATGCAGAAAAGAATTTTCCTCCAGCTATAAATCCAAAAGCAATTACGCTTAAAATTAAAATAATTACTGGAACAATAGTTGGATTACCATGTAGAAAATGTTGAAGTTTTTTTAAAAACGTTTGCTCACCAATATCAAATGTATGGTGGTCTTGAGCCTTATCACCTATATCTGATGTAAACTTTGGCTGATCTTTTAAATCTTTTGATATGTCATCAGATATTTTGCTCATGAATAAAAAATAAAATTAATAATTACAGAATTTAAAGTCAAGTTTATCAGGGCAGAAATATTCTGCCCTGACAAAATGAAAAGTTATTGGATTATCCCCAACATCTGTCCATTCCTTCTTTAACACTTATTGAAGGAACTCCACTTGCAGCATCATCTGTAACTAAATTTACACCAGTATTAAAAAACTTTAATCCTGGAGAGTTCTCAGGTTTAGTTCCATTTTCTGCCCAAGCTTTAATAGCCTCAACACCTAAAGAAGCCATTAAAAGAGGATATTGTTGTGATGTAGCTCCAATTATACCTTTTTTAACATCAGCTACACCTGGACATCCACCATCAACAGAAGCAATTAATACACTTCCATCTGCTTTGCCCGCTGCTTTTAAAGCTTCATAAGCACCAACAGCTGCTGGTTCGTTAATTGTATAAACTACATTAATGTCTCTATCTTTCTGAAGACATTTTTCCATTGCTGTTCTTCCACCTTCTTCGTTACCATTTGTAACTTCATTACAAATGATTCTTGGATCATCTTCGTCTCCCCATCTTGAAACGTCTTTAGTATCAATACCAAATCCGTTTAAGAAACCTTGGTCTCTTAAAACACCAACAGATGGTTGACTTTCATTAAGATCTAACATTGCAATTTTTGCATTAGCAGCATTTGCTCCTAATTTTGCAGCAACCCAAGCACCGCCTAGTCTACCAGCTTCAAAGTTATCAGTAGCAAAAGTAGAGTCTGCAGCTGTGATAGGTTCTAAAGGTGTATCAAGCGCAATAACTAATAGACCGTTATCTTGTGCGTTTTTTAAAACTGGAACTATTGCTTTAGTATCAGATGCAGCAATTAAAATTCCTTTTGCACCAGATGCTATACAAGTTTCAACAGCTCTTACTTGAGTTTCATGGTCACCATCAATTTTTCCAGCAAAAAATGATAATTTTACACCTAACTCATTAGCACGAGCCTCAGCACCTTCTTTCATTTTTACGAAAAATGGATTGATATCCGTCTTAGTAATCAAACAAGCTTCAATTGCAGCATTCGCTGAAGTAGTCACAAAAAATAGACCACTTAAAATCATTGAAGCGAGAGTTAACGTTAGTTTTTTCATATATATCTCCCTTTTATTTATTAAGAGTTAAATGTAATTGGAAATGATTAGCAACAAAAAAAAACGCTCACAACTAAAAGTTGAATAAATTGTCAAACAAATAATTTTTAAATTTAGTTAACACTGACAGGTTTGGAGCTTAACAATTCAACTGTTTTTAATTGTGCTTTTTTACAATATTTTGGTTTTTGATTTTTTAAAATTAAATCCATATCTTTAAGAACTATATTTCCCATGTCAAAAAAAGCCTCCTTTAATGCACCGGCTCTATGAGCTGAAAATAAAATATTTTTTACTTTTCTTATAGGATCATTTTTTCTTACAGGCTCTTCTGGAAATACATCAGTAGCTGCATAAATATCTCCTTTTTTTAATCTAGTAACTAAATCTTTAAAATTAACAACTGCTGCTCTACTCATTAGAATAAATAGAGTATTTGGCTTCATTCTGTTTAACAATTTTTTATCAATTAAATTTTTATTTTCAGTTGTCACGGCTGCTAAAACATAAATTACCTCACATTTTGAAAACATATCTTTTAAATTGATCGGCTGAAATCCATATCTTTTGATCACATTTTTTGGAAGCCATGGATCATAAACAGAGATATCTTTTGTAAATGGTAAAAGTAGTGGATAAAGAGATTTTGCTAAATCACCAAACCCTAATAAACCAATTTTTTTACCTGACAACATTGATGCTTTAAGATTACTTTCTAGGCCATATTTCTCTTTACCTTTTAGAAAATCGAAATGCGCTTCATGAATATTTCTTAATAGGGATAATGTCATTCCTAATGCTATCTCAGCTACAGGTTTAGAAAAAACAGGAGAAGTAGCTATCACATGAATACCTCTTTTATGACAATATTTATAATCAACATTGTTCATAAAATTACTTTCAACATTTATAATTGCTTTTAATTTAATTGCTTTTGATAAAAGTTTTTTATTTAGATCGGGTTGACCCATTATAAATGAAGCTTTGTGAATATTACTTTCATAAAATTTTTTTTTGTTTTTGCTTGGGGCTACAATAAGTGTGTATTTAGTTTTAAGTTCTTTTAGTTTTTTTTTTGTGAAAATTAGATCTAAAGTTCTTGGGAAAGGATCTGAAATTACAATTAATTTTTTCATAAATAAAAAATTAATTCATAATTTTTTTTATTTCCTCTAACGTAAATGGTTTAGGTTTTTTGCAAGTAGTCTTTATTTCTTGCGGGATACCTGTTTGAGATGCTCTCATAGTTGAGTCTATGATATCTAAAACATGCAAAGAAAGCTCACCATTACATCTATGTTCTAAATTGTGCTCAATTGCATAAGCCATCTCCGATAGACCAGCTCCTCTATAATTTGCATTTGTTGGAGATTCATTTGCTCTTGAGCTTTGACTTTTAATGTTAATTTTTCCTAAAGGCATCATATCTGTTTTGTGCTCACCCCAATTACCGCCAGCAGTCACTGAAACAAAAGCTGATCCACCAAACATATTTGGATCAGGAACAATAATTGATCCTTTGTTACCATATAGCTCTATGTGGTTTCTTTGATGAGCGACTACATCAAATGATAAAGTTATCTGTATAATGCAATCATTTTCAAATTGTATAGTTGCAAGATAAGTTGTTGGAGTTTCTACTTTAAATTTTTGACCTTTTTTTGGGCCTATCCCAATTTCTCTTTCTTCAAAAACTTTTGTACATCTTCCTTGTACTTGTTTTGCTGGACCAATTAAATTTACTAATGCCGTAAGATAATATGGACCCATATCTATTACGGGACCCCCTTCATTTTCAGCAAACCAAGGTTCTGGGTTTGGATGATAAGATTGCACTCCAGGGAAAGCAAAAATAGCATTACCTAATTTAATGTCACCAATTACACCGTTATCAATGAGTTCAAGAGTTTTCTGAATGCCCCCACCCAAAAAAGTATCTGGTGCATTTCCAATATAAAGATTTTTCTCTTTAGCAAGTTCAACTAATTTTTTTCCATCTTCAAAGTTAACAGCCATAGGTTTTTCAGCATAAGAATGCTTACCATTTTCTAAAGCCATTTTTGAAACTTCAAAATGTGCGCCAGGAATTGTAAGGTTTAAAATTATTTCAATCTCTTTATCTTTAAGAAGTTCTTCAACTGTTACAGCTTCAATATTGTAATGAATTGCACACTTCTTCGCTGTTTCCATATTAATATCAGCGCATTTAACAATTCTGATATTATTGAAATACTCCTGAGCTCTAAAATAAGTTTCTGAAATATGACCACATCCTATAAGGCCTACTTTAAATACTTTATTCATAAAGGATTAAATACCTTGTCTTTGTTTGCTTCTTCCTTCTTTATAAAGTTTTAAAGCTTCTTCATTTTCTTTAGTAGTTGGAATTTCTAAAGTTGGACTATCCCAAAAAGATGATCCTTCTACCCATTTATAAGCATGAGTTTTAATTGAAATAACATAAGTTACATCAGACGCTTTAGCTCTTTTAAATGCAGCTTCAAGATCTGAAATTGAAGTAACGTGTTCAGATTTTGCACCCATACTTTCAGCATGTTTTGCAAAATCTACATCAACTAAGCCAGGTGTGTTTGAACTCTTTAATAAGTTATTATACTCTTTTCCACCTTTGAATAATTGAAGTCGGTTTATAACTGCAAAGCCACCGTTATCACAAACAACTATGATCAATTTATTTTTTGTAATTACTGAAGAATAAATATCAGTATTATTTAATAGATAAGATCCATCACCTACAAATGAGATCACTTCTTTATCTGGATTAGCCATCTTAATTCCTAATGCTCCAGATATTTCATAACTCATACAACTAAAGCCCCACTCTGTTTCATGAGTATTAAGTTCTCTTGGTCTCCATACTTGAATTACTTCACCTACCAAACCTCCTGCAGCTGTAACCGCAATATCAGTTGGATCAGAATTTCTATAAATAGCTCCAATTACTTGAACATAACTTGGAACTTCCTGATTAGTTGGAGCGCTCTCTTTATCTATATGTTCATTCCATGACTTAAGTTCTGTTTGAGATTTCTTGTTCCAATCTTCACCTGCTTTCCAATCACCTAAGGCTTGAGAAAGTTCAGTTAATGAAACTTTTGCATCTCCAACAACAGCTTGTGCTAAATGTTTATTAGCATCATATCTTGATACATTAATTGAAACTAATTTGAAATTTTCGTTTTCAAAGTTTGCCCATGATCCTGTTGTAAAATCAGCAAGCTTTGTACCTATTGCAATAGCAAGATCGGTTTGTTTTGCTAATGAGTTTGTATTTTTTCCACCAAGTCCTCCGATTTGACCTGCAAAATGAGAATGATCTCTCTTCATTGTTGAATAACCCATTACAGTTTGTGTAACTGGAATATTGTGTTTAATTGCAAACTGACTTAACTCTTCCATTGCATCGGAGTAAAAAACTCCACCTCCAGATATTATGATTGGATTTTTTGAAGATTTAATTTTTTCAGCTGCCTCTTTAATTTGAAATTCATCTGGTCTTGGTCTTCTAATTGTATGAACTTTCTCTTGAAAAAATTCTTCTGGATAATCAAAAGTTTGGCCTTGGATATCTTGGCTTAAAGCAATACAAGCAGGGCCACAATCAGCAGGATCTAACATTGTTTGAACTGCTATAGGAAATGATTGAATTATTTGTTCAGGTCTAGTTATACGATCAAAATATCTTGTAACTGGTTTGAAAGCATCGTTTGCAGTTACACTTGGATTGTTAAAATGTTCAACTTGTTGCAATACTGGATCTGGCATTCTATTTGCATAAGTATCACCTGGTAAAAATAAAATTGGCAATCTGTTACTCATCGCTACTGCTGCTGCAGTAACCATATTGGTTGCTCCTGGGCCAACAGATGAAGTAGCAACAAAAATTTGCTGTCTTCTTTTTGCTCTGGCATAACCTATTCCAGTTAAAGCCATATTCTGCTCATGATGGCCTCTATAAGTTGGTAATTCTTTTTGATTTTCCTCAAGTGCTTGACCTAAACACGCTACGTTTCCATGTCCAAAAATTCCAAAGACACCAGGAAAGAGTGGTTCTTTTTTGCCATTAATTAATATTTTTTGAGCAATTAAATATTTAACGATTGCATGTGCACAAGTTAGAGTGATTTTTTTCATAATTGGGTTTATTTTTTTTATGTATAATGTTTATATATATTTATATTTATAAATTAAAAAACCCAACTTAGTAAACCTTAAAAAATAAAAAATTATGTATAGCAAATTTGGACAATTCATTGATGGAGAATGGCAAGAAGCAGAAAAAAAAGAAACCTATGATGTAATCAACCCTGCAACAGAGGAAGTGATTGGAAAAGCATCAAAAGCATCGTCAGCAGATGTACAAAAAGCATTAAAGTCAGCTGAGAAAGGTCTTAAAGTTTGGAGTAACACTACTCCTTGGCAAAGATCATATGTAATTAGAAAAATTGCAGATCTAATGAGAGAGAAAAAAGATGTTCTTGCTAAATGGTTAACACTTGAAGTTGGCAAACCTCTTGCTGAAGGAGTTGGAGAAGTTAGCGGAGGAGCGGATATATTTGAGTGGAATGCTGAAGAAACAAAAAGAATTTATGGTCAAACTGTTCAAAGTAGATTTCCTGATACAAGAGTTCATGTTTATTATCAGCCAGTAGGAGTTGTGGCTGCTTTAATACCATGGAACTTTCCAATCATTTTAGCTGCAAGAAAAATTTCAACAGCACTAGCTGCGGGTTGCTCTGTAATTTGTAAACCAGATGTAATTACGCCTGGTGCAGTTATGGAATTAGTTAATATTTGTAAAGAAGCAGGTGTTCCTGATGGTGTAGTTAATTTATTATCTGGTGATCCTGCAGAAATTTCAAATGAACTATTAGAGTCTGATATTATTAAAAAAGTATCAATTACTGGTTCAACAAGAGTTGGAAAATTAATATTAAAGAAAGCTGCAGATAAAGTTCAAAGAGTAACTATGGAGCTCAGTGGTCATTCACCTTTTATTGTTTGTGATGATGTTGATATGAATAAAGTTGCAGATATTGCGATTACTGCAAAATTCAGAAACAATGGACAAGTTTGTATCTCTCCAAACAGATTTTATATCCAAGAAAATAAAAAAGACGAATTTCTTGGAGCTTTTATGGATAGAGCAAAGAAATTAAAAATCGGAAATGGTATGGATGAAGGAACTATCTTAGGTCCTTTAACTACTGCAAAAAGATTGGATGAAATTGAAAAACTAGTTGAGACAACAAAAAATGAAGGGGCCGATGTTTTGATGGGAGGAAAAAGACCTTCAGGTTTTAACAAAGGTTATTTTTATGAGCCAACTGTTTTTGATAATGTAAAAGACGATTTTACGATTATGAGAGAAGAGCCATTTGGTCCTCTCGTACCCGTTCTTACATTTAAAACATTTGATGAAGTTATTGAAAGAGCAAACAATAACGACCTTGGTTTGTGTAGTTATTTGTATACAAATAACATGGATCAAGCGAACAGAGGTTCTGAAATGTTAGAGTCTGGCTGTGTTGCTGTTAATACTGGTGCAGTTGCTGTAGCAGAAGCTCCTTTTGGTGGTATCAAACAAACTGGTTATGGACGTGAAGGTGGATCAATGGCGATCAAAGATTATCTAAACGTTAAATACACCCACATGGCATTAAAGGTATAATAATGAGAAAAAATAAAATAAAACAAATGATGAAAGACGGTAAGCCCGTCATTAATGGTTGGTGCGCAATTCCAAGTACTGCATCTGCAGAAGCAATGGCACATCAAGGCTGGGATTCATTAACTATAGATATGCAGCATGGTTTAGTTGATTACAGTAATGCACTTCCAATGCTTCAAACAATTTCAACAACGGATGTCACTCCACTTGCTAGAGTTAATTGGAATGAGCCAGGACAAATAATGAAAATTTTAGATGCTGGTTGTTATGGAATTGTTTGTCCAATGGTCAGTAATAGAAAAGAAGCTGAAAATTTTGTTCAGGCATGTATGTACCCACCTGATGGTTACAGAAGCTTTGGTCCTGTTAGAGGATTAATTTATGGTGGTGCAGATTATGCAGATCACGCTAATGAAGAAATTCTTAAATTAGCAATGATAGAAACTAAAGAGTCTTTAGAAAATTTAGATGAGATAATGTCTACACCGGGTGTTGATGGTATTTATATTGGGCCTGCAGACTTAAGTTTAGCAATCGGTGAAAAACCTGGATTTGATCGAGCTGAAACTACAAAAGCTTATTCTGAAATTTTGAGAATTCTAGAACATGCGAAGAAAAATAATATTTTTGCAGGAATTCACAATGGTACAACAGACTACGCGATGAAGATGATTGAAAAAGGTTTTGATTTTGTAACGATAGCTTCTGATTTAAGAGCTTTAAGTGCTGGTGCAAAAGCGACTGTAGATAAGATGAAAGGTTCTTTGTCTAAAAAAGACGACGACGCTACTTATTAATCAAGTTGATTTAAAAATTCTTCAAATTGATTTTTATCTAAATTAGAAGATTGTTTCTTGCCTGGAAACTTTCCAGTCATAGAATCTTTTTTAAATGCTTTAAGAGCTTTAACTCTTTCAACTTTAATTTCATTTCTAAGTTTTAATAAGTTTCCATAAGCTTTAGAATGTCTTGGAGGATTTTCAGTATCGCCACAAATATCTTCCATAAATAAATACATCACATCTGCATTTCTTCCAGATCCTAAAGAAACAGTAACAATATCTGTTCGTTTAGAAATTTCACCCATTACGTTTTCAGGTATTACTTCACACTCGGCAGAAAAAGCTCCTGCATCTTCTAATCTTTTAAATTTTTGAAATAACTCATGAGCCTCATTTGCTGTTTTACCAACTGCTCTAAGTCCACCAATCCAAGTTGATTTTCTTGGAACTAGTCCCAAGTGACCCATAACAGGTACATCTTCCTTTGCTAGCATTTCTACTATATCCATACTTCTTGGCGTCATTACTGCATCAGCACCATTTTCTAAAGCTTTGAACGCTCCACGCATAATATCATCTGCTGTAACAAATTCGTTCAAAACTAAAGCTGCGGTTAAAAAAAGATTTTTGGACCCTTCCCTAACTGGAATAACATTTTTAGCGTTAGCAATAATCATGTCAAAGCCAGCTTTTTCTGCAGCAGCAGCCTCATCAACAGTATTCGCGGTAACTTGAGTAAATTTTCTTTTTCCTTTTGCCGCTTTTAAATCACCTACTGTAGTTGATCTTTTGGCTGGTTTTGCAGCCCATGTGTATACATTCTTCATTAAATACCTTTATAAAGAACGTCTCTTCGATCAATAAATTCCTCAAAAGTCTTAATGGTAACAACTGATGGTAAAATAAAAATTGATCTTTTGTCCTTTTCGTTTCTAATAATTCTAAAATAACCTTTTTTGATTGCTGTATCGATATAAACATTAGAAGTTAAATAAGATTTCTCTATAACTCTCAATAGTTCATTTTTTGTAATAGATTTATTTTTATAATAAGCAAGCATTACCATGTGCAGCATAATCCAATGTTGAGGTGTCAGAGAAAACCAATTTAATAAATCATTTGCTAACCTTCCCTCAAAATCTCCAAGTGAAATTTCAGCTAATGTAATTCTTTTCTGAGTTGATTTTGAAATTTTTTTCTGTTCTTCAAAATTTTTTGGATACTTAAACTGTCTTTTCATTTAAATAAACTTAAACTTATTAAGTTTTCTATTCAATACTATTTTTGCTTAGTAGTTCTTTATAAATATTATTCACTCTATGAACTTCTGAAGCTGTATTAAAATATCCTTCATATTCTATTTCATCTGGTGTTACATCAAAATGGTAATGACCAGCATCTTTATCGTCTTCATAAGAATGAAAATGTGTATGTTCACCAGACTCCCTTAAATTCAATTCTCCTCCTGTAGGATCTCCAGTCCAAAGTACTGTATAACACTGCAATTTTGGACCAACAGGTTCGTAAAATTGAAGAAAATCTTTTACACACTTCATTTGTTTTGGATCATAGTATTCATGTGTAATATCTTTGTAATCTGGTTGAACATGAGATCTTACTTTACCTTCTAATATTCTAAATACACCTGCGATAGCAACATGTTCATTTTCTTTAAGATTTAAATTATTTGATAATGAGGACCTCATTGCTTGCGGTAGCGAACCTTGATCTCCTGATCTACCTTTAATTTTTATTTTAATTACTTTTCCTTGTTTACCATCTGTATAATAAATATTTCCAAGTCCTCCATGTTTTCGTGCGCTATATTTTTCAACAATACATTTTTTATCAGGACTTACTCTTGCAATTATAGATCTAGACTCGTCAGTAATTAAATTTTCATTAATTACTAATTCTCCACAGTGACCATCCAAACACGACATTGCACCAGATCCAGCACCTAAAGCATAAGATTTTTCTGATCCAATCATTTTAGAAATTTCTTGGTAATCAAATTCAGCACCAATAAAATTAGGATCATGCATGTATGGCTCACCACCAACATCGATGATTTTTTGATTGCCACTCATCCCTTCAGATGGACAATCCCATTCACGAAGATTAGGACAATCTACAACTTCTACTTCAACATTTTTAAAATTTTCTGAGAGTCCTTTTTTTAATGCACTCGCTATATCTTCAAGTGAATGATTTGTGAAAGTTCCTTTTTCTATTTTTAATTGCATGATGTTAATAAGCTATAATTTATTTTGCATATTGTCTATAGATAATATATATAATTTCTATACATAAATAATTTAAAAAAGGTAACGATGATAAATAAAGATTTAAAAGTAGCCGTATTAGGTGCAGGTGCAATGGGATGCCTGTTTGGAGGATTGCTAGCTGAAAAAGGTTTAAATGTAACTTTAATTGACGTTTGGAAAGAACATGTCGATGCGATAAATAAAGATGGTTTAAAAATGGATGGTCACGGAGGCGATCGTATAATTAAAGTTAATGCTACTTCTGATCCATCATCGTTAGATAAAATGGATGCAGTGATTGTTATGTGTAAAGCAACTGCATTAGAACCAGCTCTAAATAGCATTAAAAATATTATCGGAGAAAAAACAGTTTTCATGTCTTTTCAAAATGGAATTGGTCATGAAGCAATAATTCAAAGTATCGTTGGAAATGAAAAAGTGATCGGTGGAACAACAACACAAGCTTCAAATATTTTAGGACCAGGTCATATAATGAACCATGGCGCATTGCCTTCATGGATTGGTGAGTATGAAGGAGGTATAACAGAGAGAATTACAGAAATAGCTAATACTTTTACCGCACATAATTTAGAAATGATTGCAGCTGAAGATGTAAAAAAAAGAAAATGGATGAAACTTTTTGCTCTAACAGCAATTGGTCCTCTTTCAGCTATATTTGATCTACATCACACCGATCTATACGTAAATAATAAAGCTAATGATGTTTCAAGAGGGCTTGGTAAAGAAATCATTTTAGAGACAAGAGAAGTAGCGCTTGCTGATGGAGTTAATGTTTCTGAAGATGAATGTCTATTTATGTTCAATAAAATTGTAGATTCGATGCAAACTAATAAATCTTCAATGGCTTTTGATGTTCAATACAAAAGAAAAACAGAAATTGATTTTATAAGTGGTGCTGTTTCTAAAATTGGAAAAAAACATGGAGTAAAAACGCCTTTAAATGACCTGATGTATAAAATGATTAAGGTTAAAGAAGGTATGTATAGTTAATGCTTAAAATCAATCGATTAAAAAAAATTAAAAGTAATTTTCCTGTACTAGTTGGAGAAAAGGTTGTTGAAAAAAATACGTGTAATTTATTAATTGATGAGATTAGTAAATCTAAAGCTTTTGACGACATGATTATGGGTGGTCGAAGCAGAATTAATAAAGGCTCAAAAAATTTTAATAACTATATTAAATCTTCAAATAATTCTGCAAAACTCTTCAAACTTTTTAATAGCAAGGCATTTTATAAAAAAATTGAAACTCTTTTTTCTAAAAACTTTAAAGATGGGTCTTGGACAAACACTCACAAACCAAAAATATTTAATCAAAAAAAATTTACTATTAAAAAGAAATTAAATTCAAGTGAATTAAAAAAAATGTTAGGAAACAATTACACTAACCCAAAAGTTAATTTAGATATTGATTTTTCGGTTTCTAAAGGAGGATACAGATTACGTCCTCATAGAGACGATATTACCAGATTGTATAATTTCTTAATTTATCTAACAGATATTCCCAAAAAAAATGGAGGATCACTTACAATTTATAGAAAAAAATCAAAGAAAAATTTAAGAAAAAGTTTCAGACGATTTCCAAAAATGAGTGAATTAGAAATAGTAAAAGCATTTACTCCAAGGAAAGGAACTGTGGTATTTTTTCAATCTACACCAAATTCTTATCACGGAGTTAAACGTTTTATAGAAAAAAACTGTCCAAAAAGATTTTTTATTTATGGAAGTTATGCACTCAATAAGCCAGTTATTTGGAATTATAAAGGAACAGCTTACTATCCTCACATCATCAGCACAAAGAAAAAAATGTTAACTTCTTTTCATGATGCAAACTATTTAACAACTGCTCCTAAGAATTGATATTGTTAAAAAATTCTACTAGGTTCTATTAATGGCAAATAATCTACAAAAGAAATTATTTGAACAAGGATATTTGAGAGTAAAAAATGTTCTTAACTATGAAAGAGATTTAAAACCAATCCTTAATGACATGGAATTTGTGATGGATTGTTTAATCCAAAAATTTGCAAAAAAAAAAGATTTAAAAAAAGTTCTTAATTTAGATTTTAAAAAAAAATATTCTTATATATCAAAATTAAAAATTGATGATTTAGATCAATATTTTAACACTAGATTGCCAAGAGATCACGTTAAGAAAGATAGCGATTACTTTGCTACTCAATCTTTATGGAATTTAATTACTAATAAAAATATTTTAGATGTTGTTGAAAAAATTTTGGGAAAAGAAATCATGTCTAATCCAGTTCAAAATACTAGAATTAAACAACCTGAAAAAAAATTACCAAAAGGTTCAATTTTAGACGGTTTAAGTGGAAGAACACCTTGGCATCAGGATGCTGCAGTTCTCAGTCCTAAAGGGCAAAAATTGACTGACATGGTTACTGTATGGATACCTTTTACAAAAACTACAAAAAAAAATGGGTGCATGATTACTGTTAAGAAAATTAATAAAATGGGATTATTAAATCATATTGCTGGTTATAGAGGCCAAGTAGAAATTAAAGACAGTAAATTACTGGATAAAATGCAGCATATTCACTTAGAGGCAGACGTTGGAGACGTAATTCTTTTGCATAAACATTCAATTCACTGCTCCTTACCTAATAGATCAAATGATTTTAGAATAAGTGCAGACCTTAGATACAATGTAGCTGGTCAACCTTCTGGGAGAGATCCACTTCCAAATTTCTATGTAAGAAGCAAAAATAAAAAAAATCTTAAAATTCAGAATTTTAAACAATGGTTAGCTCTTTGGGAAAAAGCAAAAGAAAAATGTATTCCACGTAAATATGCCTTTAAATATCCTTTGCCAACGTTTAAGAATAGTAAAAGAGATCTTTCAAAATTATTATAAAAATTAACAAATGAATTCAGTAACTACCCGTGTCTACTCGGTAGACTTTTTTTTAGCAATTCTTGGCTATTCCTTATTTGTTATCATGGACTCTATAGCAAAAGAATTGACAAATTATTATCATGTAACACAAATAATATTTATTAATTCTTTATCGGCATTACTGCCAATTTTACTTTACACGCAAGTTAGAAATTCTTGGAAAAAAATTAAGACTAAAAACTTTTTTGTACATTTGGTTAGAGCAATAACTTTAATAATTTCAATGGGATTATTTTTTCTTTGTATAAATAAACTTCCACTTACAACCATGTATAGCATCATCTTCTTTACACCCTTTGTATTAACAATTGGATCTGTAATTTTTTTAAAAGAAAAAGTAAGTTGGAGAAGATATACGGCAATATTGATCGGTTTTATTGGAACGATAATTGCAATTAACCCTTTTGGAAAAGAAATAAATAATTATGTGTTATTAGCATTATTGATACCAATTTTTGGGTCTGTAGGTCATTTATTGGTTAAAAAATATGGTCAATCAGAAAGCGTGTATTCATTTTTAATAATTGGGAAGTTAATTTTAATTGTGATTTCTGGTGTGATTACCTTTGAGCTTTATATTCCAATGACTAAAACAGATTTTTTTTTAAATTTTAATGCAGGTTTATTAAGAGGAGTGGGAATGATTTTTATTATAAACTCTGCTCGACATCTTCCTGCCTCAATATTTGCAAATACACAATATGTTCAATTATTAATTGGTGCATTGATTGGTTTTTATATTTTTAATGAAATCCCTACTTGGAATGTTTATTTAGGAAATGTTTTTATAATTGGAGCTGGAATTTATATCGTTTTAAGAGAGATAAAACTTTCTAGAAATATTGTTTCAAATTCAATAAGACCAACAACAATTTCAATAAAAAAGTAAGTTATTCAATTTAAGTTAAAAATATATATAAGTAAGTATGGCTAAAATCTTAATAACAGAGTTTATTAACCAAGACAGTTTAGATGATCTAAATAATACTTTTGAAATCAAATTTGATGAAAAGCTTTGGGAAAAAAAAGAAGAACTTAAAGAAATTATTAAAGATTATGATGGTTTAATTGTCAGAAATAAAACTCAAGTAACCAAAGATATTTTATCTAACGCTAGTAAATTAAAATTTATAGGAAGACTGGGTGTTGGTTTAGATAATATTGATACTGAATTTTGTAGAACCAAAAATATTCATGTCCAACCTGCAACTGGTATGAATGCAGACTCTGTAGCTGAATATGTGATTTCATCTTCTATGTCTTTAATAAAAAAAATTCCTATGTTTCATTATCGAACGATCAAAGGTGATTGGCCTAGAACAACTATTAAATCCTCTGAAATAAATAGAAAGTCTATTGGAATAGTGGGTTTTGGTACCATCGGCAGAAAAGTTGCTGACTATAGTTTGAAAAATGGACTGAATGTTTTGGCTTATGATCCTTATATTAAAAAATTAGAAGATAATGAAAAAAATTATAAATTATCTTCATTAGAAGAAGTATTTAAAAATGCAGATATTATTTCTTTACATTTACCATTAACAGAAGAGACTAAAAATTTAATCAACAAGTCTTCATTCTCTAAAATGCAAAAACAGCCAATTATAATCAATACTTCTAGAGGTAGTGTTGTAAATGAGAATGATCTTATAGATGCTTATGATCAAAATCTAATTTCAGGATTTGCATTAGATGTGTTTGAAAATGAACCTATTAAAAAAGATTTATACGAAAGAATTACATCTGAAATGAATTGTATTTTAACTCCTCATATTTCAGGTGTTACTACAGAGTCAAATATTAGAGTTAGCAATTTTATAGTTAAAAAGGCAATTGATTTTTTTAAGTAATTATTTCGTTTAACTTAACTACTCTTCCAAGTTTAATTGATGTCTCAGCAGCTTCTCCAACAGCAACTGCAATTAATCCATCATTCAAAGATACCTCTGGCTTTAATTTATTTTTTACAGCATTTATAAAGGCTAAATGCTCATAATAAGTTGATCCATGATGATGTCCTGCTTCAAGTATTTTTGGATCTACACTAACACTTTCTTGTTTTGTTTTTCCATCTCTCATACCAATTCTTACATCAGAAGTAGTTTTCCCAGACTCGTTTGAAGGAACTGAAGTTTCAATTTTACCAATATTTCCTGTTGCGGTTAACTCTTCTTGCATTTCAGAATTTTCAGCAAACATACAAAGCTCAAGCATACTTCTCGAACCATTCTCAAAATTAACAATTACGTAAGCATTATCAATAATATCTGGTTTTTTCCCATCATACTCTTCATCTAAGTGATTTACATCTTGTCCCCCACTCGCATAAACACTTACAGGTTCACTCTTAACAATAAATCTCATCAAATCAAAAAAATGACAACACTTTTCAACTAAAGTTCCTCCAGTATTTTTTTCAAATCTATTCCAGTCATTTACTTTTTTTAGGAAAGGAAATCTGTGCTCTCTTATTGTTAATGTTTTTAGATCACCAATTGTTTTGTTGTGAATTTCTTTGATAAATTTTGAAACAGGAGGCATGTACCTATATTCCATTGCAGTCCAAAATACTGATGGATAATCCTTAATAAGTTTTTCTATTTCTAAACAATCTTTTGTCTTAGTACACAAAGGTTTTTCAACCAATATGTGTTTCTTAGTTTGAATTACATCTTTTAAAATTTGAATATGAGTAAAATTAGGAGATGAAATTATATAAACATCAACTAAATTTTCTTTAATCAAATCTTGATGATTTTCAAAGCAAACAACTTCCTTTTTGAGTAGTTCTTGACATTGTTTCAAAGATTCTTTGTGAGGATCTGAAAGAGCAACTACCTCAGCTTCGTATATCAAAGATAAATTTAAAATATGTTCTCGAGCCATCGTGCCAGCTCCAATTATTCCATATTTAATTTTTTCCATATTTATTATCTATCAGTTTAATTAAATAAATTTAATCAATTGTTAATCCACTTGGTACTTTTTCTGGTTTACCGAGTGGTCTTTGATTTCCACTTTTTCCAGTTAGAGATTGTAAAAAAGAGACTAATTGATCAATTTCTTTTTCACTTAAATCTATTGGTTTGATATCTATACTTGAAATAATTCTATCCTGTTCTCTTTTGTCAGAAAAAGTCACAAAATCTATTTGTTCTAACCATGGAGCATTTGGTAAATTTGCATATTGAGGTTTCCAATTTTTGTTCATAGTTACTGGATTTAAATGATGTTTAATTATACCCTTAAGTGTTGGATAAGCACCATTATGACCATAAGGTGCCGTTAAAGAAACATTTCTTAGAGCGGGTGTTTTAAATTTATACATGTCATCCACATCATCTGTTTCAACCATTCTTCCAACATCACGTGCATAAGGATCAAATGGTCTGGTTCTGCCTGGTCCAAATTGTGGAATACCTATTGAGTGAAATTTTTGATCAGACAATAAAGACCCTGAATGACATGAGCTACAATTAGCTTTACCATAGAATAAATTCATACCTGCAATCTGATTTGAATTTAAAGCTGATTTATTTCCGTTTAAATATTCATCAAATGGAGAGTCAAAGGATGTCCATTCATGAATTTCAAAAGCTGCAATTGAGTTTACTATATGTGTAATATTTATGTCTAAAGCATTATCAACATCGTCAAAAGCATGTTTAAACATCTCAACATATTCAGGAACTCCTCTTATTCTATGAGTAATCACAGGCCAAACTCTATCAATTCTCATACTATCTTTACCGACTTTTGAAACCAGTCCTATAATTTCATTTTCACCTGGATTTCCAGCCATTTCAAATTGTCTTGTCATTGGAAATAAAGCTTGTACCGCTACTATATTATCAAGACCTTTAGGAAGCAGTTCTTGTGCTGGGGTATTAAAACCATTTCCAAATATATCAGATTTAGTCACTCTACCATCATGAAGTAATGTGGTAATATCTTTAAATCCTAAATTCCATAATGCTAAAGCATTTCTTGGAATACGTTTTTTAATTTTATCATCCCCTGATCCAGCTGTTCTTTCTAATCCAATACCATGTCCACCTTCACCAATTCCTAATGAAAGTCCATCAGACCCTCCTAGGTCATGGCTATGACAAGTTGCACAAGCAATATTACGATTGGCTGATAAAATTTTGTCATGAAATAAAAGTCTTCCTATTTTAACCTTTTCCATATCAACTTTATGAAAATCATTACCTGTTAAAGGTTTTGGTAATTCAATTGAATATGTTTTGTTTGCTGAAATTAAAAATGGAATTATAAATATTAATATTTTTATATGTTGAGATACTTTTTTATAATTTTTTTTATTCCATCCATAGTTTTTGCAGAAATTGAAAATGCTAGAGATTTGATGGAAGCTGGAAAATTTCAAGAAGCTATGGAAGAGTTGATGCCAGCTGCTCGATCTGGAAATGCAGATGCTGAAGAACTTATTGGAATAATGTATGCAATGGGCCTTGGAGTTGAGCAAGATGATGTTAGAGCTTTTGAATGGTATCTTAGATCTTCGATGAAAGGTCATCCTGGTGCTCAATCGGGTGTTGGGTGGTATTATGAAATCGGTAGAGGACTTCCTGCCGCTGATCTTGTTAGAGCTTACATGTGGTATGGTTTGTCTGCTATTGGAGGCGATCCTGATGCTGCGATTTCTCAAGAAGAAGTTGTTAAAAAAATGACTCCTGAACAAATTGAAAAAGCGCATATACTTATTAAAGATTACAAAGCTTGGATTTATCCGTTTAGGTAATGAGGCGAATAATTAAATCCGCCCCATCATTAAATTAAGATTATAAGTCTTTGTCGTATGCACTTGATGCTTTTTTCTCAGCATCAGCAACTGCACTTGTTAAAGCGTCAAAGATTTGTCCTCCACCTTTAACATTTGACTTAAACCAATCATAAACTGGACTAGCAGCTTTTTTGAAGCTAGCTTTTTGTGCTGGAGTTGGAACATATAAATCTCCACCACCTGCTACAAAGTCTTCATATGCTTTGATTGATTTTCTTTTTGGAGATGCAAATGTAGCTTGCTGCAATGCATAAAATCCATCCGTAATAACTTTCTTAAGTTCTTTTGGCATAGATTGATATTTTGCATTGTTCATCCACCAAAGTGCTCCCATGTATGCATGACCGTCTAAAGTAACATATTTTAGACCTGCATCTGGAAACTTCATGTTCATGATGTCAGTTATTCCATTTTTAGAACCTTCAACTACACCTGTTTGAAAAGATGTAAATAATTCTGGCCATGGAATAGGAGTTGGAGATGCACCTAAAGCTCTAACAAGCTCTTGAGGTAAGTCAGCTACAACAGTTCTGATTTTTAGACCTTTCATATCTGATGGTTCTGCAACTCTTCTTTTAGTGTTAGCAAAATTTCTCCATCCACCAGTATTTCCGATAGTCATTAATCTTATTGTGTCGCCTGAATCTTTAAGAGCCATTTGTCTCATAGTTCTTACAAAATCACCTTGCATAACATCTTCAGCAATTCTGTCGTCTGCCATTAGATATGGTAAATCTAAAACTTGAACGTATGGGAATACACCAGCTGCTCCTCCAGAAGTAGAAATGTAAACATCAATGCTTCCATCTGAAACACCTTGTAAACATTCTGCTCCTTTAGAACATAACTGTGTACCTACAAAAAGTTCCACAGATATTTTTCCATTTGATGCTGCTTCAACATAGTTTTTAAATACTACTGCACCATCATAGTCTTCATCTTGATCATTGGAGTTCATTGTCATTCTTAAATTGTAATCAGCTGCTGAAACAGAAGCTGTAAAACTAATTAAAAATAAAAATGAAAAGAATGATTTTATTAATTTACTCATTATTTTTTCCCTCTCATTAAATATATATTTAAGTGCAGAAAATATACCTAAATTGAACCTCTGTGTCTATTATCTAAAAACTATAATTATTTTGCAAAACCTGTAAGTAAAGGAATGGTCATTGAGATTGATGGGAAGTACGTAATTAAAAATATTACAATTGCTTCTACTGCTAAAAATGGCAATATAGCTTTTGATATAGTTTCAACTCTTTCACCGGAAACTGATGATGCAACAAATAAAACTAAACCCATTGGTGGTGTTGCTAAACCAACAGTTAAGTTAACTGACATAATAATTGCAAAATGAACTGGATGTACACCTAATTCTACAAACACTGGTCCTAGTATTGGTCCTAAAATAATTATTGCAGGACCTGCATCTAAAAACATTCCAACAACAAATAGTAAAATATTTATAAGAAACAATAAAATATAGGGATTATCAGTTAATCCTAAAACAAATTCAGCAAGATATTCTGGTGCATGAGATAAGCTAACAACTGTTTTAAAAGCCATTGCAGCACCAACCAAAAGTAATACTACAGATGAAACCATTGCAGCTTTTGTCATAACCTTTGGTACGTCTTTCCACTCTAAAGATTTTAAAACAAACAAGCCAATAAACATTGCGTAAGCAGCTGCAACTGCAGATGCTTCAGTTGGAGTAAAAATTCCTCCAAGTATACCTCCTAGAATTATAACAGGAGTCATCAATGGGAAAAAAGCTTTCAAAGAAGCTTTTCCTCTTTGTCTCCATGTTGTCTTTTTTGTTACGGCAGGAAAATTATATCTTTTAGCCATAAACTTGATTGTAACCATCAAACTAACACCAACTAAAATTCCAGGAATAATACCTGCTAGGAATAAGGCAGCTACGCTCTCTCCCATAACGTATGCATAAATAATCATTATTCCTGAAGGTGGAATGATTGGACCGATTACTGAACTCGCTGCGGTAATTGCTGCTGAAAATTTTTTAGTATACCCTTGCTTCTCCATAGCAGGAATTAACATCGAACCAATTGCAGAAGTATCTGCAACTGCAGATCCAGATAGGCCAGCAAAAAGCATTGAAGTTAAGACGTTAACATGTGCTAAACCACCTTTTAAATGCCCCATCATCGCCTGGCTAAATTCTACTAATCTTTGAGTAATTCCTCCCCTATTCATTAGTTCACCAGCTAACATAAAAAAAGGAATTGCCATTAAAGGAAAGCTATCAATACCATTGTAAATATTTCTATAAAGCATTGCTCCATCTCTAGATTGATCATTCAGCCAAAGTAAAATTCCAGGAGCAGCCAACAATCCAAAAAATACTGGTAATCCAATTAACAAAAATAATAAAAATAAAGGGAGAAACCAAATTAACATTATTGGGTCTCCAATTTTTGTTTATCTAAATCTTCAGGTAATTCTAATTTTGTAAAATTACTTAAAAAATTTCTTAAAATTAACTCTATGTTTACTGAAATCAAAAAAACAATTCCAACAGGTAACGACATATACATCCAAGCTAATTTTATTGGCTCTGCTTTGCCACCAATTAGATTAAATGGAATTTTGATTGAAGCTGAATTAAATATCCATCCAGCATTAATGTGTTTCAAACCTAATTCAAGTCCAATGATCAAAACAAATAAAGATATGATCAATAAAAATAAGGTTAAAAAAGTTGATATGATTTTAGGTAAAAATCTTTCCAGCATATCAATTGAGACAAAACCACCCCATCTATAAGCTGAAGGAGCAATTAACCCTGTCATCCATAGCATTAAAAATCTCGCAACTTCATCAGGCCAAGGTAATGCGTTGTTGAGAACATATCTAAAAAAAACCTGGATCATAATTACGACAACCATTAAAAAAATTGCGATCCATGCAAATTGTCTTCCAATTCTTAGAAAAAAAGTATTTATCTTTTCAAGAAAGTTAAAAATGTAAAGTAGAGTTTTTATAGTTAAATTCACAACTAAATTTATTTTAATAAGAAAATAATTACAACTTTTTAAAAAACTATTTTACATTGTTAGATATTTTTCGTATTAGAAAAGCCTTCAACAGAAAAGCTTAAATAAAATTATGAGTAATAAAAAGAAAATTCTAGTTATCCAAAAAGTTCATGATAAAGGTATGGAATTAATTAATAACCATCCAGATTTTGATGTAGAGGTAACCGACGATGTTTCAGTAGAAAACTTAAAGGCTAAAATAAAAGATTGTGATGCTGCTTCAATTAGAATAGCAAAACTACCAGGTGAAGTAATTAACGAAGCCAAAAATCTTAAAATAATATCTAGACATGGAGTTGGCTACGATAATATTGATTTAAAAACAGCTAAAGAAAGAGATATCAAAATTGCTATTACAGCTAATGCAAATGCAGTTACAGTTGCGGAGCATGTTATGTTTGTCTTGCTAAATATTGCAAAAAGAAGAGAGCTTTATCATACAACGGTTAAAGAAGGTAATTTTAAGGATAGAAATAAATTACCCAAGACTATTGAAGTATGGAAAAAAAATTTCCTAATTATGGGATTTGGTAGAATCGGTAAAGCACTTATTAAAAGATGTTTAGGATTTGAAATGAATGTATTCGTCTATGATCCATTTGTAGATAAAGATACAATAGAGAAGCTTGGTGGAAAAAAAGTTGATAGTCTTGAAGAGGCAGTAAAAACAATGGATGTAATATCTTTACATATGCCTTTAACAGAAAAAACAGAAAATCTTATTAATTATGATTTACTTAAAACGATGAAGAAAAACTGCATCATCATTAATGCTGCAAGAGGTGGAATTATTCATGAGGAAGATCTTGATAAGGCTTTAAATGAAGATTTAATATTTGGAGCAGGTATTGATGTATTTAAACAAGAACCACCAGAAAATGATAATCCTCTCTTAAAGAATGAAAAAGTTTATTTAAGTCCTCATACAGCAGCATTTACTGATGAATGTATGACAAGAATGGGGGTAGAAACAATTCAAAATATAATTGATTATTTCGATGAAACATTGGAAAAATCAAAAATTGTAAGACTATAGTAAAAGATTTAATCTAAAAATTTAGATTTATTATTTATTGAAAATTAACTTTTATAAATCTCAATACCACTAAGATTTAATGTTTCAGTTAAATACTTGTAACCTATTTTTGCATATTCGAATGGATTTGCTTTTGCAGGATCTTGTTCTGCCTCTACTACTAACCATCCAGAATAATTTTTTTCTTTTAAAACATCAAATAAGGGCTTGTAATCAATACATCCATCACCTGGAACTGTAAATGCACCTTCTAAAAATGCTCCTCTAAAACTTAAGTCTTCTTTTAAAGATTTTTCTAAAACATTTTTTCTAATGTCCTTACAATGCATGTGAATTAATCTTTCGCTAAAGTCGTTTAATATTTTTAACGAGTCTCCCTGAGCAAACAGCATATGGCCAGTATCTAATGTTAGTTTTACACTATCATGAGTGTTCTCAAGCAATCTTACTGTATCTTGTTCAGTCTCTATTACAGTTCCCATATGATGATGATAAGCAAGTGGCATACCTTCGTCTTCAAGATATTTTCCCATTTCTGAAATTTTTTCATAATATTTTTTAGACTCTTCAAGATCCATTTGGGGTCTTGTAGATAATTTTCGATTTGGATCCCCTTGAATTGAGCCAGAAACTTCAGCAAAAACCATGCATGGTGAATTACAATCTTTAAAAAGTTTTAACTGATCTTGAATTAGATTTTTTTCTTCGTCGACACTATTTGTTCTTAAATTAGCTCCATACCAACCTGAGCATAGATTAAGATTAAATTTGCTAAGTTTTGGAATTAATTCTTCTGATTTTTTTGGAAATTTACCACCAGATTCAATTCCAATAAATCCTGCCTGACTAGCTTCAGACAAACATTGTTCTAAAGGAGTATCACCACCCAATTCAGGCATATCATCATTACTCCAGGCAATTGGTGCTATTCCTAATTTTACTGACATATTAATTATTTAAAAAGTTAAAATTATTTTTAAATTATGATGTTTTGTGCATCAAGAAAATTATAATTTAATTTGATGTTTAATTCATCATTTAAAAATGTTTCTTGATTTTATTTTTTAATTCTGTTCTATATTATTATGCTTAACTTTTCTTTAATGGGAGCAGGACGAATTGGAAAAATGCATGCTGAATTTATTGCAGCACATCCGAATGCAAAATTAAAATATATATATGATGTTAACTCAGAATTCGCTAAAGGAGTATCAAAATCAACAGGGTGTTCAATTGCATCTTCACCTGAGGAAGCAATAAATTCAGATGATGTAGATGCAGTTCTTATCGCTTCAGCTACACCAACACACACTCAATTTATTACAATGGCAGCAAAAGCAGGAAAGGCAATTTTCTGTGAAAAGCCAATTGATTTAGATATCAATAAAGTAAATGAATGCATGGAAAATATAAAGGGAACAAATGTTCCTATTCAAATCGGCTTTAATAGAAGATTTGATGCAAGTCATGCAAAAGCTCAACAAGCAAGAGTAAAAAAAGAAATTGGTGAATTAGAAATGGTTGTTATTACAAGTAGAGATCCTGAGCCTCCAGGGATTGACTATCTAAAAGCTGCAGGAGGATTTTTTAGAGATACCACTATACATGATTTCGATTTAACAAGATTTATTTTAGGGGATGATCCTGTAGTTCAGATATCTGCATTCGGAGGTGCTTTGTTTGATAAAAATTCACAGCAAGAAAAAGATCTAGATACAGCAATGTTTATTCTAAAATCAAAAAAAGGCGTTTTAATCCATATTAATAACTCTCGAAGAGCAGTTTATGGATATGACCAAAGAGTAGAGGTATTTGGAAGTAAAGGCATGGTAATTTCAAACAATCAAACCCCAACTTCTTTAGAAAGATACACAAGTACATCTACAAATGAAAAAGGACCCATACATTTCTTTTTTATTGAAAGATATGAGCAAGCTTACAGAGATCAATTTAATGAGTTTGTAAAATGTGTTGAAGATAAAACAAAACCATTAGTAGGATTTGAAGATGGGAGAAACGCTTTAATAATAGCTAATGCAGCATATGAATCATTTGAAAGTGGCAAAGTTGTAGATGTAAAATTCTAAAATGAGCATTCTTTCTTTAAATAATATAGAAAAAAATTTTGGAGCCATACAGGCTTTAACAGGGGTTAGTTTTGATATTAAAGAAGCTGAAACTGTAGGATTAATGGGTGATAATGGAGCGGGTAAATCTACACTACTAAAAATTATAGCTGGTAATTTTAAACCTTCAAATGGTGAAATAAAGTTTGAAAATAATACTGTATCATTTGAAAAACCAATAGATGCAAGAAAATCTGGCATTGAGGTAGTTTATCAAGACTTAGCTCTTTGTAATCATTTGACTGCAGCATCTAATGTTTTTCTAGGTAGAGAGATACAAAAAGGTATTTGGCCATTTAAATATTTGGATTATCCAGCAATGTTTAAAAAATCTTCTGAATTATTTGAGGAACTTAAATCTGAAACTCGACCAAAAGATTTAGTTATGCAAATGTCTGGGGGACAAAGACAGGCTGTGGCTATTGCAAGAACTAGACTTACAAATCCTAAATTAGTTTTAATGGATGAACCAACAGCAGCAATTAGTGTTAGACAGGTTGCTGAAGTATTAGATCTTATAAAAAGATTAAAAGATCAAGGAATAGCTGTAATGTTAATTAGTCACAGAATGCCAGATATATTTGAAGTATGTGACAAGCTAGTAGTATTAAGACGAGGCGAAAAGGTTTGTGAAAAAAATATAAAAGATTCTTCTACAGAAGAAGCAACAGGCCTAATTACAGGAGCAATAGACAGAGTATGAGTTCACTAAAATTTAATCAAGAAATAATCTCTAAGACAGAAAAAAATGTATTTCAAAAACTTGTTTCTGAACAATCTTTTTGGGTAACAGTAGCTTTATTTGGGATTTGTTTTATTATGTTTTTTGTAGAAGATGCTTTTTCTAGCAAAGACAATCTTTTTAATATTACACGAAACTTTTCTTTCATTGGAATAATGGCAATTGGAATGACATTTGTAATTATTACCGCTGGAATAGATCTATCAGTTGGATCAATAATGGGTGTCACAGGAGTAATATGTGGTTTATTTTTGGATGCACAATTTTTGCCTGAATGGTATTCCAAAGCTTCTTACTTTGAGGGAGTATACGTTTGGGTATCAATAATTTTAGCTTTACTTGCTGGTACATTAATTGGTGCAGTAAATGGATATCTAATTGCTTATGTTAAACTTTCTCCTTTTGTAGTCACTTTAGGAATGATGGCTGCTGCAAGAAGTTTAGCTTTAGTAGTCTCAAACAATAAAATGTTTTATGAATTTGGACCTAAAGATGAAATGTTTTATGAAATTGGAGGAGGTTCAATGCTAGGTCTTGCTAACGCAACTTGGTTATTAATATTTCTTACGATAGTTATGGGTTTAGTATTGAAATATACCTCATATGGCAAACATGTTTTTGCAGTTGGTAGTAATAAAAAAGCTGCTGAATTATCTGGAATTAATACGAGATGGATTGAAATGTCAGTCTACATGATCAGTGGACTATTTGCGGCAATTTCTGCTGTTATGATAGTTGGATGGATGGGCTCTGTAACTAATGCTTTAGGTTATACTTACGAATTAAGAGTTATTGCAGCAACAGTTATTGGTGGTGCTAACTTAATGGGTGGTGTTGGTGGTACTTTTGGGGCATTTATTGGTGCTGCATTAATGGAAACAATTAGAAACAGTCTTCTAATGGCTGGAATTGACCCTTACTGGCAAGGAACATTTTTAGGAATATTTATCGTAGGTGCGGTTTGGTTGGAAAAAGTTAAAAATAAGAAGAATTAATTAATAAACTTTTTTATCCATACAATTATATTTGTTGAAAATTAATATATCTGAAAAAAAAGAATTTTGATTATCTGAATTTTTCTCAAAATCTAAAATTTTATCAAATGCAACTTTAATTTCTAATTCAACATCATGGCTTATAACAAAATCCATTTTATTATTTTCTAAAAGATCTCTAGAATTTTTATTTAGTTCATGACCTACAAATACAATATGATCTTTTACATCCATTTCACTAATTGCTTTTGCGACACCTAAATTTCCTCCAGCAATATTATAAATTCCTAACGGTGGTCCATTTTCTTTAATATATTTTTTAACATATTTGTAACTTTGTTCCGATGTATCTAAATTAAAAACACTTTCTTTAATTTTAAGATTTGGAAATTCTGATCTTAATACTTTTCTAAAACCTAGCTCTCTTTCCTGTTGGCACCTGTATGGCATGCTCATGACCATCAAAATTGAACCTGATCTTTTCCCAACATTTTTTCCAATTATATTTGCAGCAGTAGATCCAGCATTAGATTGATTATTACCTATATAAGCTGATCTGTTCGAATTTGGAAAATCAGTGGTTAATGTAATTACAGGTTTTCCTTCACTTGCAATTTTACTTAGCTCGTTATTTATATTTTGATCCTCCTGTGAAACTATAATCACTGCATCAAACTTTGAAGTTTCTTTTAAAATTTTTACAAATTGACTAGGTTTAAATTCCTTTGCAGGAATAAAATATTTTATCAGATTAAACTTATAAATTTCATTATTAATTTTATCTAAACTCTCCTCAAGAGTCTTGTTATATGAAGGTCCTGATTGACAACAAATTAAAATATTTTTAGTTTGATTTTTATTATTTCCGTTTTGAAGGTTATTTAAAATTTTTAAGATTTTATCTTTAGTTTTTTTACTCACACCTTTTCTGTTATTTAAAACTCTATCTACAGTCGCTGTACCATACCCTGACTCATCGGAAATTTTCTTTATAGAGACATTTTTCCAATGATTCTTCATGCAAACATGGTATCACTAAATGATGTAAAATCAATCATTTGATGTATCACTTTTTAGTTGTATTACATCATTTTACTTGAAACTAAGACTCATTCTAAATAGTATTTGTTTAATAAATTAACTAACTAATAGAGAGAGAAATATGAGAAAAACAATAATTGCAATGTTAGCATTTATTTTTGTGTCAATTTCTGGAATTTCATATGCAGCTGATAAAGTTTTTGCATTAGTTCCAAAAGCTATGAACAACCCGTTTTTTGATTTAGCGAGAGATGGTTGTAAAGTTGCTGAGAAAGAAATTGGTGGGATAGAGTGTTTATACATTGGACCTGGAGAGCATACTGAACAAGAACAAGTTCAAATTGTTCAAGATTTAATTGCTAAAGGTGTTGATGGAATTGCTGTTGCATCTTCTAATGCGGCTGCAATGGCAAAAGCTGTTAAAGGAACAAATATTCCAATTATTACTTGGGACTCAGATCTTTTAACTAAAGATGCTGGTTTAAGAGCAGCTTATGTTGGAACAAAAAACTATGACATTGGTGTATACCTTGCGCAAATCGTTATGATGTTAAAACCTAACGGTGGTGAAATTTGTATACAATCTGGTGGTGCTGCAGCTGCAAACCACAATGAAAGAATGTCAGGAATAAGAGACACTATTGCTGGAAGAGCAGATTCAGGAACTTATCCTAGTGCGGCTCTTAAAGGTGAAAATGGATGGACTGAAGCTAGCGGATGTCCTCTGTACACGAACGATGATTTCCCTCTTTCTGTACAACAAATGGAAGATATCTTTGCAAAACATCCAAACCTAACAGCATTTGTACCAACTGGAGGTTTTCCTCAATTCGTATCTAAAGCTTTCAGAAGAGTTGCTGAAAAGCACGCAGATAGAATCGGTTCTATGAAAACTGCTGTTGTAATTGCAGATACTCTTCCAATGCAAATGGAAGATTTAGATGCTGGAAGAACACATGGTCAAGTAGGTCAACAACCTTATATGATGGGCTACAAAGCTATGTATGTTCTTAAAGATATAGTAGATGGTAAAGCATTAAAATTTGACAACCCATCACTAAAAGCAATCTATACAGGTCTTGATGTTTGTATGAAGCCAAACATTGGATCTTGTATTGCGGGATAAAATCATTATTCTTCTTAAAAGTTTCTAAGCCCAATTTTTATATTGGGCTTAGTTGTCTGTATAACTTAAAATTTTATGACTAATAAATATATATCTGATCAAGCTAACCAGTTTAAAAATAAAATAATAATTGTAACAGGAAGTACTCAAGGTAGTGGAGCTGAGACAGCAAAATTGCTTGCAAGCAGAGGTGCTAAAGGAATAACTATCTGTGGAAGAAATAAAGATAAAGGAAACAAGGTAAAAGCTGAAATAGAAAGTATGGACGTGGAATGCTTATACGTTCAAGCTGATTTAGAAAAACTTGAAGATTGTAAAAAAATAGTTTCTGAGACTGATAAAAAATTCAACACTGTAGATAGTTTTATTAATGTTGCTGCTTTTACAGAAAGAGGAACGATCTTAAGCACTACAGAGGAAAATTATGACAAAAATTTTAATGTAAATGTAAAAGCTCCTCTTTTTATGATGCAAGATGTTATAAAAATAATGATTAGAGATAAAAAAAAAGGAACTATTGCTCATATTTTATCAATGGCTGGATATAGTGGTATGCCTTTCTTAACTGCTTACAGCTCTTCTAAAGCAGCATTAGCTATAATGATTAAAAATGTTGCAAATTCAGTATCTGGGCACCAAATAAGAGTGAATGGTGTAAATTTAGGTTGGACAGATACGCCAGCAGAAACAGTAATTCAAAAAAAATTTCATAATGCAGATGATGACTGGTTAAAAAAAGCGGAAGCCAAAGTTCCATTTAAAAGATTAAACAAACCTTTGGATGTTGCTAAGATCTTAGCTTTCTTGTGTTCAGATGAGTCGGGTATTATGACTGGAAGCATTGTTGATTTTGATCAAACAGTTGCAGGATGGCATTCTTATTCAGCATATGACACTAAGATTTTAGATGAAAGTATTTTGGGAGAGTGAACCTAATTTAAAATAACTTATGAAAGTTATTGATTCACATCAACATTTTTGGGATCCTTCAAGGTGTGATTATCATTGGATGCCAAAAGACAATCTAATATTAAATCAAAAATATGAAGTTAAAGATTTAATTCAAGTTTCTGACTCAATAGATTTACACAAAACTGTTTTAGTTCAAGCTGCAGCAACTAATGCAGAAACTGAATATATGTTAAACATTGCTGAAGGTTCTGATTTAGTTTGTGGAGTTATTGGTTGGGTAAATTTTGAAGACCAAAATCAATTAGAACAATTAAAAATTTTCTCAAAACATCCTAAATTTCTTGGTGTTAGACCTATGATACAAGATATTCCAGATGAAAATTGGGTTTTAAATAAAAATTTTGATACTTTTTTTAAAAATATAATTAATTTAGATTTAAGCTTTGATGCACTAGGATTTCCAGTGCACTTAGAAAATTTTTACAAAATTGCTACAAAATATCCTTCTCTAAGATTTATCATAGATCATTTAATGAAACCAAAAATCTGTAATAATAAACAAGAAGAATTTATTCATTGGCAAAAAGGTATGAATAAATTATCTAAGCTAGAAAATGTATATTGTAAATTTTCTGGTATGGTCACAGAAGCCTGCGAAAATTGGACTGAGCAAGATCTAAAGCCATATATAGATGAAATATTAAATCTATTTACTGATAAAAAAATTTTGTGGGGGTCAGATTGGCCTGTTTGCAACTTAAGAACAAACTATTTAGGATGGTATAATGCAGCAACAAATTTACTTAAAGAATTAAGTATAGCTGAAAAACAAAACATCTTTTATAATAATGCAGTAAAGTTTTATAAACTAAAAATATAATTTATGAAAAAAAATAAAATCAAAAATACTGGTGTTGAAGTCACTGAATTGAGTTTTGGAACTTCTTCTTTAGGAAGTATGCCTGATACTTACGGTTATGAAGTACCTGAACAAAGAGCTCAAGAAACACTAAAAAGATTTTTTAAAGGTCCAGTAAATTTGCTTGATACTTCAAGAAATTATGCAATGGGAGAAAGTGAAAAAAGAATTGGTATAGCAATAAAAGAAAATGGTGGATGGCCAGAAAACTTTGTCTTATCAACTAAAATTGATAGAAATATGGACACATTAGTTCTTGATAAAAAAAGAACAAGAGAGTCTGTTGAAGAAAGTTTAAAAGCTTTAAACGTTGATTCTGTAGACGTTTTATTTCTACATGACCCAGAATACGTAAAAGATATAAATGACGTAACTAAAAAAGATGGGGCTTTGGATGAATTGTTTAAAATTAAAGAAGAAGGTTTGGCAAAAGCAGTCGGTTTAGCTATGGGAAGAATAGATATTATGTTCCCAATCTTAAGAAAGTGGGACTTTGATGTCATAATAAATCACAACAGATACACTTTGTTAAATAGAGAAGCAGATGAAATGTACAGCTATGCTCATAGTAAAAATATATCTATTTTCAACGCTGCCCCTTACGCGGGCGGTGTTCTGGCAAAAGGTCCAAGTAATTTTAAAAAAATAACTTACCAGGATGCTACTGAAGAAAAACTTGCACCAGCTAGAGAAATAGAAAAAGTTTGTAAGAAATATAATGTTGAAATGGGTGCTGCAGCTTTACAATTTTCTATGAAAGATAAAAGAATAACATCTACTATTTGTGGTGTTACTAGTGTTCAGAGTATTGAGAAAAATATTTCATGGGCTGAAACAGATATTCCAGAAGAATTTTGGAATGAAGTTTTAAAATTACCTTACTCAACTAAAGATCCGGAGTCTGAGAGGACATATACTCCAGGCTAAATTTTAAAAAAATTTAAGAAAAAATAGATTTTATAATTAATCTGAATTATTTTCATAAAGGGTTGGAAACATTTTACCACTTAAATCATCACCGTTTTTATATCCATTAGCCTCTATAATTGATCTTTCTTCTCTAGCCCAATCACCTCTATAAATTATTTTTGAATTTTCTTTCGCCATTCTAAGTGTAAATCTATTTATATCTGATTTTGGAGTAGTTTCGTGTAAAGCTCCATGCAAAGTCCTAATATCAAAATATACACAATCTCCTACTTCTAAATCCCATTCTAAAAACTCATAATTTTCTTTATTAGAAATTATATCTGGTGTTAATTCATACTTAACACCATTCACAACTCCTTCTGCTCCATCAACTTTATGGCCGTCTTTAAAACGAGTTCTTAGAAATAATTTATCCCACAAATGAGAGCCTTTTATCCAGGCTATAGAGTCTTCTTTTCTTACTGGTTCAAGAGGTATCCACAAAACACACATGGAACCTTCAAAATCAAAATAAGAAATATCATGATGAAATGGTGGTTTAGATGTAGAGCCAGCTTCTCTAAAAAACCAATTATCCATTACTAAATTAATCTGCTTAGCATCTAGTAATTCAGAGGCAATTTTAGCTGTAGGTGAATTAAAAACAAAATTCTCAAATTCTTTATGCAAGTTCCATGTCCAAAAATCCTCTAAATAACAAGGTAAATTTGGATCTAGGGTGTGATTGGTAAACCTGGGGCTTGGATTGTTTTTTGCTTTATTTATTCCAGATCTTAGAAGCTCAATCCATTTGATATCAAATTTATTTCTTAAAAATACCGCTCCATCTCTTTTAAATAGTTTGATCTCATTATCATTTAAAATTTGACTCATAGATTATTTAAGAAATAATACTCAATATATCATATGAATATTCTCAAAGATAGTTTTGGGCGGAGGTTTCCATACATAAGATTGTCAATATCTGATGTGTGTAATTTTAAATGTGGCTACTGTTTACCTGATGGTTATAAGATAGATAAAAGTGATAACAGAACCTTTATCACTAAAGAAGAAATTGGAAGACTTGCAAAAGCTTTATCAGAATTAGGTGTATCTAAAATAAGATTAACTGGAGGAGAGCCTACAGTTAGAAAAGATTTTTTGGATATAATTAAAATAATTAAAAAAAATTCAGGTATTAAAAAAACTGTAATCACTACTAATGGATATCACTTAGATAGAATTGCAGATGATTTAAATAAGAGTGGTCTTGATGGTATAAATATAAGTATTGATAGTCTTGATCCAAAGACTTTTAGAAAAATTACTGGACATGATAGATTAAATGAAATTTTAGAAGGAATTAAAAAATTACAAAAACTAAATTTTAAAAATATTAAAGTTAATGCAGTCCTTCTTAGAGGCGTTAATGATAAAGAAGAAGATTTTAAAAGTTGGGCTAATTTTATAAAAAATAATCAAATTGATTTTAGATATATAGAATTAATGCAAACTGGAGATAATTTAGATTATTTTAATCAGTATCATGTGTCTGCAAATAAATTTACAGATTATTTAAATAATAATAATTGGGTAATTCAAACATTTGGTAAAGATGCTGGTCCTTCCAAGAATTATATAAATCCTGAATACAAAGGAAAATTTGGTGTTATTGCACCCTACTCAAAAGATTTTTGCAAGAGTTGTAACAGACTAAGAATAACTGCCAAAGGTGATTTAAGATTGTGTTTATTTGGAAATACTGGAATAAATATTAGACACTTGATGCAAAGAGATGACCAAACTGAAGAACTGAAAGATTTAATTTTGAAACAATTAAATTATAAAAAAGAATCTCACTATCTTGAAATAGGAGAAACAGGATTAACAAAAAATCTATCAACAACAGGTGGATAAGATGAAAAATTTAAAAATTGTAACTAACAATGATTTAAAAAACTGGGCAAAAGAAATTTTTGAAAAAAATTCATTTAAAATGATTGATGTTTCTGAAAAAAAAGAAACATTCCGTAGAGCTTTGGCATCAGGAAAAATTTATGTTGGCAAAGAGGTATTTGAACTTATTAAAAGTAAAAAGATGCCTAAGGGTGATCCAATCACTTTAGCAGAAGTTTCGGCAGTATTAGGTGTTAAAAAAACAAGTGAATTAATACCTTTGTGTCATCCTCTTCCAATAGATCATACGGCTACTAAAATCATAATGAATGAAGAAGATAGTTCACTAGAAGTATACTGTGTGGTTTCCACCTATGCCAAAACAGGTGTAGAGATGGAAGCAATAATGGGTGTAAATGCAGCTCTGATTACAATTTACGATTTAAGCAAAATTGTAAATCCTCATCTAAAAATAGATAATGTAAAATTATTAATTAAAGAAGGTGGAAAAACTGGATTATGGAAAAATCCAGATGGACTTCCTAATTTTTTAAAAGATTTTTTCTAAACTTTATGAAAGTTAAAATTGAGTTGTTTGGAGCTGCTAGAGATTTTAATGACCAAAATTTATTAGAACTAGATCTGGGTCAAAAAACAACAATCAAGGATATAAGGAATAAAATAATTCAATATGTAGATCAGAAATTCAATGGAAATGAAAATTATATAAAAATCATTAACTCTTCAGCTTTTTGTTCAGAAAAAAATAATATTGTTAGCGACAATTATAAAATCACAAACAATGAAAAAATTGGTATTATTCCTCCAATTGGAGGAGGCTAATGCTTCATACTGACATTATAGATAGTAAAGTTAAAAAATTATCATTAATTGATGCTGAAAAATTTATAGCATCCAATGATTTTGGAGCATCGCTAATTTTTAGTGGCACAGTTCGTAATCAAAATAATAATAAAAGTGTTTTAGGTATTACATATGATAGCCATGATGCTTTGGTAATAAAAAGTTTTGAAGAAATTTATAGTGAGGCAGAAGAAAAACTAAACATAAAGAATAAGAGTGTTTTTATTGAACATGCCAAAGGTTACTTAAACTTAGGCGAAATTAGTATTATTATAGCAGTTGCGTGCAAGCATAGAGATGAGGCTTATGTACTATCAAGATATATAATTGAAGAAATTAAAAAAAGGTCTCCTATATGGAAAAAAGAACATTACACAAATAATCAAAGTGATTGGTTAAAAGGAAATCCTATTATTCATGAAAAAAATTAAGTATTCAGAAATAACACCAGAGAAAATTTATAAAAATAGAAGATCTTTTGTTAAATCTCTTGGGTATGGAGCAAGTTCTTTAGCTTTAGCCACAATTCCTTTTGCAAGTCAATCTCAAGCTGATGATAGGAATGAACTTACAAGTTTTAAAGATATAACAACTTATAATAATTATTATGAGTTCGGTACTTCAAAGAGTGATCCTTATGTTAATTCACAAAATTTTAAAACATCACCATGGACAATAAGTATAGAGGGTGAAGTTGAAAAACCTATCAAAATTTCTATGGAAGAAATAACCGAAACATTTACCTCTGAAGAAAGAATATACAGATTAAGATGTGTAGAAGGATGGTCAATGGTAATTCCATGGATGGGTTTTTCGTTAAGTAAATTATTGTCAAAAGTAAACCCAACTAGCAAAGCGAAGTATGTTGAATTTGAAAGTGTTTATGATCCTGAACAAATGAAAGGTCAAAGATATCCGGTTTTGAACTGGCCTTATAAAGAAGGATTAAGAATTGATGAAGCAATGCACCCTTTAACTACAGTTGTAACAGGTTTATATGGTAAAAAGCTTCCAAATCAAAATGGAGCGCCTCTTAGAATATTTATCCCTTGGAAGTATGGTTTCAAAAGTGCAAAAGCAATTGTTAAGATAAAATTTGTAGAAAAAATGCCGACTTCATCATGGATGTGGGCATCTCCACGAGAATATGGATTTTACTCTAATGTTAATCCTAATGTAGATCATCCTAGATGGTCTCAAGCAACAGAAAGAATAATTGGTAAAGATATTTGGGTGCCAAGAGTAAAAACGCTCATGTTTAATGGTTACGGAGATGAAGTTGCAAATTTATATACAGGGATGGATCTAAAAAAATATTTTTAATGAGAAAATATTTTAAACCAGGTGTATTTATTTTAAGCACAATTCCGTTTTTATTAATTTTTTATAAAATATACTTCAATAAACTTGGGCCAGAACCTGTAAAAGAAATTACTCATTTTACTGGAGAGTGGACTTTAATATTTATCTGTCTAACATTAAGTATGACACCACTTAAAAGGCTAACTAGTTTAAATATTTGGATAAGTTTTAGACGAATGTTGGGATTGTTTGTATTTTTTTATGCATCTCTTCACCTGCTTACTTACATAGGTATAGATTATAGATTTAATTTACAGCCAATACTTGATGATGTTCTGAAAAAAAAATACATCTTTATTGGATTTGCGGCATGGGTATTACTGCTTCCATTGGCAATTACATCTTCTCAAATGATGATGAAGTTATTAAAAAATAATTGGAAAAAATTACACAGATTAATTTATGTAATAGCGATATTTGGAGCTCTTCATTATATATGGTTATCTAAAACAATTTTTTTTAGACCACTAGTATATTTGGCAATAATACTTGTTTTACTTGCTTTAAGAATTAAAATTAAAAATAGGAACGTAAATTATGGATGATAATCTAAAAAAAGAAATTCAATCAGCTACACTTGAAAGATTAATAAAACATCTAGATGAGAGAAAAGACGTACAAAATATTGATTTAATGAATTTAGCAGGATTTTGCAGAAATTGTTTGTCTAGATGGTACAGAGAAGAAGCTGAAAAAAAAGGAGTAGAAATATCAGATCCTGATGCAAGGCAATATATTTATGGAATGCCCTACTCTGAATGGAAAGAAAAATACCAAAAATAACTTTCTATTCAATTCAAGTTAATGTTTGCTTATTTAAGTCTATTTATTATTTCGTTTTTAGCGGCAACTATACTTCCTTTTTCATCAGAGGCTATATTGGCAACTTATCTATTATCAGAAACTTATAATAAATTTTTGTTAATATTTTTTGCAAGTTTTGGAAATATTTTAGGATCTATCTTCAATTGGTTTCTAGGAATTTATTTACTTAAATTTCAAAATAAAAAATGGTTTCCATTTAGTAGAACACAAATTGATAGGTCGTCTAAGTGGTTTAAAAAGTATGGTAAATGGTCTTTGTTATTTGCCTGGGTACCAATTATTGGTGATCCACTTACTTTTGTCGCTGGAACGATGAGAATTAAATTTTTAATTTTTTTATTGCTTGTAAGTTTTGGAAAAATAATGAGATATTTTTTTATTTCTCTTTTAGTCTAGGAAACAATTCAACAAAATTACAAGGTTTATGATTAATATCTAATTGATGTTTAAGGATACCGTCCCAAGCATCTGTTACTCCTCCTGAGGATCCTGGTAAGGCAAATATGTATTTACCATTTGATAGAACTGCACAAGCTCTAGATTGAATTGAAGACGTACCAACTGTTTTTAAACTAATAGTCCTAAAAACTTCGCCAAATCCTGGAATATGTTTATCTGCTATTTCATCAACAGCTTCGGGTGTAATATCTCTTCCAGTTAAACCTGTGCCACCAGTTGTAATGATAACATCAATATCTTTATGATTAGTCCAGTCTTTTAGAATTTTAACTATATCTTCTTTATTATCTTTACAAATTTTTCTGTCAATTAATTGATGATTTGCCTCTTTAATTTTTTCAACCAAGATCGCACCAGATTTATCGTTATCAATTGTTCTTGTATCTGTTACAGTTAGTAAAGCTATATTTACAATCATAAATAAATTTTTTTAATGATTATACTTACAATATTTTTTTTTATAACTGCAGTATTATATTCAAGCATAGGATTTGGTGGTGGCTCTACTTATCTTGCATTACTTTTAATTTGGGATGTCCCTTACTATATTTTTCCAATTTTAGCTTTGATTTGTAATATTATTGTAGTTTCTGGAAATTCTATAAATTTTTTAAAATCAAAGAATATTAATTTTAATTTACTTTATCCTTATTTAATTGGTTCTATACCTCTTGCTTTTATAGGAGCATCGATCTCTATTGAAAAAAATTTATTTGAAATTTTACTTTTCTTTATTTTAATATCAGCTGGAGTTTTTTTACTTATTGAAAGCAAATCCTTTAACAAACAAAAAATTGAAATTAAAAAAACACCCCTAGTTTTATCAATATTAATAGGATCAATAATTGGTTTAATGTCTGGTTTGGTAGGTATTGGTGGTGGGATATTTTTAAGTCCTATTTTATTTTTGATGAAAGCAGGGCTTCCAAAACATATAACAAGTACTGCATCCTTATTTATTTTAGTAAATTCAATTTTTGGCATAGCAGGACAATTAACAAAGGATATAGTCTTTAACGAATTTTTAAATTACTGGCCACTATTTATTGCTGTCTTAATTGGTGGCCAAATTGGAAGTTTTTTAAATATAAAATTCCTGTCTAACAAAATATTAGCTCTAATGACTGCATGTCTAGTAATTTTTGTTGCTATAAGAATGGGCATAACACTTATTGCATAAGTTGAATTAATTATTTTTTGATATATTTAATCTCTCATGAAAAATTTTAAACCATTTGGGCCTTCAATAGGAAAATCTAAAATTTCTAAAAAATTTTTAGAAAAACTTAACAAGGAAGTTGATACAAAAATCTTCTCAAAATCCAATGATTATAGTCCAAAATTAGCAAGTCAAATTAGAAAAGAAGTTCAAATTTCTAAAAATTTTATAAAAATAAATTTAGAAAAAGAATTAATAAAAAATATTAAAATTTTTCTAGCTAAAGAAAATATTAAAAAAATTAAAGAAATTAAAATTTTAAACCTGTGGGTCGTTAGCCAATACAAAAATGAGTATAATCCTATACATTATCATGAAGGAGACTTGTCAGGTGTTGGTTATTTAAAAATTCCAAAACATATGACAAAAAATAAAAATGTTAAAAATAAAAAAATAAAAACCAATGGAACAATTGATTTTATTAATGGACAAAAAGCTTTTCTTTCAAAAAGTATTTTTAATTTGATACCAAAAACAGGCGATCTTTTAATATTTCCCAATTACTTAATGCATACAGCCTACCCATTTAATATTGAGGAAGAAAGAAGATCATTTTCTTTCAATGCTAAAATAATTTTTAATAAATAATTTACAAATTTAAATAATATTATATAAATCAATTTGCCGATTTGATCCTATTGCGGGCATAAACTGCTAAAATGGAAATTCCCAATAGATCTAATTAGCAAGGTAGTTGAACTATATTGTGCACCTGCATGTAGCTTAAGCACTAAAAAAGTGAGGATAAAATGAATAAAGATTTTTTTAAAACAACAAAAATTTTAGATGGTGGAATGGGTCAAGAATTATTGGCTAGAGGTATGGAACCTAAAGGAACTTTGTGGAGTGCAAATGCTTTAATTGAGGAAAAATACCACGACTTAATACTTAATATTCATAATGATTTTATTAAATCTGGAGCTGATGTAATTGTAACTACAACTTTTACAACGAGAAGAAAAAGATTGAGAGAAAATGGAATAGAAGATCAATTTAAATTCTTAAATCAGAAAGCGTGTGAAATTGCACAAAAAGCTAAATTAAATAATCCTCACATTAAGATTGCAGGAGGACTCCCGCCTCAAGATTTGACATATGAAGAAGACAAGAGAAGTGAAAAAGAAATCACAAAAGATCATTTGGAATTAGCAGAAATACTAAACCCTTCAGTAGATTTTTTCTATTTTGATGTTTGGAGTAGTATCAAAGAAATTAGATGTGGAATAGAAGCTATTAAAAAATTTAACAAACCATACTTAGTTGGGGTTCATATTTCTGAAGGAAACTCTTTACCAAGTGGGGAAAAAATTTCTGCAATTAATTCAATAATTACTGAAAATTGCCTAGGAGTAATTCTAGCATGTGTTTCACCTGAAAATTATGAGAATAATTTAGATGAAATTCAAAAACTTAAAGTTCCATTTGGTTTCAAATTAAACGGATTTATCACAACTAAACCAAAAGGTGGTTATACTTCTCAGTATAAAGAAAATGATGGATCGAACCCCAATAGTTTTTTAGGTCAAAGAAAAGATTTAGATCCTGAAAAAATATCAATTTTTGCAAAAAAATTTAGAGAAAATGGTGCCACAATTCTTGGAGGATGTTGTGAAACTCGGCCATCACATATAGAGGCAATAAAAAACACTATTTAAATTTTGTACCTTTTCTTACAAAATAGATACCTGTAGCAACTGCTATCAATGAAATTATAACTTTCGTTGTTATTAATTCTTTTAAAAAGATATAACTTAAAATGGTACCAAATATTGGAATTAAATAAGATACTTGAGATTGAAAAATTAAACCATTGTTAATTAAAATTCTAAATCTCAATAACCAAGCAATTCCAGTAGATACCAACCCAAGATAAATAACTGAAAAAGTAGAATCTAATCTTGGAACAGTTTTCCAAGGTTGTTCAATTAAACATACTAAAGGTAATAATATAATAGTAGCCCAAATCAAAATTGAACTGGTTACATTTTCATTTTTTTTCTTACTTATTTTTAATGTTAAAAGACCTCCAATTACATAACAGGTAGCACCTAACAAAATTAATAATGCTGAAGTAAAGTTATTTTCATTAATTAATAAATTATCTGAAAATAAATAAACTATTCCTGAAAATCCAATTAGAACTCCTGTTGTTCTAATTAAATTAAATTTTTCATTTTTGGTGTAAAAATGTCCTAGTACTACTGAGCTAAGTGAAGTTGATGACATTAAAATTGCTGCTAAGTTACTTTGAACAGATTTAATCCCATATGCTATTAAAAAAAATGGAGCTACTAAATTTATAAATCCAATCATCGCAAACCAATACCAATCTTTTGAAAATGCCTCGATTTTAATTTGTTTGTAAAAGCAAAGTAGTAAAACTGGAATTGAGCCAAAAAAAACTCTTAGAAATGCAATCGTAACAGGTCCAAATGAATAGGTTGCAATTTTAATATTAAAAAAAGCAGATGCCCAAATTAATGCTAGCAACGTTAATAAACTATAATCAATTAGTTTTGGTTCTCTCATTCAATAATATCTTCTGGTGTTCCTTTTGTTATTTCAATTAATTTATTATAATTTATTTTGAAAACAGCATTTGGATGTCCAGCTGCTCCAAATATATCTGGGAATCTCTCAAGACTTTTATCAATAAAGATTTTACATCGCCTCAAGTGCCCTACTGGAGACACTCCACCAATTGTATATCCAGTATTTTCTTTAACGGCTTCAGGAGATGCCATAGACACGTCTTTTTCATTGAGAATTTTTTTTAATTTATTTAATGAGCAACGTTTGTCTCCAGATACTAAACTTAATATATAAGTTTCACCTGCCCTAAAAAGTAAACTTTTAACAATGGCACCAACGTTGCAACCCAAAGCTGTAGCAGCATCATTGGCCGTTCTTGCTGTTTTTTCTAAGACGATAACATTTAAATTTTGATCGAATGTTTTAAGAGCTTTTTCTGCCCTTTTTACCGGTTCTTTATTTAGTATTGATTCCATTGAATTTATTAAATTCCTTAATTTGATTGAATAGATACACTACTTATGTAAAAAATGCATAGGTGTTATTTATTAAATAAGCATTATTTTTTAACTTTTTTTTGCTAATTAAGCTCCATCAAAATTACATAGGAGACAAAATGAGTGCAGAAAACGTTTTAAAATTTATTAAAGAAAAAGAAGCAGAATTCGTAGATCTAAGATTTACTGATCCAAGAGGAAAACTTCAACATTTAACTATGGATGCATCAATAGTGGATGCTGACATGCTTAATGAAGGAGTTTTTTTTGATGGCTCATCTATTGCTGGATGGAAAGCAATTAACGAATCTGACATGATTTTAAAACCTGATACTGCAAGAATGTTCATGGATCCTTTCACGTCTCATAATACTGTAGTTTTGTTCTGTGATATTTTAGATGCAATCAAAAAAGATCCTTACGAAAGAGATCCAAGAGGAGTTGCAAAAAAAGCAGAGGAATATTTAAAAGCATCAGGTATTGGTGATAAAGCGTTTTTTGGACCTGAGCCAGAATTTTTTGTTTTCGACGATGTAAGAATTAAAAATGATATGAATGAAAGTGGATTTAAAATTGATAGTAAAGAAGGTCCATATAATTCAGGTAAAGAATATGAAAATGGAAATATGGGACATAGACCTCAAATCAAAGGAGGTTATTTTCCTGTGCCACCTGTAGATAGTGAACAAGATATGCGTGGTGAATATTTAAAAAACTTAAAAGAAGTTGGTATCAAAGTTGAAAAACACCACCATGAAGTTGCTCCAAGTCAACATGAACTTGGTATGTATTTTGGAACTTTAGTTAACCAAGCAGATAACGTTCAACTTTATAAGTATGTAGTTCAAATGGTGACACATTCATTTGGAAAAACTGCAACCTTCATGCCAAAACCAGTTGCGGGTGATAATGGTTCGGGTATGCATATTCACCAATCTATTTGGAAAGGTGATACTCCCGTATTTTCAGGTGAAGCATATGCAGGACTTTCAGAAACTGCATTACACTATATTGGTGGAATTTTAAAACACGCTAAAGCAATTAATGCTTTTGCTAACTCTACTACGAACAGTTACAAAAGATTAATTCCTGGATTTGAAGCACCAGTATTATTAGCTTACTCTGCGAGAAACAGATCAGCGTCATGTAGAATTCCTATTACTTTAAGTAAAAAAGGTGCAAGATGTGAAATTAGATTTCCAGATGCAGCAGGTAATCCTTACCTAACGTTTGCAGCAATGCTAATGGCTGGTATCGATGGAATTAAAAATAAAATACATCCAGGTGAGTCTTTTGATAAAGATTTATATGAATTGCCACCAGAAGAAGTTAAAGCTATACCAACTGTTTGTGGATCTTTAAGAGAAGCAATGGAAAGTTTAGATAAGGATAGAGAGTTTTTAACTCAAGGTGGTGTATTTACTGACGACCAAATCGATGCTTATATAGCTCTTAAGTTTGAGGAAATTCATAAATTTGAACACGCACCTCATCCTGTAGAGTTTGAGATGTATTACAGTAGTTAATATTTAATTACTGTCTGGTTGTTGCAATTGTATCTTTGTTAATACCTTTTTTAACAACGTAATCTTGAGTACCGTTTGCACCGGTCTCAACTTCTTTACGTAAATCTTTAAAGAAAGTTCTTTCTTTAATTGTATCTTTTAGGTTTTTAACAAGATTTTTAAATTCAAATTTATTCATACCTAGATATATATACTAGGTATGCGTATGATGCAATACTGATATGCGTTAAATGGGAATATTCAACTTTTGCTAGATTTTAAAGGATTCCCCACAACCACATCTCTCTGTTTCGTTTGGATTATTGAATACAAATGAAGAAGATAGCTCTTCTTTTTTGTAATCCATTTCTGTTCCAAGCAAATACATAATAGCTGCAGAATCGACAAATACTTTTACACCTTTTTCCTCAATGACTTCATCATTTGGATTTACTTCTTTGGTATACTCCATAACGTAAGACATACCAGCACAACCTCCTGATTTAACTGAAACTCTTACACCTAAAGAATCTTTTTCTGCATTAGACATAATTTCTTTAATTCTTTCCGCAGCATTATCACTTAATTTAATAATTGGATTCATTATAAATTTAACTCCAGTTTTGCAGCTTCTGACATCATGTCTTTATTCCAAGGTGGGTCCCAAACTAATTCAAGATCAACGTCCTCAATACCCTCAACTTGCATTGCACCATCTTTAACTTCTTTAGGTAAACTTTCAGCAACTGGACAATTAGGAGTGGTCAAAGTCATTTTAATTTTTGCAAATTTATCATCCTCAACTTTTATATCATAAATCAAACCTAGTTCATAAATATTCACTGGTAACTCAGGATCGTAAATTTTTCTAATTTCTTCAATAATTTGATCTTTTTTCGACATAATTAATTTTCTGTTTTAACCTCATCAGTTTTATTATCAAAAGCTGAGACTAGTGTATGCCAAGATAGTGTGGCACACTTTACTCTCATTGGATATTGTTTTACTCCAGATAAACACATTAGTTTTGTTTTTTCATCTTCTTTAAGATTTTCTGATTTAAGTTCAGGATTTTCTTTAATCATCCCCAAAAAATCTTCAACAATTTCTTTTGCTTCATTTTCATTTTTGCCTTTAATTAAATCTGTCATTATTGATGCAGAAGCCATAGAAATTGCGCAACCACTACCTTCAAATGAAATATCTTCAACAATTCTTTGACCATTTAATTTTAAATAGACATGAACGTTATCACCACACAGCGGATTGTTGCCTTTGGCATCTTTATTAAAATCTTCTGTCTTACGAAGATTTCTTGGATTTTTTCCATGCTCTAAAATTATTTCTTGATATAATTCTTTTAAATTCATTTTAAATTAAATATTTTCTTACAGTTATTTATTGCATCATTAAGTTTATCTAAATCTTCTTTGGTATTATATATTCCAACAGAAGCTCGTGCGCTCGCTGGTATATTAAGTTTGTCATGTAAAATTTGACAACAATGATGACCAGCTCTTATTGCAACTCCGTCTTCATCTAAAATTGTTGCGATGTCATGAGGATGCACACCTTCTAAAGTGAAAGACAAAACTCCACCTTTATTTTTTGGGTTTCCAATTAATTTTACTGAATTATTTTTTTTTAATAATTCTTGTCCATACTCAACTAATTCTGCTTCATGTTTCATAACATTTTCAATACCTACGCTCTCTAGAAATTTAATTGATTGATCAAAAGCAATAACTTGCGCTGTAGCCATGGTTCCAGCTTCATATTTATTAGGTAAATCACCATAGGTAATTCTATCTTTTTTAACCTCTCTAATCATTCCGCCACCACCTTGGTAAGGAGGAAGTTCATCCAGCCACTTTTTCTTACCATAAAGAACCCCTAATCCTGTAGGGCCATACATTTTATGACAAGAAATTGCATAAAAATCACAATCTAAGTCTTGCATATCTAGCTTTAAATGAGGAGCTCCTTGGCAACCATCTACGACAACTATTATTCCTTTTGAATGTGCTAAATCAGTAATTTCTTTTACTGGTAATATTGCTCCAGTCACATTTGATAAATGAGTAATTGAAATAACTTTTGTATTAGGAGTAATTTTCTTTTCAATTTCTTCTAGTGTAATTTCTCCTTCTTCATTTATTTCCGCAAAATTAATTTTTATATTTTTAGATTTTCTTAAAAAATGCCAAGGTACATAATTTGAATGATGTTCTAATTCGGTAATTAATATTTCATCACCTTCGTTTAAATGATTTTGACCCAATGTATTAGCAACAAGGTTTAATGCTTCGGTAGCACCTTTGGTAAATACTATTTCATTTTTATCTTTAGCATTAATATATTTTTGAACTGATGTTCTGGTATTTTCATATAAATTTGTTGCAGCAACCGCAAGATAGTGAACACTTCTACCAACATTAGAAAATTGTTTGGTATAAAATTCATTAATTCTATCTACCACTACTTTTGGTTTTTGTGATGAATTTGCACTATCCAAATAAACCAAATCATTATTTTGGATTTTCTCATCAAATATTGGAAATTCTTTTTTAACTTGATCTATGTTCATACATTTATACCTGATAATTTTTTAACTAATTTTTTTACATCTTCATTAGAAATTTTTTCAATTACCTCGTTAAGAAAACCATTTGTTAATAATTTTTTTGATTCTGAATAACTGAGACCTCTAGACATTAAATAAAAAATTGAATTTTCATCAATATTTCCTGATGTAGATCCATGTGAACATTTAACATCGTCTGCATATATTTCTAATTCTGGTTTAGCATTAAATTCAACACTTTCATTTAACAATAAAGCTCTACTTAATTGATATCCATCTGTTTTTTGTGCTTCAGGACTTACAAAAATTTTACCTTGATAAATACCTTTTGATTTATCATTCAATACACTTTTAATTAATTGATAACTTTTACAATTTTCTTTTTTATGATTAATTACAGTTTTTATTTCATGATGTTTTTCATTTTCTAAATTGATAATTCCATTTAATGCAATAGAACCATATTCGTCATCTAGATTGCAATTGATATCTTGTTTTATAAATTTTGAACCTTCTGATAAAATAAAATATTCTAAATGACTATTTTTAGATAAATTAATATCTTTGTTGAAATACTTTATATTTTCTGAAGTATTTGAGTCTAGACTGTAATTTTTTAAAATTGAATTCTCTCCAATCTTAATTTTTTGTCTAAAATTAATGAAATTTTTTTCAGAATTTTCATTTAAAAAATTAACTACACACAATGAACTGTCATCTTCTAAATTAATATCTACTCTAGAATTAATTGCAGAAGATTTTAAACCATCACTTAAATAATTAAATAAAATCAAAGGTTTTTTAACATTGTAACCTTTTTTAATAGTAATTTTCGAAACACTAGTAAGAAATGCTGAATTCAAATTTAAAAGAGTATTTTGATAAACAGTATCATCTAAGTCTAAATTCTGATCGACTAAGATTTTATCTTTGTCTTCGTGTTTAAAATCAAAATCATATAATTTTCCATCAACAAAACTTATTTTATTATGTTCAAATTCTAGTGGAAAATCTTTTTCTTCAAAAATTTTATTTTGATCAACAATAAAGTTTAAATTGTCAAAATTTTTTGAAATAATTTGATTTATATCTGAAAATTTCCAATCCTCATTTCTTTTATTTGGTAAGCCTTTTTCAAAATAATTATTAAAATTTTCTTGTTTAATTTTTTTCTGACTATCAGAAAAATTATTTAAACTAATAATTTTATCAAAATTTAATTTAAGTTCATTTTGCATTAATTAAAATCCTCATAACCTACTTTTTCCAATTCTTTTGCTAATTCAAAATCACCTGATTTAATAATTTGTCCATTTTTAAGAACATGAACAAAATCAGGTTTGATATAATCCAACAATCTTTGATAATGAGTTATTATTAAAAAAGAATTGTTTTTATTTCTTAGTGAATTAACTCCTTCTGAAACTATTCTTAAAGCATCTATATCTAATCCTGAATCTGTTTCGTCTAGAATTGATAATTTTGGATTTAGGATAGACATTTGTAAAATTTCATTTTTTTTCTTTTCTCCACCTGAAAACCCTACATTAAGTTGTCGGTTTAAAATTTTTTCGTCAAATTTAAGCTCTGCAGATTTTTCTTTTATTAATTTTAAAAACTCAATTGCATCTAGCTCTTTTTCGCCTCTAGCTTTTTTAATTGCATTTATTGATGTTTTTAAAAAAGTGTTTGTATTAACACCTGGTATTTCCATTGGATATTGGAACGCTAAAAAAATCCCTTTATGAGCTCTTTCTTCTGTTTCTAATTCTAATAAGTTTTCTCCATTAAATGTAACTTTGCCATTTATTTCGTAACCTTTTTTTCCTGACAAAATATTTGATAATGTACTTTTTCCAGATCCGTTTGGACCCATAATTGCATGAACTTCTCCTGGTTTAATATCTAAATTTAAACCTTTTAATATTTCTTTTTCATCAATCTTTGCTTTAAGATTTTCTATTGATAACATCTATCCAACGCTCCCCTCTAAACTAATACCTACAAGTTTTTGTGCCTCTACTGCAAATTCCATTGGTAACTGCTGTAGAACTTCTTTACAAAAACCGTTTACTATTAAACTAACTGCCTCTTCTTGATTTAATCCTCTTTGATTACAGTAATATAGTTGTTCATCACTAATTTTTGATGTTGTAGCTTCATGTTCTATATTTGATTTAAGATTTTTGTTCTTGATGTAAGGAATTGTGTGAGCTCCACATTTGTTGCCCATTAATAAAGAGTCACATTGAGTAAAGTTTCTAGAATTATCAGCTTTTGAAGATATATCTACTAATCCTCTGTACATCATATCTGATTTACCTGCTGAAATTCCTTTTGAAATTATTTTACTTTTTGTATTTTTTCCTAAGTGTATCATTTTAGTACCAGTGTCTGCTTTTTGATGGTTGTTTGTAATCGCTATAGAATAAAACTCACCTACTGAATTATCACCTTTCAAAATACAACTTGGATATTTCCAAGTAATTGCTGAACCAGTTTCTACTTGAGTCCAAGAAATTTTAGAATTTTTACCTTTGCATAATCCTCTTTTAGTAACAAAATTATATATTCCACCTTTTCCATCCTTATCTCCTGGATACCAATTTTGAACTGTTGAATATTTTATTTCTGCATCATCAAGAGCAATTAATTCAACATTAGCTGCATGCAATTGATTTTCATCTCTCATTGGAGCTGTACATCCTTCTAGGTAGCTTACATAACTTCCTTTATCAGCTATGATTAATGTTCTTTCAAATTGTCCTGTTTCTGATGCATTGATCCTAAAGTAAGTAGACAATTCCATAGGACATTTAATATTTTCTGGAATGTATACAAATGAGCCATCAGTAAAGACTGCAGAATTAAGAGTTGCAAAAAAATGATCAGTTGTAGGGATAACTGATCCAAGATATTTTTTAACTAACTCAGGATGTTTTTGAATAGCTTCAGACATCGAGCAAAATATAATTCCTTGCTTGGTAAGTTCTTCTTTAAAAGTTGTTGCAACAGAAACAGAGTCGAAAACTGCATCCACAGCAATACCATTTAATCTTGCTTGCTCTTGAAGAGGAATTCCTAATTTTTTATATGTCTCTAATAATTTAGGATCAAGATCATCTAAACTTTTTGGTTTATCTTTCATACTTTTGGGAGCTGAGTAGTAGTAAAGATCCTGATAATCTATTTTAGGATATTTCGGTTTCTGCCAATCAGGCTCTTTTAATTGTTTAAATCTTTCAAAAGCTTTTAATCTAAAATCTAACATCCATTGAGGCTCTTTTTTAATATTGGAGATAAATTTTATTACATCCTCATTTAAACCCTTGGGTGCTTTTGTATTTTCTATATCTGTTGAAAAACCATATTTGTAATCTTTCAAACTATCTATTTCTTTCTGCCTACTATCCATACTATACTCTGTTCTCTTTATTATTTTTTAATAAGTCGTTTAAGCTTTTATTTTCAAAGAAAGTATTAATATGAACCTCAAGTTCATCCCATAGATTGTGTGTAATACATTTCGTAGCTTTACCGTTACAACCTTTTTTAGATTCTTTTTTACACTGAACAGTCTTAACTTTCTCATCTACTGCATTGAAAATATTTGTAAGTTTTATTTCACTAGGGTCTTTTGATAAAATGTAACCTCCTTGATTACCTCTAATACTTTTCACAATTTGATTTTTTTTAAGTTTTGAAAATATTTGTTCTAAAAAATCTAATGAAATTCCTTGTCTTAAAGAAATGTCTCTTAATGATACAGGGTTGATATTATCAAACCTTGCTAGATCAACTAATGCCATTACGGCATATCTTCCTTTTGATGTTAGTTTCATTTTTACCCTTAAAATGTGGGTTTTTATACATACCCGACTAAAATGGTCAAGTTTATAAAGTAAAAAAAGACTACCATTTTGTCGCTCAGTTGTGATAAACGTACATTTTTTTTGAGAACAATAATCAATTGCATATATGGATAATAAAATTTTAGAAATTTTCATACCTGGACCTGCTGGTAGATTAGAAGCTAAATATTATAAAAGTAAAAAAAATACTTCTCCTATTGCATTAGTCCTACAGCCTCATCCACAGTATGGGGGAACCATGAACAATAAAGTAGTTGTAGATACATTTCATGCATTCTTGGAAAATGATTTTTCAGTTTGCAGAGTAAACTTCAGAGGAGTTGGAAAAAGTGATGGAGAATTTGATAATGGTCAAGGTGAACTGGCAGATGCTGCAGCAGCATTAGATTGGTTGGAAAGAGAAAATTTTGATAATTCGCAATGTTGGGTTTCAGGATTTTCTTTTGGTTCTTTGATTGCAATGCAGCTGCTTATGAGAAGACCAGAAATAAACAGATTTATAGCCATATCTCCACAACCTAATGTTTATGATTTTTCTTTTTTATCTCCATGTCCAACATCTGGGATGGTTGTTTATGGAAAAAAAGATGAGTTGGTGCCAGTAGAATATATTACTGAATTGGATAAAAGATTAAGCGCTCAAAAAGGTATCAAAGTTGAATTTCAAACTATAACAGAAGCAAATCATTTCTTTTCTAAAACTGATGACGCTTTAACAAAAACTTTGGATAAATATATAAAAAAAGAAACAGCTTTATATTAATAATTATTTACTAGTTTGCCTCCAATGACTGGGGCATTACATCTTGTCGTAGTTGGAAAAGAAATTGGTAAATTTAATTTAGATCTGATTGCTAAATAAGCAAACGCTTGGGACTCGATATAATCTCCATTCAGTTGAAAATTATCTATCACATCAAAATTATTCTTATTTAAATTTGAATTTCTAATAATTGATTGAATCAAAAATTTGTTCTTTCGACCTCCACCACAAAATAAATATTTGTTAGAATTATTTTTATTTAAAAATTTGATTCCTTCTGCAATCAAATATGCTGTAAATTCTGTAATTGTTGAACACCCGTCTTCTAAAGATAAACCTCTTGCAAAAGATATATCAAATTCTTTTACATCAAGTGATTTTGAATAAGTCTCAATTTTGAAATTATCTATTGCTTGATTTAGAATTAATTGATCAATTTTTCCAGATTTTGCAATCTTACCATCTTCATCAAAGGTTAAATTTGAATTATTCCTGATCCATTGATCTATTAAACAATTACCTGGGCCAATATCATAAGCAATTAAATCATTTTCTATATTATTGGAAATATCATTTATTATTGTAGCATTGGATATTCCTCCAATGTTAACAATGCAAATAGGTTGAGCTGAATTATCTTTTTCTTTATTTAAAAATTTATTAACTAACAATCTGTGGTAAATTGGTGTTAGAGGTGCTCCTTGGCCATTGTTATCAATATCTGCTTGTCTAAAATCGTAAATTACTTGTTTTTTTAATAATTGAGATAACAAATTGCCATCACCTAGTTGTTTAGTAATTTTAATTTGAGGGTTATGAAAAATCGTTTGACCATGGAAACCTATAAGATCAATTTCTATTCCATTTTTAAATGCTATTTTGCTGATCTTTTCAGCATGAAAAATAGTTAAAGCTCTCTCCAAATCACTCAATTCCTTAGAATATTTTGTCAAATCTTCACTACTTTTAATTTTGTCTCTTAAAGTTGATAATTGCCTATAGAGATCAATATCGTACTCAAAGTATTGATCAAAAATTAGTTCTACCTCATCATATCCGTCAGATTTAATTATTGAAACGTCGACTCCATCCATAGATGTGCCACTCATTAAGCCCATAGCTGAAAATAATTTTTTTTTCATTGATATTATTTTTAAAAAAAATTTGTATATAGTAACTATAGTCTTATGAATAAATTTTTAAAAGAATTTAAAGATAGAGGATATTTCTATCAATGTACTAGTGAAGCTGACTTATCTAATTTATTAGATAAAGAAAAAATTAAAGCTTATATAGGATTTGATTGTACCGCTGAAAGTTTGCATGTTGGTAGTTTGTTGCAAATCATGTGTTTGAGATTGTTACAAAAAAATGGTCACCAGCCAATAGTATTATTGGGAGGTGGAACAACAAGAATAGGTGATCCCTCAGGAAAAGATAAAACAAGAAAAATTTTAGATGAAAATGAAATTGAAAAAAATATTAAAAATATTCAAAATATCTTAAAAAAATTTCTAGACAGTGACGATCCAAAAACTTCACCTATTTATGTCAATAATTATACCTGGCTTAAAGATTTAAATTATATTTCTTTTCTAAGAGATATAGGAAAACATTTTACCATTAATAGAATGCTTACATTTGATAGTGTAAAGCTAAGATTAGAAAGAGAACAATCACTTAGCTATATGGAATTTAATTACATGATACTCCAAGCCTATGATTTTTTAGAATTAAATAAAAAAGAAAATTGTGTTCTACAAATAGGTGGTTCTGATCAATGGGGAAACATTGTAAATGGTGTTGAACTTATTAAGAGATATTCTAATAACCAAACATATGGATTAACAACACCATTAATTACTCTAGCCACAGGTGCAAAAATGGGAAAGACTGAAAATGGTGCTATTTGGTTAGACGAAAAATATTTATCAGCTTATGACTACTGGCAATTTTGGAGAAATGTTGATGATCGGGATGTAATTAAATTTTTAAAAATGTTTACTGATATTGATATAAGCGAAATCAATGCTTTAGAGAAAAAAAATATTAATGATTTAAAAATATTGTTAGCAAACAAAGCCACAGCTATGTTGCATGGAGAAGATACTGCTCAAAATTCTGCACAAGCCGCAAAAGAAGCATTTTCTGGAAATTCTTTGGGCTCTAACTTACCAAGTGTTAAAATTGAAACAAAACAATTAGAAAATAATGTCAATATAATTGATTTAATAATTTTATCTAAAGCAGAAAATTCAAAAAGTGAGATAAGAAGATTAATTAAAGGTAAAGCTATTAAGATTAATGATGCTGTAGTTTCAGATGAAAAATTTATTATTAATCAGCAGCTGTTTTCAGAAAATTATATAAAGCTTTCTATAGGTAAAAAAAGGCATATTAAAATTGAATTAAGTTAGTTTCTTTTAATTTTTTCAAGAGTTCTAGTTATAAACCTTGGAGTTAATGTTTTTATTGGGTTTACTGATGTTTCAAGATCTTTTGGTGGTCCTTTTATTTTAAAACTTACTCCAAAAACACCCTCTCCTGTTTTATCACCAACTAAAATTTTACCTAATAATGGAATTTTACTTATTGTTTTATTTATAGTTGTTGCTGGTACCAAAGTCCCTCTTAGACTTATCAATTTTTCTTCTTCTACATAACCACTCATTAATATTGAAATAGCTGGGCCAATTGCATAGAGCTCATCTATTGTCATTAGATTTTTCTGGTTATTGAATTTCATCTCAAACTCATCAAATCTTATTCCTTCTCCAGTTAAAATATCAGCAATTCCTTGTAGGGAAGCTAGTGTTAAAATTTTTGTTAATGCTGGTACCTCTTTTAACTTAAAGTCATAAATTTTAAGATTTGATACTGATTTTTCATTTTTTTTTGTTGATATGAAATCCAATTTGCCTTCATCAAATCCTTTTATAAATTTATATCTTTTCACCAATGGTTTTGCTCTAGATGAATAAAGTTTAGTTATTTTTTCGCCATTGTCAGTTGTTTCGATAGAAAAAATTATATTTTTATTATTTTCAAAATTTGCAGATAAATTTGCATCAACAACTTTGTTATCTTTAATCAAAATTGACCCTTGTAAATTTTTAACAAAATTAATTTCATCTATATAAATTTCATTCAGATTTAAGTTCAATTTAAAATTATTCTTAAAAATTTTATTTTCTTTTTCTTTTTTACTCTCAAGTAAATTTGTTACAATTGAATTAGCGTTTAAGAACAATCCATTTAATTTATAATGATTTTCATTTTGTCTTTGAATAATAAACTGATTTTCTTTATTTTCAGTATCAATATAATCAAAATCAATTTTATCAAACCTGTCTATTAAATAATCTTTATCCAATATTAAATTATTAATCTTAATTTTATTTGCATTATCTGTGATGTTTATATTTTCAAAATTTAAATTTTTTGAATTTCTTAATATTCCAGCGACTGCTAAATTTGTTTTTTCATTTATATTTTTTTTATAATTTAAATTTTTAATTTCAAAATCTGTTTGATTTAAAACTAATTTTAAATCAAAATTGGTTTTTTCTTTATCATTAAGAACAAAATAATTTATTTCATCATAGTTTTTATCAATTTTTATATTTCCGTTACCTGAAAGAGTTAATGAACCATTTTTATATTTAATATTGAGTTTATGATTTTGAAGGTTGAGAAATTTTTTAGTTGATGGGAAAAATTGTTTTAAGAATTCTTGATTTTTTAAATCAACACTTTTTAAATTAATATCAGATATAAATTCAAAATCCTTATCATTTTTGTTGTAAAAATATTCAATATAATCAAAATCTTTATTAAGTTTTACTTTACCTTCACCTTTGACGGTAAAATCTTTGTTTTTATACTTTAACTGTATTTTATGATTTTCAATATTTATTTGATTCTTAATAAGTGGAAAATATTCTTGGATAATTTTTTGATTTTTTAATGTTCCTTTTTTAATATTTAAATTAGTTTTAAATTCAATATCATTTTGATCTCTTTTAAAAGTATATTCAATTTTATTTGTTTTGTTGTCTAACTTAAATTCGCCTACACCATTAGCTGAAAGAGCTTTATTTTCATAAATTAATTTTAATTTATGATTATCTAATAAGATTTCACTATTTTGATTTGAAAAATAATTTGGAATTAGATTATTATTATAAATAACTTTTTTTAAACTTATATCAGAGTCTATTCTTAAATTATTTAATTTAAACTTATTTGTTATTTCAAAATTGAAAATATTCTCAGAACTAAACTTGGTATTTTTTAAATTAAAGTTATTTAAATTTGAATTTAATAGATTAATTAAATAGTTTGATAAAACTGCCTCAGAATTTTGAATTTTACCCTCTATGTAGTGATTATTATTCTTTTTGTTAACTTTTAATAATTTAGAGGAAAAATTAATTTGATCTGATGCAAATTTAATATCTTCAAATAAATATTTGTCTTTTTCAATATTAAATAAAAAATTAATATTATTAAAATCTAATCCATTAAATAATTTAAATTTTCCATCTTTCAATAATCCTTTGATTTTGTAATCACTTTTAATTTTTCCATTTTGATCTAAGTTTAGATTTAAATCAAAAATTACATATCCTTTTTTAATGAAAGTTTCCAAAATTAATAATTCTGGTTTATTGCTTGTGGCTCTTATAAATTTTACAAAATCTTTTAAAAATATTGACTTTGTTGCTACCTCAAAATTAGAGGAAACTAATTTATTTTTAAGAATAGAATCAAGTGATACTTGAGTTTTTATGTATTCAAGCTCGAGTGGTCTATTTGCATAATAGATGATTGCACCAATAGTTTTTGCATTTATTTTAAGTTTAAGAGGATCAAGAATTAATTTTACCTTTTTTAAAGATACATCCAAATCATTATTACTTTGAACAACTGTGTCTTTTATCTGTTGATTAAATTTGTCGGTTTCTATTCCAACAATGCTTAAATAAAATATCAGTGATATTAAAAATCCCAGAAATAATAAAAAGTATTTAAAAATATTTATTTTCATTTAATTTTGTATAGAGATTGTTCCAAAAAATCATCTAATTCTCCATCAAGAATTTTATCTGGGCTTGTGCTTTCAAAATTTGTTCTGTTATCTTTTACCAATCTATAAGGTTGCAAAACATACGATCTTATTTGGTGCCCCCAACCAATTTCTGATTTATTGTTTGCTGTACTTTGGTTCTCCTCTTCTCTTTTTTTAATTTCAAAATCGTACAATCTTGCTTTTAACATATTCATACAAGTTTCTTTATTTTTATGTTGCGATCTTTCATTTTGGCATTGGACTACTATTTTCGATGGAATGTGAGTAATTCTTACAGCGCTATCAGTTGTATTTACATGCTGTCCACCAGCACCACTTGATCTATAAGTATCTATTCTCAAATCTTTCTCTAAAATCTCAACATTTATATTTTCATCCACTACTGGGTAAATCCAGACACTTGCAAAACTTGTGTGCCTTCTTGCTCCTGAGTCAAATGGTGAAATTCTAACCAAACGATGAATACCCGACTCTTTTTTCAACCAACCAAATACGTAATCACCTTCAATTTTTATTGTTGCTGATTTAATACCAGCTTCATCTCCTTTGTGCTCACTAATTAAATTTGATGTAAAACTTTTTTTATCAGACCACTTCAAATACATTCTTCTCAACATATCTGCCCAATCTTGACTTTCAGTTCCTCCAGCACCTGCATGTATTTCAATATAACAATCTAAGGAATCTGCTTCATCTGATAAAAAACATTTGATTTCATTTTTTTTTACTTCTTTTTTTAAATCTTTAATATTTTGTAATATTTCTTCCTGTACTGCTAGATTACTTTCCTCTAAAGCAACCTGATTCAAATCATCAAAATCATTTAATTTTTGTATAGACTGATTTAAAGAATTTACTAAATCTTCGTAGAGTTTTTTCTCTTTTATAACTTTTTTTGAATTGTCTTTATCTTGCCAAAAATTGGCATCTAACATTTGAGAATTTAATTTTTCAAGTTTTGAGTAAATTTTATTGTTTTCAAAGATACTCCTTAATTCTTTGATTAATTTTATTAATTTCCTCTTTGTAATTTTGGTAATTGTTATCCATTAGTAAAACTTTAGTATGTTGTTTATATCTATTCTATTAGAATTTGAATAAAGAACTTTACCATCTACAACATTTTTCTTTTTAAAAACCTCAATTATTGTATTTTTAGATGTAAATTTAGCTTTCTGGCCTGTTGAGGGATCCACAACCATCATAATTGTATCTTTTGCAGCTTTAAATGGTCTAGCCTCAGACTTTTTAACAGAATTTTTTATAAAACTTTTGAATATTGGCAAGGCTGTTTTTGATCCTGTTTCAAATTTACCAAGTGGTGTTGGACTATCCATTCCAACATAAACACCTACTAACAAGTTTGATGTAAAACCAATGAACCAAGTATCAGTATTATTATTCGTGGTTCCAGTCTTTCCTGCTATATTTAATTTTAAATCTCTTAATTTTTTTGCGGTTCCTCTTTGAACCACCCCTTCAAGTATTGACGTCATTTGATATGCGGTTTCTTCGGAAAAAATTTGTGTAAATTTATTTTTTAACTCAGGATAATCATCACTAAGATAGGATATTGCATCACAATTTACACAAGATCTCTTATCATTATTATAAATAGTATTTCCCTCACTATCCTGAATCCTGTCAATCAAAACAGGTTCAACAAGTTTTCCTCCATTAACAAAAACAGAATAAGCAGATGTAAGCTGCAACAAAGTAGTTTCAGCAGAACCTAAGGAAATTGACAAAAGTTCCTCAGGATTTTCGTAAATTGACAGTTTTTTAGAATAGTTGATAATTTTGTCTAACCCTAAATCTTGAGCTATTCTAACTGTCATTAGATTTCTTGATTTCTCTAACCCAGTTCTAATTGTAGATGGACCGTAAAATTTTTTTCCATAATTTTCTGGTTTCCACAACTTTAAATCATCTCCTTGATCTAACACTAAAGGTGCATCCAAAACTAATGATGTAGGTGTGTAATTATTTTCTAAAGCAAGAGCATAAACGAATGGTTTAAATGCAGACCCTGGTTGTCTTTTCGCTTGAGTGGCTCTATTAAACTCACTTTTTTTAAAACTAAAACCACCATTAAGAGCCAAAACTCTTCCTGTATAAGGATCCATTACAACAATTCCTCCATTTATTTTTGGCAATTGTTGTAAGCTATATTTTTTATCTTTTATTTGTTTCACATAAATTATATCACCAATTTTCAATAATTGGTTAAACTCTTTTTTTGTCCAAGAAATATCTTTATATTCAATAACACCATCATCTTTATCAATCGTTTCTACAATTGCTGAAAATTTATTTAATTTTTTTACAATTGCTAATTTCCAATTAATTGATTTTTCAAGTTTGTATTTATCTAAATCTTTGTACCAGTTCGAATTGTAAGGTTTGTTAATTAGTGCTCCCCTCCAACCTTTTCTCTGATCATAGGAAATTAATCCAGATCTTAGTGAATTAGTTGCAATTTTTTGTAAATCTAAATCTATTGGAGTATTGATATTTAGACCTTGTTTATAAACTTTATCATAAGTCAAACTTTCTATGACATTTTTTCTAACGTCTTCAATATAATATTGCGCATCTTCTAAGTATATTTTTTGTTTTTTCTTTAATTTAATTTCTTGATTACTTAATTTTACTAACCATTCAGATGTTATATAATTATTTTCATATAAATTTTTTAAAACTAAATTTCTTCTAAATTTTGCTAAATCTTTATCTTTATAAGGATTGTATTTACTGGGTGCTTTAGGCAAAGCAGCTAACAATGCAGCTTCTGAATAATTAAGTTCTCTTATAGATTTATCAAAATATTCCAAACTTGCAGCAGCTACACCATAGGCTCCACTACCAAGATAAATTTGATTTAAATAAAGTTCTAATATCCTTTCTTTAGACAACGCTCTCTCAATCCTAAACGCTAATATTGCCTCTTTTATCTTTCTATTTAGACTTACTTCATTTGTTAGTAAAAAATTCTTTGCTACTTGTTGAGTAATAGTTGAGGCACCTTCTAATCTTTTAGAGGACATTATATTTGAAATATTATTAATTACTGCTCTTAGAACACCTTTCGCATCTACACCGGGATGAGAGAAAAAATTTTTATCTTCTGCAGATAAAAATGAATTAATTACATTTTTTGGTATAGCGTTGTAAGGAACAAAAACTCTTTTTTCTTTTGAAAAATCTGCAACTAATTCTCCATTTCTTGAATAAACTTTGCTCGAAACTGGGGGCTTATAACTCTTTAGAAATTTATAATCCGGGATATCATTGGAGTATTTCCATAAAATACTAAATATTAAAATACCCAATAATATTAAAATAGTTGAGGAAAATAATAGAATATTTTTAAATAATTTACTCATTTTATTTCCATTATATCTTGGAATTTGTTAAAGATAAGGCATCAGAATTAAACAAAATTTATTACTAAAAAAATTAATGAACTTAATGATCAACATATTATGGAAAAAAATTTATATATCGATGCATCGCATCCAAATGAAACTAGAGTTGTACTTAAATCAGGTGAAAATATTGAAGACTACGAGTACGAAGGTTTAAAAAACAATTTAATAAAAAATAATATTTATTTAGGTAAGGTAAGCAGGATTGAACCTTCGCTCCAAGCAGCTTTTGTTGACTTTGGAAGAGAAAGACATGGATTTTTATCATTTAATGATATTCAGTCAGATTATTATCAAATACCAAAAGCTGATCTTGAAAAAATAAAAGAAGAAGAAGAAAAAGCAAGGGAAGAGCTTTCAAAACAAGTTGAGGCAAAAGAAGAGGAAAATATTGCTGAGGGTAAACTTGAAATAGATGATCCAATAGAGGAAAAAGTTCAAGATGTAGAATCTGATAAAGAGGAAGTAGAGACAAAAGAAAATTCAGATGCAGAGGAAAAAACTGAAAAAAAACCTGAAAAAAGATTTAAATTTAAAAGATACAAAATTCAAGAAGTAATCAAACCTAATCAAGTAATTCTTGTCCAAGTCATCAAAGACGAGAGAGGTCAAAAAGGTGCTGCACTAAGCACATTTATTTCAATTGCAGGAAAATACATAGTTCTGATGCCGAACACACCTAAAGGTGGCGGAATTTCCAGAAAAATATTTAATCCTGCAGATAGAAAAAAAATTAGAACTATTTTAAATGAAATTAAAATTCCTAAAGAGATGGGTTTAATTGTAAGAACAGCAGGAAGCAACAAAACAAAAAATGAAATCAATAGTGACTTAACAACTCTTATTAATACTTGGGGGCATATAAAAGATAATGCAATTAATTCTATAGCTCCATCTTTAATTCATCAAGAAAGCGAAATAATTAAAAGAACTTTAAGAGATATGTACGATGATAGTACTAACCAAATTATTGTTGAAGGAAATGAAGGTTATAAAAAAGCCCAATCTTTTATGAAAACAATGATGCCATCAAGTGTAAAAAAAGTTAAAAAATATAGAGGAAGAACACCACTATTTATTGAGGAAAATATTGAACAAAAATTAAATCAAATTTTTGACTCAGAAATTAAACTCAAATCGGGAGGATATTTAGTTATTAATCCTACAGAAGCACTTGTATCAATAGATATTAACTCTGGTAGCTCAATTAAAGGTAAAAATGTTGAGAGCACAGCTTTAGACACAAATATTGAAGCAGCAGAAGAAATTGCGAGACAAATAAAAGTAAGAGATTTATCAGGATTAATAATTATAGATTTCATTGATATGCTTAGTTTTGGAAACCGACGCTTAGTAGAAAGAAAGCTTAAGGAAAAATGTAGATCTGATAGAGCAAGAATTCAAATAGGAAGAATAAGTAATTTTGGCCTTTTAGAAATGTCTCGACAAAGATTGAGAGAAAGTGCTGTTAAATGGAAAGTAACTTTAACAGACGAGTCTTTTGCTCAAAAATTATTAAAAATTGTTGAATTAAAGGCTGTAACCAATAAAGCAAAATTTGTTGAAGTAAGAGTCTGTGAAAAAATTTCAGATTTTCTAAAAGAAAACTTTGTTAATGATTTAACTTACTTTGAAAAAAAAAATAAAATGACAATTGATATCATCAGTGACAACTCTCTGATAATTCCAGAATATATTATCAACGTTCAGAACAAATCCAAAAAAACTATTGAACTTGTTGAACATTATGAAAAATTAAAAAACTTAGAAACCCAAAATAAAGAAGATAAAATTTCTCAAAAAAAAGAAGTAAAAAAAATAAAAAAGAATTATAAAAAAAAGAAATATTATAAAAAAAACTAAATAATACCTTTTAATGGAGAAGAAGGGTTTCCCATTAAAGTTTTATCTATTCTTCCTGAGTTGTATGATTGTCTTCCAGCAATAACAGCATTTTTAAATGCAAGAGCCATATCAAATGGTTTTTTTGCTTTCGCAATTGCAGTGTTTACCAATACTCCATCACAACCCAGCTCCATTGCAATTGTAGCATCTGAAGCCTGTCCAAGACCTGCATCAATTATCAACGGAAGTTTAGTTTGTTTCCTGATTATTTGAATATTAATTTTATTTTGTATTCCTAAACCTGATCCAATTGGTGCTGCTAATGGCATTATCGCAGCAGCTCCAACATTTTCTAATCTTTTTGCCATTAATGGATCATCGTTACAATAAACCATAACTTTAAACCCCTCTTTAGTAAGAACTTCAGTAGATTTTAAAGTTTCAATCATATCTGGAAATAAATTTTCCTTATCTCCCAAAACTTCTAATTTAACTAATTTCCACCCACCAATTTCTCTTGCTAACCTCAAAGTTCTCAAAGCTTCTTTAGAATTAAAACAACCCGCTGTATTAGGTAAATAGGTAATCTTTTTTGGATCTATATAATCCATTAACAAAGGTTTGTTCTTATCAGAAATATTTACTCTTCTAACTGCAACAGTTACTATCTCTGCTCCTGACAATTTGATAGCTTTCGCACATTCAGACATAGTTTTATACTTTCCAGTACCAACAATTAATCTAGATTTAAATTTTTTTTTAGCAATGATGAGATTATCTTTTTTCATACTACCCTCCTCCTATAAAATGAACAATCTCAATTTTGTCGTTTTGTTTTAATTTAATTTTGTTAACATTTTTTTTATCTATTATTTCTTCATTAAGTTCAATTGCTACTTTTTTCATAGGAATTTTAAGGTGTTTTATTAAATCTGAAAGTTTATATGTTTCAGAAATTGATCTGTTTTTACCATTTACTTTGATTTTTATTTTTTTCATCGTATATAAAAGCTGAATGAATAATAAAATAATTATTATTAATGGTCCAAATCTTAATCTATTAGGTGAGAGAGAACAATCACAATATGGATCAGGTAACTATGAACAACTTAAAGAAAATTGTTTAAAAAAATCAAAAGAGGTTGGGCTAGACTGTGAATTTATCCAATCAAATTTGGAAGGAGATTTAGTAAATACAATTCAAGATGCACGTAAAACTTATGATGGAATGATTATAAATGCTGCCGCATTTACACATACTTCAGTTGCAATAAGAGATGCACTTGAATTGTTCAAGAAACCAATAATTGAAATGCATATATCAAACATATATAAAAGAGAAGAATTTAGACATAAATCACTTATTAGTGGAGTTGCTACAGGTGGGATTTTTGGATTAGGCACTGAAGGATATATTTTGGCCATAATTTCATTACAAAAGCTTTTACAAAAATGAAAATAGATAAAAACATAATCAAAGAACTTAGTAATTATTTAGATGAGTTTAATTTAACTGAAATAGAAATTACCGAAAAAGATACTAAAATTAAAGTTTCAAAAAATAACGTATCAATTAGCAATCAAACAATTCCAGCATCTGTAAACAATACAAATTTAACTGCTGCTTCCAAATCTTCTGAAAGCGTTAAATCTGGTACAGAAATTACTTCTCCAATAATTGGAACTGCTTATCATGCACCAGAACCTGGGGCAAAAAAATTTGTTGAAGTCGGTAAAAAAATTAAAAAGGGTGACACAATAATGATTGTTGAAGCAATGAAAACAATGAACCATGTACCTTCTACCCATGATGGTGTTGTAAAAGAAATTTGTGTTGATGATGGTCAGCCAGTTGAGTTTGGTCAAACAATTCTTATTTTAGAATAAATAATGTTTAAAAAAATTTTAATTGCAAACCGTGGGGAAATTGCAGTTAGAATTATAAGAGCATGCAAAGAATGGGGTATAGCAACAGTTGCGGTCCATTCAGATGTTGATAGAGAAAGTATGCATGTAAGAATGGCAGACGAAAGTGTCTGTATAGGTTCTCATCAGCCAGCAAATAGTTATTTAAATATTCCTGCGTTAATGTCTGCAATAGAACTGACTAATGCAGATGCTGTTCATCCAGGATATGGCTTCTTATCAGAAAATGCTAACTTTGCTAAAATTTTAGAAGAAAATAAAATTAAATTTATTGGTGCATCTTCAAAACACATCGAAATGATGGGAGATAAAATTCAAGCTAAAAGAATAGCTAAAGAAAATGGTTTACCAGTCATTGAAGGATCTGAAGGTGGCGTTAGGGATATTAATGAAGCAAAAGATCTTTGTAAAAAAATTGGTTTTCCAGTTCTAATTAAAGCCTCAGGTGGGGGTGGTGGAAAAGGTATGAAAATAGTACACAAAGAGGAAGAATTCGAAACATTGTTTTCCACAGCAAAATCAGAAGCACAAAAATACTTTGGTAACGATGAAGTGTATATTGAGAAATTCTTTCAAAATCCAAGACATATAGAAGTTCAAATTCTTGCTGGAAAAAATAGAGTTGTGCATTTGCATGAAAGGGATTGCTCTGTTCAAAGAAGACATCAAAAACTTATTGAGGAAACTCCTAGTCCTGTTTTGAATGATGAAATTAGAAAAGATCTTTTTGAGAAAACTGTAAAAATGGTCTCTAAAATTGGATACATGGGCGCTGGTACAGTTGAGTTTATCTACGAAGATGGAAAGTTTTATTTTCTAGAAATGAATACAAGAGTTCAAGTCGAACACCCTGTTACAGAAATGGTAACAGGAGTAGATATTATTAAAGAACAAATATGGATAGCATTTTCTGAAGAAACGGCATTAAAACAAAGCGATATTAATCCAAGAGGTCATGCTATTGAATGCAGAATAAACGCTGAAGATGCTAGTAAAAATTTTCAACCATCACCAGGGGTTATAAGTATGTGTCACCAGCCATCTGGATTTAGAACAAGAGTAGATGGAGCTATATTTCAAGGTTACAAAGTTACTCCATATTATGACAGTATGGTTTGTAAATTAATTTGTCATGGACGAAATAGAACAGAAGCTATTCAAAGAATGAATAGATCTTTAGATGAATTTGTTATTGAAGGTATTACAACTACTATCCCACTTCACAAAAAATTGTTAAATCATAAAAAATTTATCAATTCAGATTTTAATGTAAGCTGGCTAGATAAAGATACTATAGTTTAATAACATTTTATTAGCCACACATCATAAATAGGATGATCAAACGGAGTTATTGAAGGGCTTGAAGAAAACATCCATCCATTAAAAACAAAAACTTCATCATTATTTTGATTTGATAAATCTCTGACTTGTATGTAGGCAGTAATTTCTGGATTATCATCAAATTCAGAATTTTTACATTTTAAACTTTGAATTGATAAGTCTTTAAATTTTAGTAATTGACCATTTTCAAGTTTCAATGAGGTATTTTTAGAACTAATCTTATCTAAAATTTTAATTTCAGTAAAAGAACCTTCAAGTTGACTTTTGGAATGTGAAATAGATGTAAATAGAAAAAAGAAGATTAGTAAGTAAAGAAAAAAACTATTCTTTCCAACTAGTATATTTTTTTTTAACACCATTTTTATTTTTATTTGGATAATATGCTTCTTCGGTACCAGTTAAATTGGATTGATGAGGTTTTTGCCACTCATATTTTTCTAGCTCATGTTTTTTTTCTATTTTGTTAGGTGTAAAATGTATCCATGAGTACCATTCAACTGGAATTTTTGATGCATCAATAACATCAGAATATATTACCCATCTTTTTCCTTTTTTATCTTCGTAATATTTGTTTCCAAGCTGATCTGTACCAGCAAGTTTTCCAAAAAAAATTGTTTTTAATCTTGTTCCAAAAGTATCTTGATTCCACCAAGTGAAAATTTTTTTAAAAAGTGTCAACATGTTATTTTATTTTTTATTTCAATTAAAAATTGTAAAAATTAAATTAGACTAAAATTTGAATAAGTATATAAATTAAAAGAATCTATTTTCAAACTAATTTTAAACTGAGGTGAAATGGCAAAATATCTTGTAGAAACTTATTACACTTGTACCTTTAAGGTGAATCATTACTTAGAGGATATAAATGAAACAGAGCTTAAAAATCTTGAAAAAAGAGACGATGGTAAATTCGAAGTTTTAGATGTCAAATTAGACAATAGAAAAACTAAAAGTTTAGATCCAAATAATAAAAAAGTAGTTGAAAATAAAAAAATTGAAATAGTTTCAAAAAGTGCAAGTGAAAATTCTATTAGTAAAGAAACAGTTGTTCAAAACTTAAACAAAAACTCAGAAAAAAGTGGAAAAAGATTTAGTATGCCTGACAGACGAAAAGGCTATATCCAAAAAGCTACAATCGGAGATCATAAAGTCTATCTTCATACAGGTGAATATGAAGATGGAAAAATTGGAGAAATATTTATCGACACAAGTAAAGAAGGAGAGCTAGTTAAGGCATTAATGAATAACTTTGCTATCGCAGTGTCTTTAGGTCTTCAATACGGAGTGCCATTAGATGAATTTATAAGTGCATTTGTGGGAACAAAATTTGAACCATCAGGTAAAGTTCATGGAAATGATAGAATATTGAGTGCTACTTCTATTTTAGATTATATTTTTAGAGAGCTTGCTATATCTTATCAAAATAGAGAAGATCTTGCACATACTCCTGCAATTGGTGGAAACGATTTGAATGATCAAGAAAATGATGATCAAAATCAATTATTAAAAATTGTAAAGGATATTACTAGCAAAGGATTTGTTAGAAATAATTATAAAAAAAATCTAGTTGATTTGTCTGATGTTAAAATAAGTCTTAAAGGTAAGAAATAATTTTATTTTTTATTTTTTAGAGACAAGTTTAATTCTTTTAATTGTTCTGGGTTAACTTCTGATGGAGCATTCATCATCAGATCCTGAGCATTTTGGTTCATTGGAAACATTGTTACTTCTCTTATATTCTTTTCATTAGCTAACAGCATAACAATTCTGTCGATACCTGGAGCAATACCCCCGTGAGGTGGAGCGCCATAACTTAATGCATTTATCATACCACTAAATTTTTCATCTACTTGCTGCTTATCGTAACCAGCAATTGAGAATAACTTGTACATAAGTTCGGGTTTATGATTTCTTATAGCGCCGGAAGATAATTCAATACCATTACAAACAATATCGTATTGATAAGCTAAAAGTTCTAAAGGATTTTCAAGATCTTTTTCTGTCAAATCACCTTGTGGCATAGAGAATGGATTATGACTAAATTCAATTTTGTTGGTAACCTCATCTCTTTCAAACATTGGATAATCAACTACCCAACAAAACGCGAAAATATCTTTATCAATTAAATCTAAATCTTCTGCAATTTTGTGTCTTGCCTGAGAAGTTATTTTTTCTAATTCATTTTGTTTTCCACAAGCAAGAAAAATACTGTCACCTACCTCCGCATTAGTTAAATTCATTATTTCTTGCAATGCTTCTTTGGTGAAAAATTTTCCTATAGGTCCTTTACCAGATAGCTCAGTATCTTTTTCAAATGTAAAATAAGCCAAACCTGATGCTCCTTGCTCTTTGGCCCATTTATCAATATTATCAAAAAAGCTTCTTGGTTTATCCTTAGTATTTTTTGTTATTATGCATCTTACTCTTGAACCAGATTTTACTAACTTTTTAAATATTTCAAAAGATACATCTTCTCTTGTAAATATTTCAGTAATATCATTTATAATAAGTGGATTTCTTAAATCAGGTTTATCACTTCCATATTTTAACATTGCTTCTTTGTAAGAAATTCTTGGAAACTTATCGTTTAATAATTTTTTATTCGAAAATGTTTTAAAAGTATTAACCATTAATTTTTCAACAACATTAAAAACATCTTCTTGTTCTACAAAAGACATTTCTAAATCTAGTTGATAAAATTCACCTGGACTTCTGTCTGCTCTTGCATCCTCATCCCTAAAGCAAGGGGCTATTTGAAAATACTTATCAAAACCAGATACCATAATTAGTTGTTTAAATTGTTGTGGCGCTTGAGGTAACGCATAAAACTTTCCTGGATTTAATCTACTTGGAACTAAAAAATCTCTAGCACCCTCAGGACTAGAGGATGTTAGTATTGGTGTTTGGAATTCCAAAAAACCTAATTTAGTCATTTCATTTCTAATGTGTGAAATAACTTTTGATCTTAAGATTATATTTTCATGTATTTTTTTTCTTCTTAAATCCAAAAATCTATATTTTAACCTTATTTCCTCAGCGTATTCTTGATCACTAAAAACTGGCATCGGTAATTCTTTGCAAGAACCTAGTTCTTCGTAAGTATCAATTTTTACCTCAATTTCTCCTGTGCCTATTTCTTTGTTAATTGTATCTTCAGATCGGGCTACAACCTTACCTTCGATTTTAACTACAGTTTCTAATTGAGTTTTTTCTAAGTTTGTAAAATTTTTATTATCCTTATCTATAATACATTGTGTGACACCGTAATTATCTCTTAAATCTATAAATAATAAGTTGCCATGATCTCGTTTTTTATTGATCCAGCCTGAAAGAAATACTTTTTTATCAACGTCTTCTTTTCTTAATTCGTTACAAGTATGTGTTCTATATTTGCTCAATTAATCTCCTAAAGCTTCTTTAATAATTTTAAAATCGATTGGTTTTTTCCTTTTTAAACTAATTTCGTCGATCTTATATATGAATTCAGATATTTTGCCATAGGATCTATCTATTCTTTTTATAATGAAATCTATTAATTTCTTATCAATTGATATCTGACGATCAGAAAGATTTTTTAATATTAGGGCATATAATAAATCATCCTCCGGCTTATCAATCTTTGATAAAATAAAATTTTTAGCTCTAGAATTTAAATCATTTAATTCAAAGGAGTAATCAACTATGGGTTTAGTTGAAGTAACAATTAAGTATTTGTTGTCTTGCTCAATATTGTTAAAAAAAGTAAATAATAACTTTTCATCAATATTTTTATTTAAATCTTCAATAATTATATTTTCATAGATTTTAATTTTTTTTAAATATTCATTACTAATATCAGCTGCGTTTATTTTAATACCCTTAAATTTATGTAGAAAAATATTAATTAAATGAGACTTTCCAGAAAATTTTTCGCCAATTAAATTTATAAAATTTTTTTCCCATTTAGGCCAACTATTCAATAATAAAAATGAAAATTCATTAGATTTAGATACATAAAAATCCTGATCTTGAAAGTTTTGTTCATAATCAAATTTTAAGATTTCTTGATTTAAAGATTTCATTCTAATACCCAAATTTTATTTTTGATTTCAAAAAAATAATCATAATCTTTCATCACATTTAAGAATTGATCTCGGGTACCATTAAATATTACTTTATAAATGTTTTTTTTATTATCAAATTTAAATATATTGAATTTATTAACCAATTCTATACTTGAAAGTGTTTCTTCAAACTGATCGATTTTAATTATATTGCTATTATCAACTGATATAGTCAAATCCAATTTAATTGAAGTATTTATTATGTTTTTTAATTTCCAATAATCTTCAAAAACTGTTTTTTGTTTATCTATAAATTTTTTTAAATCTTCTAAATTTTCTAAATTTATATTTTTGAATTTAAAATTTTTTAAATTTTGGTTCTTATTAAATACTATTTTATTAAGTACTCGAATTTCTTGATTATTTTTAAAAACAATCATTATAATAAAATCTTCAAAATTATATTTTTTTGAAATTTCTCTAAAATCAAAATCTTCTAAATTGTTAATATTTTTTTTAATTAAATTATAATCATCAATATCCTCGTTTGGTAAAATGTAATTTAATTGATGGTATTTTTCTTTTTTAAAATTCCAGTTTCTAAATAATTGACTTTCTGAAAAAAGAAATATTTCATTTTTTTCTTCATCTACTTCTATTGGAAAAAAAATTAAATCTTTTTGAATAATAGATGAAGGAAATACATTTTTTTTTTCTAATAATTCGAAAAAACTTTTTTTATTAAATTCTACATTCAAGGTAAGATTATATATTTCATCAATAAAACTTTCTTGAACAATCGAAAATGTTTCAACTAAACTTTTAACTTCTTTAGTTGAAGAATTTTGAAGTTTTTTTTGATCTTTGCTTTGAGCAATCGTAAAAATAAGTTCCTCATATGCTTCAACAAAACCTCGATTTATTATCTTATTTTTGTCAAATGAGGCATTAAATGGAGATGAAATTTCAATTTCTTTTATAGAAAATGTTTTTGCAACACTATTTTCTGTGGAAAAAAAAATATTTAATAAAGCAAGAAATAGAAAAAGATTATATAAACTCTTCTGTTGAATTAATTTTAAAAAACACCTCATATAATATTGTAATGAATAATAAAAATTTTACCTATAAAAAAAGTGGTGTTAACATTAAAGCTGCTGATAAGTTTGTAAATTTCATTTCATCAGTATCATCAAAAAAAAGGGGCAAAAAAAAGTTTTCTAATATTGGGGGCTTTGGTTCTATTTCAAATATCCCAAGCAACATAAAGCAACCTCAAATAGTTGCTTGTACAGATGGTGTTGGTACTAAAATTGAAATAGCTAATTCTTTAAATAAATTTGATACAATTGGTATTGATCTTGTGGCAATGAGTGTGAATGATTTAATTGTTCAAGGTGCAAAACCGTTGCTTTTTTTAGATTACATTTCAATAAACAAAATTGATTTAATTAAACTTAAGTCGATTATTAAAGGAATAGTTAAGGGCTGTAAACTATCAGATTGTGAACTTGTAGGTGGAGAAACAGCAGAGATGCCTGGCACTTATTCAAAAGGTAAATTTGATATAGCTGGTTTTGCTGTTGGTATTGTTGGCAAAAATAAAATCTTAAATAAAAATAAAATCAAAAAAAATAATTTAATATTAGCGATACCATCTAGTGGATTACATTCAAATGGGTTCTCACTTGTAAGGTATTTAATAAATAAAAAAAAAATTAATTTAAATAAAAATAAATTTTTAAATTCAGAACTTTTGAAACCAACAAAAATATATGTGAAAGAAATAATCAACATAATTTCAAAAAATCTTATTAATGGTTGTGCAAATATTACGGGAGGAGGACTTGCGGATAATATCAAAAGAGTTATTCCTGATAACATGGTAGCAGATATTGATTTAAAAAAAATTAAAACTTTAAAAATATTTAATTGGCTTAAAAAAAATGGAATACCAGAAAATGAAATGTTAAAAACATTTAACTGCGGTGTTGGTTTTTGTTTAATTATTAACAAAAAAAACTTAAAAAAAGTTCAAAGTTATTTTCCTAAAGATTACAAACCATATGTAATTGGAAAAATTATTAATGGTAAAAATAAAGTGAAATTAAATGGTTCTATCAATTGGAACAAATAAAATAAAAACTGCAACATTTATCTCTGGAACAGGTAGTAATTTAAAATCACTAATTAAGTTTTCTAAATTAAAGAAATCACCTATTTCTATAAATCTAATAATTACTAATAATAAGCTAGCCAAAGGTTTAAAATATGGAACTATTTTTAAAATTAAAAAAAAAATAATTAGTTTCAAAAATAAAGATATTGCTGAAAAAAAAATACTTAAAGAACTTAAAAAAAATAAAATTGAATTAATTTGTCTAGCAGGATTTATGAAAATACTTTCTAAAAATTTTATTAAAAATTTTAAAGGTAAAATTTTAAATATTCACCCTTCACTACTACCAAAATACAAAGGTTTAGATACCCATCGAAGAGCTATAGAAAATAAAGATAAATACTCAGGATGCACTGTACATTTAGTTGATTCAAAATTAGATTCTGGAAGAATAATTCTTCAAAAAAGAGTTAATATTTATAAAAAAGACAGTCCAGATAGCCTTGCTAAAAAAATTTTAGCTGAAGAACACAAATTATATCCCAAGGCTATTTTGAAAATTTTTAACCCTTAAAAAAGAAATCAATTTCAATTTTAGCATTTTCAACACTATCAGACCCATGAACAGAGTTTTTATCAATTGAAATCCCATATTTCTTTCTAATTGTGCCTTCTTCAGCATCTTTAGGATTTGTTGCGCCCATTAATTCTCTATTTCCCAAAACTGCGTTTTCTTTTTCAAGTACCATTACCACAATTGGGCCAGATGACAGGTATTCACACAAATCATTATAAAACGGCTTTGTTTCATGGACTTTATAAAAATTTTCTGCCTCTGATTTTTCAATTTGAATTTTTTTTTCTTTTAAAATTGAAAAACCACTTTTTTTAAACATTTCTTTTATTTCATTCTCAAGATTTCTTTCAACTGCATCAGGTTTTATAATTGATAAAGTTTGTTCAATATTACTCATATTTATCCTCTATTAGTTTATTTAATAATCTTACTCCATAACCTGTAGCTCCACCTGAGTTTAATGCACCTCCATATTTAGAGAAAGCCATACCAGCTATATCTAAGTGAGCCCATGGTGTTTTATTTAAAATAAATCTTTGTAAAAATTGAGCAGCAGTTGTTGAGCCTGCTCCACCAACATAATTAATATTTTGCATATCTGCATTTTTTGAATCAATTAATTTATCAAAGTTTTTATTTAGTGGCATTCTCCAAACTTTTTCTTCAACTTTTTCTCCTGCTTCGATTAATTCTTTTGATAATTTATCATTATTTGAAAATAAACCTGCATATTCTGATCCAAGTGAAACTATAATTGCACCTGTAAGGGTAGCTAAATCAACTATAAATTTAGGTTTAAATTTCTTCTCTGTATATGTAAGCGCATCAGCAAGCACAAGTCTACCTTCAGCATCTGTATTTAAAATTTCGACTGTTTTCCCACTATAAGATTTTACTATATCTCCTGGTCTTTGCGCATTTCCACCTGGCATATTCTCTACCAATCCTACAACACCTACTGCATTCACTTTTGCTTTTCTTAAAGCTAAGCTTTTCATCAATCCAACAACAACTGCTGAACCAGCCATATCATATGTCATATCTTCCATAAATTTAGCAGGCTTAAGTGAAATGCCCCCAGTATCAAAACAAACTCCTTTACCTACAAATGCAAGAGGTTTTGATTTATCTTTCAACCCATTCCATTCAATGGTGACCAAATAAGACCCCCTAATACTTCCTTGTCCAACGCCAAGTAAAGTATTCATCCCTAATTTTTTTAATTTTTTCTCGTCATATACAGTTACTTTTAATCCAAACTTTTTCAGTGAAATTAATCTTTTTGCATATTCATCAGGGTGTAAAACATTTCCAGGTTCAGAAACAAGTTCTCTGGTTAAAAAACTTCCCTCTTCAATAGATTTAGATTTTAATTGATTTTTAAAGCTAGGTATTTTTTTACCCAAAACAAATATGGTTAAACTTTTATTGTTTTTTTTTGATTTGTACTTATCAAAAGAATAAGATTTTAATCTAAATCCATGTAAAATATTTAAAATTAAGTTATTTGAAAATTTAGTTAACGTATTTGTGTTAATAAAGTAACTTTTTACTTTAAAATCTTTGCAAAAATCGTACAAGGAAGCACCTAAATTTACTTCTTCAAAATTTTTAATATTTTCTTTAATTGAAACTAAGATTATTTTTTTCTTTGAGCTAATTTCAAAAGATAGAATATTTTTTTTTGTGTTTTTACTTTTTATTAAATCTGAAATTAACGAAAATTCAGACTTAGAAATAATTTTTTTAAGATTTGATATGTTAAAGTTGTTATCAACAAAAAAGCATTCATTATAAGGGCCTGTTTTTGATATATTTTTTCTATAGATAATTTTTACTGACATAAATATTACTTAAACTCTTAGAATTGAATGCTATATATGAGTTAAATTAGCATTTTTCAATGGAAAAAATATTATTTAGAAAATTACTATCAGATTATTTGATTTTTTTTATAATTGCCCTCTTATCTGCAGCAACTGTAATTTGGGTTTTTCAAGGTGTAAATTTTTTAGATATAATGGTAGATGATGGTAGAGACTATTTAGTGTACTTGAATTATACTTTACTAAATTTTCCAAAAATAGTTAGTAAAATTTTTCCATTTATACTTTTTTTTAGCCTTTATTATGTCACAGTAAAATATGAATTAAGCAACGAATTAATTATTTTTTGGAATTATGGAATCCATAAAATTGAAATAATAAACTTTATATTGAAAGTTTCATTTTTTTTAACATTTTTTCAGATCATATTAAATTCTTACGTTGTTCCAATCACACAAGATTTGGCTAGGACATCCTTGAGAATGTCAAGTGTGAATTTTCTTGATAACTTTGTTAAACCACAAAAATTTAATGATACTATAAGGGGATTAACAATTTATGCTGAAAAAAAAAATAAAAATGGTGATCTAGAAAATTTATATATAAAGAAAGAAATCAGTAAAAATGAATTTCAAATTACTTACGCAAAAAAAGGTAAATTTGATAAAATACAATCTCAAACTATATTAATTCTGTTCAATGGAGCAACGATAACATCAAAAAATGATAAGATAACAAATATTTCTTTTTCAAAATCTGATTTTTCTTTAAAAAATTTACAAACTAACACAACAACTTATAAAAAAACCCAAGAGTTAAATTCATTCAAACTTTTTAAATGTTTAAATAATTTTTATAAGTATAAAAAAGACAAATTTGAATTAATTTCAAAAAATATTGAAAATTGCTCTTTTAAAAACATCCAAAATATATTTAAAGAAATTTATAAAAGATTTATTATACCTTTTTATATCCCAATTCTTTCAATTATACCTTTAATTTTAATCATATCATCTAAAGAAAGTTCTAATTATCAAAAATTAAGATATTTTACTTTTGCTTTTGGTTTCATAATTATAATTTTTTCTGAAACTACAATTAGATTTATTTCTGAAAATTTAATTCAAAACATAATATTTTTCCTTGCTCCAATGATTTTGTTAATTTTTTCATATTTATATTTTTTTTCAAAATTTAATTATTTGGAAAATAAAAACTAAGTTATGAGTGTTTATATAAAATTTATTTCAATCTTATTTTTCAAATCAATAATTTATGTCTTTTTAATAATGATATCTCTTGTTTTTCTGTTAAATTTATTAAGTGAATTAGAATTTTTTAGAGATCTGGAGGTGGGTTTTAATTTTACTATATTTTTATCTATTTTGAACTCACCTTCTTTGATGTTTGAAATGTTTCCTTTTATTATGCTTATATCAGCCCAGCTTTTTTTTATAAAAATTTTTGAAAATAAAGAGATCGATATTTTTAAATATTCTGGTTTAAAAAATACAAAAATTTTACTTATCTTATGTTCACTTTCTATGTTGCTAGGAATATTAATTGTTACACTATTTTATAATTTTTCCTCGAATTTAAAAAATATTTATCTAGAATTAAAATCAAATTATACTAGCGATGGTAAATACTTAGCAGTAATAACAAAGAATGGTATTTGGATTAAAGATAGAATTGATAATAAAATCTTAATCACTAATTCATCTTCCATAGAACAAAACTTTTTAATTGATAATATTGTAACTGAGTTAGATGAAAACTTTAACGTCATAAGAAACATTAAAAGTAAAAAAATGAATATTTTAAACGATGATTGGATTATATTAGATGCTAAAGTTTATCAGGAAAGTGATTATTTTATAGAAAAAAACCTAAAATTAGAAACAAATTTTAATTATAAAAAAATAAAAACGCTTTATTCCAATCTATCTGCATTAAGTCTATTTGAACTGTATCAATTAAGAGAAAATTACAAAAAATTAAAATATTCACTTATTGATTTGGATTTACATATTTTAAAAATTATCTTTTTTCCAATCTTTTTAGTTTTAATAACACTATTTTCATCTTTAATAATGCTACAAATGAAAAAAATTAATGGAAATGCTTTCAAAGTAACAACAGGTTTATTTTGTTCTGTGATAATTTATTATTTAAATAACTTCTTTTATGTTTTAGGAAGTACTGAAAAAATTTCAATATTATTATCTTTATTTGTCCCTTTAATGATTTTATTAATAATTAACTTTTCAATGATATATAAAGTAAATGAAAAATAATTTATTTATATATATTATAATTTTATTATTTTATTCATTAAATATAAATGCATTTAGCCAAGATCAATTTAACTTTGAAATATCAGAAATTGAAATATTAGAAAATGGAAATAAAATTATTGGCAAAAATAAAGGAACAGCTAGTTCAAACACTGGAGTTATTATTAGTGCAAATGAGTTTCAATATAACAAAAATTTAAACACTCTAATAGCAATTGGTGAGGTAGAAATAATTGATGAAATTAATAATTACTCAATTTTTGCTGAAGAAGCAATTTATAAAAAAAATGAAGAAATAATATCAACATTAAAAAAATCTAAAGGTATAAGTCATATTGATAATGTATCGATTAAAGCAAAAAACTTTATTTACAATAGAAAATTAAATATCATTTCAGCTTTTGAAAATGTTTTTGTTGAGGATAAAAATCGAAATTATAATTTAAACTCTGATTTTGTAGAATATTCAATTCTAGAAAAAAAAATAATCACTGATGGCAATTCAAAATTTTTAAATCTTAACGATGAAAGCAACCTGGAAGCAAGGTCTTTTGAATTCAATATTAAAGAAAACATAATAATTGCAGAACAAGAAGTAGTATACAATGATACAAAAAAAAATTATAAAATTTTAGCTGATTCAATAACTTATTTTAAAAATATAGGTAAAGTTTTTTCTAAAGGAAGAACGACTGCAAAAATAAATGATAAATATGATTTTAGATCTCAAGATGTAACATATTTAAAAAATGAAATGGAACTTTCTTCAAATAAAAAGACAATTTTATTTGATGATAATAACTTTTATAGTTTATCAAATTTTAAATATCTTATTGAGTTAGAAACTTTAATTGGTGATGATATTTTAGTTAATACTAATCATAATACACCTAAAAGTGATAAATATTTTTTTTCTAACGCTATATTAAATTTAAAAGAAAATAATTTTATTGCAAAAGATACAATAATAAATTTTCATAAAAACCTTTTTGATGAAAATGAAAATGATCCAAGAATTAAAGGAGTTTCCTCAAATAAAAAAGGAGAATTAACAACCATTAACAAAGGAGTTTTCACAAACTGTAAGAAAAATGATAACTGTCCTCCTTGGTCTATGCAAGCTGAAAGTATTCAGCATGATAAAAATAAAAAACAAATAAATTATAAAAATGCTTTATTAAAAGTATATGATATTCCTGTATTATATTTTCCTAAATTTTTTCATCCCGACCCATCTGTTAAAAGGCAATCTGGATTATTAAGACCTGTATTAAATAATTCAAATGTTCTAGGAAATTCAATTACTATTCCTTACTTTCATGTAATTTCAGAAGATAGTGATATAACGATCACTCCAACATTATTTGATAGAGACTCTCAAATGTTGCAAAATGAATATAGAAAGTTAGGAAAAAATTATAACCTTAAAACTAACTTTGGATACACAAGAGATTACAAATCAACTAAATCAAATCAAAAGAAAAATTTAAGTTATCTATTTTCTAATCTAGAGTACGATTTAAATATAAGTGATTTTCAGTCAAGCAAACTATATTTTAAAGTAGAAAAAGTAAATAACGATACATTTTTAAAAGTATTTGACACAAGCCTTCTTGAGAATAGCACATCACTAAAACCAAAAAATTCTGATAGTTTGTTTAGTCAATTAAAGTTTAATTTAGAACATGAAAATTACAATTTAAATACAGGGATGAGTGTATATGAAAATTTAAAAGGTAGTAAAAGTGACAGATATCAATATGTATTTCCCTATTATAGTTTTGAAAAAAATATATTATCAAACATTGATGAAGGGTCTTTCAGCTTTAAATCAAGCGGAAGCAATGAGCTGATTAATACAAATCAAGTTAAATCAAAAATTATAAATGATCTTGATTTTTCAAGTATGAATTATATTTCAAATAATGGAGTAGAAAATACTTTCAGTGTTAGCTTAAAGAATATGAATACAATGGGTAAAGATACTTCGGAATATAAATCTAGTCCTCAAATTGAACTTTCATCAATAATTGAATTAAAATCAAAATTACCTTTACTAAAAAAAACAAAATTTTATCAAAATTATTTAACACCAAAAGCATCATTTAGATTTAATCCAAGTGATATGAAAAACCACAAAAACTCTTTCAGAACAGTGAATACTGATAATATTTTTTCAATAAATAGATTAGGAATAAATGATTCTCTTGAAGCAGATAAATCGCTAACATTGGGAATTGATTATAGAAAAGAAAATCTTGAAGATGTTAACAAATATTTTGAATTCAGATTAGCAACAGTTTTAAGAGATGATGAGGAAGATTTTATTCCAAAAAAAACAACATTAAATAGAAAAATGTCAAATATTTTTGGCTCTATTGAAAATAATTTTTCAAATATCATTCATTTTAATTATAATTTTGCAATAGATAATGACTTAAAAACATTTGAATATAACGATATTAACACCACAATTTCATTAAATAATCTAGTTACAAAATTTAATTATGTTAAAGAAAGTGGTGATATGGGTGATGAAAATTTTATATCAAATTCTTCTAGTTACAAGATTGATGAAAATAAAATTTTCACATTTAATACAAGAAGAAATAGAAAATTAAATTTAACAGAATACTATGATCTAGTATACCAATATAAGAATGACTGTTTAACGGCGGGTATTAAATATAAAAAAACATATTATGAAGATAGAGATTTAAAACCAACTGAAGATATATTTTTTACAGTTACCTTATTTCCATTAACAACTTATGAACATAAAATAGATAGATAATTTAAATGAAAAAGATAATCAAATTAATTTTGATTTTATGCTTTAGCTTAGTATTGCTAGCTACAAATAAAACATTTGCCTCAAAAAATAAAATAATACTAAAAGTGGAAAACTCGATCATAACATCTGTAGATATTTTAAATGAAATTAAATATCTTAGTTTGCTTAATAAAAATTTAGATAAACTAGATCAAAAAAAAAAAATTGAGATTGCAAAAAATTCATTAATAAAAGAAAAAGTTAAATCTATTATATTATCTAGATATTTTAAAAATTTTGACTTAGATCAAAAATATTATGAAAATTTAATTAATGATTTTGCTAAAAGAATTAATATTGAAAGTCATGAAGAATTAAAAATATTCTTAAAGAAGAGAAATTTAAAGTTTAATGAAATTGAAAAAAAGATAAAATTAGAAATAATGTGGAATCAATTAATTTTAAGTAAATTTTCAAAAGATGTTAAAGTTAATATAGATGAAATAAGGCAAGATGTCTTAAGAAGTAATATCCAAAGAGAATACTTAATTTCAGAAATATTATTTTCAATTAAAGAAAATGAAAAAATAAAACTAAAGTTAGATAAAATAAAGAAAGATGTAAAAGAAAGTAGTTTTGAAAATGCAGCCCTTATACATAGCATTTCAAATTCTGCAAATAATGGTGGAAAATTAGGTTGGATTAAAGAAAATTCATTAAGTAATAAAATCAAAATAGAATTATCTAAAATTTCAAAAGGTGATTATACAGATCCAATAGTTATACCAGGAGGATTCTTGATCCTCAAAATAAATGAAGTGAGAGAAATTAAAATTAAGAATAACATAGATGATGAAATTAAAATTATTTCAAAAGAAATAGCTAATAAGCAATTAAATCAATTTTCATCTATTTTTTATAATAAAACCATAAAAAATATTCAAATTAATGAGTTATAAACAACCAATACTCATTGTGCCTGGAGAACCTAACAGTGTTTTCTTAGAACTTTTCTTTAAATCATTAAAAAAAGTAAAAATTAAATCACCTTTAATTTTAATAGCCTCCCATAAGCTTATTAAACTTCAAATGAAAAAATTAAAATATAGTTATAAAATTAATATTATAAATAAATATAATTTTGATATCAAAAAACTTAAAAACAAATCTATAAATTTAATAAATGTTAATTATTCAACAAATATAGCTTTTAGCAAAGCATCTTCAGACTCAAACAAGTATATAAACCAATGTTTTGAAACTTTGTTTAAGTTAATTAATAGATTTAGTTATAAAAAAATTATCAATGGACCAATCAACAAAAAAAAATTCTTAAAAAAACAACATCTTGGCATAACAGAATTTATTTCAGAAAAATTTAATATTAAAAAAAATGTTATGTTGATTTACAATAAAAAACTATCTGTCTGCCCTTTAACAACACATCTTCCTTTAAAAAATGTAGCAAAAGAAATAAATAAAAAATTAATACTAGAAAAAATAAAAATTTTAAATGAATTCTATAAAAAGAAATTGCATGTAAAAAAACCTAGAATAGCTATACTGGGTTTAAATCCTCATTGTGAGAGTGTTGATAAATATAATGAAGATGAAAAAATTATAAAACCATCGGTGAATTATCTAAAAAAAAGAAAATATTTTATTGATGGACCTTTTCCTGCTGATACTATTTTTTTAAAACAAAATAGAAAAAAGTATGATGTTATTGTAGGTATGTATCATGATCAAGTCTTAACGCCTATAAAAACACTATATGAATACGATGCAATAAATATAACTTTAGGACTTCCTTTTATAAGAGTTTCACCAGATCATGGGCCAAACGAAAACATGCTTGGAAAAAATAAATCTAACCCACTTAGTTTAATGAGAGCAATTTCATTCTTAGATAAAAATTGATTAAAGCAAAAAAAAGTTTAGGCCAAAATTTTTTAATTGATAGTAATGTATTAAATCAAATTGTTAATTGTGTTAAAATTGAGAACAAAACTATTTTGGAAATAGGACCTGGCACAGGAAACCTCACAAAATTCATTTTAAATAAAAACCCGAAAAAATTTACAGTTATTGAAAAAGATAAGATTCTTATAAGTAACTTAAAAGAAAAATTTAAAGAAAAATTAAACATTATTAATGATGACGTTTTGAATATTGATGAGACCACATTATTTAATGAAAAAGTACAAGTATTTGGAAATTTACCATACAATATTTCAACAGAAATTCTAAGCAAATGGATAGTTAATTTAAAAAAAGATTTTTGGTTTGAAAATTTAGTTTTAATGTTTCAAAAAGAGGTGGCTGATAGAATAATAGCAAAATATAATAATACAAATTATGGAAGACTATCTATCCTTGCAAATTGGAAGTTAGTTGTTCAAAAAATTTGTGATATTAAACCAACTTCATTTTCACCTAAACCAAAAGTAGATAGTACTTTACTCTTATTTACTCCAAAAAAAAATTTTTATAGAATAAATTATCCTAAAAACTTAGAAAAAATAACCCGTATTTTTTTTAACAGCAGAAGAAAAATGATTAAGAAGCCATATAATCAAATCTTTAACGGTGATCTTAGAATTTTAGAAAAACTTAAAATTGATTTAAGTTTAAGACCTCAGAATTTAGATTGTGAAACTTATTATAAACTTACTGAGGAATATGAGAACTTACGAAGTTAGTTTTTCAATATGGTTTCTTACAAAATTTAAATCGTAATCTTTAGAACCATCATTTAATTCTGCTTCTATAAGATTATCAATTTTAAAGTAACATTTTTCTAGTTCATCATTTATGATTACGTAATCATAATTTATCCAATGCAAAACATCTCTTTCAAATTGTTTCATCCTTTCTTCAGCAATCAACTTGTCTTTCATATCTCTATTTGAAAGTCTTTGAAATAAAACTTCTTTACTTGGAGGTAAAATAAAAAAGGAAATTAATTTAAAATCTAATTTTTTATTTTTAATTTGATCAGCACCTTGCCAATCAATATCAAATAAAACATTCTTACCTTTATTTAAATTATCAATAACAGGTGTTCTTGTTGTCCCATAATAATTATTAAATACTTTTGCATATTCTAGAAATTCTTCATTCTTGATTAATCTTTGAAATTCATTGTCATTAACAAAGTAATAATCTTTATGGTTAACTTCACCTGGTCGAGGATTTCTAGTTGTGTGAGAAACTGAAATAACGTAATTTTTTTTTTTTGATAGTAAATTTACTAGTGTAGTCTTCCCTGCACCGGAGGGGGAAGAAAGTATTATCATTACCCCATCTTTTTCTGAGGGCATTGAAATTTCTAGTTTGCTTTTCCTTCGATAAATTTAACTGCATCTCCAACAGTTAAAATTTTCTCTGCTTCACTATCTGAGATTTCAGATCCAAATTCTTCTTCAAAAGCCATCACTAATTCAACGGTATCTAGACTATCAGCGCCTAAATCATCTATAAAACTTGATTCTTCAGTTACTTTAGCTTCATCTATACCTAAGTGATCAGCTACAATTTTTTTTACTTTGCTTGAAACGTCTTCTGACATATTGATCCTTTTTGTTATATTTCGTTAATAGTTTAAAAAGCTATTTTGTCAAGCCATATACATGCCACCATTAACATGCAATGTTTCGCCATTTATGTAGCTGGATTGATCAGAGCATAAAAAACTAACAGCATTTGCAATATCATCAGGCTCTCCGAGACGTGCTGAGGGTATTTTTGATATAATCGTTTCTTTAAACTTTTCATCTATCTTATCTGTCATTGCAGTTTTAATAAATCCTGGAGAGATACAATTAACATTGATGTTTTTCTTAGCATATTCAATTGCTAAGCTTTTTGACATTGCCACTATTCCAGCTTTTGACGCGGTGTAGTTAGCTTGACCTAAGTTTCCTGTATGGCCAACAACAGAAGTAATATTAACAATTTTTCCAGATTTATTTTTTAACATTTTTTTTATGGCGAATTTACTCATCAAAAATGTTGAAGTTAAATTAATATCAATTACCTTTTTCCATTCGTCTAAACTCATTCTAATAGCTAAATTATCCTGAGTAATTCCAGCATTATTAACAATGCAATCTAAACTACCACCCAATTCTTTTGTTGCATTTTCAATAAATTCATCAATTTTTTCACTTTGAGATATATCAAACTTCAAAATATTTATTCTTTCAAATTCTTTTTTTAATTCTTCAAGTTTCTCAATTCTTGTTCCCGAAGCTAAAATATTAGCACCACTTTCATTTAATTTTTTTACAATTGAATTTCCTATTCCTCCAGATGCACCTGTAACAATTATATTTTTATCTTTTAAATCATTCATATTTTTAAATTTTCTATATTCTCTAGACTGTTTATCGTATTAATTTTAACTTCTTTATTAATCCTTTTTACCAAACCTGACAGAACTTTCCCAGGTCCAATTTCTATAAAATGATCTACATCATTATTTATTATATTTAAGACACTCTCTCTCCATCTTACTCTATTTTCAATTTGTTTTATTAATAGTGATTTTAAATCTTCAGTATTTGAAATCACCTCAGCTGTTACATTTGATATCAACTTGTTGCTCCCGTCAGAAAATGAAATTTTACTTAATTCTTCTGTCATAATCTCAGTTGCTTTGCTCATAAGGCTACAGTGAAAAGGAGCACTAACTGGAAGTTTTATATTTTTAATTGAATTCTCTTTTAGTACCTCAATTAATTTTTCTAAATCTTGAGTTTTTCCACTCAAAACAATTTGCCCTTCTGAATTATCATTTGCTATTTGTGCTTTAAATTTAGATTCATTGTCATTTATTATTTTTTCTATTATTTCAACAGTTGATCCAAGCACTGCAACCATACCACCCTCACCCTTTGGTACAGAATTTTGCATAGCATCGCCTCTGATTCTTAAAATTTTTAATGTTTCTGCAAAGTTTAAATATCCAGCGCAAGATAAAGCAGAATACTCTCCTAAAGAATGACCAGCAAAATACTTTGCTTCATTTAAATCAATATTAAATTCCTTTTTAATAACGTTAAATATAGAATAGCTTATTAAAAAAATTGCTGGTTGTGTATTTGCTGTTAAATCAAGCTCTTCTTTAGGTCCTTCTAATATTAGCTTTGAAATTGAATAATTTAGTGTCTCGTCCGCCTCTTTAAATAGGCTTTTCACAAGCTCAAATTTGTCATAAAACTCTTTTCCCATTCCAACTATTTGAGATCCTTGACCCGGGAATATTACTGAAAACATATAAAAATATTAATAATTTTGTGTTTTTATCTATTGTAATTGAACTTTTATAATAGTATATCCTCACTTTTTATTAAAGAACATAAATGAACTTATACGAACATACTATAATAGCTAGACAAGATACATCTCCAAGTGAGTTAAAGCAGTTAACTGAAAAATATTCAAAAATTGTTGAAAAAAATGAGGGTAAAGTTGTAAAAACTGAGAACTGGGGCCTTCTAAACCTTTCTTACCTAATCAAGAAAAATAAAAAAGGAAGTTACATTCACTTTAAAATTAAAGGTAAAGGTAAAGTAGTTGAAGAGTTAGAGAAAAATGAAGCTATTGATAAAAAATTATTAAGGTATCTAACTGTTAGAGTAAAAGAATTTGATTTAGATGCTAATTACTTTGGAAAAAAAGAAGATAGTGAAAACAAAGAAAGTACCAAAAACTAATGCCAAAAAGACAAAGTGGAAATAAAAAAGGAAAACAAAGTAACTTTGCAAAGTTAAGTATTTTTCAACCAAACAAATATAAATTTAAAAAGACTTGCCCACTTTCAGTAAAAGGAGCACCTAAAATTGATTATAAAAATATCAAACTTTTAAAAAGATATGTTTCTGAAAATGGAAAAATTTTACCTTCAAGAATTACAAACGTTTCTCAAAAAAAACAAAGAGAATTATCTTTATCGATTAAAAGAGCAAGAAACCTAGCTTTGATATAATGAAAGTAATTTTATTAGAAAACGTTAAAAGAATTGGATCTGTTGGAGAGGTAATAGATGTAAAAAGAGGTTTTGCTAGAAACTTTTTGATTGCAAACAAAAAAGCTCTTTATGCCTCCAAAGAAAATATTAAAGAAGTAGAAAAAATAAAAGCAGAATTATCTAAAAAAGATAATGAGAGAAAACAAGAAGCAGCTAAGATAGCGGAACAAATCAATAATAAAGAATACTCAGTTCAAAAACTAAGCACTGAAAACAATGAACTTTATGGTTCAGTAAAACCAACTGAAATTTCAAAACTTATTCAAGAAGAAAACAAAATTGAGATCAAACCTTCAATGATACAACCAGTTGAAGAAATTAAATCTTTAGGAAAATTCAAAGTTAAAATTTCTTTACACTCTGAAGTTGATGCTGAGATAGTTGTTAATGTTACATCAGCAGATACAATTCAATAATTATACATTCTTTTCAACAGCTGAAATTTAAAATTTAAATAATAAATTTTTTTTTGTAAGTTTATTTTATGGAAAATAACTTAAGTATAGTTAAAGACAAATTCAAAGAATTACCAAATAACATTGAAGCTGAACAAGCTGTAATCGGCTCGATACTGGTTAGTAATGATATTTTTGATGAAGTAAATACGATTGTTTCTTCTATTAACTTTTACGATCCTATGCATCAAAAGATTTTTGAAGCTATCGAAAGTCTTATCTACAAAGGTATGCTTGCTAATCCCATAACTTTGAAAAATTATTTTGAAGATGAAAAAGATGACATCAATGTTCCAGAGTATTTGGTAAAAGTAACTAAGTTTTCTACATCTGTAAGACAAGCAGTAGAGTATTCAAAAATTATATACGATATGTTTGTCAGAAGAGAGCTGATCAAAATTTCTGAAGAAACTATCGATAGTGCAAAATTGAATGATCTTGATACTAGTGGTCAAACTATAATTGAGAATTCTGAACGACAATTATTTGATTTAGCTGAAAAGGGATCTTTTAGCTCCTCACTTATTAAATTTGACGATGCCATGAAACAAACTATAGAGATGGCTTCAGCTGCATATAAAAATGAAGAAGGAATTGTTGGGGTTCCAACAGGGCTCAGAGACTTAGATGATAAACTTGGAGGTTTGCACCAATCTGATTTAATCATTATTGCAGGTCGTCCATCAATGGGGAAAACTTCACTTGCTACAAATATTGCATTCAATGCTGCACAAAAATTACAAGATAGTGGTAAAAAATCTTCTATAGCTTTTTTCTCTTTAGAAATGTCATCTGAACAGCTTTCTACTCGAATTATCTCAGAACAAGCAAGAATTAGCTCAAACGATATAAGAAGAGGAAGAATTTCTGATGATCAATTTGATAAATTTCTTGAGACTTCTAAAAATATAGCTGAACTTCCACTTTATATAGATGAAACACCGGCTATCAGCATTGCAGCACTAAGTAATAGAGCAAGAAGAATTAAAAGACTGTTTGGATTAGATATGATCGTGGTTGATTATATTCAGTTAATGAGGGGAACAACTTATAATAAAGATGGTAGAGTTCAGGAAATCTCTCAAATTACGCAAGGGCTAAAAGCAATAGCAAAAGAACTAGCTGTTCCAGTTGTTGCTTTATCGCAGTTATCAAGACAAGTTGAACAAAGAGATGACCACAAACCTCAATTAGCAGATTTAAGAGAATCAGGTTCGATCGAGCAAGATGCAGATGTTGTAATGTTTGTTTATAGAGAAGGATATTATCTATCTAGAAAAGAGCCAAGAGAAGCAACTGTAGAACATGCTGAATGGCAAGCTAAAATGAATGAGGTAGCACACTTAGCACAAATTATAATTGGGAAACAACGACACGGTCCAATTGGTAATATAACACTTGAGTTTGAGGAAAGATTTACGAAATTTAAAGATACTCAAACTAATTAATTTCCAATATAAAAGAGCTAATGTTAGCTCAAATGTATCAAAACTTAGTTTTAAAGAACCCAAAGGCAATATTTGTATTGCTTCTTATTTCTATTCTAAGTTTTGGTTATTATTCAAAAGACTTTAGACTAGATGCTTCATCAGAAACCTTATTAATTGATGGAGATCCAGATCTCGCATACCTGCAAGAAATTACTGAAAGATACGGGTCTAAAGAATTTTTAGTTCTCACCTATACTCCTAATGAAGGAATGGTGACAGACTCCTCAATAAATAATCTGTTGAGTATAAAATACAAAATTCAAAGTTTAGATTGGGTTCATAGTGTTATTACGCTTTTAGATATACCACTTTTAAATAATTCAGATGCACCACTTCAGGAAAGATTAGAAAGCTTTAAAACTTTAAAAGATGAAGAGGTGGACAGAGAAAGAGGATTTAGTGAAATTTTAAATAGTCCTGTTTTTAGGAATTTTGTAATAAGTGAAGATGGTAAGACAAGCGGGATCATTGTTAACATCAAACAAAATAAAAAATTAGAAGATATTGAAAATAAATCTAGAGAAGAAATTGAAAATTACAAAGATCAAATCAAAAAACAAAATCATCAAAACATTTTAGAGATAAGACAAGTAATTCAAAGTTATGGCGATGTTGGAAAAATTTACTTAGGTGGAATTCCAATGATCGCAGATGATATGATGACTTTTATTAAAAGTGATATCATTGTGTTTGGTATTGGAGTTTTATTATTTATCATAGCAACTCTTTGGTTTGTATTTAGAAATCTAATTTGGATTGTAGTTCCTATTAGTAGTTGTTTTTTCTCTGTAATTATTATGATGGGTCTACTTGGATTACTTGGGTGGAAAGTAACTGTTATTTCATCAAACTTTATTGCCTTAATGCTTATTCTTACAATGGCAATGAACATTCATATGAATACCAGGTTTCTTCAGCTTAAAAAAAATTTTCCATCAAAAGACAACTTTGAAATCATTTCTCTAACAACTAGCAAAATGTTTTGGCCTATATTGTATACAGTTTTAACAACAATTTTGGCTTTCTTGTCTTTAATCTTTAGTGAAATTAAACCAATTATAGATTTTGGATGGATGATGACTTTTGGTTTGATTACATCTTTTATAATTACTTTTACTTTACTGCCTACCCTTTTAAGTTTTACTTCAACAGGAAATGTATCTCTAAAAAAAGAACAAGATTCTAAAATTACATCAATACTTGGTTCAATTTCTTTAAATAATAAATTTACAATTTTTTCTGCAACTGGAATTATTATTGTCTTAAGTGTAGTTGGAATTAGCAAACTCGAAGTTGAGAATAGCTTTATAAATTATTTCGATAAAAATACTGAAATATACAAAGGAATGAAGCTAATTGATGAAGAACTTGGTGGAACTACACCTTTAGAAGTTATTTTAAAGTTTCCTAAAAAAGAAGAAAAGAAATCAGAGGATGATGATGAGTTTGAAGATTGGGGAGATGAAGAAGATACTAATGATGAAAAATATTGGTTTACTAAGGATAAGATAGATAGAATTGCATCTGTTCATAATTATTTAGATAGTCTTCCACAAGTTGGTAAAGTTTTATCTTTTTCGTCAATTATTGATGTTGCAACACAACTAAATAATAACAACCCACTTGGTACTTTAGAGATGGGAGTATTATACTCAAAGATACCTGAAAGTATTAAAACAGAGATAATTGATCCATACTTATCCATAGAAAATAATGAAGCTCGAATAAGTCTTAGAATAATAGACTCGCAAGAAAATTTAAGAAGAAATGACTTAATTAATAAAATAAATTTTGATCTAGAAAATGAATTAGGATTAGAAAAAGATGATTATAAATTAGCAGGCGTATTAATATTATTTAACAATTTATTACAAAGTTTGTTTAAGTCACAAATTTTGACACTTGGTTTGGTTATGATTGGTATTTTCTCAATGTTCATTATTTTATTTAGAAATATAAAACTTTCATTAATAGGTGTTGTTCCAAATTTTATAGCTGCATTCTTTATTTTGGGGATTATTGGTTTGCTAGGAATACCATTGGATATGATGACTATCACAATTGCTGCAATTACAATCGGTATAGCTGTTGATAATAGTATTCACTATATCTATAGGTTCAAAGAAGAATTCAATAAACTTAAAGATTACAACCAGACATTAAAAACTTGTCATTCAACAGTTGGAGTTGCAATTTTAAATACCTCGATCACAATTGTTTTTGGTTTTTCAATTTTAGTATTGTCTAAATTTATACCAACTATCTATTTTGGAATGTTTACAGGTCTTGCAATGTTACTTGCAATGATATCAGTCTTAACTTTGCTGCCTGCTTTGATATTGGTAGTTAAACCTTTTGGTAAAGATGCTTAATGGTAGATGCTCTTAAAGATTTTTTTGAAGCATCTTCTATTATTGATTTAATCTATATCGCAGTAACCATATGGTCTTTAATTAGTTGTTACAGAAAAGGGTTTGTCTTAAGCATACTTTCAATGGCAAAATGGCTCTTGGCCTACGTTATTACACTAATTTTATTTCCACGTATAAAACCTTATGTAAAAGATATAATCGACAACGAATATGTTCTCGATGTTGGACTTGGAATTGCAATATTTATAGTTGTTATCTTTTTAGTCTTATTAGTTAACAAAGGTATCAGTAAAGCAATAAAATATACTGGCATTGGTGGCTTGGATACTACCTTCGGATTCTTTTTTGGGTTTGTTAAAGCATATATTGTATGTGTATCAATTTTTTCTGGAGTACATATTGTTTATAACTACGATAAATGGCCAATTAATTTAGATAAATCATACGTCTTTCCATATTTGAAAAAAGGTAGTAGTTATCTTGTTGAAGAATTTCCTAATGAAAAAACATATCAAGAATCTAAAGAAAAAATTGAAGATATTTGATCCAAAACTAAAAGAAGAATGTGGAGTATTTGGCATAAGCAATGCAAAAGATGCCTCTGCATTAACAGCTTTAGGTTTGCACGCACTTCAGCATAGAGGCCAGGAAGGTTGTGGAATTGTTACCTTTGATGGCGAAAAATATTATTCGGAAAAAAGATTTGGCTTAGTTGGAGATAATTTTAATAAAGAAAAAGTTTTAAAAAACCTTAAAGGTAATTATGCTATTGGACATAATCGATATAGCACTACTGGCAACAATATTTTAAGAAACATCCAGCCTTTTTTTGCAGATACTAATGCAGGTGGAATTGGGGTATCTCACAACGGAAACTTAACAAATTCAATATCTTTAAGAAACAAACTCGTAGAAGAAGGAGCAATTTTTTATACTACTTCTGATACAGAAACTATTGTTCAGTTAATTGCTAAATCTAAAAGATCAAAAACAATTGATAAAGTTATTGATGCAATATTCCAAATCCAAGGAGGATATGCTTTGGTAATGATGACACAAAAATCTCTAATAGGTGTAAGAGATCCTTATGGAATTAGACCATTGATGATTGGAAAACTAGGAAGTAGCTATGTGCTAGCTTCTGAAACTTGTGCATTAGATATTATTGGAGCAAAATTTATAAGAGAAGTAGAGAACGGTGAAATAGTGTTAATTGAAAATGATGAACTAACTAGTATAAAGCCCTTCCCTCCTAAAAAAGTAAGACCGTGTGTGTTTGAGTATATTTATTTTTCAAGACCAGATAGCTTACTTGATAATAAAACAGCTTATGAGCATAGAAAAAATTTAGGAAAAGAACTTGCAAAAGAAAATGATGTTGAAGCAGATATAGTTGTTCCTGTACCAGACTCAGGTAATGCTGCAGCTCTCGGTTTTGCTCAAAACTTAAAAATGAATTTTGAACATGGTTTAATTAGAAATCACTATGTTGGAAGAACTTTTATTGAGCCAAGTCAGCAAATTAGAAGTTTGGGTGTAAAATTAAAATTAAATGCAAACCAAAGCACTATTAAAGATAAAAAAATTATTTTAATTGATGACTCGCTAGTGAGAGGAACTACTTCATATAAAATTGTTAAAATGCTATATGATGCAGGTGCAAAAGAAGTTCATGTTAGAATTGCTTGTCCTGAGATCAAATATCCAGATTTTTATGGTGTAGATACCCCAACTAAAAAAGAGTTATTAGCAGCAAATAAAACTAATGACGAAATTTGTGAATACATAGGAGCAAAATCACTTAAATTTTTATCTATTGATGGATTATATAGAGCAATTGGTTTTGACAAAAGAAATGAAACTTACCCTCAATTAACTGACCATTATTTTACTGGTGATTACCCAGTTAAACCTGTTGATGAATTGGGTGATAATAAAATAACTCAACTTTCTTTATTAAGTACAGCATCTAATAATTAAAATATGAAAACAGTAAATTTTACTGAAATGAAAAATGGAACCAAGGATGAGTACTTGTTGCTTGATGAGTATGAGCAAAAATATATTGATGGTACTGCTGATCGAATATTAAAATTTATGAGTGGATTAAATTCTACTTTAGAGGGATACAAAATAACTAGACTTGAACACTCTCTTCAAACTGCAACAAGAGCTTTTAAAGATAATGCAGATGAAGAAATGGTAGTTGCAGCTTTGTTACATGATATTGGAGACGAGTTAGCTCCTGTTAATCATTCAGAATATGCAGCTTCAGTTTTAAAACCTTATGTTTCAGAAAAAACACATTGGATCATTCAAAAGCATGGTGAGTTTCAAATGTATTATTACGCGCATCATCTTGGAAAGAATCAAAATCAAAGAGATAAATATAAAGATCATAAATATTTTAACGATGCTGTAGAGTTTTGTGAGAAATGGGACCAGGCGTCTTTTGATCCAGACTATAAAAGTATGAAATTAGAGGAATTTGCGCCAATGGTGAGAAAAATATTCTCAAGAAAGCCCTATTCTTTACTTTAAATTAAATTAAAATCCACTATCTAAAACGCATGATTAACAATAAAGAGAAAATTATTGAATATTTTAAATCTGGTATCAAAGAAGATAAAGATTTTAGAATTGGTATCGAACATGAAAAGTTTTTATTCAATACTAAAGACAATAAAAGAATTGATTACCTAAAGGTAAAAGAAATGTTTACAGCCTTAACTGAGTTTGGCTGGAACCCTGTTTTTGAAAAAGAAAACATTATTGGTTTAAATAAAGCTGGTAAAAATATTACACTAGAACCTGGTAACCAAATTGAATTATCAGGTGATAAGTTAAACCATATGCATGAAGCATGTGCAGAGTCTCAAGACTATTTATTTGAATTAAAACAAGTTACTAAAAAATTAGATATCAAAATAGTTAGTGCAGGTTTTGATCCTATTTCAAAATTAGAAGATATTCCAGACAATCCTAAGCAACGTTATGAGTTAATGACAAAAGTCATGCCACTAGGTGGAGAGCTTAGTTTAGACATGATGTATCGAACGTGTGGAACACAATTAAATATTGATTACAATTCAGAAGAAGATTTTATTAAAAAATTTAAATTAGCTAATTCTATTGTTCCAATTTCAATTGCACTATTTGCAAACTCATCAATCGTTGAAAAAAAGAACAGTAATTATTTATCTTATAGATCTAAAGTATGGCAAAGCACTTCAAGAGGAGGTTTGCCTAAGTTATTTTTTGAAAATTTAGATTTTGAGAAATATGCAGAATTTGTCATGAACTTTCCAATTTTATTCATTCAACATAATGATCAGTATATTTCAGGAAGGAAATATACATTTAAAGATTTTATGGATGGAAAAATTGAAGAAATAGGAAATAGACTTCCAACAGAAACTGATCTTACAACTCACTTAAGTACAATCTTCACTGAAAACAGACTGAAGAAGTATATTGAACTTAGATCAATGGATACCTGTGGTTGGGATTGCCTATGTGCTGGACCAGCTTTTAATATTGGTATGTTATATGGAAATTTAGATGAAGCATACGAATTAGTCTCTTCATGGGAAACGGACAAAATAATTAATGCTTATCTAGAAGCTCCACAAAAAGGATTTAATACTCAATTAATGGGTAAAGACTTATTGTATTGGACTTCTGCTCTTTTGAACATTTCTAGAAAAGGATTAGAGAAAAGAGATGTCATTAGTAAAAAAGGAAATAACGAAACTATCTTCTTAAATCATTTGCAAAATGTAGTTGATAATAAGACTACAAATGCAGATCATATGATTAGTAAATTTTCGAAAGATGAAAATTTAGAAGAATTATATGACAAATAAAATAGTAGCTGTTCAAGGCAACCATCCCTCTTCCTTAAACCCTGTAACTGATACTAGTGCTTTTTTAGCTAACGAAATACAAAACAAATATAAGATTTTTTATTATGATCCAAAAGATCTATCAATAATTAACAAAAAAGTTATAGCTAAAGGTTCTTTCATTAAGTTCAATTATCAAAACAAGAAATTTTACAAAATCATTAAAGAACAAACTTTAGACCTTGCAAAATGTAAGTTTATTTTAATCCGTCAAGATCCGCCATTTAATTTAGAATATATTTCAACTACTTACATTTTAGATTTTATTAAAAATAAAGTTAAAATAATCAATAACCCAACATCTATCAGAAACATCTCTGAAAAGTTATATTCAACAAAATATTTGAAATATATGCCTGATACACTTTTTTCTCAGGATATAAATGAAATCAAAAATTTTATTAAAAAACATAAGAAAGTAATTATCAAACCTATTCATAGTTATAGTGGTAATGATATTCACTTATTAAATAAATTTAATTCAAAACTTATTAATAAATTTATTAAAAAACATGATCATATCATGTGTCAAAAATTTTTACCTAAGATTAATAAAGGAGACAAAAGAGTTTTTATAATTAATGGAAAAGTTTGTGGTGCAATTTCTAGAGTTCCTAAGAAGGGATCTTATTTAAGCAATATGAGCAAAGGCGCTAAACCAATTAATATCAATTTAACTAAGCAAGAAAATAAAATTTCAAAATTAATTGCAAAAGATTTAAAAAAAGAAAATATATATTTTGCAGGGATTGATTTTATAGATCAAAAATTAAATGGAGATATCAATGTTACTTCCCCTACAGGTCTTAAAACTTTTTTTGATTTATCAGGAATAAATTTAGCAAAAACTTTTTGGAAAGAATTAAAGGCATGAACAATTTAACAGATCAACAAAAAGGTTCTTTAATGGCTTTTGTTGCAGTGATGTTTATCACTCCTGATAGTTTATTTATTAGGCTTTCAAATGTAGATACTTGGGGATTAGTTTTCTATAGAGGTATCATTCCATTTGTAACTGTATTTGCTGGAATGTTGTTTATTTACAAATCAAGTTTTTTTAAATTACTCTATGGAAATTCAATTTATGGTGTTGCTTATATAGTTACGTTTTCCATTACCAATATTACTTTTGTACTATCAATTCAAAACACAAATGTTGCAAACACACTTGTTATGATTGCACTTGCACCAATGTTATCTGCTATTTTTGGTGCAATATTTTTAAAAGAAAAACCAGATCGAAATACTTTAGTTGCTATTGCAATTACGTTTTTAAGTGTTCTTTATATATTTTACGACTCAGTGAAATTAGGAAATATTTTTGGAGATATTTTAGGTTTTATTACTGCATGCGGTCTCGCTGCAGGAGCAACAATCATCAGAGCTGGTAAAAGCCTTAACCTAGTTCCTTCAGCTGTGGTCGGTAAACTAGTCGTAGCATTAGTAGCTTTATTCTTTATCGATACGTTTGAGCTAAAAGACAATGATATTTATATCATTCCAGCGATGTGTATCCTTTGTGTGGCCATTCCTTTTGTGTTGGTAACACTAGCTCCAAGATACATAACAGGAGCTGAGGTAAATCTATTCTTTCTAATGGAAACAGTATTGGGACCCATTTGGGTGTGGATGGTTGTTAAAGAACAGCCTTCAATGGAGACAATTCAGGGAGGAGTGGTAATCATTTTAACAATCGCTATTCACTCATTCCTAGCCATAAAAAAAACACAAACCAAAACTACTTAGCCCGCAATTTATTGATACTTAAAATTTAGAAATGCAAAAAGAAGTAAAAAAATCCTGGGCCCTATTTATAGGTATTGGAACCATGATGATAGCTCATGGATTACAAATGCAGATAATGGGGATTAGATCTGTGCTTGAAGACTTTAGTGTTTTTACCACAGGGATCTTCATGTCAGGATATTATGTTGGTTATTTTATTGGCTCAAGAACAACTCCAAATTTTGTATCTAAGGTTGGTCACATCAGAGTGTTTGCAGCTTTTGCATCCCTTGCATCACTTAGTGCATTGCTTGCGGTAGTTTATGTAAATCCATTTATGTGGACAGTGAGTAGATTTATAACAGGTATCAGTTTAGTTAGTTGTTACGTTGTTACTGAAAGTTGGTTAAACGATAGAGCAACTAATAAGAATAGAGGGCAATTATTATCTGCATACATGATGGTAATTTATTTCGGTCTTGCAGTTGGAATGTTGTTACTTAACTTAAGTGAACCAAAAGCCTATGAACCTTTTATTTTGGTATCTGTGCTTTTATCTTTAGCACTTGTTCCAATTTTATTAACAAAAAGACCAGCTCCAAAATTTAAAAAAATTGAAACAATTAGTATTAAAGAACTTTATGAAATCTCTCCTCTTGGAACTTTTAGTTCTTTTTTCACTGGAGTAATTCATGCTGCATTTTTTTCATTAATTTCAGTTTACGCAACCCTTGCAAAACTAACTTTATTTGAAACTTCAATTCTTTTGTTTATAGCAACAATTGCGGGAGTGTTAAGTCAAGGACCAATTGGATATTTTTCTGATCAATACGATAGAAGAAGGGTAATTATCGTAACAACATTTGGAAGTTCCGCTTTAGCATTATTATCAATTTTAACTTCTAATGATCCTATACAAAACATTTATTATATGGATGAACTTGCATTTAAAAAAATAGTTTTCTTTATTGCGGTTGGTCTCTATTCAAGTTTATGTCTTCCATTATTTTCTTTAAATCTTGCGCACACTAATGACTTTGTACCAAAATCTAAATTCGTAGCTGCTGGAGGAGGACTTCAATTAATTTTTGGTGTTGGTGCAATAAGTGGTCCAATTTTATGTTCACTATTCATGGGTTGGTTTGGATTAAATGGATTTTTTGGATTTTTAATTATAGTTCATGCTTTAATTGGTGCATTTGGTTTATACAGAATGAGAATAAGAGAAACTGTGGACAATCCAGATTCTACATTTACACCTGTTCCTGCAACCATCACACCTGCCGGATTAGAATTAGATCCAGATACTCCAGAAACATTAGATAACACTGCTACAAACGAAACAAAAAATGTTTTTGAGGAACCTAGTTCAACAAATTAAATTATAATTTTATCCTCAATAGAGACTTCACCATCCTCTAGGGGAATTAAATAAACTCCAAGATCCATGTGATCATAAAATTCTTTAAGTTTCTGAGGAAGGTTAAAAGTTATTTCACCTGATTTAGGTTTCAAATTAGTTGCTGAACATCTTGGAATATGATCATCAACTTTAAAGGGTACACCATTAATATTGATGGTTTTACCTATCCAATTTCTCTCCTCCCAAGCACCTAAACCACTTACGTAGAAGTTTCCTCTAAACCTTTGGTGTTCTACTTCTTTACCCATGTTTTTTTCAAAGTCTTTAACACTATTGTGATTTATCAAAGATATTGAGTTCATTAACTCTCCCCCACTATTTGTATCAAAAAAAGGATTTTGGTTATTCTTTAGTAGAAATACTGGTCCTTTAACTTGGCTATCTAAATTTAATACTTTTTGTTCTATTAAACGTACTTCTTCAGGATTGTTAGGATTGATTGAAAATAATTTTTTTTGATCATCAAATAATTCTAGATTTCCTTCATTAAATTCAAATGAATATTTATTAAGTATAGGTGTATTTTTTAAAGTAAGAAAATTTATTAATTTTCTTTCAACAGGCTCTTGTTCCATTTTTTGAGCCTCTCCAGTATCTAATAGTCTTGAGAATGCAAACAAACGATCATTAATAATTCCTATATTTTTTTTAATCTCACATTTATTAATTTTTTGAAACGAGATTGATTTTACTGGTGAAAAATAAATAGAGGATATGCTAATATTCATTCCAAAAACATATGGCTAATTTAAATTCAAATCAACTTAAAGAATACCAAGATCAAGGTTACTTGGCTCCAATTGATATTTTATCAAAAGAAGAAGCACAAGAAGCAAGAGATGAAATTGAATTAATCGAAAAAGAAATGCCTGATGAAATTGATAAATCAGAAAGATACAATGCTCATTTAATTTCACCAAAACTAGATGCCATAGTTCATAATTCAAAACTATTAGATGCTGTAGAAAGTATTATTGGAAAAAATATTTTAGTATGTGGAACAACTTTGTTTATAAAAAATCCTAACCAAACAGGTTTTGTAAGTTATCATCAGGATGCAAAATATATTGGTTTAGAACCTCATAATTGGGTTACGGCTTGGGTAGCTTTAACAGATTCAAATGAAGAAAATGGTTGTATGAAAATGTGGCCTAAATCACATATAGAAATCAAAGATCATGATGAAAAATTTAATGAAGGAAATTTGTTAACAAGAGGTCAGACAGTTGATGGTGTTCCAGAAGGTGAAGTCAAATCAGTTGAACTTGTTGCAGGTCAAATGTCATTGCACCATCCAAGAATAGTTCATGGATCAGGAATAAACAAAAGTAATGACAGAAGAATTGGATTTGTAATCCAAAGTTATATTGGCACCAATGTTAAACAAGTATTAGGTAAAAATAGTGTTCAATTAGCAAGAGGAGTTGATGAATTTCATCACCATGAGATAATTCAAAGACCAAAATCACTGATGAATAAAGAAGATTTGTTGATTAAAAAAAGAGAAAATCAAAATCTTCAAGATATTTTTTATAAAGGCTCAGATAAAAAAGGAAACTACTAATTAAATGAAGAAATTAATTATTTTGAGTTTATTTTTGTTTTCTAAAACATTTGCCTTTGAAAATCCTAAAATTGATTTTGGAAATTTTTCTTTAAATAAATATGAAATTACTATCCAAGAATTTAAAAATTATGCCAAAAAAAATAATTTAATCACTGAAGCAGAGAAAACTGGTGGTGGATATGAATGGGGTGCTGGTTGGGAAAAAAGAGCTGGTTGGACATATAAAACCCCGTACGGTGAAAATCCTGATAGTGAATTAGAACCAGCGGTACATGTTAGTAGATACGAAGCTGAGGATTACTGTAAATCAATAGATGGTAGACTGCCCTCTTTTGATGAATGGTCTTACGCTGCATATCAGCAAGTATTTAATTCTTCAGAGTTTGAAAAAGGCAAAGTCTATAAATACCCAAGTGGGGATGAAGCAAAAAATATGAATTCTCAAGGATTATTAAATTATGACAAACATTTTGATGTAACTAAACTACCAGAAGGAATTAATGGTTTAGTTGCAATGGGAGGAAATGTTTGGGAATGGATAGACGATCAAAAAAATGACAATTCATTAACAGCTGGTGCATCATGGTGGTATGAAGGTTCTAAAACTTCTAAAAGTGGAGCGCAATACAAACCATCTAATTTCTATGCAATTTATGTTGGTTTTAGATGTGCTTTTGATTAAAATTTTATTTTAAAATTAAATCTTCAAATGAAAAATAATTTAAAATTAGGAGTTATAGGTATCGATCATGGTCATATCTTTGACATGTTGGACGAAATGTTAAAAGAAGGATGTAATTGTGAGTTCTTTTGGACAGAAGGTGATCCATTAACCTTGAAAGAGTTTAATTCAAAATATCCAAATATTAAAAGAAAAGAAAATAAGGAAGAAATATTAAATGATCCATCAATTGATATGATTTTAATATCTTCTATTCCTAAAGATAGAGCTCATAATTCAATAGAAGCTTTAAAAGCTGGAAAAGATGTAATGGTCGATAAACCTGGTTGCACTACATTAGATCAATTAAACAAGCTTAAACAAACAGTAAAAGAAAATGGAAAAATATGGTCAGTTAATTTTTCAGAAAGATTTCATGTTGCAGCTGTTGCTAAAGCTGAAGAATTAGTTAACGAGGGAAAAATTGGTAAAATAAAGCAAACAATTGGAACAGGTCCACACAGACAAGGCAACTATGAAAGACCTGATTGGTTTTATGATCGAGAAAGTTATGGTGGAATAATTACTGATATAGGCTCACATCAAATTCATCAATTTTTAGTATTTACAAATTCAAATGAAGCAAAAATTAATCATGCTCTTGTAGAAAACACTACTAAGAAGGAAAAGCCTGGTTTTCAAGATTTTGGAGAAGTTAATCTAACTGGTAATGGTGGACATGGTTACGTTAGATTAGATTGGTTTACTCCAGATGCACTTCCAACATGGGGAGATGGAAGATTATTAATCCTTGGGGATAAAGGCTATATAGAAATAAGAAAATATACAGATTTAACAAAATCAGAAAAAGGTAATCATTTATATTTAGCTAATAATGAAGAAGTTAAATACATCGATTGCTCTGATGTTAAGCTTCCCTACTTTAGAAATTTAATTAATGATGTAATCAACAGAACTGAAACTGCTTGCTCACAGAAATTAACTTATCTTTCAATGGAACTTGCAATAAAAGCACAATTACAAGCTGAAAGTAAATGAAGAAATATCAAGTAGCAATTATTGGAACCAACATAGGTGCTAAGCACTATGAAGATTTCCAAAAAGTTAAAGAAAGATTTAATGTTCACACTTTATGTGGGCTTACAAGAGAAGCAATTGATAACATTTTATCAAATGACACTGATACAAAAGTATCACTCAACTTTGATGAAGTATTAAAAGTAAAAGAAATAGATATCATTGATATATGTCTTCCACCCCACTTACATTTTTCAGCGTGTAAAAAAGCTATGGAAGCTGGAAAGCATGTAATTTGTGAAAAGCCATTAGTATCAAGTCTTAAAGAAGTCGATGAATTACAAAAGATCAGTAAAGAAACGGGTAAAATTATTTTTCCTGTTTTCCAATATCGATATGGTTTAGGATTTTCAAAATTAAAAGCATTAATAAAATCTGGTTTAGCAGGAAAATCATTGGTTGCTTCATTAGAAACTCATTGGAATAGAGGAAAAGATTATTATTCAAAACCTTGGAGAGGAACTTGGGAAGGAGAACAAGGTGGAGCTATATTAAGTCATTCAATACACATTCATGACTTAGTAAGCATGATCTTAGGTCCAGTTTTAAATGTATTTGCTAAATTATCAACGAGAGTAAATGATATTGAAGTTGAAGATTGTGCAGCTTTATCAATTGAAATGGAAAATGGAACTTTAGTTACAAGCTCAATTACACTTGGAGCTGCAAACGATACAAGCAGACTTCGATTTTGTTTTGAAGGATTAACAGCAGAATCTGGAGCATCTCCGAATAAACCATACAGTCCAGCGGATGATGAGTGGCATTTCTTACCAAGATCACCTGTTACTCAAGCTCAAATAGATGAGGTGTTATCAAAAGTAAATGAGCCTCAATCTTGGTATGCAGGTATGTTTGATGAAATTGCAAATAAATTAGATGGATCTGCTAGTGATGAAGTAACTTTATCAGATGCTAGAAAATCTTTAGAATTTGTTACTGCTGTCTACGATTCTTCTAGACAAAATAAAAACATTAAACTTCCAATAGATAAAGATAATCCACTTTATCATTCATGGTTACCAAATAATTCATGATAAACTTTGAGCTCAATGAGAGTTTAATTGAAGAATTTAATAATAATGGTTATCTGATTTTAGATAACTTTTTAGATTTAAATTACATAGATGATCTTAGAAATAAATTTGAGCCTTTATTTAAAGGTAATTTTGAAACAGGAATTGAGCCAGATGAATGGAACTGGAAATTTGGTAAAGATCCTGAAGATGTTACTCGTCAAATCTGTAATGCTTGGAAAGCAGATCATTTAATAAAAAAAGTAGTTTGTCATAAAATAATTGGTGAAGTTTGCTCTCGTTTAATGAACTGGCAAGGTGCAAGATTAGTTCAGGATAATGTTTTATGGAAACCACCTGGAGGAAAAACCTTAGGATTTCATCAAGACGCTGCTTATGATGATTGGCTTATTCCACAAACAATGATGACTTGCTGGATGTCATTAGATGACACTTCAAAAGAAAATGGAACATTAGAGTATATTAAAGGCTCTCATAAATGGGGTCTTCAACCTCCTAAAGGAGAATTTCACTCCCCTGAAGATTATAAAAAAGAATTAAATATTTTTGCTGAAAAAAATAATAAACAAATAGAAGTTTCTTATGTAGAAGTACCAGCTGGTGGTGTTTCATTTCACCATGGCTTTACCTGGCATGGATCAGGAATAAACACTTCAAGCAATAACCGAAGAGCAATTGTTTCTCATTGTGTTCCAAGTAATGCTAAGTTTCACCCAACAAATGAAGGTGGAACAGCTAAGACTTATAAAAAATATAAAAAAGAAAATAGTGATTTGTTAGATGAAGAATACTTTCCTCTTTTATGGGAAAGTAATTCTATTTAGATCCATCAAACCTATCTTCATCCTTTTTAGTTGGATTGTAAGTAGGTGATGTTTCAAATTGTTCTTCACATTTAATATCAATATAAGGTGCTTTTGATCTTGTAAAAATCTCACCTGATACTCCAAACCAAAAACTTGGTGGATCAAATGTTGCAGCAGCAATAGCTGTTAAACCTTTTAAAGCAGGTGCTGATATTGTCCAATAAACACTGGTTCCACATTTTTTACAAAAATTTGTTTCAAAAGTATTTCCACTTTCAGTTACAAATTTGTATTGATTATAATTTTGTGAATGATGTTTTACATTTTCTTCTTTAAACCAAGCACCAACACCAAAAGGACTTCCTGATCTTAGTTGGCAGTATCTACAGTGACAAACTCTGGCTCTTTCTGGATTACCGGTTGTTTCATATCTGTTGTCTCCACAAGCACAGCCACCTTGATGAATTTCTTTATCTGACATAATTAAAGACTATAGTATTTTAATAACTTAATTCAAATAGGATCTTAGTTGCAATTACTAAAATCAATTTGATTAGTAGTATTCATATTTTTTTTCCTTCTTTTTATATCTGTCAGAATGAATATTAACATAATTACCCTGCTCATAAGCATTACACCAAAAAACACGTCTTTGTTCTCTAACAAGTGCAGCACGATTACGTTCTACTCTCTCCTTTTCTTTCATTTCCTCTTGCTGTTTTTCCCTAAGTGCTTGCTCTTCTTGTTTTCTAGCAATTGCTTCTTCTTTTAATTGTTTATCCAATTCTTCAGGGCTTAATTTAGATTGAGGAGGTACATATGCATTTACAGGAGTAATTACTTGTTTCTCCTTTATATATTTCTTAGGAAGTTTTCTTCCTATCATTGAATAATATTTTTCAGGATCCTCATCCTTTATTTTTGCACCATGTACACTTAGATAGTTCTTAACTTCTTTGTTAACTAAAGAGTTATAATTTACCTTAATCTTCCCCAAGCTCCTTTTTCTTGAGGAAGATTTTATTGATCTTGCGCCTTTATATTTTCTCATTTTGAACCTCTCTTTTTTTGCATTTTCTTCAGTATTTCTAAGAGCTTGAAATACTTAGAGAGCAGCCGGTCCTCTATGGTGTTTAATTTTAAAATAGCACTCCCTTGATCACAGTCTCTTGCAAATGCTAGACCTGTTTTACGAATGATAGAATTAGCAGATACAACAACTCCTTTTTCTCTAGCATCTTCAATAAAATCAGCTACTTTATCTTTGTATTCTTGACCTTCGTATTCCAGCATCTCATGATTAAATATACCTGCTTCAATAATAGGGATTCGTCGAAGACGAATTGCTACATCAATCATTTTGGTAACAATAAACTCTTCTTGAACATCAATAGGTTTTAAATAATCAATTAACCGATTGATAAAGTTTTGAAGATCTTCAAGTTTTTCTCCAATGACTATATGCTTTTCTGCATCAAGTCCGTGTTGGATTGCATTTTTACTGACCATTAACTTTCCAAGTTTAGTTTTTGGTCCAGTAGATTTCTTAGCGTTTCTTCTATTTGCTAAGAGTTGTTTTTTACTTATTTTTTTAGCCATAATAATCCTCCTGATTTAGCTAAATTGCAGATGCGATCCTGCTTTCGCTAACTCACCAGAATATGGCTTTAATTAAGAGTGCATGGGAAACGCCCAAGACGATCTTTTTTATAAAGACAACCTATTATATCACAATTAATTATATAGGATCAATACCCTCAAAAAGACTCTAAACACTCATTAATTTAATAATTTAGTTTTGGTAGTTGACCATTATTTGGAGGTCTAGCGGGACACACTTCTTCACACTACCTGACACTACTTCACACTAATTACGCAGATAATTGAAAATTAATTAAAAAAAATTCGCATACAGACTCATCAATATAAGTAACAAACTAGTGTCCAGACTAGAGACTTTTGAGATAATTCAAATACTTTAAAAGTGAATGTTATAGGTGTATTTGCAAGTGTAACTAATTTGACCAAATTTTATTAATTGTATTGTTAAGTCTATTGTTGAAATTATTCAATAATTGTTTGTTATTATTTATGAATTTAATTTCATTTTCAATTCTATTTACTTCTTGTTTTTGAATTTCAATAGATGGGATATGTAATTTTAAATATCTAAGTTTTTCTTGTGATAAGTTTGAAATATTTACTTTATTTCCATAACCAATAATTTTATTTCTAATTTTACTATTCATTAAGTAATAACAAAGAAACTTTGGTAAAATAATTTTTGTATTAGGAATTATTCTAATAACAAAACCCGTAAATACTGCTTCAAAACCATAATCATCTACAATACCAGGAAAACCTATTCTGCTTGAAGTTCCTGAAGAGCGAACTAAAAGTATGTCATTCTTATTAACTTTGTATCTTTCAATTTCATTTCTTGGTGCTTTGATTTCACCCATTTCTTTAACTATAATTTCTCCAAGATTATCCTTAATACAAGTTACGCCTATAGTTTTAACAATTTCACCTTTTTGCTCTTTTGAAAAATTCATACCATTTTGAAATTTTATTACTAATTTGTCTAATTCAAATCTTTCCCACTTAGTATCAATATTAATTGAAGGTTTATAATTTTCTATAACTTGTTCACACCCATCAATAATTTTTTGGTAATCATTTAATTCCTCAATTATTTGAATTTGAGTATCCATATTAGGAACTGGAATTTTAAAATTTCGAAAATTTCTTGGATAAACGTGTTTTTGAGCAACACCTTCTTGCATTTCATAAATGTTTTTTTGTTTAAATTTTAAAATATAATACAAAAACTTATCATCTAGTTTCTTTGAATTAGATTTAATTGTAAATGCATCGCTCACAAATATAGGTTCATTATGGGAACTTATATATCCAGCATCACCAGAACTACTTATTGTAATTGTAAAACCCTGTCTGTTAGATTTTGAATGATAGTAAGAGATTTTTTTACCACCAGCAATCACAGGTATTCTTCCTGGTTTTGCAGTTTTTTTTGTAATTGTTTCTCCTCTTTCAAATTCTACTAATTCATTAATGTTAATAAGTTCGTAAGATGAATTATTTTCTTTAATATCAATATATTGGTTAATATCTAATGAGTAATCTTCAGTAATTATTTTTTTCTTTTTAATTTTCTTTATCAGAGGATTATTAAATTTAGATTTTTTAAACTCATCTATTATTATAGGTAAATCATTCTCATCAATCCTTTTTCTATTTGCGCCTAAATCAAAACCGTCATTATTAATTTTAATAAAAATTATATTCTCTGTTTTTTTTGATTTTTCTTTGTCTAAAATAAAAATTGACGTTTTAACACCAGAGTAGGGATTAAATATTCCTTCAGGTAACGAAATTATCGCTGTAAGTGATGTATCTATCAAATTTTTTCTTAATTGTTTATATGCATTACCTCTTTGAAATATAATTCCCTCTGGCACAATTATACCTGCACGACCATTTGGTTTTAAATGCTCATTGATGTAATCAATAAACAAAACTTCTGCTTTAGTAGATTTAACTCCAAATCTATTATGAGGAGTTATTCCACCTTTTGGAGAAAAGAATGGAGGATTAGCAAGTATTACATCATAGTATTCATTCCATCTATCTTCACTTGAAAGTGTATCGTACTCATTTATTTTAGGATTAGTAAATTTATGTAAGTACATATTTACTAATGACATTTTCACCATATCAGGAGAAATGTCATAACCATTTAAGTTTTCACCAATTTTTTTTCTATCTGATGCAGTCAGTCCATCTCCTAAATTCTTCTTAGTATTTTGTTTTAAAATATGTTTGTAAGAACTAATTAAAAATCCTGCAGTACCACAAGCAGGGTCTAATATAGTTTCATTTTTTTGTGGATTTACTATCTCAACAATAAAATCAATGATATGTCTTGGTGTTCTAAATTGACCTGCATCACCTTGTGAACCCATAAAAGATAATAAGTATTCAAATGCATCGCCAAGTTTTTCTGAATGAGAGTAATTAAATTCATTAATTTCTTTTAAAAACATATTCAATGTTGATGGGTCTTTAAATGGAAGAAATGAGTTTTTAAAAATCTCCCTAAATAATTCAGGAAGATTTTCATTATTGTACATTTTTTCAATTGCATCTTTATAGAGTTCAAATCTATCTGAACCAGATGTTTTTGAATTCATTAAGTTCTTCCAACAATATTTTTCAAACTTTCCAGAAAAGTATGATTTCTTTCCACCTAATGATACTGATTGCTCATCCATATCATTCATAAACTTATAAATTAGACCATTTGTGATTTGTTCAACTTGTGCTTTTGGGTCAGGTAACTTACCAACCAATATCTGTCTTAAGGTATTAATTCTCTTTTTGGTTACATCATCAAGCATCAAGAAATCTTTCTAAATTAATATTTTCTTTAATATATTTTGGAATTTTGTTTATAAAATCTTTAGGTATTTTAAAAAAGAATTCACCAGAAGGTTCATTATTTAATTCTGAATAATTACCAGAGTCCACTTTTTCTCTAAAATTTTTATCAGTTGCGTATGCTTCAAAGACTTGTTTTATTGCATAAAAAGAATTTTCATCTGGTCTATATTTGTCATCAAATTTATCAAATTCTTCATCAATGATTTCCTCTTTATTCTTAATTTTTTTAATAAAACCAAACATATATAGTAATAATTCTTTTATTGAGATGTTTACATCTAATCCTAATGATAATCTTAGATTGTCAAGAGTACGAGATTTATTAAAATATTTTTCTTTTAGATAACTTTCTGCATCACTAAAGTTTTGACTTTCAACCATATCATATAATATTTTGTAAGATGCTTTGTCTTTAAGAATATCTTCTTTTAAAGATTTATATAAATCTCTATCTATCCTCATTCCTGCAGGTGAAATATTTATTACTTCTGTATTTTGAACTGGGTCTTTGTTTAAATTAAACACTTCACCAACTGGTGGATCAGTAGTGTCTCCTGGTCCATCTGTAATTGTTCCACCTTCTCTAGGGAGATTTAGTACTTTGTCATAATTAAAGTCTTCCTCAAAATACTTGTAATTTTTAAAGTAATCAAAAAGTAAGAAAGTTGTTTTTTTAGAGTTTATAGATTTTGGTATTTGATTTTTATCTTTCCAGCACTCTTTAAAGTCAAACAATCTTGTTCCTCTACCTTTCATTTGAATAAATTCAGTTGGTGAAAACACAGGTCTGAATAAACAAATATTTAATAAATCCTTACAATCATACCCTGTAGTCATCATTCCTACGGTAACACAAACTCTTGCTTTAGATGTTTTGTAATATTCATTAATAAGTGAGTTTCCTCTTAAGTTATTATTCTTGTCAGTAAATTGTATTGTCATTTGTTGTGGATCGGGTTTTTCAACATTTGAAGTTACCTGTATTGCAAAATCTGATTGATATAGACCTTCAAATTCTTCATCTGCGACTTTATTTAAAATTGTTGTAATTTTTTCAGCGTGTTTTTGCGAAACACAAAATATTAAAGTTTTTCCAATTTCATTTGTAAAAGGGTCTCTAAGAGCATCTTTCATAAATGCTTTGCAGAAAGACAAATTTGTTTCATCAGACTTAAATTTTCTTTCATAATCTTTTTTGAAAAAAGTTTGCTCCTCTACATCCTTTCCCTCTGCATCGACACCTTTGAATGACAATCCCTCTTTACTCATAATGTCTGCTGACAATCCTGTTTCAATATCTATTACAGTAGGATTAGTTAAATATTTGTCTCTCACACCATCAGTTAAAGTATATCTGAAAGTCGGTTCTCCATCATAACATCCAAATATAGAATATGTATCTAACATTAGTCTTCTCTCTAATTGTTTAGGGTCAGTAATTGACATATCATCAGCATCTACTGATTTTAAAAAATCTCTTGGTGTTGCTGTGAGACCTAATTTAAAACCAATAAAATATTCAAAAACATTTCTACTACTTGCACCTAAACTTCTATGTGCCTCGTCTGAAATTACTAAATCAAAACTATTTGGTTTAAATATTCTTTTGTATTTGTAGTTTTTAGTAAATGATTGAACGGTTGAAACAACAATATCTGATTGTTCCCAATCCCTTTTTTTTTCTTTCCAAATTGTTGTTGTATAATCATTACTTAAAATATAATTAATTTCTTTTTGTGCTTGTGTTTCAAGTTCTAGTCTATCAACTAAAAATAATACTCTTTTGACATTATATAATCTTAAAAACATTTTGATGATAGCAGCAGATGTAGTTGTTTTACCTGTTCCAGTTGCCATCTCTAAAAGAAATCTATCACTACCTTCTTTGATTTTTTTTTGAATTTTTTTAACTGCCTCTAATTGGTACGGTCTTAAAAATGTAAGATAGTTTTTTTCAATAAATTCATCTCTTTTACTTTCATTTTTGTAATCTGGATTAATTTTATAATCTTTAAATTGTGTAAGTGTTAAGTAGTCACTATTTATTCCGTCATCTTCATCATCATCTCTAGGTGGATTAAAAACTTCTACTCTCATCTCTAATTCTTGTTGAGACGGAAATTTTTCAATGATGAAAGGATTGCCTTGATTTAAATCCCATAAGAAATGAGTGATACCATTTGATAAAATTATAAATCTACATTTTAATGAATTTGCGTAATCTCTTGCTTGTTCTTTACCTGATAGAGGAGATTTTAGTCTATTCTTTGCTTCTATTACACAAAGGTGTTTTTTACTTGAATTAAGCAAAACATAGTCTGCTCTACCAAATTCATTTTTAGTTTCTGTTTTGACATTTACATCGATGTCATCTACATAACCAGGTAATCTCCAATCTGCCTCTCTTAGCAGTTTTTCAATTATTATTCTTGCATCTGTCTCTTGCGAATTCATAAAATTTTTTATAGGATTTTATAGGACAACTAGTGTCCAGACTAGAGACTTTCGAGATAAAACAAGAAACGAGATGGTGTGAATAAAGAAAACGCAAGTAAGCTTTGGAAAATTATTCAGGAAGCTGGCGATTATTTGGTGGGGCAATTACCTGACCATCCAAATCACCCTAAAGGAAGAAACCCCTATGCTCATGTTGCTATTTGTGTGAAAAGCAAATTCAATGCAAGTTACAAGGATATTCCTGACGAACAATTTGATGAAGTTATAAAGTATATTGAGTTTTTAAAAGAAAATCCTAGTTAGCTTTAATTGTATTTAACAATTCATCAACATCGCTATCTTTAGTATTCCAAGCAGCAACCAATCTTACCGCTTTTCCGTCTAACTCTTCTTCATTCATCTTGTAACCATTTGAGTTTAGATGTTCTATCTTTTCTCTTGGAAATTTTGCAAAAACTTCATTTGCTTCTGTTGGATAAGCAATTTCAATATCATTATGTTTGCTTAAACCATCACTTAATTTTTTACCCATTGCATTTGCATGTTTTGCGTTTCTTAGCCAAACATCATTTGAAATGTAGGCATCTAATTGAGCAGATACAAAACGCATTTTAGATAACAAGTGCCCTGCTCTTTTCATTAAAAAAGCAATGTCCCCTACTAATTCTTTCTTAAAAAATATAATTGCTTCAGCTGCTAAACATCCATTTTTAGTTGCTCCAAATGACAATACATCGACCCCTGACTTCCAAGTCATTTCAGCAGGAGTTGCACCTAAGGATACCAATGCATTAGCAAATCTAGCACCATCCATATGTAAATTTAGATTATGTTTGTGAGTAATTTCTGCAATTTTTTTAATTTCATCTAGTTGATAAACTTCACCTGTTTCACACACTTGAGTAATGCTAACTGATGAAGGTTGAGTGTGATGAACAATACCTTTTCCACCAATAGATTGATGTAATTCTTCTGCAGTTATTTTTCCCATTATTCCACTTAAAGGGATTAATTTTCCACCTCCTGTATAAAATTCAGGTGCACCACATTCGTCAGTATTAATATGGGACATTTTATGACAATAAATATTTCCGTATGAAGGTGTCATCGTAGATAAAGCCAAAGCATTAGCAGCTGTACCTGAAGCAGTTGGAAAAACAATTACATCTTTTTCAAATATTTCAGAAAACTTATCTTGTAATTCAGTTGATAGAGGATCATTTCCATAAGGAGTACTATCTCCTTCATTTGCTTTTATGATTGCTTCTAATACTTCAGGGCAAGCACCCGCAACATTATCGGAAGCGAATTTAACTCGCTCTCTTTTTGTTTTTATTTTTGCCATTGTTATTGTTTTGGAAAATAATCTTTTAAAGTACCTTCTCTATATACATCTGCTGTACAACAATGAAGTCCTCCACCAAAAGCATAAGCATCTCTAAGTTCTACTGGTACTACTTCCATTCCCAATTTATCTAACTGCTCAGCTTGATAAGTTTCACTTTTCTCAACACAAACTGTTTTAGGATCTAAAACTAAAACATTCATTGATAACCAAGTTGAAGAATAGCAAAGTGGTGGTGGTTCGTTGTGAGCTGGTTGAGCGCTATCAACAATTTCCCAGCCATTATCTTCAAAAAGTTTTCTTTGTTCTTTTGGCAATCTTCTTTGAGGATTGTTGATAATTAAACCTTCTTTTATTGGGGTAAAAGTTGCATCAATGTGAATAGGATATGGATCTCCTGGAAAATTTACTGCGTGTACTCTATGGTCTTTGTAATGTCTCTTTAGCCAATCAATTCCTTTTAAATTAGTTGTAAATCCATGTTGCACAACCAAATCTTTTCCAAATCTCAATACATCTGCTGCATCAAACAATGGCTCTTCTTCAGTAGTTACAAAGTATTTTTTCTCAGTCCACTCTAATCTTTTTTGAACACCAATTTTATCTGATAAATAATCTTTTCTATAATCTGCATCTGTTAGTCTTGGCTTTGGTGCAGACTCGTGTCTCATGTTAGGATCTTGATTGTAATAATCTTTAAGTAATGGTCGGTAACATAGATATTCAAACCAACGACATCTATAACTCATTGTTGCTTCTAAAATTTCATTACCTACAGTTAACAAAACATCTCTTGGAGGCATACAACCAAACATAGTTTCTGCTTCCCAATCGGGTGTTGATGTCTTTTGATTAAAATCAATTGGTGTTGGTCGATCAACTTTAATGCCTCTTTTTTGAAGCATGTTTGAAAAGTTGTCTAATAATTCATTTGCTTTATCGACAGTATCTTTGGTTCTTGGACCAAACTGTCCTCGCATATCACTATCTTCAGGAACTTTTGCATCTAATGCTGGCTCTGGTGCTGGAATACAAGTACCATCCGCTCTTCCAACAATAACATGTTTTAACGGATCCCACTCATTCCAACTATTAACAATAGTTTTATTCTCACTCATAAAGACTAGTTTTTTATAATATTATGTTCAGGCCCGAAAGGAAATTTTGTAATATTTTCTGCTCTATCTTTACCAATTACTAAAATATCATGTTCTCTATATCCACCAGCACCAGGATTGCCTTCTGGTATCATTATCATTGGCTCCATAGACACCACCATATTTTCTTCAAGAACAGTATCAATATCTTCTCTTAATTCTAAACCAGCTTCTCTTCCATAAAAGTGTGAAAGCATACCAAATGAATGACCGTAACCAAATGTTCGGTACTGAAGGTAACCAAGTTCAGCAAATAATTCGTTTAGCTCATGACAAATGTCTGAACATTTAACACCTGGTTTAATTAATTCTAATCCACGCTTGTGTACTTTGACATTTGCTTCCCAAGCTTTAAGTGAGGCATCATCTGCGTGATCTAAAAACAAAGTTCTCTCTAGAGCAGTGTAATATCCTGAGATCATTGGAAAAGTATTTAAAGATAAAATATCTCCTTTAACTAATTTTCTATTAGTCTTTGGATTGTGAGCTCCATCTGTATTGATACCAGATTGAAACCATACCCAGGTGTCCATGTACTCTGCACCTGGATAACTTTTAACAATCTCCCTTTCCATTCTATCTCTTGCTGCTATTGCTACTTCGATCTCCGTGTTATCTTCTCTAATATTTTTAGCTATTTCTTCACCACCAATGTCGGCAATCCTTGCGCCATTTCGAATAATCTCAATTTCTTCATCAGATTTAATCATTCTAAGTTTCATTAGATCTTTTGAAACATCACTAAATACAGAGAAAGTAAATATAGAACCTATTTTTTCTCTCATATCTAAAGTGACATGATCATTTTCAATTCCAATATTTTTTGGAGGTTCATCTCTTCCAATAATTGATACAATTGCTCTTAAAAAATTATCTCTCTTCCAATCAGTATAAATAACATTATCACAATGCGATCTACGCCATGGTTGGCTTGCATCAATATTAGCTGAAATTGTTGAAATTTTATCTTGAGTAATCACACACCCGTATGGTCTTCCAAAAGAACAATAAATAAAACCTGTGTAATACGCAACGTTATGCATGGATGTTAAAATAATCATATCAAGACCATTTTGTTCCATTACTGATCTAAGTTTACTTACTCGATCGTTATATTCTTTATCTGTAAATGGTAATTTTACTTTTTCACCATTTTTAAGTTCAAAAAAATCTGGTCGTTCCATAATAATTTAATTTAAGGCTATGTAGCGTTTATTCCATCTCATAATTAAACTGTAGTAGAATAAAGATACAAACAGAAAAAAACCTCCAATAATTGTATTTGTTGATGGCACTTCATTAATTCCTAAAATTGGTAACCAAACCCAAAATATTCCACCCACAACTTCTGTTAAAGATAACAATGTTAACTCAGCAGCTGGAATAGCTTTTGAACCAATTGAATACAAAATTAAACCTGAACAAACTAAAAATCCATGTAGTGAAAATAATGAACTATTATAACTCGTGGCAAAGAATGCTTGTCCAGTAGACAAAATCATAATTGATGCAAACACAAAACAAAAGAAACCAGCAAAAGCAACTGTTGTAAATTTAGGAGTTTCCTTTCTCCATCTTAATGAAACTGAAAATACGGAAAAACCTATAGATGAAGTTAGTCCAAACACAAAACCAATTAAAGATTTCTCACCAGTATTACCAATTGCCATTATCAATATACCAGCTGAAGCAATTATAATTGATATCCAAACATTAAGTGAAATTCGTTCTCTAAGAAATAAAAATGCCAAAAGAGCTGTGAAAAAAGGCATTGCAGCCAAACAAAGTAAAGTAACAGCGGCACTGGTGTTTGTTATCGAATAAATAAACGTGATCATTGCAACTCCAAGACCAGAGCCACCAACAATTCCTGATAATCCTATTTTTAGGTAATTTTTATAAAAGTTTTTTCCTTCTTCAAAATATAGGTAGAGATTAAGTAGAATAAAAATAGTTAAACCTCTTCCAAATATATACTGCCAAGGAACAAGATTAGGACTATCCATATATCTCACTACCAAAGGTCCAAATGACCATAAAATACCCGCAAAAAGTACAATTGGGACAGCAAGTTTTGGATTTCTTAACTCTAACATTTGTAGAAATCTAATTCTAAAAAGATTTTTCTACAACAAAAATACGTTTCTAAATCAAAGTTTGATTAGAGTGATTGGGGAAAAAACAATCTAAGATGTCCCCTTTTTTAAATTTTGATTTCCCTGCTGGCAACAAAGACCAAATGTTTGATTTAACAAAAGATTTAACTCTAAAAGACTCTTGCCCTTGTAAAATCTCAACTTCTATTTTTCCATTTTTAGTTGTGCTTAGTTTGCTTTTTGCAAACCTTGTAAAATTCTGTTTTTTTGAAAAGCTATTTTTTAAAGTTGCCCTAATAGGCTGTTCTTCACTTAGCCCTAAAATATTTTCCATAAAGGGGATAACAAAAAATCTAAAGCAAGCAGATGATGACATTGGATTTCCTGGAAGACCAAAGATTGCTTTTTGTTTTCCTTTAATTTTAGCAAATAAAATTGGTTTTCCTGGTCGGATTGCTACACTTTTAAAATAATTGGATAATTTATAGGTTTTAACAACACTTGGAATATAGTCATATTTTCCAGCAGAAACAGCGCCTGATGTAATCAATATATCGGTATCACTACTTACAAGTTTTTTAATTTGAGATTTATAAATATTTTGATGGTTGTCTCTAAGTATTCCACCATTTTTAAAATTGAATAAAAAGTTTTCTTTAAGATTTTTGATATAATGACTATTAGAGTTTCTAACTTTCCAATTTGGTACATTGTCTTGATCGGTAATTTCATTTCCAGTTGAAAAAAATAAAATATTAATTTTCTTTTTAACTTTAATCTTTTTTATCCCCAAAGTTTTAAATGCTAAAATATGATTTGGTTGAATAATTTTGTTTTTTTTGACAACAACCTCACCTTTTTTAAAATCTGAACCTGCAAATCTTACATGATTAAACTTTTTAATTTTTTGATTAACTAAAATGTATTTTTTATTATTTTTATTTGGATAAAAAATAATTTGTTCTATTGGGATAATTGTATCAAAACCTTTTGGAATTATACCACCTGTCATTATTTCAACAGCATCATATTTTTTAATTTTTTTATTTAATGATTTTGTTCCTGCTGCAATGGATCCAATTATTCTAAATTGTTTTGGTGAATTTTTCTTAATTCCATTGGTATCTTTCGATTTAATTGCAAATCCATCAAATGCAGCATTATCTCCTGCTGGATAATTGATCTTTGAATAAATATTATCTGAAATCACTCTGTTAAGAGAGTTTTCACTTAATATAGTTTCATCTTTAATTTTAATTTTTGCTTTTTTTAAAATTTTTCTAGATTGATCGTAACTAATCATTTTTTTAATAATTCTTTAGCTTGTTCTAAATCTTCTTTTGTATTGATATTAAAGAAAGGATCTTGATTTGGAAACTCCATATTAATTGTTTTAACTCCAATACTATTAGCCCACAATTCAACTTTCCGAGCTCCTTTTTCTAGATCATTTTCTAATTGATCTAATAAATTCATCGACCATAAGCCAAAGATGTTATGCCTAGTATTGTTTGATTTTATAAAAAATAAACTGCTTTCATTTTCATCAATTTGATTAATGAATTGCTCTAAAATTTCTTTTTTAAAGAAGGGAGTATCTACTGGAAAAGTTGCTATCCATTGATAGTTTTTATTATGATCTTTGACCCATTTCATTGCTGACAGAACTCCACCTAAAGGGCCAAGATCTTTTTTAATATCTGCAATTAGTGAAATTTTATCTGAATTAGTAAATTTAATTGAATTATTAGATACTATTAATACTTCTTTAAATTCATCAATTATTTCTGCCAAAATGTAATCGATTAATATTTTATCAGCTAGCAATATCTGAGATTTGTCTTCACCAAACCTTTGTGACTTACCGCCTGCTAGCACTGTTCCTAAAATATTGTTATGTTCCATGAATAAAATATAAAACATTCAAAGTTGAATTAAAGAAATTAAATGGATTTAAGAATTTTAGAAATCGCGTCTCACACAGAAAATAATAAAGTTTTAGAAAACTTTACTCACAAATCAAAAAACAAAAATCCAATTTGTGGTGATGAGATGGAAATAAGCTTAATTGTCAAAGATGACGTTGTAAAAGATATGGGTTATCAGTGTAAATCTTGTATTTATTGCCAAGCATCTGTCAGCTTATTATCTAGGAAAATTAAGGATAAAAACTTAAAGGAAATAAAAGATTTTGTTACAGCTGGTGAAAAATTGTTTGAAGATGTTAAAGTAAGTCTAGAAAAACACTGGAAAGATTTTAAAGAAATTTTAGATAAAAAAAATCTTTCAAGAAAAGAATGTTTGCTTTTACCTTTAAGAACAATTGTTAAAGCATTAAAAATTTAAATGATAAAAATCACAAAACCATTATTGCAAAAAGCATTGATTGCAGGTTTTTTTTCAACAATCACTATAGGATTACTTACAGTATTAACTTATAAAAGTACTCTTGGATATTTTATTGCAGCATCATTTGGCTCATCCATGGTTTTATTGTTTGGATTTCCTGAAAGTCCTTTTGCTCAACCAAAAAATGTTTTCTTTGGACATTTGTTAACTGCTTTAGTGGGGGTATTATTTGTTAATTTTATTCCACTTCCAATTTATATGAGTATTGCATTTGCAGTAGGTATTGGAGTGTTCTTAATGATTTTATTAAATGTTGTTCATCCTCCTGCGGGAGGAAACCCAATAATTGTTATTATTGGAAGTGCTTCTTATGACTATTTAATTAATCCAATTATATTTGGATGTATCATAATTTTGTTACTCGCAATCATAATCAATAAATATTTATTGCAAAAAAACTATCCTTTAAAATAATTATGAATTCAAAATATAAAGTTTTAAAGTATTCATCTAATAATTTTAAAGATGTTGAAGATTTAGTTTCTATTGAAGAACCATTAGAGATTTCTTTAAAGTACAAAGAAAAAGATAATTGGGTTGAGCAAACTTTATCGATTACGATGAGAACCCCTGGTAATGATGAAGATCTTGTAAGAGGATTTTTATTTAATGAACAAATTGTAAAAAGTTTAAATGATATCGATAGCATTGAAAGTTATGGAGACAAAGTTGGTCAATATAAAATTCAAAATAAAATATTAGCAACACTTAATAATTCAGAAAATGTTAATATATCAAAAATTAAAAGAGATTTTTTAACCAACTCATCTTGTGGTGTTTGTGGGAAATCTTCATTGGATGCGCTCGAGATAATTAAAACTACAAAGACAAATGCCTCAGAACCTAAAATTTCAAAAGATGTAATTATTCAATCACCTGATATTTTAAGAGAAGGTCAGTCTGAATTCAGCAAAACTGGTGGTATCCATGCAAGTGGTCTATTTAATAGTGATGGAAAATTGATAGCTCTAAGAGAAGATGTTGGAAGACACAACGCTTTAGACAAACTGATTGGCTGTGCTTTGGAGAAAAACCAATTTGATCCAAAAGACCAATTTATTACGTGTTCTGGGAGACTTAATTTTGAGCTAGTTCAGAAGGTTTTAATGACAGATATTGGGATTATGATCGGGGTTGGTGCGCCAACAAGTCTTGCTATCGATTTAGCTAATAAGTTTGACATTACCCTCATAGGTTTCGTAAAGAGGGACAGTTTTAATATTTACACAAATAACAAAAAAGTTAAGGTGGAATAATAATAAAAGGGAAATTGTGTCAAAAAATATAAGTAATTTATCTGGAAGAATAGGCTTAAAAGAAAACCTATTTAAGCAAATTTCAGAGAACACATTAAGTGAAAACCCTCAAGATATTAAAGAAATTGCAAAAAAACATAATCTAGGAGTTTCAACACTTCATGGTGCAGAATCTTTTTATGAATTTTTAAGACCTTCACACAGAGAAAAAAAAGCTTTCGTTTGTAATGGTAGTGCATGCATGTGTGCAGGTACGCAAGACAAACTAAAAGATAAATTAAAAGAAAAATTAGGTGATGACAAAGTTGGAGAAATGTTTTGTCTGGGTCATTGTTATGAAAATCATGCATTTCACTATGATGGCGAAAATTATGCTGGGAAAGATATTGAAAAGATTGATCAAATTTTAAAAGGTGAAGAAATTAAACAAGAAAAGTTTTTTTCTAAAAGTTATGCAACAACAAGTTTTTTAATGGATGATAAATTATCATCAACAGATCAATTCAAAGAACAGTTAAGTAAATTTTTAAAAATAGATAAAAAAGAAATAGTAAAATCATTATTAGACTCAAACCTTACAGGAAGAGGTGGCGCAGGTTTTCCAACAGGAATGAAATGGGATTTCTGCAGTAAAGCAAAAGGTGATAAAAAATATGTTATCTGCAATGCAGACGAAGGTGACTCAGGAGCTTTTTCAGACAGATACCTGTTAGAAGATCAACCATTAAAAGTTATTTTTGGAATGGTGCTTTGTGGATTTGTAATTGGAAGTGATGAAGGAGTTTTATACATCAGAGGTGAGTATCCAAAATCGATTGAAGCGATCAATGGATGTATTAATGAACTTAAAAAATTAAATCTATTAGGTGAAAATATTTTAGGGACAGATTTTTCTTTTGATCTTGGAATTTGTATCGGTCAAGGTGCATATATTTGTGGAGAAGAAACAGCTTTGATAGCTTCTATTGAAGGAAGAAGAGCTGAAGTAGATGTAAGACCTCCCTTCCCTGTAACAGAAGGGTTGTATAAAAAACCAACTGTAGTTAACAATGTTGAAACTTTAGCAGCTGCAACTGGAATTTTATTAAATGGATCAGAAAAATTTTCTTCAGTTGGAAACAAAAAGTCAGCTGGAACAAAATTAGTTTGCTTGGATAGTTTCTTTAATAATCCAGGTGTTTATGAAATTGATATGGGAACACCAATGAAAAAAATATTTAATGAAATTGGTGGTGGATACAAAGAACCTGTTAAAGCTTTTCAAATAGGAGGTCCTTTAGGTGGAGTTGTTCCGTTAAGTGAAATAGAAAATTTAAATTTAGATTTTCAAGAGTTTACTGCAAAAGGTTTTATGCTAGGTCACGCAAGTGTAGTTAGTATTCCAAAAGATTTTCCAATGGCTGAATACATTCATCATTTATTTGAATTTTCTGCAGAAGAATCTTGTGGAAAATGTTTTCCTGGAAGACTTGGATCTTACAGGGGAAAAGAAATGTTTGATCAAGCTAAGAAGAAAACAGCTAAAATTCCTTTAAAATTACTAGAAGAGTTGTTGGTTACTATGCAAAAAGGCTGCTTATGTGCTCTATGTGGAGCAATCCCAACTCCTATTCAAAACATCCTAAAATACTTTGGCGATGAAATGAAAAATGATATGGTGAAAGATAATTAATGAGCTCAGAGAAAAGAAAAATTGCATATATTGATGGAAAACCTTACGAAATAGGTCCTAATCATACATCTATTTTAAAGTTTGTTAAAAGCTATGTTGGTGAAAAAAAGGTGCCAACTTTATGTGATGATCCTAATTTAGCACCATATGGAGCTTGCAGAGTTTGTTCTGTTGAAGTTGCTTTAGAAAAAGACGGACCAACTAGAGTAGTTGCATCTTGTCATACACCTGTTGCAGAAAACCAGCACATATTCACTTCAAACGAAGCATTAACAAGCCTTAGAAAAAATATTGTTGAATTAGTTTTAACTGATCACCCAATGGAATGTGATACTTGTGAAGTAAACAATAACTGTGAACTTCAAACAGTTGCAAATGATTTAGGTGTTGCTGATCATAGATACAATAGTCCTAAGCAACATAAAGGAATTCCAAGAGATACTTCTCATGATTACATGAGAATGAATTTAGATAACTGTATTAACTGCGGAAGATGTGTCAGAGCATGTGATGAAATTCAAGGATCATTTGTTTTAACAATGAGTGGTAGAGGATTTGAGTCTAGAATTACAACAGACGACGATATGATGTTTGGAGATAGTTCTTGTGTGTCATGTGGAGCTTGTGCTCATACATGTCCAACGGATGCAATTTCAGATGTATTCCAATCTAAATCTGCAGCTGTAGATAAAAAAGTTAGAACAACTTGTTCGTACTGTGGTGTTGGTTGTAACTTAGAAGCATCAATCAAAGATGATAAGGTAGTTGCAATAGACACTCCTAAGCAAACAGAAGTAAACGCTGGTCACACTTGTATTAAGGGGAGATACGCATTTAGTTTTTATGAACACCCTGACAGATTAAAAACTCCATTGATTAAAAGAAATGGAAAGTTTGAAGAAGCAAGTTGGGATGAAGCGTATGACTTTATCAAAAAAGAAATGAATAGAATTACAAAAGAAAATGGACCAGATGCTTTTGCTGGAATTTCTTCTGCAAGATGTACAAACGAAGAAAACTATGTTTTCCAAAAAATGATTAGAGCGGCTGTTGGAACTAACAGTGTAGATTGTTGTGCAAGAATTTGTCATTCGCCTACAGCTTGGGGTATGCAACAAACATTTGGAACAGGTGCTGCAACTAACTCAACAGAAGATATTTATCATGCAGATTTATTTTTAGTGATTGGTGCAAACCCAACCAATGCTCACCCCGTAACAGGAGCAAAAATTAAACAGCAAGTGATGAAAGGTAAAAAATTAATTGTCCTTGATCCAGTAACAACTGAATTAGCTAAACTTGCAGATTATCACATCAAACTTAGACCTGGAACTAACGTTGCGGTTCTAAATATGATGTTACACTTTATTATTAAATCTAAACTTTATAATGCTGACTTTGTAAGAGATAGAACAGAAGGTTTTGATAATTTCTTAAAAGAAATTGAAAGACAGGATGTTGATCAATTAGCAAAAGTTGCTGGTGTTGATAAACAACTAGTTAAAGAAGCTGCAATTGCTTACGCAACAGCAAGAAATTCAATGGAGTTCCATGGATTAGGAGTTACTGAACACGAACAAGGTTCTAAAACTGTGATGTTGATTGCTGATTTAGCAATGATTACAGGAAATATTGGAAGAAAAGGTGTTGGTGTAAATCCACTTAGAGGCCAAAATAATGTACAAGGTGCTGCGGATATGGGATGTCAGCCTCACCAAGGTGCAGGTTATTTTGAAGTAGCAGATGAAAACAATCAAAAATTTTATACTGAAAAATATGGTGTAACTCATCCTACTAAACCAGGTTTAAAAATTCCTCAAATGTTTGAGGCTGCAATCAGTAAAGAACTAAAAGGTTTATGGATTATTGGTGAAGATATAGTTCAAACAGATCCAAATAGTGCACATGTTATTGAAGCAATGAACTCATTAGAGCTATTAGTGGTTCAAGAAATATTTATGAGTGAAACTGCAAAACTTGCAACTGTAGTTTTACCTGGAACTACATTCTTAGAAAAAGATGGAACTTTTACAAATACTGAAAGAAGAATTCAAAGAGTTAATAGAGCAGTTCCTCCATTACCAGGTACAAAACCAGATGGACTAATTGTAACTGAGATGATGCAAAAATTAGGTTTTGATCAACCATCTTATGATGCAGATCAAGTATTAGCAGAGATTGCTGATGTGGTACCATTCTTTAAAGGTGTTACTAGAGAGAGACTTGGTAAATTAGGATTACAATGGCCAGTAAAAGAAGATGGTACAGATACACAAATTCTACACACAGAAACATTTAAACTTGGAAAAGGAAGATTGAAAAACTTTGATTGGAAAGAATCTAGTGAGATAGAAGCTAATCAAAAAGATTATCCATTAATTTTAACTACAAGTAGAGTTTTACAACATTACAATGCAGCAACAATGACAAGAAGAACAAAAAACATAAACATTGTTGATGAAGACGTTTTACTAATTCATCCTAAAGATGCAGCTCATAGAGATTTAAATACAGGTGATATTGGAAGATTATATTCTGGAAGAGGAGAAGTTGCTTTAAAAGTTGAAGTAACAGATAAAGTGAAGGAAGGAATTGTATTTACAACATTCCACTTCCCTGAACACATGGTCAATATGGTAACTGGTCATGGAAAAGATGAGGAAACAATGTGTGCTGAATACAAAGTTTCATCAGTTGAAGTTCAAAAAATTTCTAATCAATTTAAAACAGAAGTTAAACCAAAAGAACATCAAGCTGAAGTTAGTTAATTAAAATGACCATCGGTTGGCATTTTGATAATTCATATTCAAAACTATCAAAAACATTTAAAGAAGACATCAAACCTACACCAGTTCATGAGCCTGAGCTTGTTATTTTAAATGAAGAACTTGCTAAAAATTTAAATTTAAACTTTTCAGGAATAGATAAAAAAAAATTAGCTGAAATATTCTCAGGAAATAGTTTGCCTGATGGAACTAATTCAATTGCGCAAGCATATGCTGGTCATCAATTTGGTCATTTCACGATGCTTGGAGATGGTAGAGCTGTTCTATTAGGAGAACATATAGATAATAAAAATCAACGTTTCGATATACAATTTAAAGGTTCAGGAAGAACCTCTTTTTCTAGAGGCGGAGATGGAAGAGCAGCTTTAGGTCCAATGTTAAGAGAATACATAATTAGTGAAGCAATTAACGCTTTAAATATTCCAACAACAAGAAGTCTTGCGGTTGTTAAAACTGGAGAAAAAGTTGTTAGAGAAAATTTGTTAAATGGAGCAATTTTAACAAGAGTCGCGTCCAGCCATATTAGAGTTGGCACTTTTCAATATATCGCAGCCACTCAAAATCTAGAGGATCTTAATACATTGGTTGATTACACAATTGATAGACACTATCCAGAAATTAAGTCCTCAAAAAATAAAGCTTTAGATTTGTTAAGTCTTGTAATGGAAAAACAATGTCAATTAGTCATTAATTGGATGAGAGTTGGATTTATTCATGGAGTGATGAACACTGATAACATGGCAATTTCTGGTGAAACAATTGATTATGGTCCATGTGCATTCATGGATCATTATGATCCAAAAACTGTTTTTAGCTCTATAGATAAATTTGGAAGATATGCTTTTTCAAATCAACCACCAATTACAAAATGGAATTTAGCGAGATTTGCAGAATGCTTGATACCACTTATTAATAAAGATGAAGATTCAGCAATTAAAATTGCAACAGAGTTAATCGATAACTTTCAAAAAATTTATGAAGAAAAATGGTTAAATATGATGAGAGATAAACTTGGTTTATTTGGTGAAGATAAAAATGATCTAACTTTAATTAATAAACTTTTGGATTGGATGAAAAAAAATAATGCAGATTACTCAAATACCTTCTGTCATTTAATGGGTGTTGAGATTTATGATGAAGTTTACAAAAATGATGATTTTAAAAATTGGACCGATGAATGGGAAAAAAGATTAAAACTAAATAATTCATCTGACAAACATTTAGAACTGATGAAGGAAACCAATCCTGTTGTTATACCAAGAAATCAAAAAGTAGAAGAAGCTCTAGCTGATGCAGACGAAGGAAATCTGGAAACAATGAATAAACTTTTAAAAGTTTTAAATAATCCTTATTCTGATCAAGAAAATATTATTGAATTTCAAAAGCCTACACCAATTAGTAATGAAAAGTATCAAACTTTTTGTGGTACATAAATTTTATTTGTAAGCAATAATATTTAAGCTTATTGGTACTGGACCGTACGGTGCATAATCACTTGTGTCATCAAACAAAGAAAAACTTTTAACTCGTTCAATTTTTTCAAACCCAGCTTCTATTAGAAAATTATTCATAAATTCAAAATTCCATCCAAAATAGTGAAAATCATAAGGATCAATTTGACCACCAAACATCATTCTCATTGCATGCCATTTAACTGTATATGGAGCTTTTGGATCTAAAAAAACTTTACATAAAATATCCATGTCTGGAACAGAGACGTAAAATTTTCCATTTTTTACTAATACTCTATGTATCCCTTTTAATGTTTTTTTAATATCATTTTGACTTACATGCTCTACCACATGACTTGCGTAAATTTCTTCAATAGAATTTTCCTCGAATTGACTGAGATCAGTTATATCACCTATAAAATCAACTCCATCTTTTTCTTGGATATTTAAGATTTTCCAACCTTCTTTTTTTTCTTCACCACCAATATGTAACTTCATAAATTTACAATTTAACATTAAATGGAAAATGCATCCAGCCAGTGACAATATACTTTAATCCTTTTTTTAAAATCTCACCTCTATGTGCATGTGTCCATTCAGCGGGCCAAATCAAGGTTTTACCTGCTTTAGGTTTGATTCTTAGATCAAAATGATCAAAGTAAGTTTCACCGCCGTCTTCAACATCATTTAGGTAAGTCATCCAGGCAAAGACTCTATGCATACTCTGTAAGTTTACTCTCTCACAATGCATCATGCCAAAATGTCCTCCAATTTCGTATTTTTGAATATTAAAAGAAGGTATATCAAGACTTTGTATATTTTGTTTAATAAAAGGCCACTGTCTCTTATAGTCTTGAAAACACTCATTTAAATAATCAAAATAATTTTTTAAATCTTCATATCCCTCTTGATTTAAATTTCTAGGATGTATTGAAATATCTATTGATTTTTTTACAGCTTGATTGTTGTTACCATAACCAACCTCTCCATTTTTTTGCAGATCTTTTCTTCTTTCAAAAAAATTTATTATTTTTTCACAAATTTCTTCATTGTTTATATTCCAACAACCAATAAAATTTCTATTCTCTGATACTGGAGTTCTGTTTAATTTAATATTTTTTGCACTTTTATCGCTGAGACGGATTATACCTGCATACTTATAAGTATAGTGTTGTCCCTTATTAATTTCACCATTTTTTATTAAAAAATTTGCATACATCTGATTTCCTAAAGGAAAATCATTTTTTATCTTTAAAGTTTTTTCATAAAATATTTTTGCTTTAGCTATGTTATTTTGTTTTTCAAAACACATGGCCATTGCTAGATTCGCATATAAATATTCAGGGTCTAGATTTAAAGCATTTTCAAATGATTTTTGGGAAAGTTCATAATTTCCTAATTCATTACACATTAAACCTAAATTGTAATGAGCAACTTTATTATTTGGATTTAATTTAATTGATATTTGAAACTGCTCTTTAGCTTTTAGATGTTCATTTAATAAAACATATACATTTCCAAGTAAAAAATGATTTTGATGATTTTCTTTTTCATTGTTAATTATTTTAGTTAGTTCAAATTCAGCTTTTTCATAATTTTTTTCGTCTACAAGTTTTGTAATTTCTGTTAATGACTTCACATCTAAATTATTTAATTGCATCAATTAAAAAAATTATAATACGTAAGGTTCGTGTCTTGCAGTTTTTCCCAATACTCTTTCTACTGCAAAATCACTGATATCAATCGTTTGATATGAACCAGTTGTAATCAATTCTGTTAATGCTCGACCAATACCTGGTGCTTGCATTAATCCTCTTCCAGTAAAACCAGTAGCCATATAAACATTGTCGTACTTAGGATGTTTCCCAACAACAGCATTATTATCTAATCTGTTACAATCGTAGTAACCTGCCCAGCCTCCAGTTAATTTTAATTCTTCAAAAGCTGGTATTCTTTTTGCTAGTGCTGGCCAAACTAATTCCTCAAAATCATTCCACGCTGGCTCTAAATCATCTGCACCAAATACTGATAATGGTGATCCTGCTAAATACTCTCCACCCTCAGGTCTCCAATAAACACCAGTAGTTAAATCACCGGTTAAAGGCATTTCTTTTATGTATGTTGGGCATTTTACTCTAAACACTGTGTGTTTTTGAGGCTCAACAGGAATATCTTCTAATAATTCTTTAGTCCAACAACCAGCTGCGGAAACAATTGTTTTAGCATTTATCTCTGAAAGACTTTTAACCTCTCCTTTTATAAACTCTGCTCCAAGTTCTATTGCCTTACTTTTAAGTGCGCTATGAAACATAAAAGGATCAATCCAACCTTCACTTTGATTATCTGTGTAAGTAGCAGTCTCAACACCTTCATCATTTATATATGGAAATACTTTCGATAGCTCTGAGCCTTTAATATTTTTTGTACCTGCATCACATTCCTTATGATTTTCTAAAGCTTTATATTGTTCTTCAGCATGTTCGGGACCAAACATCAAAAGGTAGCCATTGGTTACCATACTTGCTGTTGGATTAGGATTTTTTTCAGTTTTCAATAATTCTGGTATTTGAAAAATAAATTCTCTTGCAAATTTACCAAGTAAGATATTTTCTTTTTGAAAAAATTGTCTTCTAAAACCTCCTAAAGACAAAGGAAATGAAGCTGTTTTGTATGTTGGATCTCTTTCAATAACTTTAACTTTTCTTCCTTCTTTTGAGAGAAAATAAGCAGTTGCTGCCCCAATTATTCCACCGCCAACTACAACAACATCATCCATAATTAATTCAATATAATCAAACTACTATTTAAAATTAGAGCAAAGCAACACCAAAGTAAATATGGAATCATCAAATACGAGCTCATCATTGTGACGCGTCTATATCTTATGATTAAATTAATAATGAATGCAATTAACACAACTAATACTAATAAAGCTAAAACCATGTTGTGAAATACAAAGAAAACTATACTCCAAGTTGCATTAAAAACTAAATGAATAAAATAAATATAAACTGTATTCATCTCTTTATTTTTGGAATTCCAATACATCCAAATAGAAATTGTCATCAATAAATATAAAATTGTCCATACCGGACCAAACACCCAGTCTGGTGGATTAAAAACAGGTTTATTTAACAAAGAATACCAAGGCTCTTTGAAAGTAACTGTAGCTAAACCTCCAATTAATGAAGCTGAAAATGTAATGATAAGAAATAATATAAATGTTACGATTTTATTTTTTAACATAATGTTTATACATAACAAAAAATGAACAAAAAAACTATTTGGATAACAGGTGGCAGTACAGGAATTGGTAAAGCCTTGGCAATTAAATTTGCAAACAAAGGATGGAACGTTGCTGTATCTGCGAGAAGAGTGGAGCTCCTAGATGAACTTTCAAATAATTATGAAAATATTTCATCATTCCCTTTAGATGTTACTGATAAAGCAAAATGTATAGAAGTTTTCAATCAGATTAAAACTAAGTTTGAAAATATTGATATATGTTTTTTTTCAACTGGTACATGGAATCCAAAAAAAGAAAAAGAACTCGATGTTGAACAAATGGAAGATGTTTTTAAAGTAAATTTTTTTGGAACAGTGAACTCCATTAAAGCAGTGGAACAATATTATAGAGAAAGAAAAAGTGGTATAATCACTATAGTTTCATCTATTGCTGGTTATAGAGGATTGCCTAATTCAACTGGTTATGGACCATCAAAATCTGCACTAAATAATTTAGCAGAAAGTTTATATTTTGATTTTAAAAGGTACAATGTTCGAGTTTGTTTGGTTTCTCCTGGTTTTATTAAAACACCAATGACTGATAAGAATGATTTTAAAATGCCATTTTTGAAAACACCTGAATTTGCTGCAGATCAAATTTATGATGGCTTAATTAATAAAAATGTTTTCGAGATACATTTTCCAAAAGCACTTACTTTAACTTTAAAGTTCTTTAGTTTTCTTCCAAGTAAACTTTATTTTAAATTAGTGGGGAAGATGACTAAGCATCAAAAGAAGTAATTAATCTTTAACGAATACAACAGTTAGCTCTGCTACTTTAAATCCAAACTTAGTCATTGTAGCTCTGTTGATTGCAACTCTTTCATCCTGTTTAAAGATCCAATCATCAAAAGTAATTTTTAATTCTTTTCCTTTAACTGGAACTAACAAAACGTATTCAAATTTAAAAGCAGGTCCGTAAGAATATCCTATTGCTTTTCCAACAACGTCCCCTGCTGTACCTTCATAATTATGTTCATCTATTTTAGTAATTGTCCACTCTCGGTCTTGAACTTCACCATCATCCCAATTAAATTTTTCTTTTAAAATTAGTTGTTTACCATCCCATGTTCCGTCTAAATCAGCTGAAAATTGTCTTGTAACTTTTCCTGATCGATTTTGTAAAACACCCCAAGCTTTAACGTTTCCTGTAAGGTATTCTTCAATAATTAATCTAGGTTCTTTATTTTTAAAATCTTCTGGTTTCATGGCACTATTATTTGAGCAACTTGTAATTAAGAATGCCAAAATTATCAACGAAATTGATTTAATTATTTTCATATTATTGCTGTTATTTATTCTGCATTGAAAATTGAATCAAATCAATATTTTTAGATTTAAATCCAGCTTCACAATAAGATAGGTAAAATTCCCACATTCTTTTAAAGGTCAGATCAAATCCTTGGTTTTTAATTTGATCCCACTTTCTCAAAAACTCTTCTCTCCAGATAGCTAACGTTTCTGCATAGTGATCTGCATACGAAATGTATGAGTTTATTGTTAAGCCATTATCTGAAACATATCTATTAATACTATTTTTATTGGGAAGAAATCCTCCTGGGAAAATATATTTTTGAATAAAATCCTGTTTATTTTTATATCTGTCAAACAAACTATCATCAATGGTTATTGCTTGAATTGCAGCCTTCCCACCATTTGATAAATTATCCTTTATAGTTTTAAAATAACTCTCTAAATAATTTTGCCCAACTGCCTCAATCATTTCAATTGAAGCGATCGAATTATATTTTCCTTGAAGATCTCGGTAATCTTTTATTTCAATATTTACTTTTTCATTTAAACCACATTTATGAATTCTCTCTTTTGCGTATTCGAATTGTTTTTTAGAAATAGTAATACAATCTAGTTTCACATCATATTTTTTGCCTAAATATTCTGCAAAACCACCCCATCCACAACCAATTTCTAAAACTTTGTCACCAGAACTAGGTTTGATTAGATCAATTAATTTTTGGTATTTATTATTTTGCGCAACACTTAAATTTTTTGAACTATCATCAAAGATTGCACTTGAATAAGTTAAAGTATCATCTAGCCACAATGAAAAGAAATCATTTCCAAGATCATAATGTTTTGCAATATTTTCCTTACTTCGATTTTTTGTATTTTTGATTATTTTATTTTTTATAAAATTGATTACAGGAAGATCAAGCAAACCTGAGAATTTGTAAATCACTTGAATATTTCTAGCTGTTAACTCAATTAGATCTGAAAGATTATCAGTTTCAAATTCACCTCTCATATAACTTTCAGCAAAACCAATGCTTCCACCTCTAATTAAATTATAATTAAAATTTGGATTTTTTATTTTAATATTTGCCTTTAAAGATTGGTCATGGTTACCAAACTTTAATATCTCACCTTCATAGGTAGTAATCTCAAGGTATCCATTTTTAATTTTACTTAAAAATTTAAAAACCAATTTATCTGCAGCTCTATTTAATAACATTAATTTTCAACCGTTAAATTGTTTCTTATTTTTATTTTTTTTTTAATAATCTTAATTCCTTTCATCCATAATTTAAAGGCCTCAAAATGGATTGCTGATATTATTTTTATAGTCATCAGAGGGTGCTTTAAATATGATTTTAATAATTGACTACTATTTAAGTTTATTCTTTTTCCATCTTGAGATGCAAATAAAATTTTTCCCTCTTGATCGTATTGATCAATGATTACAGAAAGTTTTTCATCAGGATTAAGAATTCTAAAGAAATACTTACAATTCATTTCTATAAAGGGTGACACATGAAATTTTTTAGAACAATTATTTTGAATTAATTTATTTTCACTATCTACCCTAAAAACATAAGTATGTTGCTCACCAAATGTATTTTTTACCTCATATAATATAGAAACTAATTTGTCATTTTGATTGTAAACGAAAAAAATACTTAGAGGGTTAAATACATAACCAAAAATTCTTGGATAACAGAGAAGCTTAATTTTAATACCTTCAGTGTCTATTTTATTTTGTTCTAAATTTTTTTTTACCCACTCTTCAAGAGAAGATCCGTCCCGTTCGCCATGATCCTTTTCATGAAAACTAATTAAATTAAACTTATTCAATGAAAAGAAGCTTATCTCCTGATCTATTTTTCTTAACTCAGATAAATCAATTAAAAGCGAGAAGACGCTATACTTAAAATAGTGCTCTTTTGGTTTGAAACGTTTATGGATTACTTTTCCGTTATATATACATGAGTTAGTCATTTAGGTATTTTAGCATTTCAATAGATGATTTTATTCCATCTTCATGAAAACCGTAACCAAAATAACTCCCACAAAAAAGCAAATCTTTTTTATTTTGTAAACTAGATAGTTCTTGTTGAGCATCTAGTGCTTGTTGATCATAATAAGGATGAGTAAATTTAACTATTTTAAGTATTTTACTCTCATCAATTTGAAAATAAGGATTAAGAGTTAAAAAAATGTCCTCATCGCATTTAAGGTTTTGCAAAAGGTTTAACCAATAAGTAATAGAATTTTTTTCTAAATCCTTGTCATTGATTGATGAATTCCATGAGGACCATGCCTTTTTATTTTTTGGCATCGCTCTTTTGTCTGTATGAATATATGCAATATTTTCCTTGTAACTAAAATTAGATAAAATTTTTGTCTCTTCATTAGTAGGATTATCAATCAACTTTAAAGCTTCATCAGCGTGAGCTGCTATTACAACTTTATCGTAATCAAAAAATTCACTTTCACCACCATAATATAAATCTAACCCTTTTGACTTTCTTATAATTTTTTTAATTTTATAATTTTTAAAATATTCACCACTTATCTTTGAAATTACTTTATTTACATAAGTTCTGCTTCTATTAGATACAGTATACCACTGAGGTCTATTTTTTAGTTTAAAGAGTCCATGATTTTGAAAAAATTTTAAAAAAAATGTTATTGGCATCTTGCTTGCTTCATAAGGTGGCATAGACCAGATTGCAGATACCATTGGGATAATATGGTAATCAATAAATGTTTTTGATAGTTTGTTGTTTTCTAAATATTCACCTAAAGTAAGTTTTTGATCTGTAACATTTATTTGATCACTTTTTTTATAAAATTTAATGATATCAAAAAACATTTTTAAAAAATTAGGATTAAACAAATTAGATCTATTGGAAAAAATTCCATTTAAACCTTTTCCGCAATATTCAAAGTTTGTATTTTCAACCGATACAGAAAATGACATGTCACTTTTTTCAATCTGAACATCATTTTCTTTAAAGAAATTAATTAAATTTGGATAGGTTTGAAAATTAAATACAATAAAACCAATATCTACAGATACTTTCTTTTCATCAAAAATTAAATCTATTGTATGAGAATGACCACCAAAATGATCTTCTTTCTCAAAAAGATCTACATGATGTTTATTTGATAAATAATATGCAGCACTTAAGCCTGATATCCCAGAACCAACTACAGCAATTTTCATTAATGATTATGCCGCGTCTTCTTTAAACTCATCCATACTTGGACAAGTACAAAAGATATTCTTATCTCCATAAACATTGTCCACTCTTGCAACTGGTGGCCAAAATTTATTTGTTTTTAAGAACTTAGCAGGATAAGCAGCTTGCTCTCTTGAATATTTATGACCCCAATCATCTGAAGCAAGTTCTATATCAGTATGAGGAGCGTTCTTAATAGGATTGTCTACTTTATCAAACTCACCAGAATTGATCTTATCTATTTCAGATTTGATATTTATTAAAGTATCACAAAATCTATCAAGCTCAGATAAACTCTCACTCTCTGTTGGCTCTATCATCATAGTTCCCGCAACTGGCCAAGACATTGTTGGTGCATGGAAACCATAATCGATCAATCTTTTAGCGATATCTTCCTCAGTGATACCTGTCACACTCTTAATTGATCGAATATCTATAATACATTCATGAGCAACATTGCCATTTGAACCTTTGTACAAAATTGGGAAATGATCTTTAAGTCTATGAGCTATATAATTTGCGTTTAATATCGCAACTTGAGTAGCTAGTTTTAAACCTTCAGAACCCATCATTTTAATATACATCCAAGAAATTGATAAAATACTTGAGCTTCCCCAAGGTGCAGCTGAGACAGCTCCTATTCCTGTAGCGGGTCCACAATCTTTAACAACTGGATGATTAGGTAAATAAACTTGTAAATGTCTTTTACATGCAATTGGTCCCATTCCTGGTCCTCCACCACCATGTGGAATACAGAATGTTTTGTGTAAGTTTATATGACAAACATCTGGACCAAAATTTCCAGGTCTTGCTATTCCAACAAGTGCATTTAGGTTTGCACCATCCATATAAACTTGACCACCGTGTTTATGTATTAGTTCACAGATATCTGTAATTTTTTCTTCAAATACACCGTGAGTAGACGGATATGTAACCATTAATGCTCCAAGATTTTCAGAATGTGCTTCTGCTTTTTTCTTCAAATCTTCAAAATCAACATTTCCTTCTTTGTCACAATCAACAACTACAACTTTCATTCCAACCATTTGTGCACTAGCAGGATTTGTTCCATGTGCTGAGCTTGGAATTAAACATATATTCCTGTTTTCTTCTCCTCTATCTAAATGATATTTTCTAATTACCATTAAGCCTGCATATTCTCCTTGAGCGCCAGCATTTGGTTGAAGTGAAACACCTGAAAAACCTGTAATGGATCTTAACCAATTTTTTAGATCAGTGAATAAAGCTCTATAACCTTCCATCTGCTCTACTGGTACAAACGGATGAGGCTCAGCTAACTCTCTCCATGAAATAGGAATCATTTCTGCAGTAGCATTTAATTTCATAGTACATGAACCAAGTGCAATCATAGTTCTGTTAAGAGCTATATCTTTATCTTCTAATTTTTTTAAATATCTAAGCATCTCTGTTTCTGAATGATATGAGTTAAAAACAGGATGTTCTAAGTATTTAGAGGTTCTCAGTAAATTTTTTGGTAAATTAGGTAAACTTACTGTTGGATCTTCTTTTTTAATAGACTCGGCTGCATTAAAAATTTTCAACAATTGATTTACTCTATAAACGTTTTTCTTTTCATCAAAAGAAACTGCTAACATTTCAGAATTTACTCTTCTGATGTTTACTTTTTGATCTAAAGCATTTTTATAGATCTGATCAGTCTTATCTTTTGTTACAATTGTAACTGTATCAAAGAAATGATCTGAATAAATTTCATATCCAGATTGTTTTAATTTATCTGCAAAATTTTTAGCTAATTGAGAAACTCGTTCTGCAATAGTTTTTATTCCATCTGGTCCGTGGTAAATTGCATATGCCGCTGAAACAATTGCTAACAATGCTTGAGCAGTACAAATGTTACTTGTCGCTTTATCTCTTCTAATGTGTTGTTCTCTTGTTTGAAGAGATAATCTGTAAGCTTTGTTTCCATGTCTATCAACAGACACACCAATAATTCTTCCTGGCATAGATCTTTTGAACTCGTCTTTAGTTGCAAAGAAAGCTGCATGAGGTCCACCATAACCCATTGGAATTCCAAATCTTTGAGAGCTTCCAACTGCAATATCTGCACCTAATTCTCTTGGTGTTTTAAGTAGCGCTAAAGCTAATAAATCAGAAACTAGTACAGCTTTTCCACTTTTTTTATGAATTTTGCTGATAGCTTCACTTGGATCTTTGATGTCTCCTAAAGTTCCAGGATATTGAAGAATTCCACAAACTAAATCCTCTTTAAGTTGATCCAACACTTTATCTTCATTGCCAACAAGTACTTTTAATCCCATTGGCTCTGCTCTTGTTTGAATTACTTCAATTGTTTGTGGATGACAATTTTCTGATACAAAAACTAAATTACTATCCTTTTTATTTAACCTGTGACTTAATCCCATAGCTTCTGCAGCTGCTGTTCCTTCATCAAGCAAAGATGCGTTTGCAATATCCATGCCTGTGAAATCAACAATCATTTGCTGAAAGTTTAGAAGCATTTCTAGTCTTCCTTGTGCTACTTCAGGCTGATAAGGAGTATATGATGTATACCAACCTGGATTTTCTAAAATATTTCTTAAAATTACATATGGAGTGTAAGTTCCATAGTAACCCATACCAATAAAATTTGAATAAATTTGATTTTTTTTTGAAATCGCTTTCAATTTTCTTAATGCTTCATACTCAGAATTAGACTCTCCTATATTTAATCCATCTTTCAATTGTATCTTTTCTGGAACTGTACTTTTTATTAAATCATCTAATGAATTATAATTAAGCTCCTTCAGCATTTTATTTTGATCTTCTTCTGAAGGTCCAATGTGTCTTTTTAAAAAGTCTTTTTGTGAGTTATGTAACATTAGCTAGCACTCTCCTTTGCAAATTTATCGTATTCTTCTTTGTTCATTAAGCTGTCCATTTCTGAACTATCTTTCAATTTAAGTTTAAAAAACCAAGCTGATCCTTCAGGGTCTTCATTGATCTTTGCAGGATCATCTACTATAGCTTGGTTAGTATCTACTACTTCACCACTTACAGGAGTATAAACATCACTTGCAGCTTTAGTAGACTCAACTACTCCTGCTGTGCCATCTTTTTCAACGTTTGAACCTTTTTCAGGTAACTCAGCAAAAACAATATCTCCCAACATTTCTGTTGCATGTTTTGTAATTCCAATAGTAGCAACATCTCCTTCCACTGTAATCCACTCATGCTCTTTTGAAAATTTAACTTCACTCATTAGTTTACTCCTTTCACATAACTTTTTTTATAAAATGGTAACCCACAAACACTTGCAGGATGTTTTTTTCCTCTTACTTCTAGTAAAACTTTTGTATCAACTTTAGAAAACTCTTTATCAATGTAACCCATTGCTATTGGACCATTTACACTTGGTCCAAAAGTTCCACTAGTAACCTCGCCAATAAGTTTTTCTGACTCATCAAATATTTTAGTTTTTTCTCTAGCAATCAATCTTCCTTCTGGCTTAATCCCAATTCTAATTTTAGAGGTACCCTCTTGTATTTCTTTCATAATTTTATCAGAACCAATAAATCCACCATTTGAAATTCTCTCTTTAGAAATTGCCCAATTTAAGTTTGCTTCAATTGGTGTTTTTTCTGTATCAAGTTCATGTCCATATAAGCACAATCCAGCCTCTAATCTCAAGGTATCTCTTGCCCCAAGTCCTATAAGTTGTGCTCCTTTTTCCATCAAATTCTGAGTAAATCCTTCGGCTAAATCGTTATTAATAGACACTTCAAAACCATCCTCTCCAGTATAACCAGACCTTGTAACAAAAGCTTTTTGATCTTTATAATCAAACCAGTTCCCAGTCATAAAATTAAGTTTTTCAACACCTTCTATTATATTTTTTAAAATCTCAACTGACTTTGGACCTTGAATTGCAATTAATGATCGTTGATCATCAAGAACCATTTCATATTTATCTTTCAGTAAATTTGATAAAATTTTAAAATCATTATCTTTGCATGCTGCGTTTAAAATAATTAAATATCCTTTTTCAATTTTAGTGATTATCAAATCATCATGAATTCCAGCACTATCGTTCATTAAAAAACTATATTTAGAACAGTTTTGTTTCAAATTTTTTAAATCAAGTGGAAAAATTTTTTCAAGATCAGCAGTTAAGTCCACTCCACCATGAATAAATAATTGACCCATATGAGACACATCAAAAATACCTGCATTTGATCTTGTGAATTTATGCTCCTCAACAATCCCTTTGCTGTATTGTATGGGCATTTCATATCCAGCGAATTCTACAAATTTAGCTTGGTTATCTTGATGAAGTTTGTTTAAAGATGTTTTTTTTCCCATACTAACTCTGTCGTACCCATCTGTATTTTTGCCTGAGAGTTTTACTCCTTCGGCGAGAACTCAATCTCTTTCCAGAGTTAATATAATACGGTCCTTTTACCTGAGAGTTTCCTGGGCGGTTGCTCCTTCGGTGTCACAAACTTTGTGATCTCTCCCGTTAATAAATATTCTAATAAATACCGTTTAATGTCAAATGTTATTAGATCGCTTTTTTTTCTGAGGTATATAAATTGTAAAATTGAAGTAAAACTGCAAAAATAACTATTGATCCTCCAATTATAACAATGAAAGGTGGTTGTTCATTTATAAACAACCACGCCCATAAAGGACCTAGTACAGCTTCTGTTAGCATTATGATTGCAACCATTGCCGATGGTGTTCGTTGAGCTCCGATAGTAATAAAGATAAAACCTAATCCTAATTGTAAAAACCCAGCTAAAAATCCTAAAAAAATATCATTAGGAGATATCATTATTTTTTCTGACATTAGGAAACCTATTAACAACGCAAAAACACCTGCAACAAATTGAGCAGGAACCATATCAACAGTTGGATATTTTCTTACTACTAAAATTAATGTAGCAAAGGATATTGGCATTATGAAAGCTGCAATATTTCCTGACATTTGGCCTGGAGATAAAGAACTTCCGACCATTAGAAGTATTCCTGAAATCGCAAGAATTATTGAAGTAAGAGTAATTGCTGAAATTTTTTCTTTTAAAAAAAAGTAACCAAATATTGCTAGGAAGATTGTTTGTGTTTGAATAATAAAATTAGCATTAGCGACTGTTGTGTTATACATCGCGAACACATAACCACTAAAACCAAGTGATAAAATAAATCCACCAAAAAAACCAGGAAATCCTAAATTATAAAAGGATCTAAATACTTGTTTCTTATAAGTTAAAGTTAAATACAAGCTAATAACAATTAGGAAGAATACCGTTCTCCAAAATAATATTTGCCAAAGGGTTGCTCCTTCAAATGACTTAACGATCAAACCTCCAAAACTGAGACTACATGCACCTAGAAAAACTAAGAAGGGTCCTGGAAGTTTTCTAATAATATTCATTATATTTGATTAAGTAAGTTCTGAGTGTCCATCTCATATAATTTAAACAAAGTTTCAGCATCAGATAAATTTATCTCTTTAAATTTGATTTTTGAGCCAGGTGATATTTGTACTAACCGATCATAATCAACACTAGCTACCACACCAATTTTTGGATATCCTCCAATAGTACCATGGTCTGAAAGCATAATAATTGGGTTTCCATCTGCTGGTACTTGGATGACTCCTTTTAACAAACCTTCTGATTTAATATTGGTATTTACAATATTTTCAATTTTTGGACCCTCTAAACGCATCCCCATTCTATCTGAAAGTTTTGATACAGAAAATTCTTTTTCAAAAAATATTTTTTTTCCTTCCTCTGAAAAATAATCAAAGTTTGGTCCTTCTATTACTCTGATATTTTCAACTTTAGAATTTATGTAATTAGTCTTTTTTTTACTTTGGTCTGAATTAATATTTAGGATATTTACTTTTTGACCGTTTTCCAATTTTTTTCCATTATTTGATCCAATATTTGCCTTGGTATTTATCGAACAACTATTCCATTGAAATTTTAAATCTAATTCTCCACCAACTGCTAAATAGCCATAAACTGATTTATTTGTTGAGATAAGATTGATTTCATCTCCACTTTCGATTTGATAACTCTCATAACAATTACCATCAATTTCTGTGCCATTTTTAATAATTTTAAAAACAATATCGCCAGTGACTACTATGTTAATTTTATCTCCAGAATATTTTAAATGTGGTCCTTGGTATGCAAATTCTATAACTGGAGAATTTAATTTATTACCTACCAGCTTGTTAGCTAAACTATAATTTCTATTATCCATCGCTCCACTAAATGGAATTCCTATATGATATAAGTTGTTTCTTCCTTGGTCTTGAAAAGTAGTATTAACTCCAGCTCTTATAATTTCAAAATTACTTTTCATTGTAGTTATTATATTTTTCAAGATTTATTTGTTTAAAAACTACTATGTCTCCGGGATTTATTAAATTTGGCTCTAATTCCTTTGAATTATCAAAAACATCTACAGGTGTATTACCAATTATATTCCATCCACCAGGGCTTTCAAATGTATAAATATTTGCGAATTGTTCAGTTAAAGCAACTGATCCTTTGGGGACTTTTACTCTTGGTGTTTCTAATCTTGGTACTCTCATATTTTCATCCAAATCACCTAAAAAAGGCATACCGGCAATAAATCCGGTCATATAACAAAAATATTCCTTACTAAAAAAATTTTCTAAAATTTTATCTCGATTAATATTTAATTTTTCTTCTAATCTTTTTATATCGAGAGAAAATTGATCATCACAACAAACTGGAATTTCTATTTTATTACTATTGTTATCTTGAGTTTCATTAACATTTAAATTTTCAATTAATTTTTTAATCTCTTTAAAGTTTGTTTTTCTAAGGTCGTAAGAAACTATTAATTTATTATAAGAAGGAGTAAGATTATTAATACTTTCAATATTTTCTTTTTTTAAAGCTTTAAAATATTTTATTACTTCAGAGTTAACTGATTTATTTACCTCTACACCAAAATCGCAATAAACAGCTGCGTCACCAAGATTTGATATATTTTTTATCATGGCATGTTATACTTCAACAATTAGAACTATGGAAATTAATATAAATTGTGATTTAGGTGAAAAATCAAAACACCATTCAAATAAATATGATCCAGACTTACTTGATATAGTAAATTCTGCTAACGTTGCATGTGGATACCATGCCGGTGATGAAGAATCTATGAAACAAGTAGTTCAAATATCAAAAAAAAATGGTGTAAGTATTGGTGCTCATCCATCATTCAATGACCCAGAAAATTTTGGAAGAAAAAGAATGAACCTTGAACCTGAAGAAGTTAGAAAATTAATTATTGATCAATATGAAATTTTACAAAAGATTGCTCAAGATCATGGAGAAAATGTTACTCATATAAAACCACATGGAGCATTAAACAATATGGCGTGTGAGGATATTGATCTTGCGACTACATTAGCAAAAGCGATCAATGAAATAAGTAAAGATTTGATTTATTTAGTACCTACTGGCTCTAAAATGGAACAAGCAGCTAAAAAATTAGATATGAAAATTGCCTGTGAAATTTTTGCAGATAGAACCTATGAAGATGATGGAAATTTGGTTTCTAGAAAAAAGCTACATGCATTAATTACTGATCCTGAAGAAGCTAAAAAACATGTATTAAGCATGGTAAAAAATCAGGCACTGAATTGTCACAGTGGAAAGCAAATACCTTGTGAAATTGACTCTGTATGCATACATGGAGATAATGATAGTTCACTTGCTACAGCAAGATCAATTAAAGAAAATTTAATTGAAAATGGACTTAAATTAAAACCTTTAAGCCAAATGGAGAAATTTTTATAATGATTAAAAAAATATTTATTACTTTGATATTTGTTTTGTTTGCGTCCAACGCAATGTCAGCAGGTTCAGACTCAACACCAAAGAAAGTAAAGTCAGATTACGATAAAGCAGTTCAATCAATCAAATTTGCAAAAAAATATGAAAAAAAAGGTAAATTAGAAAAAGCTAAAAAGAGATATGAAAAAGCTCAAAAGCTTCTTCTCAAATCTAATAAAGAAAAGCCTCTTCAAGCAGATACTTTAAACTATCTCGGTTTTACAACTAGAAAACTTGGCGATTACGAAAATGGAGAAAAATATTATCTTTTAGGTTTAGAAATTGATCCAAATCATAAAGGTATTAACGAATACCTTGGTGAACTTTATGTTGTTACAAATAGAATGGATTTAGCTAAAGAAAGACTTAAAGTATTAAAGACTTGTAACTGTGAAGAATATAACGAGTTAAAAGAAATAATAGAAGGAACTAAGAAATCTAAATACTAATTTATCAGGTGGTCAAATCTTTTGGCCACCTTTTTAACTCTTTTGATTGCAATCTTCTTAAATTAAAATAATAATTAGACATCTTGATTGAAGAGCTCATAATTCTAACCCAAATTATTTTTATTACTATTATCTTAACTGCAGATAATGCTGTGATAGTTGGATCTATTGCATCAAATTTTGTGCCTAAAAATAGAAAACAAATTATCTTGTGGGGTGTAATTGGAGCATTTGTTTTTAAAATCTTTTTTGCAATCTTTGCAACTTTTTTATTCGAATTTTATTTTATAAAAATTTTAGGTGGATTGTTGTTGGTATGGATAGTTAATGATTTAAGAAAAGATCTTGTAGATATAAAAAATATAAAACCTTCTGTTAAAAAAACAAAACAGCCTTCGTATATAAATAGTATAGGTAAAGTGCTATTTGCTGATCTGATGATTAGTTTTGATAATGTAATTGGTGTTGTTGCTGCAGCTCAAGGGTATTTTGGCTATATGATTTTTGGTCTTGTCCTATCGGTCGTTCTTACTGGTGCATTAGCTACTTATATGGCTAATTATATTCAAAAACATATTTGGATAGCTTACATTGGTTTAATATTTATTTTAGTTGTTGGTCTACAATTAATTATAGGTGGTTTGGTAGATCTCGAGATACTCAATATTAACGAAGAATTTAAAAAATATTTTTAGTTAAAAGAGTATTTTTTTGAGGGAAATTTTCTTTTTTTAACCTCAGTTGCATACTTAGAGACTGCTTTTGATATTTCTGTTTTTATATTTGTATATTTCTTAACAAATCTAAATTTGATTGGATTTAAACCTATTAAATCATCGAATACCAAAATCTGTCCATCACAATTATTAGATGCTCCTATCCCAATTGTTGGAATGCTAACACTTTTAGTTACTTGTTTTGCTAATGAAGTTTGAACACACTCTAAAACCATACAAAATGAACCAGCTTCTTCAACTAACTTAGCGTCTTCCATAATATTTTCTTTTTCACTTTGTTTCTTACCTTTAAATTTAAATGTTTTATCTGATTGAGGCAAAACACCTATATGGCCCATTACAGGAATATTATTTTTAACTAAAGTTTTAATAGTATTTATAATTTTCTTTCCACCTTCTAATTTGACACCATCACATTTAGTTTTTTTCATAATTAATTTTGCATTTTTTAATGCCTCTTTAGGATTACGATAAGTATTATGAGGCATATCAACAATCATTAAACTTTTTTTAATACCCATACGAACACTCTTAGAGTGTTCAATCATTGTATTCAAAGTTACTTCTCTAGTAGACTTATAATTATATAAAACTGATCCAAGTGAATCTCCTACTAAAATTAGATCACAATAATTGTCTAAAACCGAAGCAATATTTTTAGAGTAAGCAGTTAAGGTTACTAATTTAGTTTTATTTTTTTTCTTAATAAAATCTGAAATCTTTTTATTCATCGACTTACCAAGAGCCGGTATTTTCCATTGAAGCCCAAGGCTCTTTAGGCTCTAAGTTTCCTTCTTGTAAGATTTCTATTGAAATATTATCAGGTGATCTAACAAATGCCATATGACCATCTCTTGGTGGTCTATTAATAGTGTAGCCCATGTCCATTAATCTTTGGCAAGTTTCATAAATATTGTCTACTCTATACGCAAGATGACCAAAATTTCTTGAACCTTCTCCTAGCTCATCCCCATCCCAATTATATGTTAACTCAATTTCTGCCTTTTCATCGTTAGGAGCAGCAAGAAAAATTAGAGTAAATCTTCCTTTTTCATTCTCCATTCTTCTTGTTTCTTTTAGCCCAAGACCTTCACAGAAAAATTTTAAAGACTCATCTACATCTTTGATGCGGATCATTGTGTGTAAATATTTCATTATTTAATTTATAATTAAAAATCTTTTCATTTCAACAATCATTATTTTGAAAAGTAAAAATTATTTAAACAATTAAATAATAGATTTATATTGAACTAATAATAAATTAATTTAAGTTTTCTATTAATGTCAAAAATATTTAATTTAGAATTTGAAAAAATAAATATTGAAAATATAATCAATAATTTAAATAAAAAAGGATATTTTTCTTTTAATAATGCAGTAAATCTTGATACTCTTAACTCAATTGAGAATGAAACAAGTAAATCAAAATTAAATTTAAATGTAAACAAAATTTCAGGTGTATATAATGAAAATCAATTTTTTCTCACTAATGTATTAGCACAATCAAAAACTTGCTATAATTATATTACCTCAAATTTAGTAACTGATATTTCGGAAAAATTTCTTGGTGAAAAATTTAAAATTTCATCATTAAGGTATTATGAAACATATGGTAATCATTACATGCAATGGCATACTGACAATAAAAGTGGAACAGAATTTAGACAAGATTTAGGTATAATTTTCATACTATATATTTCAGATGTATATGATGGTCAGTTTCAGTACATTGAAGGGTCTCATAATTGGTCAGAATTTGAAGGTAAAAATAATTACAATGATGAATTTATTGAAAAAAATTATAAAGAAAAAATTATCGATTTTAAAGGTCCTAGGGGCACATTAATAATTTATAATACTAGAGGAATTCATAGAGCAAAAATTGTTAAAGACAAAAATTTTATTAGGAAAAGTTTATTCTTCCAAGTTGGGAATAATCTTAAAGGTGGGGCACCTATCATAATAAATGCAAGTTATTTAAAAAATATTAATGATAAATTAAAAATGTTCTTAGGTTTTGGAGAAGATAATAATAATATAATTTACCCAAAAACATCGTTAAACACACTCCCACTTAATAAAAATATTAATAAATTATTTATATCATATTTTGTACAAAGGTTGAAAAAATTTGTAAAAAGTTTTTTAAGTAATTGAAATTTATTCTAATTCAATTGTACTTGGTGGTTTAGATGTAACATCGTAAACAACTCTATTAATGCCTCTTATGCTATTAACAATTTTGTTAGAAATAGTTTGCATAAAAGATTTTTTAAACTCATAAAAATCTGCAGTCATTCCATCTTCAGAAGTGATTGCTCTTAGTAAGCATAAATACTCATATGTTCTGTTATCACCCATAACTCCAACTGTTTTTACTGGAAGTAATGCTGCATATGCTTGCCAAATTTTGTGGTAAAGCCCGTGATCTCTTAAAGCCTGAATAAAATAATGATCAGCTTCTTTTAAAATTTTAATTTTTTCATTTGTTATAATACCGGGCATTCTGATTGCTAGGCCTGGGCCAGGAAATGGATGTCGTGAAATTATTTCATGACTTAAATTTAACTCTAAACCTAATTTTCTAACTTCATCTTTAAATAGAAATTTTAATGGCTCTACTAATTTTAATTTCATTTTTTTAGGTAAACCACCCACATTATGGTGAGACTTTATTTTAGAAGTTTGACTCCCTGTAACAGACTTGCTTTCAATTAAATCTGGGTACAACGTTCCTTGTGCTAAAAATTTTACATTTTTTATTTTCTTTGCATATCTCTCAAATATTTTAATGAATAGATTTCCTATTATTTTTCTTTTTTTCTCTGGATCGGATACATTTTTTAATTTACTTAAAAATTCCTTTTCAGCATTCACGTAGATTAAATTCATTTTTAGTCGTTTTTTAAAAGTTTGAACAACCTGAACTTCTTCATTTTTTCTAAGCAATCCAGTGTTAACAAAAATACAATATAGTTTTTTTCCTATTGCTTTATTCAATAATTGAGCCACCACACTACTATCTACTCCACCTGATAACGCACAAATAACTTTATTGTCTCCAACTTGAGATCTTACATCTTTAATTAGTTGTACTTTTTGATCTTTTGAAGACCAATTTTTCTTAATTTTACAAATAAGAAAAATAAAATTACTAATCAGTTTTTTTCCACTTTCTGTATGCGTTACCTCTGGGTGAAACTGCACTCCATAAAAATTTTTGATTTTATTTTCTACAATTGCAAATTTAGAATTTGAGCTTGATGCAATTACTTTAAAATTTTTAGGTAATTTAGATACTTGATCAGCATGGCTCATCCAGACCACTTTAGATTTTTTTGTACCAAAAAAATTATTAGTTAAGAGACTATTATTTTTTTTAATTACATTTGCTAAACCAAATTCACGGTGCTTTGATTGTTTTACTCTTCCTCCATTAAGTTTTGACAATATTTGGTGTCCAAAACAAATACCAAGAACAGGAATATTTAGTTCTAAAATTTTTTTGTCAAATGAGTACTTATTAATTTGATAAACATTGAGAGGACCTCCTGATAAAATTATACCTTTTACACTTTGATTAATTTGATTAATTTTAATTTTTTTATGACTTACAATATCAGAGAAAACTCCAAGTTCTCTAATTCTTCTTGCTATTAATTGTGTAAATTGTGAACCAAAATCTACAATTATGATTTTGTTAAGGCTATTATCAAGACTCATTACTTGGTTCTAGATTATTTAAAGACTCTAAAATTTCATTATTTTCATTACATAATGACTTACATACTTGAACAAATGTTTCAGATAATTCTTTAACTTTATCATAATTAGATTTTTCAAGTGCAATTTTCATTAGCATTAAAATAGCTTCTTCATTTTGAGGATCAATTAATAAAGTGGTTTCTAAGTTGTATTCTTCTTTTCTTTGATCTTCCTCGTGATTATAAATTTTTGCTAAATACAAATATGAATTTACATCCTTTGGATTAAATACAATATTTCTCTCAAATAAAAATCTCGCATCCTCATATTTTTCTTTTTCATACAATTTAATTGCTTCATTAAAAAAATTTTCCTTTGAAAAAGAATTTGATTGAAACAAAACAATTAAAACAACCAATGAAATAAATTTCAAAATTTTATTCATTAATATTTACTATCATTTTTAATTACATCTACATTATGAACCATACTTTCATAAAATCCAGCTTTAGTAATTTTAACAAATTGTGGTTTGTTTCTCAATTTCACAATTTCTTTTGAACCAAGATAACCCATAGACGATTTAAGGCCACCAATTAATTTAAATATAATACTGCCAACATCACCTTTGTATTTTACAAAACCTTCTACTCCCTCTGGAACATACTTGGATGTATCTTTTTGCTTAGTTTGAAAATACCTATCTGCTGAACCTTTATTCATAGCTCCTACAGAACCCATCCCTCTAAAGCTTTTAAATAATTTTCCATTTTTCTTAATTAATTTACCAGGTGTTTCATCTGTACCTGCAAATAAAGAACCTATCATTACAGCATCCGCACCTGCTGCAAAAGCTTTTGCTAGATCGCCAGAATATTTTATTCCACCATCAGAAATTATTTTTACATTTTTATTTTTAAGTCCATTTCTTACTGATAAAATTGCACTTAACTGTGGAACACCTATCCCTGCTACTAATCTTGTTGTGCAAATTGATCCTGGTCCAATCCCAACTTTAATAATATCTACTCCTAATTTAATTAAAAATTTTGCTGCTTCTGGTGTTGCAATATTTCCAGCACATAAAGCGATATTTTTACCTTTAATTTTTTTTATATATTTAACTATTTCTCCTACTTTTTTGGTATGGCCGTGGGCAGTATCCACTACGATTAAATCAACGCCTTCTTTAAGAATGGCTTTTGCTCTATCAAATTCAGCAATTGATGCTCCAACGGCTGCACCGACTAATAATTTTTGTTTTTTTACTTTTTTAATTTCTAATATTTGTTTTTGAATATCTAAATTTCTGTGAATAACTCCTATTCCTCCAGCTTTACCAATTGCAATAGCCATATTACTTTCTGTAACAGTATCCATAGCAGAAGATAAAAGCGGTATTTTAAGCTTTAATTTTTTTGTAAGATTTACTGAAGTATTTACTTCAGATGGCAATATTTCCGAATACTTCGGAGCTAATGTAACATCGTCAAAGGTAAGTGCTTCTTTTATAGGGACCATAGTCTTTTATATACGATTCCTTTTAAATTAAAAGTCCCTATCTAAGTTTTCTGCAAATTATAAAACTTTCCTTTGAATCTTTTCTGCTAGATTTTGGTTTAAAAACTTTTACCTCTTTAAAATATTTTTTTCCTTCTGCGACTATTTCGTTAAAAGTTCCTCCCATAAAAATCTTTGATATGAAATAACCATTTTCACTTAACATATCTTTTGCAAAAATCATCGCCTCTTTGCAAAGTTCGCCTGTTTGAATAGAGTCTATATTCTTTATCCCAGTAGTATTTACTGCCATATCCGACATCACAACATCAACCTTGGAGTCAGTATTCTTCTTTATTTCTTGCTGAACACTTTCTTCTGTAAAGTCTCCTTGAATTTGAAGACTATTTCCAATTGGTTCCATTTTTTTTAAATCAATCGAAATTAATTTTCCGTTTTTAGATATCTTTTCAACATATTGTGACCAACTACCGGGGGCTGCACCAATATCAATGACTGTTAATCCACCCTTAAATATTTTAAATTTTTCATTTATTTCAATAAGTTTATATGCAGATCTGGCTCTAAATCCGTCTACTTTTGATTGTCTTACGTAAATATCTCTACGCTGTTTATTTACCCAATTTTTTGATATTTTATTTTTTTTCAATTTATTAGTTAGTTTTCTTTAAATTAAATTCAAATATTTAAAACACTCATTACATCATTTTCTGTAATTTTAGTTATATCATCCGATTGATAAAGATTTTTACTATCTAAAATTTCAATATTTTTTAATTTGGGAGAAAATTTTTTTGAATTTGTTGGTCCAAATAAAATAATCATAGGAATTTCAGCCAAAGAAATCATATGCATCACACCATTATCTATTGAAATTGCTTTCTCTAATCTTGATGAAAGAGCTGTAACCAATGGTGGTCCAGAAAATGTGCTTTCCATTTCAGGAAACAACGCATTATTAATATTACTTTTAATTTTATGAATTAATTCTTTATTATTTTTTTCAACAAAAAAAACTGGCTTTTTATTTTTTTTAGAAACTTGTTCTGCTATGTTTAAGAATTTATCTATTGGCCAACTTTTTTTTCTATAAACGTTTCCTTGTGTCATTGAAAACCCAATATAATTATTATCAGGTAACAATCTTTTGGCTTCTTGAAAATATTTTAAATCAATTGAATTTAATTTAAATTTAGTTTGTGGAATTTCATCACTTATTAATAATTCAATATTTCTTAAAATATTAATGTTTTCAAATTTTGTAGATTTATAATCTTTTTTTTCTGAACAAAATTTAAAATTAAATGTTGAAGAATAAAATTTATTAGATGGAAATTGTTTTAATATTATAGTGTTTCTGAGTTTTGATTGTATATCAATAATTAAATCAAATTTTTGTAGAGAGTTATCCTTTAAGATTTTTTTCTTTGATACTAATAAATGCCACCATCTAAAACCAAAGTAAATTATATTAGTTTTTAACTCCTTTGGCTTTAAATTGTAGTCTGATAAAGCATGATTAAAGTGATTTTTATGTGCTGATAAGTAGTAAATATTATCTGATCCAAATTTTGTAATTAAACTGTTGATTAAATCAAATATTTGGATGCTATCGCCTAAACCTCCACCTGAATTATAAACTAAAATTTTCATTTATTAATTTAGAAAAAAAAGATTAAGAAAATATTAAAGTATATCTTCTAAATTTTCGTTTTCATCTTCATTTTTAACAGTTTCATTTTTATCTTTTTTAATTTTTTGATAATTAAAAAAACTTATTGGAATCAATAAAAGATAAATAAAACTACTAACTGCTAATATTTCAAAAGTATAAATTAATAGTAATCCAAAAAATAAAACTATACCAAATAATAAAAATATAGTCGTACTTCTCTTTATAACAATTTTTTTAAATGAGTATGTTGGAATTTTACTAATTAAAAGTAATGAAGTTAAAATAAAAATACATGGAACTAATATAGTATAGTTTACAGGAATTATATTAATTTCACTCATACTGAATGTTAAAGGTGATAATACTAAAATTCCACCTGCTGGAGATGGCACGCCCTGAAAAAAATTATCTTTCCAAGATGGTTCTTGAGATGAATTTACATTAAATCTTGCTAATCTTAAGGCTACACAAATTACATAAACTAAACACAACAACCATCCAAATTTTCCTAAAGAATTTAAATTCCAAAAATACATTATAAAAGCTGGTGCAACACCAAAACTAATCATGTCAGTTAAAGAGTCTAATTCTTTGCCTACTTTTGATGTCCCTTTTATTAATCTTGCAATTCTGCCATCTAGGCCATCAATGATTGCAGCAATTATGATTGCAACAATAGCTAATTCAAATCTTCCATCTATTGCAAACCTTATTGACGTAAGTCCTATACAAACACCAATGAGTGTAAGCATATTTGGCAATATAACTCTCGCATTACTTTTTTCAGGAACAATTTTAAAATGGTTTTTTGGTTGTTGCATATCTATCTTTTGGCCAATAGAGTTTCTCCTGAAATAGCTGTTTGACCAATTTTTACTAATGGTTCATAATTTTCGTAGTAAACATCTGCTCTACTTCCAAATCTTATCATTCCAATTCGGTCACCCTGATTAAGTGTTTGATCTTTATTTGTCTCACAAACAATTCTTCTTGCAACTAAGCCTGCAATTTGAACTATTACGATATCATTTCCATGATTATCTTTTAATTTATAATAGTTTCTTTCATTGTCCTCACTCGCTTTATCTAATGAAGCATTTAAAAATTTTCCTGGCTTGTATAAAATATCTTCAACTTTCCCCGAACAAGGAGTTCTATTTACATGACAATCAAATACGTTCATGAAGATACTAATTTTTTTAAATTTTTTATTTTCTAAATTTAATTCTTTTGGCCCATCTACCTCTTCAACTTTAATTACCTCACCATCTGCTGGACTTACTAGATAATTATCATCTCCTATGATTGCTCTTTCAGGGTCTCTGAAGAAATAATAAACCCATATAGTTAAAAGCAATCCAATTAATCCCAAAAATCCATTTACTAATAATAAGATGATTGTGATGAAGCCTGCGATTACAATAAACTTGTAACCCTCTGTGTGTATCTTTGGAAATATCTTGGTAAACATATTCTTCTATTTGCTAATTTTCGATTAATATGTATATAAACCAATCAAATTCAATTAATAAGATAAATTTAATTTAATGAGCAAAATCAAGGTAAATAACCCAGTTGTGGAGTTAGATGGCGATGAAATGACTCGAATTATCTGGGAGTTTATTAAAAATAAATTAATCCTTCCTTATATCGATCTAGGTATTGAATATTACGATTTGGGAATGAAAAGTAGAGACAATACTGATGACCAGATCACAATTGACTCAGCAAACGCAATCAAAAAAATTGGTGTTGGAATTAAATGCGCAACCATTACTCCAGATGAGGCAAGAGTAGAGGAATTTGATTTAAAAAAAATGTGGAGATCTCCTAATGGAACAATAAGAAACATTATTGGAGGAACAGTTTTCAGAGAACCAATTATTTGTAAAAATATTCCAAAATTAGTTCCTTCGTGGACAGATCCTGTGATCATTGGAAGGCACGCTTTTGGTGATCAATATAGAGCAACTGATTTTAAAGTACCTGGTAAAGGTAAAATGGAAGTTAAATGGACTTCTGAAGATGGAAAAGAAGAAATAAAATATGAGGTATTTAATTTCACTGGTCCTGGTGTGGCGCTATCAATGTATAATTTGGATAAATCTATTCAAGACTTTGCAAGATCATGCTTTAGCTATGGATTAATTAAAAAATGGCCTGTGTACATGTCTACAAAAAATACAATTTTAAAAAAATACGACGGAAGATTTAAAGATATTTTCCAAGAAGTTTTTGACAATGAATACAAAGAAGAATTTGAAAAACATAAATTAACTTACGAACACAGATTAATTGATGACATGGTTGCATGTGCAATGAAATGGAGTGGAAAATATATCTGGGCTTGCAAAAATTATGATGGAGATGTTCAATCAGATACTATGGCTCAAGGTTATGGATCATTAGGTTTAATGACAAGTACTCTGTTAACTCCTGATGGAAAAGTGATGGAAGCTGAAGCAGCTCACGGAACTGTTACAAGACATTATAGAATGCACCAACAGGGAAAAGAAACTTCTACAAATCCTATTGCATCTATATTTGCATGGACAAGAGGATTGTCGCACAGAGGAAAATTAGATAACAACCAAGAATTAATTAAATTTGCTCAGACATTAGAAGCTGTATGTATTGAGTGTGTTGAAAATGGTTCGATGACAAAAGATTTAGCAATTCTTGTTGGACCAAATAGTAAATTTTTAACTACTAATCAGTTTTTAGATGAAATTGATGGTAATCTTAAAAAGAAATTAAATTAAAGATTTTATTTTTTCAAAAGCATCATTGATTTTGGATTGGTCTTGACCACCTGCTTGAGCGAAGTCTTTTCTTCCACCACCTCCTTTGCCTCCGATTACTTCTGAACCTGCTTTTACAAATTGTACTGCATCAAATTTTTCAGTTAGTTTTTCTGTGACACCTACAGCTATACCAACCTTGTCATCTTTGCTTGCAAAAACTATTACAATACCTTCACCTAATTCTTTTTTACCTTTGTCTACAAGTTTTCTTAATTCTTTAGGCGGAAGATCATCAACATTTTGAATTCTTACTTTCACCCCATTAACATCTAAGTCATTAACTTTATTTTTGGATTGATCTTGTAATATTGAATTAACAGATAATGTTTCTAACTGTTTGTTTAAATTTTTGATTAAAGCTTTTTTATCACTTTCATCTAAATTAGGTTTTCCGCCAAGATCTGAGATTTGCTTACTCAATTCATTGATTTGTTCATCATCTTTTTCAGATGATAAATTTAACATTTTTTCTTTGTTTTTAAGGTAATCTTCCAGCTGCTTATCTCTTAAAGCCTCTACTCTTCTAACACCTGCAGCAATTGAAGATTGGCTGATAATTTTAAATTTACCTATATCACCAGTGTTTTTTACATGAGTTCCACCACATAATTCAGTTGAAAAGTATTTTTCTCCTTCATCTCCCATTGATAATACCCTTACTTCATCTCCATATTTTTCACCGAATAGTGCTAAAGCTCCATTATCAACAGCTTCTTTAGGCGTCATTATTCTTGTAGTTACATCTGATTGTTTAGAAATCATATCATTTACATGACTTTCAATTTTAACCATCTCTTCCTCTGAAATTGGTTTCATATGACTAAAATCAAATCTTAATCTTTCTGGCTCAACAAGAGAACCTTTTTGAGTAACATGTGGACCTAAAACTCGTCTTAAAGACTCGTGCAACAAATGAGTTGCTGAATGATATGCCCTTGTGTCATTTCTTTTTTCAATATTGATTTTCATTTCAACATCTTGCTCTAATTTTATTGAGCCTTTTTTCACTCTTCCATAATGAACAAATAGATCTCCCAATTTTTTTTGAACATCTGTTACTTCAAATTCAAATTCATCCTTAGAGATCAAACCTGTATCTCCTACTTGACCTCCAGATTCAGCGTAAAATGGTGTTTGGTTAACAACAATGATACCTTCGTCTCCAGCATTTAAAGTGTCGACCTCTTTGTGATTTTTAAGAAGTGATTTTATAACTCCTTGTGCTTGATCATTTTCATATCCTAAAAATTCTGTTGCTCCATGCTTTTCTTTAACTCCATACCAAACTTGCTCAACTACACTATCTCCAGATCCTTTCCAATTTTTTCTTGCAAGCTCAATACTTTCTCTCATCAGCTCACCAAATCTTTCTTTATCAAACTCTAAAGATTTTGATTTTAAAATATCTTCTGTGAGATCAATTGGAAATCCATAAGTTTCATAAAGTTTAAAAGCAATGTCACCTGGTAAAACTTTATCTATTTTAGAAATTTCATCATTTAAAATTTTAATTCCTCTATCTAAGAGAACTAAAAATTTTTCCTCTTCCATCTTCAAAGTTTCTTTAATTAAAGACTCTGCTCTTTTAAGTTCAGAATAATTCCCTGACATTTCATTTAATAGAGTATCAAACAATTTTGAAAAAACTGGATCCTTAGATCCTAATAAATGAGAGTGTCTCATCCCTCTTCTCATAATTCTTCTGAGCACATATCCTCTTCCTTCATTAGATGGCAATACTCCTTCGGCAATTAAAAATGAGCTAGCTCTTAGATGATCAGCAATAACTCTAAAACTTGATAGATTTGATTTATCTGATTTAATTTTAATTATATCTGATGCAGAATTAATTATTTTTTTAAAATGATCTGTTTCATAATTATCATGAGTGCCCTGTAATAATGCAGCAATCCTCTCTAAACCCATTCCAGTATCTACAGATGGTTTTGGAAGATTTATTCTTTTATCTTTTGTAACTTGTTCAAATTGCATAAAGACTAGGTTCCAAATTTCAATAAATCTATCTCCGTCTTCATCTTTAGTGCCAGGTAATCCTCCATGTAAATGATCACCATGATCAAAAAAGATTTCTGAACAAGGTCCGCATGGCCCTGTTTCGCCCATTGACCAAAAATTATCTGAAGTTGCTATTCTAATAATTCTATCATCGCTAAAACCTGCTATTTTCTTCCAAAAATTGAAGGCTTCATCATCTTCATGAAACACGGTTACATAAAGTCTATTTTTATCTATTCCAAAATCTTTAGTGATTAAATTCCATGCATAATCAATTGCTTGCTCTTTAAAATAATCTCCAAAAGAAAAGTTTCCCAACATTTCAAAGAATGTATGGTGACGAGGTGTGTAACCAACATTTTCTAAGTCGTTATGCTTTCCACCTGCCCTTACACATTTTTGAGATGTGGTTGCTCTTACATAATCTCTTTTTTCTAACCCTGTGAAAACATTCTTAAACTGGACCATTCCAGAGTTGGCAAACATTAAAGTAGGATCATTGTTGGGAACTAAATTGCTAGACTCAACAATTTTATGATCATTCTTTTCAAAATATTTTAAGAAAGTCTCTCGTATTTGATTTAGAGTTTTTTGAGCCATATTTTTAAAATACATTTTTTTTTTACTATGTCTAGTTAGCTTATCCATTACCTAGACACCTGATAGTAGGTTTAGTAAGTTCTTATCAATGAAAAAAATAGACAATAATTTTTCAGAACCAACTAAGCAGCAGTTGATTAATCTTGTAGAGCTCTATCAAGCTGGAAGATATGATGATGTTGAAAAACTATCATTGTCTATTACTAAAGAATTTCCCAAGCATCCTTTTGCCTGGAAAGTGCTTGCTGCAGTACTTAAACAAAATGGAAAGATAAATGATGCAGTAATTGTCAGTCAAAAATCTGTGAAGCTAAATCCAAAGGATCCTGAGGCTCACAAAAATTTGGGTATCCTATTGCATGAACAAAATAAATTAAAAGAATCTGAAGAAAGCTTTAAACAAGCTATATCATTAAAGCCAAACTATGCTGAAGCTTACAGTAACTTGGGTAATATACTACGAGAACAAATAAATTAAAAGAATCTGAAGAAAGCTTTAAACAAGCTATATCATTAAAGCCAAACTATGCTGAAGCTTACAGTAACTTGGGTAATACATTACAAGAACAAGGTAGGCTAAGAGAGGCTGAGGTAAGCTATAAAAAAGCAATTGAATTAAAACCTGATTTCGCAAACGCCTACAGTAACTTAGGTACCCTGCTTAAAGATATGGGAAGATTGAGTGAGTCGTGTTCAGCTTTAATTCAAGCAATAAATTTAAATCCACATTTTAGTGATGCATATGCAAATCTTGGTATAGCTATTAAAAATATTAAATTTAATTCATCAAATGTTAAGCTTTACCCAATATTAATAGAATTGTTAAATAAGGGAAATTTTGCACGCCCTGAGGATTTAGCTGGAAGTATTTGTGGTCTATTAAAGCATGATCCGCTGATCAAGAATTTACTAATTAAGAAAAATTTTCCTTCAAATATCGAAAAGGCAAATTTAATGATTAACAGTCTAGATAAACTTAAGCTTCTTCATCATTTAATGCGTGTATGTCCTCTTCCAGATCTTCAATTCGAAAGTTTGTTTGTAGAAATGCGAAATTTGCTTCTTTCAAATCTAGATAATATCGAGGAAACTCCTGAATTTATATATTTTTTATCTACTCTTTCTCTTCACTGTTTTACCAATGAATATGTCTACATTGAAAAAGATAAAGAGACTAAGCTGATTGAAGGATTAGAAACTGAAATTATGCAAACTATTGAGCAAAGAAATCAACCAGAAATCAAAAAAATATTGTGTCTAGCATCTTATCGACCATTACATCAATACAAATGGTGCAAAAAGTTAAACTGTCTTGATAATATAGAAGAAGTTAAGTTGAGATTGATTGAAGAACCTTATGCCGAAAGAGAAATAGTTAAAGAAATTCCTATTTTAGAAGAAATATCAGATGATATATCTCGAAAAGTAAGAGCACAGTACGAACAAAACCCTTATCCTAGATGGGTTAAAACAGGAATACCTTTAAAAACAAAATCAATATCTGAAGTTTGTGCAGAATTAAATCTTCATCTGCAAGCAGAAAATATAAAAAAAGTATCTTCCCCAGTTATACTTATTGCTGGTTGTGGTACTGGACAAACTTCGATAGGAACAGCATCTAGCTTTTCTGACTGCAAAGTCACTGCAGCAGATCTAAGTCTAGCAAGTATAGCATATGCTAAAAGGAAGACAAATGAGCTTGGAATAACTAACCTAGAATATTTGCAAGCTGATATATTGAAGCTACATAAGCTTGAGAAAAAATTTGATATCATTGATAGTGTAGGTGTTCTTCATCATATGGAAGAGCCAATGGCTGGGTGGAAAGTTCTTACAAATCTACTTAAGCCTGGTGGCTTGATGAGGATAGGTTTATATAGCGAATTAGCTAGACAAGAAATTGTGAAGATTCGAAAAGAAATAGCATTAAAAAAAGTGGGTACATCTGAGTCTGAAATTAGACAATATAGACAAAAATTAGCTTACTCGAATGATAAGGATCACAAACAATTAACTAAGTCTAGTGATTTTTATAGTCTCAGCACATTAAGAGACTTAATATTTCATGTACAAGAACATCGTTTTACAATCCCAGAGATTAAAAAATGTCTAGAAGAATTAGAACTAAAGTTCTGTGGATTTATAAATAAAGACACTATCTCAAATTTTAGAAAGTTTCATGGAGAAGATGCAAATATCTACGATCTGGAACAGTGGAATCAATTTGAGCAAAGTAATCCTCGAACTTTTGCTGTGATGTACCAATTTTGGTGTCAAAAGATATAAGTTAGGGAAAAAAGGCGCTTAAATTAAGCGCCTTTTATTAATAAAGATGACCTATTAATTCTTTTTAGATGGAGGAGTAGCTTCAGCTTTTGCTTCTTCTTCTTTTTCAGCTACTTTCTTTTCTTTTTCCAATTTTTCAGGATCTATTGGGTTTCCTTCTATTTTTTTAGAAATAACACCAGCTTTTTCCCTAATTGCCATTTCAATTTCTGCAGCAACTTTAGGATTTTGAGCTAGATAAGTCTTAGCATTCTCTCTACCTTGACCAATCTTCTCTCCTTTATAAGCATACCATGCTCCTGATTTTTCAATAATATCTGCTTTGGAACCAAGATCGACTAATTCACCCATCTTGCTAATTCCTCTTCCGTACATTAAATCAAATTCAACTACTTTAAATGGTGGAGCTACTTTATTTTTAACTACCTTCACTCTTGTTGAGTTACCAATAATTTCATCTTTATCTTTGATGGCACCAATTCTTCTAATATCCATTCTAACAGATGAATAAAACTTAAGTGCATTACCACCTGATGTAGTTTCTGGACTTCCAAACATAACTCCAATTTTCATTCTGATTTGGTTAATAAAAATCATCATTGTATTTGTGTTTGAAATTGAACTTGTTAATTTTCTTAACGCCTGACTCATTAACCTTGATTGAAGACCAACATGATGATCACCCATCTCACCTTCGATCTCAGCTTTTGGTGTTAAAGCTGCAACAGAGTCGATTACAATAACTGAAATAGAGCCTGATTTTACTAGCGTATCAGCGATTTCTAATGCTTGCTCACCAGCATCTGGCTGTGAAATTAAAAGTTCTTCAGTATTTACACCTAATTTTTTTGCATAAACTGGATCTAAAGCGTGCTCTGCATCAACGAATGCACAAATTCCACCAGCTTTTTGAGCTTCAGCAACAACTTGTAATGCTAACGTTGTTTTTCCAGACGACTCTGGTCCATAAACTTCAATAATTCTTCCTTTTGGTAATCCGCCTATACCTAAAGCTAAATCAAGACTTAAAGAACCTGTTGAAACAGACTCAATATCCATAGCTCTCTTTTGGCCAAGCTTCATTACAGAGCCTTTTCCAAAATTATCTGTAATTTGAGCTATTGCTGCATCTAATGCTTTGTTCTTTTCTTTAATATCCATTTCTTGATCTTTAGTAGATTTAACTACTTTTAGGTTACTTTTCGTCATTTTTTGCCTCTTTTTTTACGTTTTTTAACAGTCGAATCATGATTTAAATGTACACATTTTGTTCTCATTGGCAAGATCTTTGTTTTAATGGATAAAAAAAGATTGAATTACTTAAGATTTAAATAGTCGCTATTTAAAAGTCCTACTGATTTTAAAACTCTGTATTGAGCTAACAAGTAGCTTCTTTCAGCTTCAGCAAGATTAATTTTTGCGTTTATTAAGTTTGATCTAGATTGAAGAACATCAAAAGTAGATCTTCCAGATCCACTTTCATATTCAAAGCTAATTCCTTCAGTTGCAACTTCTGAAGCTTTAACTTGTGATTGCACAGCTTGTAAAAAACTTCTTGAAGATTGCAAAGTTGACCAAGAAGAAGTCACTGATTGTGTATTATTTTTCTGAGCATTCTCTAATAATAATCTTTTCATACCTTTAGCTTGAAGATTTTTGCTTACATTAGATTTATTTTTTCCACCAAATTGGAAAGGCCATGAAACAGTTGCTTGTAAAACATCCTTTTCTCTTTCATCATAAGTTGCACTTAAGTCATCGGTATAAGTTCTTTCTAAAGAAATTTTTGCTGTTGGTGAAAGATCAGATCTTGCAATTTTTACATCTAGCTCAGATTGTCCGTATTCTATTTCAGCAATAATTAACTCTGGGCTTTTCTCCAAAGATATTTTTTTAGCTTCACTTAGATTTTTAGGGATTGTCTCTTGAGCATTATATATTTTTTTTAATTTTGCTTCTTCTGCAATAGTTCCAATTACATTTTCGTAATTTAATCTACTAGTTACTATATTATTTTGAGCTTCAATATATCTTGCTTGTGCGCCTGCAAGAGAAGATTGAGATTGTGCCAAATCAGATGCTGTAATTTGCCCCCTACTTAATCTTGCATTATCTAATTCAAATTGTCTTTGAAGTAAGTTTACGTTTTCTTCATTAATATTTAATTTTTCATAAGCTAAAATTAAACCTGTATAAGCTTCAATAGCTCTTAAAAAAATTTCTTGTTCTTTTTTAATTAATTTTGCTTCTGTTAAATTTAATCCTAACTTACTTTTTTCATATTCTGTTTTTCTTCCACTACCATCAAGCAATGTTTGTTCAAGTTTAATTGAAGAAGTCATCGTATCAGTGTCAGTGATAGCAGCATCTCCTCCACTTTGATTTGTAAGTTTATTGGTATCCTCAAAATTTTTTGTACTAGAAAGAGTTAAGCTGGGTAACAAATCACTTCTAGACATGTTAATTACTTCTTGTTGAATTTCTAAATTTTTTCTTTCTGCTTGAAGTTCAAGATTATTGTCAAAAGTTTGTTTTAGCGCTTCTTTTAGAGTTGCTGAAAATGCACTCAATGGAAAAATAATTGTACAAAAGATGATTAATAAAATTTTTTTCATTTATTATATTTTATTGTCTTAATTTGATGGTTACTATTTAAATTTAAAATTATTGTAGAATATTTCGGAGCAAATTTAAACATGTTCTGCGTAATTCTTTGGTAAGTTTGCATAAAATTAATTACGTCTCCTTTACTCATTATTTTATGACTAGATTTATTTATAGTATTTAACCACAACTTGTGCTCTTGTTTTAGTCTCCATTTCTGAAGCAAACTGAAATTTTTAGCTTTTAGATAAATCAGGCAATTTAATTGAGAATATAGTTTTTTATATTTTGTCTTTAGTTGCTCGTTTACATATTTTCTCCAAATAAGTTTTTGGTCTTTAGTTCTTTCAAGTGAATTAATTGGTTTTTTAAGTGTTTTATTAATTTCAGCTCTTGCGCCAACACACCAACCTTCAAAAATTATTACATCTGGCTTCTCTTTAATATTATACCAATTTTTTTGAGGAGATCGGTCATCAACTGCCTTATTAAAACTAGGTAACCTTATTGATTTAAAGTTTTTACTTTTTGATTTTTTAAAAAAATCTAACATAAATTTTACATCATGTGTTCCTGGCACTCCTCTTGTCATCAACATAGGATGTACTTTATTGGATAAAATAGATCTTTCTTTTCTAGTTTTATAAAAATCATCAATAGAAATTTTGAATACTTTTAGTTTGAAATATTTTTCTAATATAATTTTTATGATTGAGCTTATTGTTGTCTTACCAGTTCCTTGTCCTCCAGCCAAACCAACAAAGTAAGGTTTTTTATTATTAGTTTTTTTTGCAATCCAAAAACACACTGGTATCAGAAAAGATTTAAGCATCTTATCTTTGTTACTAAATTTTTCTTTTGAGGTTTCTTGTGATTTAATAAATTTTAGACAATCACTTTTAACTTTTTTAAAACACTCAGCAGTAGATTGCATTGAACTTTTATTTTTCTTGATCCATTGGATGGTTTAAACCATCAAATTGAGCTATCTCTTTTATATCTTCAACTTTAACTTCATCGACACAACCTAAATTAAATCCAGTCATCGATGGTGCACTTCTTGGATTGTGATGAGTGTAAATTCCACATTCAGTACAGAAATAATGCTTAGCAACTTTTGTATGATATTGATAAAGTTTTATTTTATCTTCACCTTTGGTAAGTTTAAAATCCTCATTTTTAACCATACCCATTGTTGCATTTTTTCTTTTGCAAATTGAACAATTGCATCTAACAATTTTTGCTAATTCGTTAACTGTAGAATTAATTTCAGCTTCTACAGATCCACAATGACAACTTAGTTTCATATATCTCCTTAATTTAAGTTAAAATACTTTTTGCTGCAATCTTATTTCCATCTAAATCACGAACGTATGCATAATAATTTCCATCTTTTCTAACACCTGGTCCACCTTCATCTGTCGCTCCTTTTGATATTGCAACTTCATAAAATTTATCCACTGCTTCTTTAGTGTCGGCCAATAAAGTAGTTTGTGAACCATTTCCAAAAGTTGCAGGCTCACCATTTACAGGATGAGTTACGTAAAATTGAACTTTATCTGGATCACTTGAATGAGCATAACCCAAATACTTTTCTGTTTTTAAAATTCTTTTTAATTTTAAAGGTTTAAAAACAGCATCATAAAAGTCACCTGATTTTTGATGATCATTAGAACCAACCATGACAAAATCTAAAATATTCATAACTAAACTCAGAATTTATATATTTAAATAACCAACTTAAACTATCTATGGTTTAAGTTATCCACAAGTCCACAATATGTGGATTGGATGTTCACGTTTTGATTCACTTTTGATTCAGTTACAGACTCAAAATACAACCTATTGAGTGTATTCCATAAATAGTCTATAAAGTAGAACAAAACAAGAACATGAAACTAACAATCCCTTATTATTTACATAAAGCAGGCGCTGGTTTTCCTTCTCCTGCAACAGATTATATCGAAGAAGATATCGATCTAAACATGCATTTAATAAGAAATGTTCCAGCAACTTTCATCATCAGGGTTCAAGGTAAATCCATGGTTGATGTTGGTATTAATGATGGAGATTTATTGGTCGTTGATAAAAGTTTAAAACCAAAAAACTTTTCAACTGTGATTGCGAACGTTCATGATGAGCTTGTAGTTAAAACTTTAGTTCAAGAAAGAGATAAAAAATTTTTAACTTCTGGATCTAAAGAGTTTTCTGACAGAATTTTAATCAATGAAGAACAAGATGTTTTTATTTGGGGAGTAGTTACTTATGTCATCCACTCAGTATACTAAGAAAATAGCACTCGTTGATTGTAATTCTTTTTATGTTTCTTGTGAAAGATTATTCAATCCTAAAATAAGAAAAAAACCAGTTGTCGTTTTATCTAATAATGATGGCTGTATCATTTCAAGATCGAATGAAGCAAAAGCTTTAGGAATTAAAATGGGTGAACCTTATTTTAAAGCAAAAGATATTATTGTTAAAAATAATGTAAATGTTTTTTCATCAAACTATTCTTTATATGGAGATTTATCTAGAAGAGTGATGCGAACTCTTAAAAGATTTAATTCTGAAATAGAAGTTTATTCAATTGATGAAGCATTTTTAGACTTATCAAACTTTAAAGATCAAGATGTAGAAAAAGTTGGAAAAGAAATTAGAGAAACTATTTTACAATGGACTGGTATTCCAACAAGTATTGGGATCGCAAAAACAAAAACATTAAGTAAAGTTGCAAACCATATTGCAAAGAAAAAACAATCAGGGGTTACAAGTTTAATTGGAATAGATAATTTAGATCCTATTTTAGAAAAAGTTGAAATTAATGATGTTTGGGGTGTTGGTAGACAACTTACTAAATTTTATCAAAAGCATGGAATTTATAATGCCAAACAACTTAAGAATAAATCTAATACATGGATTAAGAAAAGTTCCAATGTTTTAAGTTCAAGAACAGCAATGGAGCTTAGAGGAATTCCTTGTATTGATTTAGAAACAACTACAACCAAAAGAAAGAGTTGTGTGGTTTCAAGATCATTTGGAAAAAGAATTGAAACGTTTCAAGAATTAAAAGAAGCAGTTGCAAACTATTGTTTAAATGCATCTGAAAAAATTAGATCAGAATCTTTAGTTGCAAAAGCAATTACGGTATTTGTAAGAACAAGTCCCTTTCATAGAAACTTTGGTTATTATTCAAATGCAAAGACGGTTGATTTTCCTATTGCAACAAACAATAGTATTGAAACAGTTAAAACAGCAGTTTCAATCCTTGAGAGCATATTTAAAAATGGTTATCGTTATCAAAAAGCAGGTGTGATGCTAACAGGTTTATCCAATGCAAATGACAAAACAAATTTATTTACATCTGAAAAGGATGAAAAAATAAACAGCTTAATGAGATCAATTGACAATACTAATCATCGATATGGAAGATCTACTTTAAGTGTTGCAAGCGCTGGAGTTCATAAAAAATGGAATATGCGAAGGCAGTATTCTTCTAAAATTGATACAGCTGATTTTTATTGTTTACCAACGATTAGAGCTTAAAAAAAAATTATTAGTTTATTTTACAAAAGTATCGTTAAATTGATTAGATACTCTTACAAAAGTAGTACATTTACTCAATTGTTTGAGAGATGGGGCCCCTACATAAGTACAGCTACTTCTGACACCACCAAGAATATTTAAAACTGTATCGTTTATTTTCCCTCTATATTTAACTCTAACTTTTCTTCCCTCACTACTTCTGTAATCTGCTAATCCACCGTAATGTTTTTTGTTAGCAACTTCTGAACTTGATCCATAAAATTCGATATATTTTGATCCATTTACTTTTACTATTTTACCTTTCCCTTCATCATGACCTGCTAACATCCCACCTAACATTACAAAATCTGCACCACCACCAAATCCTTTTGCAACATCACCAGGACATGTGCATCCTCCATCAGCGATGACATGGGCACCAAGACCGTGAGCTGCATCAGCACATTCAATTACTGCACTTAATTGTGGATACCCTACTCCTGTTTGAATTCTAGTAGTACAGACACTTCCTGGTCCTATTCCAACTTTTACTATGTCAGCACCACTTAAAACTAGTTCTTGTGTCATATCTGCAGTTACAACATTTCCTGCAATAATAGTTTTTGTTGGATATTTTTCTCTTACTGATTTGATAAAATTTGTAAAATGCTCTGAGTAACCATTTGCTACATCAATACAAATAAATTTGAAAAAACTAAATTCTTTCAAAACCTTATCTAAGTTTTGAAAATCCTCTTTTTTAATACCAACACTAAGTGCAATGTTTGGATAGATTTTTTTAATATTTTTATTTTGTTTTATTTTTTTTACATCATGTTGTTTTGTTAAACATGTGATCATTTGATGATCATTTAATTTTTCAGCAATACTTAATTCACCAACACCATCCATATTAGCTGCCATAATAGGAATACCTGACCACTCGTTTTTACTGTATTTAAATCTGTAAGTTCTAAGAAGATTTACGTCTTTTCGACTTTTTAATGTGCTTCTCTTAGGTCTGAATAATACATCAGAGTAATCTAGCTTAAGCTCTTCTTCAATTCTCATTAGTTAGAGGCTATAATTTATAAAATTATATTTCAATTCAAATTGTAGCCTGTGGATAAGTATTTATTTAAGCTTTAAAAAGCTTATCAGATAAGTTGTCTAACTTATCACCCCAGAATACATCTTTTTGAATTCTGTCAAATTCAACATCAAACACTGTAGACATTGCGGATGCATATACAGATCTTGCATCAATTGTTGAATTTAAATCTCTTCCTTCAAATAATTCTTTTTTCTTTAAGCCTGGCCAGTCTGTATGAACTTGAGCTTTTTTTAATAGTCCCCCAGCCATTAAAATTGCTGAGCCATATCCATGCTCTGTACCATTACTTCCATTTTGTTTAATGGTTCTCCCAAATTCAGTAAGCGTAACTATTAGAGTGTTATCAAATGCTTCCTTTGACATTGATTGTTTTAATCCTTTTACAATTCTGTCGTAGTCATTAAGACAATCTGCGTGAGCTCCGTTAGTTCCTCCTTGAGCAGCATGCGTATCAAATCCATCAACTTCAAATACAGCTACTCGAGGGCCATTAGTTTTGGATAATTGCTCCCCAGCATTTGATGCGAGAGACCAATTTTCTCTACTTCCCAAATTTTTAAGATCTCTATTCATTACAATTTTTAAATTTTCTCCCAATAATCTCTCATCATGATCTTTGAATGCTTGTTCAATTAATCCCAATGTCATTTTAGATGGAAGTCTATCTCCTACTGGATAATAATTATTATTCATAGGTACGCCTCTAATTAATAATGGCATGGGTAATGCTAAAGCTAAACCTTCACCTGTAAGACCTGCTATTTTCATTCCCCTGCCAAGCCAACCTGTTTTTTCTTGGTAAGGAATTTTTCCACCAGACTCCATTAAGTTTTGACCATCAAAATGTGATCTACCAGTATATGGAATATTTGTTGCATGAACTGCTGCACCTAGATCTTGATCCCACAATGATTTGAAAGTTGTTAATGAGGGATGTAAATCAAAATCACTTGTTAGTTCCAAAGTTCTATCAAGATTGATTTTACTTCTTAGTTTTTCAAATTTTTTATCATTTTTAATTGGAATAGCGCACAATCCGTCCATTCCGCCTCTTAACATTATTACTACTAAATTTTTTTTAATTTTATTATTAGCTAATGTTGGAACACCAAAACCTGCAAAATATAAGGATGTTAACGCAGTAGTTTTTAAAAAATTTCTTCTATTTATCTTCATGCTTTTAAAAACTCCGGATGATTAAACAACAATACATTTCTTTCACTTGATCTTCTTAACATATTTTTAAAGACATAGTCTGATATCTTTCCAGGATTATCAAAATTATTATTTATAATTTTTTCATAAAAATCTTTGTTATCATTCCCAGATTTTAGAAAATCATGGCTTCTATCTGCAAAAACCAATCTTCTAATTAATAATTCTGGAGACATCCAATCATCTGAATGTTCAGACCATCCGTTAGGCTGTTTAGCTCTGTATGGATGATTTCCAATATTTCTTAAAACTCTTTCAGGCAATCTCATTGTTTTAACTGCTATATCTCCCAATTCATATGTATCCATTAATTCTGGTTTAGGTGGCCAATTTAAATCTGCAGTTTTTGCCACCTGAATAAACCAATTTTCAGGGGTCTGAAATTTTTTATATTTATCATTGTATTTAAAAGCAACCTTTATAGCTGCCTTATGAATTTCAGGTATATGACCATCTGATTTTTTAAATGCATCAATAATTGGTTGCTTCATCTCTTTAGTTGGTTCATCAGTAATTAAGAATCTGCAAAGCCTTTCAGCAACAAAATCTCTACAATTTGGATGATTAACTAAATCTTTAATTACAACTGCTAATGTTTTTCTTCCTTTTTTATATTCTACTCCTAAGACATTTTTTTTACCAGGTTGATGATATTCAGAATTAAACCAAACATTACCTGTTTCTAATTTTTTCTTACTCCAACGTTGCTGCCATCCTGTCATTATATAAGCTAACTGAATTACATCTTCTTGAGAATAGCCTGCTTTTGGAGACACTGTGTGAAGTTCCAATAACTCTCTTGCATGATTTTCATTAATTGTTGCTGGCCTTTTCTTTTTTCGTCTCCAATCTTGACTAGCAGTAACACTTTTTGGACCTGCATTTTCACTGTTATCTAGATGATGTATCATTGCCCAAGATGTTGTTACGTCATAAACCATTTTTTCAAAGGACTGATTTAAATTCGGCCAAATTGTTTCTCTTTGATATGCACCTGTTGAGTAATTAGCTAAAAAATCTTTTTCACTGATTGCAAAAAAGTTTCCCCAAAACATCCAAAGTTTAGCTAAGACAGGATTTTTACTATTTATCGCTTCATTGTGTCTGATAGCAATTTCTAAGGACTCCCAAAAATATTGACCCGTATCATGTCTTAATTTTTTTTTATGAGCCTTGTAAAGATTTTTATTATCTTTGTATTTTTTTCTTAAAACTTCTCTATCACCGTAAACCCAGTCTCTATAATGACCTCTCAATTCTTTTTCTGTAAGAATTTTTCCTGTCCATGAAAATTCCGGAATTTCATCTAATTGATTTAGAGCCCAACTTAATGGATCAGAAGGAACTTCCTCATTTGGACCTATTCCAAATGCAACTTTTCGAAAAAAGTTTTTCATAATGTTACAATATTACAATTATTTTATTTTATCAATATCGTGGATGTTTGTTAAGGAATTATTAAATTCTTCAATATTTTCTCTTAAAGCTAAACTAGAAATTGAATAAATCATTATTAATAATAAAACTAAAGGTAATGAAGTTACAATTGACGCATTACTTTTGATTAACAAAATATAAAAAACAATAAATAAAGCTGAACGAATTAAAACTGTTTTTCTAAACACACTTATTATTGAAAGAGAGTGTTTTAATAAATTAAAAAAACTCATTTGAGATGGACCAAAATATCTTTTGCCTCTAATTGATGGAGAAGAAATTAAATCTTTTTCAATTTTTTTCAGTGATCCAGAAAAACTATTCCAAGTAGATTTTTCATCTAACATTTTTTTTACAGTTGCTTTTGAAAGACATGTAAAATTACCAAATTTAATGGATTTCCCTGTAAATGCTAAAGTTAAAAATTTGTGAAATTGATAGCATAATTTAAAGAATATACTTTCTGATCTTCTAACCCTTTCACCAACTATAGATCTGTCTCCAGCTTCCTTTGATAATTCGACAAAGTTTTTAATTTCTTCTGGTCTATCCTCGCCATCTCCATCCATTGGAATGACATAATCAAATTCCTTTTTGTCATAGATATATTTTAAACCTGAAGCAATGCATCTTGCATGACCTCTATTTTCTTTCATATTGATAATTTCAATTGAATGAATGTTTTCAACATTTGGGTATTCATCAATGATTTGTTGTGACGAAGCATCATTAATCACCACTAAAGATATTTCAGAATTTAAATCTTTTATCTCATGATTAATATTTTCAATTAATAGCTTCAAAGACTCGCGGTCATTGTAAACAGGTACTAAAATTACATATTTCATAGATTATCTTGATCCAACACAGATACTATCAAGACACATATAATCTTTCAATTGATCAAGTTTCTCTCTTTGAACTAAACCTTCCCAAACTGGTCTGGATTTTAAATGATAAGATAAATTGCCTGCGTTCCATTCATCTCCAAGAACAACATTTATCTTAGAGCTAAATTGTTGATCCCAAGCATATTGAGTTTTCATCGCAATTTCTTTACCTGGATAGTCTGTTCTCTTGTCGTCTTTTGAGATTGAAACATAAGCGTACAAAACAGGTGATAAAAAGAAAAAAAATAAAAACCCAATCATAAAAGGTTTTAATTTTTTCAAATTTATTTGAGATTGAAATAAATAAACAATTAATGTTCCAAAGGATAAATAAAATGGTGTCATCCACATTGTTCTAATTTTTGATCCTGTTATCAAAGATGTTAAAAACATCAGAACAATCGGTAAAATATTGATTGCCAACAAAAATAATAAATTTTTATCTTTGAAATTAATTTTATATTTAAGTTTTTTGATCAATAACAAAGTCAAAATTATAAATGGAACTAATATACCAATTTGTTTTCCTAAAAATATTAATGGATATTTTATGTGATCAATGAAACTTGATTGCTCTAAACCTGTTCTTGCAAGTCCATAAGTAATTGTAATGAATTCATTATTATTAAGCCAAATTAAGTGAGGAACTAAAGCAATTATAAAGACTTCTATTGTAATCAAATATTTAAAATCAAACTTTCTTTCTTTTTTTAAAATTAAATAAATAAATAAAAGTGAAATAGATACTAATAAGTAAATGAACAAATATTTTGATAAAAACCCTAATGCACCAAACAAACCTATTAAAAAGCAATCCCAAAATTTAATATTTTTACCACTATAAATTTTCCAAGAATAATATGCTGTTAATGACCAAAAAGGTAATTGGCATACATTTACGTTAAACTCAGGTGTGGTAAAATTATAAAAATAAATTGTTTCAACTAGTAAAACTGAGATTAAACCAAGAAATTTATTCTTAAGTATTTTATTTGAAAGTTTGAATACATAATAAAATGAAATAATTACAAAAATTTGGCTTAGCAAGTAATATGACCAATCCTGTGAACCAAAAATTTGAAAAAAAACTTCTGAAAAAAAAGCACTCATAGGAGGATGCTTATTAAAACCCCAATCTAAATTACTTCCCCAAGCTAGAGCCTCAATTGTATCTAAGGGTAAATTGTGATTTGTAAGAGTTGGAATCAAGGTCCAGAAAATTAGATGAGAAGTAACAAAAATATAAAAAAGATTATCTATATTTTTGTTATTAATGGTCATTAAGTAAATATTTATAACAATTAAGCTTGCTTGACACCCCTATTTTGCTGAATATACTCCGACCATTCAAAATTACGCTATGCCAAAGACTGCTAAAGCAAAGAAAAAAGTTTCTAAACCAAAAGCAAAAGTTGCAAGTAAGCCAAAGAAAACTGTGGCTTCGCCGGCTAAAAAAGTTCCTATAAAAATTTCAAAAACTTACGTTCCAAAAGAAACTGAAAAATATATGTGCGAAAAACATAAAGTATTTTTTAGAATGAGATTAAATGAATGGAAGAAAGAATTAATTAAATCAAACAATGAAGCGCTATACAATGGAAGTATGGATGACAACAATATTTCAGCAGATCTAGTAGATCAAGCAAGTTCATACATTGATAAAAATGTAGAGATGAAAGCAATTAACAGACAAATTAAGTTAATTTCTGAAATCGATAAAGCTTTAAGAAGAATTATGGACGATACTTATGGGTATTGTTTAGATACAGCTGAACCAATTGGTTTAAAAAGATTAATGGCAAGACCTGTTGCTAAATACACTATCGCTGCACAAGAAAAGCATGAAAAAGAAGAAAAAGTTCATGTGGATGATTAATTAAGGTTTTGGAATTTTTGCCTCTTTATCCATAAAGGCATATCCTTTTATAACAGCCTCACGTTCAGAAATTTTTTGATACCATCTAGATAAATTTTGATAATTTTTTAATCCAATATCATGCCATTCATGTCTTGCTAACCAGGGCCAAGTTGCAATATCAGCAATGGTATAATCATCTCCAGCTAAAAACTTAGAATCTTTTAATCTTGTATCTAATTCTCCATAAATTCTTTTAGCAATTTTAAAATATCTTTGTTCACCAAATTCACTTTTTCCAGGATTATAATGATGAAACTGGTGATGCTGACCAATCATTGGACCAATAGTTCCCATTTGAGCCATCAACCATTGATTAATCACTAATCGATCTTTTTCGTTATAAAACTTTCCACTTTTTTCACCCAGGTACATCAATATTGCACCAGACTCGAAAATACTTTTACTATTTTCATGATCAGTAATTACAGGAATTTTGCCAAATGGACTTATCTTTAAAAAATCTGGATTAAATTGTTCGTCGTTTCCTATGTCAATCTTGGTTACTTTGTATTCATAACCAATTTCTTCTAGCATAATACCAATCTTCCAGCCATTTGGAGTGTTGGCAGAAAATAATTCTATCATTTTTTTACACCAAGTCTCTCTTGAGCAGCCTTTGATGTGGTTGTGAATTCAAATCTTAATTTTTCGTCTGGTCTTGCATACTTAAAACAACCTCGAGCAGCAAGAGCTCCTTCGTGGAAACCTGAAAGAATTAATTTTAATTTGCCTGGATAAGAACAAATATCGCCAATTGCAAATATACCATCAACATTAGTCTCAAAGTTTTCAGTATTTACTTCAACTGTTTTTTTATTGATTTTTAATCCCCAATTTAAAATGGGACCAAGTTGCATAATTAAACCAAAAAAACCAAGAACATAATCAGATTGTAATTCTTTAATTTCTCCTTCATCATGTTTTATTTTCACTGAATTAATTTGATTGTCTCCGTTAACAGAGTCCATTTGATACTTAGTGTATAAATTTAATTTTCCCTGATCGTTTAATTCTTTTACTTTTTGAACACTAGATTCAGCTCCACTAAATCCATCACGTCTATGAATTAAATTTACTTTAGAAGTATTTGATAATTCAATTGCCCAATCTAAAGCTGAGTCTCCTCCACCAAATATTGAGATAGTTTTGTCTTTAAAAATTGTTTTATCTTTAATTGAATAAAATAATGAGGACCCTTCAAATTTTTCACATTCTTTAACTGGAAATTTTCTAGGCTCAAAAGATCCAACCCCACCAGCAATAATAATTGCAGCTACATCAAACTCTTTGTTTCCACTTGTTTTGACATGCCAACGATTTTCAACTTTTTTTAATTCCTCAACTCTTTCGTTTAAATGAAATTTTACATTAAAAGGTTTTATTTGTTGGAGGAGATTATTTGTTAATTCTTCACCAGTACATTCTGGGACGGCCGGAATATCATAAATAGGTTTGTCAGGATAAAGTTCGATACACTGTCCACCTGCTTTATCAAGATTATCAACTATTTCACATTGAAGTCCTATAATTCCAAGTTGATGAGCACAGAACAAACCAGTTGGTCCTGCTCCAATAATTAACACATCTGTTTTATTCATCTAAGCTTGCTTTTCTGGAATAGTAACTTCTAATCCATCTAATTCATCTGAAACAATCAATTGACAACTTAATCTACTATTTTGTTTTGGTTCATATGCCATATCCAACATATCTTCTTCACCGTCTTCTTTAATTGGAAGTTTATCTAACCAGTCTTCTTTTACATATACATGACAAGTAGCACATGCCATTCCGCCTCCACAATCAGCATCAATTCCAGGAATATCGTTTTGAACTGCCCCTTCCATTACTGTTAATCCATTTTGAACATCAATGGTGTTAGTTTTGCTATCGTGAGTGTGGTAAGTAATTTTTGCCATGCGTTATATATAAGTTCTTATCTAAATTGAGCAAGTAAGTAAAAACATACTTAACAAGATTTATGCATTTTGAGGTTCTGGCACTTCCTTTTTGAAAAAATAGCTAGTATCCTCTGTTTGCTTCATTATAGCTGGTAAAATTTCTTTGTAGGCATCAATTAAACCATCATTTGTTCTTGGTAATTGATCTTTAATATGATGATGAAGTTTATCTAAGTTATAAGATGGAACTGTTGGAAACATGTGATGTGTTACATGATATTCCATTTTCCAATATAAAAAGCTTAAAATAGGATTTAGATACATTTCTCTTGTAGTGTATCTGTGATCTTTAATATTTCTTGCTAATCCAGCATGTTGAGTAAAAGAAACTAGTTTGTGTAAAGTTCTTCCATAAAATTTTGGTAATAAAAAAAATAAAACTGGTAACCAAGATGATGCAATTAAAGACCACAATATAATAGCAATCCAAATTGCAACAAAAACTCTAGAATTAAAAATAACTTTTGATTGAGCGTTTTCAGGAATGCAGTCTTGCATTACTTTTGTTTTTACACCGAATGCATGTTGAATAATTTCGTAAGCTATACTTTTTTTAAAATAAACAAGTTCCATAAATGGAATTAAATTCATTAATAAATTTTTTGGAGTATCTTTTAAATTATTTCCATATTCAATTTCATGATCAAATGGATTTTCTGTTGAATATGTATTTCCGTGATGAACAAAGTGTGTGTATCTCCATCTTAATGGTTCAAAATTAGAAAGATAAGAAGAGATATAGTAAAAAAATTCATTTAAAGATTTTGATTTAAACGCAGTTTTGTGACCTGTCTCATGCCACAATGGATTTGAAAAACCATAAATGTTTCCATAAACCAAAAACCAAAAAGCAGACCACCACGTGCCCCAAGTTATATATGCCAAAGTTCCTGTTATTAATAACAATCCAAAAAAAACTGAAACATGTTGAAGACCTTTAACATCAGATTTTTTTGAAAGCTCTTTAAGAACCTCTATATCAACCTGGCATTTGTGCCATTTTTCTAATTTTACATCCATAATTATAAATATGTATAATAACTATACATATTTTTACATAAGGCAAAAAAAAAGGGCAAGTACAAAATTGTACCTGCCCTTTTTAAATTTTAAGTAAAACTACTACTTAGCTCTACCAGGTTGTTGCATAGCTGCTGCCCAAATGATCAGACCGAAAGCGATCTTGTTCAAGAAGTCAGCTGCGTTGTAAATCACGTTTAGTGAGTTAGCATCTACACCACCTGTTAGGTAACCAAAAATGTAACCTAATGGGTAAATCGCCCAACCTACAGTAACGATCATTCTCATTGCACCAAAAGCAGTTACAAGTGCTTTGTTACCACTTTTCGCCGCTCTCTTACCTGCTTCACCAGAGAATACTTCATATAAGATGTATACCCAACCAGCCATACCGATTATGAAACCAAGTGTAGCGTTGATGTATCCAGCTTCTCCTAAGTATCCACCTACTAGCATTACTAATGTACCAATCATTAGTCTCCAGAAAATTCCAGAGTCTGATTTGTTTACTGCTGATAGAACAAAATAGAATTCTAACATCAATAATGGCACTGTAATTAACCAGTCAATGTATCTGTATACAGTTGGTGAGTCACCAGTAGCGATCCATACATCTCTCATGTACATGTAGTGTACGAATGCAATACCAGTTACTAGACCAGCAACTGTCATTGAAACTCTCCATCCAGCTGGAACTGAACTTCTTTCTAAGAAAAAGAATACAGTAGCAGCTAAACAAGCCATAGATACTAACCAAAACGAAATACCTACGAAATCGTCTTGAGCCAGCATAGCTGTTTCAGCGTTTGCAACACCAGTTACTCCCATAAGAGCAACAACTGTAAGAGCAAACAATTTAAGTTTTTTCATAAAAAACTCCCTCTTCGTTAGTTTTTATTTATTTAGTTTATATAAACTAGACTTAAGTAACCCTAAGCCAAAGTTGGGGTTAAATAGCAAATTAAATTAGTTTTATGAAGACTTAATTGTCATTAATTTGCATTGATTTTATTGAATTTTTAAAATTAAATACAATTTATAAGTTAAAAACCAAAAAAATAACAAAAATCGAATCAAATTAGAATGTCAAAAAAATTTCAAAGTATTTACGAAAATTCCATTCAAAACCCTGAAAAATTTTGGCAAGAAGCGAGTGGAGATATCTTTTGGTTTAAAAAACCAACAAAAATTTTAAATAAATCTAATCCTCCTTTCTATAAATGGTTCGAAGATGGTGTTACTAACACTTGTTATAATGCTCTCGACATTCATATTGACCAAGGAAGAGGACAAAAAACAGCTTTAATCTACGATAGTCCTATTACAGGCAATAAATCTAAGTTCACTTATGAAGAACTTAGAGCAAAAGTATCAAGATTTGCAGGTGCTTTAAAGCAAGAAGGTGTAAATAAAGGAGACAGAGTAATTATTTACATGCCGATGATCCCTGAGGCGGTAATTGCTATGCTTGGGTGTGCAAGAATTGGGGCCATACACTCTGTTGTTTTTGGTGGATTTGCCTCAAATGAACTTGCAAGCAGAATAGATGACAGTAAAGCAAAGTTATTAGTAACGGCTTCATGCGGTTTTGAGCCTGGAAGGACAGTTGAATACAAGCCTCTAGTAGAGGAGGCTATAAAAATAGCTAATCATAAAATTGAAAAGATGATTTTGTTCCAAAGACCAGGAAATGAAGTCAAATTAAATGCTTCAACAGAGATAAGTTGGGAAGAAGCAGTCTCAAATGCAAAAGATGCTGATTGTGTTGAGATGAATTCAAATGAGTTTGCTTACATTCTTTATACATCTGGAACAACAGGGACACCAAAAGGAATTGTAAGAGACACTGGTGGCCATATCGTTGCTCTTAAATGGACTATGAAGAATATCTACAATATTGATATTGATGATATTTGGTGGTCCGCAAGTGATATTGGTTGGATTGTTGGACACTCTTATATTGTTTATGCTCCATTGTTCAAAGGGTGCACTACAGTTTTATTTGAAGGAAAGCCTGTTGGAACTCCAGATGCAGGTGCTTTTTGGAAAATCATTTCTGATTATAAAGTAAAATCATTATTCACTGCACCAACTGCATTTAGAGCTATCAAGAAGGAAGATCCTGAAGGTAAATATTTCTCAAAATATGATTTATCTAGTTTTGAGAGCTTGTTCCTTGCTGGAGAAAGAGCTGACCCAGATACAATCAAGTGGGCTGAAAATTTATTGAAGGTTCCTGTCATTGATCACTGGTGGCAAACTGAGACAAGTTGGGCAATCAGCTCAAATTGCACTGGTATTGAAATGATGGAGACCAAATATGGCTCAGCTTGCAAGGCTGTTCCTGGATATGATGTTAAAATCATTAAACCAGATCAATCTTTAGCTAAACCAAATGAAATGGGAGATATAGTTGTAAAACTACCTTTGCCTCCTGGAACATTCCCTACCCTTTGGAATGCAAATCAAAGATATAAAGAAAACTATATGACTAATTATGAGGGTTATTATCAAACATATGATGCGGGACATATTGATGATGATGGTTATATTTGGATCATGTCTAGAACAGATGATATTATTAATGTTGCTGGTCACAGATTATCAACTGGTGCAATTGAAGAAGTATTGTCTGAAAATCAGTCAGTTGCAGAATGTGCTGTTCTTGGAATTGCAGACAAATTAAAAGGTCAATTACCAATTGGTTTAGTAGTTTTAAAATCTGGTGTTGAAAAAGATAATGAAACTATCTCAAAAGAATGTGTGCAAATGGTAAGAGATAAAATTGGCCCTGTTGCTGCATTTAAGACTGTTATTGTTATAAAAAGATTACCAAAAACTAGATCAGGAAAAATTTTAAGAGGAACAATAAGAAAAATTGCAGATGGTGTTGAATATAAAATTCCACCAACAATAGATGATCCAGCAATTTTAGATGAAATTAAAGAAAACTTAGTTCAAAATGGAATTATAAAATAATGCTTAAAACTTATTTGATCTTAATTGCTGCAACTATATTTGAAGTTTCAGGAACAATGCTATTACCTGTTACAAAAGGTTTTACTAAACCAGTTCCAACAGGTGCTTTAATATTTTTTTATGTTTGTGCATTTTTTTGTCTCTCAATAGTGGTTACTAAACTTCCGTTAGCTGTAGTTTATGCAACATGGTGTGGTTTGGGAATATTTACAATTGCTATACTTGGATATATTTTTTACGGACAGTCTTTAAGCTGGCAGGTTGTTTTGGGTATGTTCTTAATCGTATTGGGATTAACTCTTGTAAATATTTATTCCTCTAAAACAATCAACTAAAAACTAAAGGGGTGCCTTCTGGGTCTCCTAAAATTTTCCCATCTTGCATTTTAATTTTTCCTGCAATGATAGTATGGGTAGGTGTTCCTTTAAATTTAAATCCATTAAATGGAGACCATTTACATTTACTTTCAATATTTTCATTTTTAATTTCAATTGTTTTATTCATATCGACAATTGTAAAGTCAGCATCATATCCTTCTTTGATAAACCCTTTATTTTTTATACCAAAAATTTTAATTGGATTTTCACAAACAAAGTTAACCAACTGATTTAAACTAAGCTTTCCATCATTGATATGATTTAACATTACTGGCATTAAAGTTTGAACACCTGGCATCCCTGAAGGAGTATTAGGGTAAACTTTATCTTTATTTTCTTTTAAATGAGGTGCGTGATCTGATCCAATAGTATCATTGAAATTATTTCTAACACCATACCACAGTCTATCATAATGAGATTTGTCTCTTAATGGCGGGTTCATCTGAGCATATGTTCCAAGTTTGTCATAACAATCTGGAGCATAAAGAGTTAAATGCTGTGGAGTTATCTCAAAAGTAATGTTTCCTTTATGCTGAGAAAGAAAATCAATTTCTTCTTTGGTTGTTATATGAAGAACGTGAGCTTTTTTCTTATGTTTTTCTGCAATTCTTACAATTCTTCTTGTAGATGCTATAGCACACTCAGCACTTCTCCATACTGGATGTGTGTGAACATCTCCTTCTTTAATTAGTTTTTTATTAATTTTTAATATCGCTTCATCTTCAGAATGAACTGCAACAACTTTTGAAGCGTTTTGAAAAACTTTGTCTATATCATCTTCTTCAGCAACTAATAAATTTCCCGTGGAAGATCCAGCAAAAAGTTTAATTCCACAACATCCCTCTAACTCCTTTAAGCTTGCTAAATCATCTGCATTATCAGCAGTAGCACCAAAGTAAAAAGCGTAATTGCAATACATTCTATTTTTAGCGAGATCTAGTTTTCTTTGAAACTCTTTCATGTTTGAAGTTGGAGGATTAGTATTAGGCATTTCAAATACACTAGTAATCCCTCCAGCTATTGCCGCCCTACTTCCTGAATGAAGATCCTCAGTATCAGTTGATCCAGGTTCTCTAAAATGTGTTTGGGTATCTATACAGCCAGGTAGAACCGTTTGACCTTTAGCATTAATTGTTTCTTTTGCTTGATCTGAAATTTGACCAATCTTTTGAATTTTCCCATCTTTTATTGCAACATCAACGTTTTTTAATTCACCATCGATGTAACATTCTCCATTTTTGATTAAAAGATCTAACATTCTGAGAAATTGTTATTATATTACAATCTATAATTAATCAATTATGAATATTAAAAATGTTTATATTTTAGAAGACAGATCAATTCTTTACATAAGTGGAGAAGATGCAAAAAGTTTTTTACAAAATCTTATCAGTAACGACGTAGATAAAGTAAATGAACATAATAGTTGTTTTACATCTTTATTAACTCCACAAGGGAAATTTTTATACGAATTTATAATTGTAAAACATAAATCAGGTTATCTTTTAGATTGTGAAAAGTATCAAGCAGATGGATTGTTTAAGCAGTTATCTCTATATAAGCTAAGATCTAAAGTTGAAATACTTAACCTAAGTAATGAATTCGTTGTGGCAGCTTTTTCTCATGAAAAATTTTTGAAATTTGATGATGCAAAAGATCAATCAGGATTTACTATTAAATATAGAGAAGATCCTATTTTTTTAGATCCAAGAAATAAACAATTAGGAGCAAGATTAATCATTAATTTAGAAAAACTTTACTTATCTTTAAAAAAGCTAGATCTTCATGATGCAAATATAAATGAATACTATTATCATAGCCATAGTCTTGGAATAGTTCCAAAAGATTTAAACAAATTACAAGACAAATTATTTGGTATTGAATGTAATTTTGAAGAACTAAATGGAATTGATTTTAAAAAAGGCTGTTATGTTGGCCAAGAAAACACAGCTAGAATTAAATTAAAAAATAAACTTTCAAAAAGATTAATGCCTATAAAGATAATTTATGGAAAATTAAATGAAGGAGAAATTATTTTTAATAATGAAAATGAAATCGGTAAAGTACTAATAAATAATGATTACCCTTTCGCTTTAATCAAATTTTTAGATGAAAACTTTGATGAAAAACTTGAATTTAAAACTAAAGAAGCTTCAATAAGCATAAAAAAACCTAATTGGATTAGTTAAATAGAAATTTGGTGCGGTCGGAGAGACTCGAACTCTCATGGACTAGGTCCACACGGCCCTCAACCGTGCCTGTCTACCAATTTCAGCACGACCGCAATATGTCCCATAATAAATGAATGACAATTATGTTTCAAATTGGTAAAAAACTTCATGGAATTTACACAGGAAGTACGTAAAGCAACAGATCCTATTTACCAAAAAATTTCAAAGGTAATGCCTGAGATTGAATGGTCAGTGCATGCACCATACATACATAAAATCAATAAATTAAAAAAAGAAAAGAATGCAGTAATTTTAGCTCACAACTATCAAACACCAGAGATTTATCATGGTGTTGCTGATTTCTCTGCAGACTCACTTGCACTAGCTATAGAGGCCTCAAAAACTTCAGCAGATATAATTTTAATGGCAGGAGTTCATTTTATGGCTGAAACTGCAAAATTAATGAGCCCTAATAAAAAAGTAATTTTACCTGATATGGATGCGGGCTGTTCTTTATCATCTTCAATCACTGGTAAAGATGTGAGATTACTAAAAGAGAAGTACCCAGGTGTTCCAGTAGTATCATATGTAAATACCTCGGCTGAAGTAAAAGCTGAAACAGATGTTTGTTGTACATCAGCAAACGCAGTTAAAATTGTTAAATCACTTGGAGTAAAAAAGGTAATATTTTTACCTGACGATTATTTAGCTAAATATGTTGCTTCTCAAACAGATGTTGAAATTATTTCTTGGAAAGGAATTTGTATAGTACACGACCAGTTTAATAAAAAAGAAATTGAAGATATTAGAAAAAATAATCCTGGAATAAAAATTATTGCTCATCCAGAGTGTCCACCAGATGTAATCGAGGCAAGTGATTTTGCAGGATCGACTTCTGGAATGATTAAATATGTAAAAGATAATCAACCAAAAAAAGTAATGATGGTTACTGAATGTTCAATGAGCGATAACATTCAAGTTGAAAATCCAAACGTAGATTTTGTTAAACCATGCAATATGTGTCCACATATGAAAAAGATCACTTTACCTAAAATTTTAGATTGTTTGGAAAACGAAACTGGCGAAATTATAATGGATAAAGAAACAATTGAAAAAGCAAGAATTTCTGTAGAGAGAATGGCAGCTATTGGCAGATAATTAAGTGTCAAAAATAAAATTAAGCAATGAATTTATTAAAAGTACTGTTAAGTTAGCTCTAAACGAAGATCTTTATCCTTCAGGTGATATCACTTCAGCACTAATTAATAACGATAAAATTGTTACCGTTAAATTAATATCAAATCAAAATGCAATTGTTGCTGGATTATTATTTGTTAAACAAACTTTTTCCTTAATTGATAATAAAATAAAATTTATTGTTAAAAAAAAAGATGGCTCAAAGATTAAAAAAGGTTCTTTAGTTGCTTTGATAAAAGGTAAGGCAAAAAATATTTTGATTGCTGAAAGAGTTGCTCTAAATTTTTTGTCACATATTTCTGGTATAGCAACAAAGACGAATGAATTTGTAAGATTAGCTGGAAAAAAAACTAAAATTTGTTGCACTAGAAAAACAATTCCAAATCTTAGAGTAATTCAAAAGTATGCTGTGAAATTAGGAGGGGGTACGAACCATAGATTTAATTTAAGTGATGAATATCTAATAAAAGACAATCATATCGCAAGTTCAGATTTAAAAAATTTAGTTATAAAAGCAATTAAAAATAAAAGAGGAAAAAAAATTACAGTAGAGGTTGATACAATTGATCAACTTAGATCAATTTTAGGGTTAAAATTTAATACTGTTCTACTAGATAATATGAATTTAAAAAATTTAAAAATTGCAGTTAAAATTGCTAAAAAATATTACGAAACAGAAGCCTCTGGAAATGTTGATTTGAAAACTGTCAAAGCAATTGCCTCAACAGGAGTAAATAGAATTTCTATAGGAAGCATTACTCATAGTGCTAGTGCTGTTGACTTTAAGTTAGAAATTTAACTTACAAACTTAGATAGATCAGGTTTAAAATAGTTAGGACCTTTCATAACTTTCCCAGCTTCATTATAAATAGGTTTTCCATTTTCATCTAATTTGCTCATATTTGAGTTTTGAACTTCCTCAAAACATTTATCTAAATCAATTCCAAAGGCATGACCTGCTCCATAAGTAACATATAGAATATCAGTCAAAGCATCAGCAACTTCTAGTAAATCTTTATTATTCATAGCTTCAGTAAGCTCATCTAACTCCTCTTTGATTAGATCTAATCTTAATTTATTTATCTTATCAGTGCTAAAAGATGGCTTAGTTTTAACATCTTGACCAAAGGTTTTCATAAAAGTTCCAACTTTACTAAAATTCGACATATTGCTCCTGTATGTTTTTAAAAATTTATTGTATTAATATAATTATTTGTACTTAAAAAATTAATCAATGAAATTAAGAAAAGAATTTGACAGTATTGGAAGTATAAGTGTACCCAATGACAAATACTGGGGTGCCTCAACGCAGAGATCAAATAAATTTTTTAACATTGGTAAAATTTTAGTAAATATCTCAATAATAAAATCTATTGCTATTATTAAAAGATCAGCAGCTATAGTTCATGCTAAAGATAAATTAATTAGTGGTAAGATTTCAAAAGCAATTATTAAAGCTTCAGACGAAGTTATTAATGGAAAATTAGATGAAAATTTTCCTTTAAAAGTTTGGCAAACAGGCTCTGGAACTCAAACAAACATGAATGTAAACGAGGTAATTGCCAATAGAGCTATAGAAATTTTAGGGGGAAAGAAAGGAACTAAAAAACCTGTACATCCAAATGATCATGTAAACAAATCTCAATCTACTAATGATGTTTTTCCAACTGCAATGCACATTTCTGTAGCGACACAAACTTTTTCTAAAATGTTGCCAAGTTTGAAAATCTTAGAAAAAGAATTAAAGAAAAAATCTATAGAATTTAAAAAAATAGTTAAAATTGGTAGAACTCATCTTCAAGATGCAACTCCCTTGTCTCTTGGTCAAGAGTTTTCTGGATATCATGCTCAATTAAAAAAATGTATTGAAAGAATCGAATACGCATTAAAAGAAATTCTATTTTTAGCTCAAGGGGGAACAGCTGTTGGAACAGGAATAAACTCAAAAAAAAATTTTGATAAAAAAATTGTTAAAGAAATTTCAAAATTTACTAAAATAAAATTTAAACCTGCACCAAATAAATTTGCTGAACTTGCAGCACACGATGCAATAGTAAATTTTTCAGGAACATTGAACACATGTGCTGTTGCATTAATGAAAATTTCAAATGATATCAGATTTTTAGGATCTGGACCTCGAGCTGGATACGGAGAACTAATATTACCTGAAAATGAACCTGGCTCATCAATAATGCCTGGAAAAGTAAATCCAACTCAGTGTGAAGCAGTTACGATGGTATGTGCAAACGTAATTGGAAATCACAATGGAATTACAATGGCGGGATCACATGGTCATTTTCAATTGAATGTATTTAAACCATTAATTGCCCATAACATTTTACAATCTATTGACTTATTAGCTGACAGTACAAAAAATTTTGCTCTTTATTGTGTTAAAGGAATTAAAGCTAACAAAAAGAGAATAAAGGAGCATTTAGATAATTCTTTAATGTTAGTAACAGCTTTAGCTCCGCATATTGGCTATGATAATGCTGCAAAAATTGCGAAGACAGCTTTGAAGAACAATACAACACTTAAATATGAAACATTAAAAACAGGATTAATTAGTGAAAAAGACTATGAGCGAATTGTTGATCCTAAGAAAATGATTTATCCTACATAGTTTTTTATTACTTCATTCAATAAATTTTTTAAATAAATTTTATTTTGTAGATTATTTTCTTTTAGTAAAATTTCTTCAAAAGTATAATTAGATTTTTCAAGTGTTTTTCCATCAACCTTGATATTGTTAACTTTTATATTTTTTTCATCAAACAAATAAGTGAAATTAACATTGACTTTACTAATTTTTTTTCTCAATTTTTTTGGAGTAAGCAAGAACTTATAAAGTTCATTTATATTATTTATATTAATTTCAACGTTTGAATCTAAAATTAATTTTCCTTCTTTAACAAATATTAAGCTATCTAAAAACTCAAAATCAATATTGTTTTTCCATGTCATTTTAGATTGATCAATATCCACTAAACCTTCTTGAATTTTTGATTTTATTAAAATATTTTTAAAATCATCAAATTGTTTAATGCTGTTTCCAGAAATGATTAAATAAAAATCAATATTTTTATTGTTTAAAATTTCAGTCTTTAAAAGCTCTTTAATTATTGCATTTGATGAAAACAAAGGGGAGAAATTTAGTTTATTCGTATTGCCTGTTATGTTTGAGTAAAAGGGTTTAAAATTAAATTTACCTGTGTAAGAAAACTCTGGATTTTGTAATTTATCAAAAAATTTAAACTCAAACAAATTATCATTTAATTTATACTCAAATAAACTTTTTGTGTTTATTAAATTTATTTCAGAAAAACCTAAATAATTTGTATCATCATATGAAGTTTGATTGTTTATTTCGAGTCTTAAAGTTTCTATATTTATTTTAGAATGTATTGTTTTTTCAATTTTATCATCAAAAACTTTGATTGAATAAGGTAAATTAAATATCTCATTATTTGCATCAAGTATATTTTTAGTTTCCCTAGGATCAAAAAAAAATTTTGCATTTTTGATATTATTAATAAATAAAACTTCATTTTCTAAACTTCTATAAAAAACATTACTTTTTAATATTTCAAATTTGAAATCATTAAAATTACCATCTAGTAGATTATAAAAAAAATTATAATTTTCTTTATTTAAATTAAAATTTGCTTCTTCCAAGATGACGTGATTTAATTTGATGTTTTTTAAAGAAAACAAGTTTTCCAAAGAGACATAAACTTTAAATTTTTTTATTTCTGTAATTTCATCATCTTTAAAATTTATTGAGGAATTATATGAAGTAAAATGAGGTCTTGGTAAAAATTTATAATCTAATTCTTCTTGAAAATTAAACTCTAGGTTTAATTTGTTTTTTAAATTTTTTTTAATTTCTGAAGCTACTTCTTCTTTATTGTGAATATTTGGGAATGAAAGATATGATAAAAATAAAATAATTAGTGCGACAATAGATAAAAATATTTTGTTATTAATTAATAAACTTTTAAAATTATAAACATTTAACTTGTTTAAATTTTTCTCTAATAGATTATTAATAAATTTACTGAATTTTTTAAAAAAACTAGCAATAAATTTAAGATTATTCATTTTGGATGATAATCTTATAAAACATTATTTTGAATGATAAATAGAGAATATTTAAATAATTTGAATGAAGCACAAAAAGAGGCTGTAATGCATCTTGACGGTCCTCTTTTAATAGTAGCTGGTGCTGGTTCGGGAAAAACTAAAGTTCTAACATCAAGAATAGCAAATATAATTAAGGAAAAAAAAGCTTTTCCAAATCAAATTCTAGCGGTCACATTTACAAATAAAGCAGCTAAAGAAATGCAAAATAGAGTTAGTAAAATTTTAGGATCTGCTGATATTGGTCTGTCTTGGTTGGGAACTTTTCACTCAATATGTGCTAAATTATTAAGAAAACATGCTTCTGCCGCACAACTAAACTCAAATTTCACTATTATAGACACTGATGATCAGATTAGATTGATAAAAAATATATGCAAAGCAGAAAATATTGATATCAAACAATTATCTCCAAAATTTATACTTGCAATAATTGATAGATGGAAGAATAAAGGTTTTTATCCTGGAGAAGTAGTCATAAACAAAAAAGATATTTATGAGAAAACTGTCCTTCCATTATACAAAATATATCAACAAAAATTAACTGATTTAAATTCCTGTGATTTTGGTGATTTGATTTTACATACAGTAAAAATTTTAGAATTTAACCCTGATATTAGAGAAATATATTCTAAAAATTTCAAATATATTTTAGTTGATGAGTACCAAGATACAAATTTTATTCAAAGTAGATGGCTTAATCTTTTATCTGAAAAAAATAAAAATATTTGCTGTGTTGGTGATGATGATCAATCAATATATAGCTGGAGAGGTGCAGAGATCAAAAACTTTTTAGAATTTGATCAAGTTTATGAGAATACAAAAGTAATAAGATTAGAACAAAATTATAGATCTTCACAGAATATTTTATCAGTTGCTTCAAACCTAATTTCTAATAATCAAAATAGAGTTGGAAAAACATTAATTACAACAATGGAAGAAGGTGATTTGGTTCAATTAAACTGTTTTAAAAATGGTAAAGATGAAGCAGTTGGAGTTTCAGACGAAATTGAAAAAAAAATAAAAAAAAAATTTTCTTACAACAACATTGCAATTTTAGTTAGAGCCATTTTTCAAACACGTGAATTTGAAGAGCGATTTTTGAAAATTGGTATGCCCTACAGAATATTAGGTGGTACAAAATTTTATGAAAGAGCTGAGATTAAAGATTGTGTTGCATACTTAAGATTAATTCATCAAGAGAAAGATGACTTAGCTTTTGAGAGAATTGTTAACAATCCAAAAAGATCGATAGGTGATAGTACTTTAAAAAATATTCACGAGTTTGCTAAGGAAAATAATTTAAATTTAGAAAGAGCATCAATCAAAATGCTTGAGCAAAATTTAATTAAACCAAAAGCTAAAATTGGACTTAGCTTGTTTATTAATTCTCTAAACAAATGGAGAGATGATTTAATGATAAAGAAATCAAATCATATTAAGTTATTACAGATTGTTTTAGATGAGTCTGGTTATTCAGCAATGCTAAAAAATAAAAAAGATTTAGATAATGAAAATAGACTAGAAAATATCAAAGAGTTGTTAAGTGCTATGAAAGAATTTGATAATCTAGAAAGTTTTTTAGAACACGTATCTTTAGCAACCTCGGTAGATCAAGAATGGGATGGTGAAAAAATTAATATGATGACCATGCATGCAGCAAAAGGTTTAGAATTTGATGTTGTATTTTTACCTGGATGGGAAGAAGGATTGTTTCCACATCAAAAATCTATTGAAGAAAAAGGTCAAAATGGCCTAGAAGAAGAAAGACGTTTAGCGTATGTAGGAATTACAAGAGCAAAGAAGAAAGCTATAATTTCTTTCTCAATGAATAGATTTTACCAAGGGGATTGGATAGACAGTATGGCTTCGCGATTTATTGATGAATTACCAGAAAAACATTTAGAAAAAAATTCTTTTTTTGAAGAGGAAATTAACAATGATGATGATTTTGAGTTTAATCAGGATTTTGAAATTGATGAAGGGACAAGAAGTCCTGGGTGGATAAGATATCAAAAGAGAATTAAATGAGTAATCACATAAAAAAATTAAGAAGTAAATTTAAAAAATATGGAATTGATGGTTACATAATTCCAAAAAATGACGATTTTTTCACTGAATATTCAAAATTAAACCGATTAGAGGTTATTTCAAATTTTAGTGGGTCTGCTGGTTTAGCCATAATTCTTAAAAATAAAAATTATTTGTTTACAGATGGTAGATATACAATTCAAAGTAAAATTGAGAGTGGTAAAAATTTTAAAATTTATGGATTTGAAAAATTAATAAATTGTAATTTATTTAAAAATCTTACACTTGGTATAGATCCAAAGTTATTTACCAATACTCAAGTTAAAAATTATTTTTTAAAACATAACAAAATCAAATCTATTGAAAAAAATCTAATTGATGAAATTAAAAAACAGAAAAAACATACCTCTAAACCATTTTTTTCTTTAGATAAAAATATTGTAGGTGAAAGTATTTGTTCAAAATTAAATAAGATAGCTAAATATTTAAAAAAAAATAATTCCGATTATATTTTTATTAGTGCTCCAGAAAATGTAGCTTGGACTTTAAATATAAGAGGTAGAGATGGTCCTAACAGTCCAGTGCCCAATTCGAGATTAATAGTAAGTAAATCAAAAAAAATACTACTTATAAGTAATTTTAAAAAATGTAAGCAATTATTAAAACATAAAATTATTAATAAAGATGAATTATCAGATACAAACTCTCTACCAAGTAAAATACAACATCTTAAGGGAAAAAACTTTATTATTGATGATAAATCTTGTTCAATATTTTATGAAAATTTAATTAAGTCTAAATTTAAGATCATAAAAAGAGAAGATCCAGTTTATCTTTTAAAGGCAATCAAAAATAAATCTGAAATTAAAAATATGATTAATGCTCATATCTTAGATGGAATAGCATTAACTAAATTTTTATTTTGGATAAAAAAAATTAATAAAAAAAAAATTACAGAAGTAGAAGCAGCTAAAAAACTTGAAAATTTTAGAAAATTAAATAAAAATTTTCTCTATCCTAGTTTTGATACAATAGCAGGATCTGGCAAAAATGGTGCCATTGTCCATTATCGTGCAAAGAAGCAAAATTGCCGTGTTATAAATAAGAGGGATATTTTCCTTTGTGATTCTGGAGGCCAATACAAATATGGAACAACTGATGTAACAAGAACAATTTGTTTTTCAAAACAAAAACAAAACATCAAAAATATTTTTACCAAAGTTTTAAAAGGTCATATTGCTGTAGCTACGACCAATATTAATAAAGATAACACAGGAAAAAAAATCGACAAAAGAGCCAGAAAATTTCTTAATAGAAGTAACTTAGATTATGCGCATGGTACAGGACACGGTGTTGGTTTCTTTCTTAATGTTCATGAAGGGCCTCAATCGATTACAAAAATAAATACAGTAAAAATAAGAGAAGGTATGATTTTAAGTAATGAACCTGGGTATTATAAAACCAATGAATATGGAATTAGGATTGAAAATTTAGTTTATGTAAAAAAAACAAATAAAAATTTATCATTTTATAATTTAACACTGGCACCTATTGAGAAAGATTTAATAAATTTTGATCTACTAACAAATAATGAAAAAAACTATCTATTTAAATATCATTTAGAAGTTTATTCAAAGATATCTAAATATTTAAATCCAAATGAGAGAAAGTGGTTAGCTAGTTTTATTTAGCATTTTTAAAAATTCAACTTGGTCAATAACTTTTATTTTTAATTCTTTAGCATAATCCACTTTCTTCTTAGTTGGTTTTTCACCAATAATTAAGAAATTTAGTTTTTTAGATACACTGCTAATTGTTTTTCCTGAATTTTCCTCAATAAGAGATTTAACCTCAGCTCTACTAATTCCATCTAATTTCCCAGTAACTAAAAAAGTCATATTTTTTAATAAACCTTCGGTGGAAATTAAATTAGCATCTTTAATTAACAGAACTTTTTCTAATTCATTCAAAACTTTTTTGTTAGCTTCATTTGAAAAAAAACCCTTGATTGAATTAACTTGTGTTTCACCTATTCCATCAATATTTAGCAAATCTTCATAATTAGTTTTTTTGGATAAATTTTTAAACTCTGAAAATGAAACAAAATTTTTAGATAACAATTTTGCATTTTCTAAACCTATATGTCGTATTCCCAGAGAATATATAAATCTTTCTAAAGAAATAATTTTTTTTTGATCGATTGAATATTTTAAATTTTGAACAGAAAGTTTTCCCCAACCATCTAAATTTTCAATTTTTGTAAAATCTAAATTAAAAATATCTTGAGGATATTTTATGAATTTTAATTTCCAAAAATTTTCAACTATTTTTTTACCAAAACCATCTATATTAAAGGCTTCTTTTGAAACAAAGTGTTTTAATTTTTCAATTGATATTTTATCACAATAATAACCCTCACTAGAACATCTCCTGACAGCATCAATTTTTTTGGTTACCGTATTATATTCTTTTATTGTTTCAGATCCACATGATGGGCAATTTTTTGGAAAAATGAATTTTTGTGAATTTTGTGATCTTTTTTTTTTATCTACTGAAAGTATATGCGGTATTACATCGCCAGCTCTCTCAATAACTGCCTCATCACCTATCCTAATATCTTTTCGGATAATTTCATCTTCATTGTGTAAGGTTGCGTTTGAAACTACAACACCCCCTATATTAATTGGTTTAATTTTAGCAACTGGAGTTAATGCACCAGTTCTACCTATTTGAATTTCTATATCTAAAATTTTAGAAACTGCTTTGTTAGATGAAAATTTATGTGCAATAGCCCATCTAGGTGCATTTGCAACATTACCTAGTCTTTTTTGCATTGCAAAATCGTTAATTTTGTAAACTATTCCATCTATGTCTAAATCTATATTAGCTCTTTTTTTTTGAATTTCTTGATAATTTGTCATTAAATTTTTAACACCTGAAATTAACTTATTCATTGGATTTGTTTGAAATCCCCATTTATTTAATTTTTTAATAAAATCAGATTGATTATTAACGGTTAGTCCTTTTTCATAACCAAAAGTATAAGCAATAAATTTTAAGGGTATTTTTTTTGTCTCCTCTGGATTTTTTTGTCTAAGAGAACCAGATGCTGCATTTCTAGGATTGGCAAATTTTTCATTTAAACTTTTAAAATCACTATTTTGAATAAATACTTCACCCCTGATATCAATTTCCTCTGGAAAATCTTTGTGAACAACTTCTTTTGGTATATCTTTTAATGTCTTAAGGTTTTCAGTTATATCCTCGCCTTCTTTTCCATCTCCTCTTGAAAGACCTTTATAAAATTTACCATTCTTAAAAGTTAATGAAGCAGATATTCCATCAATTTTTGGCTCAGCACTATAAAAAATTTCAAAATCATTTTTTAATGACAAATAATTTTTAATTTTTTTTTCAAAATTAATTAAATCTTCTTCTGAAAAAGCGTTTCCTAAAGATAACATTGGCACTTTATGTGGTGCTTTTTTAAAATTTTTTGAAGGTTTAAAGCCTACTATTTTTGAAGGAGATAAATCTGATGTTAAAAAACTGTATTTCTTCTCTAATGATAAAATTTCATTTTTCAAAGTATCGAACTCTTGATCTGAAACTAATGGTTTATTTTTATCATAATAAAATTTATTGTATTTTTTTAATACACTTAGTTTTTTATTATATTCTTGGATTATTTCTTTATTCATTCAACTCTAATAAAGATTTAAATTTTTTAATAATTATACTTTTTTCTTTTTTTTCAGATTTATTTTTTTTATATCTTTTATTAAATACTGCATAAGAATTTTCATACCATTCAGAGGATTTATAGTTATACCCCAAAACTTTTGCATACTTTTTAGACTCGTCTGCAAGACCTATTGTATAATAAACTTCTACAAGCCTATGTAGAGCCTCTTCTACATATATAGTTGTATCATATTCATCTATTACAGTTCTAAAACGATTAATAGCTGGTATCCACTTTTTTTTATTAAAATAGTATCTTCCTAGATATATTTCTTTAGATGCTAGAATATCATTGATAAAGTCAACTTTAAATTCAGAGTCTAAAGCATAATCAGAGTTAGGAAATTTCTTTATAACGTAACTGAAAAATTCTTTTGACTTAACGATTGACTGTAAATCTTTCTTTTCATCTACGATTTGTTCGTAATAACAAATTCCTAACATGTAATACACATAATCAATATGTTTGTATTTTGGATATATTTTTAAAAATCTTTCCAATTCCCCTATCGCATCACCATAATAATCCTGAATATAATACGCATAAGATGCCATAAGAGCTGATTTTGGAGCCCATTCAGATTGAGGAAATAGGATCTCTGCTTCATTAAATTTTTTTGCAGCATACAAAACATCTCCTTTATTTAATGAATCTCTTCCTTCTCTATAAGCTTCCAGAACTTGAAGTTCTAAATTTTTCTCTGTTATTACTGACTCTTTAATATCTTCTTTGGAACAAGATAAAATCAGTAATAGGAAAATGATTGATAAATATCTATTAATTTTCATTATTAAATTATACTTCAATTAAATTAATTTGAAATTTATAAAAATCTTAAGCGATTTGTTTTAGGATATTTCTATTGATTAATGAATGTGGCAAGTTTTTTTCTTTAATTTCTATTATTGAAAAATTTTCTTTTTTTAGAAATACTTTTCTTAATAACTGGTTAGTAAGGTAGTGACCACCTTGTGAACATGTAATGCTTGCAACCATTCTATATCCAGATGTATATAAATCTCCAATACAATCCAAAATTTTATGGTTCACAAATTCTTTTTTATTTCTAAGTCCCTCAGGATTTAAAATTACTTTATCTTTTACTACCACAGCATTTTCAAGACTTCCGCCTTTAGCTAAGCCATTTTTTTTTATTATTTCAATATCTTCAAATAGACAAAAAGTTCTTGAATTGTAAACGTCAGTTAAATCATCCTCATATACTTTAAATTTATTTCTTTGAATTCCAATAAGAGGGTTTTTGTATCTAAGTTCAAAATCAATATCCAAACTCAAAGTTGATGGTTTGATATTTATAAATCGATCACCTTCCGAATAACTTATTTCTTTATTTATCTTAATTATTTTTATTGGAGATTGTGAAATTTCAATACCAGCTGAAATAATTTTTTCTATAAATATTTTTGCAGATCCATCTAATATAGGAACTTCCTCATTATCAATTTCGATTAAGGCATTATCTATCCCTAAACCAAATAATGCACACATTAAATGTTCAATAGTTGACACTTTAACACCAAATTCATTTTCAATTGTAGTGTTTAAAGATGTATTAGTAACATTCATAAAATTTGGATAAACTAAGTTGTTACTTTTTAAATCTATTCTTTTAAAAACTATACCATGGTTAGGTGGCGCAGGTTTAATGCTAACTTTCACATCTATACCACTGTGAAGAGATATTCCACTAAATGAAGTATTATCTTTAATAGTTTTTTGAGTTAAATAAGACACAGGATGATTTCTAATTTGAATGTTGAATTATTTAAAAACAACTATTGTTACAAGAAAAAACAAAATTAACTAAAAAATTGAAAAAATTTTTCGAAAAAGCCTTTCTTTTGAGAGGTTTTTGAAATTATACGAACTTCATTGATATTTGAACCACTTAACAATTTGTACGCTTTGTGTGAAATATCTAATTTTTCATCTTTATAAAAATCTTTTACATATGCTTTGTCTAAATAATTATTAACCTGAATTTGGTATCTTTTTAAAATGTTTTCAATCTCTAAAATAATTGTATTTGAAATAGAAATTAATTTAATTTCTAAAAATATTTCATCACAATTAATTTTATCTTTGAGAGATGAATAGCCAACACCATCTAGTATGTATTTATTTATTAACATATGCATTAGTTTGTATTGACTATAATTTTCTTGAAATAAATCTTTTGCATCTGAAAGTGTGTTTTCTAAAAATAAATTTGTAATATTTCCAGAATAATTTTTTGTTTTCAAACTTAAATCAAAGTTAAGGATTGAATTGTTTTCAATTATAACATTTATATTATTTACGAAGTTTCTTGCTACTTTTTCGATCTTAAAAATATTTTTTTCTAAAAACTCACTTAAAAGATTTAAATCTATTTTTTCTAAGTCAGTTTCATAATCAAATTCTCTCTTATATAAATTTTTAAAATTTTTTATATCTAACAAGTGTATTTCAAATTTTTTATGAGAAATAATTAAATAAGTTTCAAAGTCTATTACATCATTCATTTAAAATTATTATTTGATTTTTTATTCTAGCATCCAATATTTTTTTATTCTCTAATTCAATATTTTCTAAAAAAAATGATATTTTATCTAAAATTTCTTTATCAATTTTTTCAGGTAATTTAATTAATAAATTGTTAGTAAATTTTAAATCCCATCTATTAGATTTAAAGTAAAATAGAGATTCTATTTGTGAATAAACAATATTTGATTGATCAATAATTTTCTTTAATTCGAGTACCTCATTTAACTCTGGACTCCCAAATATGTACGGTAGTTGTATATTTGAAATATAATTGTTTGATAGTTTACCATTATTACCAACTAAAAAAAACTTTCCATTTTTATTGATCCGAGCAATAAAATTTGTCTTCTTTATATTAATATCAATTGAATGAGGATATTTTTTTATAACGTTATAATCTTCAACTAATGAATTGGACTCGATTATACTTTGAATTTTTTTTTTATTAATAAAAAAAATATTTTTTAAATCTAAATTATTTAAATTATAAAGTATTATTTTTCGATCACTTTCATCTAAACCAAAAATATTTATATTTTTAATTTTTTCAAATTTTAGATTGTTTATTGAATTATTATTTATAGAGCCCACTAAAACCAACAAAAAAAAGTAAATTAAGATTTTTTTACTTTTTCTTTGAGGCATCTTTCAAAATCCATTCAATTAATTTCAAAAAGCTTATTCCTTCATAAGAAGCTATTTCGGGTACGAGAGATAATTTTGTCATACCAGGTTGTGTGTTAATTTCTAATAGATAAAATCTACCCTTAAAATATTTAAAATCTGAACGTGTTACACCAGAACAACCAATAATCTGGTGTGCTTTAAAAGCAATATTCAATACTTGATTTAATTTTTTATTTGGTAAATCAACAGGTATTATATGTTTAGTTTTTGCATTTGTATTGTACTTTGCTTGATAATCATAAAAAGCTCTTTTGGGTTTTAATTCAATTGCTCCAAGTTTTTTATTACCCATAATTGCTACCTGAATTTCTCTTCCTCCAATAAATTCCTCAATCATAATTTTTTTGTAATCTTTTAATGATTTAATTTTTTGCGTTAGATTAGATTTGTTGCATATAAAAACATTAACACTTGAACCTTCATTTAAAGGTTTTATGACAACAGGAAATTTTAATTTTGACTGAATTTTTTTTATTAAGGTAGATGATTTATAACCATAATTATAAACAAAAAATTTTGGTGTATTAATTTTATTTTTTATAAAAATTTTTTTTGAAATTTCTTTATCCATAGCTAAAGATGAAGCAACAACACCAGAATGGGTATATGGAATTTTAAATTTCTCTAAAATACTTTGGATATATCCATCCTCTCCAAATTGACCATGCAATGCATTAAAAATTATATCAGGTTTAAATTTTTTGATATTTAAAGATAAAGATCTATCTGGTTCAGAAATCTGAATTTTATAACCATTTTTTTTCAGCTCTTTGGCAACCTGTTTACCTGTATCAAGACTTATTAATCTCTCCTTTGATATTCCACCTGAAAGTATTAGTATTTTTTTTTTCAATTTATTCTAAAATTTTAATTTCAGTTTCTAACTTTACACCTGTTTTCTCAAAAACATTTTTTGACACATATTCAATCAAACTCCTCATATCTTTAAATTTAGCATTACCTTTATTTACAAAAAAATTACAGTGTTTTTCTGAAATATATGCATCACCAAAAGAAATATCTAATGGAACAGACTCTTTTATTAGTTCCCAAACCTTTTTTTTAGATTGATCTAAAGGGTTTTTAAAAGTACTTCCGCTGGTTTTAATTCTTGTTGGTTGTGCTTTTTCTTTTTTTTCTTTTAAAAAATTCATTTCATTTTGGATTAATTCTTTTTCTTTCTTAAACCCTTTAAAGGAGGCGCTTAAAAAAATAAGGTCATCAGATAAACCGCTATCTCTGTATTTAAAATCTATATCTTTTGCAGGTATAGTTACTACCTGGCCAGATTTAGTAACTGCTTGAATCGAAATTAGAATATCTTTAAATTCTCTATTAAAACAGCCAGCATTCATTTTAATTCCACCACCAACTGTACCTGGTATACAAGACAAAAATTCAAAACCACCTAAACTATTTTCTAATGCAAATTCTGATAATGCTTTGTCACTAACAATACTTCCTGCAATAATTATATCATCTGACAGAACTGATAAATTATTAAAATTATTTGCAAGCTTGATTACTACACCGTCATATTTATCGTCAGTTATTAATGTGTTGGATCCTCCACCTAAGACAAAAATATTTTCTTTATTTTCTATAATTTTTAAAAATTTGATTAAATCTTTTAAATTATCTGCTTTAAAATAAATTTTAGTTTTACCACCAATATTAAACCAATTTTTTTTTTTTAAATCATAGTCTAGCTTAAGGTTTTGACCAAACTCTTCTGTTAGTTCTTTCAAATTAGTTTTCATTATAAATATTTAGGTAATTCTCTCATCCAGCTTGAAATTGAACCAGCACCCATACCAATGACAATTTTTTTTCCATAAATATTACTTTTTACATATTTTGCTAATTGCAATTGATCCTCGATCATCAATAATTCAACACTAGAATTTTTAATAATTTGTTTTGCGAAACTAAGATAACTAAATCCAAGTTTCATTTTTTCACCAGCATTATAAATCGGAAATAAAATTACTTTATCAGCATCTCTAAAAGCGTAAGTAAACTCTTTTTTTAAATCTTTTACTCTTGATATTCTATGGGGTTGAAAAATACATATCTTCTCATAACCTTTATAAACTTTCATTACCCCATTAAGTACTTCTCTTATCTCGGTTGGGTGATGTGCATAGTCATCAAAAAAATCAACATTATTAAAAGAAAAAATCTTATTAAATCTTCTTTGAACACCTTTAAAATTTTTAAGTCCTTTTTTTATATCAAATATTGATATTCCAACAGTCAACGATACCGCAAGAGCCGCAACTGCATTTTTAATATTATGATTTCCAAGTAGAGGGATTGTGATATTTTTTAAATATCGATTTTTTTTATTTGGTAATTTTATTAATAAATCAAATTTTGAAAATTCTTTAAATTGATTTATATTTTTTATAGAAAAGTTTGATTTAGGGTCTTCACCGTATGTATAGAAATTTTTCTTTTTAATATTTTTTATTAGATTTTTGTTATTCTTATCATCTAAACAGATAAATGATTTTCCAAAAGATGGAACCTTCTCAACAAAATCAATAAAATATTTATTTAATTTTTTCATCGAATTATAAAAATCCATGTGCTCTCTATCAATGTTAGTGATAATTGAGTAAGTTGGAGGAATAAATATAAAGCTACCATCAGACTCGTCAGCTTCTAATATAGACCAATCACTTTTACCTAATTTTGCTGTATTATTTATCGAATTTATAATTCCTCCATTAATAATAGTTGGGTCTATTTTTGTATTCTGAAAAATTGATGCAATTAAAGAAGTAGTTGTTGTTTTACCGTGAGATCCAACGACAACAATATTTTTAGAAAGAGACACAATGTTTGCTAGCATTTCTCCTCTTTTGTATATTGGTAGACCTTTTGATTTTGCCTCAATTAATTCTGGGTTATTTTTTTTAATTGCAGAAGATACAACCAGAATTGTAGCCTTATTTATATTCTGTTTTTTATGTCCAACATAAACTTTGATTTTTTCTTTTCTAATTCTATTAATATTTTTATTATTTGAAATATCACTTCCTTGAACTTTAAAACCCTTTCTTTTCATTATCATTGAAAGGCCACTCATCCCTATCCCACCTATACCAACAAAATGAATGACCTCTGATTTAGCTAATTCAATTTTCATTTAAAATTTCCAATAAATTTTGATTAACATTATTCCAAGTATTTTGATAATTTAATTTTTTTAAATTTTCTTTTTTTGCAACATAATCCTCATCTTTCTTTGATATTTTCAACAATAATTCTTCAAATTTATTTTTATCAAATTTTTTTTGATCAATTATCCAACAACAATTTTTATCATAATAATATTTAGCATTTTCATATTGATGATTATCCTTGGAACTAGGAAGTGGCACAGCTATAAAAGGAATATTCATTAATGACATTTCAGCTAAGCTTGAAGCACCTGACCTTGATATACATAAATCAGACTGTTTCATGAGTTCATTTAAATTTTGATCAAAACTAAAAACATTGCTTTCTATATTATTAATTTTATAAAAATTTTTTAAATAGTTTATATTTTTTTGACTAGTTTGATGGATTACATTAATTAAGCAAGATTTTGAGACACTCAAAATTGATTCATTGACAAGTGTATCAAAAATTTTAGCTCCTTGACTACCTCCAATAATCATAATGGTAAACAAATTTACATCTTTTTTATATAAATTTGATTCATAATATTTTTTTCTTATAAAAGGTTTTGAAATTTTTTTCTGTTTTTCAAATTTTTTTGGATAATTTTTTAAGTTTTTTGAATAACAAATTAATTTTTTAGAAAAATTTAAAAAAAATTTATTCGCTCTTCCTAAAACCATATTTGGTTCAATTAAAAAAATTTTAATATTTAGAATTTTTGCTGCTAAACATAAAGGTAAGGACATGTACCCACCCGTTGAAATTAAGTAAGAAATTTTTTCTTTTTTTAATATTTTTAGAGAATAAATTATTAATATTAAGACTTTAAATAATTTAAAAGGAAAAAGTATTAAACGATTAAACTGAGGTGTATCTATTAAAATAGATCTATAATCATTTTTTTCTAAATATTTTAATCCTCTAGAATCTGTTGAGATTATTGTGTCATATTTTTCTTTTAAATGGTCATGAATTGTAATTGCAGGAATAACATGTCCTCCAGAACCTCCAGTGGAAATTAATACTTTTTCTCTCACTTATTATATTTTTCTTTTTGTTAAGTTTAAAATTATACCTGTCAATATTGAGGTACTTACAATTGAAGAGCCTCCATAACTCAAAAAAGGTAATGTCATTCCAGTTGTTGGAAATAATCTTATATTAACTCCAATATGAATTGTTGCCTGCATAAGAATTAAACTTACTGATCCAATTAGAATAAGTTTATTTTGCTCCTCAGTTTCAAAACTGATTTTTTTAAAAACCATATAAATTAGGACTAAAAACAAAATTAAGATTAAAATTATGGCAATCACACCAAACTCTTCGGAAATTACTGAAATAATATAATCAGTATGCGCTTCTGGTACTCTATTTTTGAGCGTTCCTTCTCCTATACCTTTTCCAAAAAAACCTCCACTTGTTATTGACTCTATTGCTTTATCTGATTGAAAATTATGAGTACCTGTTTCTTTATCAAAAAATGAAAAAATTCTAGCTTTAATATAATTAAATTTTGGTATGTAAATAATCATATAAGACAACAAAATTAATCCAATAGAAGAGATTGTGAGCAAAAAATATAAATTAATACCTGAGCAAAATATCAAAACAGCCCATGAAAAAACTATTAATAATGTTTGGCCAATGTCTGGCTGAATTATCAGTAGCAAAGAAACTAAAGTCATTAAAATTGTTGATACTAAATATTTGAATAAAATATTGGTTTCACTTTTACATAAAATAATTGAAAGAATTACAATCAAGAAAGGTTTCACTATTTCTATGGGTTGAAATCTTGGTAAAAAAAATAAATCGATCCATCTTCTTGATCCTTTAACTTCTATGCCAATTATAGGTACTAAAAACAAAGAGAGCAATGAAACAAAAAAGAGAATTATTGAAAATTTATAAAATTTATCTTGATTTAAAGATGAAAAAATAAAAATAAGAATTACTCCAATAATTACATAAATTAAATGTTTAAAAAAAAAGAAATAATTGTTGGTATCTAATTTGTCTGAAGCTATGAGTGATGTTGATACCAAAGAAAAAAAAAGTCCAATAGTGAATAGAATGCTAACTAAAAACAATATAGGTTTGTCAATATTTTTCCACCACTGGTAATAAAATTTATGAATTATGCTATTATTTTGCATATATTAATTTTTTAACTAGTTTATTGAAGTAATTGCCTCTATCTTCAAAATTTTTAAAATTATCAAATGATGCACCGGCAGGACTAAAAAAAATTATATTTTTTTTAATTTCTTGATCTTTTATCTCTAAGAAAATTGCACGTAAGGTGTCATTTAAAGTTTTATATTTTTTAACCTTTAATTTATTTCTTAAAACTTTGTGAAACTTATTTCGATATGAACCAAAAATAAACGCTTTTATATTTTTGCATTTTATTTTAGATAATTTGAACTTATCATTTTTTTTTGGTATTCCTCCCAAAATCCAATAAACATCATTCAAATTATTTAATATATTTTCTGAAGAAGCGAAGCTTGTTGATTTGGAGTCGTTTATTATTGTTAAATTTTTTTTATCAAAAACAATTTGTTGTCTATAATTAAGACCTTTAAAATTATTAATCGTTTGGATTAATCTGTTTTTAGATAGTTTCAATTTAGGTGCAATTTCAAAAATAAATGAGAGATTTTCTCTATTACCGTCGGAAGCAAAGTATTTATTGCTAATCTTATCAATTATGTTTTTCAAATTTGAGATATCAACTTTATAAATTTTTGACTTAAATTTATTTTTTTTAATTTTTTTTGAAATTAATGAATCATTTTTTTTAACGTATGCAAAATTACCCTTAACTTGAGATTCTATTAATTTAAATTTTGCATTAACGTAATTTTTAAGGTTCTTATGTCTTTCAATGTGATCTGCTGAAATATTTAGAATTAAGCTATATTTTGATCTAAAAATCTTTGAATAATCTAGCTGATATGACGAGGCTTCAATCACAAAAATCGTTTTTTTTGTTATTTTTTTCTCTGCAAGCGCTGGGTTTCCTATGTTACCAATCAATCGAGCATCTTTTTTTTGATCAACTAAAGCATCATGTAGTATTTTTGCTGTAGTTGATTTCCCATTAGTACCTGTGATTGTTATGCTCAAATTATCATAAAAAGAGTACAAAACATCAAGATCTGTATAAATTTTTTGTAAATTTTTTTTCAAGAACGTCGATAATTTACATTTTGAAATATCTATTCCTGGACTAATAATAATTACATCAAAACTTATTTTTGAAATTTTACTTAAACTAACTAATTTTTTATTTATTTTTGGATTGTCATCGAAAAGATAAACATCTGCTTTTTTTTTTAAAAATTTATATGAAGATATTCCACTTTTGCCTAATCCATATATTAATATTTTTTTTCTTAAAAAAATATTTTTTTTATTTTTCATTATCTTAATTTTAACGTAGCAAGTCCTATCATTGCTAAAATTATTGAGATAATCCAAAATCTAATAACTACAGTAGATTCAGGCCAACCTTTTTTCTCGAAATGATGGTGTATGGGTGCCATTCTAAAAATTCTTTTTCCTGTAAGTTTAAATGAAATTACCTGAACCATTACGGAGACTGCTTCTAAAACGAAAAGACCTCCCGTAATCGCTAAAACAATCTCATGTTTTGTTATAATACCTACTGTTCCTAAAGAACCACCTAAAGATAAAGAGCCTGTGTCTCCCATAAAAATTTTAGCTGGAGGAGCATTAAACCATAAAAATCCTAAGCAAGCTCCAATAATTGCTCCACAAAAAATTGCAACTTCACCTGTTCCTTCAATGTAAGGAATTTGTAAATAATTTGAAAAAACAATATTTCCAGTTACATAGCTTATAAATGCAAAACAAGCTGCCACCAATATTACTGGTACCGTTGCTAAACCATCTAGACCATCTGTAAGATTTACAGCATTAGAAGAACCTATTATTACAAATACAGCAAAAGGTATAAAAAACCATCCAAGATTAATTATTAAATTTTTAAAAAAAGGAAAATATAAATTATTTAAATCTTGATAATCATTCAAATAGACAAACAAACCCACTCCTATTAGCGCTAATATAATTTGTACAGTTATTTTAAACTTTGATGAAATACCAGAAGAATTACTTTGCTTAATTTTTTTATAATCATCGAATGCACCAAGTAATCCAAATGAAATAGCAATGTATAAACAAAATAAAATATTATTATTTGATAAATCTGCCCATAAAATAACTGAAATTATTAGGCCAAGTAAAATAATAATTCCACCCATTGTTGGAGTTCCAATTTTTTTAACTATGTGATCTTCAGGTCCATCATCTCTAATTGGATTGAAAATCTTTTGATTTGAAAAAAATTTTATAAAAGGTCCACCAACAAATAGAACTATCATTAATGATGTAAAAAAAGATAAACCAGTTCTGAAAGTTAAATATTTAAAGACGTTTAAAAAGCCAAAATTATCAACAAAATTTAATAGAAACTGATATAGCATTTAATTTAAACCTTTTATTTCATTAACTATCTTATTGAAACCTGTCGCAAGTGAGGCTTTAATCATTAAATAATCATTGTTTTTAATATCATTTCTAATCAATTCATCGATCTGAGAATTGTTACTTAATATTTTACCTTTTTTACTATTAGAAATTTTTTTATATATCAAAGAAGCCATTTTTCCTTTTACAAAAACCTTATCAATTTTAGTTTGATTTATTAGTGGAGCAATAGATTCATGAAGTTTTTTGGAATAACTACCAAGCTCCAACATATCTCCAAGTAGCAAATATTTTTTAGACTTGTTTGACTTTATTTTATCAAAATTTTTAATAGCTGAACTTAATGATAGTGGGTTTGAGTTATAACTTTGATCAATTAAATTTATTTTTTTATTATTTATTTTTATTGTTGAATGGTCCCCTCTTCCATCAGGAATTTTGAAATTTAAAAAAATATTTTTATTTAAATTAAATATATTTAAATTCACACTAATAACAGCTAATGCAGATAGAATATTATAAATATTGTTTTGATAGTCATCAGAGATTATAAAATGTTTAATTTTATTCATAAATCTAATTTTAATTTTAAAATTTTTTCCAAACGATTTAACATCTATTAACTTAATAGATGCTCTTTTACTTTTGATGCCAAATGAAATTAATTTAAGTTTTTTCTTTTTAGAAATTTGTCTATGAAGTTTAAAAAATTTATCATCTGCATTTAAGATAATAGAACCATTTGATTTAATATTATTTATAATCTCTGATTTTGCTAAGGCAATCTCTTTTATATTTTTGAAATTTTTTACATGTGCATAATTTATATTTGTAATAACTCCAACATTAGGCTCAATTATTTTTGTTAGATAATCAATCTCACCTTTTTTGTCCATTCCTACTTCTAAAACTCCATATTGATCATTTTCTTTAATATTAAGAAGACTTAAAGGAACTCCAAATTTATTGTTATAAGACTTTGGTGATATACTTGTAATTGAAATTTTTCCCAACACACTTCCTAATAATTCTTTGAGTGTAGTCTTCCCACAACTACCTGTGATAGCTATAATGTTAGTGCTTATATTTTTTCTATATACTTTTGAAACATTCGTTAAAAATTTTAAGGTGTTTTTAACTTTTATCTGTCTTTTAATATCAAGATTATTTTGAATTTTATTTACAATTGCTAATGATGCTTTCATCTTAAATGATTGTGAAATAAAATTATTTCCATCATTTACTTTTCCTTTGATGGCAAAAAATACATCATTTTTACTTACTTCATTAGAATTAATCCTAGCATTATTTATAGAAATAGACTTTGATAATTTTTGAGTTTTGGAAAGTTCTTTAATTATATTTATCTTTAATTGATCAGACAAATTTTCGTTTTTCAATTTGATTTCAGTTAGAATTTTTTTTCTATCAGAAAATTTAATTTCCTTTTTACCAATTTCCTGTGTGCTTTCGTGCCCTTTTCCTGCAACTACTAAAACGTCTCCACTTTTCAAATTTTTAATAGCTTCTGATATTGCTTTTCCTCTATTAGAAATTTCTTTAATTTTCTTGCCATTGATGCCCTTTTTAATATCTTTTCTTATTTTTATTGGGTTTTCGTAACGAGGGTTATCATCAGTTAGGTAGATATTATCTGCATAGATACTTGCTATTTTACCCATTTTCATTCTTTTGTTTTGGTCTCTATTCCCCCCACAACCAAATAAAAGGTTTAACTTTTTATCAGGAAATTGCTCCTTAATATTTAAAAGACAAACTTTTAAAGCATCAGGCGTATGTGCATAATCAAGAATAACAATTGAATTATTTTTAATTTTTCCAATTTTTTCCAATCTACCTTCAACTGGTTTTAATTTTGGTAAGGCTTTTAAAATATTTTCAAAATTTAAATTACTTTTTTGTGCTGCCATTGCAGCCATCAAAATATTCTTGATTTGAATTTTACCTATTAAATTTAAATTAATTTCCTTAATTAAATTTTTATGTTTAAATTTGATTAGTTGATTTTCATTATCATATCTATGAGATAATATTTCAAAATTACTTTGTTTTTCATTTATTGCTGATAATTTTAATTTTTTCTTTAAAGAGATTTTCTTGATTGTTTTATACTGAGGTATATTTTTATCTGTAATTATATTTCCTTTTTTTTCAATTAAATTCTCAAATAAATAAAGTTTTGCTTTTAAATAATTTTTTAAATTTTTGTGATAATCAAGATGATCTTGTGATAAATTTGTAAAAATTCCAGTTTTAAAGTTTAATCCATCTAATCTAAATTGTTTTAATCCATGACTGGAAGCTTCCATGATAACGTTTTCAACTTTTTCTTTTTTTAATTTTTGTAAGATCTGGCCTAATCTAATAGGATCAATTGTTGTATTAAGTAAATTTAAATTAATATTTTTTGATTTAACTCCTAATGTTCCAATTGAAGCTACTTTTTTTTTATTTAATTTCATTATTTGAAGATAAAATTCAGCAACTGAAGATTTTCCATTAGTTCCTGTAACAGCTACTAAATTTTTTGGTATTTTGTTGTAAATTTTAAATGAGACTTCTGCTAATAATTTTCTTATATTTTTTGTTCTTATAAACAAAATTCCATTACGAAAATCTTTTATTTTTTGTTCTGTAACAATTATTTTAGAACCTTTTTCTATAGCTTCGGAAATGAATTTATTTCCATCAATATCACTTCCTTTGATTGCGAAAAAAATATTATTTTTTTTTATAGATCTCGTATCAAAAGAAATACCTGAAAAAAATAATTTTTTATAATTTTTGTGGATACCATCAAAATAATTTCCAAGTAACATCACTATTTAACCTGTATATATTTTGTGGCTAAAATAGGCCCAATTTTATCAATTACTTTTCCTGCTACCTCTACTGATGTCCACCCAGCTGTATTATAAAGTGTTCCCTTCCATCCACCTTTTCTATGTCTATACTTATAATAATAATCTTTTGATTTTTTAGGTGTATCTAACATCACAACAAATACAAATTGAGGATTTGATGTTGGAAATACCGAACTAAAAGTATTTATTTTTGCCTCTGAATATTTTCCTCCTTCTGGTTGGTCAGCTGTGCCTGTTTTGCCTCCAATTTCATAATTTTGAACATCTGCAAATCTAGCAGTACCCTCCTCTGTATTAACAATTTTTCTTAAAGCATTAACAACTTGTTCTGAAATTCCTTTATTAATTATTCTTTTGTTGTTATTTTTTTTGTTATCTTTCTTAAAAACCAATGTTGGTTTTACATCATAGCCACCATTGGCCAAAATAGCATATCCTTTTGCTAGTTGAAGAATGGTTGTTGCTACTCCATGACCAAAAGAAGCTGTTGCTAATCTACATTTTCCAAAATCATAGTCAATTTGGGGTGCAACCTCTTCAATGTCAAAATCAATTTGTCTTAATACTCCAATATCCTCTAAAAAAGATTTAAATTTTTCTGGACCAACTTTTTGAGCAATTCGTACTGAGCCTATGTTTCCAGATCTAACTAAAATTTGCTCAGCAGTTAAATCTGAAGGTATTTCATTATCATATTCTCCAATTCTGTATCGGTCACACTTAATTGATTTTGGTAAATCTAAAAATTCAGTATCTGGTTCAATTAATTTTTCATTTAAAGCGCTTGCAAAAGTAAAAACTTTAAAAACTGAACCAAGTTCGTATGTTCCTTTTGTTACTCTATTGATATAATTTACATCTGATATATTTTTTCTCTCATTTGGATTAAAATCAGGTAATGAAACTAAAGAGAGTATATTACCATTATTAACATCCATTAAAATTGCTGCACTTCCTTTGCTTTTAAAAATTTCCTGATATTTTAATAATTCTTTTCTAATTAAAAATTGAATGTCTTTATCAACAGTTAATTTAATTGAGTCTCTAGATGATCTAAGATTTTCATTTAACGATTTTTCCAAACCTGAAATACCATTATTGTCATTATCTATTTGTCCTAAAATATGACTAAAAAGATTTTTCTGTGGATACATTCTAAGCACTTTTTCTTCAGGGATAAGAGATTTATCTCCCAACTTCATAATTTGCTCATATTTTTCCTCTGAAATTTTTTTTTCTAAATAAAAAAACTTTTTGTTTTCTATTTTTTTTTCAATTTCATTAAAATCTTTGTCTGGGAAAATAATTTTTAGACTTAACAGTAATTTTTCTTTACTAATTATGTCTGAAGTTTTGAGACCAACATCAATAGACTTAACTGTTTTTGCTAAATAATTTCCATTAATATCTAAAATATCTGCTCTGTAAAGATCACTACTAAAAGCAAGTGTGTTGCTTGTATTTTCAATTTTTGCCTCTCGAGATCCTAAATGAATTAAATGTATTGTGTATATTGAATAAATAACAAAAAACACAAAAAAAATAAAAGCAACTCGATTAAATTGAATATTTAATCCAGTATTGCTTTTTTTATAATCAAAATCATTTTTGTGATCTTCAATTGTTAATCTTTCATTAAAATTACTCATTTTTCCTTAGTTATTTTATAATCCTCTAATTTATTTACATTTTCTGAAATATTATAAATTTTAATATCTTCTATTTTTTTTTGAACTAATTGATCTTCAAAATATAAAGATTGATATTCTAATAATTTTTCAGCAGAACTTAAATAATCATATTCCAACTGAATATTTTCTAAATCTGATTTTAAAAGTCTTACACTTTCTTTATAAGCAAATATTTTATCTTCAATTTTTTTTGTAGTATTTTTGATAATTGCTGTAGTTAAAACTAAAATTATAATTGTTAATGCTAGTAATAATTTTTTCAAAGTTTATCTCCAAACTTTTCAATTTCTAAAAAATTTTTAAATTTTTCCTCTATATCTGTTTCAAAATTAAAGAAATCACTTTTCTTAATTGCATATCTTAGTTTTGCAGATCTCGAAGGTGGGTTTTCTTTTATCTCAAGATCAGATGGAACAATTGGTTTTTTTTGACTTAAATTAAAAAGAGTTTCTTTTTGTTTAGTTTGAGGTGTGTATCTTGAAATACTTTTATTTTGAGAAAGGCTTTTTAAAAAATATTTTACAATTTTATCTTCTAAAGAATGAAACGTAACAACTGCTAAAACACCTCCCTTTTTTAGTACTTTTGTAGCATTTATTAGTCCATAAATTAATTCACTAATTTCTTTATTTACAAAAATTCTGAGAGCTTGAAAAACTTTAGTTGAATTATGTACTTTAAAATTTTTTCTTATTTTTGATTTATCAACAATTTTAATTAAACCCTGTGTATCAATTTTCTTATTTAATCTTTCTTTTACAATATTTTTAGAAATATATTTTGCATCTTTTTCATCTCCAAAGTATTTAAAAATTTTCTCTAACTCTTTTGCATCAAGTTTATTTATAGCATCGGCAGCTGAATAGTTATTTAAACCCAATTGCATATTTAAATCTGTTGTTGAGTTGAATGACAATCCTTTTTTAGGATCTTTCATTTGTGTTAATGAATATCCTAGATCAAAAATAACACCTTTGATATTTTCGTTTTTAATTTTTAAATTCGTTAATTGACTAAATTTTAAATTTTTGAAAATAAATCTATCCTCAAAATTTTCTAAAATTGAGTTTGCAACTTTTTGACTTTCAATATCCCTATCAAGTCCTATTACGTTTGTATTTTCAAACTCTAATATTTTTTTTGAATATCCACCTTGACCAAATGTACAGTCTATAAATGTGCCACCATGTTGAGGGGTAATAACGCTAATAATTTCTTCTAGCAGTACTGGATAATGTTTTTGTACATCCGGTACTATGGTGGCTTCCATTTATTTCTTTGAAGACCATTAATTTTTTTGTCTTCTTAGGAAAGCAGGAATTTCAAGATCGTCTTCATCTTCTTGATCCTCAGAATTCAACAAATCTGAAGGTGAAGAGTTTTCACTTTCTGAGCTAAATAAATCTGGTGAATCTGAACTTACACCAAATTCCTTGAGATCATTTAATGGTTCTTCTTGAACATTTTCATCATAATTTTTTTCTTCAAATGTTTCTACTGCTTCTTGAGTAAACGATTTTTCCATTTCATTTACAGTGCTGTCTTCGACAATGTTTTCTGTTACTACACTATTTTCTTTAGCAAAATTTTCATTCATCATGTTATTTTCAACACTTACTTGCTCTTGTTCTTGAACCATTTCATTTTCAACCTTAAGAGCGTTAGCACCGTGAGTGATTGGACTTGATGAATTTGAAAAATTAAACGCTGGAGAGCCCATATTTGAGAAATCAGAGTAACCAGGATTACGATTTTGTATTCTGTGCACCATATTTACCACTGATTTAGACTCTGGTTGTTGACCATCTAATGAGGTTGCAACAATTGAAACTCTCATTTTTCCGTCTAAGTCAGCATCTGTTATTGCTCCTATAATTAACTCTGCCTCTGGATCAACTTCTGCTCTTACTTTGTTAACTGCTTCATCAACTTCAAAAAGTTTAAGATCTTTACCACCAGTGATATTTACTAGTAATCCTTTAGCGCCCTTTAAAGTATAATCATCAATTAATGGATTGCTTATTGCCATCTCTGCCGCTTTAAGTGCTCTACCTTCACCTTCAGCTTCTCCTGTTCCCATCATTGCTTTGCCCATTGAAGCCATTACTGTTTCAACATCTGCAAAATCTAAATTGATTAATCCAGGTCTTACCATTAAATCTGTAATACTCTGAACCCCATGCATCAAAACATTATTTGAAAGATTAAAAGACTCTTCAAAAGTTGTTTGCTCATTTGCAATTTTAAATAAGTTTTGGTTTGGAATAACAATTATTGTATCAACATGTTTTCTTAATTCTTCCAGTCCTTGTTGTGCTCTTCTCATTCTAGAGGGGCCTTCATATAAAAATGGAAGAGTCACAACACCTACCGTTAATATATTTAATTCTTTAGCAGCTCTAGCGATGACATGAGCAGCACCAGTACCCGTTCCACCACCCATACCTGCTGCAATAAAAACCATATTTGCACCTTGAAGTGTATTTACAATTTCATTTAAAGATTCATCAGCAGCCGCTTGTCCTATATCTAATTTTGCACCAGCACCTAAACCCTTTGTTAAATTTAAACCAATTTGAATTCTTGTTTTTGCTTTACTTAACTTTAAATCTTGAGCATCAGTATTAACTGCAATAAATTCTACACCCTGAAGTTTATTATCAATCATTTCATTTATTGCATTTCCTCCAGCTCCACCTACTCCTAAAACTAAAAGTCGTGGCTGTAGTTCTTTTATCTCTGGTGCTTTAAAGTTAATTGTCATCTTATTTCCCCTCGTTGTTGTTTAAATGTTTTTCCCATTTAAGACTTGCTCGATTTAAATTTGCTTTTTTTCTTGCTGATGTCTTAAATTTTTCAAATGCTGTTGGTTCCCATATTTGAAAGGTTTGACCTTGACCAACAAACAACATGCTATTTTTTATTTTTGCATGTTTTAGTAATTTTGATGAAAGAGAAATTCTACCTTCACTATCAAACTGTAAATTAGTACTTTCTGCCAATATTGATGTTGCAAAATAATCTCTTTTTTCCTCAAAAGGATTTAAAGAGTCTATTGCAGAGGAAATTTTTTCAATTCTGTCTTGGGAGCATGCTTCTATCGAAGAATTATTAAAAGATGGATAACAAATAACACCATTATAACCTAAATTAGACAAATAAGATCTGAAGCTAGCAGGCACAGACACTCTCCCTTTTTTGTCCAATCTGTTCTCGTAAGTAGATAAAAACATGTTTTTTTAATTTTATAAATTCCATAAATGGGAATATATGGGAATATATGGGTATTTAAAAAGATAGTCAAATGTTGTTTCTCTAGTTAATTAAATTCATTTTATGAGGAAAATTTTAAATAATGATTTAAAATTACTGATTTCTTTCATTTGTTTGGTTTCTGAGATAATGAAGATGCTTATTTAAGCTCTATTTAAATTAATGCTTCTAGCTATGAAAATAATTTTATAGATATTTTATTTTTTCATTTTTAAACTGTGAAGTGCCAGATAAACTATAAGCCGGGTTCTGTCATTTAAACTTATCATTTGTCTAGGCTTAAGATCACTCTTAAGCTCAAGCAACTAACCCTGATGACTAGCCAAGGACGGCTTTTAGTTTTGCAACAATGTCATCTCTACTTAGTCTTGCTCCCAGTGGGGTTTTCCAGCGTTCATTGTTACCAATAGAACCGGTGTGCTCTTACCACACCTTTTCACCCTTGCCATGTTATGGCGGTTTATTTTCTGTGGCACTGTCCCTAGGGTCTCCCCCGCCAGGTATTACCTGGCACTGTGTCCTTGTAGAGCCCGGACTTTCCTCTTTAAAATAAATTAAAGCGATAAGTCATTTATCTGGCAGAGTTAACTTATTATCAAACTTAAAAATTACAAGACAATTTAATTAAGCTTTTTTATTAAGTTTTCACTTATTAACAAACATTCTTTATCAATTTTCCCGTCTATCAATTCTTGTCTAAATCTCCTTTGAAACGCAACAGTAATATTTTTGATGAATTTATTTTTATTTATTTTTGAGTTCTTAGGATATCCAATTTTATAAAGATTATTTATAAATTTTATTTTTAATATGTTGCTTAATTTTAATTTTCTATAAACTTTAATTTCATTTGATTTTAACTCATGCCAGATACCTATCTTTTTTTTTGACAAAAATTCCCACGGAAATTTTTCACCTGGATCTTTTTTTCTATCTGGTGCAATATCCGAATGACCTAATATTGATTTTGGATTAATTTTATATTTTTTAATAATAAATTTAGTCAATTTAATTACAGAATAAATTTGTTTTTTTGAAAATTTTTTATACTTAAACTCATGACCAGGATTATTTATTTCAATTCCAATAGAATTTTTATTTAAAGATTTAAACTTTTTCCAACTAGAAACTCCTGCATGCCAAGCAGTATATGAGTCAGGAACCATTCTTAAAATTTCACCATTATTTTTTATAAAGTAATGACAACTTACTTTGGACTTAATATCTAATAATTTATCAATAGCTTTTTTCTCATTTTTCATTCCTGTATAATGAAAAATAATGAAATTAATTTTATCTAAACTCCTTTTTTTTGAATCAAAATTAGGTGAATAATTTGAATTAATTTTCATGCTCAATTTGGGGTCTATTTTCAACAATTAATAAACACTTTATCGACATTTTTCTAATTTAAAAATTTCTTTATTATAAGAATTTATATAATATAAGGTGTGCTATGCTTAAAAAATTATTAATAATCTCAGTTCTAATTTTCCTACAAGGATTTAATGCCTATGCTGGATCAGATGGAGAAAACACTTTAAACAAAAATAAAACTGAGCAAATAAAAAAAACTAGAGACTGCTTCGAAAAGTTAAATAGAGCAACTTTTTCATTTAACCAAGGTCTTGATAAAACATTGCTAAAACCTATAGCAAAAGGATATAGAAAATTACCAGAGGGAGTACAAACAGGTACAAGTAACGCTGTAAGAAACTTATCTAACTTAATAACAATACCAAATAATGTTTTACAAGGTGATGTTAAAACTGCATTTGTTAATACTGGAAGATTATTAGTCAATAGCACTGTTGGAATTTTAGGATTTGTTGATGTTGCTAATAAAATAGGATTTCCAAAATATGAAAGAGAAGATTACGGTCAGACGTTAGGTAAATGGGGATTTGGACCAGGTTGTTACCTTGTCCTTCCAGTACTAGGTCCATCTACCGTTAGGGATACTGCAGGATCTTTTGCTAATGTACTAGGTGGAGACCCTTGGTATAATGCCTCTACACATGGTAACAATGAATTTTTGAGTGAGAGAATTTATTTGGCATCTAAAGGTATAAGTGGTATCGAATTTAGAGCAAATAACATAGAGTCACTTGAAAACCTTGAAAAAAATTCAATAGATTTTTATGCTTCTATAAGAAGTTTATATTTACAAGACAGAGAAAATAAAATTAAAAATCTTCAAAGAGGAAACTTAGAAATAATTTTTGAAGATGATAATGGCTGGGAAGAAATCGAAAATAAATAGTTAATTATCTCATTAAAATGAAAAAAATACTTATATTATTGGTCTTGTTTAATCTTAATTTAACAAACAGTTTCTCGATTGAAGCTGATGTTTTTGTTCAATCCACTGTAAATAGAGCTGCTGAAACTCTAAGTAGTGGTTTAACAAAAGAAGAAAGAATGGATGAATTGAAATCAATAGCTTTAGATACAGTTGATATAAGAGGTATAGGTTTCTATTCACTTGGAGCACATAGGAAAAGTGCATCTGATGAACAAAAAAATGAATATGAAAAAGTTTTTACTGAATACTTTTTGCAAAGTTTCTCAAGTAGATTGGCAGAATATTCAAATCCAATTATAAACGTTGATACAAAAAAAAAAATAAATGAAAACTACACTATAGTCTCAAGTACTCTTGTGGCGACTGATAAGAGACCGGCTGTAAAAATAGATTGGAGAATCTATACAAAAAATAAGGAACAACCACTTATTAGAGATCTTATTATTGAAGGATTAAGTTTAGCAAGAACTCAGAAAGAGGAATTTAATTCAATTATCCTTAGTGCTGATGGTGATATCAATGCATTGATTTCAAAATTAAGGGATTTTTCAAACAGCTAATAATTTTGAAGATTTCAACTAAATCAATACTTTTAATTTCAGCTTTAACTTCTTCATTTTTTTTAATCTATTCATCATATAAAGGGATAATTTTATACTTTATTAACGAAGCATTGGAGGATACTTTTGTAGGTGGAAGTACATCTGATATTTCAATTTACCTGTGGTTTACAATTTCTGGGATTTTAATACTCTTAACTCTCATGTTTCTATTTTTTTTAAAAATTAAAGATTTAAAAAGTCAAAAGATAATTGTTACGGGTTTAACAGTTTTTTGGATTGCAATTTCAATATTTTTAATACTTATAAATATATCAAATTTTTGGATTTCGTTGGTTACTTTAGCTGTTGGTGTTCTTTCATTTTTAGCTATGAAAAATATCAAAAAAGAAATAATTGCTGAATTAAATAAAAAAGGGTTAACAGATAAAGAAATATACCTCTTACAGAAACTAGCAGGTATATCAAAAGATTAGGTATGGTGGGCCCGCCAGGACTCGAACCTGGGACCAATACATTATGAGTGTACTGCTCTAACCAACTGAGCTACAGGCCCAAAAATGAAACTTGTTATACTATATTTTAGCACTTATCAATCTAAGATAAATTAATTTTCAAAAATATTTATATAAATGGGAAACACATCCATCCAGTAATTATATATTTTTTATCTTTTATCAATTTTTCTCCTAAATGAGCATGAGTCCATTCTGCTGGCCAAATTAAAGTTTTTCCTTTTTCTGGTTTAATTTTTATATTGTAATGCGAAAAATAAGTAGCTCCATTAGCCTCCTCTTCAACATTGTTTAGATAAGTCATCCAGGCAAAAATTCTATGCATGTTTGATGTTGTACTTCTTTCTGTATGTATTTTTGAAAAATGATCACCTGGTAAATATCTTTGTAGATTAAAGCTAGGTATATCAACAGATTGAAATTTTTCAGCTACAAAAGGCCACTGTTTTTTATAATCATTATAACATTCAAATAATAATTCAAAATACTCCCTAAAAATGAAATTTTTTTTATTTTCTAAATCAATTGGATCAATTGTAATATCAGTAGTTTTTTTATTATTATGATTTAATTTACCTCCACCTACTAGTCCTGGTCTATGAAGATCTGAATTCTTCTCGAAATATTCCACAAGACGATCAAACAGTTTTTCTTTGTCAGAACTCCAACAGCCAATGAAGTTTATTTTATTTGAATTATTTTCTAATCTTTTCATTTTATTATTTCAAAACTAGTTTGATTAAATCTTATTAAACCTTGCGATTTTCTTATATGTTTTAATCCATCTCTATGAAATCCTAAATTTATTAACATTCTACCTATAAGACCATTTGCAATTTTATTATTTGGATTTAATTTTAATACTTTTTGATATTTTTCTTTTGCTTCAGAAAATTTATTCATTAATTCATAATTTCTTCCTAACTCAATTAAACTTTCTAAATTACAAGGCTCTAATTCTAATGCTTTTTCAAAAAAAAGTTGAGCTTCTGAAAATTTTTTTTTTAAATTTAATACAACTGCCAAGTTATGAAATGAATTAAAAAAGTTTTCATTAAGTTCTAATGATTTTCTTAAGTTTATTTCTGCTAAGTCAAGTTTATTAAATTTTATATACAAAGTTCCAAGCAAGAAATAGGCTCTATAATCAAAATTGCCTTCTTTAATTGCATTATTCAGTAAACTTTCAGCCTCAACAAAAGACGAATTTTTGATTGAAAAATTTGCTTTTTGAATTATTTCATCAGTGATTTTGTCCATAATTTTAATATTTAACAAGTATAATTAAACGACTTAAAAGTATTTTAAAATAGTATTTTATATTATTATATGGTGGGCCGTGTTGGTTACGCTCCAACTACCCCTGCAATGTCAATGCAGTACTCTACTATTGAGCTAACGGCCCTAATTTAGCTTTCTAAGAAACTTTTTAATTGTTTAGATCTGCTTGGATGTTTTAATTTTCTAAGAGCTTTGGCCTCTATCTGCCTAATTCTTTCCCTAGTTACAGAAAACTGTAAACCTACTTCCTCTAAAGTGTGATCAGTGTTCATTCCTACACCAAATCTCATTCTTAAAACTCTTTCTTCTCTAGGAGTTAATGTAGATAAAATTTTTGTAGTTGCTTCTCCGAGGTTAGATTTTATAGCTTGCTCTAATGGGGCTAAAGCTTTTGTATCTTCAATAAAATCTCCTAAACTACTATCTTCTTCATCACCAACAGGTTTTTCAAGTGAAACTGGTTCTTTTGAAATTTTTAAAACTTTTCTAACTTTATCTAGAGGCATTCTTAATTTTTGAGCCAGTTCTTCAGGTGTTGCCTCTCTACCAAATTCACTTAAGATTAATCTTTGAGTTCTCACTATTTTATTAATTGTCTCTATCATGTGAACAGGAATACGTATTGTTCTCGCCTGGTCTGCAATTGATCTTGTAATTGCTTGTCTAATCCACCAAGTTGCATATGTAGAAAACTTATATCCTCTTCTATACTCAAACTTATCAACTGCTTTCATCAAACCAATATTGCCCTCTTGAATTAAATCTAAAAATTGCAATCCTCTATTTGTGTATTTTTTAGCTATTGAAATTACTAATCTTAGATTAGCTTCAACCATTTCCTTTTTGGCTATTCTTGATTCTTTTTCACCTTTTTGAATTCTACTTACTAATTTTTTAAAATCAGTAACTGAAATTCCAAGTTTGTGACTTATCTCAATAAGTCTTTCTCTGATGTTTTTAAATTCTTCTTTATTTTTTGCAAAGAATTGTTTCCACACAATATTTGTATCCAAAAACTTTTTAAGATTTGGGTTTATTTCATTACCAACATAAAATTTTATGAATTCATTTCGTGGAATTTTTTGATCCATCGCAAGTCTTAAAAGATTGCCCTCTAAAGAAACTATTTTTTTATTCTCAAGATAGTGCTTTTGAACAAGTTCTTCTAAAACAGAAGGAGAAAGTTGAAGTGATTTGATATTTTCTAAAATGTCATTTACAATTTTTTCATATCCTTTTTCTTTTGCTGAAGTAAAGCTTTTTAAATTTAGAACGCAATCTAATTTTTCTTTTTGATATTTAATGAGTTTGGAATATTCTTTGGTTAATACATTTACTGTTTTTAAAACTTTAGGTTTAATTTCTGTCTCCATTGCTGCAAGAGTAGGATTGAAATCATCATCTTCGTCTGAAGAGCCTTCCTCTTTGTCTGTCTCACCAGCGTTCTTTTGTTTAGCACTTGGTCCAGTTGTTTCATCTTCCATATAGTTAGTATCAATATCTATAATTTCTCTAACTAAGATTTCATCATTTTGAAGTTTTTCATTCCACTCAAAAAATTGTTGTGCTGTTATAGGGCTTTGTGATAGAGCAATTAACATTACATCTTTTCCAGCCTCTATTCTTTTTGCAATTGCAATTTCTCCTTCTCTTGAAAGTAACTCAACACCTCCCATTTCACGCAAATACATTCTGATAGGATCATCACTTTTTTCAATTGTCTTTCCTTCTTCCTTATTTGAATTTTCTTTTTTTCTAAGAACTTTAAAATCTGATTTTTTTTCAACTAATGAAATATTTTCATCTAAGATATGGATAAAAGCTTGAGCAAGATTTTCATCTGATAAATTTCTTTTACCTAATGATTTGCTAAGTTCTTCATATGTTATAAAACCTCTATGGGTTCCACGACCCATTAATCTAGCAAACGATTTTGTAATAATTCTTTCCACAGCGATAAAATTGAAAGTCTTATATAATGTCAAATCTGTAAAAATCCATTACAAATTTGTCCAGATTAATTGAGATTCTGCTTTTTTTTGAGCTCTTTTAGCTCATTAAATGTGCTCTCGCTCATATCCACTGAGAACTTCGATTCTAATTCTTGAATTCTAAACTCAAGATCATAATTCATTAAATCTCGTGAAATATCTTCAAGCAATTCAATAATTTTCTGTTCATCTTCAGTATTATTTTTTAAAATATATTTTATTGGCGCAAATTTATTTATTTTTTCAATTATCTGACTATCTAAATTTAAGTCTTGTACAGCTATTTGATTTTCAGATTTTAAAATTTCAATTATTTGATTAAAGATTTTTTTATTAACTTCAGTAAAAAATTTAATATTTTCAATTAAATGAATATTTGATTGCATTAAATTTAAATTATTAATTATCAAATAAATTAAAGAAAACTCTTTAAGTTCAACTCCAGATAAAGATTGGCTTTCATTGTAATACTTCTTGGTAGCATCTAAAGATTTAGTTGGTTTTTTATAATTTTTTTTATTTTTTTGATTTGAATGAGGCGTTAATTCTGCAATTTTCTCTAAAAAATATTCTAATACATATTTTTTAATATAATCATCCTTGATAGTGTTTGCTACCTCTCTTAATCTTTTTTCAAAAATAGCCATGGAAGAAGGGTTATTTTCAGTTTGTTTTTTATAGTGACTAAAAATAAATTGATGAATTGATAACTTAGATTGTTTTGTAAATTCTATGAAATTAGCTTTACCATTTTTATTAACATAACTGTCAGGGTCTTCCTTGTTTGGTAAAAATAAGAATGAAATTTGTTTTTCTGGTTTTAATTCTCTAATTGAATTTTCCGCAGCTCTTAATGCTGCTTTATAACCACTTTCATCACCATCAAAGCATATAATTATATCATCAAAAAATTGATTAAGAATTTGAATTTGTTTATCAGTTAATGAGGTACCAAGATTTGCAACAGCATTATCAATTCTATTTTTACTTAACCCAACAACATCCATATAACCTTCGACCAAATAAATATGATCTACTTTGTTTGATAATTTTCTAGCTAAATCTAGGTTATATAAGTTTGATCCTTTTTTAAAAAATAAAGTTTCAGGTGAGTTAATATATTTTGCAAGATAATCTAGATTTTCTATTATTCTTCCACCTAAACCAATTGGTTGACCAGTTATATTGTTAATTGGAAAAATTAATCTTCCTCTAAATCTTTCTACACAAGTATTCTTTTTTTCATCTAAATAAAATAATCCAGTTTCAATTAAAGTTTGTTGATTATATTTATTTTTTAGTTGTTCATAAATATTTGGATTTTTTTCAACATATCCCATTTTAAATTTTTTTACATCTTCTTTAGTTAATGATCGATTTTTTAAATACTCTCTAGCATTTGAATGTTGTTCGTTTTTAATTAATTCCTTATGGTAAAAATCAACATACTCACTATAAATTGATTTATATTCATTCCATTTTCTTTCTCTTTCTTCATCTTTTTTTGAAAACAAATATGGTTGCATACCTGCTAATTGAGCTAAATACTTAACAGCTTCTCCAAACTTTAAATTCTGAGTTTTCATCACAAAATCAAAAATATTCCCATGTTCTGAGGTAGCAAAACAATGATAAAATTCTTTTTCATCATTAACAGTAAATGAAGGTGTTTTTTCATTTTTAAATGGAGATAAACCCACAAATTCTTTACCTCTTTTTTTTAATAAAACTGTTTTTGAAACAACCATTGATACTTTCAACTGTGTCTTAATTTCATCTAAGTACTCTTTGGGGTATTTCATTAACTATTCAATAATCCCTTAATTATTGATCCAGCTTTAGAGAAATCAATTTCATCAGAATGAGATTTCTTTAGCTCACCCATTATTTTGCCCATATCTTTAACGGAGCTAGCACCTAACCTAGCTATTAATTCAGCACATAATTTTTTGGTATCTTCTTCGCTCATCTGTTTGGGTAAAAAACTTGTTAAAATATCATACTCATTCTGTTCAACTTCTAATAAATCCACTCTGTTATTTTTTTTATAAATTTCAATAGATTCGGCTCTTTGTTTAACCATTTTTTTAATTAGTTTTTTTATATCTTCATCATCTGTGTCTTTTTTGTTGGGGCCAGAACGGTTCGAAATATCGAGATCCTTAATAGAAGATAAAATTAACCTGTAGGTTGATATTTTATTTTTATCTTTCGATTTTAGAGCATTTTTATATTCGTTTTCGATAGTGTGCTTTAATGACATAATTTTTTTAATCTACTTAAAAGAAAAAATTCTTCAAAAGAAAAATTGTTTTTTTACAATTTTATAATACATCTCTGTTGCGATAATAAAGCAATTATTGTATTAACCTTTAACTCATGAGTTGTAATTGATCAAAAATTCAAAAAAAATTAACTCAAAAAATATTTATCAAATTAATACTGGCGTTTTAGTTCTTGAAAATAAGAGGGTATTTAAAGGAATTGGTATTGGCTACGAAGGAGAGGCAACTGGAGAAGTGTGCTTTAATACCTCTTTAACAGGTTACCAAGAAATAATCTCGGATCCATCATATGCAGGTCAAATTATTAATTTTACCTTTCCACATATTGGAAACGTTGGAACTAATAAAGAAGATATAGAGTCTGATAAGATATGGACCAAAGGAGTGATTTTTAATTCAGAAATAACTGATCCATCAAATTACAGAGCTTTCTTACATCTAGATTCATGGCTAAAGAAAAATAAAATTGTTGGTCTCACCGGTCTAGATACTAGAAGTTTAACTAATTTTATTCGAGATAAAGGAGCACCAAAAGGAACGATTGCTTTCTCAAGAAAACAAAAATTCAATTTAAGCAAACTAACAAATACCACTCTAAAATGGAGTGGATTAAAAAACCTTGATCTTGCTAAAGAAGTATCAACTCCAAAAAATTATATTTGGAAAGGTTTTAAGACTTGGAAAAAGAAAGATGGATTTATCAAAAATAAAAAAAATGAATTTCACGTTGTTGCAATTGATTACGGTATAAAAAAAAATATTTTAAGATATTTTTCTGATTTTAATTGCAAAGTGACAGTTGTGTCATGTGACACCTCTGCAGAAAATATAATTAAACTTAAGCCTAATGGAATATTTCTATCAAATGGACCTGGTGATCCTGCTGCAACTGGAAAATATGCAATAAATATAATCAAAGAACTTATTAAAAGAAATTTACCAATATTTGGAATTTGTTTAGGACATCAGATTTTAGCTTTGACCCTAGGCGGTAAAACAAAAAAAATGAAACTAGGTCATAGAGGAGCTAACCATCCTGTAAAAAATTTAGTTCATGGCAATGTTGAAATAACAAGTCAAAATCATGGTTTTGAAGTGGTTGAAGAAACTTTACCAAAAAATATTGAGGTAACTCATCAATCTCTTTTTGATAATAGTGTTGAAGGAATTAAATTAAAAAACAAACCTATATTTTCAGTGCAGTATCACCCCGAGTCTAATCCAGGACCTCAAGACAGCGTTTATTTATTTAAAGAATTTATTAACAATATGAAAAAAAATGCCAAAAAGAAAAGATCTTAAAAAAATATTAGTAGTAGGTGCTGGTCCAATTATTATTGGCCAAGCATGTGAGTTTGATTATTCAGGAACTCAAGCTTGTAAAGCTTTAAAAGATGAAGGTTATAAAGTTGTTTTAATTAATTCTAACCCTGCAACAATCATGACCGATCCTGATGTTGCAGATAAAACTTACATAGAACCCATCACATTAGAGGTTCTAGAAAAAATTCTTATAAAAGAAAAACCAGATGCAATTCTTCCAACAATGGGAGGCCAAACTGCTCTTAACCTTGCAATGGAGGCAGAGAAAAAAGGGATATTAAAAAAATACAAAATAGAACTTATTGGGGCAAATTCTAAAGCAATTTCTAATGCTGAAGATCGAAAGAAATTTAGAAAAAATATGATTGATATTGGTTTAGATTTACCAAAATCTGAGATAGTTAATAATATCAATCAAGCTTCTAAAGTTCTAAATAAAATTGGTTTGCCTGCAATTATTAGACCTGCATTTACCCTAGGTGGTCTAGGTGGTGGAATAGCAAAGAATAAAAAAGAATATCTTAAAATAATAAAAAATGGTTTACACGAGTCCCCTGTAAGCCAAGTTCTTGTAGAAGAATGTCTAGAAGGTTGGAAAGAATTTGAGATGGAAGTTGTGAGGGATAAAAAAGACAACTGTATCATTATTTGCTCGATAGAAAATATTGATCCAATGGGAATTCATACAGGAGATTCTGTTACTGTTGCTCCAGCCTTAACTCTTACTGATAAAGAATATCAAGTTATGAGAAACGCCTCTATTGCATGTTTAAGAAAAATTGGAGTTGAGACAGGCGGGTCTAATGTTCAATTTGCTATCAATCCAAAAGATGGACGAATGGTTGTTATTGAAATGAACCCTAGAGTATCTAGATCATCAGCACTTGCATCTAAAGCAACTGGGTTTCCAATTGCAAAAGTAGCAGCTAAGCTCGCAGTTGGTTATACTTTAGACGAACTTAAAAATGAGATTACAAAAGTAACACCTGCTTCTTTTGAACCAAGTATTGACTATGTAGTAACTAAAATACCTAGGTTTACTTTTGAAAAATTTTCTACCTCACCAGCGACTTTAGGTACTTCAATGAAATCTGTTGGAGAGGCAATGGCAATTGGAAGAAATTTCAAAGAATCTGTTCAAAAAGCATTGGTCTCCTTAGAAACTGGTTTGTCTGGTTTAGACCAAATATTTAATCTTAATAAAAAACAAATAGAAAAAAAACTGAAAGATCATATTCCAAATAAAATGCTTCTTGTTGCCGAAGCTTTAAGAAAAAAAATTAGCTTAAAAAGAATATATAGTTTATCTAAAATTGATCCTTGGTTCTTAGGACAAATTAAAGAAATTGTTGATAACGAGTTAGCCATTAAAAAAAGAGGTCTTCCAAAAAATTATAATGAATTTAATAGAATAAAATCTATAGGTTTTTCAGACAAAAAGTTAGCTGAACTTACAAATTCCTCAGAAGATAAAGTAAGAAGAAAACGAACAGCTCTAAAAGTGCTGCCAGTATACAAAAAAGTTGATACGTGTGCTGCTGAATTTAAATCATTTACGCCTTACATGTACTCAACTTATCAAAGAAATTTTTCAATAAGTTCTGAGTGCGAAGCAGATCCATCAAATAAAAAAAAAATAATAATTTTAGGTGGTGGACCAAACAGAATAGGCCAAGGAATTGAATTTGATTATTGCTGTTGTCAGGCAAGTTTTTCATTAAAAGATGCAGGTTTTGAAACCATCATGGTTAATTGCAACCCTGAAACTGTATCTACTGATTATGATACGAGTGATCGGTTATATTTTGAACCTTTGAAAGAAGAGTATGTATTTAACATAATTAAAAAGGAGCAAGAAAAAGGAAATCTAATTGGAGTTATTGCTCAGTTTGGAGGACAGACTCCAATTAAGCTTGCTAAATTTTTAAATGATAACAAACTTCCAATTTTAGGGACACAATATAACTCAATAGATTTAGCAGAAGATAGAGATCAATTTAGAAATTTATTAATTAAATTAAATTTAAAACAAGCAGATAGTGGAATTGCAAAAACATTCAAAGAGGCAATTAAGATATCTGAAAAAATTGGTTTACCGCTAGTGGTTAGACCTTCATATGTTTTAGGTGGAAGAGCAATGGAAATTGTCCATGAAAAAAGTCAGTTAAAAAACTTTGTTGAAGAAGCGTTTAAAGCTGCAGAAGAAAATCCAATTCTAATTGATAAATTTCTAGATCACGCAATGGAAGTTGATGTAGACGCTATTTCTGATGGTAAAGATGTTTATGTGGCAGGTATCATGCAACACATTGAAGAGGCAGGAATTCATTCTGGAGACTCAGCTTGCAGTTTACCACCAGTATCTATTAAACCATATCTTATAAAAGAAATTGAAAACCAAACAAAGAAACTGGCTCTAGCTTTAAAAGTAAAAGGTTTTATGAATATTCAATATGCAATTAAGAAAGATGAAATTTATATTATTGAAGTAAATCCTCGTGCTAGTCGAACTGTACCTTTTGTATCAAAAGCAAAAGGAATTCCCCTTGCAAAGATTGCATCAAGAATAATGGCTGGTGAAAAGCTTTCTAAATTTGATCTTAAAGATAAATCAAAAGGAATGTATGCAGTAAAAGAAGCTGTATTTCCTTTTAATAAGTTTCCAAATAGCGATTTACTGTTAGGCCCTGAGATGAAGTCCACAGGTGAAGTAATGGGATTTGATAAAGATTTTGGAATGGCTTTTGCCAAAAGTCAAATTGCTGCAGCCAATTCACTTCCAAAAGAAGGTCTAGCATTTATATCTTTAAAAGACTCTCATAAAGATGAAGGTATTGATTTAGCAAGACAGCTAATAAAGCTTAATTTCAAATTATGTGCAACAAAAGGTACTGCTGAATATATTCAAAAACATGGGATGAAATGCAAAATTATTAACAAAGTGAGCAGTGGTAGTCCTCACATTGTAGATGTTTTAGACTCAAATAAAATTGCACTTGTAATTAATACTGGTGGTGGAAACAGTGAGCACAGATTAAATGATGCTATTGCACTTCGTAGAGCAACTCTTAAAAATAAAGTTCCATATTGCACAAACATGTCTACTGCTCTAGCATGTTTGGAAGCAATTAAATCTTTGAAAACTAAGAAGCTAGAAGTTCAAGCTATTCAATAAATATCTATAGAAAAATTATATATTAAGCATAGATAATAATATAAATTTTATTTTAAAAAAAACCCAATTTGGGTAAAAGGTCATCTTATGCATTTACAAAATTACAAAATAATCGAAGATTTAATCGCTTCAATATATACAAAAGATATATCAGACTTTGGTGACAGATCTTATTACCCTCAAATATTAAAATTAGTAAGCAGAATTAATTTAAAAAATTTCACAAATGAAAATCTAATTTGTGAAAATGAGGTTTTTTGCTCTACTTCAAATGGAGCAAGTATTAATTTAATTTCAAGAAGTCTTGGTCTTCCAAGAGAAACTGTTAGAAGAAAAGTTTCAGAATTAATCAAGTTAAATTGGTTAATTAGAGACAATTCAAAAATTTATGTTTCTCAAGAGTGGAGAAAAAAAAATTTAGAAAATAATGAAATAATTCTCAAAGAATTAATTGAGCTTTCTGCGAAAATTTAAATTATGAACAATATTCAACATATAATTTTAAAAAATAAAAAAATAAATGATGTGGTGGTACCTAAGGCTTATTTAGAAAAAAATGAATATAACGCTAAATTAAGCTATGAAGAAATGATGGATAAGATTAACGGGCAAGAGAAGAAAAGGAAAAAACTAATCTATTTTGTGTCTACCGTTTCTGCAATTGCATTAATTGCTGCAAGCTACTCTTAGCCTTAATTATTTAGATAAAATTAAATATTTATTGTCAGCAACAAGATTTAAGTTTAATGATTTTGTTGACTACGTATTTACTCTGATTATATTCAAACCATGAGTTATCCAGAAAAAACTGAAAATGATGTGCTGATAATAACAGTCAGTGGTGAAATAGATCTAGAAAATTCAGGAAACTTAAGACAACAAGTACACGGAGCTTTAGATGACAATAAAGCTGTATCAGTAGATATGAGTGCAGTAAATTATATTGATAGTTCAGGAATTGCAGTACTGATTGAAAGCAAACAAAGAGCTGGTGAAGGAAGTAAAGAATTTAAAATTATAAAACCTAGTGAAGCTGTAACTTCGGTTTTAAAACTTGCAAAACTAACAAGTTTTTTTGACATCGAGAATTAATATTAAATATTTTTAAATTTAAACTTTGTTCTATTAATCGTAATCTGCGTCAGTATCAATAGCATCTGCACCTGTATGCCATGCACCATGATCTGATAAATTCCAACCACAATCTGCTTGACCATCTGCAGCACTACTTCCAAAATATTTACCACCAATTGATTTATGAGAATAATCTCCTGTATCTCTATGAATGATCACTCTAAATCTAGCTTTTGCCATTGGACAACCACCACCTGAGCCATATCCTCCTGTAGATTTATAACAGAACATTTGGATTTGACCTCGTTTATGATTGCCCCAAGCTTCATTATCAATTGTAATACTTGTTTTATTAGGTTTCCATGGATTCTTAAATTTAGAATTATCTGTTCCACCACCTAAGAAATAATTTTTCATTGAAATTAAGAATTGTTTACAAGTGGTGTCAGAATTAACCATGTCACCTGTTAAATTACCACCATCATCATATTCAGGAGTTGCACTTCCAAGGTCATTTTGAATAATAATAGTTTCTGTGTCCATATATTTTGTAATTGTTGTATAGTTTTGCTCTAATACTTTTAATCTAGTTGAATCTACATAACTTTGATAGCCAACAATACCTACACCTGCTAATACACCAATAATTGCAACTACAACTAAAAGTTCGACTAGAGAAAAACCTTCTTGTATTTTCATTTTAAAACTAATTTGTTTCATATATTTTATTTTATTATTGTATTTACGAGACTAATGATTCAACCAATTTCTTTGTTTTTTAAAGTTAAACCGAATTGTAGATCATATATATATATAGATAAATATTCTGAATTTAAAGATACATTTATTTTTTATTTATTTAATAAACATCTTAATATTGAAATAAAATAGTATAAACCATTAATTAAAAATTTTGAAAAACTTAGCGCTGATTTGCTGTTTTGTTCAGTATTTTTTTCTTGAATAAATGAAACTTCTTTTAATATTTTATTATTTTTTTTCATTTCAAAAATAAAGTCAATTATGAAATTCGCATAGAAAGTATTTTTTGGAAAAACATCAGTTAAAATACTTCTCTTAAATATAATTATACAGCCTGTATAATCTTTGATTTCTGAATAAAGCATCAACTGACATATTTTATTAAGAAACAAACTTGTTAATCTTCTATAATTACTTCTTTTATCTAAGCCATTTTCAACATATCTTGAAAAAATTACACAATCGTCCTCTTTTTTCATATTTTCAAATGTTTTAATAAAATGGTTAATGCTGTAGCACATATCAAGATCAAATCTTAAAATATAATCTCCATTACAGAGTTTAATGCCATCAATAAAAGCGCTAGCAAAACCTCTGATATTTTTTCTAACTATAAATTTTATTTTTGAATGATGATATTTTTCTAAAACATCAATTGTTCCATCAGTTGAATTATCATCAATCACTATTATTTCTTTAACAACAGAAAAACCAACTAATGCATCAAGAGTAAATTTAATATTTTCTACTTCGTTGTAAGTACATAATACTATTGATAGATTTCTCATATAGATATATTTAATTTAAAATGTTAAAAAACATAAGAGCTTTGTATCACATAATATTGAATTATCATTTTTTTTCTGTTCAAATAGTTGCTAATGAAATTTATTTTAATTTTAAATACGATAAAAATCTAAATAGATTTAAATATCTAAAAAGTAACTTTTTATCAGATTCTATTCCATGCCCATTTACTTTTTTAAAAAAAATAAAATCATTCATTGAAAAAAAAAACGTTTATTTAATTTGTGATCTTGGATCAGGTTATGGGAAAGTTCTATACTTTTTTGGTAAAATAAATCATCACAAAATTGATGGTATTGAATTAGAAAAAGATATCTATCAAACATCTAAATCTTTAGAAAATGAAAGAATAAATGTTTTAAATCAAAATATTTTAGACTTTGATTTAAATTCAAAAAACTACGATTTATTTATTCTTAATGATCCTCTAAAAAAAACAGGTGATTTGGAAAAAATGGTTAAAAAACTAAAATTAATTAATAGAAATTGTTATTTTGTTTTCATTAATCTAACACCAGACAAAATAAAAATAGTAAATTCAAATCTTGAAGTAATTGATAGTTATATTATATCGAAAAGCAAAAATATCTATTTCACAAAATCATAATGATTAAAGAATTAACAGACACTATTTCAACCAATATAATTGGAAATGAATTCAAGATTAAAATTTCTATAGCTACAATTTTAAGTGGAGGACATATATTAATTGAGGATCTTCCAGGAACAGGAAAAACTACTTTTGCAAAATCTTTAACAAATGCAATGAATTTAAAATTTAAAAGAATTCAATTTACATCTGATTTATTACCAAGTGATATAATTGGATACACATTTTTAAAAAATAACGAATTTGTTGTTAACAAAGGTCCAATATTTACAAATATAGTTCTTGCAGACGAGTTAAATCGTGCAAGTCCAAAAACACAAAGTGCTTTTCTAGAATCTATGGAGGAAAAAACAGTAACAATTGATAAGGACACCTTTAATCTTCCAATTCCTTTTTCGGTTATTGCAACACAAAATCCATCAGATTTGTCTGGTACTTCTTTATTACCAGAATCACAATTAGATCGTTTTACTATTTCATTTTCTTTAGAGGAACTAAGTAAAGATCAAAGAATAGAATTACTAAAAAACGAGACAACCAATAATTCAATTAAATCAAATTTTTCATATGATCAAACTATCAAAGATATTAGCCAGATAAATATCAATGATAGTGTAATTGAATATTTAGATAACGTCTCTCAATTCATGAAGAATAATTTTAATAATATTCATATTTCTCCAAGATGCTTAAAACAAACAATCAGTCTTTCAAAATCATTAAGTTACTTAAACTCAAATAAGTATGTAACATATCAAGAAATTAAGGATGTGCTTCCTTATATACTTCGTCATCGATTGAATATTGTTGAAAAAAACGAATTTATTGAATTTATGAAAAATGAAGTTCTAAAGAAAGTTCCTCTACCTGATGAAAAATAGTTTTTGGAAAAAGTTTTTTTTAAAAAAATCTCTAAAATATCTTAACACTATTAGTAGAAAAAATTTATATATCTTTCCAAATTTAAGAGGGTTTCAAATTGCAGCTTTAATATTTTTTTGTTTTTCGGTAGCTATTTTTTATCAAAATAATTTTGCACTGCTCTTATCAATTATTTTATTTTTTATTTATTTCATCTCAATTCTAATCTCTTTTCAAAACTTACTTAATTTAGATTTATCTATTAATGATAAACTTCACCCAGCTAATAAAATTGTAAATTTAAGATACCTAATTAGTGACAAACATAAAAGAGAAAGACTTAATATTAATTTTGATTTAGGAAAAGATAGTGTCAAAGCAGATATCAAAAATAAAATTAATATAAATTTAAAGCATAAATTTAATAAAAGAGGTAATGTTAAAGCCCCAACTTTGGATATTCACTCTCAATTCCCTTTTGGTATTATAAAAACTTTCACAAATGTTTCTTTTAGCGAATATCTAACTATTTACCCAGAACCAATTAAACCCTCAAATGAAATTTTTGAACAACTATATCAGCTGAATACTGATGAAGGTTTTGACTATGAATTTGATAAAATTGAAGAAAATAAAGAAAATACTAATTTATCTAAAATTTCATGGAAACACTCATCAATTAAAAAAAAGCTTTACGAAAAAAAATTCAAGTTTTCTAATAATTTACAGCATGTAACTATAGACCTACAAAAATTGAATAATGATAGCTTTGAAAAAAAACTTTCTTATGCCAGCTATTTGATTGAATATTTTTATAATTTAAAAAAACCATTTTTATTAAAAAATAAAGATTTTATTTCTACGATCGCTTGCTCTTTAGAACATAGAAACAAACTCTTAACTTACCTTGCAAATGTTTAGACTAAATTTATTAAATTATAATTTTAATTCTTTGATTATATTAACATCAAGCTATTTACTTTTAATTGATGAAGTTGACCTAATAACAAATCTTTTTTTTATTATCTTATATGTTTTTGCTATTCTTCAAAAAAGCTTAAACTATAAATATAAAAAGGTATTCAGTTCTATTTTAGCTATATCAACGGTTTGCATCTTATTTATTCTAAATGATCAAACATTATCTAAAGAATATTTTATAAATTTGATTTTGGGTTTAGCCTTTCTAAAATATTCTGAAATTGAAAATAAAGAAAATCATTATTTTTTTGGATTTACTTGTGTATTTTTAGCTGTAAGCTCACTTGTCTATGGTCAAGACTTAATAAGCTCACTGCTCTCTCTTGGGATAATTATATTATCAATCATTCATCTTTATTCACTAAATCAAACTAAGATATTAAAACTAAATTTAAATAATCTTGTTAAATATTTTATATTTGCAATTAGTATTATTCCCATCATTGCAATTGTGTACTTTATTTTTCCAAGGGCAGAATTGAATATAAAACTATTTGAAACTAAGAAAAATCAGTTAGGTATACCTGATGAAATCAGTCTAGGTTCATTTCACAATATATCAGGTAGTGAAGAAAATGTTTTTATATTTAAGATTAATAATCAAGATAATAATCAAAAGTACTACTTTAGGGTTAAGGTATTTGATAAGTTAAATAACAATAAAGATTGGTTAAATTCAGAATATAAAATATTACTCTCACAATTTAAGAATAGTTTTAAAGTCTCTAATCATATCAGAAACGAAAGTGTTTATGGTTCATTAATAATGTTTCCACACGAAAGAAACTGGCTACCTAAATTAGAAAACTATAATTTTAATAATTCAAATTTAGATTTAAATTTAATTAATAATACACTCACTTCTAAAGAAATTGTAAGTAATAAAAAATCATACAAATTAGTCTATGATAAAAAAGATGTAACATTTCAAAATAATATTTTGAAGTATTATACACTGTTGCCTAAAAATATTTCTCCTAAATTGATTCAATGGGCAAACATAAACTATGAAGAGTCAAAAGATGCTAATGAGTATTTAGATAAAATTTTGAATGAATTTAAAACTAACAATTTTTATTATAGTTTAACCCCTGGCACTCAAGGCAATGATTATGCAAACTTTTTTTTCAACACTAAAAATGGATACTGTGAATATTATGCTGGAACTTTTGCAATACTTGCAAGACTAGCAGGCATACCATCTAGAATAGTCACTGGTTATTATGGTGGATCTTATAATGAAATTGGGGATTTCTATACATTCAAACAACAAGATGCTCACTCTTGGGTGGAAATATTTATAAATGATGATTGGGTGTTGTATGATCCGACATTATCTGTTCCTAGTAATAATATTTTAAATTCAAACAACAACAATTTTGATAGTTTCAATACATCAACAACAAACGATTTTGAAACTGGACAAATGAATATTAATAAAATTGGAATTTATTTTGAATACATAAACTATATATGGACTAATAGTTTTATTAGATATGACGAAAAATCGAGATCAAATTTTATCAAAGAAAAATTAACAAAAGCGAATAACTATAAATATTTCCTAACTCTTATTTTTTTTTCAATTTTTATTATTTACGCTTTCAAAGTTCTTACTTTCATTAATTCAAAAAAAATTTTGTTTACATTATTTTTTAAAAAACTCAGAAAAGAAAATAAAAACATTTCAGAATTTATGACACATCAAGAAATATTTAGTTCATTAAACATAATTGATCAGCATAAATATAAAATTTTATTTGATTTTTATGAAAGGCTTAAGTTTAGTAAAGATTTCAAAGTTTCAATAAAGAATTTTTATGAGATAAATATAAAAATATTAAAATATGCTTATTTTAAAAAATAAAACAAAACTAATATTATTTTTATCAGGAGTTTTAATCTTTTTAATTCATCAGATTATTTTCCTATCCTATTTAGATTTTGAAAAACATCATTTTGATTTTCAATCTGCATTATCAAGGTTAATATTTGGTAAAATCTGGTTTTTTAAAAATGGATTGGATGTTCCTTGGTTTACTCCTCATGTTTGCTGTGGATTGCCCTTGTATTCAAACCCAGAATCAGAATTTTATTCACCAGTGCAATTTTTATTTTTGTTTTTAAAACCACTAACTACATTCAAAGTAATATTCTTTTTATATTCATTAATTGGTTTTTGTGGTTTTTTCTTAGTTTTAAGAAATATTTTTAAACTATCTAATAATGCGTCTTTAATTGGATCAACAATATTTTTATTTAACCATTGTTTTGCTTTTCATTATTTGTCTGGTCATATTGCATGGGGTTTATATTATATAGTTCCATTTTTTTTCTTCTTATGTGCTTTATCTTTAAATAATCAAAATAAAATATCTTCATTATTTTTAATCTCATGTGCCGGGTTAATCTTTGCAACTATCATGCACAGCGGTGGAACAAGAATTGTTATTGAAATTTTAATTTTTGTTTTTTTTCTAACAGTATTACACCTAATCAATTTCAAAAATTTTAAAATTATATTCCATGTATCTGTAGCTGTTTTAATTGGCCTAATGATTTCATCCTCAAAAATTTATGCTGGATGGTCATTTGTTGGTGAATTAGAACGAGATGTATCAGTTCTATACTTTAAGAGCATTCGACATTTTATTTCTGTTTTTTTTGATTTTTTTTTCTTATCACCTAAAGAAGCTATTGGAAATGATGTTGCTAAATTTGATGTTCTTTTATCAATTGAAGAATTGTCATTTAACTTATCGATTGTTCCTTTGATAATCCTAGTTATTTACTTAAGAAGTGTTCCAGAAATTACAAAGGATAAATTTAAATTATTGTTTAGTTCTGTATTATTAATTGCAGTTTTTGTACTAATTTTATTAAATTTCTCTAATACATTTCTTGGTTCTTTAGTTGGAAAAATTCCTTTTATGACCACAGACTGGTTGTCACTTAGAAAGCTTACTCCATTTATTCTGTTATTTTCAATCCTTACAGCAATGATGTTTGATAAGATTTCTTTTAAAAAATACAATTTGATAACATTTTTATTTATATCAATTATTATTATTCAAAATATTTCATTTGATAGGAATAAATTAAATAAAATTTTTAGATATTCAGAATTGGATATACTGCTTAATTATAATGTTACAAAAGATAACGTTGATGATTTTAAAATCGAAAAAGTTCTTTCAATTGTTAATGATGAAACTAGTTATTCTCGTCCATATGAGCATCATTACTTTTTAAATAATCGGTCTATTCAATACTGTTATTTTCCTATTTTGGGCTATGATTTAAAATTACTGAAACCTATAGTTTCAAAAATAAAATTTAATGAATACAAAATATACGATGGTACTGAAGAAAATAACACCACGACATTAAATACTGAAAAAAAACTTAAGTTAAGATTTTATCAAGGCGATCCTTTACTTGTAATAAATGAAAATTTAAATTTTATTAATCCCTCATGTTATTTAAATCCAGAAGGAAATAATTGTGAAAAAAACTTCTTATTTAAAGTTGATCAAAAAGACGAACTAATAAAGTTTTTAAATTATGAACCTTTTGAATTTAAACATTTAAAACTTCAAATATTTTTTAATTATTTAAGTATATTTACGTTAATTTTTATTTTTACTATCTTCTTTTTTTGGACAATTTACAGAATAAAAAAAAACCCCTCTAATAAATATTAGAGGGGTTTTTTTAAATTTTAATTTTAACTTATTTTAAAATTATTTAAGTTGAAATTCTTTAGCTTTATATTCTCCTTCACTTCCTGCTGCACCATCTGCAGTGTAATATTCCACGTAAAAATATCCTGAAGTTCCAGCAGATGAGAACAATCCGCCTGAAGGAATTACCGCACCATTTTGCGTATAATCTTCAGCTGTAAAATGGGCTATGTTAATCTGACCCTTTTTCACATCAGCAGCAGCAGAATTGTAAACAATTTGATTTCCACCTGCAGCATCATACGGGTTTTTAAATGCATTCCCATATCCATCAGTGCCAAAGTAACAAGTTAGTCCCTTAATAAAGTCTCCTAGATTATCACTGTAAACAGTGTATGCCTGAAGAGAGGAACAGTCAGATCCAGCGCTTATTGCTCCGGATACTGTTTGGATATTGTTGTTAAGCAGAGTTAGCTCTGTTTCAACAAATCTTTTTACTGAGTTAAAGTTAGCTACCGCAACTCTACTTTTTGCAGAGTCAGTGTAACTTTGATAACCCACAATTCCAACACCTGCTAAAACTCCAATAATTGCAACAACAACTAGAAGCTCTACAAGTGAGAAACCTTTTTGTAGTGTTTTTTTCATAATTATGTTTTTCCTATATTCTAGAATTATATATATATATGAGGTTCTTCTACCAATATTCTTTACTATGTAAACTATAAAAAATAGCTTACTTAAATAGCTATTTAAATTTTTTATACACCCAATTTGGGGGTATTATACAAGAAATATTGAGGAAAACTAAGTGGCAGAATCAAAAATTGTTAAATTAATAATTAAATTTATTCCGGTTTAAATTATTTAAAACTTAATTATTAAGAAAAATATGAAGCTAACAAACTCTCAAAATAAAATATTTGAGTATTGTATTTATCTAATTGCATTTGGACTTTTTATATTTTTTTTTAAACACACATTAGATTACGGGAGAACCTATGATGATGATGCTTTACTAGATCAATTCACAAGATCCCCTGGAGATGCAAAACTTATATCTAGTTTTTTATATGCAAAATTTCATTTTTATCCTGTGTATTTTTTAACACATGAATTAGATAATTTTTTAACCTTTTTATTTAACTTTAGTGGGATTGAAATATTAAATACAAAAATAGCTAAATTTACAAATATTTTTTTGCACGTAACAAATAGTTTTTTAGTTTATTTGTTTATAAAGAAAATTTTAAGAATTGAGAGTAATTTAAGAGATAATATTTTAATTTTTCTAAGTTCTTTAATATTTTTATTTCACCCTATTACTTCACAAATTATTTTTAATATAACTACCCGTAATGAAAGTTTAGCATTATTCTTTGGACTTTTAACTTTTATTTATTGTCTAAACAATGCCTATGATAAAAAATTTATTAATTATTTATTTATAGCATTATTATTTTTTCTGTCATTGTGTTCAAAACTAATGACCATCTATTTAGCTGGTTTAATTCCACTAACAATCTTTTTGCTCAATTTTCATCAAATAAATTTAAAAGAAAATTTTAAAAAAAATTTTGATATTTTTATTCTACTATGTGTAACATTTTTTGTTTACTATTATTTAAGAAGTGTTTTCACTGAGAAAAATGATATTTTTTTCTACGACAGTTTTAATGATTTATTATTTTATTTTTTTACTTCATCAAAATTTTATTTAATTGGATTATTTTATCCTTTTGAACATATTTATGTTTATGCAACAAACTATGACTTAAATTTATCCTTTATTTTATTTACTCTCTTTATAATTTATTCAATTTTTGCGACATATTTATTTTTTAATAAGAAAGATCCAATTCTATTAATTAGTGTTTTTTGGATCATTGCAAGTTTAACATTGCCTGTTATTTTTGGAATGGTTGATAAAGGTTTTCCGCTAATTTCAAATTTAGCTGAGAGATATCAATATTCATCAGTTGTTGCAATTTCAATAATATTTTTTTGGATTTTAAAAAATTTATCTAATCATCTTTACAAAAAAACATTAGCTCTGAGTTTTTACTGTTTAATACTATTTTCTTGTATTTTTATTTTGTATGACAGAAGCAAAGTTTATATTGATAACTATACTTTTATGACTGAAACAGATGAGAAAAGTCCTAAAAATGTTCATAGATATTCATTTTCGGTTCCAATGAGAAATGCTGTAAAAAATAATGACTGGACGGCTTATAAATTTAATCTTTATCAGTTTTATCAATTAAATACTAAATTTGACGAAGTTATATTAGAATTTTTAAGATATTTCATTCACGAAGAAAACGAGGTGGGCATTAAATTTTTTGAAGACGAATTTGAAAAACAATTTAAAGATAAACCTTATGGAATTTTTAAATTAGCAAGATTTTATGTTTTTAATGAAGAATATCAAAAAGCTGAAAATGAAATAAAAAAAATTTTTAAACAATATGATAAAATTAAGAAGCAATTAGAAGCTTCAGGGAAAAAAGTTACATTTTTAGATCCACCAATTGATGACTTATATTTTGAACTTGGAAAAATTAATTTTTATCAAAAAAACTATGACAAAGCCTTAGAAAATTTTAAAACAGCAAATGTAATTAACCCCCTGCACGCAACAGCACTTTACAATGCAGCTATAACGCTTAAAAAACTTGGACTAAATAAAGAGGCTACACAATTATATAAGGATGCTATTGAAATAAATCCTTTTTTAAGAGAAACAGCTAATAATTTAATTGCTAATACAAATGAATAATGAATTAAGCATAATTGCTCCTGCACTTAATGAAGAAAAAAATATTGAACCTTTAACTTTAAAAATCATTGAGCATACAAAAAAAACTAAATTTGAAATTATTTTCGTTAATGATAATTCAACTGATCAAAGTAAAAAAATACTCTTAAATTTAGCTAAAAAATACAAATTTTTTAATCCAATCTTAAGAAGAAAAAAAAGAGATCTTACCCAATCTTGTTTTGATGGAATTGAAAAAGCTAAATTTAAAAATATTCTTATTTTAGACGCTGATTTACAACATGATCCAAAATATATTCCTCAGATGCTTAAGGAATTTAACAAAGGACAGGATATTGTTATAGGAGCTCGAAAACTAACATCGGGAAAAAATAAAGGTTTATCTGAGACAAGAAGATTTGCTTCAATATTTTTAATATTTTTTTTTAAAATTTTTAATATTCAAACAAAAGATCCAATGAGTGGTTTTTTTCTATTTAAAAAGGATATTTATCTAAAAAACAAGAAAAGATTTTTTGGTAAGGGATTTAAAATCCTAGCTGATATATTAATTAACTCAAAAACAAAATTAAAAACTAAAGATGTTCCAATAAATTTTAACAGACGTTATGAGAGTGAAAGTAAAATGAATACTAAAATTTTGCTGATATTAATTAATTTTTATATAATTAGTTTGATAAAAAAATTTCTAACCTATTAATTTTTTTGCAATTTCATCAATCATAAACTCATTATGTTTTATCCATTCTCTTGATTTTTTTGAAATTGAATTTTTAACATATTTTTTTGCATCAACTAAATTTGAAAACTTTTTAATTGGTTTTTTAAATTCTTTATTCAAATCTGTTGAGCCAATTTTATCTAAAATACTTTTTATTTCATACTCAGATAATTGTTCTTTTAACAAGTTGAATTGTTTATCCATTTCTTTTTGAATTTTTGGGAAAAACTCTTTTTTTATTTCCTCTGAAATTAATTCGGGATTAAAAGATTTTTGGTCTGGTACTGTATTTCTGGCTTCCATGTTTTTTTGCAATATAGAGTGACTATGTTGCAACTCAGATGAATGATACATCTGCAACATTCTCATATTTTGCATATCCATAATTTTTGACATTTGATCAAATTTATCTTGAAGCTTTTCAGACTCGCTTTTATTTTTTTGTTTTTCTTCAATTTTATTAAACAACTCCGGCTCTATATTTTGAACTTTTTGATTTAACTCTTCAATTTTTTGAGTGGCTTCGTTTCTATAATTTGAGATGTTGTCTAAAGTCTCATCAATTTTATTATTTAGACTATTTAATGAATTTTCGATTTTTAAATTGTAATCTTTTAAATCATTTATTTTATCTTCAAATCGTTTTTCTAAATTTACATTTTCATTTAATTTTTGAGGATCATTCAATTGTCTAATGCTATCATCTATTTTAGTTGAAATAGAATTGATATTATTTTGGATGTCATCAAATTGATTATTTAAATTACCAATTTGATCCTCTAAATTTGCAAAATTTTTGTTTGCTTCATCCTCATATTTTTCAAACTCTTGGTGGTAACTTTCGTTAATGTTATTAAGTTTATTTTCAATGCTTTCTTCTGATCTGGTAAGTGCCTCAGTTAGTTTTGTATCAAGTTCATCATTAAATTTTTCAGAGAATAGGTTTTTCTGATTTAATAACTCATCTAATTTTTCTGTAAGTTCAGAACTACCTAGATCTAAATCGTTTATTTTGGCATTTAACATCTCCAACTGTTCGTTAGAGAATATTTGAGAACTTTTTACTTCTTCTTTAATTACCTCACCATTTGCAGATTTTTCATAATCAGCTTCTTGAGCATTCACAACAGTTTCTGCAACTTCATCAGTTAGATTAATGATATCATCTACTTCTTCAATTAAATCTATTATTTTTTGATTATTAATGTCAGCAACTTCATCTTTGAGTTCAATAATATTTTCATCAACATTTCCAAAATTAGACAAATCATTATTAGCTTCATCTACTTCGCTTAAATTTTGATCAACAATTTCATTATTAAGAAAAATAATTTTTTCACTATTATTACTTCTTGGAGTTGATTTTGGTTTTGCGGTTGTATCTTGAGACGATGAAACTACAACGGTTTTATCTGTTCCTGTTGATGACATCTTTGCTTCCATGCCATCCTTAAGATCAATTACTTGATCGTTGAAAATTTCCTTGAGTTTTTGCACATAAAGCTGTCTTGATAGTTTAAGTTTTTTATCTTTTAGTAACTCAAGCCTAATTTCATCAAGAGTTTTTTTGATGTAAATTGGAGTTTTTTTCATATAATAAATTTATACGTACGAATCATTTACAGTTTATCAAATCTATAAATGATAGTAAAAAATTTATAATGTTTGGATTAGGAAAAAATAAATCAAAAACAGTCGAAGACGAATCTATTAAAGATAAATCAAAATTTGTTGTCGTAGGTTTTACCGTAATGATTTTTGCTTTATTGGCATTTTTAATAGGTGAAATTTACACTTCACTTCAACTTTCTAAGCAAAGCAAACTTTTAGCTAATACGGGGAGTATTCAAGAGGAGTCTGACAAAATCATTATTGAAATGGCTAAAGTTGGTAAGGATGTGAATAAAAGTGAATACGAATATATTAAAGAAATAATGATGTTTATGTCTCCAACCGAATTTCAAAATTTCAAAAATTCTATTTCAGGAATTGCAAGCGAATTTAATGTGCAAATTAATAGTTTAAATGAAAGTCAAGCTGACCCATTAGGCGAAAAATATTCAATTAATTACATTGAGTATCAGTTCTTAAGCACTTTTCAAAACTTAACTTATTTAAAAAACAAAATTGCAGAGAGTGAATTTAAAATAAATATTATCGAGGAAAAAATTTCTAGAGAAAATGCTAACTCTGATAAAGTACTAGCTAGTGGAAAAATCGGAGTTTATGTTTTTCCTGGTAAAGAAAAATTATTAAAAGATAAGTCAAAAATAATTGAAATATTTAAGGCTGAAGAAGAAAAATTAGCTGAAAAGGAAAAGCAAGAAACTGAAAATTAAAGTATCTATCTAACTTAGAGCCAAAGGTCCTTTAATATAATCATACATAGGAATTAAAAATTCTAGATAGCTCTCCATAAATGGAAATGCCATTCCTACCTGGTCTCTAAATGGGACAATTAGAATAGAAAAAACTATCAACAATAATAAAAGAAGATAAGTAAGCAATCTAGCTCTTCTTCCTTTGTTTAGCTTTTGTTCAGTTTGTTCTTGTTGTTGCTGTTTTTTTTCTAAAGATCTTTTTGCTTCTTTAATTCTATCCTTTCTAAATAATTTTTGAAAAAAATTAAGATTTTTATCTCTATCAACTTTGTATTCATCTAAATTTTTATCCATTTCCTCTTTTGATGGAAGATCATTTTCATCTTCATCTGTAAATATTTTAAAATTTGAAACGCTTTCTGGGTTTTCTTTTTTTATTTCGTCAAGATTTTCATTTCCAACTTCCTCTTCTAAAAAATTTTCTTCTGGAGTGGATAATAAATCTTCTGCGTCTTCTGGGCTGGTTGTTTGATTTACATTTTCAGTTTCGTGTACTTCAGGTTGACTTGCTGTAGCGAAATCATTAATTTCTTTATTTTCTCCAATATCATTCTCATTTTCTATTAAAGAATTTTGTTCTTCATTAGCCGTGTTATCTTGAGCGATTGGATTGTTACCTTGATCTGGATGATAAAACCATACCTCAGAACATGAGCCACATCTAACTTTTGAGCCCTGTTGTGGCATAACTCCGTCAGCTAACTTAAATTTTTTTTTTCCGCAAATACAGTCGATAATCATATGTTGTAATTTAAAACTAATAATATAAAAAAATACATATGTCTATCGAACAAAAAATTAATGGAAATGTAGGAAAATTGTTTGTTACTGGTGAAGTTGATTTAGATAGTTCACCCGAATTAAGAGATAATATAAAAGATTTAATTGATAATGTTAAGACAATTGAAGTTCAGCTGTCAAAGGTGAATTACATAGACTCTTCAGGTATAGCTGCATTAGTTGAAGGTATGCAACTTTCAAAAAGTAAATCAAAAGAATTTTTTCTAACTGATGTGAGCAATGAGGTCATGAAAGTAATTAAATTAGCTCACTTAGATAAAATATTTAAAATTAAAAATGTAACTGGTACAAATGCAGCTGAAGTAAGTTCAGAGCCAGAAACAGTTCAAGAACCTGAGCCTCAAGCAAGTGAGAACGTGGATCTTGCTCCAAACGAAGAACCTCAGCAACAATCTGAGAATGTAGAAACAGAAAACAAAGAAACTGAGGAAACAAACCCTAGCATCAAAAGAGATGATGACGATGGAGATAAAATAAAATTTAAAAGGTAAGTGCTTACCCTTTCTCTGTTTATTATTGGATCAATCTTTGGTAGTTTTTATAATGTCTGTATATATAGACTTCCTAATGATTTAGATATTGTCACAAAACGATCATTTTGCACAACTTGTAAATATAAAATACCTTTTTATCTCAATGTTCCAATCATCTCATACATAGCTAATCTTGGTGAATGCAAGAATTGCAAAAGTAAAATAAGTGTAAGTTATCTTATAGTAGAGATTTTAACAGCATGCTTATTTGTCTACGCTTATAGTTTACACGGAATTAGTTTTAAAACTTTAGCTTATATTATTTTTTATTCAGGATTGTTAATAATTTTTTTTACTGATTTAAAATATTATTTAATTTTAGATAAAATCACAATTCCACTTTCTGTTCTTGGGTTAGTTTTTACCTTTTTCAAGTTTAATCCTTTTGATGTGAGTATATTAGGCTCTATCATCGGTGGGATAATTGGTTATTTAATTATTTATATTATTAGATTTTTATTCTTTAAAATTAGAAAAGTTGAAGGCATGGGGTTAGGAGATGCAAAATTATTTTTAATGGTTGGTATTTGGCTTGGAATAAAATCAATTTATTTAATTTTAGCAAGCTCAGCAATTACTGGTGCTATTGTTGGTCTAATGATTATTTATATTTACAAAAAAGATAAAGATTTTCAAATTCCATACGGGTGTTTTATTGTCATAGCTTCAGCACTATATCCATATCTAGGATCAGTCTTTTATAATTGGATTTAAAGATATATTGTTAGATAACTGATTCGTTTAAAAATGAATAAATCTCTTGTTGCTCAAAACATAAAAAAAAATTATCAATTATTAGACAATAGACAATATGGTCTTGCTGAACAGAATGCATGTAATTTATTAAAGCATGATCCTAACAATCATGAAATTTATAATTTAATAGGAGATATTCATTATAAACAAAACAATTTTGATAAATCTATTTGGTATTATCTATCTTCACTAGATAGAAACTTTGATCGTAAAGCTCTTAATAGATTAGGTACAAATATTTTTTTATTAAACAATAACTCTGCTGCCGAAAAAGTTTTGACAAATCTTTTAGCTCACGACCCTACTTATGTCGATGGTTACTTAAGTTTAGGTCTAGTATATGAACAAAGTAAAAAGTTAGAAAAAGCAATAGAATGTTATAAGGCTGTAATCAAAATAGATCCTAAAGAAATAAAGGCATATTTAAGTCTTGCAACTTTATACAAACAAGATCAAAAATATGATGAAGCGATAAAAGTTTATCAACAAGGACTTATAAATAATCCAAGTAATCATTTCATTTTAAGTAACCTTGGGAACTTATTCTATCTTCAGCATAAATACGAAGATGCAATAATCTGTCATCAAAGAGCGATTAAGGCTAAACCAGATTCACATGTAGTACATTTTAATTTTGCAAATACTTTACTAAATGCTGGAAAGTACTCTGAGGCAATTGAAATGTATAGAAAAACAATTGAACTTAATCCTAATTTTAACAAATCAAAAATTAATTTAGGAACTACTCTTTTATCAATGTCAAATTTTGAAGAAGGTTTTAAAGAATATCATCATAGAATATATGAAGATAAAAATTTTAAATCAGTACTTCATAAAAAAAATTTAATTTGGAATGGTCAAAATATTGAGAATAAAAAAATTCTTATTATCGCAGAAAATGGATTAGGTAATACTTTACAATTTTCGAGATATCTTGAAACATTAAGCCAACTAAATTGTAAAATTATATTCCAGTGCCAAGAAGAACTGCATCATTTTTTTGAGGATATGGTTTTTATAGAAGAAATTATTTCTAATGAAAGTGAATATGATGATTATGATTATTGGATACCCTTACAAAATTTAATCTATTTACTTACACCAGATCTTAATAGCAATTGTCCTTTTCCATCACCTCTAAAAATAAATGATAATAAACTTCTGGAATGGGAAACTCTTATCGAAGTAAATGATAATGTGAAAATTGGTTTAAATTGGCAAGGTAGCAGTTTAAATCCTAGAGTTGCTAATAACTCAGTTTCTTTAAATGGTTTTAAGAGCATTGTTAAGAATCCATTAGCTACATTCATAAATTTACAAAAAGGCAACGCTGTTTCAGAAATTGAAAAATTTCAGTTGGAAGAACACATTGTAAATTATGATTTACTGATGGATACAGGATCAAAAAAATTTGTAGATACAGCTGCAATTATAAAATATTTAGATCTAGTTATTACAACTGACACCTCAATTGCTCATTTGGCTGGAACACTTGGTACTCAAACTTGGTTATTACTTCCAAAAGTTTCTGATTGGCGATGGTTAAATTCTAAAGATGAAACTATTTGGTATGACAATTTTAGAATTTATCGCCAAAAAATACAGGGAGACTGGTCGGATGTATTTTCAAGGGTGGAAAAAGATTGCCAAGAGCTAATTAAAAATATCAGTGATTTAAGAAAATCTTAATTTAATTTTTTCCAAAACTTTTTATCTATTTCTTTAGAAATTCCTTTAAGCCTTGAAATCATTAGTTTTGATTTCTTTAATAATATTTCATCCTTAGCAATGGCTTTTTTAAATTCTTTATGTTGAGCTACCATAAAAGCAAATAATTCTGCTTTATCTTCTGCAGAATTATTTCTAGCATAACCTGAAATAAAACCTTCAACAGATGTATCTATTCCAATACCCCCTGTTATTAAATCATTAGAATAATCCACTTTGTTTATTTTTTCCCAAGCTTCATCTAATTGCATTAAAGACAATTTAGAATCGATTATGTGATAAAATTCGTGATGGAACAAAATTCTAATATAATCTTTTTTTGCTTTTGAATTTTTAATTTTATTAACCGCTGACAAGTTCAAATAAAAAACTCCAGGTGATTGATCGACATGTCCTGGTGCCAATCCACCTGGCTCAAATCCTAATGATTTGTCAGTAATTTTTTCACAAATCATGACATATTTTAGTCCTGAATTTTGTAAGAAAGATACTGGATAGACATTTATTTCTTTTACAAGATTATTAATAACATCTTTATAATTCGACTTTGTTTGACCACAAAAAAAATCATTTTTGTTTTTAAAGTTTTCAGTACTAATTAAGATATCTATCCCCTTTGAAGAAAATTTTTTTTTTGATCTAATATGTTCACCCAAAACTTTTAAACTTGATTTTGAATTAATATATTTTGCATATCTATTATATTTAAGATTTTTCTTAAGTGTTCTAAATCGCACAAGACATTCAATTTCACCATCACTTTTACAATTTTTTAAAGCTTTTTGATCTAATTCATATTGAGATAAAGTCCCCCAGCTAGTGTACAATCTCCCAGAAACAGCTTCAACTATGCTTCCCTTAAATTTTTTATTTGTTTTTCTATTCTCTTTTATCGTGGATATATATTTTTTTACAAATTCTGTTCTTTCCTTGTAAGCTTGTCTTACCTCAGGAGTAATATTACCAGCGTATAATTGATTATGAATAAAGACACTTAGTATGAGAATAGCAAAAATTCTCATTAAACATTTTTGAAAAATTTAATACTAAAACTAGATGATATATCTCTAAATTGTTCATCATAACAAGAAGCAAAGATTTCAATACTATTTTTTTGAGGAGCATCAGTTAATACGAAATTTAATGAATTATCTATAGGTTCTTTCTCGATTAAATCATAACTATTAAAATAATCTTTCCATAGCGAAATTTTCTCTTTGCACTTATTTAGGTCACCTTGTCTTTTATTATTAAATGCAATTATTGAATAAACTTGATTTTGAGAATTTGTGTAAAAGTAATAGTTGTTAAAATGATTTGATAATTTATTTGGCTTTACTTTAAAACATTTTCCCTCTGCGAGATTGTTTTCACACTCACCAATTATATTTAATTGATCCCTATTAAGTTCAGCTAAAAAAAACTGATTGAATATTTTCTCTAGTCTATTTTTAGGAAGTACAACTTCTGTATTTTTTGGTTTCAATAATTCAGTAATATTTGAAACATCCAAACCCTCTTTTTCAATGGGTTTTTCATCAAACATTTCCTCTGGCTTTTTTTGTTCTTCTCCAGGTAAATCTCCAGGCTCGCCAGAATACAAAAAAGAAGATGAAAAAAATAAAATTAAAATTGTTTGAATTATTAGTTTCATTTAAATAAAAACATCTTAAATTAATTTTTAACTATAATTCAATAGAAATCAATGAGTGAAGATCTCGAAAAAAACCTGAATGAAATAAAAAGATTACCTGGACTAAAAAAAGTAAAGGAAGAAGTTGAAAACTTATTGGCTTTTCTTCAAAATTCTAAGGATAGAAAAGAACAAGGTTTAGGTGATGCAATGCCACTTACTTACCATTTAATTTTTTCTGGTAATCCAGGAACAGGAAAAACTACAGTGGCTAGAATTTTGGCAAATATTTATAGAGATTTAGGCATTATTGCTGGAGGGAAACTGATAGAAGTAACCAGAAGTGATTTAGTTGTAGCAGAGAAAGGTAAAACAGCAGAAAGAGCAGCAGAAAAGTTTAATCAAGCAATAGACAATGTATTATTTATTGATGAAGCATATACTTTATCAAATAAGAAAGATCCAAATGACAACGGTCAAGAAGCAATTGATGAATTACTGAAGTTTATGGAGGATTACAGGGATAGATTGATAGTTATTGTGGCGGGTTATGAAACTAATATGAAAGAATTTATTTCTTCAAATGCCGGTCTAGCTTCTAGGTTTAAAAGAAATATAGTTTTCGAAAATTATAATGACTTAGAATTATACCAGATCTTCTTTAAACTTTGTCGAGACAACAAATATATGATTGCAAATGATGCAAGTGCTTCAATTAAAAATTCATGCAATAAAATTATAGAAATAACTGGTGACCGGTATTCTAATGCAAGAGATTTAAGAAGATTTTTTGAAAACTGTATTCAAATTCAATCCGTAAGATTGAATAAGAAAGAAAATAAAACAAAATTAGATCTAATGATGATTAAAAAAGAAGATATTGAAAATACCATCAGCAATTTTTCTTAATTTATAATTCTTGAATTATATCTATAAGTAATAAATCTTCTAATAACTTCATAAAACAGAATAATTAATGCTATGAAAGTTACTATTGGAATGTAACTTAAAATTTTAAGATATCTTGAATATAAAATCTCGATAGCAGATCTTTCGTCCATTTGAATATCGTGCAACCTATTTGCAATTAAATGTATTTTAGGATCTTTTAATTGAGAACATTTATCTAATATTTGATATAATTGTAATTTATCATAGTAATTTATTAGATCCTTTAAATTTTTCTCGACTGCATAACAATTTGCAAACAAATTATTATAAACATCATCTAAAGTTAGATCTCTTTTAGATGAATTTTTCATTTCATTGTTTAAACTGATATAAATTTCCTCAACTTCCTCTTTTGTTGGATTTTCTTTTAAAACTATTTCAATTTTTTTCTCAAAATTTTTAATTTTTTCTTTAACGTCTTTTTTAATATCATTGTTTAAATTTTGATCTGGAAAAGTTGCTATTATAGTTTCATCCTTTCCTATTTCATTATCGCTAGATATAACTTCATTACTCTGTTCTAAATCTTTATCAGATTTTATAGGAGGATCTTTCTTTAAAACTACTTTAGTTTGTTCTTCATTATCATTTTGATCTTTATCAGATTTTACTGGGACATCTTTTTTTGCAATCACGCTTGGTATTCTACCTTTTGCAAATTCACCAAAGAATTTTCTAAATGTTATTGAAAAAATATTAGAGCTAATGTCTTCTTTTGTATTTTCTAACAAAAATGCATTGGCCATTAGGCTTGTGTTATTCTCTTTATTAAGAAAATTATACCCTACCCCTAAAGAGTAGTAGTCTTCTTTGTCTCTTGGTAAATCGTGGTTAAAAGTAGAGCCAGATGCAAATCTTGCTTTATTTTCTGTCCCTTCAACAAAATAGTCTCTAGATACAAATGCTGCTAATTCCAATTGGCTTAATTTATTATCTTTCTCTGAAAAGTTTTTTGATACTGAAATTCCAACCTCAGGTTTGATGATAAAAAGATCTTCATTATCAACTGACAATGCCAAATCACCACCTGTTTCTTTTGTGTCTCCCTTAAATATATAGCTATAATTTATTTTAGCAGATGGAGATATTTTATAACCATTAAAATCATACTTTGCTATATGCTGAGCTTCTAAATTTAAACCAACATCATAAAAGTCAGATTTATACTTATCATCTACTGAAGTTCCAAATACAGATACATTTCTATTGCTGTTAGTCTTAGATACAAAAGCGCTACCTAATAAATTAAATGCATAATCTTCATCATCTATTTGCTTAAACATTGATGCATGCATTGAATAAATTTCTGCATCACCATAACTATCATTGTAAGTTGTGTCTGTTTTTGAAATTCCTATTGAGTAACCATCAAAATTTATATCGTCTTTTTTAAATTGTTCTCCAAATAATATTCCTGTCGTATCAGAATTATATCCCGTGTAGCCTTCACCAATGTTGTCTCTTTTAGTATTTGTTCCAAAAGTTCTCAAAAATGAAGCACTATCATCTGACTCGAATCTTTCAAAAAATGATTTATTTTTATTATTTTTTATAAAACCTAAAACAGATACATCACTATAATCATAGTATTCACTGTATCTTTTTTTATCTCCATATAAACCTTGATCTTGTAATGATGCTAAAGTGAGCTCATTAGCTGTTGAAGTAAAATTTGTTACAAAGGTTGTATTTGAAAGAGACGTAGTATTAGCAACAGCTCTATTAAAATAATTATGATTAGTATTTGATTGAATAGATGATGTTGCAATAACAGTACCTTTTAATTTATCTAATTCTGTATTTACTGAAGAAACTGTTGCGCTATCCAAAACATCTTTCACGTCTTTTAATGTTCCGCTAGTTGCATTGTCAAAAACTTTTGCAATGTCTTTTGATGATGAAACTGTTGTTGTGCAGTTTATGTTGCATGTGCTAGCTGCTTCAGTAATTTGTAAAGAAACAGTTTTTGCAGATGTATCATAGACAATATCCCATGTAGCATCATTAAGATTACTCTCGTTGTTCATTGTCTCTGTTGAAAAAGTTCCATTAAATGTTCCACCGCCAGAAGCATCTACAATTGTATGTGTTATGTCTGAGTAAGTGGTATCTTCAGGGTATAAAGAAATAGTTCCAGCAAGTTCAGTATTTCCATTAATTACTATCTTGTCTGCTGTTGTTGAATTAAATTCTATGTTTGTAGTATCGTCTGCGGATAGCGTTAGGTTGTCATTTATAGTAAGAGTGCCTATACTATTTCCTGGAGCTAAAGTACCAGCTGTTGATGAAAATGTAACATTACCATCTATAATACCACTACCACTTAGTGTACCTCCTTTAACAATAATATTTCCTTCAGTAATTTTATTTGAGCCGTCACTACTTCCTCCTGCAAATAATGTTCCTCCAGCAATATTAATCGTTCCATCAAATGTATTAGCACCTGTAAGGGTTAATTCTCCAGAACCCGATTTATTAATGGTACCTGATCCTGAAATAACTCCAGATAATGTCTGGTTATTTGAAGAGTTAATACCTAAATCTCCAGCATTCGAAATATCACCTGCATAAGATCCTCCGCCCAATTGACTTGTAACCAATAATGTACCTGCTGAAATAGTGGTATCTCCACTATAAGAATTTGTACCTGATAAGGTTAAAATACCATTTCCTACTTTAGTTATAGATCCAGAACCTGAAATAGTACCGCTTAATTCTTGGTCATTTGCATCACCGGTAGTCAAAGTTACAGCATTTGCAATTTCTATTGTTCCTGCTCCATCTACAGAAGCAATAGTATCACTTACATCAACATCATAAGTTGCACCTGAAGCAACGATTACTGCTGTACTATCTGATAAAGTCCCTGAAACAGTTAAAGTTCCTGAATTAATATTTGTATTACCTGTATAAGTATTTGTTCCACTTAAAGTATAAGCGCTTGATCCAGCTTTAGTAAAACCACCTGAACCGCTTATCACACCTGATAAAGTTTTATCATTGCTATCTCCAGCCGTAAGTGTTTGAGAGCTCGCGATTTCAATGTTTCCAGCACCACTTACAGATGCAATAGTGTCACTCGCATCTACGTCATAAACCGCACCAGAAGCAACGGAAACAGCGGTACTATCTGATAAAGTTCCTGAGACAGTTAAAGTTCCAGCATTTATAGTTGTTGAGCCAGAAAATGTGTTATTGCCACTTAAAGTTTGAGTTCCTGAGCCAGCTTTAGTCAATCCACCAGAGCCTGATATTACACCAGATAAAGTTTTATTATTTCCATCACCAAAAGTTAATGTTTGAGAACTTGCTATTTCAATATTTCCAGCACCAGTAATTGAAGCTACTGTGTCGCTTGCATCAACATCATAAACTGCACCTGATGCAACAGAAACAGCAGTAGTATTTGACAGTGATCCTGTAACAGTTAGAGTTCCAGCACTAACTGTCGTAGCGCCTGTGTAAGTATTTGTGCCACTTAAAGTTTGAGTTCCTGATCCCGCTTTTGTTAAACCTCCAGAACCTGATATTACACCTGACAAAGTTTTATCATTACCATCTCCAGCAGTTAATGTTTGAGAACTTGCTATTTCGATATTTCCAGCTCCTTCTATTGAAGCCACAGTATCACTTGCATCTACATCATAAGTGGCACCACTTGAAACCGTTACTGCTGTGTTATTGTCAAGAGTTCCTGTTACAGTTAAAGTTCCAGCACTGATGGTAGTAGTACCATCGTAACCATTTGAGCCTGTTAAAGTTAAGGTTCCATTTCCAGATTTAATTAAATTATAAGTGTTAGACCCATCATCAATTGCTGCCATTGATACAGCACTATCAATGCTAGCAGTGGTATTTCCAGTTAGAGTATTAGTTCCTGAAAAAGTAATTGTATTGCTATCTCCACTATTTCCTAAAGTTATTGAACCCTGTAAATTTAAATTTTCATCAATTGTAAAATCACCTGCATCTGATGTATAAAATTTACCTCCAGTCATTGTAATATCACCTGTACCAAAAGCATCATTATTTCCATACTGAATAGCACCGGCAGTAACTGTAGTTCCTCCAGAATAAGTACTGCTGTTCTCTGCAAAAAAAGTACCAGTTGCTGACATTGTCAAAGTTCCAGAATTCAACACTAAACCACCTGATGGTCTAATTGTTCCATCACCACCTGTAATAGTTAAATCATAATTGTTGGCTCCTGCTGTTAAACGACCACCAAATGTTAAATTTCCGTCATCAATATTTATTGTAGTATCAGAACCAAGAGTAGTAGCACTCCCTGATAATGTTATTGTTCCAGAAGTATTTGCAGCTTGTAAAGCACCACCATTACTTACACCATTTCCATTTAATGTTAAGCTCTCATTAGTAATCGTAATTGCATCAGTTATTTTTAAACTTGCACCATCTGCAACAACTGTTCCTCCACTTGATGACCCTAAAGAATACTGATCAGATATTTCTAGAATACCTGCATTTACTGTAATTGTTCCATCATTTTGATTAGCTCCACCCAAGACTAAAGTACCACTTCCAGATTTAGTTAAATTACCAGAATCTGTAATGATACCATCAAAGGTCATTGTATTGGATGATGTTACTTCAATTGTACCATTACCAGTTAACGTAATTCCTTTATTAGCACCTAAAGTAAAATCATTTGTAGCACTTAAAGTTCCACCGTTAAAAATTATGTTGTCTCCATCTGCGCTGCCTGGTGTTGCTCCTAAATTAGCTGAACTTGAAACACTAATTGTTCCATTTGTAATAGTTGTTGAACCAGAATAAGTATTTGTACCTGAAAGAGTTAAAGTTCCACTACCTGATTTATTTAAAGCACCTGTTCCTGAAATCACACCTGCTAAAGTTTGGTTAGATGATGAGTTTATTGTAAAAGTTCCTGAATTTGCAATTGCACCATCATAATTTCCACTTTCTAACTGACCTTGAACGTCTAATGTTCCAGCTGAAATTGTAATATCTCCAGTATTAGTATTTGTTGCACTTAAGGTTAAAGTTCCATCACCTGATTTAGTTAAAGCACCTGAGCCAGTGATTACACCCTGAATATTTGATGTAGTTGATGATGCTGTATTTATTGTTCCAGCACCTGTCATGGTAACCCCTCTATTAGAGTCAAAGGTAACTCCTGAGGTTATTATTAGACCTCCACCATTAAAAATTATATTATCAGCATCAGCAGAACCAGGTGCAGACCCAAGATTATTATCTGCTGAAACGCTTAAGTTTCCAGCGTTAATGGTAGTATTACCGCTATAAGAGTTTGTTCCGCTTAAAGTTAATGTTCCTGTTCCTGACTTAACAACAGAACTTGTTCCTGTGCTATCTGTAATTACACCAGCATAAGTAGTATTAGTATCTTGGTCTATTGTTAGAGTTGTATTTTGTAGATCTATTGAACCTGTAGAAGTACCTGTAAGTGAAGCTATAGTGTCACTTGAGCTCATATTTAGAGTTCCCTGAACATCTAAATTTACTGTATCTGCAAATCCTCCTTCTCCACTAGTAAAATCTGCTGTTGTATATCTGTCAATATCTAAAGTTCCAGTTCCTGTAACTAGATCTAAAAACTGATATTCTCTTGCGTTAGTTCCTTCGGCAAGCAATGTGAAGGTGTTGCTACCTAAATTAATTGCAGTAGTAGCAGAACCATTTGAATTACCAAATATAAACTTATTACTCGCATCTGAATTTAAATTAGGTTTATGCAATACATTTGAGTCTGCAGTTAAAGTTACTGTTCCAGTTAAAGTAGTATTTCTATCATAACTAGATGTTAATGTTGCTGCTGTACCACTGTTAAAATTATTATTCCCAGAACCTGCTAAACTTATGTCCATGCTATAGGTTCTTCCCGAACCTGTCCCTGGATAAAAATTTAAAGAGCCTCCACTTTGAACAGTAATTGAATTTCCTGAAGCAAAAGTATCATTATTTACAGACGCATTAGCTCCATTTGCAACTATAACATCAAAGGAATATGCATCTGAAGTTCCACTGACAAACATCATTTGACCAGCACTTACTGTTACATCTCCTGATAAATCATGAGTATTAGCAGCACCTAAAGCTAAAATACCTGAACCAGTTTTTGTTAAATTATAATTACCCGTTATATCACCATAATAATTTACCCTAGCACCTGAATTAGTTACTTCAATCGTTGCATTATTATTTGCTAAAGTAATACCTCTATTAGCATGTAGAGTAATTGTACCTGTGTTAGAAAATTTTAAAGTTGCATCAACAATTCTAATATTATCAGAAACTAAACTACCAGGTTCACTTCCTAAACCTCTATCAGTTGCAACCTCTAATATTCCTCCATTTAAAACTGTTTGGGATTGAGTGTTTGTTCCAGTTAACTTTAAAGTACCACTTCCAGATTTAACTACATTACCATTACTAACTACTCCAGATATAGTTGAAGTAACTCCACTTGAAGTATCAAATGTTATATTCTGACCTCCAAGATTTACAGCTCCAGATAAAGTATTATTACTATTTGATGTAACAGTATGTTTGCCTCCAGAAATTGAAACATCGCCTGACAAAGTTAAGGCACCATTATTTGTTGCATTACCAATAGTTGTTGATGATGTTATGTTTATATCATTACTAATCGAACGAGATGATGTGTTTGAGGATGATATTCCTCCACCCTCTAAACTAATTGTGTTGTTTGCGCTTCCAAACGATCCATTGTTTCCAATTCCAACCAAACCACCTTCTATGGTGAAAGTATTAGAAATAACATTACCAAAATTTGAACTATTTGCGTTTAGAATTAAAGTTCCATTCCCTTGTTTTGTCAAATCATAGCCGTTACTAAGTATTTCTCCGTTAAGAGTATAAACAGCATTATTTGTAATATTGTAAGTTGTGCTTGCTTTTATATCGCCATCTAAATCAAGATTATTATTTTCTACAGTGTCGGTATTTTCATTTATAGTGTTAGCTAAACTTTTGCCGTTAAATGAAAAAATAAATATCAAAAATAAACAGCAAATAAACTTTTTCAAAAAAAGAAATTTTTCATTTAATTCTAACAACATTTAATTTTTGACTTGCACTAATCCAATAAAGTTATTTTGATGCAACTTATGGTATATAATATTAGTTATATATACAATTTGATTAAATATAAAAAAATTCTATAAATGCGATTATGAGTAATCAAGAGTTCTTAAACCCTAAGTTTTTAAAGTATTTTATAACAGTAGCAGATACGGGGAGTATTTTATCTGCAAGTTCGAGTTTAAATGTTGCTCAACCTTCAATTACAAGATCTGTACAAATTATTGAAAATAGTTTGGGAAAAAAATTATTTATCAGAACTAAAAAAGGAGTCACTCTAACTAAAGAAGGTGAAATTTTTTACATGAATGCAAAATCAATTTTAGCGTTCAATGATAAAGTTATAGAAAATATAAAATCTATAGAATTTGATGATAAAAGTATAAATAATGATCAAATTACTTTTGGTATTCCAAGTACCCTTACCTATTCCCATAAACAAAATATACTTTGGTTGATTAAAAAAAATAATCCTAAAGTAAGAATAAAAGTTATTGAGAGTGATAGTTTTGAAATGATTAATCTAGTTGAAAAAAATAAAATTGATTTTGCGATAAGTTGTATCAAATTTTCAAATGATAATATTGATAAAATCAATTTATATGAAGATCCGTTTTGTGTTGCCTTTTATAAGGGGCACCAATTTCAAGATATTAAAGAAGTAAGTATAGATATGGTTCGAAAAGAAAAAAATTATATCTTTAGAAATACTTGCGAATTTTTTTACTATGATTATTTAAAGAATAAAGGTTCCTTCCCAGACTTTAAAAAAATCCAAAAAAATATTAAAAAAAGAAAGCAAGAAAATAATGATAGAGATATTGTTTTTACTGATAGTGACACAACAGCAGCCTCTTGTATTAAAAGTGGTTTAGGGGTCGCAATAATTCCTGAAAGTGTAGCAATTGATCATAAACTTTTATTCACTAGAATAAATAAACCTCAAATGAATAGAGATATTTTATTTATTCAAAATAAAAATAATAAAAAAAATATTAATACAACCAATGAAGCTTTAAAGAATGCTTTATGGTTATAACGACTGGAGATTAAAATATGAGATTATTACTAACTTTTATATTTATATTCGTATTTAATTTAAATTTTACTCATGCAGAACAAAGTGAAGAAAAAGTACCAACTGTTACTACAAAACAGTTTAGAGATTGGACTTTGCGATGTGTTACTGAAAACAAGAAACAAAAATGTGAAATTGTACAATTTTTACAAGTTAAAAATTTAAATCTACAATTTACAGTAGTGTATTCTGAATTTTTAAATAATAAAAATGAGTTAAAGGAATTAATTAATATAATCACACCACTAGGTGTTAATGTTCAAAGACCTGCATCAATAAATTTTCATAAAGGGACTGCAGTTAATTTACCTTTCATAAAATGTGAAGTTGTTGGATGTATAATATCAATTTCAAATGATACTACCGATCCTGCGATAGAGAGTCTTTTTAAACAAATTAAAGAAGCAATGAAAAAATCAATCTACTTTGAAATTTTAGTTGATGGATTTAGAGAAAAGCCATTTTTAATTAAATCTTCATTACAAGGTTTTGAAGATGCACTTACTGAATTTGAAAAACAAAAAAATTAAAAATTTGTGAAAAATTTAAAAAAATACCTTGGGCTTATTTTTCTAGCGCTGTTAGTGCTAATTAAAATCCAGGACAGTAATTTTGTTAAACGAATAGAGAATATCTCATATGATATTTACCAGTCTATTTTTGAGGAAAATAGCGATTTTAATGATGTTTTAATCGTTGATATTGACGAGAAAAGTATAGGTGAAGTAGGCCAATTTCCCTGGAGAAGAGACGTATTTGCCAACCTTGTTGACAAATTAGAGAATTTGGAAGCATCAGTAATTTCTTTCGATATTTTTTTTAGTGAAGAAGACAAACAAAATCCTAGCAAAATATTAGGAGAACTTAATATTTCTAATGAAGGAGTATTAGACTCTGACCAATCCCTAATTACTGCAATTCAAAATTCAAATGTAATACTGCCAGTTTTAGGAGACATTTCTGTTTTTGATAAAATGAATAATTCTAAACCAAAAACAAACTTTATATCAAGAGGAGGTGATGCAGAAAACTACTTATATAATTTTAAAAATAAAATCACTTCACTTGAAGTTATAAATAATGCAGCAAAAGGTATAGGTAACATTTCATATCTTGATAATCAGGATGGTGTCTTGCGGTCATTACCAATTTTACTTAAAATCGATGGAGATATCTGGCCATCACTAAGTTTAGAAACATTAAGATTGTTACATAAAAATAAAAGTATTTTAATTCAATCATCAGAAAGTGGAATAAAAACAATTAGAACCAAGAACTATAGTTTGAATACAGATCCAAATGCAATAGTTCATATCAACTATAAAAAATTTGGTAAAGATAAATACATTTCAGCTGTCGATATTTTAAATGACAAAATTAGTAAAAATATAATTAAAGATAAAATAATTTTAATTGGAAGCTCAGCACAAGGTTTATTTGATTTTGTTAAAATACCTAGTGGAAAAGTTATCCCTGGAGTTGAAACACATGCTCATGCAATTGAAAATATTATAAATAACGACTTTATAATAAAAAACTTAAAAACAGATATTATTGAAATAATTATATTATTAATTTCTTTAATCTTAGTATTAATAATTCCAAAAAAAGTTAATCCAAAACTAAGTATAGTTTTTTTTGTAGGCTTATGTGTATTTCTAATAACTTCTAGCTTATTCTTTTACCAATTTAATTATTTTATAGATATATTTTACACTACTTTAGGCTCTGCATTTCTATTTTTAGTTACACTGTATTTTAGATATCTCCAGGAAAATGAAATAGCTATTGAAAATGAAAAAAAACAAATAGTTTTAAAAAAAGAAAGAGAAATTGCTGGTGAAGTACAAAAAAAATTATTTCCAAAAGAATTTGAACAAAAAAATATTCTTTACGCAAAGAATGTTCCTGCGCGAGATGTTTCTGGTGATTACTACGATTACATAAAAATATCTGAAGATGAATTTTATTTCACATTAGCAGATGTTTCTGGCAAGGGAGTTAAGGCTGGAATACTAATGGCAAATGCTGCAGCTGTTTTTAGATCGATGGCAAAACTTAATAAAGAAGTATCTACAATTGCAAGATACATTAATAATCAAGTTGCGGACTCATCTTATCAAGGAATGTTTATAACTGCAGTTGTAGGAAAATATAATATTAAAGAAAAAAAAATAGAATACATCAATCTTGGGCATGAACCAATTATGGTTTATGACGAAAATTTTAATTTTGAATATTATAAATCTACACTACCTCCGCTTGGAATTATGGCTATGGATAATGACGATTTTTTTCAGACAAACGAAATAAGCTTAGTAAATAAAAATTTAGTTATCTATACAGATGGTGTTACAGAGGGATACTTAGAGAATAATCAAGAATTAGAGGCAAAAGGTGTAGAAAAGGAAATTAGTGATAATAAATTTAAGTCGCCTGTAGCAATTATTGAGCATTTAAGCGATATTTTAACTAAAAGAAAAGAGCCTTTAAGAGACGACATTACCTGTCTGATCATCTCTGGATTTTAAGAATTGTTATGAGAATACTAATCTTTCTTTTTTTTATATTTATTTCAATCACTAAGGCTCATGCAAATTTAGTTTTAAGTGAAGTTTTAAATAAACCGGAAGATCTTGAACAAGCATTTTTATTTGTTGATCAAGAAAAAGATAACAAAGTTAATGAAGCAATTTATGCGCTCGAAGTTTTAAAGAAAGTTTACCCAGAAAATTCAGAGATCAAAATAAAACTATTTTATCTTTATGAAAAAACTCAAAACGAGACAGAGTTAAAAAAAATATTAAATGAGTTAAAGGAATTTGAAAACATTCCAAGTTATATTGTAAGTAAAATAAATGAATTAATTGTTTCAGAAAATAAATCTGAGAAAGAAAATTTACAAATATCAAATGATAGTTCCAAAGGAATAAAATATTCTGAAATTCTTAACAATCCAACTGATCTTGAATTAAATTTGAGATTTGCAAAGGAGCAAGAAAGTTTAGGAAATTATAAAACTGTTATTGCAACTTTAGAAAGACTATCAGATCTATACTCAGAAAATTTAGATTTAAAATTATATTTATTGTCAATATCGTTAAAAATAGATTCTAAAGAAAGAACAAAAGCAATTATTGATGAAATAAAACAGAGTGAAAAATTAACAGCTGATATCAGAGAGCAACTTAACTCACTAACCCAAACTTTAGAAAATCAGAAGAAACCTAGAGATGAAAATGACTGGATTAGATATGTAGACTTTGGTATTAATCTTGCAGAAGAAAACAATGTTAATACTGTTTCAAATTCTAAAACATTGTATATCAGTGATAGTTTAAGTAATTACGCTGCTGATACTATTTACGAAGATTCTTATAGTGACATCTTTATAAGAACAGGAGCTTTTAAAAAACTATCTGATACTTCAAATTTAAGTTTAAGTTTAGGTAAAAATGTAACAAGACAGAATAGAGATAAGAATAAAGAAAATGATCTAGATTCTTTGTTTGTTAATTACAATAAACAATTCAATAAAAATTATACGTCCGCTTTCTTTTCAATGAATAACAATAATTTTGTTAATGATGCTGAAAATGTAATTTATAATGTTACTGTTGAAAACAGATATCTAACTAAACCAAATCAAAATCTGTTAGTATCTTCAAATATGGGTATTACAGATTATAGAACAGATACTACCTTTAGTTCTGCGGATAATAAAAATAATACTTATTATGGACTTGCAATGGGTTATGAATATTTTTTGAGCAATACCAATAATATAAAATTTAAATTAGGTATAAATCAGTATAACGCTAAGCTAGACTCTTATGGATATGAAAATAACTTTTATACTATTTCAAATTCGGGAAAAATTGGATTTCTAAATTATACAATATCTCATTCAAATAACTCAAATAAATATGATAAATCTGACACTTTCGTAAAAAGCGATACGGTCAGAGATGATGAGATTGTAACAAATAGTGTTACACTTTCCGGAAATTTAGAAGATCTAATAAAGAATAAGTATATAAAGAATGTTTTTTACAATCTTTCTTATTCTGATATAGAGTCGAGCTCAAATATCCTTAACTACGACTATGATAAGGAAATAATTAAATTTGGATTAACAAAAAGGATGATGTTTTGAAGAAAATATTGGCTCTAATTTTAACCCTATTTTTTATCAGTCATTCAGTTGCTGATGAGAAAATTGTAGGTGCAATTACATTATCGATTGGAAAAATTACCAATCAAAAAGGAGAAATTTTAAAAGCTGGAGATAAAATTTTCTTTGGAGATGAAATTATTTCTGATGGAAAATCTAAATCTCAAATAATCTTTTTAGACGAGACCGTTCTTACAATCGGAGAAAAAACATCAATAACAATAGATGAATTTGTTTTTGACCCAAGTACATTGGACGGCAGTTTTTTAGCTACACTTAATGAAGGAAGTGTAAAAGTTTTAAGTGGATTAATTAATCAAAAGAACCCTGAAAAATTAGAAGTTAAAACTGCAGCGGGAACAATAGGTTCAAGAGGTACAGAGTTTCAAACAATTATAGATGAGGAAGATAACGCCCAAGTATTACTAATTGGTCCTGGGGAAGACAACACTTTAGGATTAAGGCCAGGTGCTGTAGAAGTTGCAAATGAACTTGGAAGTGTATTATTAGATACACCTTTTTCATTCACTCAATTATCTTTAAACCAAATTCCAACTCCTCCAGTTGAAATTACACAGGAGCAATTGCAACAATTCCAAAATTTTTTAGATGTTAAAGCAAATCTTGATGTTCAAGAAGTAGAAAGTGCAATTAAAGAAGGTTTGTTTGATGATCAGCAAATAAGTGGAAATGAAATAATAGGTGAAATAGTAACCACTGCTTTGAATTTAAGTGATGGAGGATTAACTTTTGATCAAATAGCTGAAGTGCTAGGTGTTGATGTTGTAGATATTATTGGTGAAGAAGGTCAAGCTGAATTTGAAAACGAGTCTGCAGAAAATCAAATTGCGATGGCAAATGCTGAAGGTGGAGACGGTCTTGCATATATTTTACGTTATGGTGGTGCCAATTTAGGAGAAACAAATTATGGAGATTTCCAAGGTATAACTTCAGGGACTTACACTTATACAGGTAACAACATTAACATGGCAGCAACTAAAGGAACTGGTTCTGGAACGTTTAGTGGTGTAACTACAGTTAACTTTGCATCTCAAACAATTAATAATACTTATTCAGGAACATTGTCTTTAGATGGAAATGCTAATGTAGATTTTAGCTATTCTTTTACAACTGATTATTCTAGTGGATCTGCATCTACATCAATGTGGGGAACTAATAACGGAATTTTTAGTATAAATAATTCAAACGGTACAACTGCTACAACCACTAAATCAGGTGAAGCAGGTTTTGATCCATCAGACTTTACTTCAGCTGCTGGAAGTTATTATGCTGATGCTGCAACAGATTTCTTTAATGTTCAAATGAATGGATCTCCAAATCCATCAACTGGCTCAGTTGCAACAATTGCTCTAAATGTTTCTGATTATAATGATGCTGCAACTGATACAGAAAATACTATAGATGGCCAAAGAACTGGTATTATGCCATCAAGAGATTAAAATTATCTATTATTCCAAGATATAGGTGTAACAGTAACAGCGTTTCTGCTTCCTATAGCTTTTACAATTCCAATTTCTTGATTCAATGAAGTATCTCCATACACTAGCTTAATTTTAATTTTTCTATTTCCTGGAGTAAAATCGCTAGTATCAGTACTTTGATAGTAAACTTTTTGAAGCTCGTCTCGCCATTGTTGAATGGTTGCAACTTCACCAGAAGGTGACGTAATTTTTAATGGTGAATTACTAGAAGCTACAAAATCAGCTGTTTTAGACCACCCTGTAGATAATGCTAAATCACCAGTGGTATCAACTTTAACAGAGTCCTCATCGCTTATAAAAATACTATTATCACTTCCATCATTGTAAAAAGAAATTTCAGCTCTTTCAGGACCTAATAGTACATTAATGTCATTATCATCTTCTTCAATATCTGCACCAGTAAAATCTCCTACACTTCCTCCATATCTAATGATGAACCCTTCAACATCGGAGCTAGCCATACCACCTCTAGTCATAATTCCAGTTGTAGATGCAGAACTAGTTTGTTGGAAAACAAGATAATCATTTGTATTAGCAGCTGGATGAGAGCTAATCCAGTTTGCAGCAGTAAAAGGTCCTACTCTAACACTAGCCTGACTAGACCTCGTAGAAGTTACACCACAACTTGCTTCATTTTCTAAATTATCTCTAATGTCGTCTGCGTCATCCAAATCAATATCTAATCTTAATCTCCAAAACTCTTTGTCCTTCCAAGGTCCAGATGTATATCTCCAAAATCCAGATCTAAAAATTCCACCCTGACATTCATCTGTTCCATTGACCCAAACTTGTTTATCATCAGTTACACCAAGCTCTTCAATTGCATCTAGATCTGCGGATGTTGTAACATTAGCTAAATAACCTTGAATTCCACAAAGGTTTTGATAACTCGCTTGAAAATTTGCTTGATTGTAACTTAACTCAGTATCTTTTAACTGATAATAATGTTCAGCGTTACTTGGCTTTTGAATATCTCCTAACAATACCTCTATTTCTCTTGTTCCATCAGCAGATGCATTGTGTTCAAAATACATAGATTTAATTAAATCAACATAATTTTTACAAGTTGCATCTCCAGACAAAGTAACCTCGCTAGTTTCATTTCCTGTAGCAGTTAAATTAACTGCATTAAGTTCCTCTGAGCCTACTACAAGTTTGTCGCCAGTTTCAGCTCCTGATTTTATTTTCACAATGGCTTTTGTTACTCTCCTATCAAAAAGTTTAATTACTCTTTTTGTAGCTATTCTAATATTAGGATCTTCATCATTTTCCATACCCCCGTATTCTAAAACTAACCCTCTTATTGAATAATTAAAGTTATTTGAATAACTTGCGCTCCAATTGTGTAAATCATTCCATGTAAGCTCATCATCGTCATCGAAATGAGTTCCTAATAAATGAATACCATGTTCTGTTTGTGCAACATTATTAGGTTCTCCAGTTCCATTCCAATTTCTAAATGGCATACCATCAACAAACACTTCACCAATTTGTTGACCTTGAGGATCATTAGAACCAGCTGTAACACCTCTTTCCCAGGTTCCATTATTTGCAGAAGGTGTTCCAGATGCTGTTCGTGTTGGAGCAAAAGCCAAACCTCTTCCATTCCATAACATACCTTCAGGTCCGGTCATCCATCTCCATACAGGACATTCTGTGCTCGTTACCGTATCATCAATGTTTGTAAACGAATCTGTAAAATATCTTTTTGTATTATTGCCTGTAATTGCTGCATTTGAAGACAAAGCTATTTTAGGATCTTTATAAAACAATGTTAAACCAGACTGAGATTGGGGGTTTGCGTTTGATGCAGTTAGTGATGAAGATCCTTTTCTGTAATATTCATTCTGATACCCTTCCAGTAACCACATTTGAGCTGAACTTGCTGTATAATTAGACCAAGAAGTAGAATTTATATTATTTCTAGTATCTAAATCGACAAGTCTGAAAGTTGTATTGGAAACGACCCTAACTCTATAAAATCCAGTTGCTAGTTGTGTCATACCATCAACATTCATCTGATTTGCAGTGCTAATATCTGCAATCTTAATGATATCATCACTGGTAAGCCCATGTGCCGAACTTGTTGTAATTAATGCCGGATTAGCTTTTGATATTGATGTAATTGTTCTCGCTGTTGTTGTTTGATATTTTTCAACTATATTTCTAACATATCTCGTACTAGCACCATAAGTTTGGCCATTTCTATAAAATGGTATATTTTCAAAATCTCGTAAAGCTTGAAAATCAGCTGTTGCTTGAGCTCTATTAGATCTTTGTCGGAAACCACCACATTTATTTAAATTAGCTACAGTATTTGCGTTATCCGACATTGCTAATCCACCCATCCATCCATTACCAATTGCTTTAGTTGTAATGATATCATTTTCAGACTCGCTTGTTATAGTTGCAAGGTATCCACTTTTTCCAAAATAATCTAATTGTCTAGATAAAGAGAACGCTTCATTCATTCTTCTATTTTTATTATTGTATAGGTTTTGACTTGAATTAGCAGTTCCATCTGGTCTAGCAGGAAACTCATAAAATTCGTAGAAGTGATTGTATCCATCTCTATGCTCTTCAACATGAAGAGGACCTAAAGAAAATAAAATTGTTCTTTCTCCAAGTGAGGCTGTAGTAGTTTCAGCATCTTCACCTTCTGTGCCGTCTGAACCATCTGTTCCTTCATAAGCATAAGGGTTTGCTCCTTCTTCTGCATCTACTTCTTTTGAATTGTAATATTTTATAGACTCAAATGCTTGTGTCCAAACATCTACATCTGCACAAGGCGCATCAGACTCATCACCTTCATACATAGTCCAATTATGTGGATTATAAATTGTAGGAGTTTGAGTTAAATCTAAAGAAGAACCACCAGTTATCGTACCACCTGAAGTATTTTTCCAAACTCTATTATTAAACCAAACAAAATCATCAGCTGAATAAGTTGATGTTGAACTCCAATCATTTGGTTTACCAGAATGAACCATAGTAAGGACTCCTGTGTAGGCATTCCAACCTGGATAATCATCAGTCGTGTCATGATCTACAGAAGATGAAGATGTGTCACCTGTTATTGCTGAAGGATAATCTTCAGCACCAGTATCAAGTTTTAAATAATCTTCTATAACATCTGGGTTGGTATCTGCATCAAGATCTAATAAATCTCCATCACTGTTTCCATCTACTGGAGCTACATATGTGTCTGCCTCTATAGTGGCTCTTGCGACACAAAAATTATAGCCACTAATATCTATTTCATCTGCATCGTCAGTGTCACCATCTTGGTTAATATCATGCTCTAAGCTAAAATGATCAAAACCTCCATATTCAACAACATAACCAGTAATACAATCTAGTCCTCCAGAACTACAATTTGGAATTCTTCTTAAATCATTCCAACCCCCGTTAGTTCTACCGCTTCTATTTATTTCCATATCAGCATATGGCTCTGCTGAATTATTGGGTTCACCACTTTGCCAGTTTGTATAGGAAACACTCATTCCCATTAAAGGTCCTGACTCTGATTGCATATTGGCTGCATTCGAGGTTGGATTTCTCCAATCTGAGTTTGATAGCCAGATATAGTGTTGATCACTAGATTGATCTAATCTTGTTCCATAGTAATTTTCTCTGGTTTCTCCAGCAGCAACATGAAAAGGGGTAACTCCAGTACAGCCAGACTGCGTACTGCTATTGCACATTACAGCATCTTTAATAAATTCATTTTCTTCAGCACTTTCTATAGAAACTAAATATCCTCGCATACCTCCACAAGTAGATTGCTCAGCTCTTCTTTTTGCTTCCCACCAGTCAATCGAGTCACCATTGTAACCAAGATCAGAAGTTACATTTGGTGCAGTTGAAAAATATTTATAATAATGGCCATAACTATTATCACCTGAATTTGATGTAAATTGTACACCGTCACAATCACTACCCAAAACCTCAGACCAATCATCTTCAATAAAATCGTCACCAGCTGATTTTCCATCATCTTTTTCTAGGAAATACAACTTATCCTCAAATTCTGCACAGTCTCCTTCGGAGTATGATGAGGCGGCACTGAAATCTGTAAATGAATTAGAGTTACTACATTGCTCCATAGACCTTTTAAAAACATAAAAGTTTGTATTGGTATTATCTTTGGTTTGAATTTTAATATCTCCAGTTACTCCTTCTTGAGCAATATAGTTATTCAAAGGTGTTATTAATGGAGTACCTTCTTGACCAGTTAGATCGTTTAAGTCTTCCTCTGTGAGTGTAATTTTACCATCTCCTACATCTCCTTTTTGAACTGGGGCTGAAACAATTAATTCAAGAGGAACGATTTGTTCTTGAGGTCCTTTTCCACATGATAAAATTTTGTAGTAAACAACATCTTCTCCAGGTGGAACATTGATCGACGGTGCATCGTCTGTTGTTGAAGTAACTGGATATTTAACAATTTCTGTTTTCCATAAAGTTCCTTTATTTCCAATACCATAAATCGTTGCATCATTTTTTCTATCAGCTGCTCTTGAGGTATTAAAATCTTTAGCAGTATTACCTGATCCTTCATTAAACTTATAATATGAAACTAATCCTGGTTCAGAACCTGTTAATCTTCTTCTATTATTGTTTGCAATGTCAGTGCCTGATCTTGATACATTCCATATTCTCATTTCAGCAATATTACCAAGCCAAGGAACACTTTGAATTATTGGATCTCCAGTCAAATAACTACTAGGATTAAAGCCAGCCAAACCTTCTCCGATTGCTAACGGCCAAAAATCTCCTTCAGGTAATGTCTCAGGAGGATTAGTATAACCAGATTTAGCTCTAGCTCCTATATCTGCATTATATGTTCCGCTTAAAGTTCCATTTTGGTAAATTCTTACATTACCGGTATCAGTACTCCCCGGTGTACCTCCATCCCATACCCATGCAATGTGAACCCACTCATCCTTAACAGGAGATCCAATATCTCCTTGGTCATCCAAAACAACTTCTCCAAGTCTTGGAGACCACTCATCATTTTTAACTTTAAATACTAAATCCCAAGTTCTACCCCATTCAAAAGCATGCATGTCATAAGTAGATCCTGGCTGTTTATTTTGTATCCACATTTCAATTGTAAATTGATCGTTTGGAAAATCTTTAAAGTTTTCAACAAGCGCAAAAGATCTGTCTGTGTAAGTAGTATCTTTTTCAGTATTGTTTTTTGAACCCTCTGCTGAGAAATAAATAGATCGAACTACATCTGCATGCCTTTGAACAAAAACCTCATAAGACATGTCTTCAAATTTTGGATCATCTGTTCCAAGATTTGCATTTATTCTTTTTGCATAATAAATATCTTCACTAGAATTGGTAAAACCATGCCTATTAAGGCATTTATTATCTGAGTCAGCAACATTAAGGGTATTTTGAATATCAACTAGAGTAAAACTATTTGAATTTAGCTGATCAGTGATCCATTTCTGACCTTCTTGTAATCCCGTTTCCGCAGCAAGATTTACTTGTTGCATAATTGAATTTCTTGAAACACTTTTTAAATCATTGTCATAATAAAAAAACATAGCTCCCGTCATAATTGACAATGCTGAGACGACAGCAATCACAAATACAAGGACAAAACCTTTTTCGTTTTTTCGTTTTTTCATTATGAATCGCTCCAAAGTTGCTGTCTATCAATGTAACTATGAGTTTCCTTACATCTATTTGACAACATTCCAATAACAACATCCTCTCCATCAACTGTTACTGTTTTTTCAGCTATTTTTACAGATGGTTGTACTGACCTTTCGGGATATTCAAATGTAATTACAGCCTCATCCAAGCTAGTAGTTAGTGGGACTGTCTGTCTCCTAAATACTTTCTCTCCTTCTTTTCCTTGAATATAACCCTCAATGGTCATTGCTGCTTTTGTTTTATAAACAGTGATATTTTCCATTGCTGTTTCTGAGCAATCAACTCTATCTACATATACTTTTTCTGTAGTAGTTAATTGATTTCCTCTTAAATCTGTAGCAACAATTCTTATCGAGAAATATTTTTTATTTGAAGGTAAATTAGACCATCTAATGTCACTATCATCATTTAAAACTAAATAAAATTTATCATCTTTTTGGTCAATTCTAAATCTAGTTCCGTGATCTACATCTTTATCAGCATCATCATTTGGAACTTCACCAAGATTAAATCTTACAAAATCATGTGTATCAGGTTCTTGAGTACTAGTAGCATAAATCTCACCTACTATTAGATCTTTGTTATCATCCTCAGCAATATCAAAGTTATTATTATCTGTGATGGCTGTACCATCTGCTTCCTTAAACGAAACTCCTGTTGGTGTAGTGTTTCCAATATTAAAACCAATATAAACTTTTTTTATGTCTGAAATTCTACTATTAGAGGTATCTTCTGATTGAACTGCATAATAAAAAGAATCTTCTTTTGGAGTACCATCATTAAAACCATCTGCATAAGCTTGATATCTGAAAGAACCATCGGCAAAAACATAAATAGTATTTCCTGCGGTAGTTGTTACTGTTGCCCTGGCACCACTATAAGAATCTTTATCTTGAGTATCATACATTTCTCCTATATTTGGAAGTTCTGTATTATTAGCCCAAACTGCTGAGGTTGCTCTCCACTCGCCACTCAATCTGCAATTCATAGATCTACTAGAACCATCTATACTTTGAGTTTTAATTGAACCTGTTTCATTTGTTCCTCTACCACCGATTTGTGCACAGTTAGCTGATGAATTTGACTGCACCAAAACTTCTATGTGTTCTCCAAAGGGATCATAAGATTTACTTAGCAAACCATATATTCTGTTTACTGTAAAATAGTCTTCGTCCATGTAATAATATAAGTTTTGTGCTTTAGGCATTGGTTTATTGCCATCAGTTTTGTCAGGAATAAACCTTGGTAGTCTTGCAATTTGAATATTAGAATACCTATTGTCAGGTTGTGAAAAAGAAACTATTGCAACTGAACCTTTTTGAAATCTTTTAAACCCTTCTGTTTTTAATTCTTCGGTATCATCATCTCCGCTTGGTAGAGTAATAGCAGTTGGTGTTGTATCTTCATTATAAGGCCAAGCAGATAGTGTGTGATCAAATAAGTCTCCATCGCTATCAAATCTATAATCAAATGCTGTGAACCTTTGACTGTTACTATTAGCAACATGTGGTTTGTTATCTATATTGGCTCTAAATTTATTTGGGTGGTATGTAAGCGTGACAGTATTTTTAACACCAGTATTTTTTCCGTGTCCACATCCCCATTTATGAGTTGCACCAGGATTATAACTAATTCTTGAAAATGAACTCCCTCTATTATTACAGTTCCTAGAACCAGTATTTGTTGGTCTAGTGCTATCAGTTCTCATAAAAAGTCTATTGTATCCATTCTCATTGAAATCAGACATTTTTGATGAATTGGGAGTAGACCATCCAGTTAACCTATTCATATCAGCATGTGATAGATAGGATCCTTCATTATAACCACAATTTCTAGTGTGATCGAACTCATAACCTTTGAAATGATGTAGATGGATAGCAGATCTATTACCTTGTGCCCCCCACCAAGACCATAAATACATATCATAAACAAGATCTGCTGGCTCACCCCACCATTCATTTTTTTCAGAAGCAGATAAACCGTCCCATTCTGTTTTATCACTACTTCTTAATGAGTTTCTTAATTTAGACGCACTAAATCCAGATGTGCCATTTAAACTTTCATAATCAATTCCAGCACAAGCTCTAATTCTACCATCTGGCCAAGTTTTTTGAACTACGCTAGGTCTTTGATATCCAGCTGCAAATCCTAACATGTCGTCATCCATCCATGCACTCATATCATGGTTACAATCTGGATAACCGCCGGAACAAATCATTCCTTTTAAAACAAAAGAGTCATATTCCTCAGTAGAAGCTAAAAAAGAAGGAGATGCTAAATTTTGCTGTATATAAAATGATCTTCCATCATCTGTTAAATCGTAATTAGGACCTCCATTATAACTTGATGTTCCTTTTCTCTCATAATTTGCATCTCCATAAGTAAAACCTTTTGCTTCCCAAGTATGCAAATTTACATCAGAAAATTGAGGTGCATCATACTTCATTACTCTCACCTTATAATCTTTGTACGCCTCATTTTGATCTTCCCAAGGTTGACTGTCACAACTTGTGTCTAAATCTGCTTTTAATCTAATCGTAAAATCTTGATAACCGTCAGAGTTAAAAGTGTAATTCGTATCTAAGTTATCTAAAGTACCCTCAAGGGTTAATGATCCATCCCATTCACCATCATCAGCAGAGTTATTATTATTTAAATCATCATATCCAGATGTTACGGTGAGACCTGGGGGTAAATTGGCAGCAACAGTAGTTGTGACCAACTTTAACCTCATTTCATCATGGCTAACACTTGGTATACCAGTGATTGCAGGTGGTTTTTCTGAATTAAAAACTATAGCATCATGTGTCCTAGTAAGACTTGTCCCTCCAACTGTTTCACCTTGATGGAGTATGATAATATCATCAGAGGTTGTAAAGTTTGCAAGCTGAATATCTCTTGTAAGATTATTTGCACACTGAACTTTTAAACTACCGGTAAAAGGTATAACAGCTGTCCTATTTTCATGAAGATCTTCTTCATCATAGACATAATAAGTTTTTCCACCAAAGTTTAAATTTCTCATGTAAGCAGAAGCTGTATATTTTTCTGTTACTTTTTCATCTTTAGAGACAAGAGTGATTTCAAAATCAATATGCTTACTTCTAATTCTAATTCCAATTTCATCAAAAAACTGGGCAACAGGCATCCAGTCTGCATCGACTGTTGTATTGACAGTATCATCTTCGTCACAATTTGTTGTGTTCCAAACTTTTTTCTTTAATACAGTTTTATCAGTAATAGGAGAGTATGGAGCTTTTAACTCGTACTTAATTAATTTTCTTTGAATATTTCCACTATTATCCTCGGTATCAAAACAAAATGATACAATTTCTCCAAACTCAGTATCATCTGCAACTTCTGTACCATCTGTATTTAAAACCTTTACCGGCACTTGAACTTCACCATCGGTACTATCAGGATGTTTATAACCAGCCATCTTGCTATCGTGTTGTAATACATGTAGTGCAAATCTAGCCTCCTGTTTCATATTATTGTGATTGATTTGTCTGACAAATGTACCCTGAAAATTATTATAAATTGTGTAAGTTGCTCCCATTACGATTGTTGAAACAACCACAGCAACTAAAGCTTCGGTAAGAGATAATCCTTTTTGAGTAATAAATTTTTTTAAATTCATTTTAAGTTCCAGCTAAAAATAATCTTCTAAATTTTTCTTCAATTTTGTCTTGTTTAATAATTATTGTAACTTGTTTCTTTTTGACGGTTTCATAAATATCAACTCCATCTTCTTGATCTGTAACTCCATCATTATCTTTATCAACAGGGACATCTTTTTCGATGTCTTCAATTTCTAATAATCTCTTATCTCCAGTTCTTGCAGGACCGAGATGCTTCTTCAATAAAGTTCCCCAATTATCTAGGTCAGCCAAAACTTTTTGATTTGTTATTGTCGCTTTATATGTGGTGTCTTCAAACTTTGTCATGTCTAGATCATCATAAGGATCCAAACTACCTTCAGAATTAGATATAAATGTAATTGGAGCATTTTCTGTAGCATCAGATGCCATATTTTTATTTGGTGTATCATCAGGAACATCTGATCTTTCCAAAGATAAAGTAGTATTGTTATCATCATCGAAAGCAGTTGAGTCTGTAATTTCGTATTTACCACCCACTCCCTCGATTATTATTTGATCTCCATCACCTGGTAATTGAGCAAGACCCTTTACTTTTAAAGAAGCGCCTGCTGTTGTATCTTCAAATACTCTTGGATTTCCATATTGCGCAGCTACAGGATTGTAAACAGCAGCAAGTTCTTCAAACATTAATTCTACTGCATAAGCAGCTTTGTCAAACTTCCTTAAATTTGCAAAATCTCTTTCTTGATAAGATTGTAATGTCATAAATACAGTTACAGCTATGCCCAAAACACCAGCTGCTGTCATTCCCTCAACCAAAGATACGCCCCTCTGAAGTTTGTGTTTTAAATTCATTACATTCTATTCCCATTATTAAAAAAACCTGTCTCGTAAGTGTGTAAATAATCTTTTTTTCCTCCAGCATTTTCAGAGGCTTGTATTTCTCCTCTAGCATTTTCAGGCGAAGATCCATCAGGTAAAAAACAAAAAAAGTTATTAGAGGCAGAAACTTTTGTACAGCTACCTGTCGTAGATGTACATCTACTGATTGTCATATGCTCAAGTTCTTTTGTTAAATCTGTTAGCTTAGTTCCTTTATCATTTGTGCCATCAAAATCAGAACATTTGGTGGCTGTAGATTTATGATATTCTACATTGTATCTATTCAATCCTTGTGCCTGCCAAACTTCTAAATCTGCAGTATTGTTAGAAGTATCATTTACAATTCTGATTGTATAAGCGTTTCCATCTTCCAGGGAAAGCTGTCTAACATAATTTATTTGCCCTCGAATTGTTGCAAGATCGCTCTCGAAATTATCTTGATCACCAAAATTATCAATTGCTGGAAAACCAACTGCACCAATAATGGATATGATGGCTATAGTAGTCATCAACTCCAAAATACTGAAACCTTTTTCTTTGATTTTCATTAAGGTCTATCCTACAGCTTGACCAATACTGAAGATTGGCATGTACAAAGCTATCATAAGAACCCCGATAATCGCACCAATTATCACAATCATTAATGGTTCTATAATTGAGGATAAGGCCGCAACAACACCATCAAATTCTTCTTCATAGTAAGTTGCAATTGACTGAAACATTTCTTCCATATTTCCTGTTCTCTCACCAACAGCTGTTAACTGTGCAAGAGCTGGAGGGAATATATGTTCTTCTTTTTGTAGTAACGCAGACAATGTTTGACCAGTTACTATCTGCCTCCCAATTCTCTCTAACGCATAAATAAAAACTAGATTTGTAGTAACAGATTTGGAAATCTTTATTGTGTCTATGATACTTACTCCAGCTCTAGTTAGATTGGCCATAATCATACACATCCTAGACACTGTTGCCTTAACAATTAAATCTCCAAACAATGGAAATTTTAAAAATCTCTTATGCATTACATGTCTAAATCCCTCTATATTTTTGTACATGAAGTTATAAGAAACTCTAATAATTACTATAATTCCAACGATTTTCATTATATTGGTTGGATTAGCAATAAATCTACTCGCATTAACAATAACTAAAGTTGCTGCTGGGAGTTGAACACCCATTGAGCCATACATCTTCTCGAAAACAGGAACGACTTTCCATAACATGAAAATTGTAATTACTGTTGCAACCGTCAAAAGCATTATTGGATAAAATAATGCACTTTTAATACCTTGTTTAATTTTTGCATTTTTCTCTAATAACTCTACAAGTTTAATTAAAAATTCATCTAATTTACCACTAGCCTCACCTGCAGAAATCATATTCAAATAAATATTGTCAAAAATTTTTGGGTGCTTGGCAAAAGCATCCGTTAAATTCATTCCACCATTTAAATCTTTTATTATGGCATGAGCAGTCATTTTCATCTTCATATGTACAGTTTGATCTCTGATCATCATGATAGACTCTAAAATAGGCAAACCCGCCTTGATCATAGTTGATACTTTTTTTGTAAACTGCAATAATTCCTTCGGTGGAACTTTGGCCCAAGGTCCAAAATTTAAATAAATATTTCCTTTTGCAATAATAATAGGGGCGTTACTTATAGGAACATCATCCAAAGATGGTGGACCTTTCTTTTCGGATTTACCGTTACCTTTTTTGATTGAGGTAACAATAATTTTCTTTTTCCTAAGTTCTACTGCAGCACTTTTTGGATCAGATGCAGAAATTACACCATTAATTTTTTTTCCAGCTTGAACACCAGCATATTGAAATGTTGCCATAAACTAAACTACTAAAATTCTAGAATATTCTTCAACAGATAATATACCTTTTTTAATAAAATTTCTGCCAATAACTTGCATAGTTTTGAAACCATCCTTAATTGCAACTTCAAGCATTTCATCTCCTCTAGCATCTCTCAATATCGCAGCTTCCAAGTTAGGAGTTTTTTTTAACACCTCATAAATTCCTTGTCTTCCTTTGTATCCAGTGTTGTTACATTCTGCACAACCTGCACCCATTTTGGGGGTAAAAGTATTTAACTCTTCCTCTTTAAAACCATATTGCAATAAAGTTTCTTTAGTCCCTTTTTCGTCGTCAACTGTACAAGAAGAACAATTCTTTCTTGCTAACCTTTGAGCAACAATTAAACTTAAGGCTGATGCAACCATGAAACTTGGAACGCCCATATTTACTAATCTGACAACCGTAGAAACTGCATCGTTTGTGTGAAGTGTACTTAATAACAAGTGTCCAGTTAAAGCTGCTTTAATTGCAATATCCACTGTAGATTTATCTCTTATCTCTCCAACTAGAATTACCTCTGGGTCTTGTCTTAAAAAAGATTTTAATATCGCTTCAAATGTTAAACCAATTTCATTGTTGGCTTGAATTTGTCCAACACCTTTTAAATAAAATTCAACTGGGTCTTCAGCTGTCATTATATTTGTTCCAGGATTATTTATTTTTTTGATACAGCCATAGAGAGTTGTACTTTTACCACTTCCTGTTGGTCCAGTTACCAAAACCATTCCTTGAGGAGCAGTTATAGCTGTAACTAAGTTATCATAATCCTCTTTATCTAGACCGATTTGCTCTAAACCAAGATCTGGTCCAGCAGCAAGTAAACGCATAACAACTCTTTCACCTTCTTTAGCTGGAATAACTGAAAATCTAACATCAATATCAACATCATCTTCATTTTTTGGTTGTGGATTTTTAAATTGAAGTTTTCCATCTTGAGGCAACCTTTTTTCTGAAATATCACAACCTGACATAATTTTTAGCCTTGTTACTATTGCATTGTAATTCTCCATCAAAAATTGTTTGAACTGTAATTGTTCTTGGAGGACGCCATCTTTTCTAAATCTTATTCTTGCCTCACCTCTTCTAAAAATTTCAATATGAATATCACTAGTGCCACTAAAAAATGATTCATTTAAAAGTTTATCGACAAATTCCACAACAGCATTCTCACCTTGAGTAATTTTTACATTTGGAACCTTCACGTTTAAATTTGGTTTTGAGACTGATGATTTTTGTGCTTGATTATTTTGAGAGTCTTGTGTCGCTTCAATTACAGATTTAAATTTTAAAGCTTGATCTAAATTAGAAGGTTTTGCAACATACAACTCTACATTACATCCAGTCATGCTTTTAATTTTACCTGCCAATGTAGATTTAGTTGGATCAAACAAAGCAATTTTTAAAATTCTTCCATTTAGTTCAAATGGAAGCATTTCGTTTTCCATTATAAAATCTTTTGGAAGTTTTTTTACAGCTTCTTTTTTAATATTTTGCTCAGTTAGAATAGTTTTACGTAAAGCATAATTTCTTGAAACTGCAGAAACAATATCATCTTCACTTACTAATTTATCATCAATTAAATACTCTAAAACTCCAAGAGGAACCTTGCCATTACTATCGTATTTTTTTTTAGCCTCATTAAAGTTAGCTTCAGATAATTTTCCACTAGTTTTTAAAAGGTTTGAAATCTTAATACTTATTTCAGGATTTATTGAAGGCATGTTTAAAGTTATAATAAAAATTATAACTTATACAACATTTGCACTTAGGAATATTAACAGTTGAGTTTTATCGTCTTTATCAGTTGTTTGTCTAAAAAATGCTCCTAGTAATGGAATTTTTGAGAAGAACGGCACATAAGTTTCGCTGTTTTCTCTAGTATTTTTATAAACACCTCCAAGCACAGCTACATCACCTGCATTAATTTGTACTATAGATGTAAGTGATTCCTCGTTCGTTACAACGTCATCACCTGAGCTTTCACCTGGTGCATCATTTGCAAGTGATAATTCAATTTTTACTCTACTTTCTCCAACAATTTCCGGTTTCACCGTGATGCTTAAATTTTGTGGAATTTCTACTGTAGATCCTGCAGCATCACCTGAAGCTGGAATTACTTTTACTAAAGTTGTACCTTGAGTAAGAGTTGCTTCTTCACCGTCCATTGCAAATAGTTTTGGATTTGAAACTGTTTCTGTATTAGAGTCTTTCACTGATGCAGTGATTACAGCTTTGATCTTTGTCATTCCTATATTTCCAAGCAAAAATGCTCCTCCTGCCAAACTGACTGCATCTGATAAATCTGCATTAGATATAGCTTCAGGACTCGTATCAGCCACAGGAGTTATTGAAGTTGTATTTCCTGGGTTGGTATCAATCCCTGAAAAAGTTATTCTATCACTTCCATTTGCAGTTGCCGCAGCATTTAATGCATCTATGTTCGCACTAAAGTTTTTATTAAAGCCATCAGTTGCATTAACAATATAAGCCTCGATCATTACTTGTTTTTTTTCCAAGTCAATTTTGTTTAAAATATTTTCTGCCTGATTTAATTGTGCATATGTGCCTGTAATTATAATTTGATTATTTTTTTCATCATCTACCATAGTAAAACCTTCGGTTTCACCCATAACTTCCCCAAGAGATTCTACTAAATCTGTTGAACTTTGATAAAAGACTTTAAATATCTCTGTAACCAAAGGTTCAGAACCATCTCCATCGTTTGAAACTGAACCGCCAATATCTAAGGAAGCTAAATTATTATTTTCCTCTATAGTATTATCTATTTTAGCTTTTTCTAATTCAGCAAAAAATTCTTTTGTATGAACTCTTAGCAAACCAGAATCTTCATCAACAGTCATAATTAAACTGTTAATATCTAATATAGCATAAACAGCAGAGCCCCATTTTATATTTTCAAAGTCTATAGTTATTTCGCCACTAACTTCATTACCTATGATAATATTTCTCTGAACTAATCCAGCGAATAATTTTAAAGCTGATCTTATATTCATATTATTAAGCTTTAAACTTACTTCAGTATCCTCTAACTTTTTAATCTTTAAATTTCTATCAATTAGTTTAAGTGATTTTTTTTCTAGCGCCTTACCCTCTGTTAAAGAGATTCTTCTTACTAACTTTTCCTCTTTTTTATTTTTATTTAAAATATCATTTGAATCTTGATTAAATTGTTCTGCAGTTTGTCTAAAATTTTCAGCACTTGCTTTTACATTGAAAGACTCAATTTCTTGAACAGCTCCTTTATCCTTTTGATCATAAGCCATTTTAGGTCTATTTGAACTACTACAACTTACTAGCAATGTAGACAGTGTTAATACCAGGAATAATTTAATAAATTTTGTCATTAATTGAATAAATCCTCAACATTTGTTACTGTTTCATTTTCATTATCATTGTTATTGTTTTCATTATTCTCTGTTTGATTTTCAATATTTGTATCATCATTGTTTACATCATCATTGGTTAAATCTTCATTATTTGATTGTGGTAATGATGCAATTGCCATTCCTACTATTGGAGTATTAATTAAAAACTCATATTCAATATTGTCCTCTAAAACAATCATTTTGTTTTTTTCAATTGAGACTATCACACCATCTCTATTTCCTATTCTATCACCCTCTCTAACCATAAATTGACTGTTACTTATCTCAATTATTGCAAGATTTTTTCTATTTATTTTAAAATCGTTAATACTCTTCTTGTCTAAGTTTTCATAAGTAATATTCTCATTCGCATAAATTGGAATTTTTACTAATTGATTTTCATTTAAAATAACTGTGTTTTTTTCAAAAGCATTAAATTCGATTAATTCACTTATTTCTCTTTCATATCTTCCAGCAATATCAGCTATTGTTTCGTTCTCATTTGTTACATGAATAAAGAAAGGCAGTAATAATTTATCACCAATCAAAATAATATTTTCATCATCTAGATCATTGTAAGAAGCAAGCTGTGTTGCATTTAAATTATATCTTTCAGCAATAGTGTTTAAGTTTTGACCCTCTTTTACGATATGAAATCTATTTGGTATAACTATCTTGTCACCAGTTACTAATTTTCTTGATCCAGGATAAATTGCATTTGCAATTTCTATTTCTCTTAACGAAAAACCGTATCTAAAAGCGATTTTCTCAATTGTATCTTCTTTCGAAATTGTGTGAGTAGTAGGTGTTTTTGCTCTGTCGATTTTTTTTACTTTAGCTCTTTGAAATTTATGATCAGATTCTTTGCTTAGTGCAACACCTTTTAATAAATAATCCCTTAGAGAATATGCGATGATTGGGTCAATATTTAAAACTGTAACAAGTTCAGTGCTCTCAGGTTCGGCCTCAACAACCTCAATCACCTCTTCAGTGTTATTAAATAATTCCTCTGCCAATTTCTCTTCATTAGCTTCTTCTTGAATTAATAAATCTGTCTCAGATTCATCTGTATCTTCAATTTTAATCTCAACTACTTCTGGCTCTCTTACAATACCAATTTCATTAGTAAATGGATCACTACTAAAAGAATTACTACAATAGAATAGAAAGATAGTTGTAAATATAAATCTTAGTAACATTATCCTTTACCTGCCTCTAATAGATCTAAAACTATAGTTTCATCATCAAATACCTCGGTTGACAGAGGTTTTAATGATAATCTTGAGTTAAATTTTTTTGTTATTTTTTCTTTTGGTAAATCTTCTTCTTTTACATCAGGTTGTCCAGCGACTGTGTAAAGTGCTATTCGATCTTGTTTGGAAAATTCAACTAATGCCTCAATTTTACTATCATTAACAACTTCATTTTCTGAAAAACTATTCATCATATTTACCACGGCTTGATCGTTCATAGCTACACCAGAAAATAAAATATTATGTTTTTCTTGTATTCCAAAACTAGTCAATCTGATATTTTTTGGAACTATTTGATTTAAACTTGCATAAAGATTTGCAGTCGTTTTTAAATTTGATCCAAAGGCTGCTGCAATTCTTTTATCTTCATTTATACTATCAATTTTTGCATTATATCCTTGCAAAAGATTATTTTTACTTTCGAGATCTTCTTCTAAAATTTTAGTAGCAGCTAATTTAGATGAATTATTCATTAATTTTAAAATTTTAAATGGAAGAACGTGTCCAATAATACCTAAAACAAAAATCATAGAAATCATTAAACAAAAATTGCCTAAAGATTTTGATCTTCTGTTAGTTTTTACCTGATCAAAATTAGATAAAAGATTTACAGAAATTATTTCGTTAGTTTCAAGATTAAAAGAATTTAATTTTCTTGAAGCTATACCAATTGCTTCTGATGCAAGAGATTTATTGCTAAGTGAATCTATATATTTTTTTGCACTATCAGAAATCTCAGCAGAGTCCTCTGGATTATAAAGCTTAACAACAACATCTCCCAATTGTCGCTCAATTCCTTTTGAAACATTTTTAATTTTTGACTTATCTGAAATTACTGTAATAATATTTATAGGATCAAATTCATACTTTGTTTCATACTCAACTAAATACTGTTTAATTTGAGAACCAAGTCTTTCAAAAATTTCATCCCAAAATTCTGTTTCAACACTCTCAACTTCCTCAACTGTATCAAGCAATACTTGATCTGCTTCAATAATATTTAATTCTGAATACTGAAAACCTTTATTGGAACAAATAGTAATACTTTTCTCATCTTTTGAATAATTGAAAATAACATTTGGAGTTTCAAAACCTTCTTTCCCAAGAAGTATTCCTTGAGAGTTAACATGAGCAAACGGTGCTAGATCAATTACAACAGGATTGTAACCTGCAAGCCTAAAAATATTCGAATAAGTTTCCACAAACTTTATCTCCATAGCAACTAAAACTACGTCCATTACACCAAGCTCTTCATTTGTACTCATAACTGAATAACTTGTTTCAAATTCATCTAAATTTTCAGGTGTTTCATCAAATTGATCCCAAAATCCACCTAAAGCAGTTGCTTCCCTTAAACTTTCTTCATCCATAATTGGAATTTGTAAATTATAAATTTGTGCTTTGGATGTATCTAAAGAAACGGCAATGTCTTTTGTTTTAGTCTTAATAGAGTCTAATGCATTTTTTACTTGATCACTTAAATATGTTGTTGCGGATAAAAAATCTTGGTCTTCTCCAATTCCTGCTATTTGTTGATTAGAGAAATTATCAATTTTACAAACACCTTTTTTGTATGAAATTTCTGCGGCTTGAATAAATTTATCTCTAAAAACGACACCTATTACTTTTTCTTTTTTTGAGTGATTTTTTCCTATTAATTTAATGATAGGAGCAAAAGCTTTTGCAATAGGAGGTCCAATTTTATCAATCATAATTTTTTATAAAAACCGAATAAAATCACAATAATAAATACCGAATCGGTACACAAGCATTAGTTGTGTTACTTTATATATGTATCAATATTAAAAAAAACTTGAAAAGCTATAACTTTTAGAGCATCAAAACATTTATGAGTCTTCATGATAAATTAAAATCATATCCAAAAGAATATGATTTGTCGGATATCCACATCAGATCGAATCAACCATTTGCAATCAGAGAAAATGGTGAGATTAAAGTTTTTAGCGAAGATATTGTTTCAAGACAAGATATAGAAACTTTTTGGAAACAATCTTTAGATAAAGCGCAATATGATTATTTAATTAGCAATGGTGATTTAGATTTTGCTGTTGTTGTTGATGGGCAGAGATTTAGAGCAAACGGTTATTATTCTTCATATGGACCAAGTATGGTTCTTAGAAAAATTATAAGTGAAATTCCTAATATTGAAAAACTAGGTTTGCCACCTGCAGCACATGAAGCAATCACTCATAAAACAGGATTAGTTCTTGTTACAGGACAAACTGGTTCTGGTAAATCTACATCACTTGCCGCAATGATAGATCAAATTAATTCTCATAGAGCAGAAAATATAATTACAATTGAAGATCCTATTGAGTTTGTTCATCCTGCTAAAAAAAGTATTATTTCTCAAAGGGAGGTTGGAAAAGATACTGGTAGTTTTGCAAAAGCGTTGAAATCTGCATTAAGACAAGATCCTGATGTAATTTTAGTTGGTGAGATGAGAGATCTTGAAACTATTTCATTAGCATTAACTGCTGCAGAAACTGGTCACTTAGTTTTTGGAACCCTACATGCTAGTAGTGCTTCTTCAACAATTACAAGAATTTTAGATGTATTTCCTCCAGCTCAAAAAGAACAAGCACAAACTATGTTAGCTGGATCAATCAGATTAGTAATGTCTCAACAATTATTAAAAAAGAAAGGTGGAGGAAGAATTGGCTGTCATGAAGTAATGACAGGCACACCTGCGATAAGAAATTTAATTAGAGAAGGTAAAACAGAGCAAATTCAATCTACTCTCCAAACATCTGCTAAAGACGGAATGTTTACAATGGAAAAATGTCTTGAAGGTTTAAAGCTAAAAAAATTAGTTGAATAAATTAATTTGAACTTTCAGTAAATCTTTGTTGCGGAACTACTGCAGAAAAAGTTCCAGTACCAGTACAATTACTTTCAGTTTGCTCACCAAGGCCTCTATTTACACTTGAGGGGTTTGGATTGTTTGCTCCTTCACATTTTAAATTAAAATCAACATTGCCCTTTAGTTCTACTTCAACCTCTAAAAACTTTACATTGTTAGCTGTGGATTTTGTTATGATATTATTATAAAGATAGTTAGCTGCCAAAAATGCAAAAAAAGCTAAAAAAAATATTTTAATGTTGTTTAAATTTTTTTTAAAAATAACCATTGTTCTTATTGTTATAGCTTTTATTCCTAAAAATTCTAATGCAAATATTTATCAATTAAGTTGTAAAAATAAAAAAAATACAACTGTTTGGGTTTATTCAAATAAAAGAAAACAAATCATTCTAACAAAAATTAATAGTTCAAAGACAAAAGTAAATTTCAAGATGGATAGACAAACCCCATCATCTTTTACATCAAACGGTTCAATTGGAGGATTGCAGACTAATGTAACTTATAATCAAAATTCAAATGAATTAGCAATGCTGCAAAAATCTTTAAGAGGTTCCAACCAATTTTACATGTGCTCAAAGCCTAAACTTATTAAAGAAGAGTAGTTAAAAAATTAAAGTTAAAGTTGTACCTGGACCCACTTGATTATGTTTGTACTCACAAAATTTCGAGGTTTTTTTTATAAAGTATACTCCCAAACCTCCAGGTCTGACTTTATCTAAATCTCTTGGTTTAATCGTATCTAATGGTACTTGTTCACCATAGTCAGTAATTATTACTTTAAGCTCACTATCATTTATAATTTCTAAATTTAAATCAATTTTTTGATCTTTTTTCATTTTATACGAGTAACGAATTACATTTTGCAAAGCCTCATCAATTGCTAAAGTTACGCTTGCTAAATCGATATTTGGTAAATTTGACTTACAAAACTTCTCTATTTTCGATCTTGTATCTTTTAGCTCTGAGGGATTTGAAAGCATTTCTATATTCATAAATAAATTTCAATAGTATTACCCAATATGGGTATGTTAAATTAAAAAAAATAGTTTATAAAAGAATTATGAAAAAAATCTTACTAGTTTTATTTACATCATTAATATTTTTTCAAAACATAGTCAAAGCAGAAGTTGCTATGATTGGAGTTGTAGATGGAATGGTATGTATGGCATGCCAAGCAAAAGTTGAAAAAGAACTTAAAGCTGCAACAGGAGAAGGCAATGTTGAAGTGTCATGGCCAGAGGGAGTTGCGTTTATAAACTTTGAAAATACTCCAAATTTTTCTGAAGAGGACTTTAAAAAAGTAATTGAGAACGCAGGTTTTGCAGTTGGAAAAGTTGCTACCTTAAATGAAAAAATTATTGATCCAAAATCTGGATTAATTTCATTAAATAAATTTTAATTATTTACTTTCCAATCAGTTTCGAAAGTCACATAGTTTACTTGTAAACATCGTCTTTCTTTAAGAATACTCTTTTTTTCCATGCCATGCCAAGTATTTGGTCCGCTGGTAAAAAGATAACCATAGTTATTTCTGTAAGGCAATGTTTTAACTTTCTCTAATTTTTCATTATAAAAATCAGTACCTAAATCTTCAGACTCATTAGTTTTATTTACAAAAATTAATCCTGACATTAATTTTTCTTTAATATCACAGTGTGGTTTGAGCCAAAAACCCTCTCTATCACAAATCACCTCTAGTCTTACATATGAGTTCGATAAATCTTTATTGATCATTTTGGATATTGTCTCAAAAGTTTCTTTTGACTGAAGTTCATTTATAAATTTAACAAGATTTGGAAATTGCGAACTATTCTCTTTTGTTACAAAACATCTAAATTTTATTGCTTTACCACCAGAGGAAATACCCTCTCTAAATTCTGCTGCTCCTCCATCAATTGCACGGGTTCCATCATAATTCAAATTATGCTCACTTAAATTTGGAATATCTGCTTTAATAATCTCTTCAATTGCACCGTCAGATAGAGCATTGCTATACTCCCAATGATCAAATGGTGTTTCATATTTTTTTGAATTATTTTTTATAGAATTTAAAAATGACATTAAGATTGAATTTTTTCTTTAATAACTTTTGCTACTCTATTAGTTTCATCTAGTTTTTCATAGTTCCAATTTTCAATTTCCTCACCTAAGTTTCTAGTGATATTTAGTTCTCTAAATAAATTTCTAAATCTTTGGAATCTTTTGTCATTCTTTTTTGGTAAAATATTAGCAACATAGATTGGTTTGCCTGTCAAAGCAGCTTCAGAGATCATGGAGCTAGAGTCACATGTAACTACTATATTTTCAGATAAAGCTAAAGCAGATAAATATGCCTTTTTATCTACATTCATAATTACTGTGTGATTTTCTCCAAAAAACTCTTTTGCATAATGAATTGTATTTATTGGGGTTCTCATTGATGGGATTACAACTAATTGAAAATCATGTTTCTTCATTAATTTATAAAACATTGAGAAAATATGTTTCATATTTTTAGTTGAATAATCATAATATTTTGTTGGTCCACCCATAATTAAGCACCAAATTTTTCTCTCATCTTGTTTGATAAAAGATTTTAAATAATCTTTATTTTCTTCAATTTCTTTCTCCGAAAGATAATGAATAGCTCCCTTTGTGCTAATAACATTATCGCCATTAATTCCATCATGTTCTGGAGCAACAATAAAATCAAAATTATTAAAATCTATTTTTGGATCTTGAATATGAATATTAAAGATTTTTTTTTTAGAAATACGTTTTAAGTGAATAGATGGAATTACACTCTTTCTTCCACATGAGATTATTAAATCAAAATCATTATCTTCAATCTTTTTATAAACATTTTGAGAAATTGGAGTAAATTTTGGTGGAACAAGTTTCCAAATACTCTTTAGTTCAACCTTGTGGTGAGTAAAATCAATATCAAGTGCTTTAGCAAGTCCCTCGACTTGACTAATCATTCCGTGCATCCCTTGAGTTAATAATAAACCTTTTAATTTAGACATTAATCACTATATAGCTTCCATATGAGTCAAAATCCAACTAAACACACAAAAGTGTTAATAATTGGATCTGGTCCTGCCGGATACACAGCAGCTGTTTATGCTGCACGAGCAATGTTAAATCCTATCCTTGTTCATGGTGCTCAACCAGGCGGACAATTAACAACCACAACTGATGTGGAAAATTTTCCAGGCTTTGCAGAAGTAATTCAAGGACCATGGCTAATGGATCAAATGAGAGATCAAGCAAAAGCTGTTGGAACAGAAATGATAGAAGACCATATCGGATCAGTGAATTTAAAATCTACACCGTTTGAGGCTGTTGGTGATAGTGGTCAAAAATATACAGCAGATAGCATAATTATTTCAACTGGTGCACAAGCAAGATGGTTAAACATTAAATCAGAACAAGAATTTAGAGGATTTGGAGTTTCAGCATGTGCTACATGTGATGGTTTCTTTTTTAAAGATAAAGAAGTTGCTGTAGTTGGAGGTGGTAATGCTGCAGTAGAAGAGGCAATGTTTCTTACAAAATTTGCATCAAAAGTAAAATTAATTCATAGACGAGATAGTTTAAGAGCTGAAAAAATGCTGCAAAAAAAATTGATGGAAAATAAAAAAATTGAAATAGTTTGGGACTCTGTTGTTGAGGATGTCTTAGGTGATAGTGAACCCAAAAATGTTAAAGGTATAAAAATTAAAAATTTGAAAACTGAAAAAACAGAGGAAGTAAAATTAGATGGATTGTTTATTGCTATTGGTCATGATCCTGCAACTCAACTTTTCAAAGATCAATTAGAAATGGATAAAGAAGGTTATTTAATTACAAAACCAGATTCTACAGAAACAAATATTCCTGGAGTTTATGCTGCGGGTGATGTTAAAGATAAAACTTTTCGACAAGCAGTTACAGCAGCAGGAATGGGTTGTATGGCTGCATTAGAAGCAGAAAAATTCTTATCTCATTAATTTGAGATTACAATTACTAACTAATTAAAGGTAAAGGTGTTATGGCTGATAAAGTATTATTAACTGGAATAAGTGGATGGATTGCTAAACATACTGCAATAGAATTATTAAATTCAGGCTACGAAGTTTTAGGTACTGTTAGAAGTGATGATGTAATTTCTCAGACAAAAGAAACGATTAGTAAATATGCTTCTATAGACAAATTATCTTTTACAAAACTTGATCTTTTAAATGATGAAGGTTGGGAAGAAGCTGCAAAAGGATGCAAATATATAATTCATATGGCTTCCCCCTTTCCGATGAAAGTCTCAAAAAATAGAGAAAATTTAATACCAGTTGCAAAAGATGGAACTCTAAGAGTTTTAAACGCTGGTATCAAAGCAAATGTAGAGCAATTTGTAGTTACATCTTCAATAGCAGCAATGTTTAGAAAGCCAAATAGATCAAATCCTTATTCATTTAGTGAAAATGATTGGACTGATGAAAATTGGGTTGAAGGAGTTAATGATTACTTTCTATCTAAAACAGTTGCTGAAAAGGCGGCCTGGGAATTAATGGAAAGTAAAGGTATTAAAAATAAACTTACTTGTATAAATCCTGGTGGAGTATTTGGAGATGCTTTGGATACTAAAGGTGGGACCTCAATTGAATATGTAAAACAATTTTTAAAAGGTAAATTTCCAGCAACACCTAAATGGGGAATATTAATATCTGATGTTAAAGATGTTGCAAAATCTCATGTAGCTTGTTTAGGAAATTCAAAAGTTGGTGGCAGAAGGTTAATTATTGGAAAAGAAGTTAAAACATTACTTGAGACATCAAAAATCTTAGCAGAAGCGTTGCCAGAGTATGCAAAAAAACTACCTAAAAAAACTTTACCAAATTTTATGGTGAAGTTTATTAGTATGCTAGACTCAAGTGCAAAAACCATGATCCCTGATCTTGAATTAGATATGAAACCGGAGACAAAATACGCTGAAGATTTAATTGGTTTTGAATTTAAACCAGCAAGTGGGGCTTTAATAGATGCTGGAAAATCAGTAGTAAGATTAGGCTTAGTATAAAAATTTTGTATAACGTCATCTTTAAATTTCAGGTATAAAACTTATTCAAATGAACAGAAGAAAATTTATAAAAACTGTAAGTCAAATTATGATTGCTTGGGGATTAAGCCCAAATCTCGCATTTGCCTCCGAATCTAATAAAATATTATCAGGAAAATTTTTCATAGATGGTAAGGAAGCAGAATTAAATTTTCAAGATTTAAATAATTCTACAATTGAAACTAAGGATGAAAAATCAATAATTAAATTTAAAGATGATTTTTATTTGATAAGACCTGAAACAAAAATTCAATTTGTCTCAAAAAACTTATTAAAGGTTATTAAAGGTTCTGTTCATGCGGTCTTTGGAAAAAGACAAGAGGAGTTAAACGTTGAAATTCCTCACGGCACAATTGGAATAAGAGGAACCTCTATTTTCATTGATATTGAGCCTAAACAAAACAGAAGTTATTTTTGTAATTGTTATGGAGAAACAGTTCTGTATGACAAAAAAGGAAATTTATTAGAAACAGTGGTTTCATACGGACACGAATCTGGAGCACTTACAGAAGATGGGAAATTTAAAAGGTATGGAATTAATTATTTAAAAAATATTTATGCTTTAAGACACCCAAAAATATTTGACGAAGAAATGGAAAAAGTTGGGTGTATCGTAGAAAACAGTCATTGTACCTTAAAATAAATTTATTTTATTAAATCTGAAATTTGATCTGACTCAAAGATTTTTTGATCAATATTATCATTTGCAAGTTTAATCATTGCTTTTGCAATTGTTTCTGAATGAATTGATCTCATTTTCTTTAATGGTCCAACAAATAAAGGGTTGAGAAGCTTAAAAATTATTATTCCTATTTTCTCACCCAATCTAAATTCTTTTCTGTTCCCCAATATAAATGAAGGTCTCATAATTCCTATTTTGGAAAAACCTAAACTTAAGATCTCTTCCTCTACAAGTCCCTTATATTTTAAATAATCTCCTGAACTTTTAGAATTGGCATATCCTGAAGATACAAAAAAATAAGAATTAATATTATTAGATTTTGCAATTTGGGCCACTTGTTTTGGTATATCTAATTCAATTCTTTGATATTCATTTTTGTCAGGAGAATTTTTTTTTGTTGTCCCAATACAAAAATAACATTCATCTCCCACAATCTGTTCTTTATGCTTTTCTAGATTATTAAAATCAGTTTTAATTACTTCAATTTTTGAATTGTCTATTTGAATTGGAGAACGAACAAATATTTTAATTTTAGAATAATTATCATTCTGAATTAGTTGATTTAAAACATGACCTCCAACTAATCCAGTTGAGCCAAATAGTAATGCTGTTTTCACTTCTTAAGAAAGGCTTTCGCAAAAGGATTTTATTCTATCCATTGCTTTCCTCAAATTTTGCATTGAAGTAGCATAAGAAATTCTAAAGTATCCATCTAAGCCAAATGCAGAGCCTTGTACTACTGCAACATTCGATTGTTCAAGTAGTTTTTGAACAAACTCAGTATCAGTTTTCAATTTAGTTTTTTTATTCAACAATCCCTTACAACTTGGAAATACATAAAAAGCTCCGTTAGGGGTTAAACAATTTATACCTTTAATGCTGTTTAAACTTTTAACAACAAAATCTCTTCTTTCTTTGAATGCTTTAGATCTTTTTTTTATAAAACCTTGATTACCATTTAAAGCTTCAACTGCAGCAGCTTGACTGATTGATGATGGGTTTGATGTAGATTGAGATTGAATTTTACCAATTGCTTTAATTATATCTTTTGGCCCAGCGGCATACCCTATTCTCCAACCTGTCATTGCATACGATTTACTAACCCCATTCATAGTCAAAGTTCTATCTTTTAATTTAGAATTTTGGGCAATCGTATAAAAATTAAAATTATCATATGCTATATGTTCATAAATATCGTCACTCAAAATATGAACTTTTTTATTTCTAATTAAAACTTTTGCTAAATCTTCTATTTCTTTTTTTGAGTAGCCTGCTCCAGTTGGATTAGATGGTGAATTTAAAATCACCCATTTAGTTTTTTTGGTAATAGCTTTTTTTAATTTACTTGCAGTAAGTTTAAATCCTTCTTCTTCTGTACACTTAACTATTTTTGGTTTTCCACCAGCTAATAAAACCATATCAGGATAAGAAACCCAAAAAGGTGCAGGAATAATTACTTCATCACCTTTATTTAAAGTTGCCATGAAAGCATTATAAAGAACTTGTTTTCCACCAGTTCCAACAGTGATTTGATCTGTAGTGTAATTAATTTTGTTTTCTCTTTTAAACTTATCTACGATTGCTTTTTTTAAAGCAGGTGTTCCATCTACTGCTGTATATTTTGTGTCTCCACTTTTAATAGCTTTAATTGCAGCATTTTTAATATTATCTGGTGTATCGAAATCTGGTTCTCCAGCCCCAAGTCCAATTACATCTTTTCCTGCAGCTCTAAGTTCTCTTGCTTTTTGAGTAACTGCAATAGTTGGTGATGGTTTAATTCGTTTTAAACTGTCTGATATTATGCTCATTGAAATATAAATAAATTCTAATACGCTGTTTAATATATGGAAAATACTTATCAAGATTTAATTACAGATATTCAGAGTAAAAATCCTAAAATTGGTGGAAAACTCGAAGGTGGAAAAAAATTCAAAATTAAATCTGATTTCAAACCTGCAGGTGATCAACCAGAAGCTATTAAGAAATTAGTAAATGGTGCAAATAAAGATCAATTTAATCAAGTATTACTTGGAGTTACAGGATCTGGAAAAACTTTTACAATGGCAAAAGTAATCGAGGCTACTAATAGACCAGCGTTGATACTTGCTCCAAACAAAACACTTGCAGCACAACTCTATGGAGAAATGAAAACATTTTTTCCAGATAATGCAGTTGAGTACTTTGTCTCTTATTATGACTATTATACACCGGAGGCTTATGTTCCAAGATCTGACACTTATATAGAAAAAGAGGCATCGATTAATGAACAAATTGATCGAATGAGACACTCTGCAACCAGATCTCTTTTGGAAAGAGATGATGTTTTAATTGTAGCAAGTGTTTCATGTATTTATGGATTAGGTTCTGTTGAGGCGTACAGTAAAATGACGCTAACTCTTCAAAAAAATTATGATTACAACAGAGAAGAAATTATTAAATCTTTAGTAGCTCTACAATATAAAAGAAATGATCAAAATTTTTATAGAGGAACATTTAGAGCAAGAGGAGAATATTTAGAAATATTTCCCTCTCATCTAGAAGATAGAGCTTGGAGGCTTTGTCTATTTGGAGATAAATTAGAACAGATAGAAGAGTTTGATCCTTTAACTGGGGATAAAGTTAGAGAACTAAGTTTAGTAAAAGTCTATGCGAATAGTCATTACATAACTCCTAAGCCTACAATCGAACAGGCAGTTATTAATATTAAAAAAGAATTAGAAATAACTTTAAAAAAACATAGAGCAGAAAATAAATTATTAGAGGCTCAAAGATTAGAAGAAAGAACTAAGTTTGATTTAGAAATGATTGAAGCAACTGGTTCTTGTGCTGGAATTGAAAACTATTCAAGATTTTTATCTGGAAGAAAACCAGGAGAACCTCCTCCTACTCTATTTGAATATTTTCCAGATAACACATTGATATTTGTTGATGAATGTCATGTAACTGTTCCACAACTTAATGGAATGTACAAAGGAGACAGATCAAGAAAAAGTACTCTTGCAGAATATGGTTTTAGACTGCCATCATGCATGGATAATAGACCGTTAAAGTTTGAAGAGTGGGATTTAATGAGAACTCAAACTGTATTTGTATCTGCAACACCAGGACCGTGGGAACTAGAACAAACAAAAGGGAAATTTATTGATCAAGTTATCAGACCAACTGGACTAATTGATCCTGTAGTTGAAATTAGACCTGCCAAAAATCAGGTAGATGATTTGATGCACGAATGCAAAAGAGTGATTGAAAACAATCATCGTGTTTTAGTAACAACTCTTACTAAGAAAATGGCAGAAGACTTAACAGAATATCTGCATGAAAATGGGATTAAAGTTAGATACCTTCACTCAGACATAGATACTTTAGAGAGAATTGAAATAATGAGAGATTTAAGAATGGGTGTATTCGATGTTTTAGTTGGTATCAACTTATTAAGGGAAGGACTTGATATTCCTGAATGTGCACTAGTTGGAATTTTAGATGCAGACAAAGAAGGTTTTTTAAGATCGGAAACATCACTCATTCAAACAATAGGAAGAGCTGCAAGAAATGTGGATGGAAAAGTTATTTTGTATGCTGATAAAGAAACGAAAAGTATAAAAAAAGCAGTTGCTGAAACTGATAGAAGAAGAAATATTCAAATAGCTTACAATAAAAAACATAAAATTAGCGCTACATCAGTTAAAAAAGAAATAAGTGACATTTTAGAAAGTGTTTATGAAAAGGATTATGTAAAAATAAGTGAAGGCTCTAATGTTGGTGGAAACTTAAAAAAACACCTTAAAGCACTAGATAAAAAGATGAAAGAAGCTGCATCTAATCTTGAATTTGAAGAAGCTGCTAAAATTAGAGATGAAATAAGAAAATTAGAAAGCAGTGAATTAGAAATTACATTAAATCCAAAAATAAGGCAGTATGATGTAAAAAATAAACTTTATCCAAAAGGTCGATCAACAATGGGGATGCCTGGAACAAAAGTTACAAAAAAAAGAGATAAAAAATGGAAGCACGGAAAATAATTGTTACAGGTGGAGCAACAAGAATTGGTGCTGCAATTGCAAAAAAATTATCTGGTCCCAATAAAGAAATTCTCATTCATTTTAATAAATCAAAATTGAAAGCTGAGAAGTTAAAAAAAGAACTATCAAATAATGGTACTAAAGTTTACTTGGTTAAAGGCGATTTGAGTAAAGAAAATGATGTAAATAAAATTGTAAAATATGCAAAATCAAAACTTAAATATTTTGATTGTCTAATTAATAACGCTTCTTTGTTCGAAAATGATAAATTGGAGAACTTTACAACAGATAGTTGGGGGCAACATTTAAGAACAAATTTAAGAACACCCGCATTGTTATCAAAAGAATTTGCAAAAAATGTCAAAGGTACAAATAACAATATAATTAATATTATTGATCAAAGAGTTTTCAAACTAACTCCGTATTTTTTTTCGTATACAATTAGTAAAACTGGACTTTATACTTTGACTAAAACTAGTGCTATGAGTTTAGCTCCAAAAATTAGAGTAAACGGTATTGCACCTGGGCCGACTATTAAAAATCAAAGACAATCTGAAAAACATTTTAGAAAACAATACCTAGCAACTCCGTTGAAAAGACAGGTGGATGTAGAACAAATATGTAATGCTGTTGACTTTTTTATAAAAAATATATCTATTACAGGTCAAGTTTTGGCAATAGATAGTGGGCAAAATTTAAACTGGCAAACACCAGATATAATGGGTAAAGAATGAAAAGAAGTAATTTTAAGATTGTAAAAATAGATAAAAATAAAAGTCTTTTTAATTACGAAAAGAAAATTCTAATTAATGAACTAATTTTAAATTTAAAACTTGGCTATTATGACTTTGAAAAGAAAAAGCCTCAAAAAGTTAAATTTAGCCTAGAAATTGATTACGAGGATAAAAAGCCATCAAGTGATAAGGATATAAAATCGATTGTTAATTATGGAACAATTGTAAAATTAATTACAAAACTCGTTAAAAAAAAACATTACAACTTTCTTGAAACATTAGCTGAAGCCGTATTTGATGAATTATTCAAAGATCAAAGGATTGCTAAAATAATGTTGAAAATTGAGAAATTAGAAATTCTTAAGCAATGTTCATCAGTTGGTATTCAAATTACCAAAAAAAGAAGTCATGATAAGCTCTGAAATAGGAAAAGAGGTAATTAAAAAAGAGCTCTCGCTAGTCCCTAAACTTCCTGGTGTCTACAGGATGCTAAATGAAAAAAATGAAATCCTTTATGTGGGAAAAGCAAAAAATCTTCCTAATAGACTTAAAAGTTATGTATCTGAAAAAAATCATATAATTAGAACAGAGAGAATGTTATCTCAAACTAGAAAATTAGAGATAACAACTACTTCAAATGAAAGTGAAGCTCTACTCTTAGAAGCAAACCTAATTAAAAAATTTAAACCAAAATTCAATATTTTATTAAGAGATGATAAGTCATTTCCATTCATCTTTATTGGTAACAAAGATAAATGGCCACAAATTAAAAGACATAGAGGAAAAAAGACAAAAGAAGGATTTTATTTTGGACCTTTTGCATCAGCAGGTTCAGCCAACTGGACTATAAAGATGATCCAAAAAATTTTTCATCTAAGAGTTTGTGATGATACTGTTTTTAAAAATAGAGAAAGACCTTGTATCCTTTATCAAATAAAAAGATGTTCTGGACCATGTGTTGGTTATGTTGAAAAAAGTGATTATCAACAAACAGTTGATGATGCCATTGAATTTGTATCAGGTAAATCAAGGAAAATTCAAAAAAATCTTTCAAGTCAAATGGAAAAAGCAAGTGAGGAATTAGATTTTGAAAAAGCAGTAATTTTAAGAGATAGAATTAAAGCTTTAAATATTATTCAATCTTCTCAAAGAATTAATGAAGCAAACTTAGTAGAGGCAGATGTTATAGCTGGATACAAAGAATCTGGAAAAACTTGTATTCAAGTATTTTTTTATCGTTCAAAACAAAATTGGGGTAACCAAGCTTTTTTCCCAAAACATGACCCAGATGAAAAATTAGGAGATATTTTAAATTCATTTGTTTCTCAATTTTATGAAAATAAAAGTGTACCTTCTGCAATAATACTATCTGAAGAAATAAAAGAAAAAGTTTTAATTGAAAAAACTTTAACTCAAAAAGAAGGAAAACAAATTAACATTAGTGTTGCTAAAAAAGGCTCAAAATTAAAAGTAGTTAATCAAGCAATAAAAAATGCAAAAGATAGTTTGAATAGAAAACTTTATGAAAGTCAAAATAATCGAGAACTTTTCGATGAAGTTGCAAAGAAATTCAATCTTGAGACAAATATAAATTTAATTGAGGTTTATGACAACAGCCATATCCAAGGAACAAACAGTGTTGGAGCTTTAATTGCATATGGTGATGAAGGATTTATTAAAAAGAGATATCGAAAGTTCAATATCAAGCACAAAAAAAATGAGCAAGATGATTATGGTATGATGAGAGAAGTATTAAACAGAAGGTTTAAACGTGCTGTTCAGGAAAAAGATAATTATCTCACTTTTCCTGATTTAGTATTAGTTGATGGAGGAAAAGGACAATATTCAGTAGCTAGAGAAAGTTTGAATGAATTGGGACTTCACGACATTCCAATTATTGCAATAGCAAAAGGTAAATTTCGTAATAGAGGAAATGAAACATTTTTTCACAATGGCAAAGAATATAAATTCTCAAAAAATGACCCCACTCTATTCTTTCTTCAAAGAATAAGAGATGAATCGCATAGATTTGCAATCAGTGCCCATAGAGCAAAGAGAAAAAAAGGAATTAGCAAATCTTTACTAGACCAAATTGAAGGTATTGGAGCAATTAGAAAAAGAGCGCTACTAAACCATTTTGGGTCAGCGAGATCTGTTGAGTCTGCTAGTTTAGATGAAATTAAATCTGTAGAAGGTGTTGAGGAAAAAGTAGCAAAAAAGATATATAACTTCTTTCACGAATAATTATGTTAAAAAAAATTCCAAATATTCTGACAATAGGGAGAATAATAATTGTACCCTTCTTCGTTTTAGCATTTTATCTACCTGGCTTTTATGGTGATTTAACTGCTTTAATTTTATTTATAATTGCTTCATTTACAGATTTTTTAGATGGCATGTTAGCTAGAATGTTAGGTCAAGAATCTAAATTAGGAGAACTATTAGATCCAATTGCAGATAAAATTATAGTCGCTACAGCTCTAATTTTACTGGTGATGGATGGAACAATCAGAAATTATGAGGTTATTGCAGCTATAATAATTTTAACTAGAGAAATTTTAATTTCTGGATTACGAGAATTTTTAGCAAAAGGTCAGATTAAACTTCCAGTTTCAAATCTTGCTAAACTCAAAACAGTGTTACAAATGGTTGCTATTGGTCTTCTGCTTTCAGGAGATACTGGAAACAAAATAATCAACTTTGAAAATTACAATGCTCAAACTATTGGGATTATTCTTTTATGGTTATCAGCTGCGCTTACTTTATTTACAGGTTATGATTATTTACGAAAGGGTATTGATCACGCAATATCAGAAGATAATAAAGATTAAGCTGCTTTTTTCTTTCTCACCAGCGCTTGATAGCTTTCATTAAGATCGATGATGGTATCACAAACTTTGAATTGATTTTCTGCAATACAAGATACAGGTGTAACTTCAGCAGCAGTTCCTGTTAAAAAGCATCCTACAAAGTTAGGAAGTTCTGTTGGACTAATTTTTCTTTCATGTACTTTTATATTTTTTGATTTTGCAATTCCAATCACAGTTCTTCTAGTAATTCCATCTAAGAATGAATCTGGAATTGGTGTGTGAATTTCTCCATTTTTATCTTTGAAAAATACATTGGCCCCTGTTGCTTCAGCAATATTTCCTTCATGATCTAACATTAAAGAATCGGTGTAACCTTGTTTTTCAGCTTCATGTTTTGATAATGTGCAAATCATATACAAACCTGATGCTTTAGTATCCCAAGGTATGGTATTAGGAGCTGGTCTTCTCCAGTTTGAAATATTTAATTTAATGCCTTCAACTTTTAGTTTTGGATCAAAGTAAGATCCCCACTCCCAAGTTGCAATCGCAACATGAATTTTTGTTTGTTGTGCTGATATAGCCATCATTTCAGTGCCTCTCCAAGCTACCGGTCTTACATATCCGTTTTCTACATTTTGAGTTGCAATAATTTTATTTGAAGCGGTATTTATTTGCTCTTCAGTATAAGGAATTTCAAAACCCATTCTTCTAGCAGAATGAAAAAATCTTGAGGTATGTTCCTCTAATTTAAAAATAGAACCATCATAAACTCTTTCACCTTCAAAAACACAACTCGCATAATGTAAACCATGACTTAACACATGGAGTTTTACATCTCCCCAATCAACAAGTTCATCGTTGTACCAAATTTTTCCAGATCTTTTATCGTACGGTATCATTAGTGAAAATATTTTAAAATATCAGTGAAAAATATCTTTGTATCTTTGATATGTCAATATAACTTACCCATTATGAAAGAACTTTTATATCTTAAAGACGATCAACTTAAGGGTTTAATTGAAAAATTATTTGTTAGTTACAGAGAGACATTTTCTGACTCTAAAAAAATTTTAGATAAATATTCAATTGGTGTGGCCCACCATAAGGTTATTCACCTAATTTCATCTTACGAAGGTATCTCTATCTCAGATCTTCTTAAAAAATTAAAAGTAACTAAGCAGAGCCTTAATAGAGTTTTAAAAGATTTAATAAAGTTAGACATCGTCATATTTAAGAAAAATGATCAGGATACAAGGGTTAAACATGTGTTTTTAAACGAAAAAGGAAAGAAAATATTTGAAGAAATTTTTAATTTACAAAAAAAAAGAATTTATTCAGCTCTTTTAAATTCAACTTCAGAAGAGGTTGTTAATTTTGACAATGTATTAAATAAAATAATTAATGGATAATTTTTTAGCACATATTTTAGTAGTTGATGACGACGATGGTATTAGATCATTGGTCAAAAAATTTTTAAACGAAAATAATTATTTAGTAACTACAGCTGACAGTGCTGAAGATGCCTCTGATAAAATAAAAATAATAAAGTTTGATCTAATTGTGCTCGATATAATGATGCCCGGAAAGAATGGATTGGAATTTGTAGAAGAAAATAAAAAAAATCTAGATACTCCAATTATACTTCTTACAGCAAAAGGAGAAGCCAAGGAAAGAATAGAAGGTCTTGAAGTAGGTGCGGATGATTATTTGCCCAAACCATTTGAACCTAAAGAATTAATTCTAAGAATAAAAAACATTTTAGATAAGACAAAAAAAACTGAACAAAAAAGAATTATTGAATTTGAAAATGTCAAAATCGACTTAAATAAACTTTTAATTATTAGAGATCAAAAAGAATTTAAAATTAATAATACCGAAAAGACAATTTTAGAAAAAATGATTAATAGTCCTGGAAAAACATTTTCAAGAGAAGATATAGGAAAATTGATTAATTTGGATAAAGAAAGATCCATTGATGTTATTATTACTAGATTGAGAAAAAAAATTGAAATAGACCAAAAAAGTCCTAAGTTTTTGCAAACAATTAGAGGTGCAGGATATGTTCTCTGGATTGAGTAATTTCTTAAAAAAAGTTTTACCAAAAAGATTATTTTATAGAGCACTCTTAATTGTTGCCATCCCTGTAATTACTATCCAATTAATAATCACAATTGTTTTTTTTGATAGTTTGTGGATTAAAACTAATAAAGGTATGACCAGAACTCTGGTTAATGAGATTAGTGCTTTTATAGAAGCTTATCAAAATGAGGAAAATGATAAGCAAGAAGTGAATAATCTTTTTTCATTGTTTCTAGATTTAAATATTGAATTGGTAGTTAATGAAAAACTAAGTGATCAAAATAAAGAAAGATGGTTTAGTCCAATTGATCGAACTTTAAGAAGAGAATTGAAGTCTAAATTTTCTCCTGAGATCTTCTGGTTTAATACTACAAACTATAAAGAACTAGTTGATTTAAGAATAAAATATGAAGATGGATATTTTAAATTTTTAGTTCCAAAAGATCGAGTCACTAGTACCTCTGCAAGAATATTTGCATTATGGATTACAGTTCCTGCAATTATAATGGTTATTATTTCACTAATATTTTTAAAGAACCAAACGAGGCCAATTACAAATTTAGCTCGCGCTGCTGAAAGATTTGGAAAAGGAGAAGACATAGAAGAATTTAAACCCTCTGGAGCACTCGAGATACGTCAAGCAGGTCATGAATTTGACAAAATGAGAAAGAGAATTGAAAGACATCTTAATCAGAGAACTGAAATGTTATCAGGTATTAGTCATGATTTAAGAACTCCTTTAACAAGAATGAAGCTACAATTAGCTTTTCTTAAAGATAAAGATGCAGTTGATAAGTTAACAGATGATATCAACGAAATGGAAAAAATGCTTAATGAGTATCTGCAATTTACAAGTTCATCATATGTTGAAAAAGATGAAATGTTCAATCTTTCCGAGCTAATAGAAGAGATAATAAAAAAATATAATAACAAAAACATTTCTCACAATTTAATTCCTAGAATTTACGTTAATGGCAGAAAGAATCTTATCAATAGATCTTTAAATAACTTGATAGATAACGGATTAAAATATGCAAACAAAGTTGAAATAAACCTAACTAAAAAAAATTCAAATCTATTTATAATTATTGATGATGACGGTCCTGGGATACCTAAAAAAGAATATGAAAACGTATTTAAACCTTTTTATAAGATGGACAAAGGAAGAAATGATTCAAAATCTAGTGTTGGATTAGGACTATCAATTGCTTCTGATATTATCAAATCCCATGGCGGAAACATTATGTTGGAAAAATCAAAATTTAATGGGCTAAGAGTTAAGATCTTTTTGCCAGTCTAGTTTTCTTCTTTTTTTTTGTTTCTAATTTTGAAATTTTATTTTCTAAATTTTCTACTCTCTTTGAAAGAATATCAAATTCATCCTTACTAGTAAGTTTCATTTTAAAAACAAATTCATCTCTCTTTGATTTAAATATATTTAAGATTTCAGATGATAAATCTTTTGAAGTTATTAATCCCTGTTCTAGTAGTTTTGCAAATTTATCAATTATAAATTTAGAATTTTTCATATTTGAGATATACAATATAGATATAATTTAAAATGTTCATCAATAATTTTGACCCAGTTGCAATAGAAATATTTTCTTTAGAAATTAGATGGTATTCGCTAGCTTATATTGCTGGTATTTTATTTGGATGGTTAATAGCAAAAAAACTATTCTTAAAGAATTCTGAAATAAATAAAAACTTTGATGACTATATAACTTACTTAATTATTGGAATTATTTTAGGAGGAAGAATTGGTTATGTATTATTTTATAATTTTGAATTCTATATCAATAATCTATTAGATATTTTAAAAGTATGGGAAGGTGGCATGTCTTTTCATGGAGGAGTAATTGGTATTGTTATCGCAACTTTATTGTTTGCAAAAAAAAATAATCAAGATGCGTTTTTATATTTAGACGTCGTCGCTGTAGTTGCGCCTATTGGAATATTTTTTGGAAGAATTGCAAATTTTATAAATTCTGAACTTTATGGAACTATAACTAATTTACCCTGGGCAGTTACATTCATACAAATAGATAATCAACCAAGACATCCCTCACAAATTTATGAGGCATTATTAGAAGGTTTAATTCTATTTTTAATTTTACTTTATTTTAGAAGTAGAGGAAATTTTGAAAAAGCTGGATTGATTTCTGGATTGTTTTTAATTTTCTATTCAATCTTTAGATTTATTGTTGAATTTTTTAGAGTTCCAGATGATCAATTGGGATACCTAATATTCAATTTAACTATGGGTCAGTTAATAAGTTTTATCTTTTTAATAATTGGATTAATTATTTTCTTTTTGAAAAAAAATGAACAAGTCGACTAATTTACCTCTAGATCAATTTATAAATCACGCTCTTTACGATAAAGAAAATGGTTATTATATGAAAAAAAATCCCTTTGGAAAAGAAGGTGATTTTATTACGTCTCCCAACATCACAAGACTATTTTCAGAAATAATTGCGATTTGGGTAATAACTTTTTGGAAAAGCATCGGTTCACCTAAAAATTTTAACTTAATTGAACTTGGCGCTGGTAATGGAGAAATGATGAAAGTTGTGTCTGAAACATTAAAGAATTTTCCAGATTGTTTTAACTCCTGTAATTTAATGATTCATGAAAAAAGCTCATATTTAATTGATGAACAAAAAAAAAATTTAAATTCTGAAAAAATAATCTGGGTAAATGAAGTTGAAATCGACAACACATTTCCTTGCATTTATCTTGCAAACGAATTTTTTGATGCACTTCCAATAAAGCAATTTTTTAAAAAGGAGAATAATTGGTTTGAAAGATATGTTAATTTAAAAACTTACAAAAGGGCTGAGTTCAATGATAAAGAAGTTGATATTAAAACAATAGAGCAAGAACTTAAATTTGAAATATCTAAGGACCAAGATATTATTGAATACTCTCCAGAAGCGTTTAAATATCTAGAGAAAATTTGTAAAATTATTGAGAAAAGAAATGGCGGACTTTTAATAATTGATTATGGATATTTAGATCTGAAAATAAAAAATACTATTCAAGCAATAAAGGATCATAAATTTTCAAACATATTAGAAGATATTGGCGACTCTGATATCACATACAATTTAAATTTTAATTTATATGCTAATTATATTAATCAATTTGAAAAACTAGATCATCTAATTACTAATCAAAAAAAATTCTTAACAAGTATGGGAATTTTGCAGAGAGCAGAGATTGTAAGTAATAATATAGCCTTCTCACAAAAAACAGATCTATTTTATAGAATTAGACGTTTAATTGATGAGAAACAAATGGGAGAGTTGTTTAAGGTAATGTTGATTAAAATTAAAAATAATAAATTTAAAACAGGTTTTCAAATTGATTAAATCTAAAAAGCTTTCAAAAAATAAAGCTATTAAACATGGTTTTTTTAATAGCATCGGTGGTGTATCAAAAAATATTTATAAAAGTTTAAATTGTGGTCCAGGTTCAAATGACAATAGTGCAAATGTAAAAAAAAATTTAAATATTGTTAAAAACAAAATTTCCAAGAAATCAAAAAATATTTTTTTACTTAATCAAATTCATAGTAATAAATTCGTATTTATTGACAAAAAGCATAAATCAAAAATAAAACCTAAGGCTGATGCAATTATTACTGATCAAGTAAATTTACCTATTGCAGTTTTGACTGCAGATTGTGTACCAATACTTGTTTTTGACAATCAGAGAAAAATGATAGCTGCAATTCATTCAGGATGGAAAGGCGCCTATAAGGGAATTATATCAAAAGTGATTAAATTTATGGTTAAGAGAGGGTCTAAATCAAAAAATATTACGGCAGTTATAGGTCCATCAATATCAGTTAAAAATTATGAAGTTCAAAAAGATTTTTATAAAAAATTTATAAGAAAAGACAAAACTAATCATAAATTTTTTAAATTCGGTAAAGAAAAGTTATATTTTAACTTATCTAGTTATGTTAAATCATTAATTCTTAAGTCTGGTGTGAAAAAAATAGAAAAAATTGACGTTGATACATTCGATGCTAAAAATAAATTTTTTAGTGCTAGAAGATCAAAAAGTTTAAATCATGCTGATTATGGTAGAAATATTTCAATAATTATGCTTAATTAGGTTTTTTTCATGAAATTATTATCAGCAAATAGCAATAAACCTCTTAGTAAGAATATTGCTAAATATTTAAAATCTAAATTAGTCAATTCAAGTATTAGAAATTTTTCTGATGGTGAAATTTATGTTGAGATTAATGAAAACATAAGAGGAAATAGTATTTTTATTATTCAATCTGTTTCTTCACCAGCTAACGATAACTTAATGGAGCTTTTATTATGCATAGATGCTTTAAAAAGATCATCTGCCAAAAATATAACTGCTGTAATTCCATATTTTGGTTATGCAAGACAAGATAGAAAAGTTGTCCCAAGAACTTCCATTTCAGCAAAACTAGTATCTAACCTGATTACAAAAGCAGGAGCAGATCGTGTTGTAACAGTGGATTTGCACGCAGGACAAATTCAAGGATTTTTTGATATTCCAGTAGATAACTTGTTTGCTACTCCTATTTTTGCAAGACACGTTAAGAAAAAAATTAAAAGTAAAAATATGATTTGTGTTGCTCCAGATGTGGGTGGTACTGAGCGAGCAAGATCTCTTGGAAAACTTTTAAATGTTGGTCTAGCTATAGTAGATAAAAGAAGACCTAAGCCAGGACAATCTCAGGTTATGAATGTGATTGGGGATGTAAAAGGTAAGACATGTATAATTGTAGACGATATCATCGACTCGGGTGGAACAATTGTAAATGCAGCTAAAGCTCTAAAAGATAGAGGTGCAAAAGAAGTTTACGTTTATATTACTCACGGTGTACTTAGTGGTGAAGCGGTCAAAAAAATTAAAAATTCTGTTATCAAAAATTTAGTAATTACAGACACAATTGATAATAGTGACAAAATAAAAGGTACAAAAAACATTGAAGTTTTATCTATTTCAGGGCTAATGGGTGAAGCAATTAAAAGAATATCAAATTCTACTTCTGTATCTGATTTATTTAAATAATTACCTTGTGTTATTAAGGATCTTGAGCTAAAAACCCTTGTTTTTATGAATACTATAGAAGCTAACATCAGAGATACTAAAACAAAAGGCGAGCTTAACTCACTTAGAGATAATGGAGAAGTTCCGGCTATAATTTACGGCGGTGAAGCTCAAAACGAAAAAGTTTCTATATCTAAGAAACTGCTAAAGTCGATGTTAGAAGACTCAAATTTTTTATCTACAATTCTTACATTAAATGTGAACGGTAAACCACAAAATGTACTTCCAAGAGAAGTAAAATATCACATCTTGTCAGACGAACCTATACATGTAGATTTTTTAAGAGTTGTGCCTGGTCTAAAAATTAGAATTGAGGTTCCAGTTAAATTTATTAATCATGAAAAATCACCTGGATTAAAAAAAGGTGGGGTATTAAATATTGTAAGAAGAAAAGTTGAATTAAAATGTCCAAGTGAAAAAATACCTGACAATCTTTTAATTGATTTAGATGGTATTGATATTGGAGTAAGTTTTAAAATTTCGTCAATTAATCTAGATCCTGAAGTTGTACCAACTATTCAAGGTAGGGATTTCGTTATTGCAACACTTGCGGCTCCAACTGTAATGAAAGAGCCAGAAAAACCAGCTGAAGCTGAAGCTGCAGAGGTTGAAGCGGGTGCCGAGGCTGCTGCACCAGCTGAAGGCGATAAACCAGCTGCTGAAGGCGAAGAGAAGCCTGCTGAAGAAAAAAAATAAATTATTAAGACTGAAGTTTGTTTTCCATTAAAAAATTTTTATGCTTTTATTTGTAGGACTAGGTAACCCAACGCCCGATAGTGAAAATAATAGACATAATGTAGGTTTTAAAATTATAGACTCGATAAATAAAAAATTTGGCCTATCAAAACAGAAACCAAAATTTAAAGGTTTGCTTACAACAGGAAATGTTGGAGACAAAAAAATATATGCAATTAAACCTTTAACTTTCATGAATAATTCAGGAATATGTATAAGAGAATTAATAGAATATTTTAAAATTGATGCCGAGGATGTCATAGTTTTTCATGATGATTTGGATGTGGAATTTGGAAAAATAAAAGCTAAGTTTGGTGGATCTAGTGCAGGTCATAATGGTATAGCTTCAATAGATAAATTTATTGGTAAAGATTATTCTAGAGTAAGAATTGGTATTGGAAAACCAAAAGACAATATGGAAGTAAGTGATTTTGTACTTCAAAACTTTGATGAAGATGAAATGGCTGGATTAGAAAAAATTACAAATAATATTACTGAGTCAATTTCAATATTAATTGAAAAAAAATTAGATCTATTTTCAAGTACAGTTAATAATAAATAATGAGTTTTAAATGTGGAATTGTTGGTTTACCAAATGTTGGTAAGTCTACACTTTTTAATGCACTAACAAATTCTAGTAAAGCACAAGCAGCTAACTTTCCATTTTGTACAATTGATCCAAATGTTGGTGTAGTTCCCGTACCAGATGAAAGATTGTCTAAATTATCAAAAGTCTCTAACTCTAAAAAGGTAATTAATACCACAATTTCATTCGTTGATATTGCTGGTCTTGTAAAAGGAGCTTCAAAAGGAGAAGGATTAGGAAATAAATTTCTTTCTCATATCAGAGAAGTTGATGCTGTAATTCATATGATTAGATGTTTTGATTCAGATGATATCCAAAATGTTAATCCTGATGTAAACCCAGTGAGAGATTTGGAAATTATTGAAACTGAAATGATGCTTGCAGATCTTGAAAGTATTCAGAAAAGATTGGAAAAAAATAACAAGAAAAATGTAGATGATGAACAACTTAAAATTTTAGAAATTGCTCTAGATTGCATAAATAATGATAAAGATATTTCAGTTCTAAAAACACAATTTGATACGAAGCAATTAAATCAAAGCGGTTTATTATCAATTAAGCCAAAAATATATGTTTGTAATGTCGATGAACAAAGCGTTCAGAATGGTAATAAATATACAACTGATTTCATAGAAAAATTTGGTAATGAAAATACACTAATTGTATCTGCTGATATTGAAAATCAAATTAATGAGCTACCTGCTGAAGAGAAAAAAAATTATATGGAGATGATAGGTTTAAAAGAAACTGGATTAAATATGTTAATTCAAAAAGGTTACAATATACTAGAGCTAGATACTTATTTTACATCAGGTCCTGAAGAAACAAGAGCATGGACAATTAAAAAAAATTGTACAGCTCCCAAGGCAGCAGGTGAAATACATACTGATTTTGAAAAAGGGTTTATTCGAGCTGAAACTATTTCTTATGATGATTTTATAGCAAATGATGGATGGGTAAATTCTAAAGCAAATGGGAAAATGAGATTAGAAGGAAAAGATTATATTGTTAAAGATGGAGATGTATTAAACTTCAGATTCAACACGTGACCAAATTTTCTTCATACTAAAGTAAACTAAAATAGTTAAAATAATCAAATATACTATAGCTTTAAATCCCATTTGGTGTCTTGCTTCTAAGTGAGGCTCCGCAGCCCACATTAAAAATGTTGTTACATCTTTTGACATCTGTTCTACTGATGCACTAGTGCCATCCCCGTACTCTACTATTCCATCAGATAATGGTGCTGCCATTCTAATCTTATTACCATACATATATTTGTTGTAATAAACTCCATCATCCAAAGTTACTCCACTTGGTGGATCTTCATAACCTTGAAGAAGAGAATAAATATAATCAACTCCACCACCTCTAGCTTTAACTAAAACAGACATGTCTGGTGGATACGCTCCTCCATTAGCTGCTTGTGCGGCTTTTACATTATCATATGGCATCACAAATTTATCTGAAAGTTTTCCAGGTCTAGTAAACATTTCGCCATCAGCGTTAGGTCCATCTGTAACCTCAAAAGAAGCAGCAATTGCTTTTGCAGCTGCCTCTGAAAACTCTGGTCCACCCTCTTCTGATAAATTTCTATAGCTCAAATATTTCATTGAATGGCAAGAAGCACAAACTTCCGTATAAACTTGATATCCTCTTTGAAGAGCTGCTCTATCAAATTTTCCAAAAAGCCCTTTAAAACTCCAATCTGTTTTAAGATAATCTACCTTTTCTGCAGCAAGTGTTTGAACACTATTTAGAGAAAAAAATGAAAGTATTAAAATTAATTTAAATAACTTTTTCACTTATTTTATTTTACTTTCTCTGTGTTTTGCAGCTGCTAAGTTCGGTGATCCACCTAAAATCGGTTCCGTTATACTTAGTGGGACAGGTAATGTTCTTTCTTTAAATCCAAGCACAGGGAGAATAACCAAGAAATGTAAGAAATAATAGGCAGTGGCTACTCTTGCAATTAATAAATAAAGACCTTCTGCAGGCATTGCTCCCATGTAACCAAGAATTAAAACGTCTGCTACTAAAATCCAGTAAAACTGTTTATACAAAGGTCTAAATACTGCTGATCTAATTTTTGAAGTATCTAACCAAGGTAAAGCTGCAAGTATTAAAATAGCAGATAGCATTGCAATCACTCCAAGTAGTTTATCCGGTACCGATCTTAGTATTGCGTAAAAAGGTAACAAATACCATTCTGGAACTATATGAGCTGGAGTTACCATAGGATTTGCCTCTATGTAATTATCTGCGTGACCCAAAATATTAGGCGTATAAAAAACAAAAAATGCAAAAACAATCATAAACATTAATAATGCAAAACCATCTTTAATAACAATGTATGGATGGAATGGGACAGTATCCTTAGATGGTTTTTTGATATCAATACCAACTGGATTATTATTTCCAGGTACATGCAGAGCCCATATATGTAAAATTACAAGTCCTGCTATTAAGAATGGGATTAAATAATGTAGAGTAAAAAATCTTGTTAAAGTTGGATTATCAACTGAGTATCCACCCCATAACCATGTTACAATTCCCTCACCTACTAACGGGATTGCACTAAATAAATTTGTAATAACAGTTGCTCCCCAGAAACTCATTTGTCCCCAAGGTAAGACATAGCCCATGAATGCAGCTGCCATCATTAACAAGTAAATTACTATACCAATAATCCAAATTATTTCTCTTGGTGCTTTGTAAGAACCATAAAATAATGATCTAAAGATATGAATATACACAGCAAGAAAAAACATCGATGCACCATTTGCATGTATGTATCTAATTAACCATCCGTAGTTAACATCTCTCATTATATGCTCAACACTTTCGAATGCCATGTCAGCATGAGCAATGTAATGCATTGCCAAAGTTAATCCTGTTATAATTTGTGTGATTAAGCAAAAAGTTAAAATTCCTCCAAATGTCCACCAGTAATTTAAATTTTTTGGAGTAGGATAATCTGTTAAATGATTTGCAAGAGTTAGTAACGGTAATCTATCATTAAACCATTGACCAACTTTTGATTTAGGTTGATAATCGTGATCACTCATAACAACTGTACTATCCTATTTTAATTGTGTTTGCGTTTACGAATTCATATTTTGGAACTTCCATATTCCAAGGAGCTGGTCCTTTTCTAATTCTTCCAGACGTATCATAGTGAGAACCGTGACAAGGACAAAACCATCCATTATAATCACCTTTGTCATTCAAAGGCACACATCCTAAATGAGTACAAACTCCAAGCATGACTAACCATTCAGGATTTTTTGCTCTATCCTCATCTTTTTCTGGATGAATTAATTCTTCCATTTTAACAGATCTTGCTTCGTCGATCTCTTCTTGTGTTCTTCTTCTGATGAAAACCGGTTTTCCTCTCCATAGAACTGTAATTGTGTTTCCAGGTTTGACTGAACTTACATCTACCTCGGTACTTGCTAATGCTTTAACTGAAGCATCTGGGTTCATTTGATCTACCATGGGCCACACTACTGCTGCAGCTCCAACTGCACCTACAGCTGTGGTCGCTGTAAATAAAAAATCTCTTCTTTTTTTTGGCTTTTTATCTGACATTTTAAATAGTTTTTTGTTAAAAAATTAATTTAATATACGATTTCTTATAAGATAACAGTAATTTTTCTACTGAAAGAATGACACATTACGGATGAAACCTAGACCTAAAATTTCACTATACGAGCCAGATATTCCACAGAATACAGCTGCAATTATACGAACGTGTGCCTGTTTAGGGGCGGAATTAGAAATTATTGAGCCTTGTGGATTTTTATTATCTGACAAAAGGTTTAAAAGAGTTGTCATGGACTACATGGACTATAGTAAAATTAAATTCTACCAAAGTGCAGAACATTTTTTTGAAGAAAAAAAGAATCAAAGAATTGTTTTAATGACAACAAAGGGTTCTATAAATTATACTAAATTTAATTTTAAAGCTGATGATACAATATTATTTGGAAGAGAGAGCGCTGGTGTTCCAGAGAAGGTTCATAAGCTGATTGGTGATCGTCTAAAAATTCCAATGAATGAAAATGCGAGATCTCTAAATATAGCATCCTCAGTTGCAATAGTTTTGGCTGAAAGTTTAAGGCAAAATAATTTAATGTAATATGGACAATTCAATTAAAAAAGACCTAGCTAGCAATTGGTTCAAATTATTACAAAATGCAATTTGTAATGACATACTTGAATTAGAAAATAACAAAATAAAATTTGTATCAACTTCTTGGAAAAGAAACTCTAAAAAAGATGAAGGAGGTGGTGAATATAGAATTTTAAAAAATGGGAAAATTTTTGAAAAAGTAGGAGTAAATTTCTCAAAGGTATATGGAAAATTTCCTAAAAAATTTCAAAAAAATATACCAGGAGCTGAGAAAGATCCTAGATTTTGGGCTTCAGGAATTTCAATAGTTATGCATATGCAAAATCCACACATTCCAGCTATGCATTTTAATACAAGATATATCAGCACTCAAAAAAATTGGTTTGGAGGGGGAATGGATGTAACCCCGGCCATCAAAGATGATAATGAAAAAAATAAATTTCATAAAACTTTAAAGTCAATGTGTGATCAACATAATAAAAATTATTATAAAAAATATAAAAAATGGTGTGATGAATATTTTTATTTACCCCACAGAAAAGAAGCTAGAGGAATTGGGGGAATTTTTTTTGATTATAAAGATGATAATTTCGAAAAAGATTTTAAATTTGTAAGAGATGTTGGTATTACTTTTCAAATGATCTTTAATGAAATTATTAGAAAAAAAATTAAAAAAAAATGGTCTTTAAAAGAAAAAGAGAAGCAGTATATTAAAAGAGGTCGTTACACAGAATTTAATTTACTGTATGACAGAGGAACTAAATTTGGATTACAAACTGGTGGTAATGTAGAAGGAATTTTAATGTCGTTACCTCCTTTAGCTAAGTGGAAATAAAAAAATGGAAAAAGAACCTATTACCTTAAATGGTTTAAAAAAATTAGAGGAAGAACTTATTTTTTTAAAAGAAAAGAAAAGACCTGAGATCGTTGCCGCAATTGCTGAAGCAAGATCGCATGGAGATCTAAAAGAAAATGCCGAATATCATGCTGCAAAGGAAGAACAATCTCATAATGAAGGTAGGATTACTCAAATAAACGACATAATAGCCAGAGCTAACATAATTGATGTAACTAAATTAAATAATGAGGGTAAAGTAATTTTTGGATCAACTGTATATCTAGAAGACTTAGATAGTGGAGAAAAAATAAATTATAAAATTGTTGGAAAAGATGAAGCTGACTTAAAACAAAAATTAATTTTCTTTCAGTCCCCAATTGGAAAAGGATTAATAGGTAAAAATAAAAGTGATCTTGTAGAAATAAGTACCCCTTCTGGGATAAAGAATTTTGAAATTAAAGACGTTAAATATATTTAACTCTTTGCAATTTTTTCAACCTGTTTATCTGAAATTTGAAATCCATTTTGAACCCAGGTTTCTTCTATAAGTTTTAACTTATTACCTAAAATTTTACCCTCAGGAATTTTATACTTAGACATTAAAATATTTGCTCCAATTTTTAATTCAGGCAATGTTTTATTTTCGTAAATTTTAAGTAGTTTTAATAATTTATTCTCCACCTTACTTGAATAGAACAATTTAAAATTAATTATATCAATTACAGTTTGTCTACCATTATAGTAAAATATTTTATTAAAGTTTTTTTCTGTAAAACTTTTAATACTCACCTTTTCTTTGAAAAAATAATGAATTAATTTAAGCCTCTTTTGATGTTTTTTTGAGATTTTAAATTTATAAATAAAATAGTCAGTATTGTCTGTTTCATCGATAATCAGCAATGCAATTACAAAAATAAAGTCAAAGTTGCTAATAACTTTGGAACTAAATGAATTCAGCTTCTTAAAATGATTAATATTTTTAAATTGTGGAAATACTATTTCTAATATTTCTAAACTTTGTTGATCTTCAAATAATTTGAGAAAATTTTTTGATTTAACTGTCTTTTTAAATTCATCTAATAATCTTTCAGCAGATAAGTTCGAAATACCTTTGATATTTTTTTTAAATATTTTAATTATCTCTGTTTTATGATTTTCAGTTGAGTAATTAATATGAAAACGGAAATATCTTAATATTCTTAAATAATCCTCTTGAATTCTTTTTTCTGGATCTCCAATAAATTTTAAAACACCTTTGTTTAAATCTAGCTTACCATTTTGTGGATCAAATAAATTTCCTGAACTATCAGAGTAAATAGCATTAATTGTAAAATCTCTTCTTTTTGAATCTTCTTTCCAATCAGAAGTAAATTCAACTTTTGCATGTCTTCCGTCTGTAGCAACGTCTTTTCTAAGTGAAGTAATTTCATAGTTTTTTTCATTTATTACTGCAGTTATCGTGCCGTGTTCTTTACCTGTCTCAAAAAATTTAATTTGATGTTTATTTAGTGCATCACAAACTTCATCTGGTGTAATGTTAGTTGCTAAATCAATGTCATCTACTTCTTCTCGATTTATAATTTTTCTAATACACCCTCCAACAAATCTTAATTCACTATTTTCAGAATAATTGTTAATTGCTTCAAAAATTTTTTTTGCAGGAGTGTTCTGGGATATGTTTTTTATATTTTTACTTATATAATTAAGATTTTTGGACCTAAAAAAAATTTTATCTAAAAATTTATCCATATATATGGCTGGGGCGCTAGGATTCGAACCTAGGATGCAGGTACCAAAAACCCGTGCCTTACCGCTTGGCTACGCCCCAATATTATAGATCCTATAACACAAAAAAAATAAATTTATATAGTTTTTGATACATACAACCAACAATTTTTAAATTTCCTCTTAAATTGAACTTTTGCTGAATTACAGTCTTTGACTGATTTATAGTATGCAATAACTGTAGATCCAGACCCAGTCATTCTTACAAACTCAGGATTATTAGTCTTTTCTAAAAATAACTTAATCTTTTTTATTTGTGGGTATTTTGAAATTGCAACATCTTCTAAAGTATTACTTTGATTTTTTAAAAATTTATAACCAAACATAATTTTTTTTGGATTATTAAATTTTGGTTTTGTAAAATTTTTAACGTTAGAATAAATTTTTTTTGTCGCACAACCAAAATTAGGCTTTATTAAAAGCATATTTAGAGTCGGACAATTAAAAAATTTTTTAATTTTATTGTTTGAAAGTAAAACTGAGCTAGACGGGTTTATACCTAAAATAACATCAGACCCTATTTCAGAGCAAACCTCCAAAATTTTCTTTTCACTAATTTTAATTACCTTTTTTTTATTTAAAAAATTTAAAATACTTGCAGCATTTATAGAACCGCCACCAAGTCCTGCTTTTTGAGGAATATTCTTTGTTATGGAAACTCTAAATTTTTGATTTAGTAATAACTTTTCTCGACCTAATATTTTAAAGAGTTTTTGAACAGTATTTTTTTTTCCAATACCTTTCGCAAATTTCCCTTGAAAAGAAATATTATGTTTTTCATCTCTTATTTTTTTTATTGAAATAACATCATACAAATCAATGAAACTAATGATGCTTTCAATTTTGTGTAATGATTTATTTTTTCCTGTTACATTGAGAGCTAAATTGATTTTAGCATGAGACTTTAAATTTAATTTCATTGAATAGATTTTAAGCCAGTAATCAATTTTTTGTTTATATTTTCTCTCATATCATCTTCTGTATCATCAAAGCTCAACACACTATTCCAAAAATATCTTGCCTGAATTTTTTGATCTAGCTTCCACAATATATCTCCATAATGATCATTTACTATTGGGTCATCAGGCATTAATTCTACAGCTCTTTTTAAATATTTTTCTGCCTCCTCATATTCATCTATCAAGAAATATGCCCAACCAATTGAGTCAATAATATAGGGATCATTACTTTTTAAATCATATGCTATTTTTAACATTTCCATCGCTTCATCTATTTTGTAATCACGTTCTAACCAAGAATAAGCAAGATAATTTAGGACGTATGCATCATTAGGTCTTATTCTTAATGCATGAAGTAAATCTTCATCTGACTTCTCATAATTACCTAATCTTTCGTAACTCCCACCTCTTCTATATAAAATATCCGATTTAATTACAGAAGTATCCTCTAGTGAGAAGATTAATCTTGAATAATAATCGATTGCAAGTTCATAATTTTTAGAGTTTTTATAAAAATTCGCTAAATCAAAAATCATCTTTGGATTAGGTTTTTCAATATTTTTAAATTTAGACTCGATATGGCTTGTGCCTTTTTCATAATTTTGTTCTTTCACTATTATTTGCGCTTCTTTTTTAACTCTAAACCAATAATAAAACTCATCAGTCTCTTTAAATTTTCTTACTATTTTTTTTACCTTGTTGTATTCACCATCTGCAAAGAAATTTTCTGCAACGAGTGATAAATTAAATTCAAATTTAGGATTTAAGTATATTGATAAATTTAAATAAAAGTTTGATTTTTCAAAATTATCTTGTGATGAATAAAGATTTGATATCAAGAATAAAAATTCACTAATTATATCATTATGGTTTCCACATGAGAAAATTTTTTCAAAACTTTTAAACTTATTATTATCTATCCAGCTTTTGGTTTGAGTTAACAAAAGTGTTGAGCCAATATAATCAATTTGATCAATTACTGACTTTGCCTGATCAAACTCCTTATTCTGAATTAGATAATTTATATAAAAAAATATATATCTTGAATAATCACCTTGTTGATTATTAATTAAATTTAAAAAGAAAGAGCTGGTTCTTTGATCATTATAATGACATCTTTGAAACGCCTCAGCTATTAATGATAAGTTTCCAAAATTTTTCTTATTAGGTAAAAGTTTTTTATTTTTAAAAGTGTAAATGTACTGCTTTAAAGTCTCAAAAATTACTAGATTAATTCTATTTTCTTCCTGAAATCTCAAACTTTGATCTAAGTAAATATCAGCTTTATCAAAATCATTTTTTTTCAAACTATCAATTATTAATAAAACATATGCATCAAAAAAATCAGAGTTACTTTTTTTTGAGTTATTTTTTATAACATTAATTGCTTGAGCTACTTTGTTTTCCAATACAAGAGAATTAACGTATCTTTTTAAATAATTGTCATGGCTATTTAGTAAAACTTTACTTAAATTGAAATATTTTAAAGCTTCTGAATTATCTCTATTTTCATAAGCTACAATACCAGAAAAATAATTAGATAAATCTCTTGAGTTGAAATCATTAAAACTTGTACTTTTAGAATAAACGGGTGTCTGATAGGATAACACTAATAATAATATGATTTTAAATATTTTAGATATCATTTAATCTTTGTAAGGTGAAAAAATTGATAAATCAAAACGACAAAATAAACGAAGAATTAATAAATACAATAGAAGCCAATTTTGTATTTGATAAAAAACCTATTAATAGGTTTTCTGAGGTCAAAAAAGAAAGTGATATCAATCAAAGAAATAAACAAGATTTATTAGAAAATCTAAAGAAACAATTAAATTCAATTGAAAATTGCAAACTAAGAAATAATTCCAAAAATATTGTTCTTGGAGAAGGAAATATTGATAGTCCTATAATGTTAATAGGAGAAGCTCCAGGTGAAATTGAAGACAAAGTTGGAAACCCTTTTAAAGGAGAGAGTGGAGAGCTTTTAGACAAAATGTTAATAGCAATAAATATTAAAAGAGAAAATATTTATACAAGTTATGCAATAAATTTTAGACCACCAGAGGATAGAAAACCAACTTCACAAGAAATTAAACGTTACTCAAACTTTTTAAAAGAACATATATCTATTATTGATCCCAAAATTATAATTTTAATGGGTAGTACAGCTATGGAAGCTGTTACTGGGATTAATGAAAAAATATCTTCAGAAAGAGGTAAATGGAAGGAAATAATTTTAAATAAAAATACTTATCCTTTAATGATAACTTTTAACCCTTCTTATTTAATTAGATATCCGGATAACAAAAAATATTCATGGGAAGATTTAAAAAAAATAAGAGAAAAAGTTAAAGAGTTAAAATTAACAATCTAATGAAATTAATAGCTGGTGTTGATGAGGTAGGCAGAGGTAGTTTAATAGGTCCTGTTTATGCTGCTGCTGTCATTCTAAAAAAATCTGTGGATCCAAAAATTTTAAAAGACTCAAAAGTGTTGAGTAAAAAAAAGAGAGAATACCTTTTTAATTATATTAAAAAAAATTCAATTTGGTCATTAGGCAAAGCTTCTGTTAGTGAAATTGAAAAACTCAATATACTAAATGCAAGTTTACTAGCTATGAAAAGAGCTATATTAAAATTAACAAAAAAACCAACTCTTATTCTAATAGATGGAAACAAAATTCCAAAATTAAAAAATTATAAATTAAAATCGATCATAAAGGGTGATAAAAAAATTCCCTCAATTTCAGCAGCCTCTATAATAGCAAAGGTATCAAGAGATAGATTAGTTTCTACTCTATCAAAAAAAAACAAAGGTTATCATTGGGATAAAAATTTTGGATATGGAACCAAACAACACTTACAAGCATTAAAGAAACTAGGCATAACCAAACATCATAGAAAAACTTTCTCTCCTATATCTAGATTAACTTAATACTACATCTAGTTATCATTAAAATTCGATACACAAATCGAATCCGATTTTTTCAATCACAGGTTGACCGAGGAATCCATTTGGAGTCTAATTAATTTTTACAAATGAAATCTGATTTTAAAAATAAAATAATTAACGGAGACAGTCTCGAAGAATTAAAAAAAATTCCACGTGAAACTTTTGATTTAATTTTTGCTGACCCTCCATATAATTTACAATTGAAAGGTGAATTGACTAGACCAGATAGATCTAAAGTCAGCGCTGTAAACGACAAGTGGGATCAATTTGAAAATTTTAAAAAATACGATGAGTTCACATATGAATGGCTTAATGAATGCAAAAGGATTTTGAAAAAAGATGGAGCTATTTGGGTTATAGGTAGTTACCATAATATTTTTAGAGTAGGAACCGCAATACAAAATTTAGGTTTCTGGATACTAAATGATGTCATCTGGAATAAAAATAATCCAATGCCTAACTTTAGAGGCACAAGATTTACAAATGCTCATGAGACTTTAATTTGGGCTTCGAAGAGTGAAAAATCAAAATACACATTCAATTATCAGTCTTTGAAATGTTTAAATGATGATCTCCAGATGAGATCTAATTGGAGTCTTCCTATTTGTAGTGGTTCTGAACGACTTAAAAAAAATGGAAAAAAAATTCACTCTACTCAAAAACCAGAATCACTTTTACATAGAATTTTACTAGCTACATCAAATAAAAATGATCTAGTTCTTGATCCTTTTTTAGGTTCTGGAACTTCTGCTGCAGTTGCAAAAAAACTAGGGAGAAATTATTTTGGTATAGAAAAAGAAAAGAATTATTTTAAAGCTGCTGAGGAACGTTTAAAGGCTACCAAACCAATTGAAGATGATTTATTAGATACACTTAAAAATAACAGATCAAAACCAAGAATTCCATTTGGATCGTTGGTAGAGCTTGGAATAATTAAGCCTGGAACAAATATTTTTGATAACAAGAAAAAAATAACAGCAAGAATAATGGCTGATGGTAGCATCAAACACAACCAAGCGGAAGGTTCTATTCATAAAGTTGCAGCTACTATTTTGGGAGCTGAAAGCTGTAATGGTTGGACATTTTGGCATTGTGATATTAATGGACGAACCTACCCAATCGATTACTTGAGACAAAGATTAATTTCTAAAAATTAATCTTTATAAATTTTACCTAAATAACTTTGCAGAAATTTTTTATTTTTTGTCAAAAGCTTTAAAAAAATATTTCTAAAAAAGATCATAATCGGATTTGATAAATGAAAAGCAAATTGATTAAAATCAGATCTTCTATTAATCATTTTTACTCTCTCTAATCTAGAATTATAAAAATCATTTTTTTGGTTAATTATAACTTCATGTAATTGATTAGCTCCTTCTATTGATTGTGAGGCTCCCTGAGCAAAAGAAGGAGAGAATGCAAAAAAAGCATCTCCAACTAAATAAATATTTTTTGGAGGAATAAATGGATTTTTACTTACAAACACTGGAAACAATTTTATATCTTCAAGGCTCTGAAATACTTTTGATGAAATTTTTTCGGATAATTTTTCTTTAATGCTCTCAATAAATGTACTTTCATTACAAAGATTGTGGTTTTTTTGCTGATCAGAATTTAACTTATTCTTCAATATCCCAATAAAATTAAAATTTTTATCATTATTAAGTGGATATAATACATAATGAAAATCTGATCCTAAAAATAAAGAAACATTCTCCTCGTTTATATTATCAAGACTTTCTTTGGATATACTTGCTCTAACAGCTATAGTGTTATTGTAAATTGGTTCTGAATTGTTATTTGAAATTAATGACTTTCCTTTTGAAAATACACCATCTGAAATAACTAAATGATCACAAGTTATTTTTTCTTTATCAAAAGTTAAATTTATTAAATCATTACTGTATTCTATGTTGTCTAAACTGCAGTTAAACTGGATTGTATTTTTATCCAGTCGATTTATCAGGAACTGAAGTAATTTTGATCTTTTCAATGTTGTATACTTACAATCATCAGAATTAAATTCTGAAATATTTAAATCACAAATTTTCTTTGAATTTTTAATTTGATAAAAGTCAATTTTTTTTGGATTAAATTTCTCTTTGTCTGACAAGGAAGAGAAGCCTAATTTGTTTAATAACTTTACGCTATTAACAGATAATTGAATGCCATAACCTTCCCCTATTTCTAATGAGGTTTTTTTTTCATAAATTGTGACTTGATAATCTTTATTTCCTTTAAATAAGTTAGCTATAAACAGACCGGAAATACCTGCGCCAATAATTGCTATTTTTTTCATTTTTGACTTTCTAAAAATTTTATTATCTTTTTGGTAAATGTTGGAAGTACATAATTTTCAAGCTTTGCAGGATTTATCCAATTAATATTTTTGTCAAAGTTATGCTTCTTTTTATATTCAATTTTAATATTCATATTCATATTAGATATTTTAAAATTTAAATCTTTATCAAAATTTTTAGGATTATTTAATTGATCCATTGGAAAAATATTTAAATTTTTTAAAAAATTAAATTTATTATTTTTGATTAATAAATATTGATTATTTTTTTTATAAACATTCAATTTATAATATGTTTCCTTGTTAATTTTCTTTAATTTCACTAAATCAAAATTTTTATTTTTAAATGCTTTGCAATTATTAGATAGTGGACATTTATTACAATTAGGGTTTGTAGGTTTACAAATTAATGCACCCAGTTCCATCAAAGCTTGCGCATAATCACTTGATCTTTTTGTCGATGTCCCAAAAATTTTTTTTTGATCTTGTAAGAATTCTTTTTTAATTTGACTTTGTTTCGTTAAATACAGATATCTTTTTAATACTCTTTCAATGTTTCCATCCAAAGGAATTATTGGTTTGTTAAATGCGATTGCTGAAATTGCACTCGCTGTATAATCGCCAATACCTGGTAATGATTTTAATTCATAAAAATCTCTAGGTATTTTTTTATTGAATTTTTTAACAATTATTTGAGCAGTTTTTTTTAAATTTCTTACTCTTGAATAATATCCAAGACCTTCCCAAAGTTTGGTTAATTTTCTATCATTATATTTTGATAACTTTTCAATATTAGGAATATTTTTAATAAATCTATTAAAATAAGGTATCACAGTAGCAACCTGAGTTTGTTGCAACATAAACTCGCTAACCAATGTAAAGTATTGTTTCTTTTCTTGTGAAACCTTATTTCTCCAAGGTAAAGATCTCTTATTTATATCGTACCAATTGAGAATTTTATTTGTTATTATTAGATCTTTCATATGCAATTTAAAAATAATACTAAGCAGAGAAATACTAGCATTCAAGGATTAAGATCTTTCAAAGACACTTTGCCAAAAAATCTAAAAAAAATTATTAATAAAAAAGGTCATATATATTCAGAAACACTCAGTAATTGGAAATATTTAGTCGGGAATGAATTGTTTAAAGTCTGTTTCCCAAAAACATTCAAAAACTCAAATCGATTTGGTGTGAGTACTTTAGTTGTAATGGTTAAAAGGGGCCATGAAGTAGATTTAGAATATTCAAAAAAAAACATTTTAGATAAAATGAATAATTTTTTTGGCTACGATGTTGTTGAAAAGCTCAAATTTATTAGCTTTGATGACGAACAAAAAACTAGCAGTTTGAATGAAATTAAATCTAATAATGTGGCAATTAGTAAATATCGAGATAAAATCAAAGATGTTAAAAACGAAAAGATTAAAAAATCATTAACAGAATTAACAAAAGTTTATAAAGAAAAATGAAAAAAATTATATTACTTGCCATAATTGTTTTAGGAAGCTTTTCAAATTTAAACGCTGAAGAAATAAAAAGAATTATTGTTGGAAATAAAGACGCAAAAATAACTATAATTGCGTTTGAGTCACTAACTTGCAGCCATTGTGCTAATTTTCATAAAAACGTTTATCCAGAACTTAAAAAAGAATATCTGGACACAGGTCTTGCTAAAATAGAATTTAGACATTTTCCTTTAGATATTGCCGCCTTCAACGCTTCAAAAGTTGCTCAATGTAAAAATGATGGTAATGCTGATATTTTGGAAAGTTTATACGCCAACCAACAAAAATGGGTAAAGGGAAGCTCTATTGAAGAAGCAAATAAAAATCTTCAAATATTTTTAAAAAATGAAGGTTTCTCCATCGATTTTGAATCTTGTGTGAATAACAAAAATATTGAAGATTTTGTGTTAAATGACCGAATAGATGGTTCTAAAAACTTCAAGGTAAACTCAACTCCTACGATAATAATAAATAACAAAAAATTCGAAAAAAAACTTAATTATAAAAATTTAAAAAAAGCACTAGAAAAAATGATATAAGTTAGTGCATGGAGTTTAAAAAAATCCAATTAAATGGATTTAAATCATTTGCTGAAAAAACAAATTTCTTGATAGAAGAAGGTCTTACTGGAATTGTTGGTCCTAACGGCTGTGGAAAATCAAACATAGTAGAATCTTTAAGATGGGTAATGGGAGAGACCTCTGCAAAAAGTATGAGAGGTTCAGGAATGGAAGATGTAATTTTTTCTGGTACATCAAATAAAGCATCAAAAAATATCGCAGAAGTTTCTATAGAAGTAGAGAACAAAGAAAAAGAAGGTCCCATCCAATATCGTGAATTAGAAAACATTCAAGTTAGACGAAAAATTGAAAAAGATAAGGGTTCTAAATTTTATATTAATGACAAAGAGGTAAGAGCAAGAGATGCTCAAATGTTTTTTGCAGATCTTTCAACGGGCGCACATTCCCCTTCTATGATTAGCCAAGGAAGAATTGGAGCTTTAGTGACAGCAAAACCTACAGACAGAAGAGCAATACTTGAGGAGGCAGCTGGAATTTCTGGTTTACATGTAAGAAGACATGAAGCTGAACTTAGACTTGGCGCGGCTGAAAATAATTTAAAAAGAGCTGATGAATTACGAAGACAACAAGAAAAACAATTGGCAAATCTTCAAAAACAAGCGGAAGAAGCTACAAAATACAAATTAATTTCAGAGGAAATAAAAAAAATAGAGGCTGGTCTATATTATCTAAGATTGTTGGATATCGATAAGGAAATAAGAATAGAAAATGAAATTAATACAGAGGCAGGAGGAGAAGTTGAAAGTTTCAACAATCAGATATCTGAACTTGAAAACTTAATAAAAACTTCAACTGATAAAGTTGCTCCACTTAGAGAAAAAAATATTGAGAATTTGTCAAGAATACAGAGACTTAATTTGGAACTACAGAACCTAGATGAGGAAAATACTAGAATTCAAGATGAAATTGAAACAATTAAGAAATCAATAAATACTCTAGAAGAAGACATAACTAGAGAAAATGGAATTATTATTGATGCTAATTCTAATGAAAAAAGATTAAAGGAAGAAAAGTCAGACTTAATTGAAGTAGATTCAAAATATTTTGAAACAGAAAAGTTATCAAACGAAGATCTAGAAAATGCAAAAAATGAACTTGAAAGAGAGCAAAAAGAAGTTGACGAAGTAGTTAATAATTTAGCTGACGATACAATTAAAATAAGCATTGGTCCTATAAAGAATGTAAAAAATTCAATTACTAGAGCAAAAGAATTAATTGATAGTAATGAGATAAATCAAGCAGTTACATTACTCGATAGATGTAATATGGAATTAGACAATTTTATTAATGATTTAAAAAATGAAAAATCAAGAACAGAGCTATTAAGTGTAAATGAGAAATCTCAAAATATAAAAATACTTCAAGAAAAATATGCTGATGCTTATAGTAAAAATCAGTCAATAAAGAATGAATCAGTAAAAAGAAATGAAAGAATAAAAACAATAGAGACTGAAATAGAAAGCTGGAAAAATCTTTTATCTAATTCAGAAAAGATGGTAAATGAATTAACTGAAAGAAAAAATAAATTATCTAAACAATTAAATGATTTAGAAAATCAGCCAAGAGTACAAGCAGAAAGAAAAGGTCAAATTACAGAAAATTTAAGAATTTCTGATGAAGAAAAAATAGAGAATGAAAAAATTATAGAAGAAACTGATAAAAAAATTGAAACTTTAAGAGCTCAACTAAATGAAATACAAGAGCAATCAATTCAAATTAGAGAGCGAAAAGCTAGCTCAGGTGCAACTATAGAAGGTTTACAAAAAAGAAAAAATGATTTGCTTGATAGGGTTAATACAGAATTAAATTTAACAGAAGAAAATATTTTAGAAAATTCAAATTTATTTGGAGTTGAAGAACTTCCAAATCATGTTGATCAAGAAGATGCATTAGATAAAAAAAAACAACAAAGAGATCAATTGGGTTCTGTAAATTTAAAGGCGGATGAGGAAACTAGTAAGTATGAGGAAGAAATAAAAAAAATGGAACAAGATCGTAGCGACCTAGTTACCGCAATTGTTAAACTAAAAGACAGTATTGATGAGCTAAATCAAAAAGGAAGGGAAAGACTTGTGGAGGCATTTGAAAAAGTTAACAGAAAATTTAATGAGGTTTATACAAAACTTTTTAATGGAGGAAATGCCAAGCTTGAATTAGTAGACTCTGATGATCCATTAGAAGCTGGTTTAGAAATGTTGGTCAGTCCACCAGGAAAAAGGCTTCAATCTATAACTTTATTATCTGGTGGTGAACAAGCACTTACTGCCCTATCTTTGATATTTGCAGTATTTTTAACTAACCCTTCTCCAATTTGTGTTTTAGATGAGGTGGATGCTCCCCTTGATGATGCTAACGTTACAAGATTTTGTAGCTTGCTAGAGGAGTTAATTAAAATTACTAACACTAAATTTATAATTGTTACTCACCACGCCTTAACAATGTCTAAAATGAACAGGCTATATGGGGTAACTATGCCTCAAAAAGGGATAAGCCAACTGGTAGCTGTAGACCTTCAAAAAGCAGAAAGTATGGTTGCTTAACCAAAATAAATGGCAAAAGACCCTTTTAAAACTCGCTTAGAGATTGCAAAAAGCAAGATTTCTAAGAAAAATCTTTATAACAAGAAGGATAATCCCTCGCCTATTGGAACTGCATTCAAATTGAGCACAGAACTTGTTTCTGCAGTGGCCGTCGGGACAATTATTGGGTTTATTTTTGACAAGACCTTTGGTACTAAACCCTGGTTTATATTAATATTTTTTTTTGTTGGGGTGATCGCTGGAATAACAAACGTGATTAGATCAGCAAAAAAGATGCAAAAATAAGTTAGTACTATGGCAGCAAACCCGATGTCCCAATTCGATGTTTATAGAATTGGACCTGAAATAAAAGTTGGAGCATTTGATATATCTTTTACAAACGCAAGTTTGTTTATGATTATAAGTACAGTTTCTATTTTATTAATTTTTAATTTAGGATCTAAGAAAAATTCAATCTTACCAAATAAAATTCAATTATTAGCGGAACTTAGCTACACCTTTGTTGCTAAAATGATTAGTGATACAGCTGGTTCTAAAGCAAAACCATATTTTGCATTTATTTTTTCATTGTTCATGTTTGTTTTATTTTGCAACATGTTTGGAATGATACCATACACATTCACTGTAACTAGTCATATTATCGTTACATTTGTTCTTGCTGCATTCATCTTTATTGGCGTAACAGTAATTGGATTTATTAAACATGGTTTTGGATATTTAAAATTGTTTGTACCAAGTGGAGTACCAGCGGTATTACTTCCTTTAATAGTAGTTATTGAAATTATTTCTTATTTAAGTAGACCAATAAGTCTATCAGTTAGATTATTTGCAAATATGATGGCTGGTCATACAATGATGAAAGTTTTCGGAGGCTTTGTAATTAGTCTTGGAATAGTTGGTGGATGGCTTCCACTAAGTTTTTCGGTTGCATTAACTGGTTTGGAGATATTAGTTGCTTTTCTTCAAGCATATGTTTTTGCAATTTTAACCTGCATCTATTTAAATGATGCATTAAATTTACACCATTAATAACAGAGGAGGATATAATGGAATTAGAAGCAGCAAAAATGATCGGAGCAGGTTTAGCAGCAATAGCTTTAGCTGGTGCCGGTGTTGGTATTGGAATAATTTTTGGAAATTATTTATCAGGTGCTATGAGAAACCCATCAGCAGCTCAGAAACAATTTCCTAACCTACTTTTAGGTTTTGCACTTGCTGAAGCAACAGGATTATTTGGATTAGTTGTTGCATTGATTATTTTATTTGCGTTTTAAGTTAATGGTCAAAAAAATATATCTTCATCTAATATTTTTAAGCTTCTTTTTTATTAAAGAAGCTTTTGCCGCTGAAAGTGGAGGTATGCCTCAATTAAATCCAGAGTTTTGGGTTTCTCAGATTTTCTGGTTGGTGCTTACTTTTGGGATAATGTATTTGGTTTTATCTAAATTAATTCTTCCAAAAATTAGTAACAACTTAGAGTCTAGAAAATCTCAAATTCTAGAAAATATTGAGGCAGCTGAAAAACAAAGGGAAGATAGTGAGGCCAAGCTTAAAGAATATGATCAAATAATTTTAAAAAGCAAAACTGAAGCTAATGCTATGTTTAATCAAGCTAGAGAAAAAGCAGTCAAAGATATAAACGCTAAAAGAGACGTTCTTGATAAACAAATAGATGACGAAATAGCTAAAGCGGAAAAAGAAATCCAAGCTTTAAGAGATAATGCGCCTGACAAAATAAATAAAATTGCTATAGAAACGTCATCTGAGTTACTTCAGAAACTTATTGGTGCTGAAGTAAATAATAGCAGTATTTCAGCAATTGTTGACGATCTATCTAGAAGAAATGGAGATAAATACTATGGCAATTGATGCAACTTTCTGGGTAGCTATTTCATTTGTAATCTTCATCGGGGTTTTAGTTTACTTTAAAATTCCACAAAAAGTTTCTCAAATGCTTGATGGTATGATTTCTGATATCAAAAATGAGATAGATGAAAGTGAAAAATTGAGAACAGAAGCAAAAACTTTACTCGATAATGCTCAAAAAAAATTAGATACCGCTACTTCAGTAAGTAATGAAATTTTGGAAAATGCAAAAAAAGAGTCGGATAAATTAATAATAGATTTAAACGATAAATTTCATAAATCATCAGAAATTAAAAAAAGTTTGGCTGAAAATAAAATTAGCCAAATGAAAGAGGCTGCATTGAAAGAAATAAAAGATGCTTCAATCAAAATAGCGGTAGACTCAGTAAAAAAAATCATAACCACATCAGTTGATAAATCTAAACTGGATGCTGTATTTCAAAAAAATTTAGAAGAAACCAAAGAACAACTAAAAAAAATAAACTCATAATACGGTTACAATTTCCTGAAAAAACTATAAATTACAGCAATGAATTGTATAGTTATTGGTTCTGGATTTGGTGGTATTGCTGCAGCAATAAGACTAAGAGCCAAAGGACATAAAGTAAAATTAATAGAAAAACATTCAGATCTAGGTGGAAGAGCTAGAGTTTTCAAAAAAGATGGTTTTACCTTTGATGCTGGGCCAACAGTAATAACAGCTCCATATTTAATTAACGAACTATTCAGTTTGTTTGATAAAAATCCTGAGGACTACATAAAACTAACCCCACTTAAAATTTGGTATCAATTTGTTTTTGAGGACCAAACTAAATTTAATTACTCAGGTGATGAAATAGAAATGAAAAAACAAATCGAAAATTTAAATCAAGAAGATGTTAAGGGGTATGAAGATTTAGTAAATTTTACCAAAAAAATTTTTGAGAAAGGATTTTTAGAACTTGCAGATGTTCCATTTGATAGACCCTTTTTTATGATGAAACAGCTGCCAGCATTATTAAAACTTAAGAGTTATAAATCAGTTTATTCATTAGTATCGTCTTATGTAAAAAATGAAAAATTAAGAAGGATGCTTAGTATGCATCCACTTTTGGTTGGTGGTAATCCGTTCACAACTACCTCAATTTATGGGCTAATTCTTTATTTAGAAAAAAAATGGGGCATTCATTATTCAATGGGTGGTACGGGAAATATAATTAAAGGATTTGAAAAGTTAATGGAGGAAATAGAAATCGAAATAGTAAAAAATACTGAGGTAAAAGAAATTATTACGAAAAATAATAAAATTACTGGTGTTGTAGTTGACAATGAAGAGATTATCGAAGCTGATAATGTTATTTGTAATGCCGACCCTCCTGCTTTTTATGAAAAGATGACTAGTAAAAACTTAAAAAATTCAATGCTGTTTGATTGGAAACAAAAGAGGATGGATTACTCAATGGGTTTATTTGTTTATTATTTCGGAACCAAAAAAGTCTATGAAAACGTTGAGCATCATACAATTAAATTTGGAAACAAATATAAAGAGCATCTGGATGATATTTTTGATTATAAAAAATTAAATAACGATATTAGCTATTATCTACATAGACCTTCTGCAACAGATAAGAGCATGGCTCCTGATGGTAGTGATTGTTTTTATGTATTGGTGCCAGTTCCAAATAATCAATCAAATATAAATTGGCAAATAGAAGGTGAAAAAATGAAAAATCTTGTGATTGATAAAATGGAAAATGATTTAATGCCAAATCTTAGAGATAATATCGTATCAGACTTTTATCTTACACCTGATTATTTTGAGAAAGAACTAAATACAAAATATGGATCAGGTTTTTCAATTCAGCCTAAATTCACTCAATCAGCTTATTTTAGATTTCATAATAAATCAGAGATTTATGATGGTTTATATTTTGTTGGTGCTGGAACTCACCCAGGTGCGGGAGTACCAGGAGTACTTTCATCAGCAAAAGTATTAGATAAATTGATCTAGAATGTTAACTAAAAATTATTTAGCAACATATGCAAAATCATTTAATTGGGCTGGTTTTTTTTTACCAAAAAAAACTTATGATAAATGTTCTGCGCTTTATGATTTTTGTAGAGAAGCAGATAATATTGCAGATGATCCAGGAAAATTAGAAGACAAAATAATTAAATTTGAAAAATTTAAGAAAGATTTTTTAAATAAAAACTTTCAAAACATTGTTATTAAAAATATTTGGGAACTTATAGATGAATTCAATATTTCAACAAAAGTAATTAATGATTTATTTGATGGGATTAATTCAGATATTAAAGAAAGAGTGGAATTAAAATCAAAAAAAGAGTTATTAATTTACTCTTATAGAGTAGCAGGTACAGTTGGTTTAATGATGGCAAAAATTTTAAAAGTTAATAAGACAGATTCCTTGAAATCAGCTATCGATCTTGGAATAGCAATGCAGCTTACCAATATTTCAAGAGACGTAATTGAAGATAAAAATAATAAAAGAATTTATATCAATGAAAATTTCAACGATATCAAATCTACCATTTCTTTATCTGAAAGATTTTATGAAAAATCTTTTTACTCAATTAAAGAAATACCTTTAAGTTTCAGATTCTCTATTTTAGTTGCAAGGCGAGTCTACAGGAAAATTGGACACAAAATAATTAATAAAAATAATTTAGAAAATTATAAAAATTCTGGAAAAATTTATGTAACAAAAATTGAAAAAATTATTGAAACTTTTTTATCAATATTTGATTTAATAATTTTAACATTTACAAATAAAAATGATAATAACATTGAACATGATCATTCATTAATTAATGAAGAGATAAATTTAAATGAAAGATTTTGATTATATAATTATCGGTGGTGGTTGTGCAGGTTTGTCTTTGGCTTATGAACTTGAAATTTCTGATAAATTAAAAAATAAATCTTTGGCTATAATTGAGCCTAGGGACGAATATAAAAGAGACAAAACTTGGTCATTTTGGAAAGTATTTCCACATAATTTTGATGATTGTGTAAAAAAAAGTTGGAATAATTTTTCTATAAACATTCCTAATGATACAAAGTTTATTGATTGCAAGCTAACACCTTATCAATCTATAGATACTGGAAAATTTTATGACAAAATTCTCTCAAAACTTAAATTAAATGAAAATATAAAATTTTTTAAGAATATTAATGATGTTGAATTATCAAATTCAATAATTTTTAACAGCGTTCCAAGTTTTGAAAATAATACAAATAATTTGTGGCAACATTTTTGTGGTGTAGAAATTGAAACAGAAAAAGATTTTTTTGATGACCAAATATTTAACTTAATGGATTTTGCGTGTGATCAAAAAAATGAGGTTCATTTTTTTTACACTTTACCTTTTTCAAAAAAAAGTGCTCTTGTGGAAACTACCTGGATATCAAATTTAAGTAATGAAAATATAAAAGATTATGATAATCAAATAGATCAATACTTAAAAAACCATTTAAATATCAGAAATTATAAAATCAATTTTAAAGAGGAAGGCTCTATACCTTTATTTAGAAATAAAAATCTAAAAAAATTAAATGAAATATATATTGGATCAGCCGGTGATATGACAAGATTAAGCACGGGTTATACTTTTTTAAATATTCAGGAACACAGCAAATATATAACAGAAAACATTGAAAATATTTCTAAAGCTAAATTGTTTAAAATTAAGAAAAAATATGATTTTTTGGACAATATTTTTTTGAAAGTTTTAAGAAATAACTCTTCAGATATGGGGGAAATTTTTTTTAAAATGTTCAATAGTTCACCTAAGACTGCTATTAATTTCTTATCTAATAAAAGTAATTTTTTTGAAGATTTAGAAATAATTTTAAAAATGCCTAAATGGAAATTTTTAAAAGAATTATTTTAAATGACTAATCAATTAATTAAAAAAATTAACCTTAATCATTCATTTATATTTTTTTTACTAATTAATCTATTTTCTGTTGTGATGTTTAAATTAAATTATTTAGATATTTCATCATCAATATGCTTATTTTTAATTTTAACTATTGGAGTTTCACACGGTGCATTAGATAATATTAAAGGTAAAAAACTTCTTAAATTGTTTAATTTTGAAAGAATATATATTTTCTATATCTTTTATATTTTTATAGCGGTTTGTGTCATTATTATTTGGTCACTCTTACCTGCAACAACACTGTTAGTTTTTCTTATAGTGGCAGCATTTCATTTTGGTAAAGAAGATACACAATTTTTAATAAACAAAAAATCGTACTTAATTCAATTATTATACCTTTTAAAAGGATCGCTCATAATTCTTGCCCCGCTTTTTTTTCATTTTGATGATACTGTGAAAATATTCAAATCATTACTTGTTGTTAATGAAAATTTTTATTTATTCTTAGAATTTTTAGAAGAAAAAAAGATAATCGAGATATCAATTATTTTGAGTTCATTATCAAGTGTATTTTTATTTATTGATAAGTTTGAATTAAAAAAATTCACTATTTTTTTTGATTATTTCTCAATTATAATTTTAAATTACTACTTTACTCCTTTAACAGCATTTACAATTTATTTTTGTTTTTTACATTCTGTGAGGCACTCTATTTCGCTTGCGATCGACCTTGATGAAAACAATCTCCAGAATGGACTAAAATTATTTATTTTAAAGACTTTACCACTTACTCTTTTAACAATCTTTATTTCAATAATTGTATTATTTTTGTTAAATGACGTTAATTATTTAGATGATGCAATCTTAAAACTAATTTTTATTGGTTTGGCGTCTTTAACCTTTCCACATATATTGCTGGAATATTTTTTAGAGAAAAATGAAAAACAAACAAATTAAAATTTTACTTTCTGCTCCAAGAGGTTTTTGTGCTGGTGTTGAGAGAGCTATAGAGATTGTAGAAAAATCTATTCAAAAATATGGATCGCCAGTTTACGTTAGACACGAAATCGTTCATAACAAGCATGTTGTTGATAATTTAAAAAATAAAGGTGCTATCTTTGTTGAAGAATTAGAGGAAATTAATGACAAATCTAGACCTGTTATTTTTTCTGCGCACGGTGTTCCAAAAAAAATACCAGAAGATGCTGAAAATTATAAAATGACTTATGTAGATGCTACTTGTCCACTAGTTTCTAAAGTTCATAGAGAAGCGGAAAACTTAAATAAAGTTGGTTATCATATTATTTTGATTGGACATGAGAACCATCCAGAAGTAATAGGCACTATGGGCCAATTACCTAAAGGATCTATTGATTTGGTTCAAAATGAAGCTGAAGCAATGGAGTATACAACCAATCATAAAGAAAAATTGGCTTATATAACTCAAACAACACTATCTGTTGATGACACTAAAGAAATAATAAAGATTTTGAAAGATAGATTTACAAACATTAAAGAGCCAGCAAAAGAGGATATTTGTTATGCAACAACTAATAGACAAATGGCAGTAAAAAATATTGCAAAAAAGTGTGATATGTTTTTTGTAATAGGTAGTAGAAACTCCTCAAATTCAGTTAGACTTGTTGAAGTAGCAAAAAAATCAGGTTGTCAAAATTCACACCTTTTTCATTCTGAAAGTGAAATTCCTTTTGATCAAATACAGAATTCAAATACTATTGGTATATCATCAGGAGCATCAGCACCCGAAATTCTTGTAGAAGATTTTATTAATGAATTAAAAAAAAAATTTTCTATAAATGTTGAGGAAGTAGAAATTATAAAAGAAAATGTGATCTTTAAAGTTCCTAACAAATTAAAGTAAATGGCTGTATATACAAAAATAAATCAGAGTGATATCGATATAATAAATAACAAGTTTAATATTGAAAAAATTTTAAGTTTCCAAGGAATTACTAAAGGAATTGAAAATACAAATTACATTTTAAAATCCAAAAATAAAAAGTTTATTCTCACAATTTTTGAGAAGAGAGTTCTTCCAAAAGAGATACCTTTTTTTATGAAATTAATGGATTATTTAAATGATTCAAAAATTAATTGCCCAAGACCACTTAAAACTAAAGACAAAAATTATTTAATTAAACTAAAAAATAAAACAGCCTGTATTGTGACTTTCTTAAGTGGAAAAGATAAAAAGAAAGTTAACGAAAGTGACTGCTATGTTATTGGAAAAGCAGTAGCTAAAATGCATATGGTTACTAAGAAGATAAAATTTACTAGAAAAAATTCAATGGGTGTAAAATATTTAAAACCTTTACTCCAGAGTATTAAATTTAAATCAAATAAGGGATCAAATTTGAAAAAATTTTTATTTAATAATTTTAATGATATTAAAAAAAATTGGCCAAAAAAACTTCCTTCTGGAATTATACATGGTGATTTATTCGTAGATAATATTTTTTTTGATAAAAATAAGCTGTCGGGAATTATAGACTTTTACTTTGCTGCTAACGATTACTATATGTATGAAATAGCAATCTGTATTAATGCACTATGTTTTGATGAAAAAAATAAAAAATTTTTAATTAATAAGAAGAAAGTTGATAAATTAATCAAGGGATACAACAGTGTTAAGAAAATTAATTTAAATGAAAAAAACAATTTAAATATTTTGTGCAGAGGTGCTGCTCTAAGATATCTGTTAACTAGACTATTTGATTATACAAATACTCCAAAAACAGCATTAATCAAAATTAAAGATCCAAACGAATATTATCAAAAACTTATTATCCATAACAATTTGAATAGTTTTAAAGATTATTTGATTTAATGATTAAAATTTATACTGATGGCTCATGTTTAAAAAATCCAGGAAATGGTGGATGGGCAGCAATAATATGCACTGATAATGAAGTGAAAAAAATAAGTGGAAGTGAAAAAGATACAACAAATAATAGAATGGAATTAATGGCGACAATCAATGCATTAAAAGAAGTAAATTCTGAAGATTTGATAGAAATCTACACGGATTCTAAATATGTTAAAAATGGAATTACTGATTGGATCCACAATTGGATTAAAAATAATTGGAAAACATCTAATAAAGAAGATGTTAAAAATAAAGATTTATGGGTTCAATTGCATGATTTGAATAATAATTTTAAGATTAAGTGGAACTGGGTTAAAGCTCATGCTGGAAATCCACTGAATGAAGAAGTTGATTTATTAGCTAAAAAAGCTGCAAGTCTAGATTAATTTAAAGAAATTTTCTGCTGCTGAGATTTCACAAGATCCTGTATCTGCTTCTTCCTGAATTTTAATAACCTTCATGTTATCAACAAACATCGTGTATCTATTAGATCTAATTCCTAAACCTCTGCCACTTTTATCAATATCTGCACCAATTTCTTTTGTGAAATTAAGAAATGGGTCACCCATCATAACAATTTTTTCACCAACATCATTTTGTTTACCCCAAGCATTCATCACAAAGGGATCATTTACTGAAACACAAATTATATGATCAATACCTTTTTCTTTATATTGATCATGCATCTTAATATATCCTGGCAAATGTTTAGCAGAACATACAGAAGTATATGCCCCAGGTAGTCCAAATATTATAACTTTTTTGTCTTTAAAAAAATCTTCTATATTTTTTTTTACAGGCTCTCCATCTTGAAGAACAAAAATTTCTGAATTTGGTAGGCTATCGTTTTCTTTTATTTTCATTTGGATCTATCTTTAATATGTTCTTTTACTTTTTCAATATCATTTTCAAGAATATCATAATTTTCTTTCTCATTTAATATAAATTGAAGTTCATTTGGTAACTCAGCTTTAATATTTATAGCACTTTGAATTGCATCAGGAAACTTACATGGATGTGCTGTTGCTAGCACAATATTATTACCATTGAGATTGTGTTTATCAAAAGCTCCATAACCAATTGCAGTATGAGGGTCTAAAACAATATTAAATTCTTGATAAATAGCCTTAATAATATCAAGTGTTTCGGTCTCGCTCATTCTTGCTGATAAGAAATCTTGATTAATTAAATTTAACTTTTCTTTATCAATTGAATATTTTCCTTCTTCTTTAATTTTCATCATGTCTTTTGATGTTTGTTCTGAATTCTTATCATTCAAATCAAAAATAAGTCTCTCAAAGTTACTTGCAATCTGTATATCCATACTAGGAGAAATAGTTTCGGAAACAGTTTCAGCCTCGTAATTACCGTTTGAAATAGCTCTGTGGAGAATGTCATTTTGATTTGTTGCAACAATCAATTTATTAATGGGCAAACCCATTTTTTTGGCTAAATAACCTGCGTAAACATCTCCAAAATTCCCTGTGGGAACAGAAAAATTAGTGGGTTTAGTGTGATCTTCAATGAGATAATAGCTGTAAAAGTAATAAACACATTGAGCAATAATTCTTGCCCAGTTGATTGAATTTACACCTGACATATTAATATCTTGAGAAAATTTTGTGTCTGAAAACATTGATTTAACTAAGTTTTGGCAGTCATCAAAATTTCCTTTAATAGCGATATTAAATACATTTTCATGTTTTCCAGTAGTCATGATTTTTCGCTGAACAGAAGAAACTCGATTATCAGGATGTAGTACAAAAATATTTAAATTTTCTTTTCCTTTTATTGCATCTATAGCTGCTGCCCCTGTATCTCCAGATGTGGCAACTACAATATTAATTTTTTCTTTTTGCTTGCTTAAATAAAATTCATAAAAATTTCCAAGAAGTTGCATAGCAACATCCTTAAAGGCTAGTGTTGGGCCATGAAACAACTCTAAGACTGATCGATCTCCTATTTTTATGAAATCAATTACATTTTCTCTCCTAAAAACAGAATAAGATTTATCAATTATTTTAGACAATTCATCTTTATCCATAAAATTTCCTATAAAAGGAAAAATAATTTTTTTTGCTAAATCTGAATAATTTAGTGACCTCAATTCTTGAATTTCTCTTTCACTATAGTTTGGAAGTGAGCTAGGAATAAACAATCCCCCATCATCAGCAAGACCTTTGATAAAAACATCCTTAAATTCATATGTTTTTGAAGTATTTCTAGTGCTGACGTATCTCATTAATAATTATTTTTTCTAAAGTATAAATATATTAAAAGAATTGAAATCGCCATCGAAAACCAAGTAATTGCATACTTTTTATGGTTATTTGAAATTTTAGCAGTGATCACTTTTGGTTTTGGGTTTTCGTAGTTACCGTTTAAATAAATAATGTATTTTGAAAAGTTTTTTCCTGTAAATTTCAAAATATCTTCCCGATCTAGTGTGAACCAATAATTTTTATCTACTTCATTCTTGGGTTTGAATAAGCTTGATTTTGATTGAAGCATTAAAGTACCAATAATATTTTTTTGATCAACAGCATTAATTTCTGGTTTGTTTTTTTGGTCAAAAGATATCCAGCCTCTATTAATTAAATAATCTTCATTTCCAACTTTAATTGGGTTAATAACTTCAAATCCAGGTTTACCAGTTTCGTTAAGATTATAGAGATAAATTTGTTTTTCAAAATCAATTTGTCCTGATGTTTTTATTCTTAAATAATTTTTTTTTTTTACATTTTGAAGTTCAACAGGATCAATCTTTAAAGAATTTTCAATTTGATTGATTAGATCTAATTTCCAACTCAATCTATACAATTGCCAAAAGCCTAATGACAACAAAACTAAAATTATAAAATAAACGAAAACTGAAAATAGAAGCTTATTCTTCAAGGATTAAATATTAACTTCCCCAAACGTAGATAGCTGCAAACAAGAATAACCAAACAACATCAACAAAGTGCCAGTACCAAGCAGCTGCCTCAAAACCAAAGTGGTGTTCTTTCGTAAAGTGACCCAATCTTCCTCTCCATAAACAAACAGCAAGAAAAATTGTTCCAACAATTACGTGGAAACCGTGAAAACCTGTTGCCATATAAAATACTGCACCATAAATATGTCCTGAATAATCAAATGTAGCGTGATAATATTCGTAAGCCTGTAACAAAGTAAAAAAGAAGCCTAGTGCAACAGTTGCTGTTAATCCTTGAATAAAACCCTTTCTATCGTCTTCTAATAAAGAGTGGTGAGCCCAAGTTACTGTAGTACCAGATAATAGTAAAACTAGTGTATTGATTAATGGAATGTCCCATGGATCAAAAGTTTCTATGTCTTGTGGAGGCCAAACATTTCCAACAAACTCATTTGGGAACAAACTTATATCAAAATATGCCCAAAACCATGCAACGAAAAACATAACTTCAGAAGCAATAAATAACGTCATTCCATATCTATGATGGATTTGAACAACTGGAGTATGGTGACCTTGATGTTCAGCTTCAATCACAACATCTCTGAACCACATATAAGCTGCATAAATCACAAGGGCTAATCCTAAATACATTCCCCAAGATACATCATTGTGCATATAAAAAATTGCTCCAATAGCTAGTACCAAGCATGCAAAAGATGTAAATATAGGCCAAGGACTTGGGTCTACTAAGTGATAATCATGTTTTTTTTCAGCTGACATATTTTTTTAATTATGATTGTTTATAATAATCTGTCGAGAAAAAAGTATACGACATAGTTACATCCTGTAAGTTTTTAACTGTTGGATCATTTACCAGTTCTGGGTCCAAATAAAAAGTCATAATATAAGTTGCCTTCTCACCTGCCTTAAGTTCCTGTTTTTCGAAGCAAAAACAGCCTAATTTACTATAATATTTACCAAAACTTGCAGGCGAAACATTGAAACTAGCAACTCCATAGGTTGTTTCGTCTCCATAGTTCTCAACCTCAAACTCAATTCTATTTACCTGACCAACCTTAACATCAATGACATTTGATTTTGCCTTAAAATTCCAAGTGAGATTGTTTACATTCGTATCAAATCTTACACTTACAACTTTATCTAAAACTATTTTCGGGGCTTCTTTAGATACTTGGGTTGTTCCTCCAAAGCCAGTTACACGACAAAAAAGATCATATAAGGGTACTGCCGCAAAAGATAAACCTAACATTAAACAAAAAATACCTGCTAGAAGTAATGGAGTTAATGTTTTGCTCTTAATCATATCTGCCTATCAAATACGCCAACGTTATATAATGTAAAAACAAACAAAAAAACCATAAAAGCTAAAATTGCTAAAGCGGTAATAATATTTTTTTTCTTAGTTTTTTTATCGGGTGTTATCATAAAATTTTATCTATTAAGAAAAATACAAAAACTAAAAACAAATATAATATCGAGTATCCAAAAATTGTTTTTGCTTTTTTTGCATCAAACTTGTTCTTCTTAAATTTGTAAAGTTCAAAACATAAGTAATTATAATAAATTGTCAAAATTAATGATGGAATTAAAAACACTAGACCAACAAAACTAATTGCATATGGAAAAACAATAACTGGAAGCATTATTAATGAATAAATAAATATATTTAATTTTGTACTTTCAACACCATTGGTCAATGGAAGCATTGGAATATTTGCTTTTTTATAATCGTCAGATTTATACAAGCTTAGCGCCCAAAAATGTGATGGCGTCCAAAAAAAGATAATTAAAAAGAAAGTTAATGGCTCTAATGAAAGTGAATTAGTTGCTATAGTCCAACCGATTACAGGGGGTAATGCTCCTGCAGCACCTCCAATTACTATATTTTGAGGCGTTTTTCTTTTAAGCCAAACAGTATAAACCAGCACATAAAACAAAATTGTAAACAACAACAAAGCTGCTGAAATTGTATTTGCAAAATAATCCAAAGCAACAACAGAAAATATTGATAAAGTGATACCAAAAATCAAAGCCTGATTTTTATTAACTTTTCCAGTAGGTATAGGTCTTAAACAAGTCCTTGTCATTAATGCATCTAGATCAGACTCATACCACATATTCAACGCTCCAGCAGCACCTGCTCCAATAGAAACTAAAATTATACCAATGATAGCATCTTTAGTTGGAATGATATTAGGTGCCATTAACAAACCAACAGCACAAGTAAAAATTACAAGAGACATTACTCTTGGCTTCATAAGTTTAAACAGCTCAGAGAAATTGAATACGTCCTCTTGACTGAGATTTCTATTTTTTAACTTAGACTTAATCATTTATTTTTAGACAAAAAATCTAAATACTTATTAAGTAGTAGATTTTTCTGCACCCTCTTCATCTTCAAACTTTGGTAATTCTTCAAAAGTATGAAAATTAGGAGGAGACGGTACTGTCCATTCTAAAGTTGTTGCACCTTCACCCCAAGGATTTTGCGCAGCAGCTTTTTTCTTATAAAATGCGTAAATTAAATTCGCAAAGAATACTACCAAGCCTATTACTGAAATATAAGATCCGATTGAAGATATGTAATTCCAACCAGCAAATGCATCTGGATAATCAGCGTATCTTCTTGGCATTCCAGCGAGGCCTAAAAAATGTTGTGGGAAGAAAACTAAGTTTACACCTATAAATGTTAACCAGAAGTGAAGTTGGCCCATCCACTCTGAGTATTCATAACCAGTCATTTTTCCAAACCAGTAATAAAAGCCAGCAAAAATTGCAAACACTGCTCCTAAAGATAATACATAGTGGAAGTGAGCTACCACATAGTAAGTATCATGCATTGCTGTATCTACACCTGCGTTTGCAAGAACTACACCTGTAACTCCACCAACTGTAAATAAAAATATAAACCCTAAAGCCCAAACCATAGGTGTCTTAAATGATATTGAACCACCCCACATAGTTGCTATCCAAGAAAATATTTTAATTCCCGTAGGAACGGCAATGATCATCGTCGCTGCCAAGAAATAAGCTTTAGTGTCTGTACTTAAACCAACTGTATACATGTGGTGAGCCCATACAACGAAACCAACTATTCCAATTGCTACCATTGCATATGCCATTCCTAAATATCCGAATACTGGTTTTCTAGAGAATGTTGAAACAATATGACTGATCATTCCAAAACCTGGTAAAATTAAAATGTAAACTTCAGGATGGCCAAAGAACCAGAATAAGTGTTGAAATAATACTGGGTCTCCACCTGTTTGAGCATCAAAGAACGCAGTTCCAAAATTTCTATCCGTTAATAGCATCGTAATTGCACCTGCTAATACTGGAAGTGATAAAAGTAATAAGAATGCTGTAACTAAAATTGACCAAGCAAATAAAGGCATTTTATGCAATGTCATACCTGGGGTTCTCATGTTTAAAATTGTAGTAATAAAGTTTACTGCTCCTAAAATTGAAGACGCTCCTGCTAAGTGTAAACTTAAAATAGCAAAGTCCATTGCTGGACCAGGCTGTCCTGCTGTAGATGATAAAGGAGGATAGATTGTCCATCCACCACCAACTCCAGTTTGACCTGGAGGGCCATCCATAAATATAGACATGATTAATAAAATGAATGAAGTTGGTAGTAACCAAAATGAAATATTATTCATTCTTGGGAATGCCATGTCAGGCGCACCAATCATAATTGGTACAAACCAATTTCCAAAACCACCAATCATTGCTGGCATCACCATAAAGAAGATCATGATTAAACCATGACCTGTAACTAAAACGTTATATAAATGATAATTTCCACCTAAAATTCCATCACCTGGATGCATTAATTCCATTCTCATTAAAACTGAGAATGCAGTTCCGATCACACCAGCAACAATTGCAAATATAAGGTACATTGTACCAATATCTTTGTGATTAGTTGAATATGCCCAACGTTTCCAACCAGTTGGCGTATGATGATCGTCGTGTGATGCAGTTTGTGTATACATATTATTTACTCGCTAGTTTTTTAAATTGATCTTCTTCATTAATTTCTTTTGCAAATTTTATTTTAGCACCAGTAAGCCATTCTTGATACTCCTCCTCAGAAACTACTCTTACTGTAATCGGCATAAAAGCATGTTTAATTCCACAAAGCTCAGAACACTGTCCATAATAAGTTCCAACTTCTTCTGCTTTAAACCATGTTTCATTTATTCTTCCAGGAACTGCATCTCTTTTAACTCCAAAAGATGGTAAAGCCCAAGCGTGTAAAACATCATTTGCAGTAATTAAAACTTTAACTACTTTATTTACAGGAACAACTAGTTCATTATCTACAGCTAATAATCTAGGCTGATTTTCTTTTAAATCTTTATCTTCAATCATGTAAGAGTCGAAAATAATGTTTTCGTCTGGATACTCATATCCCCAGTACCACTGATAACCAATTGCCTTAACTGTTACATCTGCTTTCGGTATTGAATCTTGTTTATATAAAATTTTAAACGATGGAACTGCCATTACGATTAAAATTAAACATGGAATTAATGTCCATAAAACTTCTACAGCAACATTGTGAGTTCTTTTTGAAGGAACTGGATTTGCTGATGCTCTAAATCTGATACATGCATAGACCATCAAAAATAAAACGAAGACACTTATTGCAATTATGATTGGTAACAACAATTTGTCATGGAAATTAACAATATCTCTCATAGACTCTGATGCAGCTTTTTGAAAACCTAATTGCCAATCTTTTGGCTGGTTAGCAAACGCAACTGCAGGAGTTAAAATTGAAAGAATTGTTATTAAAATTTTTTTCATTTTTTTACCCTATATAGAACGTCTTCAAAAAAATTACACTTTAGTTTTCGCGACAAAATATCAATTTATGGCGTATTTTATGATCGATATAGCTGAAATTACAGCTGTTTCAGATCTCAATATATTATCATTAATTTTCAATGGTTGAACTCCGCTAAATTTTAGAATCTTAGCCCTTTCCTCTTCAGAAAAATCTCCTTCTGGACCTATAATTACACATGTAGGTCTATCTGTAACCTTCTTTAAATCTATTTTGGTATTTTCAGAATTTAGATCAGTAAAAATTAAATCAATTTCATTACTATTTAAAAAACTATCCAATGATTTTGGGTCCTCAATATCTGGAACATTAATTCTATTTGATTGTTCGGACGCCTCAATAATTACTTTCTCTAATCGCTCTTTATTTATTCTACGAACAATCGTTCTATCAAATATTATTGGAATAAATTTTGTAACTCCTAACTCAGTTGCTTTTTGAATCATAAAATTAAAGTAATTTGATTTAATTGGAGAAAATGCCAACCACAATTCTTTAGAATTTTCTTTTTGTCTTAATTGTTTTGTAACATTAAATTCAACAATACCTTTTGAGATGTTTAAAATTTTTGCTTGCCATTCACCACTACTATTAAATAAAGAAAAAATTTCATTTTCTTTAACTCTCATTACTTTGTTTAAGTAATGTGATTGAGATTTATCAAGTGTATCAGTTAAATTATTAGATAAACTTTTAGAAAAATATAATCTAATGTTACTCATATTATTAAATTAGTTTATGAAAAATATTAAAGCAATAATTTTTGACGCTTACGGCACTTTATTCGATGTAAATTCAGCAGCAGAAAAATGCAAAGATAAAATTGGTGATAAGTGGGAAGCTTTTGCAAATTATTGGAGAACTACACAATTAGAATATACCTGGCTTAGAAGCTTAATGAAAAGACATAAAGATTTTTGGCAAATCACTGAAGACAGTTTGGATAAATCAATGAGTATATTTAAAATAGATAATTCAATGAGGGAAGAATTATTAAATCTATATAAAATTCTCTCTCCTTTTGATGAAGTTCCAGAAGTATTAAAATCTTTAAAAGAAAAAAATTTTAAACTAGCAATACTTTCTAATGGTACACCTTCTCTGTTAAATAAATTAGTACAAAGTAATAAATTAGACAATTTATTTGACGATATTTTTTCAATCGAGGAAGTTGGTGTTTTTAAGCCTGACTCTAAAGTTTATGATATGCCAATAAAAAAATATAAAATTAAAAAAAATGAAGTTGCTTTTTTAAGTGCAAATACTTGGGATGTGTCTGGTGGAGGAAACTATGGATACAATTCTATTTGGGTAAATAGAAATAATAATATCTTTGATAAACTTGATTATTCACCACAAAATGAAATTAAAAACTTAAATGGTCTACTTGATATAACTAAGTAGATAATTATATCAACATCCATGAAATCAATTGAAGTATCAAAAATTATAGATCCTATTCCAGCGTCGGATGGTGCAGGAGTAAAGTTAAAAAGAAGTATTGGTGTTGAACCAAATTACTTTGATCCTTTCTTAATGCTAGATGAATTCGGATCTGAAAATAGTGAAGATTATATTGCAGGTTTTCCCCCTCATCCACATCGAGGAATTGAAACCGTTACTTATATGCTTGCTGGAGATTTTGAACATAAAGATAGCACTGGTGGAGAAGGAAGAATGACTGCAGGTGATGTTCAGTGGATGAAAACAGGAAGTGGAATTATTCATTCAGAAATGCCAGCAATGAAAGAAGGAAGACTTCATGGCTTTCAATTATGGATTAACATGCCTGCTAAATTAAAAATGAGTAAGCCAGAATACATTTATATAGATGCTGATAAGATGAGTGTTCATAAAGATGATGAAAAACAAGTTAAAGTTATAGCAGGTAAATTTGAAAATGCTGAAGGACCTGTGAGAGGTCATAATGTAGAGCCAGTTTACTTTGATGTGGAGTTAAATAAAGACAAACAATTTAATTTTAATATTCCATCAACTCACAATACATTTATTTATCTAATAAATGGCGAAATAGAAATTGGCAGTGAGAAACATGATAATGTTAAAGATAGTACTTTAATATTATTAACAAAAGGTGAGGAGCTTAAAGTGAAAGCAAAAACAGATGCTAAATTTCTTGTGATATCTGGAAAACCAATAAATGAGGAAATTGCAAGAGGTGGGCCTTTTGTAATGAATACTAAAGCAGAAATCTTGCAAGCAGTTCAAGATTATCATAATGGTACATTTGTAAAATAAATTATGAATTCGGTAATAATATCAAAAGCAGGTGGGCCAGAAGTTTTAGAATATAAAGAACTTAAGCTTGAAGATCCAAAAGCTGATGAAGTAACGATTAAAAACTACGCTATTGGTTTAAATTATATTGATACTTATCATCGATCAGGACTTTACCCGTTAACTCTTCCCTCTCCAATTGGTCTAGAGGGAGCTGGAGAAATAACTAAAGTTGGCTCAGATGTAAAAGATTTTAAAGTTGGAGATAAAGTTGCATACTGTGCAGCTCCTCTTGGTGCTTATTCAACTCATAGGAATTACCCAACTAAAAACTTGGTAAAAGTTCCTGATAGTGTTGATTTAGAAACAGCAGCAACTTTGATGACAAAAGGAATAACTACATTTTATCTTTTACACAAAACTTATCCTGTAAAATCAGGTGAAGATATTTTATTCCATGCAGCTGCTGGTGGTGTTGGTCAAATTTTTGGTCAGTGGGCTAAAAGTTTAGGATGCAATATAATTGGTACTGTTGGTTCAGATGAAAAAATAGAAAATGCAAAACAAAATGGTTACGACCATGTAATTAATTACAATAAAGATAATTTTGCTGAAAAAGTAAAAGAGATCACAGATGGAAAAGGATTGTCTGTTGTTTATGATGGGGTTGGAAAAAATACTTTTGATGGCTCTATTGAATGTTTGAAATTGAGAGGAATGTTGGTTTCTTTCGGAAATGCATCGGGTCCTTTAGATCCAGTTAACGTTGCAAAATCAATTCAACCAAAAGGACTTTATTTAACAAGACCAAGTATTATGCAGTACACTACAACAAGAGAAGAGTTAGACGAGGCTGCTAATAAAGTATTCGAAATGGCATCAAGCGGAAAAGTAAAAGTAAAAATTTCAAAAAAATATTCTCTTAAAGATATTGCACAAGCACACAAAGATTTAGAGTCTAGAGTTCTTACGGGTCCGGCGGTTATACTTCCCTAGTTTACATCCACGTCCATATCAGACATATGGAGTTTAAGTGCATTCGTTGAAATTTGAATTTCTCTTATAAAAAAAATAATTGATATAATCATGGATAGACAACATGAGCCAAAAATTACTCTCGCTGCAAATACTTCATCTAAATAAAGTGCAAAAACAGTAAGCATATTAAATAGGAAGCCAAATGAAGCAAATAAAATTGTCCATCTAAGAAGTGTTATCCTGCCACTTAAATTAATAAACTGCTTTTTCCATTCAGGTGGAATATGCTTTTCATAAACATGCTCGTCATGGAGTTGGCGAATTAAAATACTTAGGGAATGAAATCTGTTGCTATAAACACTCATAAGTAACGGAATAGCTGGAAACATTAGAGCAGTAACTGTGTAATCTATGTTCATACGAATCAATTTGATTATGAAACTACCCTTTGTTATTTACAAGTAAAATATTATGAACCAAATTAAACTTTTCATTGAACTTACAAGATTAAAAAAACCAATTGGTTACATGCTTTTATTTTGGCCATGTGCGTGGGGTCTAACTTTAGCTTATGATTTTTCATCAAGTTGGAATGACTATTATTTTTATTTAATATTATTTTTTCTTGGTTCAGTTCTAATGCGTTCAGCTGGCTGTATAGTGAATGATATCTTAGATAGAAAATTTGATGCTAAAGTTTTTAGGACTAAAGATCGACCCATAGCCTCAGGAAAAATTTCTGTAAACCTGGCAATTGTTTACTCAATTATTCTTTGCTTATTAGCTTTTATAGTTTTAATTAATTTTAACCTATTTACTATAATTCTTGCTTTAGGTTCAATGCCACTTGCATTTACATATCCTTTAATGAAGAGATTTACTTATTGGCCTCAATTATTTTTAGGTATTACTTTCAATTATGGCTTGATACTTGGATGGACAGCAATAAATGCTGAAATTAATATAATCCCTATCTTGTTTTATTTTGGAGCCATATTTTGGACATTAGGCTATGACACGATGTATGGATTCCAGGATATTAAGGATGACGAAATTATAGGGCTAAAATCAACATCTATAAAGTTTAAAGGAAGTGCAAAAAAATTTCTTTTTTTATGTTATTCCATTTTAATAGTTCTATTTTTTGTAGGAGGTATTTTTATGGAATTTCATTATGTTTATTATTTTTTACTTTTAATACCTATTATCCATTTATTTTTTTACCAAATGAAAATTTTTAATCTTAAAGATCCCATAAGTTGTTTGAAAGCTTTTAAGAGCAACAATTTGTTTGGTCTAATAATTTTAATCAATATTTTAATTGTTCAAAACTTTTAATGAAGAAATCTGAAATTTATAAAAGATTGTATGAGGATTACTCAAAGAGTTATTTAAATAAAATCTTTTTGTCAGCATTTTTATCTATATTGGTTGCAGGAAGTACATCATCCATCGCATGGCTTCTAGATCCTGCTATTAAAAAACTTTTCATTGATAAAGAGCAATCATTACTAATTTTGATACCGTTGATGATTGTATTTGCTTTTACGACTAAAGGTTTGTCTTTGTATTTTGCAAAAGCAACAATGATAGTTGTAGGAGAGTCAATTAAAAAAAAACTTCAATACGACATGGTAAATAATTTAGTTGGGACTGATACACAAATAATTGACAAGAAACACTCAGGTAAATTTATTTCAAATCTTACTTATGATGTAACTCATATTACTAACTTGCTAAGTAATGCAATATTAACTTTGTTTAAAGATTCTTTAACCCTTATTGGTTTGTTGATTGTAATGTTTATGCAAAATTGGAAATTGGCTTTAATTTCAATAATTATGATACCTTTGGCCAGTGTATCTGCTAAAATTTTAGGTAAAAGAATCAGTAAAGTTACTACTGAAGCACAACAAAAATCAGGATTTCTCACAACTTATTTAGTTGAATTATTTAAAAACCATAAACTGATAAAAATTTTCCAAAAAGAAGAATATGAAAAAAATAGAGCAGATAAATTTTTAACTGAACTAAAAGAAAAAAATCAAAAAATTCAAACTGTTTTTGTGCGAATGTCTCCAATAATGGAGACCTTGACTGGAATTATGATTGCAATTTTAATATTTTATTCAGGTTTATTGATGTCTAAGGGTCAACTGGAAATTAATAACTTTTTCTCTTTTTTAGCTGCGATGATGCTAGCTTATCAACCTGTAAGAGCTCTATCCACACTTAACTTAGTAGCAAATCAAGGTTTATCTGCAGCCTCCAGGATTCTTCCAATAATTGATCAAGAAAACAAAATAAAAGATAAAATTAATTCAGAAGCTCTTAAAATAAAAAATTCAAAAATTAAATTTTCTAATGTTAATTTTGCCTATGAGGAGCAAGGAGAACAAACTTTAAATTCAATAAGTTTAGAATTTGAAGGAGGTAAAATGACATCATTAGTTGGGCATAGTGGTTCAGGTAAATCTACAATTATGAATTTAATTCCTAGATTTTACGATAGAGTTTCTGGAGATATTACAATAGACGATCAATCAATATATGATGTAAGCATTAAGACTCTAAGAAATGAAATTTCTCTTGTAAGTCAAGAAACTACACTTTTTGATGATACTATTATGAATAATATTAAGTATGCTAAACAGCAAGCTACTGATGAAGAGATTTATAAAGTTTCAAAATTATCTTTTTGTGAAGAATTTATAAATAATTTACCCAACAAATATGAGACTATGATTGGTGAAAATGGAGTTAGATTATCTGGAGGAGAAAAACAGAGGCTTTCAATTGCTAGAGCTATGATGAAAGATAGTTCAATCATTCTTCTTGACGAAGCAACTTCATCCTTAGACTCAGAAACGGAAACAAAAATTCAAGAAGCTTTAAAAATTTTAACTAAAAATAAAACAACAGTTGTTATAGCTCATAGACTTTCAACCATTTTAAATTCTAATAATATTTACTTGATTGATAAAGGAAAAATTATTGATAATGGAAAACACGAAGATTTGCTTAAAAATTCTAATCTTTATAAAAGTTTTTATGAAAAACAAATACAAAAGTAAAAATGCTATTTCTTTATCAAATAATTATTTTAATTATTTTAATATTATCTCCTTTAATAATTATTTTTAGGATAGTAAAAAAAAAAGAACATAACCAAAGATTCATAGAAAAATTTAGTTTTCCGTCAAAAAAAAGAATTAATGGTAAGCTCATTTGGTTTCATGGAGCAAGTGTGGGTGAAATTATGAGTGTTGTTCCTTTAATTAAACATTATGAAAAAAATAAATCTATTAAACAAATATTGATTACATCCAGCACATTAAGTTCCTCAAAAGTTATAAAAAAATTTAAGTTTAAAAAAACCATACATCAATTTTACCCTATAGATTTCTATCTATTTACAAATAGATTTTTGAATTTTTGGAAACCAGATATTTCAATATTTATAGACTCAGAAATTTGGCCTTGCATGTTTCAAAATATTAAAAAGAGAAAAATTCCTCTCATTTTGATAAACGCAAGGTTAACAAAAAAGACTTATAATAATTGGATTAAAATCAAGAATTTTGGGAAATCAGTATTTGATAATTTAACAATTGCCTATCCACAAAATAGAGAAACAAATACTTATTTAAAAAAACTTACAAGTAGTAAAATTGATCATCTAGGAAATTTAAAATTTGCAGAGATTGGAAATTATCATTTTGATAAATTTAAATCCAATTTAAAGTCTGAATTTAAAAAAAAAAAAATTTGGGTTGCTTCAAGTACACATAATCCAGAAGAAATATTTTGCGGTAAAACACATATTCATCTTAAAAAAAAATACAAAAATCTTTTAACAATAATTATTCCAAGACACATACATAGAGCAAATAAAATTAGTTCTGAATTAAATAATCTTGGACTAAAAGTTACTTTACATAGTTCTAAAAATCAAAATCTTAAAAATACAGATATCTATTTAGTTGATAGCTTTGGTGAAACAAAAAAATTTCACAAGATCAGTTCATCAGTTTTTTTGGGTGGCTCCATAATAAATAGAGGTGGACAAAACCCATTAGAAGCAGCAAGATTTGGTGCTAATATTTTACATGGTCCGGATACAAGCAATTTTACTGATATCTATTATCTCCTTAAATCTTTAAACGTCTCAAAAACTATTTATTCTCCAAAACAATTAGCGTCGTCAATTAGATTCAAAAAAAATAATAATACTGGGATCAAAATAAAAAATATTGGAGATAAAATTTTAAAAAAAACTATAAAAGAACTTGATAAATATATCCTAAATGAATTTAAAAAAACCTAGATTTTGGGAAAATGAAAAACCTAATTTGTTGGCGTACCTATTGCTTCCTCTTGCTAAATTAATTCAATTATTAAGTTTTTTAAAAAGTAAGAAAAAAAAAAATAAATTTAAAATAAAAACTATCTGTATTGGAAATATTTATTTGGGAGGAACTGGCAAAACATCATTAAGTATAGAACTTAAAAATATTTTAGAAAAAAAAAATATCAAAACTTGTTTTGTTAAAAAATTTTATAACAATCAGCAGGATGAACAAATTCTCTTAAAAAATCATGGTCAACTTTTTTTATCAAATAAAAGATATAATGCCATCAGAGATGCAGAAGATAATGGTTTTGAGATTGCTATCTTAGATGACGGTCTCCAAGATCAAAGTATTGAATATGATACAAAAATAGTTTGCTTTAATAATTTAAATTGGATTGGAAATGGTCTTACTATACCTGCGGGTCCATTAAGAGAGGAGATAAGCAACTTAAAAAATTATAAGCAAGTATTTATAAACGGTAACTTAGAAAATTTAGAATATTTGAAGAAAAAAATTTTAAATATAAACCCAGAAATAGACATATATATAGGAAAATATATTCCAGAAAATTTGAATGAGTTTAATATTGAAGATAATTACTTAGTATTTTCAGGTATTGGTAATCACAGAACATTTGTTTCAATGATGAAAGAATATAGTTTTAAAATTTTAAAAGATTTCGAATTTCCAGATCACTATCAGTACAAAGATAATGATATGAAAAAAATATATAATTTAGCAAAAGAATTGGGTTGCAAAATAGTGACAACTGAAAAAGATTTTTTAAGATTGAAAAATATGAATTTTGAAAATTTAAAGTTTATAAAATCTAAATTGAAAATCTTGGAAGAAGAAAAATTTATTAAATCAATTATTTAAAAAATGAAGATTATAAAATATTTTTTTCAATTTTTACTTGCTCTTTTTTGTTTTATATTATTTAAAATATTGGGGGCTAAATTGTCTTCAAAACTAAGTGGAAAAATATTTGAAAATATTGGGCCATTTTTTAGGTCTAAAAAAACTATCGATGAAAATATTAAAAGAGCAATTCCTAATATAAGCGAAGAAAATCTAAATAAAATCAAAACATCAATGTGGAATAATTACGGTAGAGTATTTGCTGAATATATTTTTATTAAAGATTTTAGAAATGGAAAATTAAAAGAAAATATAGAAATTGAAGGTAAAGATATTTTAGACGAAATAAAAAGAAAAAATTCACAAGTAGTTTTTATATCAGGGCATTTTAGTAATTTTGAATTAATGGCAATGAGTTTAGAAAAAAATGAAATCAAACTTGCAACAATTTATCGTCCACTAAATAACATGTTCTTAAATCTGGTAATGGAAACAATTAGAAAAAAGTATATTTGTAAAAATCAAATTAAAAAAGGCATTGGAGGCTTAAAAAATTTAATTAAATATAAAAAAAAAAATTATTCAACAGCATTAATGATAGATCAAAGAGTATCGGAAGGAGTATTGAGTAACTTGTTTAATAAACAAGCCTTAACAACAACAATCCCTGCTCAGTTAGTAAAGAAATACGATATACCTATAGTGCCTGTTTTCATAGAAAGGATTGGTAATATAAAATATAAAGTGATTATTAAAAAACCAGTTGTGTTCTCTAAAGAACATTCAATAATTGAAATTACTGAAAAACTAAACGAAATACTTGAAAAAATGATTATTAAGAATCCTGAGCAGTGGATTTGGTCTCATAATCGTTGGAAATAAATTTTAATTTAATTTTGTTGCTCTCTTTTTTGGTTTGCCTCTATGTAAGAAAAATAAGCTTCTTGCAATTCTACATTCCAATAAGTTAAATTTTCTAAAGCTATTTTTTTTCCAGAAACAGCACAGATGACATGATCACCATTTTCTAATATTTGAAAATTATTAGGTAAATATTTTATTTTTGCTAATTTTTTCATCATTTTTAGTTTATACAGTTTTATATGAAAGTTGGAATAATAGGAAGTGGTGGTAGAGAGCATGCGTTATGCCATTCAATTAAAAAATCTGATAAAATTGATAAAATATTTTGTTTTCCAGGAAATGCTGGTACTGAAAATTTAGCTGAAAATATAAATTTAGATCTAAAAAACTTTGAAAATTTAAAAAATTTCATCATTGAAAAAAATATTGATTTGATTGTTATTGGGCCTGAACAACCACTTGTAGAAGGTATTGTAGATTATCTAGAAAAATTTAATATAAAAGTATTTGGTCCAAATAAAATTGCTTCACAGCTCGAAGGTTCAAAAATTTTTACGAAACAAATTTGTGAAAAATTTAATATTCCAACAGCAAAATTTGGAATTTTTCCTAATAGAGACGAAGCTAAGAGCTATTTAAATAAAAGCAAATATCCGATTGTAATTAAAGCTGATAATTTAGCAGCAGGTAAAGGAGTTTATATAGCTAAAAGCTACAGTGAAGCAGAAGATGCAATTGATGAAATTTTTAATGGTAAATTTGGTAAAGCTGAAAAAGTACTGATTGAGGAGTTTTTAGCAGGTGAAGAAATGAGTTACTTCACAATACATGATGGAAAAATATTTAAAAATTTTGGAACAGCGCAAGATCACAAAAGAGTTTTGGAAGGTGATAAGGGAAAAAATACCGGAGGAATGGGATCATATTCTCCATCAAGACTAATAAACGATGAATTAGAAAAAAAAATAATTAACAAAATTATTAAACCTACACTTAAAGGTCTGGCTGAGATTGGAACTGAATACAAAGGTTTTTTATATGCAGGTTTAATGATTGTAGATGATGAACCATACCTAATAGAATATAACGTAAGAATGGGTGACCCTGAGTGTCAAACAATCTTGCCAAAACTTAAAACTGATATCATTGATATTTTTATATCTTGTTGTGATAGAAAACTAAATGAAACAAAAATTGATTGGCATAATAAAAATAGTCTTTGTTTTGTAATATGCTCCAAAGGTTATCCAGACGAATATAAAAAAAATATAGAGATAGAAAATATTAATAAAATTATACAGAATAATGATGAGTATATGTTTCATGCGGGAACTATACAAAAGAATAATAAAATTTATGCAGTTGGTGGTAGGGTCTTAAACTTTGTAACTTTATCAGAAGAATTTAAAGACGCTCAAATAAAAATTTTCAAAAATATTGAACTCTTAAATTGGGATAGTGGATTTTTTAGAAAAGATATAGGCTACAAAGTAATTAAAGAATGAGAATAATATCAGGTTTTTACAAAGGTAAAAAAATCTTAGAACCAAATGACATTAAAACAAGACCTTTAAAGGATTTAACTAAGGAATCTATTTTTAACATAATTGCACACTCTAATAAGATAAAAATTTCATTACAAGAATCAAAAGTATTAGACTTATTTTCAGGTGTTGGATCATTTGGGGTTGAATGCTTGTCTAGGGGAGTTCAAGAAGTAACTTTTGTCGAAAAATATAGTGGAGTTTTGCCTGTTTTAAAAAAAAACTTATTAAATTTAAATAAAGTCAATAATTATAAAATAATAGAAAAAGATATTTATGAAGATAGTTTTTTTGAAAGTTTCATTGATAAATTTGACATTATTTTTCTGGATCCACCTTACAAAGATGATTTAAATATAATTTTAGAAAAAATAAATAATATACATTTATTAAATACAGACGGAATTATCATTCTTCACAGACATAAAAATCAAAAAGATATCTTTCCTAAAAATTTTGAAGTTATTGAAAATAAAAAATACGGAATTTCAAAAGTAATGTTTATAAATTTACTATCTTAGTAACTTGTGCGTTTCGGTTTTAATTAATTCTACTGACGGTTGATCGTAAGGATTTAAGTTCATACACTTTCCTAATAATATTGTTTCCATAATAAAAAAACAAAATAATTCTCCAAGAGTTTTTTCATCTCTCTTGGTTATTTCGAAGCTTCTGAATGGTATATTTTTTTTCTTAAAAACATTTTCAGTTGCTATTTTTTGAGCATAAATAACTTTTGATAATGTTTTTCCCTTTAAAAAATTCTTAGAGGGCAATATTAAATTGTTATTTATCTTTGGAGAATTTTTTTCATGCACATAAAAAAAAGTAAAAAAATTATTTCTAAATCCGTCTAAATAGAGTTGCATAACACTATGATTATCCTTGGGCATAGAGGACACGATTGGGAGAATTCCTTTTTTTTTCTTCCCAAGACTTTCGGCAACTAATTGTTGATACCATTTAAATAAATTGTCAGAACGCTCATCGTAATTAATGATTACAGAGTTAAACTTTTTATTTTTTATCAGTTTAAGTATTATGCTGACATTTTTAATTAAATTGTTTAAAAAATTTTTGTTCTTAATTAATGTATTGAATTGTCTGAATTTATTAGGATTTAAATCCATTAATTCAGCTGGTAACATTCCTACTTCCGATAACACAGAATATCTTCCACCAATATAATTACTGTGATGAATTATGTCAGATTTCAATTTTTGTGCTAGATTTATAAGATAATTATTTTTGTTTTCAGTTATAAAAATATTTTTTTCATTTTTTTTTATAAAAATATTTGCATTTACGATTGTCTCAATAGTATTTCCTGATTTTGAAACTATTAAATTTAAATATTTTTCATTTTTGTTTTTAACAATTTGAAGATTATCTAAAAATTCAAAATTTTTATTTATTTTAGATTTTAAAAAATCATATATCGCTCTAGTTCCAAGAGAAGATCCTCCCATTCCTATAATTCTAAAACTTTTATATTTTTTATATTTTTGAATTAGCGTTTTTGTATAACTATCTTTGTAATTACGTCCCATTGAAAGAAAAACATAATTTTTTTTTTTCAATAATTGATAAAGTTTTTTTTTTGTGTTTGAAAAATTGCTTTTAAATTTAAAATTTTTAAACTTAATACTTTTAGTTAACATTAATTATTTTTGATTTTTTTTAGCAATGTCTCTTCAAGATTTAAATTTTCACTTGAAATATCATTCTCATTGACTTCATCTTCTACGATGAGTTCCTTTATACTATTAGTGGGCTTTTCTTCTTCAATGTTTTGTTTTGGTTTTGGTAATTCATTGTAATCTGGAGGCATGGTTAGTGGCGCTTTCTTTTCTACTAAAAACTCATCACTACTGTTTTTCTTTTGATTTGTAAAAGCCTTCTTAACAGTTCCACATGAAGAGATTGTCACAAAAAAAACTAACAATAAAAAAGTTCTAAAAATTTTATTCATTTTCTTTTTTATTATTACCAGTAAATTCTAAAAATATCATAAAAATCACTCCTAAAGTTATAAATATATCTGCTACATTAAATATGAACCAATGAAAATTTTGAAAATGAAAATCAATAAAATCTGGAACAGATTTGTAATATAATCTATCAAATAAGTTACCTAAAGCACCTGCAAAAATCATAAGTAATGAATATTTTTTTATCCCATTATGCTTAAATGCATAAAAAAATAAAAAAATTATAATTAATAAAATAATTGATGACAGTACATTATAAAAAAAACTACTTCCAAAAGAAAACAATCCAAATGCTATTCCTTCGTTCCATATAAAATGGATATTTAAATATTTTGAAAAATATATCTCTGAAATTCCTGTTTTTTCATAAAAACTAATTACATATAATTTAGATACTCTATCTATTGTAAAAATGAAAATAATTGTAATTAATTCGTATAAATATCTTTTAAAAAAATTTCTTAAAATCATTAATTGTTTTTAGGACAATTATCTCTATCACACTTCTCTTCTTTTATTTTCCAACACATCACACACTTAATTCCTTTAGCTTTCAATGTTTTAACAACTGTATCTATATCTTTTTTATATGTCACGGATGCTTTAGAAGTTATGCAGAGCTCAGAAAAATCTATATTTTCACATACACTTTCTAGCTTATTATTTAATTGAATATTTATTTCAGCTTCAAGGCTTGAGCCAATTTCTTTACTAGCTCTTTTTTCCTCAATACTAACATTGCAAATATTTCTAATTTTAATTAATTCATTCCACTTTTCATTAAGTGAATTATTTTCAAAACTACTTGGCAATTCCACAAATTTCTCTAAGTGAATGCTTTTTTTATTTTTAAATAACATTCTATAAATTTCTTCTGTTGTGAATGACAAAATTGGAGCAAACCATCTTAATAGTTTGTCTAAAATAATATTTAGTACCAAAATTGTTGATTTTCTCTTTTCAGAGCTTTTGGCATCACAATAAAGAGTATCTTTTCTTATATCAAAATAAAAGGCAGATAAATCTACTGTACAGAAATTTAATAATTCTTTGTATAAATTATGAAAATCATAATTTTGAAAATATTTTTTAAAGCTATTATTTAAATTAAATAATTTGTGCAAGATATACTGTTCTAATTCTGGAAGATTTTTTACATCAATCTCATCAAAATTAATTTCTTTAAAATCATCATTAAGATTTCCTAATAAATATCTAAATGTATTTCGAATTTTTCTATAAGAGTCTGCATGCTGGTCCAAAATCGAATAATCAATTCTTAAATCTTCTGAGTAGTTTGAAGATGCCACCCAAATTCTAAGTATATCTGCACCATATTTTTTCAATATATCTTCTGGTGCAATAACATTTCCTAGAGATTTAGACATTTTTAAACCTTTTCCATCTACCACAAAACCATGAGATAAAATTGACTCAAATGGGGCTCTCCCTCTTGTGCCACAAGACTCTAACAAAGATGAATGAAACCAACCTCGATGCTGGTCTGATCCTTCTAAATACATTGATGCTGGCCATTTAAGGTCATTTCTTTTCTCTAATACAAATGAGTGGGTTGAGCCACTATCAAACCAAACTTCAACAATATCACTTAATTTATCATAATCTTGTGCTTTATATTTATCGCCTAAAAATCTTTGCGGATCGTCTGAAAACCAACAATCAGATCCCTCTTTTTCATAAATTGATGCAATATTTTCATTGACTTCATCATCAACTAAAATTTCTTTGGTTTTTTTATTAACAAAAATAGGTAAAGGGACACCCCACACTCTTTGTCTAGAAACGCACCAATCAGGTCTAGTTTCGATCATAGATTTTAATCTTTCTTTTCCCTTGCTTGGATAAAATGTTGTATCATCAATGGCTTTTAAAGCTTTGTCTCTTAATTTATGACTTTCCATAGAAATAAACCACTGAGGTGTTGCTCTATGAACCAATGGTGCTTTTGATCTCCAAGAATGAGGATAAGAATGAACTAGCTCACCATTTGATAATAAATTTTTTTGCTCTTTAAGTTTTTCAATTACTATTGGGTTAGCTTTAAAAATATGAATACCTTCAAATAATTTTACATTATTTGTATATTTCCCATCACCATCAACTGTCTCTATTGCTTTTATTCCATTATTCAAACATAAATTAAAATCATCTGGTCCATGACTTGGCGCACAATGAACTATTCCTGTGCCCTGCTCTGTCGTCACAAATCTTGCTTCTAACATTGGGATCTCAGTTTCATAACCTAAGTTTAAAAAGGGATGATTACAAATAGTATCCTTGAACTCTTTTCCTTTAAACTTTTTAATCTCTTTATAATTTTTAATTCCACATTCTTTTATGACTGACTCAAGTAAAGCTTGTGCGACAACTATTTTTCTGTTTTGAAAATCTCCCTCATCATTAACTTGCAATAAAACATATTCTAATGCTTCATTATAAGCTAAAGCTTTGTTTGCAGGAATCGTCCATGGTGTTGTGGTCCAAATTATAATTTCACTTTTTTCTAATTCTTTGATCTTAGACGACCTTACTGGAAACGAGGTATATATAGTATCTGACTTATGATCTTGATATTCTACTTCTGCATCAGCAAGTGCAGTTTTTTCAACAGTTGACCATAAAACTGGTTTGTAACCTCGATATAAACTTCCTTCTTTAAGAAATTTTCCTAGCTCTCTTACTATTTGAGCCTCCGCATCAAAGCTCATTGTAGAATAATAATTTTCCCAATCACCAACTACGCCTAATCTTTTAAATTGACCTTTGTGAATTTCAATCCATTTTTCCGCAAAAGATCTACACTCTTTTCTGAACTCAACTATAGGAACATCGTTTTTATTTTTCTTATTTTTTTTGTATTCCTCTTCTATTTTCCATTCAATGGGCAAACCATGACAATCCCATCCAGGGACATAAATTGAATCTTTTCCATCCATTTGATGAAATTTTACAATTATATCTTTTAAAATTTTATTTAATGCAGTCCCCATATGAATATTGCCGTTTGCATAGGGAGGGCCATCGTGTAAAATAAATTTTTCTTTGCCTTTACTAGATTTTCTCAATTGATCATAAAGATTTATTTTTTGCCAATAATCTAGAATCTCAGGCTCTCTGATTGGTAAATTGGCCTTCATAGAGAAAGCTGTTTTAGGTAAATTTATATTAGATTTACTCATTTAGTTTTTTTTGCAATATTTAAATCAGATTTAATCTGTCTTTTAAGTTGATCAACATTCTTAAATTTTTTTTCTTTTCTAATAAACTTTAAAAACTGCACTGATAAAAGCTTATTATAAAGATTTCCAGAAAAATTGAACAAATGCACCTCAAGTAAGATTTTTTTTTGATTAAATGTAGGTCTATAGCCAAGATTTGCTATTCCACTCAATTTTTTTTGATTTTTTTTTCTTAATACTCTTACTGCATAAACTCCAGGCTGTGCTAGGACATAATCCTTAATATCTATATTACATGTTGGAAAACCAATTTTTTTTCCAACTTGTCTTCCCTTTTGAACTATTCCATCAATGGTCCACTCTCTTCCTAAAAATTTATTAGCTCTATTTAAATTACCTTTTTCAAGTAAGTTTCTTATTATCGTTGAAGATACTATTTTTTTACTTTTTAAAAGTGGCTTTGGTTTAATAACTTTATAATTATAATTTTTTTCATTTTGTATAAGTAATTTAACATCACCTTCTCTTTTATTTCCAAATCTAAAATTATTACTTACAAATATAAACTTGCAATTGAGTTTTTTATATAAAATTTCTTTTATAAATTTAATTGATTTTATTTTGGAAAAATTTTTATCAAATTTTTTTGTAATTATAAAATCTACTTTTAATTCTTTAAGTAAATCTAATTTTTGATTTACAGATGAAATTTTAAAATTCTTCAATGAATTGTTAAAATACATCTTGGGCATTGGATCAAAATTAATCACACCAATTTTTGAATTATATTTTTTTTTATATGATAGAGCTAATTTAAATAATTTTTGATGTCCTAAATGAAGACCATCAAAATTTCCAATTAATATAATTGAATTTTTATGGTGATTATTAATATTGAAATTTTTATATAACTTTACCATTTTAATTCTGTTTGAGTAAAATTAACGATAGCTTCATACTCTTTTGATACTTCAGTAACTCCTTTGTTCTGTATTTCTTCTTTATGAATTCCATTACAAACCAACAAGGAATGGTAATTTAATAAGTTAGCACCTTTTATGTCTGTATTTAAATTATCACCAATTGCCAAAACTTTCTTACCAATATTATCTATAGACTGATTATAAACCTCCGCATGAGGTTTGCCAAAATAAATTACTTCTCCACCCATTTTTTCAAAAACCATAGCAACTGAGCCTGCACACAACTCTCTTATATTTCCTCTATCAACAATTAAATCAGGATTTGTACAAATCATTTTTTTTGTTATGTGTTTTTCAAGCAAGTTTTTATAATAACTTAAATCATCCTCATGCTCATCGAACAAACCTGTGCAAAGTAAATATTCACTTTGATTTAGTTCAGTTGATTTATAATTTTTAAATTCATTGAACAAATCAAAATCTCTAGGAGGACCTATATGAAAAAAATTCTTAGATTTGAAAGATGTTTTTAAAAAATTTAAAGCTGCTTCACCCGAAGTATAAACATGTTTTGTCAAATCATCACTCATGCCCATTTTTTCTAAAAATTTATTTACTGTAGTATTTGGTCTTGGGGCATTGGTTAAAAGAACAAAACTTTTATTTTTTTTCTTTAGTTCATTTAGAGTTGCTATTGCTGAGTTATGTAATTTGACACCATTATGAATAACCCCCCACAAATCTATATAAAAAAGGTCATAATTATCAGCAATTGACTGAAGGCCGTCTAAGTCTAAATTTTTGGTCATTATTTTACCTATAAACCATAATATTTAGATTTTCCTAGCATAATTACTCTGAAAAGATTCTCTTATCTTGAAATAGGCCATGAAATATCTATATGAGGCTCATATTTATATAGAATTATAAAGGAGATTTATGAAGTTTAAACCGTTACATGACAGAGTGTTAATAGAAGTTTTAGACAGCAGTGAAAAAACTGCTGGTGGAATAATTATCCCAGATACAGCTCAAGAAAAACCTCAAGAAGGAAAAGTTGTTGCTGTTGGTGGTGGAGCTAAAACAGAAGATGGAAAAACAATTCCAATGGATGTTAAAGTTGGAGACAAAGTTTTATTTGGCAAGTGGTCAGGAACTGAAGTCAAAATAGATGGCAAAGAATATAGCATAATGAAAGAGTCTGACATTATGGGTATTTCAACTAAGTAATTTAATTTAAAGGAGAAAACAAAATGGCAAAAGTTGTTAAATTTGATGCTGAAGCAAGAGCAGCTATGATTAGAGGAGTAAATATCTTAGCTGATACTGTTAAAGTAACTTTGGGTCCTAAAGGAAGAAACGTAGTAATGGATAAATCTTATGGTGCACCTAGAATTACTAAAGATGGTGTTTCTGTTGCTAAAGAAATTGATCTTGAAGATAAGTTTGAAAATATGGGCGCGCAGATGGTTAAAGAAGTTGCTAGCAAAACAAATGATGAGGCTGGTGATGGTACAACAACTGCAACTATTCTTGCACAAGCAATTGTTAGAGAAGGTGTAAAATACGTAACTGCTGGCATGAATCCTATGGATGTTAAGAGAGGAATTGATGCAGCGGTTGAAGTTGTAAAAGAAAACTTAGTAGCATCAGCTAAAAAAGTAAAAGACAGTGATGAAATTGCACAAGTTGGAACTATTTCTGCAAATGGTGATAAAGAAATTGGAACTATGATTGCAAAAGCAATGCAAAAAGTTGGAAACGAAGGTGTTATCACAGTTGAAGAAAATAAAGGAATTGAAACTGAACTAGACGTTGTTGAAGGTATGCAATTCGACAGAGGTTATTTATCACCATACTTTATTACCAATAGTGATAAAATGACTACTGAGTTAGATAATCCTTTCATTCTTTTACATGAAAAAAAATTAACAAACCTACAACCAATGGTTCCTCTACTAGAAGCTGTTGTTCAAGCAGGTAGACCATTAATGATTATTTCTGAAGATGTTGAAGGAGAAGCTTTAGCAACTTTAGTGGTAAACAAGTTAAGAGGTGGTCTTAAAGTAGTTGCGGTAAAAGCACCTGGTTTTGGTGATAGAAGAAAAGCAATGCTTGAAGATATTGCTATCTTAACTGGAGGTCAGGTTATTTCTGAAGATTTAGGAATTAAACTTGAGAATGTTAAACTTGATGACCTAGGTTCATGTAAGAAAGTTAAAGTAGATAAAGATAACAGTACCATTGTTAATGGAAGTGGTAAAAAATCTGATATCGAAGGAAGATGTGCTTCAATTAAACAACAAATTGACGAAACAACTTCTGACTATGACAGAGAGAAACTTCAAGAAAGACTTGCAAAACTAGCAGGCGGAGTTGCTGTAATCAAAGTTGGTGGTGCAACTGAAGTTGAAGTTAAAGAAAGAAAAGATAGAGTTGAAGATGCTTTGAACGCAACAAGAGCCGCAGTTGAAGAAGGTATTGTAACTGGCGGTGGTTGTGCATTACTTTACGCTGCTCAAGACCTTAATAAGGTTAAAGCAAAAGGTGATGATCAAAAAGCTGGCGTAGAGCTTGTTAGAAAAGCACTTGAAGCTCCAATCAGACAAATTACTAAAAATGCTGGTGTAGATGGTTCGGTAGTTGTTGGTAAATTGTTAGAGCAAAACAAAAAAACACACGGGTACGATGCACAAAGCGAAGAATATTGTGATATGTTCGCTAAAGGTATTATAGATCCTGTTAAAGTTGTAAGAACTGCTCTACAAGATGCTGCTTCAATATCTGGATTATTAGTAACTACAGAAGCGATGATTGCTGACAAACCTGAGGAAAAAGATGCTGCTGGTGGTGGAATGCCTGGTGGTATGCCTGGTGGAATGGGCGGCATGGGAGGAATGGGTGGAATGGGAATGTAATCCCACTACTCTAAAACTAAAATTTAAAAGGCCATCACATGATGGCCTTTTTTTTATGTAAGTTTAAATTATGTCAAAAAGATACAGTGGAAAGTCATTTAAGGATTCGAGTGTAAAAAAGAAACCCAAATTAAGCTTTAAAGAAAAAAGGAAACTTAAAAAAGATAAACAAAAAAAGCCTAATTAATCACAAGTTATTTAAATTTATCAAGACAGTCATGAGTTTTTTTAAGTTTTAATATCAAATTAAATATGTATAAGAGCCACAATTTATGAGCAACAATATAAGAAACATCACAATCATAGCCCATGTTGACCATGGCAAAACTACTTTGATTGACAATTTAATGAAACAAAGTGGATCATTTAGAGAAAATGAAGTTGTTGATGAAAGATTAATGGACTCTGGGGAACTAGAAAAAGAAAGAGGAATTACAATTCTTGCAAAACCTGCCTCGATAAACTGGAATGATTCAAGAATAAATATTATTGATACGCCTGGCCACAGAGATTTTGCGGCAGAAGTTGAAAGAGTTTTGAGTATGGCTGATGGAGCTCTTTTATTAATTGACTCTGCAGAGGGAGTAATGCCTCAAACAAAATTTGTTTTATCGAAAGCATTAAAACAAGGTTTAAAACCAATTGTAGTTATTAATAAATTAGATAAAGCAGATCAAAGAGCTAATGAGGTCTTGGATGAAACTTTTGATCTGTTTGTAAGTTTAGATGCTAATGAAGAACAATTAGATTTTCCTGTTTTATATGCGAGTGGAAGATCTGGATGGGCAGATCATGAGGTAGATGGACCAAGAAAAAATTTAAATCCTTTATTAGACTTAATAGTGGACCACGTTAAACCAGCTGAATTAGATAAGACCAAACCTTTTGCAATGTTATCTACATTGCTTTATTCAGACAGTTTTTTAGGTAGAAGTCTTGTGGGTAGAATTACACAAGGGACAGCAAAAGCAAATCAACCAATCAAAGCTATTAATTTAAATGGTGAAAAAGTTGATGAAGGAAAATTAACAAAGATTTTTAGATATGAAGGAACTAAAAAAGTTCCAATTGATGTTGGAGAAGCAGGAGATATTGTCGTTGTAGCTGGATTAGAAAAGGCAAATGTTGCTGATACAATCTGTAATTTGGAAGTTAATGATCCTATACCAGCAACTCCGATTGATCCTCCTACAATGTCGATTACAATAACTGTTAATACTTCTCCATTAGCAGGAACAGAGGGTAAAAAACTTACAAGTACACAAATTAGAGAAAGATTAGTTCAAGAAGCACAAAACAATGTTGGAATTACTTTTTCAGAAAATGATGGAAAAGACTCATTCGTTGTAAGTGGACGAGGTGAATTGATGTTGGAAATACTTCTTACTCAAATGAGAAGAGAAGGTTTTGAAATGACAGTGAGTCCACCAAAAGTTTTATTTAAGACTGATGAGCAAGGAAACAAACTTGAACCAATTGAAGAAATTACTATGGATTTAGATGAAGAACACTCTTCAAAAGTAATCGACTCAATGAATAGAAGAAAAGGTAAGTTAATTGAACTAAAAGATACCGGTACAAATAAGAAAAGATTGATATTTCATGCACCTACGAGAGGTTTGATGGGATACACAAGTAGATTTCTAACGCTTACTAAAGGGGAAGGTGTAATTAATAGAATTTTCCATGACTACGGTCCTTTTGAAGGTGAAATGGAAGGTAGAAGAAATGGTGCATTAATTGCAATGGAACAAGGAAAAGCAGTAGCTTTTGCAATCTTTAACCTTCAAGCGAGAGGAGAAATGTTTGTTACTCACAATGATCCTGTTTATCCAGGTATGATTGTTGGATTATCACCAAAACCAGGTGACATGATTATAAATGTCATGAAAGGAAAAAAATTAACAAATATGAGAACACAAGGAACAGACGAAAACGTCGTTCTTACTCCTGTTAGAAAAATGTCAATAGCTGAACAACTAAGTATGCTTAACAGTGATGAAGCATTAGAGATTACACCTGAGTCTTGTAGATTGAGAAAAGCAATTCTTGATCCTCATGAAAGAAAAAGAAGTGAGAAAACTAGCGCAGCTGCTTAGTTAAATATTTTTCCAACTAAAAATAATCCTAAAGCTACACAAGGGCCAATTCCAAAAGCAAATATAAGTGTGCCCACTCCAACGGTCCCACCTAAATACCAACCAATAATTACAACAGTAATTTCTAAAGAAGCTCTTACTAAGGCTATAGGTAAATTTGTTGTTTTTGTTAGTCCTGTCATTAAACCATCTCGTGGACCTGGACCAAGATTAGCTACTAAATAAATACCACTACCAAGTCCTACTAAAATTACTGAAAGAACTGCTAATAAGTATTTTGTAAAAAGAGATGAAGGTGGTTGAAAATAATTTAGAGTGAAATCAATCATAGCAGCAATCACGATGATATTAAATATTGTTCCAAGACCTGGTTTTTGTTTTAAAAAAATCCATAAAAAAAGTACTCCTACACTTACAAAAAAAGTTGCTGCTCCAATGGATAAACTAGAGTTAAGCGAAATTCCTTCAGCTAATACTGACCAGGGTGAGTTTCCAGTTGTTGATAAAATTAACAAACCTTCTCCCAAACCAAAAATTGTTAAACCAAAAATTAAAAAAAATGATGTTGAAAATTTTGGCTTAAAGTTCAAACTTTCGTTTGAGCTCCAATTTACTTTTGGAATATTTTTTATAGATAGGAACATTAAATATTGATACTTTTAATTTAATTTTTATTTATATTATTATCATGAAAAAATTTTACACTATTATTATATTTTTTTTATTTACTTTTAACTCAAACGCACATGTTGGTCATTATAATAACTTCAAAAAAATTGAACTTGAAATCTTAAGAAATAACGAAGTTATAGGATATAATAATTATTCTTTTTCTAGGAAAGACAATGAAACGACTGTAAATAATAAATATAAATTTACAGTAAAACTACTTGGAGCAACTATTTTTGAAGTAGAAGGTTTTGGAGAAGAAAAATATTTAGGAGATAATTTAATTTCCTTTAAATCTAAAACACGTCAGAATAAAAAAGAAAAATTTGTAAATTTAATATTAAATAATCAAACGAATAAATTTGATATTCAAGGATCTTCTTTTTCTGGTGAAGCTTCTTCAAAAAATACAATTGGAAATTGGTGGAGCCATAAATTGTTACAGGCAGAAAGCCAAATTAGTCCTATTTCTGGAAGTATAAAAGAACAACTAGTTACATTTATCGGTAAGGAAAAAATCACTATCAATGGAAAAGAATTTGATACTGATCATTTTAAACTCACTTCTAAAGATATGGCACTTCCAGAAGACAAAAGATTAAATTTTGATATATGGCTTGATAAAAAAACTTCAGTGATAGTTAAAGTTACCTATGAAAGAATGGGAAGTTGGGAGTATAGAATTAAAAATATTGAGTAATTTTATCTCTTTATTTTCCTAAAAAGGTCATTAGCACTTATCCATCCCGCTTCTAGCCTAGGTCCAACAAACCAATCAGCACAAACTCCTAAATTAATTTTTGAATTCCAATAACTTTTAATTTTTAAAGGTTTTGAATTTGATGAATACATCCATCCATGATTTAAAGAAAAAAGAACGTTGCTTTTTTTAATACCAGTAAGATCAAAAAATTTATTAATTAATATTTTTGAATTTAAATCTTTATTTTCTTTATTTTTCAAAATTTTTTTATTTGCCCATATTGCTGTGCTTTGAAGTGTCCAAAATTCATAAATACTTTTAAATCTTAACTTACTATTTTCTCTAGCAGCCCAACCTAAAATTTGATCATCAAACAAAAAACTACTTATATTTTTTTTTGTTTTTTTCATTTTTATCATGACAGTAATATTTGCATCCATTTTTAATTTTTTTTTAATAAAAGAATGATTAATAAATTTTTTTGCTAATTTAAGTAATTGAGGATGTGGGCAAGTTAAAATTAGATTATCATAAAATTTATTATCACCATCAGAAAAGGTAAGTTTCCATTTGTTTTTATTATAATCAATTTTTTTTAATTCTTTTTGAAAATTACAATTAATTTTTTTTAATAAATACTTGCTAATATCGTTATTACCTTTTCTGCCAATTATTTTTTGATGGTTTTTATTTTCTTTTATCTTTTTATTTTGAAAAATATGCTGGCCCTTCCAATTTTTTAATATTTTTTTTGCTATGAGTTTTGTTGTGAATTTTTTAAACTCACTAGTCTTAGGGGAAATATATTGAACGCCATGATCAAAGCCTATTTTTTTATCTAACCTTTTAAATGACGATCTCCCACCAGGACCTCTTGCTTTGTCATAGAGGTCTACAGAGTGTTTTTTATTTAATAGATTTGAAATTGTAGCACCAGATATTCCAGATCCAATTACACAGAAAGTGCTCATTTACCTGCAACTGTCATTCCTTCTATCATCATAGTTGGTGAGTTAATGGAATATTCAAAATCTAAATCACTGGCTAAAGTTATATTTTTAAACATATCTTTGAAATTTCCTGCAATTGTTATCTCATTTACTGGAAATTTAAATTCGCCATTTTCAATTAGGAAGCCTGTTGCACCCACTGAATAATCTCCTGTAACTAAATTACTTCCATGGCCTATTGTTTCGGTTACATAAATATGTTTTGAATTACTCTTTAATAAATCTTCAAAACTAATATTTCCATTATCGAAATATAAATTTGTTGTACCACCAGATCTTCCATTTGATTTTAAGTTAAGTTTTTTTCCATTGTAAGTATCGACTAAATAATTTTTTAAAACACCATTTTGTACAAGATTTAAAGTATCTGATTTTACTCCCTCTGAATCAAAAATTTGGGACCCAACACCTTTGTTTATATCGGGTTTATCAATAACATTTATTGTTTCTGTAAATATTTGTTCATTGATTTTGTCCTTAAGAAAAGATGTTCCTCTAGAAATCGCAGATGAAGATATGGCCCCTGCAAAAGCTCCCAACATCCCTTTTGCAATTCTTTTATCGAATATAATGCTTATTTTTTCACTTCCAATTTTATTTGGGCTTAATTTTCTTATAGTTTGTTCAGAAGCTTTTTGACCAAGTTCTTTTGCGCCCTTAATGTCAGATAAATGACGTTTGCTTGTAAATTCATAGTCTCTTTCCATACTATTTTCATCTTTAGCAACAGTAACACAAGATGCACTAAATGAAGATGATTTGTATCCATCACAAAATCCATCACTATTTGCTAAAATAAAGTTAGATTTATTTTCAGTAAAACTAGACTCTGTATTTATGATTTTTTCTTCTGAAGATGCAACGCTCTCAAGTTCTTTTAAATATTCAATTTTTTTTTCATTATCAAAGTGTGTTTCATCATATAAATTTAAATTTTTAATTTCTTTAGCTAAAAGATCTTTATCTGGTAAAGAATTAAATTCATCTTCAGGGGTATTTTTAGTTGTTTCAAAACATTTTTCTATTAGGGTTTTAATGTTATCATCTAATAAGTTTGATGAAGAAATTGAAGATCTTTTTTTTCCCAAATAAGTCTCTATACTTATTGCTAATCCATCTGATCTATTAGACTCGTCTAAAGTATTATTTCTAAAATTTACAGTTTCAGAAATTGAATGACCTACTGTTACACTTGATCCAGTTGCACCTAATTTTTTAGCTAAATCTAAGCAAAATGATGCTTTTGATCTTAAATATTCTTGATCCTTAACCATAATTTAAAGTTTTGTTCCACCAACTGTCATTTTATCGATTAGAATTGAAGGTTGGGCAACTCCAACAGGTACACCTTGTCCAGCTTTACCACAAGTTCCTATACCAGGATCTAACATCATATCGTTTCCAACCATAGAAACTTCTTTTAAAATTGAAGGACCATCTCCTATTAATGTCGCTCCCTTTATCGGTGAACCAATCTTTCCGTTATTAATTTCATATGCCTCAGTACAATTAAATACAAATTTTCCAGATGTAATGTCAACTTGTCCTCCTCCAAAACTTACTGCAAAGATTCCTTTGTCTACTGATTTGATCATTTCTTCTTGAGTTTGGTTTCCACTCAACATCATTGTATTTCTCATTCTTGGCAAAACAACGTGTCTATAATTTTCTCTTCTTCCTGAGCCAGTCGATTTGGTTTTCATCAATCTAGCATTTAATCTATCTTGCATAAAATTCTTTAATATCCCATTTTCAATCAATACTGTTTTTTCTGTTGGTGTACCTTCATCATCAATAGTTAAGCTACCTCTTCTATTATCAATTGTTCCATCATCAACAATCGTAACTCCCTCACTGGCAACTTTTTGGCCCATAAGATCATGAAATGCAGAAGTTTTTTTTCTATTAAAGTCTCCCTCTAAACCATGTCCAATAGCTTCATGTATTAAAATTGCTGGCCATCCAGGTCCTAAAACAACTTTCATTTCTCCTGCTGGAGCAGGTTTACTTTCTAAATTTACTGACGCAATTCTAAATGCTTCCTCACATACAGTTTTCCAATTGTCATTTTTGAGATATTCATCATAAGATTGTCTTCCACCTATTCCATAAACGCCAGTTTCTTTTCTTCCATTTTTTTCTAACATTACAGATACATTAAATCTAATTAATGGTCGGACATCAGTTAATACCTCACCACCTGATCTTATAATCTCGATAGATTTTTGTTCACCTGCAAAACTTGTGGTAACTTGTTTTACAGATTGATCTTTTTTTCTTAGATACTCATTTACTTTATTTAATACTTCTAATTTCGAATTTAATGTTTTTTGCTCTATGGGATTAATATCCTGATAAAATTTTTTATTAGATCTTGAAATATCTTGATTATAAGTACCTTTCATAGACTTCAATGTAGATTTTAAATTTTCAGAAGATTTTTTTAATGAATCTTTTGATATTTCGTTAGAGTGAGAATATGCAACAACCTCTCCCGTAATTGCTCTAAATCCAAAACCTAAATCTGAACTATAGCTTGAGCTTTTAATTTTATTATCATCTAATAAAATAGATTCGGATTTAGTGTCCTCCAAATATAGCTCACCATCATCACAATTTTGTAGTGTATCGGATACTATTGCATCAGCATCTTTTCTTGTTAAATCAGATTTGTCAAAAAAATTACTCACTCGGTTTAGATAGTGCTTTATTATTAATTTTCAACTAATCATTTGGCGCATTTACATGCTTAATTTTAAAGTTAATATAATTATCTATGAAAGTTTATTTTAATAACTCTTGCAAAATTTGCAGATCAGAAATCAATATGTATAAAAAAGAAAATATTGAAGATATTGATTGGATAGATATTACAAATAACAAAGAAGCAGAAAAAGAAACTTCCAAAAATGACAAAGAACTTTTAAGAAGATTACACATTAAAGAAAACGATCAAGTAATTGAAGGTGCAGAAGCTTTCCTTTATGTTTGGAAGAGAATACCAAAATATAAATTTTTATATAGTTTTTTCAAACTTCCTGTAATCTTTACAATTTTTAAATATGGATATGAAATAGTTGCGTATTTTTTGTATTTGAAAAATAAAAAACAATTAAAAATTAATTAAGAAAAAATATCAAAATTTGACTCAATAAAGACATTGAGAGGATAAACATAACTAAAACTACTGAATACATGAGAGTGATAATTTTATTTCTTTTTCTTCTTAATCTTACAAAATTTTTGTCATCCAAATCTGATATGTCTCTTTCTCCATCAACTTCATAATCGTAACTCCATCTCCAAGTTGATTGTCCTAACCTTTCGTCTTGACTATTAAAATATCTGATCCAAGCAAGTATATAACTTAGCAACACATATAGAATTACCATTGCAATTATTCCATAAAACATAACTAATAATACTTAAATTAAACGTAATAATTAATTGTTATTTTTGGCTCTTTTTCTTGCAATTAATTGAGTTAAAGAATCCACCATTGTGTCTGAAGCTTTAAATATTTCATTATTTTTAAATTCATGAGAGATGTTTTTCTCAGGATTAGTTTTATCTTCAATGACTATACCTTCATCAGGAGAATTATTTTTAATATAAATTAATAATAACCATTCCTCATCAGGAGCTTCATCCCACTTAACAAATATCTCACCTGTTTCAAATCTTCTGTCGATACATCGAAAAATAGACATGTGTCTTGTAATATGTCTTTTATTTAATTGGAAAACTAAACTACTGGCACTCCTATAAAAGCTTTCAAGAGCAAACTCAATTTTTTGCCTTGCTAAAGTGTATTCTTTTTCTTTCTTAAGTAATGTTTCCCTATCTTCATCACCTTGAATTTTAACTCCTAAAGCCTCTACTCTTTCTCTTATTTTTTGATCTCTTATTATTCGATATTTTTCTTTTAACTTCTCAATTCTTTGTTGAAGTCCTGCATAATCTTCTCTTTTTTCTTTTAATGAAATTTTTTCTAATTTTTCTAATTCTTTAACTTCCCTTACTCTAAATTTTTCAATTTGTTTTTCTAATTTTAATTGTTGTAAAAATTTCTTCTGCTTTTCAGCCTGTTCAATTCTTATTAGTGCCTGTTCTTTTCTTAAAAATAATTTAATTTCTTTTGTTCTTTGTTTCTCTAACCTAATTTCTTCTTTTATTACTTGTTCATTTAGTTTTAGCTTTAATTCTTGTTCTTTTTGCTTCTCTTGCTGTAAGGCTAGTTTTTCCTGTCTCTCTTGCTCTTGTTTTTCAATTTTAATTCTTCTCTGCTCGTCTTTTTTAAGGACTTTATAATCATTAATTGTTTCAGATATTTTATCAAAAAATGCTTGGATATATTTTTCTATATTAATATTTATCCTGAATTTAAATTCAGGTTTAAGTGAATTTTGAAAATTAATTATTTTTAAAAGAAAACTTTTTTCTTTAGGTTTATTTAGAATTTTTTTTTTTGTTTTTTCTTTTACTTTTGAAATTTTTTTTTTTTTAGCTTTAACTTTATTTTTTTTGTTAATTTTAGATTTTATTTTTTTTACTTTAGAAATTTTTTTAGATCTTTTTGATTTTAATTGAGATTTTTTTTTGCTTTTTTTAATAGATTTATTTTGTTTTTTTTTTAAATTTTTCATTTAAAGGAATTTATTTTTTATCAATAAATTACTGATAAATATAGTCTCTTGTAACTGGTGTAGAAGAATAGTTTTTGGTTAGCTGAAACTGATATACAACTTGGTCTCCCCATTTAAAAGCCATTTCACAACCCGCTAAATAGAATTCCCACATTCTAAAAAAACGCTCATCAAACATATTAATAATTTTATCTTTATTTTTTAGACAATTTTCTTTCCAATGTCTTAATGTATGAGAATAATGCATTCTTAATACCTCAATATCAGCCACAATTAAGCCAGCTTTTTCAATTGGAGTGGTAACTTCACTTAAACTTGGAGTATAACCACCTGGAAATATATATTTTGTTATCCATGGATGAGGGTCTCTTGGAGGATTGACTGATCCAATGGTATGAATTAGTGAAACTCCATCATCTTTAAGAAGTTTTTCAACTTGTGAGAAAAATTTTTTATAAAACTTTCTTCCAACATGTTCAAACATTCCAACACTTACAATCCTATCAAATTTTTCATCGAGCTCCCTATAATCCATTAACTTAAATCTTAATTGATTTTCTAAATTCTGTTCTTTAGCTTTTTGTTTGCAATATTTTAATTGATTTTCTGATAATGTTATTCCAGTGACTTCACAATTAGCTGATTTTGCAATATCGACTGCTAAAGATCCCCATCCACATCCAATATCAAGAACTTTTTGATTTGGCTTTATATTTAATTTCTTAATTATGTGTTGAATTTTATTATTTTGGGCATCCTCTAAAGTATCATTTTCATTTTTGAAATAAGCACATGAGTATTGTCTTTTAGGGTCTAAAAATAAATCATAAAGATCATCTTTAATATCATAATGATGTGAGACATTCATTTTGGATTTTTTGATAAAATTGAAATTTGTTAGATATCTATACGAACCCCTCAATCTGTTAATTAAGTAACTAAAAAAATTTAATTCTCCTCTTCCAAAATTCATCAAAGATAAATCTAAAAAATCTGTGAGACTTCCATTCTCAATCACTATATCTCCATCAGTATAAGCTTCCCCGAAGTAAAGGTCGGGATGAAATAAAAGTTTATAATGAAGTTTTTTATTTAATATTTTAACTTTTATGGGATTTTCCTTCTCTGGATTTCCAATAATATAACTTTTAGAATTTGCATCGACCAATATAAATCCATCTTTCTTAAAAACACTATTTAAGAACCTTGCTAACTGCATTTTATGCTGCCATTGATGATTTTAGTGAAAAACTAAATTTTTCTAAATTATTTAAAAGATCCACCTCTTCTTGTTTATTAAGAATTCTTAAAGGTGGTAGTAGATTTTCATAAATGCTATCTTTGTTCTTATAAAAAGTGTGTAAGCCAGAAATTAGGTTATATTTTTCAAATGTCCCTCTTACATCACATAATTGGGTATTAACTTTTTGCTCTCTTCCATCTTTAAAATCGTCATATACTTTTCTAGCAAGTTTAGATGTTGCATTGCACGTTGCTGTAATTATTCCTGAACAACCTAATTCAAGTCCCTTCAATAATTTAGATTCAGATCCTGGCATTATAGAAAAATTATCTAATTTTAAATTTTCAAAAAGATTATATGAGCTATCTTTTACACCAACAATTTGTTCTGGAAAATTTTTTACCAATTTTTCAACACACTCTACACTAAATTTATATCCACAAAGCTTTTCAAAATTATATAAAATAATTTTAGCTTTTGGTGTTGCTTCTACTAATTTGGAATAAAAACTAAAAACATCATCATCGGCATATTTATAAAATGCAGGTGGCATTATTAGAAATTTTTCTAAATTTAATGACATTGCAACTCTCATTAAATTTATTGTTTCTCCTAAAGAATTTAATCCTGTTCCAATAATAAATTTATCTTTGTATTTGTTGGTTGATATTTTATTTAGCAATTTAATTTTTTCTGCAACAGGAATTAGTTGAGCCTGACCAGTGCTGCCAAATATTGCAACACCGTGGGAACCATTATCAATTACCATCTCTGCATGCTCAAGAGTTTTGTCAACATTTAAAGTCAAATCTTTATTCAAAATTGACATTGATGCTGCAATTATTCCTTTAATCATAATTTATAAAATTATTTTACTAATAATTCTCTATAAATACTAGTAATTGCCTCACAATTTTTTTTATAATCAAATATTTTTAAATCATAATTTTTCTTTGTCGGCTTTGATTTATAATGTTTTTTAATTAAGGCTTTTAGTTGTTTTTTATTATTTATATTGGCTTTAGAAATTTTAAATTTATTGAACCAATCTTTATTACCTATATGTGTGCTACTTATAATTGGTAATTTATATTGCATAGCTTCAACTAGGCTATAACCAAATGTTTCCCATCTTGAGAAGAAAAGTCCTACATCAAATAAATTATAATAATTTGATACATTTTTAATTTGTCCAATAATTTTAAAATTATTATTTTTGGTTTCAAGAAACTTGTATTTTTCATGTCCATTTCCAATTAAGATCAATGTACAATTTTTTAAATTCATTTCTTCAAAGCACTCAATCAAAATATCAAAACCTTTTTGAGGGTGAAACCTACCAATTGACCCAAAAATAAAATTTTTTTTTGGTATATTTAAATTTTTTTTTAATTTTTTTTTGTTAATTTCAATCTTTGGTAGTTTTACCCATAAGTAAGATTTAAATAATTTTCCAAAATATTTTTTTCTGATTTCTTTATATTGAGTATTGTTTGAAACAATAATAGCGTCTGAATTTTTATAATCTTTATGTTTATAATTCATGTGCATTGTTGCAACAATTTTATATTCTTTTGATTTTGAAACTAATTTTGCTGCTTCACCTAAATGTGTGTGAACTATTTGAGGTTTAATTTTGTTAATTATTTTTTGAATATTATATTTTTTTAAAAAACTACTTATTTGATATATTTTTAACTTCTTTTCTAAAGAATTTTTTAATTCTTTATTTTGTTTTAAAATTATAACATGGACCTGATTATTTTCATTTTGATGATAAGTTAAATCAACGACATATTTTTCAGATCCTGCAAAACCTTTTGACAAAATTACATGAATTATCTTTAATTTTTTTTTAAATTTCCTCATTTCAATAAAGTTTCTTTTGCTTGATTTACTATAGATGCAAGACTACCTAATTCTGGACTGACATCAGGGTGAATTTTTTTCATAATTTTTTTATATGCTTTCAAAATTTCTTCTTTTGAATTTTTTTTTTTAGGATCTAAATTAAGTATGTTGCAAGCTTCCTCTTTAGACATGGTTTGAGAATTTTGAATATTATTATTGCCACTATAATCAAAACGACCATTGGTTTTTAAAGTTCTAAATAATGTCCACAACCTTAAAATCTGAAAAAGTGTTATACCTGCTTTAGTTTTTATCAAAGGCAGTATTGCTAAAAGAAAAGGTAACGAAAAAATGTATCTACCAGCAACCAAGGCCAAAATTGCTAATAGTACAGATGAGAAAATTATTATTTTTCTTACATAAATACTAATTTTTTTAGACGAGGATCTAACAAACCATTTTAAGACAAAATAAATTGACAATAATATTGCTATTGTTACAAAAAAAAAATTCATATATTCAAAATTTTAATGAACAAAGTACCACAATTAAAAAAAAAATTAGAGATTAAATCATGTCACAATATCAAATGGGAAGACAATTATAGCTGGATACATCAAGAAAATATTTTAGAAGTCTTGCAAGACAAAACCAAGCTTCTTCCAGAAGTAAAGAAATATTTAGAAGATGAAAATGAATATACTGATTATCATCTAAAAAATACAAAAAATGCTCAAAAAATATTATTTGATGAAATTAAAGGTAGAATAAAATTAGATGATGAGAGCTTACCTTTTAAAGATCATTCATATGAATATTGGACAAAGACAACTGCTAAAGGAAATTACTCTATAAAATTAAGAAAAAAAATTGGTTCGTCAGAAATTGAAGAAATTTGGAATGGAGATAAAGAAAAAGAAAAATTAAATGTTGAATATTTTGGTGTTGGAGATTTAGAGGTTAGTAACAATGATCAATATCTTGGGTACTCACTAGATACTAAAGGTTCCGAGTATTATACAATTTATGTAAGAAATATTAAAAATAATAAAATAATTTCAAAAGAAATCAAACAAACATCAGGAAGTATAATTTTCAGCTTAGATGATAAGTATCTTTTTTATTCAAAGTTAGATGAAAATCATAGAGCTAGAAAAATTTATAGACATAAAATTGGAGATTTTGAAAATGAAGATGAACTAATCTTTGAGGAAAAAAGTGAAGCTTTTACTGTTAGTATTATATTAAGTTCTGACGAGAAATATTATTTCATAAATACTTCGGATCATAATACATCGGAACAATATTATTTTCATGTGAATGAAACAAAACCAAATCCAAAATTGATAATCAAACGAGAAAAAGGGATTCTTTACTCTGTAAATTCATGGAATGGAAAATTTTATAATCATACAAATAAAGATGCAGAGGATTTTAAAATAGATATTTCAGAAAGTTTAGAAAATCAGAATTGGGAGAAATTTATTCCTGCAAAAAAAGAAGTGTTAATTGGTGGACTTTCATTTTTAAATAACTGGATAATTAGATCCGAAACATCAGATGCTTTGGACAAGTTGTTTGTTATTGATACTTCATCAAATAATGAAGAAGAACTAATATTTTCTGACGAAAAAGTATGTGTTCCTGGTGTTTCATTAACTCAAAGAAATAGAGACACAGATGAGGTTTATGTTTCATATTCTTCACCCAAAACACCTTCGAGAGTTTACAAATACAATTTAAAAACTAAATCTAAAATACTTGTAAAAGAGCAAGAAATACCATCAGGCCATAATACAGATGATTATATAGTTGAGAGAATAGAGTTTAAATCCCATGATGGAAGAATGGTTCCACTTACGATTACAAGACACAAAAATACAAAAATAGACGGTACAGCAAATTTGTTACTTTACGGATACGGATCGTATGGTAGTTCGATGAGTCCAGGTTTTTCCTCAACAAGACTGAGCTTAATAAATAGAAATATTATTTGGGCTACTGCACATATTAGAGGTGGAATGGAAAAAGGAATGAAATGGTGGAAAGAAGGAAAGTTAACTAATAAAAAAAATACGTTTGAAGATTATATTTATGCTGCAAAATATTTGATAGAAAACAACTACACCTCAAAAGGAAAAATAATCGGAATGGGTGGATCTGCTGGTGGTTTATTAATGGGAGCTGTTGTTAATCAAGCTCCTGAATTATTTTTAGGTATAATTATGGCTGTTCCTTTTGTTGATTCATTAACTACAAATCTTGATCATTCTTTACCTCTCACAGTTGGTGAATTTGATGAATTTGGTAATGCTAAAGAAAACAAAGAGCACTTTGATTATATATTTTCATATGCTCCATATAATAATATAAAAAAAATGGATTACCCTCATATGCTAATAACAACTAGTTTAAGTGATAACAGAGTTTTGTTTGATGAACCTGCAAAATTTACAGCTAAACTTAGAGACTATAAAACTGATAATAATTTATTACTTCTCAAAACAGAAATGAATGCAGGTCATGGAGGTAAATCTGGTAGGGATGGAGCAATAGAAGAAATTGCACTCGACTACGCATTTGCATTAAAAATTTCGGAAAAAATTTAATTTTTCAGATATTGAAATATTTTTAATCGTACCTAAATATATCTTGTAAGTCGCCTGATGGGGCTTACGTAAAATAAACTTGCTTTAAAAAGGAGAATATTATGACAAGTAAGGATCTATCTATATTTAACTCACTAAGACCTTTTTCAATTGGCTTTGACGATATGTTTGAGCAATTCGAAAGTATGTTGGGCAATGGAGGTTTGACAATGCAATCAAACTATCCCCCTTACAATATCAGAAAAACTGGTAAGGATAATTATGCAATTGAAGTTGCATTAGCTGGTTTTAATAAAAATGATGTTGAGGTTGAGTTTGAAGATAATTTATTAACTGTAAGAACAAAACAAGTTAATAAATCTGAAAAAAATGAAGTTAATGGAGAAATAATTCATAAAGGTATTTCTCAAAGACAATTTGCAAGATCATTCACTATAGCTGATGACGTAAAAGTTAACGGTGCTGAACTTAGAGATGGTCTTTTAACAATATCTTGTGAAAGAATTATCCCTGAGCACAAAAAGAAAAAACTTATAGAAATTAAATAAGTTTAACCTTACTTGCGAGGATTTATCCTCGCAGGTAAAACCTAAAAACATCCATTTGAAGCAAATCCAATTACAATTTTATCTGGATCTATTTCAAATCTTCTTTCACATGGAAATCCATACTTCTTAGTGTTGTAGACAAAGATAAAATTACCTTTTTCATTTTCAAAATCTTCATCAGGTTTTCCAAGTTCCATTTGTAATTTACTTGCTGATTGACCAATAAATTCACTCAACTTTTTATTTTCTTTTTCAATAGCGGCATCAGTTTTTTGCTTTACTGTTTGACACCCTGAAACAGATAGAAAGATAACAAATGTAGTGAATAAAATTCTCAAATTTTTCATATAACAACACTATCATTACAATTATGGCATAAATATAAACTTTGAGTTGAATTTTGTGAATAAAAGTGACTTATTCAAAGTATTATTCAACAGAATCAAATAATTATCTGACATTAGGAGGGCAAATGCTTGATAATTATTTTAATTACAAAAAACACAAAACAGATTTTAAAACAGAGGTTATAGCGGGAACTACAACGTTCTTGACGATGGCTTATATAATGTTTTTAAATCCATTTATCTTATCGGGAGAATTCGCCGGACCCGAAAAAGGTTTCTTTGATTTCGGCGCAGTATATACAGCTACGATTTTAGCCACAGCTTTAGCATGTTTTATTATGGCTTTTTATGGAAAGACTTGGCCAATAGGACTTGCACCCGGAATGGGTATTAACGCATTCGTTGCATTTGGTGTATGTGCGGGAATGGGATACACACCTCAAGAAGCACTTGGTGCTGTATTGGTGGCAGGGGTATTATTCTTAATAATATCTTTAACGCCAATAAGAGCATGGCTAATTAACTCAATTCCAAAAAGTTTAAAATTAGGAATTGGTGCAGGTATAGGATTATTTTTAGCGATTATCGGATTACAAATTATGGAAGTGGTTGTAGATGATCCTGTTACTTTAGTTAAATTAGGTAATCTTGGAGATCCATTAGTTCTTTTAGGATGTGCAACTTTTATAGCAATCATTGTTTTAGAAAAAATGAATGTAAAAGGTAACATTATCATAGGGATATTGGTATTTAGTATCATTGCTTGGGCTGCTGGCCTTGCTAAATTTAATGGTTTAGCTAGCTCACCTCCTCCAATGACATATCTTTTTGATTTTGATCTGTCTGCTGCAATGACTGCTAGTATGTCTACAGTAATCTTTACTTTATTGTTTATCGACTTCTTTGATACAGCTGGAACTTTAACTTCTGTTGCAAACGTTGCGGGTAAAGTAGGTAAAGATGGAAAAGTTCAAGATATCAATAAAGCAATGCTATCTGACAGTGTTGGAACAGTTGCAGGTGCAATGATGGGAACTACTACTGTAACAAGTTATGTTGAGTCTGGTGCTGGTGTAAAAGCAGGTGGTAAAACAGGAATGACATCTCTTGTAATAGGTATTTTGTTTTTAGCATGTATCTTTTTTGCGCCTTTAGCAACTAGTTTGCCTAAACAAATTGATGGTGCAGCTCTACTTTTTGTGTCTGTTCTTTTTGTAAGAAATATTACAGATATTGAGTGGAACGATATTTCTGAGTCTGCTCCTGCAATACTTGCAATGATAGCAATGCCGTTAACATACAGTATTAGTAATGGAATTGCCCTAGCATTTGTTTCTTACGCATTAATTAAAATATTTACTGGAAAGTTTTCAAGCACTTCTCCAGCGATATGGGTGGTTGCAATACTTAGTGTTGTAAGTTTTGCTGTAAGTTAAATAAAATCTTAACAGGGCTAGTTTACTAGCCCTGTTAACTAATTTCTTTCAATTAATTCTTCAATAGATAATTCTTCATAATGTTCAGTTGGCTGAACAATCCATGGGTCAGAATCTAGTCTTACAGGACAGAAATCTGGTTCGAAAGTTGATGATTTTTTTTTCCAAAGACAAGCAGTTTTAACTTCTTTAATAAAATCTTTTGTTTGAGGATAATTTTTTAACCACTCAATACTTTTATTTAAAGTTAAACCAGTATCAGAAAGGTCATCTATCAATAAAACTTTACTAAAATCCTCGTTATTAGCTAATGAGCTTATTTCTCTAGCAAACATAAGTTCACCTTGCTTATCTTCCATTCCTTCGCCTGAATAACTTTGAATAACAATGTAGGCTATTGGTAATTTTAAAATCCTCGATAAGATATCAAGGATCGGTGCAGCACCTCTCATAATACCAATTAAAACTGTAGGTTTGTATTCCTTGTGAATTTGTATTGCCAGTTTCTCAACAATTTTTATATATTCATCAAAAGAGATTATGAGTTTGTCAGCCATGAAGTTTAGTATCATAAGTAAAAAAATTTAAAAAGGAGAAATGATGAAGGTTTACTGGATTGCTTTGTACAAAAAGATAGATAGCCAAGAAAATATTAAAAAATATGGAGCTAAAGTTACAGATATAATCAAAAGTTATGGGGGTGTACCACTAGTAAGAGGAGGAAAGTTTAATACTTTAGAGGGAGAAACTTACCCAAGAACAGTAATTTGGGAATTTCCTAGTTATGAAAAAGCTATGGAGTGTCATGACTCTAAAGAATATCAAGAAGGTTGGGCGCTCGCAAAAGATACTACCGAAAGAAACTTACAGATAGTCGAAGCTTTTAATATTGAATAGGCTCAGGATCTATACTTCTCCAAAGATACCATGTGGCTACAGAACAATATGGGGAAAATCTTTTTTGCAATAAGTTTACATAACTTTCTGGTGGAAGATATTTTTTATTATAATTTTTTGAAATAGCTCTTAGAAGTCCTATATCTTGTACAGGCCATATATCAGGGCGATTGTAAGTAAATAATAAAATCATTTCAGCTGACCATCTTCCTATTTGTCTCAGTTTAGATAAATAAATAATTGCTTCTTCATCAGACATACCTGGAATAACTTTAGGATTAAATGTTTTATTTAATACTTGTTCTGCTAAACTTTTTATACCCTTAACTTTTTGTCTACTTAATCCACAGCTCTTTAATTGAGAGCTTGATAATTTATTCACTGTTTTTGCATTAATTTTGTTTTTACATTTTTTTTTAAACTTTAAAAAAACTGAGTTAGCAGCAGCTACACTAATTTGTTGACCAATTATACTTTTACAAAGAGAAAAGAAAACATCTCGCCTTGATGTAAGAACAGTTTCTGATGGTGACTTATATTTTTTAATCAAAAAAGACATTGTTTTATCTTTTTTTGATAAATACTTTTTTGCTTTATTCCAATATGATGGGGTTTTACTCATGACGTGAAACAGATAGTTTTTTTTTCAAATACATTTCTCTTCTAAATATAATTATAGATGAAACAATAACTAATAAAGCACCTAACAAAGTTTTAGAAGTTGGTATTTCATTCCAAATAAAATATCCAAATATTATTGCAAAAACTAATCCAAGATATTTTAATGGAGAAACTAAACTAACTTCTGAATATTTATAAGATTGTGACAGCCATAAATTTGCAAGACCACCTAATATACCAACCATTGATAGCAAAAATAAATCAAGTAAACTTGGCATGATCCATCCCTGATAAAACGATAAAAAACTTAGAAGCATTATCGAGAATGAAAAGAAAAAACTGATCAACCAGGCAGGTTCGGTTGATGATAATTTTCTTATAGCAATTGCTACATAGGAAAGACCTAAACAAAAAATAATTGGGTAAATATAATACACATTTAAAGAACTAAATCCTGGCTCAGTAATAAATATTATTCCTAAAAATCCAACTAACACTGCCATCCATCTATATAAACCAACTTTTTCATTTAATAAAAAAATTGAAAAAATTGTAATAAAAATTGGTGCAGCAAAGGAAATACTTACAACAGTTGCCAAAGGTAAATTTCTAAGTGCAACAAATATAGAGACTAAAGCTATAAGTCCCGCTAAGCATCTTTTAAAATGAAGCACAGGTCGCGTTGTTTTATAGAAATCAAAATACCGATCTTTAGGGATAAGGAATAAAATTGGGATTATTCCACAAAAGCCTCTAAAAAACAAAACTTGCCCAACTGGATAATCATCAGACCATTTAACAATTAAATCCATTAGCGAGAAAGCGCATACAGATATAAACATATAAAAAAAGCCCAATTGATTTTTTGATAACATGTGATTAACTTAGATTAATTAAGGTATTTATCAATGGAAATAGCAATTTTAGGTTTAGGATGTTTTTGGGGACCAGAAATAAAGTTCAGCAAGCTTGATGGTGTTACAAAGACAGAAGTAGGATATTGTGGAGGTAACTCTTACAAAACAAATTATAAAGAAGTTTGTTCTGGTACAACCAATCATGCTGAAGTAGTTAAGTTAGAATTTGATCCAAATATAATTTCTTACGAAAATATTCTTGAACATTTTTTTAAATTTCATGACCCCACTACGTTAAATTCTCAAGGGCCTGACTTTGGAACTCAGTATAGAAGTGAAATTTTTTATACAAACGATGATCAAAAAACTATTGCACAAAAGATGGTAGAAAAAGAAAATATTAAACTATCTGGCAAAGTAGTAACAAAAATTTCATTAACTAAAAACTATTGTACAGCAGAAGAGTATCACCAAAAGTATCTAGAAAAAAGATAGTATGTCATTGGTTGATACAGATTGGCTAGAGAAAAATCTCGACAAAGTGAAGATAATTGATTGTTCTTGGCATATGCCTGCTGAAAATAGAAATGCTCAAGATGAATTTGATAAAGAGCATATCCCAAATGCTATTTTTTTTGATTTAGATAAAAATTCAAAACAAGACACTGACCTTCCTCATATGCTTCCAAGCTTAGTAGCTTGGAATAAAATAATTTCAGACTTAGGAATTTCAAATGATGATCAAATTGTAATTTATGATAATTCAAATGTCATAAGTTCATGCAGAGGTTGGTATAATTTTATTTATTTTGGTCATGATCCAAAATTGGTTAATGTTCTTGATGGTGGTTTTAAAAAATGGAAAAGTGAAAATAAAAAGACCTCAAATATTTCAACAAATTTAAATAAATCTAACTATGAGGGTAATGAATTATCTAAACTCGTAAAAAATAAAGTCTTAATTGATCAAAATATTTCTAAAAAAGAATTTAAAGTAGTAGATGCGCGAAGTAGAGAAAGATTTGAAGGTAAAGCTCCAGATCCAAGAAAAAATGTAAGAAGTGGTTCTATTCCAAATTCGGTATGTTTGCCTTTTGTAGAGGTAATAAATGAAAATAAGACTTTTAAAAATAAAGAGGATTTAAATAAATTATTTCAAGAAATATCAAAAAATTTTGAGGAAAATTTAGTTTTTTCTTGTGGATCTGGTGTTACTGCTTGTATTTTAGCACTTGCATATTCTTTAGTTAATACTAAATATCTTCCAACCATTTATGACGGATCTTGGTCAGAATATGGAAAAATTTAAATTATGAAAACATCAACTAAAATCACGAGTATAATCGTCATCTTCTTTTTAATTATTGCCATAGTGATTATTGGTAGAACAATGATTGGAAATCATTTTAAGAAAAAATTTAGTAAAAGACCTCCTCCTGGAATAATAGTAACCACAACACAAGAGAGAACTTTTGAAAATGTTATAAGTACATACGGAACAGCAGCACCAGTTAAAACCCAGTCATTTAAGGTTGAAAAGTATGAGATATTAAAGCCAATAGATTTTAATAAAAAAGTTAAAAAAGGTGATGTTGTTGCTAATCTTAAGAATAGAAAAATTATTGCTCAATTTGATGGGGTTATTGGGAAAAGAGAATTTTCTGAAGATTTAGAGGTATCAAAATCTTCTCTATTAATTAATTTAGAAGATACTAGCTCATTATATTGTGATGTGGATATACCAGAAATTTTTGTTCCATTTATAAAAGTTGGTTTACCTGTTGATATAAAGTTTTCTGGATATAAAAATAAAATTTATAAAGGTGAAGTTGACTCCTTCGCAAGTAGAATAAGTCAAGACACCAGATCATTAGCTACAAGAATAAAAATGGATAATAAATCTGGAGAAATTTTACCAGGTTCATTTTTAGAAATTTCAATTAAATACAATGTTAGAGATGGTTTAAGTGCGCCTGACACAAGCACAATTGTAGAAGGTGAAAATATTTTTATATATAAAGTGGATGAGAAAAATAAAGTAATGAAAACAAACGTTACTGTAGGTGATAGGTATTTAGGATTTGTAGAGATTTTAGATGGATTAAATAAAGGAGATAAAATCGTTGCTGAAGGCACAAAAAAAGTTAGACCAAATTTAACGATCAGACCTATAGAAAAAGGTGCAAAGAAAAAACAAGGAAATTCTGGTTGGGGTAAAAAAAAGGGATCTAAAAAAGCTGAGGAAAAAAAAGGTAAATTTGATTGGTTAAAAAATATTTTTAAAAAATCTGAAAAAGAAAAAAAATAATTAAATGTATATAACCGAAGTTAGTATTAAACGACCTGTTGTTGCTTGGGTAATGTCTTTAATTCTAATCATTTTTGGAATATTTGTTTTTGCAGAGCTACCTGTTAGAGAACTTCCAGATGGAATACAGCCTCCAGTAGTCCAAGTTCAAACAGATTATAAGTCAGCATCAGCAGAAATTGTTGATGAAGAAATAACTCAAAAACTTGAAGACGTAATAGGTGGTGCAGAAGGTATTAAAAACATAGACTCTAGTTCTTTGAATGGACGAAGCAGAATTAATATACAATTTAATACAGATATTGATTTAGACGATGCAGCGAATGATATTAGAGAAAGAGTTGCTCGTGTTGTTGACAATTTACCTAGCGAGTCTAATCCACCCCAAATTCTAAAACAAGCAGCAGGTTTCACAACTACAATGTGGGTAGCACTAACATCTCCTACATGGGATGATCTTGATCTTGGAGATTATGCTGAAAGATATCTGATAGATGCTTTTTCAAGTGTTCCAAATGTTGGAAGGATTTTAGTTGGTGGACTAAGAGAGCTTAGTGTAAGAGTTTGGATAGACCCTATCAAATTAGCAGCCAATAACCTGACAATTCAAGAGGTTGAAAGAGCTTTAAGAAATGAAAATCTTAATATTCCTGCTGGTACATTAGAAGCAAATAATAAAGATCTAACTTTAAATATAGATAAGTCTTATTCAAACATAGATACTATAAAGCAACTTCCTCTTAGAAAAAATAAAGACAAAGTAGTAATACTTTCTGATGTTGCTAATATAGAATTTGGACCTGTTTCAGAGAAAACTTTATTCAAAGCACAAAGTAAAAATGCACTTAACTTAAAAACTGTAGGAATTGGCATATACGCTAAAAGTGGCGCTTCAACAGTAGAGTTGTCTAATCAAATTAAAGCTAAAATAAAAGAACTTAATAAGTCACTACCAGATGGACTAAGTTTAGAAATAGCGTTTAATAGAGCAACATATATTGGTGCTGCAATCGAAGAAGTTTACAAAAGTTTAATTATTGCTTTTGTTTTAGTGGTTTTAATTATTTATCTTTTTCTTGGAAATCTTAAAGCAGTAATTGTACCAGCTGTAGCACTTCCTGTTAGTTTAATTGGTTCATTTCTTGGATTATATATTTTTGATCTCTCAATAAATATTTTTGTATTATTAAGTTTTATTTTAGCAATAGGAATAATTACTGATGACTCTGTAATTATGACAGATGCTATTTATACTAGAATAGAAAATGGTGAAACACCACTAGTTGCTGCATATAAAGGTTCTAAGCAAATTACTTTTGCTATTATTGCAACTACTTTAATTTTAATTGCAGTGTTCTTGCCCCTTATATTTATTAAAGGAATATCTGGAACTTTATTTAAAGAGACAGCCATAGCGCTATCATTTTCAATTGTAGTATCATCCTTTGTTGCATTAACTCTATCTCCAATGCTTGGAAGTAAGTTTTTAAATAAAAAAGAAAAAGTTAATTTCTTAGTTAAAAAATTTAATAATAAATTTAAATCTTTTACTGGATTTTATATTGATTCACTCAAGTACTGGATAAATAGACAAAAAACTATTTCGATATTTATAATTTTTATCGTTGCAGCTTCTGCTTATCTTTTTAATTTTTCAAAAAAAGAATTGTTGCCTATGGAGGATAGAGGTTCTTATTTAATAATAGGTTCAACAGATGAAGGTAGTTCATTTGAATATACCCAAGAAAAGGCTCAGATAATTGAAGGAAGAATATTAAGATTATTACAAGCAAAAGATAGCCCATATGAAAGACTAATCATGAGAGTTCCTGGATTTGGAAGATCCGCAACATCTTATAACACTTTTATAATAATTGCTTTACTTGATGAATGGAAAAATAGAGAAAAAAATAGTCAAACTGTATTAAGAGAAGCTATTGGACAAGTGGTTTCGGTTCCAGAAACTTTTGCATTTCCAATATCTCCGCAAGGAATAAGAGTTTCAAACTACAACAAACCAGTACAGATGGTTATTTATGGGACAAGCTATGAAGAATTAGAAGATATTCAAAATAGTGTTCTAAGAGAATTAAGAAAAAATAGAAATATGTTCAGAATTGAAAGTGATTACACAAAAAACAAACCTGAAGTTAAACTAATCACAAACAAAAATCGAGCTAATGACCTAGGTGTATCTACAGAAAATATAGGTAGAACTCTTGAAACACTTTATGGAGGAAAAAGAGTTACTTCATTTAGCAAAGAAGGAAGAGAATACCCAATAATCTTACAACAATATTTAGCTGATAGACGTGATCAAGATGGATTATCAAAAATATTTGTAAGATCAGAAACAACTGGAAAATTAGTTTCAATAGCTAGTCTTGTGGAATTTGAGGAAAAAGGAACTGCAGAGGCATTGCCAAGATATAATCGACAAAGAGCTGTTACAATTTCAGCTGCACTATCAGAAAATTACACACTAACTGAAGCTGTTAAATATCTAGAAGATGTAATGATAAAAGTTGCACCTCAAAACCAAATTACTTGGAAAGGAAAATCAGAAGAATTGAAAGAAACTACAAATGAAATTTATTTAATTTTTGCTTTAGCTTTGTTAACTGCTTATTTAGTAATGGCAGCAACATTTAACTCTTTTGTACACCCTTTCATAATTATTTTGACAGTTCCTTTGGCTGTGTTTGGTGGTTTAGTATTTATTTTATTTTTAAATAGTTCAATAAATATATTCTCACAAATTGCCCTGATTATTCTTATTGGTATTTCTACGAAGAATAGTATTTTAATTGTTGATTACGCAAACCAAATAAGAACAACAGGTGTTAAAATTCAAGAAGCAGTGTTGAAAGCCTGTAAGCTAAGAATTAGACCTATTATAATGACATCACTAAGTACTATGATTGCTATGATACCTTTGGTTATCGGAAATATAGGTCCTGGTGCTGGAGAAGGATCAAGATTAGCAGTTGGTGCAACTATTTTAGGTGGAATGATTATATCAACATTCTTTACTCTATATGTAACCCCTACAATGTATTTAGCATTAGCAAAAAATACTAAGCGGATTGATGCCGTAGATATAGAGCTGAAAAAACAATTAAATTAAAAAATAATATACTTACTTGTAGTTAATTTATTTTTACAATCTGATAATTGTTTTTTATAAATATTTGACTGTTTCTCAACTCTTTTAGCTAAGTTAATAACCTTATTATTTTTTTTATAATTTTTGTAATCCCCCCACCCCTCATGGTATGCAACATATTGTCTAAAAGCATCTTTCTTTGAAACTTTTAAAATTTTCTCAGTTTTGTTTGTATACCAACCAATAAAATCCACACTATCTTTAAATCTTGTTCTTATTGCAAATTTATTTCCAGTTTCTTCTTTGTATTGTTTCCAAGTACCTTTGACTGCTTGGGAATATCCAAAAGAACTAGAGAGTCTTTTGTAAGGGATAACTTTGAATATTTTTTGTCTTGGAGGTTTTGCCAACCTATCAAAGCTAGATTCCATCTTTATAATAGCTAATTGTAAATACACAGGTGTACCCCACTTTGCTTCTGCTTTTTTAGCATGTTTATACCAAAGATATTTTTCATTAAATATTGAGCAACTATCAGAAACATTTTTTGGGATTGAAGAACAACCACTTAAAAATAAAATAAATATAAATATATAAATACTTCTAATATTTTTCATTTTTTCTTAAAAAAAAACATATGATAACAACTATTACAACACCAATTAAGTTTCCAAATAAATCAGAAAATTGAAAACTTCTTTCTGGAATTAATAAATGGAGAAATTCTAAAACTATTGAAAGTAAAATAAGATAAATACTTATTATTTTAAAGTGTTCTATTTTATTAAATGTAAAAAATCCTACAACTGAAAGAATTAAAAAAGCATATAGATGGTTTGTTGAGATCCAAAAATCTGGTGTAATTTGTGGTTGTTTTTTCAAATCCCCATACAAAAAAAATCCCAATATACTTCCTGGAAATAAATGCAGAAAAATTATTACAAAGTTTAATGAATAAAAAATGAACTTATATCTTGAAAATATATTAATCATTAATGTAATAGTTTTATTTATCAAATTGATCTAAAAGATAAACAAATGAGTTATTTAATATTAGTAAGACACGGTCAAAGTGTTTGGAATTTAGAAAAAAAATTTACAGGATGGGTAGATGTTGATTTGACAGAAAATGGTAAATCTGAAGCAAAAAAAGCAGGTGAATTAATTAATAAAAACAACCTAACAATAGATCTTTATTTCTCATCTGTTCAATTAAGAGCCAAAAATACATTAAAAATAATTCAAGGAGAATTAAAGGACAATAAAGTTCCTAGTGAGGCATGGGAATTAAACGAAAGACATTATGGTGCACTTACTGGTCTCAACAAAGATGAAATGAAGGTAAAATTAGGGGAAGATAAGGTGCATCAGTTTAGAAGGTCTTGGGATTTAAGACCTGATCCTCTAGACAAACAAAATGCATATCACCCATCTAATATAGAAATTTATAAAAATATTCCTGAAGATAAAATACCTAGTACAGAATCTCTAAAAGACACTTATGAGAGAGTAATAGATTTTTACAAAAAAAAAATTGAAATCGTAAATGATAAAAATATTTTAATATCTGCACATGGAAATTCAATTAGAGCTCTTTGTAAGTACCTATTTAATTTGGATAATGATGTAATTTCAAAATTAGAAATACCGACAGGTAATCCTTTACTTATAGAAGTAAATGGAGATAAAAAAGTTTTAAGTGCTAAATATTTAGACTCTGACAGAGCTAAAGATCTTTTAGTTTTTTGAAGATTTCCAAATTAGTTAAATGATAAAAATTTTGTTTGCTTTCATATCCATGTAAATCTTTAGTATCAATCAATTTGTTCCAAATTTTAGAAATTGAAAACTTTTCATTAGTTTCATTTTTAAACAATTCTTTCTTTAATATCTGACAGCCGATGTAGATATAATTTTTATCTAATTCCTTAGTAATAAGATTATTTTCTAAATTGAAATCACCCTTTAAATTTTTATCAAAACTTAAATTTTTGTTTACTAATAAAAGAATATTTTTTAATTTTTCACTAAAATAGAACTCTTCCATTTTATTAATTTCATCAAAATACTCTTTTGTCCAAACAGTATCAGGATTAAAAACTATAAAATCATCTTCATTAGAATGCTTAATTAAATTTAAAATACCGCCCCCAGTATCTAGAATTTCTTTTCCATCTTCTATAATTTCAATATCAATATCAAAATTTTTATCTTTAAAAAATTTTGTAAAATGATCTTTTAAATAAAATGAATTTATTAAAATTTTCTTGATTCCCAAACTTTTAATCAATTGGATGCATTTTTCTAACATTGTTACATTATGTAACTCTAACAATGGTTTGGGCGTATCTAATGTTATTGGGTTTAATCTTTTTCCATATCCCGCACATAATATTAACGCTGTATTTATTTTCATAATTTAATTGATAAATTCTGGAAAATTATTTTTTAATAATAATTTTAAATCCTTAAAAATCTTATTCTTTTTTAATCTGTAATCTATCATTTCCCATGCATATGGGATTAATTGAATATACTTTTTTTTATTATCTCTATAAGCGAGCCTTGTGAAAATTCCAATGATTTTTAAATTTCTTAGAACTGACAGTATTTCAAAATCTTGTTTAAATTTAATTAAGTTAATTTTATTATTGGTTTTTATATAATAATCAAAAATCTTTTTTTTTAATCTGTTATTAGTTTTAAATCTAACATCGTCTATCAATGATGCTAAATCATAAGCTTTATTTCCAATAAGAGCGTCTTGATTGTCAATTAAGCCAATTTGATTTTTAAAATACATTAAATTTGAAACATGAAAATCCCTATGTACAAAAGTAACGTTTTTATTATTAAGTTTAGATAATAATTTCTTTATCTCGTTTTTAAATTTTTTCTTGAATAAAGATTTATTTTTATTTAATTTTTTTTCAACATACCAGTCGCTAAAAAGTTTTGCTTCATTATATAAAATTTTATTTTTATATAATTGAAGTTTATAAATTTGATTTAAAAAATTTTTTATCTTTTTAGTTTTTATACTTTGTAATTTATTAAGTAGTTGAATAATATTTTTAAAAAATAAATACTTATTTTTTTTTTTATTTTTTAAAATTTTAAAAAATGAGATATTCCCAAAATCCTGAATTTCAATGAAGTTTTTTTTATAATCATGGCTAATCAAATTTGGTGCAAAAATTCTATTTTTTATTAAAATTTTGTTGACTGCATCATAAATTAATAAATTTTTCTCTTTTTCTTTTTTTGCATAAACAACTATAGAGTTATTTTTTTTACTTCTATAAAATGTTCTAAATGATGCATCTCCTTTAATTTTTTTCAAATCTTTTGAATTTTTCATTCTAGTATATTCTTAATCAATGCCTGTGATTTCAACACTTCTATTATTTAGCTCATTTTCATAGTTAAATCTTAATACAATAACTTTTGCCTGAGTATCTTTAACTAGCTCTGGCCACTCAACAAAAGTAATTAAATTATTATCTTTTTCAAATAAGTTTAGATCATTAGTATCTCTTTTGTTTTTAATCCTAAATAAATCGTAATGTTTTATCTTCTTGGGACCTAATTGATATTCATTTAATAAATTAAATGTTGGACTTGAAACTTCTGTAATTGGAAAATCTGAACTTTTTTGAAATTCATTAACCAAATATTTTATAAATGTAGTTTTACCCACACCCATTTCACCGTATAAAAATATAATTTCTCCACCTTGTAAAAAATTTTTAAAACTTTCTGCTAAAACTTTTGTTGTTTCTTCTGAACTTATATCGATCTTGCTATTTTTAATAGCGATAGGCATCTGGTTTGAATGGGCCTTCTGTTCCAACACTTATGTAATCTGCTTGTTCTTTTGATAATTTTGTTAATTTAGCCCCAACTTTTTTCAAATGCAATGTTGCTACTTTTTCATCTAAGTGCTTGGGTAAAACATAAACTTTATTTTCATAATTTTTATGATTATGCCAAAGTTCTATTTGAGCAATTACTTGATTGGTGAAAGATGCGCTCATTACAAAACTTGGGTGTCCAGTTGCACAACCTAAATTAACTAATCTTCCCTCAGCTAAAAGGATAATTCTTTTTCCACTTGGTAATTCAATTTCGTGTACTTGGGGCTTAACTTCTGTCCATTTGTAATTTTTCAATGCCTCAACTTGTATTTCATTATCAAAGTGTCCAATATTACATAAGATAGCTCTATCTTTCATATCTCTCATATGATCAGCTGTAACTATATCTTTATTTCCAGTTGCTGTAACAACTATGTCTGCTCTACTAATAGCTTCTTCCATTAAAACTACTTCATAACCTTCCATAGCTGCCTGAAGTGCACAAATAGGATCTGCTTCAGTAACAAGAACTCTAGCACCACTTTGTCTTAAAGATGCGGCACTTCCTTTTCCAACGTCACCAAAACCAGCAACTATTGCAATTTTACCCGACATCATAACATCAGTAGCTCTTCTGATACCGTCAACTAAACTTTCTCTACATCCATATAAGTTATCAAATTTAGATTTCGTTACAGAGTCATTAACGTTTATTGCAGGAACTAATAGAGAATTATCTTTCTCCATTTTATTTAATGCTTTAATTCCGGTTGTAGTCTCCTCTGAAACACCTTTTATATCTTTCATTAAATCTTTGTATTCATTGTGCATGATGGCAGTTAAATCTCCCCCATCATCTAATAACATATTAGGTTTCCAATCAGGTTTTCCAACTATTGTTTGTTTAATACACCATAAGTACTCTTCTTCTGTTTCACCTTTCCAGGCATAAACAGGAATCCCAGCTTTTGCTATTGCTGCTGCTGCGTGGTCTTGTGTAGAAAATATATTACAAGATGACCATCTTACTTCCGCTCCAAGGTCTGCTAATGTCTCAATTAGGACTGCTGTTTGAATAGTCATATGAAGACATCCAATGATTCTAGCACCTTTTAAGGGTTTTTCTTTTGAATACTCTTCTCTTAATGCCATTAAACCTGGCATTTCGCTTTCTGCGATAGAAATTTCTTTTCTTCCAAATTCAGCTTGGGAAATATCTTTTACTTTAAAATCATCCATAGCGAGCTTTATACAGTTAAGTTCTATTTTATCAACTAAAGATTATAAACTAGGGAATTGTATTTCTATCAATGCTCCTTGCTTATCTAGCCTATTGGATGCTTCAATTTTTCCATCATGAAGATCAACTAAATTTTTTACAATATTTAAACCTAATCCTGAATGCTCACCAAAATTTTCTGGTCTGTTACTGTAAAAACGGTTAAAAATTTTTGAAGTATCTTTTTCTTTAAATCCTTGTCCTTCATCTAAAATTTTAACTATAACTTTTTTTTCTAATCCATTTGAAACATTCACAATTACCTCACTACCATCTTCACTAAATGAAATAGAATTATCCAATAAATTAGCAACGATTTGTTCAATCCTATTTTCTATTCCATTAATTAGATACTCTGACTTTCCATCATTTTGATAGTTTATACTTATATTTTTCTTGAATTTATAAATGTTGTTATAATCATCAACAACAGATTGGATAATTGGTTGTATATCTAATTTTTTCATTTGCTCTTTACTAAGAGCAACTTCATCTTTCAACATTTGTGAATAATCTGTAATTAATCTTTCAATTCTTTGAACGTCATGAGTAAGAATATCTAAAAGCTTAGTTCTTTGATTTATATCTTTTGTATCTTTTAAAATTTCCGAAGCACTTTTTAAAGATGCTAGTGGATTTCTTATTTCATGAACTAAATCTGTTGAGAAATTTTCTGCATGAGAAATTCGTTTTTGTAATTCATTTGTCATATCCTCCATTGAATTTGATAATAATCCTAATTCATCATTTCTATTCTTCAAATTTTCAATTCCTGTTTTGCCAGCGTTTTTTTCTTTTACTTTGATCGTGTATCCAACTAGGTTTTGAATTGGTTTAATAAAATATCTGCTAAGTACAAAAGAAAAAATTAAAATTACAAAACCAACTGATATAGCTGTTCTAATTACAAATGCTCTTCTCTCATCTATAGCTGTCTTAATCTCATTGGCGTTCTCCGAGATAACTATAAAACCTAAATTATTTTCATCACTTTTTACATTTTTAACTGTTGTAACTTTAAATTGATTTAAATTATCTTCTGTAAAAGTATAAAAATTTCCATAGTTATCTGAATTATTATACCTTTCTAATAAATCTTTAAATGAAGCCTTTGTTTCATTATTTTGAGAAGAATTATTTTCTTTGTTTTCATCTTCATTGACTTCTTCACTCAAACTTTCAAATTCAATTTTATCTAATCGTGTTGAAAAAGATCGTGGATCAAGATCTAAAGTATCAGTATCACCAATTAATTCTAATTTATTATCGAAGAAAATGACTCTGTCTAAATTTTGAAAAATAAATCTTGTAGAAAATAAAAATTTTCTAATGTCATTTTCCTGAAATTTTATATTCAATCTTTTAATATTATCAGTCGTATTATTAATAATATTAATATGATCTTCAGATTTTTTTTTTAATAAACTTGGTTCAATATTAGTAAGATAAATAAGTGTAAATAAACCAATAATTGTAAATATTACAAAGTTTATAAATAGAAATTTTTTAAGAATAGAAAGAGTCTTTAAGTATTTACTAAACATCAGCTAACATTCCATCTATATCCACTACCATATCTAGTTTCAATAGCTGAAAAATCAGGATCTACTTTTTTGAATTTTTTTCTTATTCTTTTGACGTGACTATCAATAGTTCTATCTTCAATATCTGTATCTTCTCTGTAAGCAATGTCCATTAGTTGAGCTCTTTCTTTAATAATCCCAGGTCTTTTTGCCAATTCTTTAACAATCAAAAATTCAGTAGTTGTTAATTTATCTGGCAATTGTTTGCCATTCCACTCACACTCAAGCTGAGATGGATCGAGTTTTAATCTACCATGTGATATTAAGCTTTTATTTTCCTCTAATGTATTGTTTGAGTCTTTTTTTCTTAATTGAACTCTTATTCTTTCAATCAAAACTTTAATTGAAAATCCTCCAGATTTTTTTACAAAATCATCTGCACCTAATTTTAATCCTAGCAACTCATCAATTTCATCATCTTTGGATGTTAAAAATATTACCGGCAGAGAAGTTTTTTTTCTTAATTTTTTAAGCAATTCTTCGCCATCCATTTTAGGCATTTTAATATCAATAACTGCTAAGTCAGGTGGCATTCTAGTAAGACCGATTAATGCACTCTCTCCATCAATATAAGTTTGAACTTTGAAACCCTCTTTTTCTAAGGCAATACTAAGACTAGTTAGTATGTTTCTGTCATCATCAATTAGAGCTATAGTTTGTGTTTGCATTTTTATTTTTACATTTAAAAATATTAAATTGTTCTAAATTAGGCAATTGAATATAATTAGTGAAGCATTCCCCAATTATCACCAACATTTACATCAACTGTTAAAGGAGTAGAAAAGGAATGATAATCACTTTGAGTAACACTGGTCATCTCATTCTGTATTAACTTGACCATTGCCTTTTCCTCTTTTTTTGGGACTTCAAAAATAAGCTCGTCGTGTATTTGAAGAAGTATTTTTGATTTCAAATTTTTTTCTTCATTCAATTTTTTGTATAATCTGATCATTGCTAACCTCATAACTTCAGATGCTGACCCTTGTATTGGAGCATTAATTGCTGCTCTCTCTTGAAAATTTCTTACATTAAAATTTTTATCATTTATTCCATTAAAATGAGATCTTCTTCCGAATATGTTATTTACATAGCCACTTTTTCTACAAAACTTAATTGTGCTCTCCATATAAACTTTAATTTCAGGAAATTTAGCAAAATAAGCATTAAGAAATTCTTCTGCTTCATAATTAGAAACATTTATTTGTTTGGCTAAACCATATTGAGAAATTCCATAAATTATTCCAAAGTTTATTGCTTTAGCCTTCCTTCTGTGGTCTTGATTTACCTTTTTGATATCAATATTAAATATTTGGCTAGCTGTTAATGAGTGAATATCCTCGTTATTGTTAAAAGCTTTTTTAAGTTCTTTAACATCTGCAAGATCTGCTAAAATTCTCATCTCAATTTGATTATAATCCGCGGATATTAATAGATGATCTTTTTTAGCCTTAAACGCTTTTCTTATATCTTTTCCATCTTCAGATTTAATTGGAATATTTTGCAAATTTGGATAACTTGAAGCTAATCTGCCTGTTGTTGTTGCTGCCAATAAAAAAGATGTGTGAACCCTCTTTGTATTTGGATTAATATGCTCTGGCAAAGCGTCGGAGTAAGTATTTTTTAATTTTGAAACCTGTCTCCAATCTAATACTAATTTTGGAAATTCATGACCTTTGAAGGCTAAATCTTCTAAAACACTTGCACTTGTTGCAAAACTTCCCTTTTTTGTTTTTTTTGTCCCTGCAATCTTAAGATCATTATAAATAATTTCTCCTAATTGTTTTGGTGAAGCAATGTTAAATTCTTTCTTAGAAATCTTGAAAACTTCTTTTTCAATTTTTTTAATTTTTTTATCAAATTTAGAGGAAAGAGAATTTAAAAATTTACTATCTACTTCAACACCTTCGATTTCCATAAATGCAAGTATTTTAATTAGTGGTTTTTCAAAAATCTCATAGATATTAAATAATTTTTCAGATTTTAAACTTTTGATAAATTTTTTATATAACCTGAAAGTAACGTCTGCATCTTCTGCTGCGTAATTTTTTGCTGTTTCTAATTCTACCTCACTAAAATTTATTTCTTTTTTGCCAGTACCAACAATTTCTTTAAATGAAATTGTTTTATGTCCAAGATGGATATCCGAAAGGGTGTCCATGTTATGTCTGTTCTTTCCAGCATCTAATACATAAGACATAAGCATAGTATCTTCCATTGACGAAAGTGAAATGCCAAGTTTGTAGAAAACTATAAAATCAAATTTAATATTTTGACCAATTTTTTTAACACTTGGGTCCTCTAATAAATTTTTTAATTTATTGATAACGCTATCTTTATTTAAACAATCCTTAGATTTATGACCAACTGGGATGTAACAAGCTTTTCCAATTTTTGAACAAAGTGAAATTCCAACTAAATCGGCCTGATGGGGGTCCAACGAACTTGTCTCTGTATCGACAGCAACTTCCCCTGCTTCCTCAGCTTCTTCTATCCACTCATCAATTTCATTAATATCTGTAATTAGATGATAATCTTTATTGCTTATTGGTTTTTGTTTTTCAGTAGATTTTAAATTATTTTCAGATCCAGATAACTTTGGTTCCCCATAAGCTGAAATTGCAGAACTTAACAATCTATTAAATTCCATTTCTCTTAAAAATTTATAAAGTTTATCTTTATCAACCTCTTTGAGTTTAAATTCTGTTAAGTTTTTATTTACTGGAGACTTATTATCTAGAGTTACAAGTTTTTTACTAATTAAAGCTTTATCTTTATTCTCTATTAAAGTTTCTCTTCTTTTGTTCTGTTTAATTTCATGGGCAGAGTCTAATAATTTTTCTAGAGTACCATATTTATTAATTAATTCTGCGGCTGTTTTAACTCCTATTCCTGGAACACCAGGTACGTTGTCACTACTATCGCCTGCTAAAGATTGAACATCTATAACTTTTGAAGCATCAACACCAAACTTTTTAATCACATCGTCCTCTGTGATAAATTTATTTTTCATCGGGTCAAAAATTCGAACACCTTTTTTATAAAGTTGCATTAAATCTTTATCTGATGAAACGATTGTAACTTTAGCCTCTTTTTTGAGTATTTGATCAACATATGTGGCTATGAGATCGTCAGCTTCATAGTTTGGCAAATCTACAGAAGGTAAATTAAACGCTAAAACTGATTTTCTAATATACTCAAACTGAGGTGCTAGATCATCTGGGGCTTCTGATCGATTAGCTTTATAATCACTATAAATTTCATTTCTGAAAGTCTTTCTGGCAGAATCAAAAATTACAGCAAAATGTGTTGGTTTTTGTAAATTTTGATCAGATTTTGAATCCTCTAACAATTTAAACAACATGCTACAAAATCCACTTACAGCACCTGTGGGTAGTCCATCACTTTTTCTAGTCAATGGTGGTAAAGCATAATAAGCTCTAAAAATATAACCAGAGCCATCAATTAAATAAAAATGATCTGTTTTTTGTATTTTATCCATGAAGATTAACAAATATTACATTGCTAATAATTTCTGTATATAAAAAAATAAATTTAAACCTTTAAGCTAATATAGCTAGATTATTTTTTATATTTTGAGTATTATTTTACTATGGAACTTACAAAAAACTTAACACAAACAAAAATCATAAAATCTTTGTTAGCTGTGATTCTGGGTTCAATTGCTTTAACTATCTCTGCAAAAATTAAAATTCCATTTTATCCAGTTCCAATGACAATGCAGACATTTGTTGTTTTATTCTTAGGTGTAAGCCTAGGTTATAAAATTGGATTAGCTTCTGTAGGTTTATATTTGTTAGAGGGGATTGCGGGATTACCTGTATTTTCAAACTCTCCAGAAAAAGGAATTGGTATAGTCTATTTTACAGGCCCAACGATGGGCTATTTAATTGGTTTTTTAACTGCTTGTTATTTAGCCTCAAAAATTAATACAAAAGATAGTTTTATAATTATTCTAACTAAATTAGTTATTGCAACATCTACAATCTATATCTTGGGTTTAATATGGCTGGGTACTCTGATTGGTTGGGATAAACCGATATTTTCACTTGGTGCAAAACCATTTTTATTAGCAGAACTATTTAAAATTATTATTTTAGCTTTAGCCGCTAAACAAATAATTAAAATAAGAAATATTATCTAGGGGATCTTTTAGATAAAATTCTTTGAAGAGTTCTTCTGTGCATCTTCAATCTTCGAGCTGTTTCAGAAACATTCCTATTACATAATTCAAATACTCTATGAATATGTTCCCATTTAACTCTATCTGCTGACATTGGATTTTCTGGTGGTGCAGCCTTTTTAGCTGGATCTGCCAACAATGCTTTTTCTACATCTTCTGCATCTGCTGGTTTTGCTAAGTAATCAATTGCACCTTCTTTAATAGCTGCAACTGCAGTGGGAATATTTCCATAACCCGTTAGCATTATAATTCTACTATCATTATTAGAAGATTGAATCTCCTTAACGACCTCAAGGCCATTACCGTCTCCAAGTCTTAAGTCCACAACTGCAAAACCTGGTTTTTTACTTTTAACGGATTCAACTCCCTTTTGTACACTCTCAGCTTGAAAAACTTCAAAACCTTTTTTTTCCATAGCTCTTGCCAATCTTTCTCTAAAAGGATTGTCATCATCTACTATTAGAAGCGACTTATTTTCGAAATCGCTTAGATTTTGTAATTTGGCTTCGTTTTTCATCAACCTTATATGGGGTCAAAATCTGATATTACAATATATGAAAATTGCGCAAATCAGCCTTGAATTATTTGCTTTACATTGCCTGTGTTTACATTATATGGCTCAAATTATTAAAGTTTTATTAAAAACTTTTTTTTATTAAATTTTTTTTGGAGGCATATGAAATGCAAAAATTTAAGTCAGTTGAAGAACTTATAAATCAACTGAAACCTGAAAAGCCTGTTTATTGTATTAGGAAGAAATCCATAGAGTCTTCGGTTAAATTTTTCTTAGATAAGTTCCCTGGAAAAATCTTATATGCAGTTAAAACAAACCCACATCCCGAAGTTATTCAAACAATTTTAAACACAGGTGTAAACCAATTTGATGTTGCCTCAATTGAAGAAATTAAAGCTATAAGAAAACTTACTCAAAATGCAAAATGTTCTTATATGCATACTGTAAAAAGTAGAGAAAGTATCAAAGAGGCCTATTTTAATTATGGTGTAAAAACTTTCTCATTAGACACAAAAGAAGAGTTAATCAAAATTATTGAAAGTACAAATAATGCAAAAGATTTAGAATTATTTGTAAGAGTTGCTGTTTCAAATGAGCATGCTGAAATTGATTTATCTAAAAAATTTGGAGCACTAACATCTGAAGCTGTAGGATTACTAAGATTAGTAAAACAATATGCAAAAAAAATTGGATTAAGTTTCCATGTTGGATCGCAGTGTATGCATCCAATTTCATATGCTAAAGGTATAAATGAGATTGGAAATATAATTAAAAAAACAAAAATAATCCCTGATACAATAAATGTTGGTGGAGGATTTCCAACAATTTATCCAGATTTAATTCCGCAATCATTAGATGAATACTTCAATGAAATTAAAAAAAGTTTGTCTAATTTAAAATTAGAAAAGTTGCCGGAGATAATTTGTGAACCAGGAAGAGCATTAGTTGCGGAAAGTGGTTCAACAATAGTTAAAGTTAATTTAAGAAAAAAACAAAAACTTTATATAAACGATGGAACATATGGAACCCTATTTGATGCAGGAACACCTAACATAGTTTATCCATCTAAAATGATTAAAGAAAATTCAAATAAAATAATTTCAAAAAAATTGACTGCTTTTGATTTCTTTGGTCCTACTTGTGATAGCATGGATTATATGAAAGGACCTTTTCTATTACCAAATAATATTAAGGAAAATGATTACATAGAGCTTGGTCAACTTGGAGCATATGGATTAACTTTTAGAACACAATTCAATGGTTACTATTCAGATGAAATTTATGAAGTTGAAGATAAACCAATAATGTCAATGTATGAAAAAGACGTTAACAGCGCTCATATGGTTGCTTAATGTCAGACCAAAAAAATCCAGGACATAACAGTAAAAGAGATTTTTTAAAAAATCCTGTCGAACATATAGATATTACTTCATTTGACTCTAGAACAATTATTTCTTCAATGGAGAAAATGTCATTTGTATCTAGAGAAACTGCAAATGCAGCGAACATTTACAACGAAATGCTTAAAGATAAGGAATGTACAATTTTTCTTACTTTAGCAGGATCAACATCTGCAGCAGGATGTATGAATATTTATAAAGATCTTGTTAAATACAATATGGTTGATGCCATTGTAGCAACAGGGGCATCAATTGTAGATATGGATTTTTTTGAAGCTCTTGGATTTAAACATTATCAGGGATCTCAGTTTCAAAACGATACTGAATTAAGAGAAAACTATATTGATAGAATTTACGACACATATATCGACGAAGAAGAGCTTCAAATGTGTGATAAAATTATTTGTGAAATAGCAGATACTTTAGAACCAAAAAGTTATACCTCGAGAGAGTTTATTTTAGAAATGGGAAAATATTTAAAAAAAAATTCAAAAAAGAAAGGCTCTTTAATTGAAACAGCTTACGATAATAATGTTCCAATTTTTTGTCCAGCTTTCACAGACTCAAGTGCAGGTTTTGGTCTTGTAATGCATCAGGAAAAAAATCCTAAAAAACATATGACTATAGACTCAGTTAGAGAATTTAGAGAACTAACGGAAATTAAAATCAAATCAAAAGGTTCTGGTTTATTTATGATTGGTGGAGGAGTTCCTAAAAATTTTATTCAAGACACTGTTATTTGTGCTGAGCTTCTTGGTAAAAATGTAGATATGCATAAGTATGCTGTACAAATTACAGTTGCTGATAGTCGAGATGGTGCATGTAGTAGTTCTACTTTAAAAGAAGCAAGTTCTTGGGGTAAAGTAGATATCACTAAAGAACAAATGGTATTTGCTGAAGCAACAAGTGTATTGCCATTAATTGCTAGCGATGCTTACCATAAAGGTGAGTGGAAAAATAGAGAACGAAAAAACTTCTCAAAAATATTTATATAAAATTGAAATACTTATCAAACAAACATGGTTTCTTGGGAATTGATAATACATTCAAATTCAAAGAAAAAGTAGTAGTTGTTCCATTTGGACTAGAAAAAACAGTTAGTTATGGTGGTGGAACAAAAAATGGACCAAAAGAAATTATCAAAGCTTCTCACCAAGTTGAACTTTATGATGAGGAACTAAATTGTGAACCTTACAAAAAAATAGGTATCAAGACATTAAAACCATTCAAAATTGATAAAAATATCAAAGTAGCATTAAATAAAATTTCTAATATCAATGGGGAAATTTTAGATAAAAAACTATTTCCAATGACTTTTGGTGGTGAACATTCAATTACACCAGGGTGTATTGTTCCTTTTACAAAGAAATATAAAAATATTTGTCTTTTACATTTCGATGCACATGCAGATTTACGTGAAAGTTATAATGGTGAAAAATTTTCACATGCATCTGCAATAAGGAGATGTTTAGATTATAAAAATGTGTCTTTGATCTCTTTTGGAATTAGAAATATATCAGAAAGTGAAATTCCATTTTTGAAAAAAAATTCAAATAGAATAGATATCTTCTGGGCAAAAGATAAAAAAAAATGGAATTTAAATAAATTTAAAAAATTAATTAAAAATAAGACTGTTTACTTAACGTTTGATGTCGACGGATTAGATTCAAGTATTATGCCTGCTACCGGAACACCTGAACCAGGTGGATTATTGTGGGACGAGACATTAGAGATAATTAGAATTGCAGCAAAAAATTCAAATATAGTTGGAGCTGACATTAATGAACTTTCTCCAATTAAAGGCTTCAACTCCTATAATTTTCTTGTTGCTAAATTAGCTTACAAAATTTTATCTTATAAATTTTTATATTAGACTTTAATTGGCTTAAATATTTTTAATAACATTCTAAATGGTATTAACATTATTAGTGCTACTATCAACTTAACAGCTAAATCACCTAAGGACAAAGTTACCCAAGGAACTCCTGTTCCATAAAATGATATTGAGAAAAATAAAAAAGTATCAATAGTTGAACCAATTAATGATGAAGTTAGAGGTGCAACAAACCACTGTTTTTTTCTTAAACGATCAAATATTTGAATATCTAGCAATTGGGCTGTAAGGAAAGCAACTCCAGATCCAACTGCAATTCTAATGGATATTAAATCATCGAAGTTTGTTGAAAAAAATAAAGTAAAAATAATTCCTATAAAAAAACCAAAATAAACTATTTTTCTCGCAATTATCTTTCCATAAGATCTATTTGCTAAATCAGTTATCAAAAAAGCTACTGGATAACTAAAAGCTCCATAAGTAAGAATTTCATTTAATCCATAATAATTTATTGGAAATTGAACAAGATAGTTTGAAGATAAAACAACCACACCCATCATTAAAGATAGGCTGATAAAAAATTTATTCATTAAGCAGATTTAGCTACAGGCTTTTTTTTATATGGTGATTTTAATAAAATAACTTTTTTAAGTTTTTTTAATCTTGGTGATATATTTTTATTTTTTACAGTTTTTAAGAACTCGTCAAAACTTCCTTTTTTATCAACTGATCTTACTCCTGAATTACTAACTGTTAGTTTTAAACTTCTTCCAGCAAGCTCACTTGTAAATTTTACTTTTTTTAAATTGGGTAAAAATCTTCTTTTAGTCTTATTGTTAGCATGACTAACATTATGACCCTTCATAGGAATTTTACCAGTTAGTTCGCATTTTTTTGACATAATTTCAGTGCCTATATAAGGGGAGATATTAAGGGCGTCAAGTTTATTAAAATTAAGAAAGAGTTTTATTTCCAACGATTTCTGAAATATTTTTCACTCCATCTCTAAGAAGTAATTCTTTTAGCTCTTTTTTAATGTTTGCAGCAATGTTGGGTCCCTGAAATACCATACCGGTATATAGCTGAATATAGTCTGCCCCTGACAAAAATTTATCATGTGCAGACTTCCCAGAGTCAATACCTCCCACTCCAATTATTTTAATTCTACCATTTAACAATTTAAAGAATTGATTAATAAGTAAATTTGATTTTTGTTCAATTGGCTTTCCTGACAAGCCTCCTTTTTGGTGTCGTTGAATATTTTTCAAATCATCTCTAGTACTTTCTGATGTATTTGAAATAATTATTGCAGATATATCATTTTCTAAAAGAATCTCTGATATTAATTCTATTTGCTTTAAATCAATATCTGGAGAAATTTTAACTACGATTGGAATATTTATTTTCAGTTCATTTTTTTTATCTTTGATTGATTTTAATAATTCATTTAATTTATTTTCATCATGAAAATTTCTTAAATTTTCAGTATTCGGAGAAGAAATATTAATTGTAATATAATCAGCAACTTCATGAAATTTTTCTAATCCAATTAAATAATCATTTAATCGATTATCAGAGTCTTTATTTGGTCCAACATTTACTCCAAGTATTCCATTTTTTTTATTTGATTTTATTCTATTTAAAATAGTTTCAGATCCTTGATTATTAAATCCCAATCTATTAATTAACGCTTGATCTTCAACTAATCTAAATACTCTTGGCTTTTCATTACCATATTGTTTTAAAGGAGTAACAGTTCCAACTTCAACAAAACCAAATCCCAATTTAAACAAAGGATTGTAAACTTCTGCATTTTTGTCAAAACCAGCTGCTATTCCTATTGGATTACTTAAATCTTTACCAAATATTTGAGTTTTGAAAATTGGATCATTTTTATTTTCATCAAATACATTTGATACCAAATTAAATTTTAAAGATTGAATTGCTAGAGTATGAGCTTTTTCTGGATCTAATTTGAAAATTAAAGATCTTAAATTTGAATACATTATTTGAGTTTACTCATTATAAGGTCTTTTGTTTCATTAACACCAAAAAAACTTATAAAAAATCCCATTCTTGGTCCATTTTCATCACCAAAAACTACCTCATAAATAAGTTTAAACCAATCTCTTAAATTTTCAGCATAACCATTTTCTTTTCCAGTAGAATAAATCAAAGTTTGAATTTCCTCTGGTGGCATCTGATCATTGCATTTTTCTAAAGTTGAAATTAAAGCCTCAAGCGCTTTTTTTTCATCTTCAGAAGGCGTCTTGTATTTTTTTTGAGACTTAATTACATCATTAAAATATTTAATTGCATATCCTACTAATCCATCAAAAATTGGAAAATTAGTTTCTTGAATATTTGGTTTGTATTTTTTTACAAATTTCCATAACAAATCTTTACTATCTGCATTACTTGTTTCTACTAAGTTCAATAACATTGAAAAACTCATAATCATGTCTTCTTTTGGAATACTCCCATTGTGGACATGCCACACTGGATTCATTACTAATTGCTGCTCAGTCTGCTTTTTAGATTTTTCAATGTTATCCAAATACTCATCTACTGCTTTTGGAACTATTTCTTTATAAAGTTTTTTAGCTCTTTTTGGATTTTGATACATATATAAAGATAAACTTTCTGGTGAAGCATACTTCAACCATTGATCAATAGTTATTCCATTACCTTTAGATTTTGAAATTTTCTCACCCTTTTCATCTAGAAAAAGTTCATATGCAAATCCTGATGGATTCTTTTTACCCAATAAATTGATGATTTTTGTAGATAAAATTGCACTTTCAATCAAATCCTTGCCATACATTTCAAAATCAATATCTAAAGCAAACCATCTCATTGCCCAATCTACTTTCCACTGTAATTTACAATTCCCGTCTAAAATACTACTCTCTAATTTTTTACCTTTATTATCGAATATTATTTTAGAATTAGACTGATCAATTTCTATAACAGGTATCTCCAAAACATGACCTGTGTCAGGACAAACTGGTAAAAAAGGACTGTATGTTTTTTGTCTTTCTTTCCCAAGTGTTGGTAAAATAATATTCATTATTCCTTCATAATTTTCTAAAATGATTTTCAAAGTAGGATTAAAAATTCCTGCCTTGTACAAAGATGTAGAACTTTTAAAATTATATTCAAAATTAAAACTGTTTAAAAAATCCTTCAGCATTTCATTATTATGTTCTCCAAAACTATTAAATTTTTGAAAAGGATCAGGCACTTGTGTTAAGGGTTTGTGAAGGTTTTTTTGCAACAATTCTTGGTTAGGAACATTATCTGGAACTTTTCTTAAGCCGTCCATGTCATCTGAAAATGTAATAATTTCCGTTGGTAAATCTGTGAGTTGATTAAGTGCATTAACCATCATTGAAGTTCGTGCAACTTCTCCGAAAGTTCCTATATGAGGTAATCCACTTGGACCATATCCGGTTTGGAGAGTAATCTTACCTTTTTTTTCAATAAAAGCTTTTCTTTCACGAAGCATTTTTTTAGCTTCAACAAAAGGCCAAGCACTTGTCTTTTCTAGGACATCTTTTTTAATCATGAATTGCTCTTTTTAACCTTAAACTAGTGATTATATTAATTCTTATAGAGTTGAAATTTATTTACCATAAAATATTGTTCTTTCAAAATGTCTAATTACAAAACTGTTTTTTTTACGCTTGGAATTCTGCAAATAATATTGGGTGTATCAATGTTCATCCCAATTATAGTACAATTCTTTTACTCAGAGATAGACTCATCTTTCTTTGGCTCATCTATTGTAACCATAATCTTTGGAACTTTATTTTTTTTATCAAATTTAGATCACGATAAAAAACTTAATCTACAACAAGCTTTCTTATTAACTGCACTTTCTTGGATTAGTATTGCTGTATTTGGATCTTTACCTTTTGTATTCTCTAGTATTGAGCTTTCAATTACAGACTCTTTTTTTGAAAGTATGTCAGGAATTACTACAACTGGATCTACAATAATCTCAGATTTAGAGAACGCACCAAAGGGTCTTCTTTTATGGAGGGCTATTTTACAATGGCTAGGTGGAATTGGAATAATTGTAATGGCGATTACTTTAATGCCTACAATGAATGTTGGAGGTATGCAATTATTTAAAATTTCAAGTAATGACTCTTCAGAAAAAATACTCCCTAAGTCAAAAGAAATAGCACTTAGATTAATTTATATTTACTCAGGATTAACAGGCCTTTGTGCAATCACTTATTGGATATTTGGTATGGGTAAATTTGACAGCTTAACCCACTCAATGACTACAATTGCTACTGGAGGCTTTTCTAACTACAACGAGTCAATTGGTTACTTTAATAGTTTACCAATTGAAATTTCATCAATGTTTTTTATTATATTGGGAAGTATTCCTTTCATTGCTTACATTAAATTTATAAGTGGTAACAAAAAAATTTTTTTAAATGATATTCAAATCAAAACTTTTTTAAAAATAATATTATTCACTGTTATTATTTTATCTATTTACTTATTATTTTCTAACCAAGAAAACTTTAGTTTAAGATCAATATTTTTTAATACTATATCAATTTTGAGTGGTACTGGTTATGTAAACGCAGAATTTGATAGATGGGGTAGTTTTCCTATAACCTTGTTTCTTGCGCTGATGTTTATAGGTGGATGTGCTGGATCTACAGCTTGTGGTGTAAAAATATTTAGAATTCAAATTCTCTATCTATTTATTCTAAACCAATTAAAAAAAATAATTTATCCTAAAGGGGTATTTGTAATTAAGTATGATCAAAGTGCAGTTGATGAAAAGTTTATAGCTTCAATTATTTCATTTATTTATTTTTATATTGTAATATTTTTTACTCTTACTGCATTGTTATCGTTAACTGGTTTAGATTTTATTACAGCTATCTCTGGTGCCGCTACATCTATTTCAAATGTTGGACCTGGTCTTGGTCCAATAATTGGCCCAAATGGAGATTTTTCTTCGTTACCAGACCTTTCTAAATGGATTTTAACAATTGGTATGATTTTAGGTAGACTTGAGCTATTTGCAATATTAGTATTGTTTTTACCATCATTTTGGAAAAATTAAGTATGTCTGAAATAAAAAAAACATCCTGGTTAGAATCCATTTCAGTTTACAAAGATATCCGGATGCTAAGAATTTTATTACTTGGTGCAATCAGTGGATTTCCATGGGTCTTGATTGCTAGTAGTTTAAGTCTTTGGTTAAAAGAAGAGGGATTAAGTAGATCTACTATCGGATGGGCAGGACTTATTTTTGGAGTTTATGCTTTTAATTATCTTTGGGCACCAATTATAGATAGAATTCAAATTCCTTTCCTAAATAAAAAATTAGGTCACCGAAGAGGATGGATCGTTTTAATGCAATTAGTAATTCTATTAAGTTTACTAGTTTGGAGTATTATAAACCCTACAGAAAACTTAGCGTTAATAATTACAGTTGGATTGATAATCGCTATAGCATCAGCAACTCAAGACATAACTGTAGATGCATTAAGAATTGAACAAATTAACGAAAATGAAGGAAAATCAATGGCAGCAGGTGCTGCTGTGGCTGTAGTTGGTTGGTGGACGGGTTACAAATTAGGTGGTGTAGTTGCTTTATTTACTGCAGAGTTCTTTGAAAATATTGGTATCCAAGATTACTGGCAAGCAACTTTTTTAATATTAGGTGTTCTAATTATTTTAATGAATATTGCCCTAATGTTTGTTCATGAACCAGTGGAAACTGACAGACAATCAAAACAAAAGGAAACCGACAATTTAATTAAAGGTAAACTAGGATCTAGCAATATTATTACAACGTTTATTGCCTATATATCTGGAACAATTGGTGGGCCTATAATTAGCTTCTTTAAAAAAAATGGTTTCTCCATAGCTGCAGGAATTTTAGGATTTGTCTTTTTGTTTAAAATTGGAGAAGCATTCATGGGTAGAATGTCGATTGTATTTTATAAAGAAATAGGCTTCTCAAAAGGACAAATAGCAATCTATTCAAAAGGATTAGGTTGGATCACAACTGTCGTATTTACTTTAATTGGTGGGGTAATGGCCATGAGAGCTGGAACTATAAAAACTATGTTCTTTGCTGGAGGATTAATGGCAATTACAAATCTGTTATTTGCTGTCTTAGCATGGACTGGTAAATCAGAATTATTATTTGCAATAGCAGTTATTGCTGATGATATTACTGCAGCTTTTGCAACTGTTGCATTTGTAGCATTTATATCTTTACTGGTAGATCGAACATACACTGCAACACAATACGCATTACTTGCATCTATAGGAACTGCTGGGAGGACAACTTTAGCATCATCATCAGGAGCTTTGGTAGATTGGTTAAATGGAGACTGGGGAACATTTTTTGTCTTAACAACTATTATGGTAATTCCTTCACTAATATGTCTATGGATGATAAAAAATAAAATTAAAATTGGTGCAAAATAAATTCTATTTTAAAGGTAGTTTTTCTAATATTTATAATAAACCTTCTAAATTTTCAGAAGTAACCTCACAAATATTGTATGGAGAGAAATTTAAAATTTTATCTAAAAATAAAAATTGGATAAAAATAAAATCTAATTTTGACAATTATACTGGGTATATTCAAAATAAAGATTATTCAAAAGAATTTAAAGCTAATTATAAAGTAAGTAACTTAAGAGCAAATATCTATAAAAAACCAAATTTAAAAACGAATATTTATCTATCTCTTGGATCAAAGTTGTCAGTTAAAGAAACTAATAAAAATTATGCTAGAATTGATAAAAATAAATGGATAAAAAAAAAAGATATAAAAAAAATAAATTATAAAGAAAAAAACTTTATTAAAATTTTTAAAAAATTTTTGAATATAAAATATATCTGGGGTGGAAAAAGTTACAAGGGAATAGATTGCTCAGCCTTATTACAAATATTTTACTATTATAATAATAAGTTTTTTCCTCGAGATACCAAAGATCAAATCAAATATTTAAAAGGAAATATAAAAAGAAATTATCAAAAGGGAGATATCATTTTTTGGAAAGGACATGTCGCAATGTGTTTAAATTCCAAGCAATTAATACATGCATATGGACCTGAAAAAAAAGTGTTGATCATGCCTATAATTAAAACAATTAGAAGAATTGAAAATACAGCAAAACTTAAAGTTAAAAAAATAGCTAAAATTAAAATTTAGCTTCTTCCAAAATCTGGCTTATTAATATCTTGTTTAAGTTTGATTATTTTTGATCTGACTTTTTTAGTTTCAGTAAGCTTGTTAATAATAGATTTATTATTTTTTGAATTAATATCAGATTTAAATGATTTCAAATTTTTAATAAATAAATCAATAGCATTTGAAATATTTTTATTGTTGTTAAAAAAAATATCTCGCCACATAATCTCATTAGAAGCTGCTATTCTTGAAAAATCTCTTAGTCCTCCTGCACTATATTTGATTAAATCATAGCTTTGTTTTTTCTCAAAATCTTGAGCTGACTTAACTAAATTATATGCAATTAAGTGAGGCAAATGACTAGTTATTGAAAAAATTTTGTCATGTTTTTCTGGTGACATGATTGTTACTTTTGATCCAATCTTCTCCCAAAATTTTTTCAGAAAATTTAAATTTTTTTTAATTGTATTTTTTTCTTTAATTAAAATACACCATCTACCCTCGAACATGTTGCTCTTTCCGTGCTGTGGTCCACTTACTTCAGAACCAGCAATTGGGTGACTGGAAGTCCATGCAATTCCTTTTTTTAAAAATTTTTTTATTATTTTTGATGATTCAATTTTTGAAGAACCAACATCTGTAATTAATGTGTTAGGAGAAATAAAATTATTTATTTTCATAATAATATTTTTGTATTCACTCATAGGTGTACAAAAAATAATAAAATTAGATTTTGTTACAGCTTCTTTTAATGAACTAACTACTTTTCCAGGTAATTTAAGATTTTTAATTCTTGATATATTCTTTTTTGACTTTTCATAAATAAATATTTTATTTGCTATTTTATTTTTGTGTATAGATCTTAAAACCGAAGATCCAAGCAAACCACAACCTATGATTAAAATATTTTTCATTTAATTAAAAATCTTTCTCACTGCATTCATGAATATTAAATTTTCTCTAGATGAGCCAATAGTTAATCTCAATTTGTTTTTAATATGATAACCATCTTCAGTAGATCTTAATATAATTCCTTTATTTTTTAATTTTTGGTAAAGAAAATTTGCTGAATATTTACAGTCATCAAAATTTAATAGTAAAAAATTTGCTGATACAGCGTTTGAAAAAATATTATATTTTTCGAGAAATTTTTTTAGTCTATTTGCATAATTTAAATTATGTCTAATTGACTTTTGAATGAATTGCTTATCCTTCAAAGACTCTGTGGCCGCAACTTGAGCCAAACCATTTACATTAAAAGGTGGTTTAATTACATTTAACGCTCTAATTATTTGTTTCGATCCATATCCCCAGCCAATTCTTAATGAGGCCAAGCCAAACATTTTAGAAAATGTTCGTAATATAAATACGTTGTCTTTATTTTTAAATAATTCTAAACCAGAGCTGTAATCATCATTTTTCATATATTCTGAGTACGCGTCATCAATTACTAATAAAATATTTCTATTCAACTTTCTTCTAAGTTCTAATGTCTCTTTTTTAGTTAAATATGTTCCTGTTGGATTGTTTGGATTTGCAATAAAAACTATTTTGGTTTTCTTAGATACTTTTTTCAATATTTCTTCAATTGAAACTTTAAAATTATTTTCTTTTGCAAATACAACTTTTGCACCAACAATTTTTGCATAAATCCTGTACATTAAAAAACTATATTGAGGAACAATCACTTCATCCTTTGGATGTAGATATAATTGACATAACATTTGAATTACCTCGTCAGAACCTGCTCCACATATTATTTTATCGAAATTGCATTTATACGCTTTAGATATTGCGATTTTAAGATTGGTAGACTTTCCATCTGGATATTTATCTAATACTAAATTTTTTTGAGATATTACTTTTTTTGCTAACGGGCTCATCCCTAAAGCAGACTCATTAGCTGACAATTTAATGACCTTTTTAATTTTGTTAATTTTAGATTTGCCAGGCTTATAAGCTTCTATGTTAAATTTTTTAAATTTAGGCGTGTTCATTTTTTTTATTTTTATGAGCTCTTTATAGATAAAAAAACAAATATTTATAGAGAATATGATCTTATTTTAAAAAATTGACATAAATTACAAGTTCTTGTACAAAATTTATGCGCTGATTTAACTGAATTGCGAGCGCTTAAAAAAAACCGCTAAAATAGTTTTTTTTCTCACAATTCATCTAAAGGCTTTAAAATGAATACAGAAAAAAATATTAAGACATTAATTATAAAAAAACCTCTTAAATTAGATTGCGGTAAAACTATAAACAATTTTCCAATTGCATTCGAAACTTATGGGTCTTTAAATGAGAATAAAGACAATGCTATATTAGTATTTCATGCACTAACTGGAGATCAATTTGTAACTGGTTTAAATCCTATTACTAAAAAAGATGGTTGGTGGAGTTTTGCTGTAGGCCCAGACAAAGCAATAGATACCAATAAATATTTTGTTATTTGTTCAAATGTAATTGGTGGATGTATGGGATCTTATGGACCAAGTCATAAAGATCCTGAAACACAGAAAACTTTTGGAACTGATTTTCCAGTTATTACAATTAATGACATGGTGAATGCACAATATAATTTACTTGAACACTTTGGAATTGATAAACTATTTGCAATTACCGGAGGTTCTATGGGAGGTATGCAAGTTCTTCAATTTATCACCAACTTTCCTGATAAAGCTAAAACGGTTATACCCATTGCCACAACTTCAAGTCATTCGGCACAAAATATTGCTTTCAATGAACTAGGACGACAGGCAATCACTGCTGACAGCAATTGGAAGGATGGAAATTATGAAGCTAATAACACAAACCCAGGTAAAGGGCTTGCTGTTGCAAGAATGGCAGCTCATATAACTTATCTCTCTAAAAAAGGTTTGCAGGAAAAGTTTGGAAGAAAATTGCAAGAAAGAGAAGATTTGAAGTTTGGTTTTGATGCGGATTTTCAAATTGAGAGTTATTTGAGATACCAAGGATCTGTATTTGTAGATAGATTTGATGCAAACAGCTACCTCTACATAACTAGGGCTATGGATTATTTTGATTTAGTTAAACAATTTAATGGAAATTTATCTGATGCATTTAAAAATACAAAAGCTAAATTTTTTGTTATTTCTTTTACTTCTGATTGGCTTTATCCAACCCAAGAAAATAAAGATATTGTTATAGCTTTAAATTCTATTGGAGCAGATGTTGGTTTTGTAGAAATTGTATCTGATAAAGGTCACGACTCTTTTTTATTAGATGTACCTGATTTTTTAAATGCACTAAAGAATTTCTTAGACAAATCTTATATAGAATTAAAAAATGAAAAGTGAATTTAAAGTAATATCAGATTTAATTGAGGATAATAAAAAAGTTTTAGATGTAGGTTGTGCAGATGGAACTTTGATGCAATTTTTAAAAGAACATAAAAATATAAATGTAAGAGGACTGGAAATTTCTAAGGAAAAAGTACAAGAATGTATTGCAAAAGGATTAACTGTAATAGAAGGTAACGCAGAGAAAGACTTAAAACAATTTCCTGATAAATCGTTTGACTATGTAGTATTGAGTCAAACACTCCAAGCATTTTTAAGCCCTGAAATTGTTTTAGATGAACTTTTAAGAGTTGGAAAAAAAGCAATTGTAACGATACCAAATTTTGGTAATTGGCAAGTTAGATTGCATTTATTATTTAAGGGCACAATGCCAATAACAAAATCTTTGCCAGAACAATGGCACAGTACACCTAATTTACATATGTGCACAATTAAAGATTTTGTAAATTTTATAAAATTTAAAGAAATTAAAATGATAAAAACTTTAGCTTTAAATAGCAACAACACTTCAAATATAACAAATAGTAATTTAGGAACTAAAAATTTATTTGCTGACCTTGGAATATTTTTAATAGAAAAATAAATGAAAGTTGAAATTATACCCTGCCTTCAAGATAATTATAGTTATTTAATTATAGATGAAGATAAACTGGAAGCTTGTGTTGTTGATCCAAGTGAAGCTAAACCAATAATCAATTACTTAAATGACAAAAATATTAAATTAAAATATATCTTAAATACTCATCATCACTATGATCATATTGGTGGTAATACTGAATTAAAAAAAAGATTTGGATCTGTTGTTTTAGGATTTAATGGAGATGCAAAAAGGATACCAGAGATTGATATCTTATTAAAGGATAACGAAAATTGGAATAGCGGAAATTTTAAAGCTAAAATTATTCACATCCCTGGACACACAACAGGACATATTTGTTTTTATTTTTTTAAAGAAAACTTATTATTCACCGGAGATACTCTCTTCTCACTTGGATGTGGTAGAATTTTTGAGGGTACATATGAACAAATGTATAACTCTTTAAATAAATTAAAATCTTTACCTAAAGAAACAAAAATCTACTGTGGCCATGAATATACTTTGAATAATTCAAAATTCTGCTTGGAACATGATTCTGAAAACTCTTCTTTGATAAAGAAAATAGAATTTATAAAACAACAAAGAAATAATAATTTGCCTACTATTCCATCAACCTTACAAGATGAAATTGATTGTAATATTTTTTTAAGAGCTAATGACCTAAAATCCTTTTCAAAATTAAGGGATTTAAAGGATAATTTCTAACTAATTCAGCTTGACTATAGGCTTCCGGTAACTATATTGCGGTTACTTAAATTTAATATTCATACTATGTCATACGCAGTAATAAAAACAGGTGGTAAACAGTACAAAGTTAAATCTGGTGAAATATTAAAAATTGAAAAATTACCAGATTCAAAGCCTGAAACTAAGATAGAATTTAATGAAATCCTAGCATATGGGGATGATAAAAATATTGAGGTTGGAACTCCTAATATTGAAGGTGCTAAGGTAGAGGCAGATTTAATTAAAAATAGTAAAAATAGAACAATTCTAATTTTCAAAAAAAGAAGAAGACAAAATTCAAGAAGAAAAAATGGACACAGACAACAATTTTCTTTGATAAGAATAAACAAAATTTTTTCAAAAGATGGTAAAGTATTATCTGAAGCTGAAAAAATTAAACCAGCTTCCAAAAAAGAAGAAGTTAAGGAAGCTGCAAGTAAATAGTTATTAGGTAAATTATGGCAACAAAAAAAGCAGGTGGGTCATCGAGAAATGGACGAGATAGTGCTGGTCGAAGACTTGGTGTTAAAAAATACGGTGGAGAAACTGTAATACCTGGAAATATAATTGTTAGACAAAGAGGAACAAAAATTTTTCCTGGCGAAAATGTTGGAATGGGAAAAGATCATTCAATTTTTTCTGTTATCAAAGGTAAAGTTGTATTCAAAAAATCTAAATTAGATAGAACTTACGTTTCAGTAAAACCCAATTAATAGTACAACCAAGAAAATGTTGTATTATGAAATTTCTCGATCAAGTTAAAATTTATATTAAGGCTGGAAACGGCGGTGACGGTTCACCAAGTTTTAGAAGAGAAAAGTACGTTGAGTTTGGAGGACCTGATGGAGGTGATGGAGGCAGAGGTGGCTCTATCATTTTAAAATCAGAAGAAAACTTAAACACTTTAATTGATTACAGATATCAACAACATCACAAAGCTCAACGTGGAGAAAATGGTTCTGGTCAAAATCGAACAGGTAAAAGTGGTGAGGATTTGGTTTTAAAAGTTCCTCTTGGAACCCAGGTATTTGAAGAAGATAACAAAACTCTATTATTTGATTTTAACAAAAAAGGAGAGGAGTACATTGCAGCTAATGGTGGCAAAGGTGGTTTGGGAAATACTAGATTTAAAAGTTCTACAAACAGAGCTCCAAGAAAGTTTACGAAAGGAACTTTGGGAGAAGAGTTTACAATTTGGTTACAACTTAAAACAATAGCTGATATCGGAATTATCGGATTACCGAACGCAGGAAAATCAAGTTTGTTGGCAGCACTTACAAACGCAAATCCTAAAATTGCTAATTATAAATTTACAACACTTAATCCTAACTTAGGTGTTGCTAGCTATGATGATAAAGAAATCACAATAGCCGATATACCAGGATTAGTAGAAGGTGCCCATGAAGGTGTTGGACTTGGGATACAGTTTTTAAAACATATAGAAAGATGCAAATCTTTATTACATTTAATTGATATTACTAATCTTGATCTTAAGGAATCTTATGATCAGGTTAAAAATGAACTTAAAAATTACAGTTCTAAAATGCTTGAAAAGAGAGAGTTAATTGTGTTTAACAAAATAGATTTAATTGATGAAGACACAGCTAAAGATGTAATTGATGATTTCTCTAAAGATAAAAATTGTGAGATAATGACTATGACAACTTTAAATAAAGAGTCGGTTTCAAAAATTAAGGCAAAATTATTATCCTATGTATCTTAAAAACTCGAAAATTATTGTTATTAAAATTGGTTCATCTTTATTAGTTGATGAAAATAAAAAAATTAGAAAAAAATGGCTTTCAAGCTTTGCGAGGGACATCAAAAAACTAAAAGATAAAAATCAAAAAATAGTCATTGTTAGTTCAGGTGCTATCGCTCTTGGATGTAAAAAAATGAATTTTAACAAAAAAAATATTAAGTTAGATAAAAGTCAAGCAATTGCCTCTATTGGCCAAATTGAACTAATGAATTTATTCTCTCAGACCTTCTCAAAATTCAAATTAAATATTTCACAAATTTTGTTAACTCTAGAAGATACAGAGGAACGAAGAAGATCCTTAAATGCCAAAAGAACATTCGAAAATTTATTCGAACTTGGATTTATCCCAGTTGTTAATGAGAATGATACAATTGCAACAACTGAAATAAAATATGGAGATAATGATAGATTGGCATCTAGAGTAGCTCAAATTACAAACGCCGATACATTAATTTTACTTTCAGATGTAGATGGCCTTTTTACAAAAAATCCAAAAGTAAATAAAGACGCTAAACTAATAAAAATAGTAAATGATATAAACAAAGACTTAAAAGAAATTAATATCAAAGGAATTAATGAATATGGAAGTGGAGGAATGCAAACAAAAATTGAAGCTGCTAAAATTTGTCAATTAGCTGGCAGCAGTATGATTATTGCAAACGGACTGTATTCAAATCCTATTTCAAAAATTATTGAAAAAAATAATTGTACATGGTTCAGCCCAAAGGTCTCTAAACTTCATGCTAGAAAAAAATGGATAATTAGCTCAATTGCACCTAAAGGAAATATTGTAATTGATGATGGAGCCAAAAAAGCGTTAAAGCTTGGAAAAAGTTTACTAGCTGCAGGTATTAAAAATGTATCAGGAAGATTTAACAAAGGTGATCATATAAAAGTTTTAGATAAAAAAAATAATGAATGTGCTAGGGGTTTAAGTTCTTTTTCTTCTGATGAAGTAAAAAAAATTATGGGACACCATTCGAATGAAATTCAAAAATTACTTGGGTATGTTGCAAAATCTGAAGTTATTCATAAAGATGATATGGTAGAAGTATAAATGAATAATTATATGAATTTAATCGGTAAAAGAGCAAGAAAAGCAAGTCAATATAAAATAGACACAAAAGTTAAAAATAGTGTTTTAGCCTACTATGCTAAAATGCTTAACGAAAACAAAGGTTTAATAATTAAAGAAAATACTAAAGATATTAATTACGCAAAAAAAATAGGATTAAAAGAAAATTTAATTAATAGACTTCATTTAAATGAGAAAAAAATAAACGACATCAGAAATTCTATTATTAGTATTATTAAATTTAAAGATCCCATTAATCATGTTCTAGAAAAATGGAAAAGACCTAATGGATTAAATATTAGTAGAGTATCAATTCCAATAGGTGTTATTGGTGTAATTTATGAAAGTAGACCAAATGTTACATCAGATGTTGCGGGTTTATGTTTCAAATCAGGTAATGCAGTAATCTTAAGAGGAGGTTCTGAGGCAATCAATTCAAATAGAATTTTGTCAAAACTCTTTAGAAAAGCGCTCAAAAAAAATAAAGTAGATGAAAACTTTATACAATTTATAGACTCTAAAAACAGAAAGATGGTTGATGTAATGCTTTCCAAAATGAAAGAATATATTGATGTTATAATCCCACGTGGTGGAAAAAATCTTGTAAGAAAAGTTCAAGAACTTTCTAAGGTTCCTATAATTGGTCATCTTGAGGGTATTTGTCATACATATGTCGACAAAGACGCTGAATTAAAGATGGCAAATAGAGTTGTTACTAACGCAAAATTAAGAAACACTAGCATATGTGGAGCAACCGAAACCATTATTCTACATAAAAATATTGTTAAAAAATTTAGCAATACAATCCTGAGTAATTTAGAAAAAAATGGTTGTAAAATTTATGGAGAAAAGACTTTAGCTAAATTTTATAAGGGTAAAATTTTTCAAGCTACTGAAAAAGATTGGTCTACAGAATATTTAAGCTCTGTAGTTTCCGTTAAAATAGTAAACAACCTCAATGAAGCTATAAGTCATATTAATAAGTATGGAACAATGCATACAGACTCAATAATTACAAAAAACAAAAAAACAGCTAATCAATTTCTAAAAGAAGTCAAAAGCTCTATTGCTATGCATAACACTTCAACTCAATTTGCAGATGGAGGTGAATTTGGGTTTGGAGGAGAAGTTGGAATTTCTACCAATGTACTACCACCGAGAGGGCCTGTAGGACTTAATCAACTTGTTTCATACAAGTATCAAATTACAAGTAACGGTAAAATAAGAAATTAATTTGAAATCAAATAAGACAAAAATAGGAATTTTAGGAGGATCATTTGATCCTGCTCATAAAGGTCATCTAGCAATTTCAAAAGAAGCAAAAAAAAGATTTGAGCTTAAAAACATTATTTGGGCAATCACAAAAAAAAATCCATTTAAAAACCAGAGCAAAACCTCAGTTACTGAAAGAATAAAATTCTGTAAAAAAATTATTGGTAAAAATTCATTTATAAAAGTGAGATTTTACGAAAATAAAATTAATTCAAATAAAACAATCGATTTAATTAATCATTTAAAAAAAAATAAAAATATTGAAATCTATTTTTTAATGGGAGCAGATAACTTAATAAATTTTCACAGATGGTATAAATCAAAATCTATTTCACAAAAGTGTAATATTTTAGTTTTCGATAGACATGGCTACAAAAAAAACTCATTAAAATCAAAGACATTTAGGGCTCTTGGTAATACCAGCCTCAAATTCATAGAGTTTAATAAAGTCAACATTTCATCTTCTCAATTAAGAAAAATTTGATAGTCTAAATTTAATTAATGGATAAAATTTCAGATCTCAAAGAAATTGTAATCACCACATTAGATCTTAACAAAGCTGAAGACATAGTAACTATTGATCTAAAAGATAAAAGTTCGATGGCAGATTATATGATAATAGCAAGCGGTACATCATCTAGACATATACAGTCTTTATCTGAACAAGTGTTAGAAAAGCTTAAAGATAATGGAATTAAAGACTCTAAAATTGAAGGTAAAGAAAGTGGTGAATGGAAATTGGTAGATGGTATAGATCTAATCGTTCATATTTTTCATCCAGAGAAAAGAAAATTTTATGAATTAGAAAAAATCTGGTCAGAATTTATTCCTAAAGAAAAAGTAATGATATGAAAATAATTAAATATTACTCAATTATTTTTTTATCATTTTTTTATTTAAGTTCAGCAAACTCTTCTGAAGTAGATATTTACAAAAAGATAGATTTATTTGGCGAGGTTTTAGAAAAAATAAATAGAGAATATATTGATGAGATCAATCAATCTGAAAGCATGGACTCTGCTATCAATGGCTTACTTCAATCTTTAGATCCTTATTCCTCTTATATGTCTCCTGAAATTCTGGAGGAAATGCAAACTGAAACTAGCGGTGAATTTGGCGGCCTTGGAATTGAGGTAAGTATGGAAGCAGGAGTTGTTAAAGTTATTTCACCTATTGATGACACACCAGCGTCAAAAGCTGGATTAAAAGCTGGTGATTACATTGTGAAAATTAATGATACCCAAGTTCAAGGGAAATCTCTAAGTGAAGCTGTTGATTTAATGCGAGGCCCAGTAGGTTCAAGTATAGAATTAACAGTTAGACGAAGAGGAGAAAAAAAAGCACTAACATTTAATATCACTAGAGAGATAATTGAAATTCAATCAGTTAAGTCAGAGTTATTAGAAGAAAATATCGGCTATATTAGATTAACTTCATTTAATGAAAACAGTAGTGATCAAATAGAAAAACAAATAAAGAAATTAAAAAAAAATAAAAATCTTAATTCATTTATTTTGGATTTAAGAAATAATCCAGGTGGATTACTAAACCAAGCAATAAGAATATCTGATTTCTTTTTAGAAAATGGTGAAATTGTCTCCACTAAAAGTAGAAAAAAATCTGATAATAGAAAATGGTTTGCAAAAAAAGGAGACATAACTGACGGAAAAACATTATTAGTACTGATAAATTATGGATCAGCTTCAGCATCAGAAATTGTTGCAGGAGCTTTAAAAGATCACAAAAGAGCAATTGTTGTAGGTGAAAACAGTTATGGCAAAGGTTCAGTTCAATCTATTATTCCTCTTAAAAATAGAGGCGCAATACGATTAACTGTTGCAAAATATTATCTTCCATCTGGAAAATCTATATCTGAGGTTGGTGTACGTCCAGACATTGAAGTGAATGAAGAAGGTGATAATTTTAAAATAAGAACTGAAACTGATAATCAGTTAAATTACGCAATTAAATTACTCAACGGATAAAATGAAAAAAGATTTGTATAATCTTCCACTAAGAAGTGGAGTTGGAATTGTTGTGTTAAATAATGATAACAAAGTATTTGTTGCTAAAAGAATAGATAACCCCAAAAATTTTTGGCAAATGCCCCAAGGCGGTGTGGATGAAGGTGAGGATTTTTTAAAAGCTGCTTACAGGGAATTAGAAGAGGAAACTAGTATTAAGAGTGTCGAATTGATCAAAGAATTAGACGGGACTATAACTTATGAACTTCCAGATAGATTACTTGGTTTGATTTGGAAAGGAAAGTATAGAGGTCAAAAACAAAAATGGTTTTTAATGAGATTTGTTGGGTCAGATAGTGAAATAAATATCAAAACTAAACACCCTGAGTTTTTAGACTGGAAATGGGTAGAGCTAGACAAAATCACAGACCTAGTGGTTGATTTTAAACTACACGTGTACAAAGAAGTTAAAGATAAAGTAAAAAAAATTCTTAATTAAGAGTTTTTAAAACTTCAATTTTTTGATCTACTAAATATTTAGCTTGATCATTAATATCTGACTTTCCTGCCTCTTCTTCAGCTTTTTTCAGCAAATCCTGTTGAACAGATTTGTCCATTTCAGATAAATTATAAATTGAGCTAGTTAGAATAGATAAATTATTATTTTTAAACTCTACTATACCATCCTCAACATAATAATTTTCATCACCAGATTTTGAACTTACTTTGATAATACCTGGTTTTAAAAATGAGATAATTGAAATGTGATCTTTTAATATCCCCATTTCTCCCTCAAAAGCAGGTACTACTACTTCCGATACATCTTCTTTGACCAAAAAAGATTTTTCAGGATTTACTATCTCAATTTTAAATTCTTCGCTCATTAAGCTGCAGCTTCTTTTTCCATTTTTTGAGCTTTTTCAATAGCCTCTTCAATTGTACCGACCATGTAAAAAGCTGCTTCAGGTAAGTGATCATATTCACCCTTACAGATTGCATCAAATCCTTTGATTGTAGATTCAAGATCAACTAATTTTCCTGGTGAGCCTGTAAATACTTCCGCAACAAAGAATGGTTGAGATAAAAATCTTTGAATCTTTCTTGCTCTTGCGACAACTAATTTATCTTCCTCAGATAATTCATCCATACCAAGAATAGCAATAATATCCTGAAGTGATTTATAAGATTGTAAAATTCTTTGTACATCTCTCGCAACTCTATAGTGCTCATCACCTACTATTCTTGGATCTAAAATTCTTGAAGTAGAATCTAATGGGTCTACTGCAGGATAAATACCAATTTCAGCTATTTGTCTTGAAAGTACAGTAGTAGCATCCAAGTGAGCAAATGATGTTGCAGGCGCTGGATCAGTCAAGTCATCAGCTGGAACATAAATCGCTTGCACAGAAGTAATTGATCCTTTGTTTGTTGTTGTAATTCTTTCTTGAAGATTACCCATATCAGTGGCTAATGTAGGCTGATATCCTACAGCTGAAGGAATTCTACCTAATAGAGCAGATACCTCTGAACCAGCTTGAGTAAATCTAAAAATATTATCAACGAAGAATAAAACGTCTTGTCCTTCTTGATCTCTAAAATATTCTGCAACTGTTAATCCAGTTAAAGCAACTCTTGCTCTTGCTCCTGGGGGTTCATTCATTTGTCCATAAACCAATGCAGCTTTAGAACCAGGGCCATCTTGCTTGATTACTCCAGATTCCATCATCTCATGGTAAAGATCATTTCCTTCTCTAGTTCTTTCTCCAACTCCAGCAAAAACTGAAAATCCACCATGTGCTTTCGCAACGTTGTTAATCAATTCCATAATTAAAACTGTCTTACCAACACCAGCACCTCCAAATAGTCCAATTTTTCCTCCTTTGGCATATGGTGCTAATAAGTCGATAACTTTAATACCAGTAACTAATATTTCAGTTTCAGTTGATTGATCATTAAATTCAGGCGCAGCTCTGTGAATAGGCCAGCTTTCTTTAGTTTTAACCTCACCTCTTTCGTCAATTGGCTCACCAATTACATTAATAATTCTACCTAATGTTTCTGGTCCAACAGGTACCTGAATAGGAGCATTCGTATTTACAACTTCATCTCCTCTTTTTAATCCTTCAGTAGCATCCATTGCAATAGTTCTTACAGTAGTTTCTCCTAAGTGCTGAGCAACCTCTAAAACCAATCTATTGTCACCATTTTTACATTCTAATGCTGTTAAAATTTCCGGTAATTCTCCCTCAAATTTTACGTCTACTACCGCTCCAATAACTTGTGTGATTATTCCTTTGCTCATAATTATAAACTTTCTGCTCCTGATATGATTTCTATTAGTTCTTTAGTAATTGCTGCCTGACGACTTCTATTATATTCGATAGTAAGTTTGTCAACCATTTCACCTGCGTTTCGGGTTGCATTATCCATTGCACTCATTCTGGATCCTTGTTCGCTAGCTGAATTCTCTAACATTGCCTTAAATATTTGTGTTGAAATATTTTTTGGCAACAAATTGCTTAAAATTTCATCTTCATCTGGTTCAAATTCGTAACTTTCATCTGAACTATTTTCACTTCCCTCATCATTTAAAGGAATTATTTGTTGAGCCTGTGGGATTTGCGTAATTACATTTTTAAATTTATTGTAAAAAATTGTACAAACATCAAATTCACCTGCTTCAAATTTTTCAATAATAATTTTTCCTACTTTATCTGCATCAAAATAATTTGCATTTTTCGATTCTTTAAATGAAATATTTTCAATTATTTTGTCACCATAAATTCTCTTAAGCTGGTCATTGCCTTTTGAACCTACAGTGATAATTTTAAGCTCTTTATTCTCATCTAAAATTTTAGAAAAGTAACTTTTTGCTTTCTTAATTATGTTGGAATTAAACCCACCACATAGACCTCTATCTGATGTCATTACAACACAAAGATGAACTTTGTCTTGTCCTGTACCAGCTAATAACTTTGGTGCATTTTCTTTATCTGAAATTCCACTAGAAAGGTTTAAAATTACATTGTTCATTTTTTCTGAATAAGGTCGTCCTTTTTCAGCACTTTCTTGTGCTTTTCTTAATTTTGCAGCTGCAACCATTTTCATAGCCTTAGTAATCTTTTGTGTAGATTTTACACTGGCTATTCTTTTTTTTAGGTCGTCTAAACTTGCCATATCAAATTAAGATTTAAGAGTTTCCTTTAATTGAGTAATCAGTTCAACTAATAACTTTTCTTTATCCTCTTCAAGTTTTCCTGAACTTTGTATCGACTCAATAATCTCAGGTTTTTCTGATTTACATTTCTCAATGATTTTACTTTCAAAACCTGCAACATCTTTTAAATCGATATCATCAAGATATCCTTTAACACCACAGAAAACCGAAATTACTTGTTCAGCAACTGTCATTGGAGAATATTGCTTTTGTTTTAAAAGCTCAGTTAATTTTGATCCTCTATTCAATAACTGTTGAGTAGAAGCATCTAAATCTGAACCAAATTGAGCAAATGCTGCCATTTCTCTATATTGAGCAAGCTCAAGTTTCATAGATCCTGAAACTTTTTTCATCGCTTTAGTTTGTGCAGATGAGCCTACCCTTGAAACTGATAAACCAACGTTAATTGCAGGTCTTATTCCTTGGTTGAATAATTCAGTTTCTAAGAAAATCTGACCATCCGTAATTGAAATTACATTTGTTGGAATAAATGCAGATACGTCTCCACCTTGAGTTTCAATAATTGGAAGTGCTGTTAAAGATCCTCCACCATGTTCATCACTCAATTTTGCAGCTCTTTCTAATAATCTACTATGTAAATAGAATACATCTCCTGGATAAGCTTCACGTCCTGGAGGTCTTCTAAGTAAAAGTGACATTTGTCTGTAAGCAACTGCTTGTTTTGATAAATCATCGTAAATAATCAACGCGTGCATTCCATTATCTCTGAAATATTCACCCATAGCACAACCAGTATATGGAGCTAAAAACTGAAGTGGCGCTGAGTCTGATGCTGTTGCAGCAACAATTGTTGTGTATTCCATTGCACCAGCTTCCTCTAAAGTTTTTTGAATTTGTCTAACAGTTGATCTTTTCTGACCTACAGCAACATAAATACAATATAATTTTTGTTTTTCATCGCCTGATTCATTGATCTTTTTTTGGTTTATGATTGCATCAACTGCAACCGCAGTTTTTCCTGTTTGTCTATCACCAATGATTAATTCCCTTTGTCCTCTTCCGATTGGAACCAAACTATCAATTGATTTTAAACCTGTTTGCATTGGTTCATTAACTGATTGTCTAGGGATAATTCCAGGAGCCTTAACCTCTACTCTGCTCTTTTGTACACTTTTATCTAATGCACCCTTGCCATCAATTGGATTTCCTAAACCATCTACTACTCTACCTAGTAACTCTTTTCCAACTGGCGTATCAACAATTTTTCCAGTTCTTTTTACAACATCACCTTCTTTAACATTTCTGTCATCACCAAAAATTACAACACCAACGTTTTCGCTCTCTAAGTTTAGGGCCATACCTTTAGAGCCATCAGAAAATTCAACCATCTCTCCAGCCTGAACATTGTCAAGACCGTAAATTCTAGCGATACCATCACCAACCGATAAAACTTGACCTACCTCAGTAACTTCTGCTTTATCTCCAAAATTTTTTATTTGTTCTTTTAATATTTTTGTAACTTCTGAAGGATTTATTTCCATTTATGCCTCTATCATTCTATTTTCGATTTGTTGTAATTTACTTTTAATTGAGGTATCAACCATAGTACTCCCTACCTGTACTACTAAACCTCCTATTAAACTTTCATCATGTTTGTAGTTTAATTTTATTTTTGAACTAAAGTTTTTAGTTAATTCTTCCGTAATTTGTTTAATTTCTTCATTAGATAATTGTTTAGCAGATCTTAATTCGGCTTTTAGTTCTCCCCTTTTTTCTGAACAGATCTCGATGAAACTTTTAAGAATTCTTTCTACAAAAAAGAACCTTCTCTTTTGAATTAAAAAACTTAAAAAATTTTTTAACAATTTATCAAATTTATAATTTTCTGAGATTGTATTAACTGCTTTTAATAAATCATCTTGGCTTGTAGTTGGATCTTTTATTAAATTTGAAAAATCTTGGCTTTGTTCTAACAATTTTAGAACTGAGAGTGACTGCTCTTCTATTTGGGATGTAACATTGCTTTCAGTAGATAATTCATAAAGCGCAAGTGAATACCTTTCTGCTGAAGTAATTGAAAATCCTGTGTCTTTGCTCAACTTGATACCTCTAAAATGTTGAAGATTATTTAAAAATCACGCTCTAATTAGCATATGACCTTTATGTCTTCAAGTGACTGATTGACGAAAAAGTCCTCTTTTTTGGGCCTAATTGAAGTTAATTGGATCAACATCAACTGAAAGTTTTATTCCTTTAGAAAATTTGTATTTTGGAACTGATTTTGCAATAGCATTTTGTAGTTTCATAGATTTTGAACCTCTAATTAAAAATCTGACCCTAAAATTTCTTTTTAATCTAAATATAGGAGCCTCAACTGGACCCAATATATTTCCCTCAATTTTATTTTCTAAATAATTTTTAAAGTCATAAGCCTCTTTTTCTAATTTTTTTTGATTTTCACCAGTCATAATCAGAGAAATAAATCTTTGATAAGGTGGAAGTTTATTTTTTTTTCTAATTTCTAGTTCTCTTTTTAAAAATATATCAGGATTTTTATTTGTAATTTCTAAAATCATATTTTTATTATTGTTATAGGTTTGAAAATATACTGTTGCAGGTTTTCCTGTCCTTCCAGCTCTTCCTGATAACTGATGATATAACTGCAAATTTTTTTCAGCTCCTCTTAAATCATTTCCGTTAGCTGATAAATCAATATCAACAACAACAATACAATTTAAACTTGGAAAATGAAATCCTTTAGAAATTAATTGTGTACCAACTAATATTTCAGTTTGATTATTTATAATTCTTTCTAATTTACTTGATGAGTCTTTTTTATTCATTGTATCACTTGAAAAAATTTCAACTTCCTTATTAGGAAATTTTTTTTTAACTTCCTCAGATATCCTCTCTACACCAGGTCCACTAAAGACAAAATTACATTCACCCTCTTTTGAGCAATCTCTTTTTAAATCAGTTTTAAAACCACAATAGTGACATAATAAATTATTTTTATTTTTATGATAAACAAGGTTGATAGTACAATTTGGACAAGAATAGCTAGTTAAACAATTTTTGCACAACGCATGAGGTGAAAAACCTCTTCTATTTAAAAAAAATAAAACCTGATCTTTTCTCTCAAGGTGAAAATTTACTTTTTCGATTATTTTATCTGATAACCACGATTGTTTTTCAAGTTTGGTTTTATTAAGATCTATAATTTCGTAATTTGGTAATGAAGCATTTTTATATCTCTCTGTAAGTCTTGATAAGGAATATTTTCCTTTTTGAATATTTTCAAAAGTTTCAATTGATGGAACAGCTGTTACTAAATTAACTGGTATATTTTCAAATGAAGCTCTAGAAATTGCCATATCTCGTGCATTATAAGTTACACCTTCATCTTGTTTAAATGATTGATCATGCTCTTCATCTACAATTATCATACCTAGATTTTTAAAAGGTAAAAATAATGATGATCTTGCTCCTATAATTACTTTAACTTCTCCATTTGATATTCCACTCCAAATTAATTCTTTCTTTTTTTTTGAAACTCCTGAGTGCCACACAGCCGCATTAAAACCAAAATATTCATTAAATTTTTTTTCAAATTGACCTGTTAAACCTATTTCAGGTAACAAAATTAACCCCTGATATCCTTGTTTTATAAGGTTTTTTAAAGCTTCAAAATACACAAGAGTTTTACCTGATCCTGTTGTTCCTTGTAACACATGTACTCTAAAATTTTGGTTAGTGCTTACCATTTCCTCATATGCTTTGATTTGATCTTTGGTTAATTTTATAGATGTATTTTTAATCTCACTTTTAAAATTATTATAAGAACTTAGCTCCTTATTTTCTATTGCATGACTACTTAATAAAATAAGCTTTAGAGCCATTCCTTTTGGAATAATATTGTAATCTGAAAACCAGTTTAAAAATTTAATAGTATTTTTTTTTAGAGGAGTCACATCTAACTTCCTCAAAACTTTTTTTATTTTAAACGTTTTGTTGCTGTTTTTTTCAAATTCATCCCAAACTACACCTGTAATTTTTGATTTACCAAAAGGAACTTCTACATAGTCTCCCAATTCGAGATCAATACTACTTTCATAAGTAAATGGATGATCAAAAATATTAGGTAAAAGAATCGGAAATTTCATATTTTTATAATATGAAAAAAAATTAAGAGTGTATTGCTCTTTTATCTACTGATAATGCAGCTTCTTTAACTGCTTCTGAAAAAGTTGGGTGCGCATGACATGTTCTTGCTATATCTTCTGAACTTGCACCAAATTCCATAGCTACACCAATTTCTGCAATTAATTCTCCTGCATGAGGGCCTATAATATGAGCTCCTAATACTTTGTCTGTTTGCTCATCTGCTAATATTTTTACAAATCCCTCAGCATCATCAATAGCTTTAGCTCTAGAATTTGCCATAAATGAAAATTTACCAACTTTATACTTTTGATTAAGTTCTTTTAATTGTTCTTCTGTTTTTCCTATAGATGCAACTTCTGGAGTAGTATACACAACACCAGGTATTGTATCATAATTAACATGTCCAGATTGTCCTGCAATATTTTCTGCAACTGCTATTCCTTCATCTTCAGCTTTATGAGCAAGCATTGGCCCTACTATTACATCGCCAATAGCAAAAATATTTTCGACATTTGTTTTAAAAGTTTTGTCAGTTTTTATTCTTTTTCTTTCATCTAAATCAATTCCTACTGCATCTAAATTTAGTCCATCCGTATTTGGCTTTCTACCAACAGAAATTAACACCACATCACATTCAAAATTGTTTTTATTGCCATCTTTATCTACTGTTGAAACAACCGCTCCGTTGTTATTTTTCTGAATTGTTTCAACTTTGTTTTGCATATTAAATTTAATGCCTTGTTTTTTTAAAATTTTCATAAACTCAGATGAAATTTCTTTATCCATTCCAGGTGTAATATGATCTAAGAATTCTACTACCTGAACTTCCGAACCTAATCTTGACCAAACTGAACCCATCTCTAAACCAATGTAGCCACCTCCAACCACGACCATTTTATTTGGTACTTTTTCTAATTTTAAGGCCCCTGTAGAGGAAACAATTACTTTTTCATCAATATCAATTCCAGGTAATGAAACTGGCACAGATCCGGTTGCTATTACTGTTTTTTCTGACTCAATGATTGTCTCATTATTCTTGTCATCTTTAATTGAGATTTGGTTTTTTGATTTAAAACTTCCGTGACCTTTAAAATAAGTAACTTTGTTTTTTTTTAAAAGAAATTCAACTCCTTTGGTCAATATTGTTACAGCTTTATCTTTGCTTTTCATCATCTTTTCAAGATTAAGTTTCACCTCACCTATCTCGATACCCTTATTGGATAAATTTTTTACTTTATGAAATTCTTCAGAAAGATTTAATAAACTTTTTGAGGGTATACAGCCAACATTTAAGCAAGTTCCTCCTAGTGAACCTCTAGACTCTATACATGCTGTTTTTAAACCTAATTGTGCAAGCCTAATTGCACAAACATAACCACCAGGCCCTCCTCCAATAACTACAGCTTGAAATTTTTCTGACATTTAAATATCCAAAAATAATCTTCTAGGATCTTCTAGATTTTCTTTAATCATTTTTAAGAAAGAAACAGATTCTTTGCCATCAATAATTCTGTGATCATAAGAAAGAGCTAAATACATAATAGGTCTTATTTTTATTTCACCTTCTACTACCACTGGTCGCTCTACAATGTTATGCATGCCTAGGACACCAGATTGGGGTAAGTTTAGAATTGGAGTTGATAACATTGAACCATACACTCCACCATTACTGATGGTAAATGTTCCTCCTTGTAGATCTTCAATTGTTAATTTTCCATCTCTAGCTTTTTCAGAAATATCTTTAATATTTTTTTCAATATCAGCAAACGAAAGTTCGTCTGCATTTCTTAAAACTGGAACAACTAAACCTTTATCCGTACCTACAGCAAAACTAATATTATAATAGTTTTTATATATAATTTCATCGCCATCAATTTCAGCATTAACAGCAGGGAAATGTTTCAAGGCCACTACACATGCTTTAACAAAGAATGACATGAAGCCTAATTTAATTCCATATCTACTTTGAAAGTCTTGTTGATTTTCTTTTCTCATTTCCATTATATTTGTCATGTCAACTTCATTAAAAGTTGTAAGTAATGCAGCATTTTCTTGAGCTTGTTTTAATCTCTTAGCAATTGTCTGTCTTAGTCTAGTCATTTTAATTCGTTCTTCTTGACCATATTGAATATTTCTCTCTGATGGTTTTGGATTTGCTCCCATTAGACCAATTAAATCTCCTTTTAAAACCTGACCATTTTTTCCTGAACCTTGAACTGAATTAACATCAATATTATTTTCAGTAACAATTTTTCTGACAGCAGGAGACAAAGTATCATTTTTATTATCTATTACTGGCGCTGGTTTTGGTGCTACTTCCTCAGTCAAAACTAAGGGCTTAGGTTTTTGAATTTCTGTTTTTTTATCTTCAAAAATTTCTGGTTCTTTTTTATTTGTATCTAATTTTATTACATTGTTTTCAGAAGGAGCTTCTTCAACTTGTTTAGGTTCCTCTTTTTTTTCAGTTGGTATCACTTTTGCTGAACCATTTTCTGAAACAGAACCTAATAAAGCTCCAACTTCCACTGTGGAGCCATCTTGTGAATTAATTTCTGTTAAAACACCAGTTATTGGTGATGGGACTTCTAAATTAACTTTGTCAGTTTCAAGTTCTACAATTGGTTCATCAGCTTCAACTGCATCTCCAGTTTTTTTTAACCATTTTGCAACCGTTGCTTCTGTAATACTCTCACCAAGCACTGGAACTACTATTTTTTCACTCATTATAATTTAATCAAACACCTTATTAATTATTTCTTGTTGCTGAGAATTATGCCTCTTTGCATATCCAGTTGCTGGAGTTGCATCAGGGCTTCTTCCTATATAAGAAATTTCATTATATTTAGCCTTTAAAGTATCTAATGTCCATTGAATATAATCTCTCACTGAAAACCATGCTCCCATATTCTTTGGCTCTTCTTGACACCAAAAGAATTTAGCATTTTTGGCATAAGGTTTAAGTTCGTTTACTAAAGCTTTTGCTGGGAAAGGATAAAGTTGTTCTATTCTAAACATAATTACATCATCTCTTTTTAATTTTTCTCTAGCTTCAAGTAAGTCAAAGTAAACTTTGCCTGAGCACAAAATAACTTTTTTAATCTCAGAGCTTTCTTTAAGTTTAATAAAACCATTTGATTTTGGATCGATCGCATGATCCCACAAAACTCTATGGAAAGTATTTTGTTTGTTAAAATCCTCTAAGTTAGAAACACAGTATTTATTTCTGAGTAATGACTTTGGAGTCATTATAATTAGTGGTTTTCTAAAATCTCTATGCATTTGACGTCTTAATGCATGATAATAATTGGCTGGAGTTGTACAATTCATAACTTGCATATTGTCGTTTGAACATAACTGTAAAAATCTTTCTAATCTAGCAGATGAATGTTCAGGACCTTGACCTTCGTATCCATGAGGTAACAACATTACAAGGCCTGATGCTCTATTCCATTTTCTCTCACCTGATGCTATAAACTGATCAATCACAACTTGAGCTCCATTTGCAAAATCTCCAAATTGAGCTTCCCAAATTGTTAGAGTGTTTGGTTCAACTAAACTGTAACCATATTCGAAACCTAAAACTGCAAGTTCAGATAAAAAACTATCTACTACTTCAAATTGTTTTTGACCTTTGACAATATTATTTAATGGAATATATCTCGAATTATCAATTTGATTTCTTAGTACAGAATGTCTTTGACTAAAAGTTCCTCTACCAGAGTCTTGTCCAACTAAACGAACTGGATATCCTTCAACTAACAAAGATCCAAACGCAAGAGCTTCTGCTGAAGACCAATCAATTCCCACTCCTTTTTCAATCGAGTCTCTTCTCGCATTTAATATTTTACTAATAGTTTTATGAATATTTTTTTCTGATGGTACTGTATTTATTTTTTTTGAAATTATTTTTAATTTCTCCTCATCAAAACCTGATATTCCTCTTTTATCTTTTCCTTTCTCAGGTTTATATCTTGACCATGTCCCCTCAAACCATTCTATTTTAGGCTTGTAGTCTTTTGCACTTTTATATTGATCATCTAATAAATCTTTAAATGATTTAACATTTTGATTTAATAATTCTTGAGTAATTGATTTTTCATTAACCAGTTTATTCCCATAAATTTTATATACACTTGGGTGAGATTTAATTTTTTGATACATCAATGGCTGAGTAAACGATGGCTCATCTCCCTCATTATGACCAAACCTTCTGTAACAAATTAAATCTACTACAACGTCTCTATTAAATTTTAATCTGAATTCTGTAGCTATTCTGGTAGCATAAACAACTGCCTCTGGATCATCTCCATTAACATGTAAAATTGGAGCCTCAACCATTTTTGCAACATCAGAAGGATAAGGTGACGATCTTGCAAATCGAGGACTCGTTGTAAAACCAATTTGATTATTTACAATTATATGAATAGTTCCACCAGTGTTATGTCCTGGTAGACCTGACATAGCAAAACATTCTGCTACCACACCCTGACCAGCAAATGCAGCATCACCATGAATTAGTATTGGAATAACTTTGTTTCTCTCTTTGTCTTTATGAAAAAATTGTTTTGCTCTAGTTTGTCCTAAAACGACAGGATTTACTGCTTCAAGGTGAGATGGATTATCTGTCAAACTAACATGAACAGAATTTCCATCAAATTGTCTGTCAGAAGATGCACCAAGATGGTATTTTACATCTCCAGCACTATCCTCAGAGTCATCACTATATTCACCAGCAAATTCATTAAATATTCTTTTATAAGATTTTTGTAAAACGTTAGCCAAAACATTTAGTCTGCCTCTATGAGACATTCCAATTTTAACCTCTTTAATTTGTTGTTGACCACCAATTTTAATTATTTGCTCAAGTGCAGGAATTAAACTTTCTCCTCCATCTAATCCAAATCTTTTTGTACCAACATACTTAGTTGCTAAAAATTTTTCAAAACCTTCTGCTTGAACTAATTTATTTAGAATTGCTTCCTTACCATTTTTAGTAAACTGAAGAGCTTTATCATCTTGCTCAATTCTATCTCTAAACCATTTTCTTTCATCAGGATTAGAAATGTGCATAAACTCATAACCTATTTTTCCACAATAGGTTTTTTTCATAAATTTTAAAATTTCTTTAATATTGGCATACTTTTTATTTATCACGCCGTTTAAAAAAATTTTTCTTTCATAGTTTTCTTTCTTAAAACCATAAAACTCTGGATGAAGTTCATCTAAATATTCAGACTCTCTCATTCCCAAAGGATCAAGATCAGCTAACAAATGCCCCCTTAATCTGTAAGCTCTGATTAACGCAACTGCACTTATTGAATCTTTGTTAGAATCTGCAAGTAATTGAAAATTAAATTTTTCTGAAGTATCTATTTTTTCATTATTTAAATTAGTAATTTCATTTTCATCAATTTTCTTTTGAAGCTCATCAATATTTATTTTGGTCTTTTCTGGTCCCCATGACGGTCCATTTATTTCATTAGCAATTACTTTTATTTCATCACCGATTCCTTCAAAATAATTTAACCAACTTTCAGGGAGATCTTTATCTTTGTTAATAAATTTTAAGTACATTTGCTCAATGAATGCACTATTTGATTTATGTAAAAATGAATTTTTTTCGAAATCGAGATTTTTTGATGATGACATCTTATTTATTTAATATATCCCTCTAAAAAATATTTTTCAATTAGACAGTTTATCAAATAAAGTTTTACCAATTATTGATGGTGATTTTGCGACTGTAATTCCACATTCTTCCATTTTTTTTATTTTATCTTCTGCGCCACCTTTACCTCCAGAAATAATTGCACCTGCGTGCCCCATTCTTCTACCTGGTGGCGCAGTAATTCCAGCTATAAATCCAACTGTTGGTTTTTTAATTTTATGGTTTTTCAAAAAATCTGCCGCTTCTTCCTCTGCAGAACCCCCTATCTCACCAATCATTAAAATTGATTGTGTCTCCTCATCATTTAAAAATAAATCTAAACAATCTATGAAATTTGTACCATTTATTGGATCTCCTCCAATTCCAATGCATGTTGATTGCCCTAATCCATTTTCAGTTGTTTGAGCAACTGCTTCGTAGGTTAAAGTTCCAGATCTAGATACAATTCCAACTGAACCTCTTTTATGAATATTACCTGGCATAATTCCAATTTTACATTCATCAGGAGTTATAATTCCTGGACAATTTGGACCTATAAGTCTGCTATTAGACCCATCTAATTTTTTTCTAACCTTAAGCATATCTTGAATTGGGATACCTTCAGTAATGCAAACAATTAATTCAACTGAAGCATCAATAGCTTCTATAATTGCTGCTGCAGCAAATTTTGCAGGCACATAAATCATAGTGGCATCTGCTCCAACTGCATCTTTTGCTTCAGCTACAGAATTAAATACAGGTCTGTCTAAATGCTTTTGACCTCCCTTTTTAGGAGTAACACCTCCTACTAAATTTGTTCCATATTTTATTGCTTGCTCTGAATGGAAAGTTCCATGTGCACCTGTAAAACCCTGACAAATTACTTTAGTTTCTTTATTAACTAAAACTGACATTTATTTAATAGCCTCAACAATTTTCTTAGCAGCATCATCTAAGTTCTCTGCTGAAATTAATTTTAAACCTGAATTATCTAAAATTTCTTTTCCTTCTTTAAAATTTGTCCCTGCAAGTCGAACTACTAAAGGTACACTAATATTAATTTCTTTTGCAGCGTCCACTACTCCTTGTGCAAGCACATCACATCTCATTATTCCCCCAAAAATATTTATCAAAATTCCCTTCACATTTTTATCTGAAAGAATAATTTTAAATGCTGCAGAAACTTTTTCTTTTGAGGCTCCACCTCCTACATCTAAGAAATTAGCTGGCTCTTTACCATATAATTTGATTATATCCATAGTTGCCATTGCTAGACCTGCACCATTAACCATACATCCAATACTTCCATCTAACTTGATATAAGCTAAATCATGTTTGCTAGCTTCAATCTCAGTTGGATCTTCTTCATTTAGATCTCTTAATTCTAAAATTTCAGGGTGTCTAAATAATGCATTAGAGTCGAAATTAACTTTCGCATCTAAACAAACAATCTTTCCCTCTTTTGTTAAAATTAAAGGATTTACCTCAACCATATTAGCATCTGTACTAATAAACATTTTATAAATCGATTTGATTAGTAAAATTGCTTGATCTTTTGCATCACTGTTTAAATCAAAAATTTTAATTACTGACTCACAATCTGCATCTGATATTTCTTCAGCTATATCAACTTTAGTTGTAATAATTTTTTCTGGATTTGAGCTTGCTACTTCTTCAATATCCATTCCACCTTGGTCACTTGAAATAAATGCGATCTTTGAGCTCGCTCTATCAACTAAACATGATAAATAGAATTCTTTTTCTATATTAGAGGATTCTTCAACATATAATCGCTTAACTTCTCTTCCTTCTGGTCCAGTTTGATGAGTTACAAGTGTTTTTCCAAGCAACTCATTTGCTGAATTTTTTAATTCCTCAAGTGTATTAAGAATTTTAACTCCTCCAGCTTTACCTCTACCACCAGCATGAATTTGAGCCTTTAAAACATACTTTTCAGTTTTTAAATTTTTTGCTTTTTCAATCAAGTCATCAACATTTGTTGAAAAAAATCCTGCTGGAACTATTGCTCCATATTTCTTTAAAATTTCTTTTGCTTGGTGCTCGTGAATATTCATTATTATTTTGAAAGATCTGGATCTATTTTAGAGGCAGCTTCCCAAAGAGCTTTTACAGCATCAATAGAGTGCATAAACTCTTTATTTTCTTTTTCATCTAAATCCACTACTTCAATTTTCTCAACTCCGTCTTTACCAATTACAACTGGTACTCCAGCATAAACATTTTCTACTCTGTACTCACCATTTAACTGCACTGCGCAAGGTAATAATTTTTTTTCATCTTTTAAATATGATTCAGCCATTTGAACTCCCGATGCTGCTGGTGCATAAAAAGCAGAACCTTTTTCTAAATACTTGACGATTTCTGCTCCACCGTCTCTAGTTCTTTGATTAATTTCTTCAACTCTCTCTTGAGAAATCTTTCCCTCTTTCACAAGATCCAATAAAGGTTTGCCAGATACTTTTGTAAATCTTGGCATTGGAACCATAGTATCTCCATGACCACCCATAACCATTGCTTCAATCTCTCTTACAGGCACACCAAACTCTAATGATAAAAACAGTTTAAATCTTGAGCTATCTAAAATTCCTGCCATGCCGACAACTTTATTTGCAGGCAAACCTGAAAACTTTTGAAACGCCATAACCATCACATCTAAAGGGTTGGTGATACAAATTACAAAGGCGTTCGGTGCGTTTTCTTTTACTCCTTGAGCTACCTGTTTAATAATTTTTAAATTTATACCGAGAAGATCATCTCTACTCATTCCTGGCTTTCTAGGAACTCCTGCTGTAATTATGATAACATCAGAATCTTTAATATCTTTATAATCGTCTGTACCTGATAATTTTACATTAAATCCATCAACTGATGATGATTGAGCTATATCTAAAGCCTTTCCTTTAGCTATTCCACTTGCAACGTCAAATAAAACAACTTCATCAACAAGCTCCTTTATTCCAATTAAATGTGCTAGTGTTCCACCTATTTGGCCTGCGCCAATTAAAGATATTTTTTTCATTTATTTCCTCTTATTTCATTGTTGGCATTACAAATTCTGCGTTTGTGCGCACACCTGAAGGCCATCGTGATGTTACAGTTTTAAGTTTAGTATAGAATTTTATTCCTTCCATGCCATGCATGCCACTATCTCCAAATAATGATCTTTTCCAACCACCAAAACTATGAAAGGCCATAGGAACTGGAATTGGAACATTGATACCAACCATTCCTACTTGAATTTTACTAGCAAATGTTCTGCCTGCATCACCATCTCTAGTATAAATACTTACTCCGTTTCCGTATTCATGATCATTGATTAGTTTTGCAGCCTCTTCAAAAGTTTTAACTCTAACTACAGATAGAACTGGACCAAAAATTTCTTCTTTATAAATTCTCATGTCTTTATTAACATGATCAAATAAACAACCACCTATATAAAATCCGTTTTCATAACCTTGAAGTTTTAAGTTTCTTCCATCGACAACTAATTTAGCACCTTCTTCAACTCCTAAATCAACATAACTTTTTACTTTTTCTAAATGCTCTTTTGTAACCAGAGGTCCCATCTCTGAGGTTTTATCCATACCAGGTCCTACTTTTAAGGCCTCTGTTTTTTTTGAAAGTCTTGAAACTAGTTCATCACCAATATCTCCAACAGCAACAGCAACAGATTGAGCCATACATCTCTCACCTGCAGATCCGTAAGCTGCACCCATCAATCCATTTACTGCACCATCCAAATCACAATCTGGCATGACTACTAAGTGATTTTTTGCACCTCCAAGTGCTTGTACTCTTTTTTCATTTTTAGCTGAATTTTCGTAAATATATTTTGCAATTGGAGTGGATCCAACAAAGCTTACAGCTTTAATATCTTTATTTTCTAAAATTGCATCAACAGCTTCTTTATCGCCATTAACTACATTAAATACTCCTTCTGGCAATCCAGCTTCACTAAGCAACTCTGCTAATCTAAGTGGACATGAAGGATCTTTTTCTGAAGGTTTTAATATAAATGTATTTCCGCAAGCAATTGCTATTGGAAACATCCACATTGGTACCATTGCTGGAAAATTAAATGGAGTAATTCCAGCTACCACCCCCAGAGGTTGTCTCATTGACCAACTGTCAACATTTGTTCCAACATTTTCTGAATATTCACCTTTTAACAAATGAGGAATTCCACAAGCAAACTCAACTACCTCAAGCCCTCTTGTTAAAGATCCTCTAGCATCCTCAAAAACTTTTCCATGTTCTGATACTATTAGCTTTGTTAATTCATCAGAATTTTTTTCTATTAATTCCTTAAATTTAAATATTATCCTTGCTCTTTGTAAAGGAGGTTTTGCAGACCAAGTTTCAAATGCTTTTTTGGCTGCTTCTACAGCTTGATCTAAATCAGATTTACTTGCAAGTCTTACCTCAGACTCCTGTTCTCCAGTTGCAGGATTGAATACTTTTCCTTTTCTATCAGATGAACCTGGAATTATTTTTCCATTAACGAAGTGCTCTATTAATTTCATGAATACGGTCTTTTAAATCAAAAAAACTTAATAGTCTATTTAAACATTAGCCGTAGCTAACATTTTTTTAATTTCTGCAATTGCTTTTGCTGGATTTAGGCCTTTGGGACAAGCATTTGTACAATTTAAAATAGTATGACATCTGTAAAGTTTTAATTCATCAGCAACTTTTTTTAATCTTGCTTTTCTTTCTTCATCTCTACTATCAACGATCCATCTGTAAGCTTGTAGAAGGACTGCTGGACCTAAGTATTTATCTCCATTCCACCAATAACTTGGGCAAGATGTTGAACAACATGCACACATAATACATTCATAAGCGCCATCAAGTTTTGCTCTATCTTCTTGAGATTGATAAATTTCTGTTGTTTCTTTTTTTGAATTATTTTTTAACCAAGGCTCAATAGATTGATACTGTTTATACAAACCATCCAAATCTCCAATTAAATCTCTTTTAACTTTCAAGTGCGGTAGCGGATATATGTCTATATCTCCATCAATTTCCGAATGCGGAGTTGTGCACGCTAAACCATTTTTGCCACCCATGTTCATAGCACAAGAACCACAAACTCCATGAGCACAAGATCTTCTATAAGCTAATGTTGGGTCAATTTCGTTTTTAATTTTATTTAAAATATCTAAAACTTTTGAAGGACAATTATCCATATCAACTTCATAAGTATCAATTCTTGGATTTTCTTCAGTAGAAGGGTCCCATCTATAAACATTTACTCTTCTAAGATTTTTAGAGCCTGTTTTATCTTTAAAATATTTACCTTTTTTGACTTCAGAATTTTTTGGTAAATTCAATTGTACCATTAGTATACTCGCTCTTGTGGTGGAAAATATTGAACTTCATTAGTCAAAGTTGACTTGTGGACTGGTCTATAACTAATTTTTGTATTTTTTCCATCACACCAAGCAAGAGTATGTTGCATAAATTTATCATCATCTCTTTTTGGATAATCATCTCTTGCATGAGCTCCTCTGCTTTCTTTTCTGTGATATGCAGATTCTACTGTTGTTACTGCTTGTCTAATTAAATTATCAAATTCTAAAGTTTCAACTAAATCGGTATTAAATACTAAAGATCTGTCTTTAACAGAAATGGAGTCCATTCCATCATAAGTTTTTCTAATATCATCTACGCCTTCTTTTAAATTTTTTTCTGTTCTAAATACTGCACATTTAGATTGCATTGTTTTTTGCATTGAAAGTCTAAGTTCTGCAGTACTATTATTTCCATCTGCATTTCTTAACTTATCAAATCTATCTAAACATTTTTGTGTCTCAGACTCAGGTAGCTCTTCATGAGGAGTTCCGGGTTTAACTAATTCTGCTGCCCTTTTTGCTGCTGCTCTTCCGAACACTACTAAATCAATTAATGAATTAGAGCCAAGTCTATTCGCACCATGAACAGATACACATGCTGCTTCTCCTATAGCCATCAGACCTGGAACAGTTTTTTCTGAACCATTAACAGTTAAAACTTCTGCTTTGTAATTTGTTGGAATACCACCCATATTATAATGAACTGTTGGGACAACAGGTATAGGCTCTTTAGTTACATCTACATTTGCAAATAACCTTGCAGCATCAGTAATTCCTGGAAGTCTACTTTCAATAATATCTTTATCTAAATGACTTAAGTTTAAATGAACATGATCTTGATCTTTTCCAACTCCTCTTCCTTCATTTATTTCAATAGACATTGATCTACTAACAACATCTCTTGATGCTAAATCTTTTGCATTTGGAGCATATCTTTCCATAAATCTTTCGCCCTTGGAGTTAGTTAGATAACCACCCTCACCTCTAGCACCTTCTGTTATTAACGTGCCATGACCATAAATTCCTGTTGGATGAAATTGAACAAACTCCATATCTTGAAGAGGCAATCCAGCTCTTAATACCATTGCATTTCCATCTCCAGTGCAAGTATGCGCAGATGTAGCTGAATAATAGACTTTCCCATATCCACCTGTAGCTATAATTACAGTATGCGCTCTAAATCTATGGATTGTTCCATCATTTAAATTCCATGCAATCAATCCCTTGCACGCTCCATCTTTCATTAAAAGATCTAATGCAAAATATTCTATAAAAAACTCAGTGTTATGTTTTAAGGCTTGTCCATAAAGCGTATGAAGAATTGCATGACCAGTTCTATCCGCAGCAGCACATGTTCTTTGTACAATTCCATTTCCATAATTTTTTGTCATTCCACCAAAAGGTCTTTGATATATTTTTCCCTCTTCAGTTCTGCTAAATGGAACTCCATATTTTTCTAGCTCTAAGACTGCCTTTGGAGCTTCTTTACATAAATACTCAATACTATCTTGATCTCCTAACCAGTCTGCACCTTTAACCGTATCATACATATGCCATCTCCAGTCATCTTCTCCCATATTGCCAAGTGCAGCTGAGATACCTCCTTGTGCAGCAGATGTGTGGCTTCTAGTTGGAAATACTTTTGAAATACAAGCTGTTTTCAATCCAGCTTCGCTTAATCCAACAGCGGCTCTCAAGCCAGATCCACCAGCTCCTAAGACAACTACATCATATTCATGATCTATAATATTATAAGCGCTCATTATTTTAGATTAAGTAAAATTATTATTGTTAATAATGGGATGATTATAGCAGAAATATAGAGAAGTCTGTTTGCGACATATTTGGTTTTTTCATTAGAAATATAGTCCTCAAAAACCTCACTAATACTTAAGGCAGAAAAAAAATAAGCAAAAATTAAAAATATACTAAATAAAAACTTATTTGTTTTGTTTGAAAAAAAACTAACCACTTCAGAATAATCTCCATCATAAACTGATATGAAATTAATTATAAACCATAACATTAAAGGGACTAAAATTATTGATGATAATTTTAAAAACACCCATTTTTTTGTAGCTAAATTCATATTAAAAAAAGTTTTTTCCAATTAAGTAAAATAAAATAGTTAAAATTAATGAACCAAAGATCACCATCAAACCTGTTATACGAGTAGTCTTCAGTTCATAGCCATAACCCATATCCATTATTAAATGTCTGATTTCACTAAGTATTTGAAAACTAAAAGACCAAGCTAACCCAATTGCAACAAATTTTCCAATAAACGAATTAAAAAAAAAGTTTATCAAATCATATTTTGGTTCTCCTAAAATTAGCCAAGAAACCCAGACACAAACTAAAGTTATTGCTAAGATATTTATTATTCCAGTTATTCTATGAGAAATAGATACTAGTGAGGATATGTGCCATCTATAAATTTGTATATGAGGAGAAAGAGGTCTTTTACTTTCCATAAAAATTATTTTTTATTAATGTTTCAGCAATTTCAACTGCATTTAAGGCTGCACCTCTAAGTAAATTATCTGAGACAATCCACATATTTAAGCAATTCTTTTTAGTCTTATCTTCTCTAATTCTTGAAATGAATGTCTCATCTTTTCCAGCAGCTTCAAGCGGTGTTGAATATCCACCATCTTGTCTCTCATCAATAACTTTACAGCCTTCCATTTTCTCAAGACATTCTTTAATTTGATCAATTGTAAAATCTTTTTCTAATTCTAAATTTACTGCTTCAGAATGAGAAACTAAAACTGGTACTCTTACACAAGTTGCTGATAATTCAATATTTTGATCTAGAATTTTTTTAGTCTCATTGGTCATTTTTAATTCCTCTTTTGTGTATCCATCATCAGCAAATACATCAATATGTGGAATTAAATTAAATGAAATTTGTTTTGTAAAATTTTTTGATTCAATTGCTTTGTTTTCTAGTGCTAGCTTAGTCTGTTCTACTAATTCATCCATTGGTGCTTTACCACCACCAGATACTGACTGATATGTAGCTACAACTAATCTTTTTATTTTAAATAAATCATGGATTGGTTTTAATGGTAAGACTAATTGTGCAGTTGAGCAATTAGGATTAGCAATAATATTTTTTTTTATATTTTTTAAGTCATCCGCATTTACTTGAGGTACAATTAAAGGAACATCAGGGTCCATTCTATAAAAACTAGAATTATCTATTACAATGCTCTCGCTTGCTGCTTTTGAGGCATAAGCTTCTGAAATTTTTCCACCTGCTGCAAAAAAAGTAATTTTTGCTTTTGAAAAATCAAAAGTCTCTAAATTTTCAACCTCTATGTCTTTTCCTTTAAAATTAATTTTTGAACCCGCACTTCTTTCAGATGCAACTAAAAAAATTTCTGAAATAGGCAAATTTTTCCTCTCAAGTACTTCTAGTACTTTTCTTCCAACATTGCCCGTGGCTCCGACTATAGCTATATTCATGATGGGGTTGTTATACTAAATGAAAGGTAAATCGCAAACTTTTCCAGCGCAATTATGTCCATTTACAACAACTTTTACATTTTGCTCAAGATTCCAGTATCCTTTTTGCATCATAGCTATACCAATTACTTTTTTGAAGTGAGGTGAATAGCAAGCAGATCTTAATTCTCCAATTAGGTTGTTGTTTTCATCTGTCAAATCTAGAGAACCTGTTACACTGATTTCATTAATATCAATTTTTATACCCATCAATTTTTTAGTAATTCCTTCTTCTTTTATTTTGATTAATTTTTCCTTACCCAAAAACTTTACATCACTATCTAAGTTAACATACTTATCAAAACCACACTCAAACGGGTTATCATTGTTATCCATATCGTTTCCAAATGACAATAGAGCACTTTCAATTCTCTCTATTAAATTAGGGCATCCAGGCTTAACATTAAATTCTTTACCAGCTTCAAATAAATGATCATATAACTTTTGACCAGACTCAGTATTTTGAACATAAATTTCATAGCCACCTTGCTTAGACCAACCTGATTGTGCAATTAAGTGGTCAACTCCTTCAAAATTAAAATAATCAAATCCAAAAAATTTCAATTTAGTTATTTTTTCGCCAAATACTTTTTCCATTAACTTAAATGATTTTGGACCTTGAACAGCCATGATGTCTACATTTGGTTCAAAGATTTTCACATCAAATTTATTTCCAATTGCTAATCCTTTTGCAAATAAAATTACATCAGAGTCTGCAATGGATATCCACCATTTCTCCTGACTTAATCTCAGCACTACAGGATCATTAATTAATCCACCTTGGTCATCTATAATAGGACAATAATAACATCTACCATCTTTAGATTTAGATAAATCTCTACAAGTCATTAATTGAACTAATTTAGCTGAGTCTTTTCCTGAAATTTCAACTTGCCTTTCTGCTGCAACATCCCAAATTTGAACATGTTCTTTTAAGTGATGATAAGAATCTTCTACAGATCCAAACGCTGCTGGTAGCAACATATGATTATAAATTGTATAAGCTGTTACACCTTGTTTTTCTATCCTTGAAGTATATGGTGTACTTCTAAGTCTTCTAGATTTTGCTATTGAATAATTTTTCATTTATTTAAAAATTCTAAAACCTTGTCCCGCATTTCAAATGCTTTTTCAATCATAATCATATGCCCACATCCTTCTATTACATAAATAGTTGAATTTTTGATTAATTGAGAGAATTTTTTTCCAGATTCTAAATTAACCATTTTATCTAAAGAACCAAAAACAAACATTGATGGAACCTCAATGGATCCAGCTGCGTTTGAACCATTTTTGTAATTGTTACAAGCTATAAGATCTACAGCAAGTATTTCACTAATATCTTTTGGAGATTGAATAATTCTTTCAACTGGATTTCCACCTATAAATTTTTTTGAACCTTCATATCCCCACTTCATCATTAACTTTACTGCATCAGAATCTCCATTTTCTGCAAGCTCAATCAAATCAGGATGAACAGGCATTTTATTAGATCCACCTATAAAGACTATTTTTTTTAGTCTATCTTTGTATCTATGGGAATATTCAAGTATTTCTAAACATCCTTGTGAATGACCAACTAAAATTAAATTTTGAAGTTCTAAGGCATCAAATACAAGTTCCAACCATTCTGCAATTTCCTCAATAGTTTTTAAACATGGCCCCTCAGAATTTCCATGTCCTGGTAGATCAATAGATAATACATTGAAATTATTATTTGAAAAAAATTGCTCACTTAATGACCAAACAATATGAGATAAGCCACTTCCATGAAGAAAAACAATGGTATCCTTGTTTTTATCTATACCTTTGCCATTATCTGAAGCAAAAATACTTTTATTTTCGATTTCAAAATTCAATTAGATACCTAAACTTTTTTTCTCAGTTCGAACTTCTGTATTTTTCCAGTTGATGTCTTAGGTAGTTCGCAAAAAACAACCTTCTTAGGAACTTTAAATCCAGCCAAAGTTTCTTTACAAAAATCAATTAATTCTTTTTCAGTAACAGGCTTATCTTGAACCATCTCGATGAAAGCACAAGGTACTTCTCCCCATTTTTCATCTGGTTTAGCAACTACCGCTGCTATTGAAACTGAAGGATGTTTGGATAACGTATTTTCAATTTCTATTGATGAAATATTTTCTCCTCCTGAGATAATAATATCCTTAGATCTATCTTGGATTTTTACATATCCATCAGGAAACATAACTGCCAAGTCACCACTATGAAACCATCCATCTTTCATTGCTTTGTCAGTAGCTTCTTTATCTTTAAAGTAACCTTTCATTACTACATTTCCTCTAATCATGATCTCTCCGATAGTTTTTCCGTCTTTAGGAACTTCTTTCATCGTCTCTGGATCTAAAACGGTTACTCCTTCTGTGTTAGGATATCTTACTCCTTGTCTTGCTTTAATCTCATTTTGTTTATCTTCATCTAAATCATTCCATCCATCATTCCACGCACATTGTGTAACATGGCCATATGTTTCTGTAAGACCGTAAACATGCATAACTTCAAATCCAAGAGATTTCATTTTTTTAAAAATAATACTTGGGGGAGGTGCTCCAGCAGTTAAGACATAAACTTTATGCTTTAATTTTTTTCTATCACTCTCAGGAGCTCCGGTTATCATATTTAAAACTATTGGCGCTCCTCCAAAATGAGTAATGTCATATTTATCAATAAGTTCAAAAATTTTCTTAACATCAATATTTCTTAAGCAAATTGTTCTTCCATTTAACATTGGAACTGTCCATGGATAGCACCAGCCATTACAATGAAACATAGGAACAATTGTTAAAAAGTTTAAACGATTAGGCATGTTCCAGGCAACAGTACTTCCAGTAGACATTAAGTACGCGCCTCTATGATGGTAAACAACACCTTTAGGATTGCCAGTTGTACCTGAAGTATAACTTAAAGATATTGCTTGCCACTCATCATCAGGCATTTTCCAATCAAAATTTTCATCTCCAGTATTTAAAAAACTTTCGTATTCTAAATCTCCAATTTTTTCTAATTTCGATTGATCAGCATGTTTGTCGTTAATATCTATAACAGTGATTTTTTTATTTAAATTTTTTAAAGCTTTTTTTACTTCTACATGTAATTGTCTATCTACAACCAATACCTTTGCATCACTGTGATTTAAAATATAATTAATTGTATTAGCATCTAATCTTATATTAATTGTGTTTAAAACAGCTCCTGTCATTGGAACTGAGTAGTGTGCCTCAAAAATTTCAGGAGTATTAAAAGCTAAAAAAGATACTGTATCTCCTTTTTGAATACCAATTTTAGAAAGTGCACTGGCAAATTTTACTGCTCTTTTATAAACTTCATTCCAAGTATAGCTTCTATCCTCATAAACTATAGCCTCATAATCAGGATAAACATCTTTGGCTCTTTGTAAAAATGTTAGTGGTGTTAATGGAACATAATTTGCATTATTTCTATCCAGATTAATATCGTAATGATTCATTGTTAATTAAATTTAAATTTCATTATATTTGAGCTACCTGAAACTGCAGATTTATAATGATATTCTGCTCTTGGTAACACTTTTTCAAAGTAGAATGTAGCTGTATTAATTTTATCTGAATAAAACTCTTTATTTTCCTCATAATCTTTAAAGCTGATTTCTAAGATTTTTATCCATGAAAAAGCAATCGAAATATAACCAAGTGTTTTTAAATAGTCATTTGCAGCTGCAGAAACATCATCTTTTTCTATTTTACTTTTGTCTACAATCCAACCAGTGAACTTTGATAAAATATCAAGATAATGTGTAAGATCTTTTGTAAAAGATTTTATCTTTTCATGTTTGTTTTCACATTCAGATTTTATCATTTCTAAATATTTAGAAATTACATCACCATTTCTGTTTATTAATTTTCTAAATACTAAATCAGCGGCTTGAACTGAATTGGTTCCTTCATATATCGGTGTTATTCTATTATCTCTATATAACTGTTCAATACCTTGGTCTTTAGTGTAACCGTACCCTCCATGAATCTGCATAGCATCGCTCGTAATCTCCATGGCTAAATCAGTAAATAAAGATTTAACTACAGGTGTCATCAAAGAAACATAATCAGAAGCTTCCTGTTTAATTTTTTCATCTGGATGATGAAGACTAACTTCAGTTTGTTGAGACAGCCAAAAGCATAAAGCTCTTTCTCCCTCAATTATTGATTTCATGTTTAATAAAGTTCTTCTTATGTCTGCATGGTCAATAATAAAATCTGCACCATTTGTAGATTTAGAATTATTAGTTTTTCCTTGTTTTCTCTCTTTTGCATAAGCAAGTGAATTTTGGTAAGCAATTTCTGAAATACCCAATCCCTGAATACCGACTACAATTCTCTCAAGATTCATCATGGTAAACATTGCATTTAAACCTTTGTCCTTAGGACCAATCATGTATCCTGTTGCATCATCAAAGTTTAAAACACAAGTTGCAGAACCTTTAATTCCCATTTTTGTTTCAATAGATCCTGTTGAAATACCATTTCTTTGTCCAACCGATCCATCTTGATTTACTAAAAACTTGGGTACTAAAAATAAACTTATTCCTTTTGTTCCAGGAGGAGAGTCGGTAGATCTTGCTAAGACTAAATGAACAATGTTTTCTGTTAAGTCATGATCACCTGATGTGATAAAAATTTTTTGACCAGTTATTTTATAAGTTCCATCGGATTGACTAACTGCTTTTGTTTTAAGTAAACCTAAATCGGTACCACAGACAGGTTCTGTTAAGCACATCGTGCCACTCCATTTACCTTCTACAATTTTAGGTAAATATTTATCTTTTATTTCATCAGTGGCGTGATGATTAATACAATTGTATGCTCCAATACTTAATTCACTATAAAGTTTAAAAGATAAACTTGCTGAAGAAAGCATTTCGTCAAAAAAAGCACTCACTGTTTTTGGCATTCCTTGACCACCATATTTTGGATCGCATGACAATGAAGTCCATCCATCCTCAATATATTTTTGATAAGCTTCTTTGTATCCTGGTGGTGTTCTAACTACACCATTTTCTAAAACTGCCGGATTTTCATCGCCTGCTTTAGCAAGTGGTAAAATTAAATTTTGATTGATTTTAGCTGCTTCTTCTAAAATATCTTTAACCAAATCTGAGCTAACTTCATTATATCTTTCAAGATCATTATAATTTTTATTATCTCTTAATTTTTCATAGAGAAACATCATATCTTTAACAGGTGCAAAATAACTTGGCATTTGAAAAGCTTAGAATACTTAGAGGTTTATTGCAATTTTGAAATTATCGCGTCGCCCATTTGCGAAGTAGATACTTCTTTCATACCCTCAGAAAGGATATCTTTCGTTCTTAGACCATCATTTAACACAGCTTGTACTGCATTTTCTAAAGCATCAGCTTCATTATCAAGATCTAAAGAATATCTTAAAGCCATTGCAAAACTTAATACTGTTGCAATTGGATTTGCTAGCCCTTTTCCTGCAATATCAGGAGCTGAACCATGTATGGGTTCATACATTGCTCTCATTTCACCATCTTTATTTTTTGCACCTAAAGATGCAGAAGGTAATAATCCTAAAGATCCTGTTAACATTGAAGCTTGATCTGAAAGCATATCACCAAATAAATTATCAGTAACAATTACGTCAAATTGTTTTGGATTTCTAAGTAATTGCATTGCACAGTTATCTGCAAGCATATGGCTTAACTCAACATCTTTGTATTCTTTTTCATGAAGTTCCTGAACTTCTTCTTTCCATAGTTGTCCGGCTTCCATTACATTAGATTTCTCACAAGAGGTAACTTTGTTTGATCTTTTTCTAGCAAGATCAAAAGCAACTCTTGCAACTCTAGTAATTTCACTAGTAGTATAAGTATGAGTGTTTATTCCTTTTCTTTCACCATTTTCTATTGGTTTAATACCTCTTGGTTCACCAAAATAAATTCCACCTGTTAATTCTCTTACAATCATTATATCTAAACCAGAAACCACCTCTGGTTTAAGTGTTGATGCGCCAACTAATTGTTCAAAACATATTGCAGGTCTCAAATTTGCAAATAATTTTAATTCTTTTCTTAATTTTAATAAAGCTCTCTCAGGTTTTTTTGAAAACTCAATATTATCCCACTTGGGTCCTCCCACTGCACCAAGCATAACAACTTCACTCTCTAAAGCTTTATAAAAAACTTCATCTGTTATTGGTGTACCGTGTTTATCGTAAGAACATCCACCAGCAAGATCTTCATCTATTTCAAAGTCTAAGGATTTTTTATCATTGAACCAGTTAATTATTTTTTTAACCTCTCCAATTACTTCAGGTCCAATACCATCGCCTGGTAATAATAGAATTTTTCTTTTTTTAACTTTAATCATTAAAAATCCAAGGTTTTTTATCTTTTAATTGATTTTCAAAATTTTCAATTTTGTCAGATTTTTTTAAAGAAAGAGCAATGTCATCTAATCCTTCTAGCAAACATTTTTTCTTAAATGGATCTATTTCAAATTTAATTTCATTGTTTCCATAAATAATTTTTTGATCATTTAAGTCTACGGAAATTTCCTCTTTTCTATTTGCGTATTCAGAAAGTTCTTTTATTTTTTCCTCTTCAAGAATTATAGGTAAAATTCCATTTTTAAAACAATTACTATAAAAAATATCAGCGTAACTTGAACTAATCACACAAGTAATTCCAAAATCCAACAATGCCCATGGAGCATGCTCTCTTGATGAACCACATCCAAAATTGTTTCCTGCAATTAAAATTTTTGAGTTATTGAATGGTTCCTGATTTAATACAAAATCATTAATTTCTTTTCCATTATCGTCATATCTCATTTCAAAAAACAAATTTTTTCCAAGTCCAGTTCTTTTTATTGTTTTTAAAAATTGCTTAGGAATAATCATATCTGTATCGATATTTACGATTGGTAAATAAGCTGGAATACTTTTTAATGTATTAAATTTTTGCATTTAATTTTGATACTTTCTTACATCGTCTAAATTACCAGAGATTGCAGCTGCAGCTGCCATCCCAGGGCTTACTAGATGCGTTCTGCCACCTCTTCCCTGTCTTCCTTCAAAGTTTCTGTTTGAAGTAGATGCGCATCTTTCCTCTGGTTTTAATTTATCTGCATTCATTGCTAAACACATAGAACAGCCTGGCTCTCTCCATTCAAATCCTGAATTTACAAATATTTTATCTAAACCTTCTTGCTCAGCTTGTTCTTTAACCAATCCTGACCCGGGAACTACAATGGCATTTACATGGGATGATATTTTTTTGTCCTTTAAGATTTTGGCAGCTTCTCTTAAATCTTCAATTCTTCCATTTGTACAGCTTCCAATAAAAACTTTATCTATCTTGATATCAGTTGCTGCCATATCAGGTGTTAGTCCCATATATTTTAATGCTCTTTCAATTGAGTTCTTTTTATCCTCATCTTTTTCATTTTGAGGATTTGGTACTTTTCCATCGATTGTAATTACATCTTGAGGTGAAGTCCCCCAAGTAATCATTGGTAAAATATCATTTGCATTAAGATTTATTTCTTTATCAAAACTTGCATCGGCATCTGTTTTTAAACTATTCCAGTATTCCAGTGCCTTTTCCCAATTTTCTCCTTTTGGAGACATGGGTTTACCTTTTAAATATTCAAATATTTTTTCATCTGGAGCAATTAATCCAGCTCTTGCACCACCCTCAATGGTCATATTGCAAATAGTCATTCTCTGTTCAACACTCAAAGATCTTATTAAATCTCCAGCATATTCAACTACACAACCTGTTCCTCCTGCAGTACCAATCTTTCCAATAATTTGAAGTATTACATCTTTAGATGTTACTCCTAATGGAAGTGTTCCATTAACATTAATTCTAAAATTTTTTGCTTTCTTTTGAACGAGTGTTTGCGTTGCTAAAACATGTTCAACTTCAGATGTTCCTATACCAAAAGCTAATGATCCAAAAGCACCATGGGTTGCGGTATGACTATCTCCACATACAATAACTGTTCCTGGTTGAGTAAAACCTTGTTCTGGTCCAATAATATGAACAATTCCTTGTCGTTTATCATCCATACCAAAAAGCTGTACACCAAATTCCTTACAATTTGATTCTAATGTATCGACTTGTATTTTAGATTCCTGATCTGCTATCCCTTTGGTTCTATCTGTCGTTGGAACATTATGATCAGCAACAGCTAAAGTTAAATTAGGATGACGAACTTTTCTATTTGAATTTCTTAAACCTTCAAAAGCTTGTGGACTAGTAACTTCATGAATTAAGTGTCTATCGACAAACAATAAAGCTGTTCCATCTTCTTGCTGATCTACTAAATGATCATTCCAAATTTTATCGTAAAGAGTAGTGGACATTGAAAAAAAAATTATTTTTTTTCTGAAGTACTTTCTGTTGATTGTTCGGCAGTAGCTTCTTCTGTCTTAGGGGCTTCTTCTTTTGGAGCTTCTGTTGGCGGTGCTACATTTTCTTCAGTAACTGTTTCAGGTTTTGCATCAACATCAATACCAATTTTTTTTCTGATTTTTTCTGCAATCCTTGCTGATTTACCTGTTCTATCTCTTAGATAGTATAATTTTGCTCTTCTTACTTTTCCTGATCTAATAACTTTAATTGAGTCAATTAGAGTTCCATAAAGTGGAAATGTTCTTTCAACACCTTCACCAAAAGAAATTTTTCTAACTGTGAAAGACGAGTTTAAATCTCTGCTTTTTTTTGCAATACAAACGCCTTCAAAATATTGAATTCTCTCTTTTTTTCCCTCTGTAATTCTAACACCTACTTTAACTACATCTCCAGGGTAGAATTCAGGTATCTTTTTTTCTGAAAGTATTTTTTTAACGTTATGTTGATTTATCTCTTCAATTGTTTTCATAGTTATATTTATCAAATTAATTCTTCTTATATTTTTCCCATAAATCTGGTCTTCGGACGCGTGTTATAGCCTCAGATTGAGATAAACGCCAGTGTTTAATTTTACTATGATCTCCTGACAAAAGTACTTCTGGAACCGCTTTTTCCTCCCAAATTTGAGGTTTTGTGAACTGAGGATACTCTAATAATCCATTTTCAAAACTTTCGTTTACCGTAGAATTCTCATTTCCCAGAACACCGGGTAAAAGTCTCAAAATACTATCAATCACCACAAATGCTGCTGACTCTCCTCCTGATAAAATAAAGTCTCCAATACTAACTTCTTCTATATTTCTCGTGCTTAACACTCTTTCATCAACTCCTTCGAAGTGTCCACAAATTATCGAAACCGATTTTTCCTTCGATAATACTTTAGCATAATTTTGATCAAATTTTTTTCCTCTAGGAGATAAATATAATATTTTTTCTCCCTCATTTTTATTTTGATCTAATGATTTTGCTAATACATCAGCCTTCATCAACATACCAGAGCCACCTCCATAGGGAGTGTCATCCACAGTTTTATGTTTATCCTCAGCAGCATCTCTAATGTTTACTACTCTTAAATTCCAAATATTTTTAGACATTGCTTTTCCGTATAGACCTTTCGACAAAGGACCAGGAAAAATATCTGGATAAAGTGTAAACACTTGAGCTTGCCACATATACTTTCCTTAGTTTATTTTTTTTCCTCAGCTGGAGCTTCTTCCTTTGGAGCCTCTGCTGCTGGAGCTGCTTCTGCTTTAGGAGCTTCTTCCTTTGGAGCTTCTGCTGCTGGAGCTGCTTCTGCTGCTGGAGCTTTAGGAGCTTCTGAACCATCTTCCTCTTTTTTATTTCTTTCTTTTTTAGGAACAGCTTTATTTGGATTATTTCCAGCTGCTGGCATAGGGATTAAATCATTTTCACCTAAAATTCTTGCAACTCTTGTTGTTGGTTTAGCACCTTGACCTAGCCAATATTTAATTCTTTCAGCTTCAAGACCTACTCTTTCTTTTTTATCTTTAGGAAGTAGTGGGTTAAAAAAACCAACTTTTTCTATAAATCTTCCATCTCTTGGGAAACGACTGTCAGCTACAACAACTTTGTAAACTGGTCTCTTTTTAGAGCCTCCCCTTGATAATCTAAGTTTTAACATTTGTTCTCCTTATTTTATTATTTTAGTTTATTAAATAGCTCTGGTGGTATCCCTTGATCAGACATACCTTTCAGATTTCCTTTTGACATCTTTTTCATCATTTCAGACATCATTTTAAATTGCTTAAGCAATTTATTGATAGTGGCTGGATCTGTGCCAGAGCCATTAGCAATTCTTTTTTTTCTTGAACCATCAATTACTTTTGGATTCTCTCTCTCTTTTTTTGTCATTGATAAAATGATAGCTTCGTTTTTTGTTATAATACTTTCGTCAATCCCTGCTGAATCCATTTGAGATTTAATTTTAGATACTCCTGGCATAAAAGACATGATCCCCTCAATGCCTCCCATTTTTTTCATTTGTCTTAATTGAGAAAGGTAATCTTCCATAGAGAATTGACCCTTTTTTAAATTTTCTTCAGCTTTTTTAATGTTCTCTTCACCTAAATCTTGTGCAGCTTTTTCTACAAGAGAAACAATGTCTCCCATTCCTAAAATTCTATTTGCTATTCTATCTGGATGAAATACCTCAAAATTCTCTATTTTTTCACCTATACCCAAAAATTTTATTGGAACATTTGATACATATTTCATACTCACGGCAGCTCCACCTCTGGCATCACCGTCAGCTCTAGTTAATATTATTCCAGATAAGTTAACTGTGTTTTTGAACTCTTTTGCAACTGAAGCAGCAACTTGACCTGTAAGAGAGTCCGCTACAAGAAAAGTTTCTGCTGGATTAATAATGCTCTCAATTTGTTTGATCTCACTCATCATTTGTAAATCAATTTGAGTTCTCCCAGCTGTATCAAACAAAATTATATCTGCTCCATTTAGATTTGCTGCACTCATGGCTCTTTGGCAAATATCAGTTGGTTGCTGACCTTCAATAATTGGAAGTGTCAAAATATTATTCTGTTCACCTAAAGATCTAAGCTGTTCTTGTGCTGCTGGCCTATAAATGTCCAAACTGACCATCATCACTTTTTTCTTTTTGTTATCTTCTAAATATTTAGCTAATTTTGCAGTAGAAGTTGTCTTACCCGAACCCTGCAAACCAACCATCATCATAGGAACTGGTGGTACAGCATTTAAATTTATGTCTGCATTGCTAGAACCTAGTAAGTTTACTAGCTCATCGTAGACAATTTTTACAACCATATCTCCAGGAGAAGTTGATCTTATGATTTCTTGTCCTAAAGCTTTAGGTTTTACGTTTTCAACAAATTCTTTTGCAACATCTAAAGAAACATCTGCCTCAAGTAATGCTTGTCTAATACTTCTCAAACCCTCATCTACCTGAGCTTCATTCAGAGAGGGTGCTTTTTTTAAAGAAGAAAAAATTTCTTCAAATTTATTTGTTAAATTTTCAAACATATATTTTTTTATTACGCATAGCAGTAACGCACTAGTGGGCGAACTCTCGCTGACTAGTGTCGATCTCTTTGTTTCCAAAGACACCGCAAAGTTAATGTTTTTGCGGAAACGACAACAACCTATAATAGAGGTTCAAAAAGTCAATAAATAAGTTAAATATCTAATTATGAATATTAAAGCATTTAAAATGGACGGTTTAGGCAATGATTTTGTAATTATTGATAATAGAGAAAAAGTTACAAATCTTACCAAAGACCAAATAATTAAAATTTGTGACAGAAACTTTATAGGATGCGACCAACTTATATTAATTAATAAAGACCAAGATTACGATGCTTCAATAGAATTTTTTAACTCTGACGGTGGGATTTCTGGTGCATGTGGAAATGGTACAAGGTGTGTGGCTGAGCTATTAGGAAAAGAAAAAAATAAAGACACGATTATATTAACAACTTTATCTGGCCATTTAAAATCTCACATTTTAGGAGAAAAATTAGTATCTACTGAAATTGGTTTGGGCAGAACTAAATGGAATGAAATTCCATTATCTCAAGAATTAGAAACTAAAAACTTAAATATTAAAATTGTTGATTCAAATAATAATGAATTTTTTGGAGGAACGGCCGTCAATGTGGGAAATCCTCATATAATTTTTTTTGTGGAAGACAACGAACAATTCAAAATAGAAAAAGTTGGCCCAGAAATAGAAAACCACAAACTGTTTCCAGAAAAATGTAATGTCACAATAGCCACAATAGTAAACAAAGAGTTAATAAAAGTAAAAGTTTGGGAAAGAGGAGCTGGTTTGACAAAAGCATGTGGAACTGCAGCTTGTGCTACTGCCTTTGCTGCTAAGCAGGCAGGACTTGCTAGCGATAAAGTTAACATCGAATTTTCTACTGGAAGATTGACGATATCTATAGATGAAAACAATAGTATCCACATGAAAGGTCCTGTTTCTGATATAAAAGAAATCGATATAGAAATTTAATGGGAATTTTCGAAAAATTTAAATCAGGATTTAAAAAAAGTGCTTCAGCTTTTACATCGGGCCTAAGAGATATAGTTGTCAAAAAAGAAATTGATGACAAAACTTTAGACAGAATTGAAGATTATTTAATTCAATCAGATGTTGGGGTAGCTTCTGCCTCAGAAATTAGAGAAATAATCTCAAAAACAAAAATAGATCCAAACAAAGATTTAACTGCTGAGATAAATAATATTCTTAAAGAGTACATTATCTCAGTTATGAAACCTCTAGAAAATAATGAATTTTTTAAAAATAAAGAAAAACTTAATGCCATTTTAGTTTCTGGAGTTAATGGCGTTGGTAAAACAACAACTATTGGGAAAATTAGTAAAATATTAAAAGAAAATGGTAATAAAGTTATGTTGGCAGCATCAGATACATTTAGAGCTGCTGCTATAGAGCAATTAGAAAATTGGGCAAAAAAAATTAATGTTGAAATTACAAAATCTTCACAAGGATCTGATCCTGCATCTGTAGCTTATAAGGCAATAGAAACTTCTATTTCAAAAAATTTTAATCAAGTTTTAATTGATACTGCTGGAAGATTGCAAAATAAAAAAAACCTAATGGAAGAATATAAAAAAATAGCAAACGTTACAAAAAAAATAGATGAAAGTGCACCTCATAATGTGATTTTAGTTTTAGACGCAACTTCAGGTCAAAACGTTTTAAATCAAGTTGAAGAATTTAATAAAATTATCCCAATTACAGGCTTAGTGATGACAAAATTAGATGGAACAGCTAAGGGGGGAATACTTCTGGCTGTAGCCAAAAAGTATAAAATACCAATTATTGCACTTGGTTTAGGTGAAAAGGAAGATGATCTGCAAATTTTTGAAGCTGAAAAATTTGCTGATGCGTTTACACAAATTACTTAATTAAATTACTAGATATTAAAGGTTTATAGAAACTACATCTATAATTATCCTTAAATTTGTAGTGTCCGCAGTCCTTTGCAATAGAGGAAATAATGAAATCAAACTTTCCATTGGTTGGATATAAATCTAATTTCTTTTCAACAATATCGTATTTGAAATTTACTTTTAAACTTTTAACAGCACTAATCATTACCAATGTTTTGTTATCCTTTAATAGATAATAAGCAAAATCATCTGGAAAAACTGGAAAATTATATTCCTTTAAAAAATTTTTTGCTTTTCGTGGAAACCATTCATAAGAAATCAATGGTGATGATACTTCTGTTTTATAATCATATATATAGAGATCTTTAGGGTAATCATTGATGTAATTACTTACTTCGCCTTTTGCTAATATAGCCTTTTCTCTTGGTTTAAAATACAAAGCAAAATTTTCATCATGTGAGTTCATTTGATCAATAAAAAATAAATTTTCAATTGAAGACAAATTTTCTTTAGAAAAAGAAGTTCCTGAAATAAGAAAAGTCAAAAAAATATAAATGAATAATTTCTTCATGATTAGAAATTAATTAGAATTTTTGGAATAAAATTGTTTTGATTGTGGCTTAATTTAAACTTTTTATAAATGAACTTAGTTGGAAAACCATATTATTATCAAATTCCATCATATGATCATCATGTTTGGTAAAATAAGAGGACTTTGGATCATTTGCTAAATCAAACATCTTCTTTCCCATTGAAAAAGGAACAATTTGATCTTTTTCGCCATGCATAACTAAAACTGGAATATTAATATTTTTTATTTTTTCATCATTTTTATATTTATCTTTCAATATTAGAGAGACTGGAATGTATGGATAAAAATTCTTAGCTGCAGCAATCATTGAAGTGAAAGGTGTTTCTAAAATTAAACCAGCATATTTTTTATTTTGAGAAACCTCGGTTGCAATTCCTGTGCCAAGTGACTCTCCATAAATGATTAAATCACTGTCACTCAAACCTTTATTTTTAAGCCAGTTAATTGCGCTTTTTCCATCCTCATATAAAGCATTTTCAGATGGTTTTCCTAAATTTCCACTAAATCCACGCCAAGCGATAATTAAAAAATTTACATCCATATTTTTAAAATGATTTAATTTATGAATTCTATTTTCTAGGCTTCCTGCATTTCCATGAAAATAAACAACAGTCTTAAATTTTTTCAAATCTTTTTTATGAAACCATCCTAAAAGGCTAATGTTATCTGCTGTTTGAATTTCAACTTTTTCTATTTCTACTTCTATTTTATCTCCTGAATAATTATTTTCCTGGGGATGATACATTAGATTTCTTTGAAATATAAAAAGATAAGCTAGTAAAATAAAATATATAACTAAGATCCAAAATATAATTTGCAAAATTAATTTCCTAGGTTTTGGTATCATAATTTTTCTTTGCTAAGTAAACTCCAACAAAAACAAGTGCAGTACCAATATAATGAAATGTTTCTAAATTTTCATCAAACAATATAAATCCGTAAATTGCTGCATAGATAGTAAATACATACAAAGTAAAACCAGTAAGTGAAGCTCCTAAGCTTTCTTGAGCTTTAGTATATAAAGTAAATGCTATAATTCCTGGTGAAACGGCTGCAAATATAGTCCACAATAAAAAATCAGAATTAAATATAGTTTGTTCAAAATAAATTTCTTCTGCCAAATAAAATGGAAATAAACTTACTGCACCAAAAAAAGATATCATAGAAAATCTAGTAAAAATCGATAATTGAGATTTCCAGTAAAATAAATAAATCGAATATAAGGCCCAGCCAATCGCAGCTGCCAACATCCATAAATCTCCAATGGTGAAATTTAAATTTAAAAGTAAATTTAAATCTCCTTTAATAATAATTGCTAAAACTCCAACTAAACACGAAATCAAACCAATAATTTTTAATAAATTAATTTTCTCTTTAAAAAATATTGCAGAAATTATAATTATAAAAATAGGAGATGAGGTATAAATAATTCCCATATTTGTAACAGTTGTCGTTTTACCTGCTAAAAAAGGAAAAGCCCCACAAACTCCACATCCCATTGCGCCTAGAAAAAATAATTTTGAGTATTCATTTTTAATAACTTTGAAATTTTTTTTTAATGATGAATATGTGAAAGGTAAAACAAGTAAAAATACAAACGTCCACCTCCAAAAAGCCAATGAAATTGGGGGTACAAACTCAACACCACCTCTAGCAACAATTAAATTAGATGCCATGAATATCGGTTGAATAAATAAAAGAGATAAAGCTAATAAATTTTTATTTTGACTAGACAATTGTATATTAAGAAAAATTATTTTTTATCGAAAAACGCTTCGTAAACCATCATAAAGATTGCTCCACCCATCAAAATATAAACAGGAAGAACATCAAAAAATCCAATCATCGATGATCTAGTCAACGTTGTTGCAAGTCCTACTAAAAAAGCAATTGCAAGAAGAGAACCTAAAAATGTTGTAAATTTTTGCATTTAATTATTACATTCCTTTTCTAACCAATTAGCAACACCTAAAAATCTTTGATCATCATATTTTGCACCAATTAATTGTACACCTAAAGGTAAATTGTTTTCACCTTGAAGTATAGGTAATGATATACAAGGTGTACCTAAATAAGACCATACTTTATTAAATTCTGCCGTTCCTGTACTTTTTAAACCTTTCAGTGCTACTCCAGGACTAGATGGGGATAAAACTCCATGATAATCCTCAAAAACTTCCTTATAAGATTCATAACTTCTTTTCATAAAATCTATAGCTTCTGCATATTCTTTTGCAGAATGTTTGTTACCTTTGGAAATTGCATCTTGCATATACTTAGATAATTTTTTCTTATACTTTTTATAATAGAGTGAAAAATTATTAGCTAAATCCGTCTCATGAATTATTTGATGGTATTTATGAATATCTTTAAAGTACGAAGGTGTATCAAAAACTTCGATATTATTTTTGAATGATTTTATAAAGTAATCAAATGCTTCTCTTGATTTTTTTCCAAGAAGCTTCCAATGATCAGTTTTGTAAAAAATAAATTTAGGATCAAACAAAGGTCCTTTTTTTGTTTCTACTAACATTTCATCACTAGAGTAATGAACTGTTGCTGTGTCATAATTATCTTTTTTGATTAAAATTTTAGCAAGAAGAGCAACATCTTCTACCGATCTTCCAAAAACACCGATGTGATCTAATTTTTCAGATGTTTTAAGAACTCCATTTCTACTTATTAATCCATAACTGGGCTTATAACCAACAACTCCACAATAAGATGCAGGTCTTATAACCGAACCTCCTGTTTGAGAACCAATTGCAAGCGGAGCCATAAAAGAAGCTACTGCTGCTGCAGATCCACTAGATGATCCACCTGGGGTTCTAGAATAATCATGAGGATTTGTAGTTTTTGAAGGACCTAAAAATGCCAATTCTGATGTTGATGTTTTGCCCATTATAATTGCTCCAGCAGATATTAATAGATCAACTATTTCAGCATTTTGAGAATATGATTTCCCTTTTCTTATTGATGTTCCACATTCTGTAGGCATATCAACAGTTCCAACAATATCTTTTACCGCAACAGGTATTCCATGAAGTGGACCGAGTGGTTTGCCTGATTTCCTATGTTCATCAGCCTCTGATGCCTTTTCTAATAAAAGTTTTTTATCTAAATGCGCCCATGCTTTTACGTCTTTTTCAAATTTATTTACTCTGTCTATATAAATTTTACATAACTCTACTGATGTAATTTGTGCTTCTTTAATTTTTACAGCAAGTTCTTCAACTTTTAATGAAAAAACATCTGTCATTTTCTTTTATTGTGCAAATAAAGTTTCCGGTAACCAAAGCGCTATTCCTGGGAACATATACATTAAAAACATCGCAAATATTACAATTGCTAAAAATGGCATTATTCCTCTGAATATATCCATAAGTTCAACATTAGATTTTTGAACTCCTTTTAAATAATAAGCCGACATAGCCATGGGTGGGGTTAAAAACGATGTTTGTAAATTTAAAGCAATTAACATTGCAAAGAAATATGGATTAACACCAAATACTTCTAACAAGGGTAAAAATATTGGAACAAAAATAATTAAAATTTCAGTCCATTCTAAAGGCCATCCTAGAAGAAAAATAATTATTTGAGTGATAATTAAAAACTGCCAAGTCGTAATATTTATAGAAGTAAAGAAGTGTTCAAAAACCTCGTGTCCCCCTAAATAAGAAAACACCGATGAAAAAGTCCAGGAACCAATAAACAGCCACATGATCATTGCAGTTGTTTTAGCTGTTAAAAAAACAGACTCTTTAAAGTTTTGCCATTTAAGTGTTTTATAAAACCAAGATAAAAGTATTGCCCCAAAAGCTCCTGCTGCTGCAGCTTCTGCTGGAGTTGCAATACCTGCTAAAATAGTTCCTAAAACAAGCATAATTAAACCAAACAACGGAACGAAAGAAACTAAAACTTCTTTTAAAATTTCACCAGTTGGAGGAATATCTTCTTTAGGAGGTCTAGGAGCAATTGATGGATTTAACCATGCTCTAAATACTGCATATGCAATATAAAGACCTGCTAAAAGTAAACCTGGAAATATCGCTGCTGCAAAAAGTCTTAAGGGCGATAGTTGGGCTATTACCGAATAAACAATTAGCATAATGCTTGGTGGAATTAAAATTCCTAAACATCCACCTGCGCAAATAATTCCTGACGCAAATTTTTTATCATAACCTGCTTTAACCATTGCAGGCCATGCTAACAATCCCATCAAAGTTACAACAGCACCAATAATTCCTGTAGCTGTCGAAAATAATGTACAAGTAATTAGTGCAGCTACCGCCATTGAAGCTGGAAGTCTATGTGCTGCCAATCTAATTGCAAAAAATAGTTTAGCTACAATCCCTGCTCTTTCAACTAGATATCCCATGAATAAAAATAAAGGCACAGCCGTAAGAACGTTGTTGTCCATAACAGTATAAGTATTTTGAACAAACAATTGGAATATACGATTATCAAAAATGTGCTCCATCATTGTTGCATCGTAATAAGCAAAATATCCAAAGCCTATTCCCATAGCCATTAAAGTGAAAGCAATCGGGAAACCTAATAGAACTGCAAACAAAAACATACCCATCATTAAAATTGCAATTTCTGGATTTGTTAAACTAAATAACATTTTTTTTGTCCTCTTCTTGAGCTGTTCTCATTAAAACTTGTTCTGTTTCTTCAGCAACGACCATTCGTGCTGGCCATTGTCCTGTTTGAATACATATAATAGATCTAAATACTTCACTGATGCCTTGAATAATTAATAAAACACCTGCAGCTGGTATCATCGATTTAACCATATAAATTTGGATTTGAGCTGGACTACTCCAACTAGTCTCTTTTATTTTCCAAGCAAGCGCAGCATATTCATATCCATAAAAAGCTAACGCGATCACACCTGGAAAAAAGAAAATAAAGTATAAAACTAAATCAATCCAAGCCTGAGTTCTTTGACTAAACAATCTATATATAACATCTCCTCTTACGTGAGATTCCGTAGCTAAACAATAAGCACCTGACATCATTAAAATTGCACCATACATTTGCATACTAAAATCAAAATTCCATAGCGTTGGAGAATTAAAAACGTAAGCCATCACTACTTCATAAACAGTTCCTCCCATTAAAACTACGATGCACCAAGAGAAAGCTTTACCCATTGATGTGCTGAGAGTATCTGCAAATTGTATAAATGACTTCATATCAAAGAAATATATTAAAATACGTGTAAAAAAAAGGGGGTTTTTCAACCCCCTTTTAAATTTATTTTAAAGTTAATTAGATTTTAACTTTTTCGATTGGACCAAACTCATTTTCATAAGCTAATTTGTAGTTCGGTTGATTCATCAACAGATACTTCATAGTTCTCTTAGCGTATGCTTTTTGTGAGTCTACTACTTTTTTGAAGAAAGCATCTTTAGCAGAAAACTCTCCTACAACTTTATCCCAACCTTTTAATTGTTCTGCTAGGATAGCATCAGACGTTTGGTAAACATTAACCTTATGCTCATTCATCAACTTAGCAAGGTCAGTTGAATATCTAACCAATGCTTTAAAATAGTTATCTGAGTTTGCAGCATAAGCAGCATTTCTCAAGATAGCTTGATGTTCAGGTGAAAGGCTGTTTAGTCTCTTAGTGTTCATAGGAATTTCAAACATTTCCTGAGATTGGTGGAAACTTCCTAAGTGATAGTGTTTAGAGACGTCTTGCATTCCAAACTGTGAGTCTGATGTTGGGTTGTTAAACTCAGCAGCATCAATCAAACCAGTTTTCATTGCTGGTTGGATTTCACCACCTGGTAACTGTCTTACAACCATTCCCATAGCAGTTAAAACGTTAGTCGCTAGACCAACAGTTCTATACTTCATACCTTTAACATCAGATACTTTAGTTACGTTCTTTTTGAACCAACCAAAAGGCTGTGCAGGCATTGGCATATGGAAGAAACCTGTGTAATTAAATCCTACACTTTTTACAGCTTCTTCATATAATGCTCTTCCTCCACCATACTCCATCCATCCCATAACTTCTTGAGACGACATTCCGTATGAAGGACCTGTTCCAAAAAGAGATGCAGCAGGGTTTTTTCCGTACCAGTATGCTGTCACCCAGTGACCCATATCTACTACTCCAGAACTAACTGCTTGACCAATTTCAGAAGTTTTTACAACTGCTCCAACTGGTTGCACATCAATTTTTAATTTACCACCTGACATGTCACTAACCATTTTCGCATAGTCTGAAGCCATTTCGAAAAATATGTTAGCACCTGATGGCCAAGCAGCTTGCATTTTTAGAGTAACGTGACCGTCACCTAAAGCAATGTTTGGCATAGCTACTGCTGCTGCTGTTGCTGCACCAGTTGCTGCCGCTGCTTTGAAGAACTTTCTTCTTGAAGGAGTTTTAGAACTCTTCAAAGATTTTTTATTCTTAATCATTTATTCTCCTCTAGTTAATTAACTTGACGTGCACTAAAACACATTTTCATATTAGAGTCTTTCTAAAAAACGACCTAGAATGGGTTAGATAGGGTTTTTTTTGCAATTATAGGTAGAAATTAAAACCTAAATTAATTTATTATTTTCATAAATACAGCACTTTTCAGCTGGTATATGAAGTTTAATTTTTTCACCTGAAATTTCAGTTTCTCTATTAACTTTAGATTTAATTTCAAAATTATCCATTCTTGCAGTAATCAATTTATAATTACCAAAATCTTCAACTTTTTGAACATTTACATCAACAAGATTTTCACTTTGATTTTTTGCAATTTTAATAAACTCAGATCTAATTCCTAATTTTATATTTTTACTTTTTAAATTAGACAGATTTGTATTCGTCTTAATTATTATATTATTTATTTTAACTGTATTTTCTGAAGTTGCTTCACTGTCAAACAAATTCATAGCAGGTGAACCAATAAAGTAACCAACAAAAGTTGTATTAGGTCTTTCAAATAATTCTTTAGGTGAACCTGTTTGTACAACTTCTCCTTCACTCATCACAATTATATTATCTGCAAATGTCATGGCTTCGTTTTGATCATGTGTTACATAAACTAAAGTTGTTTTGTATTGTTCGTTTATTTCTTTTAGATTTCTTCTCAATCTAAATTTTAAATCAGGGTCAATAACAGTTAAAGGCTCGTCCATTAAAACCGCAGCAACATCTTCTCTAACCAAACCTCTTCCTAAAGATATCAATTGTTTTTGATCTGCTGTTAATTTTCTTGCAGGAGAGTTTAAAAAAGATTTTAAATTTAAAGTTTCTGCAACAGAGTTAACTCTTTCATCTATTTTAGCTTTTGAGAAATCTCTACACTTTAGTGGAAAAGCAAGATTTTCAAAAACTGTCATGGTGTTATAAATTACTGGAAACTGAAATACTTGAGCAATATTTCTTTCTTCAGTTTTTAAATCTGTAACTTCATTATCATCAAACAATATTTTTCCTGCTGATGGTCTTACTAATCCAGAAACAATATTTAACATTGTTGTTTTTCCACATCCAGAGGGACCTAATATTGCATATCTATTTCCATTCTCCCAAGTCATTGAAAATGGATTTAATGCATAAACTGGATTTGGATCATTTGGATTATAAGAATGAGAGATATTGCTTAAATCAATTTTAGCCATTGTGTCCTCCAAAAGGTGAGGATGCTAATTTACCATTAGCACCAAAAGCATAAGCTCTATCTATTTTAAAATCTATTTTAATCTTGTCATGAATTTTAAAATTCAAAACCTCTTCTATAGAAATAATAATTTTTATAGCTCCTCTTTTTAAATGGAGTAAAGTTTCAGAACCACTTATTTCAGCAAGCTCAACTTCAAATTCGTGACCATTTTCATTAAGTTCGATATCTGAAGATCTTAAACCAATCTTTAATCCGCTATCTGTTAATTTTGATAGATGATTAGGTGCTTTAATTTCAATACCTTCAAATCTTATTTGCTCATTAGATATTTCTGCTTCAATAATATTCATAGGTGGATCGTTAGAAATTTCAGCAACTTTTAAAGAACTTGGGTTCTCAAATATTTCTTTTGCTGGACCTACTTGTAACACTTTACCCTCATCTAAAACAATTACTTCTCCATTTAATTCCATGGTTTCTCTTGGATCTGTAGTAGAATAAATTAAAATAGTTTCATCAGCTAAACCCTTTGAAAACAAACTCTTAAATTCCTCTCTAAGCTGTTCTCTCAATTTATAATCTAAGTTAACTAAAGGCTCATCTAGCAATAATATCTTAGCATTTTTAACTAATGATCTTGCTAAAGAAACACGTTGTTGTTGACCGCCAGACAACTCTTGAATTTTTCTGTTTTCATAGCCAGTTAACCCAACTGATTTTAAAGACTCCATTACTTTATTTTTTATTTCTTCATTATCAATTTTTCTTTGTCTTAAAGGGAATGCAATATTTTCAAATACATTTAAATGAGGATAATTAATAAATTGTTGATACACCATAGCTACATTTCTTTGCCAAACTGGAACTTTCAAAAAATCTTTACCATCAAATTCTATAGCCCCACTATCTGGAGTTAAAAGGCCAGCTATAGTTTTTAACAAAGTTGTTTTACCTGACAAAGTCCTTCCAAGAATAGTGTATAAATTCCCCTCTTTAAAATTAAAGGACACTTCGTTTAAGTGATATTCTTCACTTGGTTTATAAGTTAAGTTGTTAGCAATTAAATTCATTATTTAATTGCTCCTGATAGATTTCCTTTAGATAAATATCTCTCAACTACGAAAGCTACTATAATCAATGGTGCAACTGAAACCAGAGCAGATGCTGACAAACTCCACCATGGAGTAACCGATGAGTTCAGCGCAACAATTTTAACTGGTAATAACTGTACTTCTGTGAAAGTTAAAATGAACGCAAAGAAAAAATCTATCCATCCAAAAATAATACAAAACATCCCAGCAACAATTAATCCTGGTATTGAGTTTGGTAGAACTACTTTTAAGAAAGCTTGATAAGGATTACATCCATCGATCAAAGCTGTTTCATCAATTTCTCTTGGAACTTTATTAAAGAAATCAACCATAATCCAAACTGCTATAGGCATCAGTAAAACAATATAAACTACAATCAATCCTACTAAGCTATCTAATAAATTAATTGAACTTAAAAATAAGAAAAATGGAATTGATAAAACAATTGGTGGCATAATTCTTTGAGAAATAAAGAAAAATGTAATGTCATTATTTTTTACAAAGCCTGCTTTAAAAGTATATCTGGATAAAGCATAAGCTGACAATGTCCCAAGAATTATACTAATTAAACTTGCAGTACAGGTTACAAATAAACTATTGAAGTAAGGTTCGACTATATCAACTCCACCTTTAGCTGGAGATTTTATCAAAACTTTCCAACCTTCTAGATTAGGCTCAAAATCTACCCATGGTATGTAAGTAACTCCTCCATTTACAGATTGAAAATCTTTAAACGATGTAGTTAAGGCCCAAAGAAAAGGAGCAACAACAAACACTGCCCAAAAGACAATAAAAAAATATTTTAAAAATGTATAAAGCTTGCTCATTATTTATTCTTTTAAAAGTAGTTTAGTTAAAACTTTTGCTATAATTGTTAAACTTATGATCATGATAATTAGGTATGTAAAAGACATTGAGGCTGCATATCCCATTTGAAACTCTCTTAATCCTTTAATAAAAATATAAAAACTTGACGTCTCTGTTGAGGTACCTGGCCCTCCTGATGTTAAGACATAAACGGTATCCATAATTTTTGATGCCTCAATTAATCTTATAATTATTGCCCCAATTGATATAGGTGCCATTAGTGGGAAAGTTACATAAATAAATTTTCTAACTGGACTAGCTCCATCAATTGCAGCAGCTAAAAATGGTTCTTTAGGTAATGACAATAAACCTGCTAATAAAAGTAAAAACATAAACGGTGTCCACTGCCAAACCTCAACTATAATTACGGTAAATTTAGCTAAAGCTGGGTCTGTTAACCATTTCGGAGATAAACCAAAATTAGATAAAATATCATTAACTGGTCCTAATGATTCATGAAAAAAAGTTCTCCAAATAACGGTCATGATAACAGGAGTTGTCATCATTGGGACTAAAAATAAAACTCTAAAAAATCTTTTAAATTTGATGTCTTTCCAAACCATATGTGCAAGAGCAAATCCAATCACATACTGAAGAATTACTGTTGTAACAGACAAAAAACTTAATCTGAAAAAAGATTCCCAAAATCTTGGGTCATCTGTAAAAAGACGGATATAGTTTTCTATACCTATAAAATCCAAACCTGGATTATAACTATTCCATCCAGATAAACTTAGTCTAACTACAAAAATAATTGGAAAGATTAAAATTCCAATAAGTACAAATAGACCTGGAAACAAAAAGAAATATTTATGCTTAAAGTTCATTTGTAAAATTGGATTATATTATTTTTTTTATATGTGGCCATTTTAATAAATGGCCACATAATTTAAGTATTATTATAGTTGGTTATCTTCCATTTTAACACCAACAGCGTAGGCATCTCTTACTGCTTTTTTGCCTACTCTACTTACAATTGCTTCCCACTCTTTAGCAACTTCGTCTAATGCTTCTTGAGGAGACAATTGTCCTGCTAAAGCTTTAGAAGTTCCTGTAGCGACAGCACTTGTAAACTCAAATACACCTGGAACTCTTAAAGGGAAAACTCTATTTTGACTTTTCTCCATATCTAAAAGTGTTTGAGTGTAACTGTTAGCGATCTCTGGATCCCAACCCATGCTATTAATATAAATATTAGGGTCGAAGTCAGAGTTTTTGAATGGGTTAACACCAAATCTACCAATTGCTAAATCAGCTTGGTGGTTTGCTCCGTTTGAGAAGAAGCAAAGATAATCAAACGCCATATCTTTTACTTTACTTTTCTTAGCAACACCAACTGCCCAACCCCAAACAATGTAAGGAGCTTGGTTGTATTGATTTTCCCAACTATTTGAAACTCTGTTCCAAACTTTGTTAGCACCTGGAAGCGGAGCTGTACCTACTTTGTTTTTAATAGGGCTATCATCTTGCATTGCTGCAATAAATGCATCATCCCATGAAAAACTAAATAGAGTTTGTCCACCACCAAATGAACCGATTTCGTCACCTAAACCAAAGTTAATTCCTCCTGGAGGAACATATTTAGTAGCTTCAACCCAATCAGTTAAAGCTTCAACGAAACCTGGATTATTAATGTTTGGTTTCATAGTCTCTAAATCAAAAAAGAAACCACCTGGAGTTCTTGGATTTTTAGCATATGCAACTGATCTGCTGAAAAAAGCTGCGAACATTAAGTCGTCTTTTTTCATAACTTCAGCTGAACCATATTCTAACTCACCATCTCCATCCCAGTCCCAACCATTAAAGAATTTTGCCATCTCAGCATATTCTTTCCAAGTTGTTGGAACTTTTAGATCTTTTCCTGTTTCTGCTTTATATTTTTTTTGCATTTCAGGATTGTCAATGACGTCTTTTCTATATTTTAGATAGTGTCTGTCACCATCAACTGGATACTGGTACATAGTTCCATCCCAAGATGATACTCCCATATGAGATTTGGTTACATCTTTCATCTCTGTTGAGTTCATATACTTCTTAGGAACTGGTGCTAAATATCTTTTCCAGTCATTGATAAAGTTAGAAAATCCAAACACAATATCGTAAGGTGCTTGTCCAGCTTGAAAAGGAACCATTGCTTTAGAATACAAATCACCTGCTGGTGTATGAGTAACTTCAACTTTAGCTCCAGTTAATTTTTCAAACTGTTCAGCATGAAGAGCTGTTGGCTCTCCCATTACTGGAATTGCGTGAGTATTTATTTTAAGAGTTTTTCCTTTGTAATTTTTCTTAGACATTTCCTCATAAGAACAATCACCTGGAATATCTCCTGTTGCTTTGATATGTGGGAATTGATCACTCCACTTATCAGCATATGCCATAGGGCTAAATATCATCATACTTGATATTACAGCCGTTAAGCAGGTTTTTATTATTTTCATTATCACCTCTCTTTTTTTTTTATGGAACTAAAACAGCTCGTCCCTTAACATTACCATCGTTAAGATCATGAAGCGCTTTATTAGCATCGTCTAAACTATACTCCTGCATAGAAAGCTTAACTTTACCTCTGTCAGCTAACTCCATTAATTCATATAATTCAGACCACGTTCCCACTAAATTACCTACAATTGTTTTCTCAGAAATAATTAAATCTACTGCAAGTGATTTAATTTCTTCTCCATATCCAACTATGTAGTAAAAACCACCATTAGAAGTCATTTGAATTCCCATGGCAGTAGATCCTTTTTCACCTACGAAATCAATTACAGCTTCAGAACCTTTTCCTTTTGTTAGTTCTTGAACTTTTTCAATTTCGTTTCCATCAATTAAAACTCCGTGGTCACCACCAAGTTCCATTGCATGTTTCAATGCTGCTTCAGATTTTTCAACAATAATAATATCTGCTGCACACATAGCTTTTAAACATTGAATAGCGATGTGACCTAAACCTCCTGCACCAATAATTGTACAGCTCTGACCAGGTAGCAAATGTCTTGTTGCTTTTTTTACCACTCTATAAGCTGTAAGACCTGCATCCGAAAAAGGTGCAACATCTTTAGGTGCTAATACTTTTGGAAGTTTAATTAGATTTCTAACGCTAGTTTTTAATAATTCAGCGTAGCCACCTTCTTTAATACTTAATCCAGGAAATGCGCCTGCTTCAGCATGCATATCATTACCTCTTCTACAATCTAAACAAGTTCCTCCTGTTCCGGAAATAAGTGGGTGTAATATTACAGGATCACCCTTTTTAAATTCAGTAACGTCTGAACCTACATCTTCTACCCAACCAGCATTTTCATGTCCCATTACGCATGGTAATAATTTTCCATCTGGATCTTGGATGTGTTTCCATACTCCTTCAATAATATGTAAATCAGTTCTGCAAACTCCTGCAGCACCAATTTTAACTATAACGTCTGACGCCTTTTCAATTTTAGGATCTGGCATCTCCTCACCTGTGACCCAGACCTTTTCTTTCATTTCAGGGTCATATTTATGCAAAACCTGTGCTTTCATTATTATCTCTCCTTTAATATTTCAGTAACACTATTAAAGTTCTGATATATAATGGAGTCAACGGCATCTTTATATGTACAAAAAGTTAACAATTACAACCTGTGGTTGGTTGTTGTATCTAAAAAAACAAATAAACTTTTAAAATGTCAAACTTAAGTCACTCAAACAGCGAACTTAGAAATATCCTACATAAAAGGAATATGAGCTCTTATGAGATGGGAAAAGATATTAATGAAAGTTGGTTGAGATGTATCAGTGAAGGCCTTGATCCGTTTAATGATCCTAAACAAAGTGTAATTTCATCAATCGAATTAAAAGAGATAAAAGAGCGAAATGAATCTGTCAGAAGAATAATTATTCCTGAACTAGAACTTTTATATTCCCAAATAGCAGGAACAAATTTTATGGTGGCTTACTCAGATGAGAAAGGATTAGTCTTAGATACAATTTATGACAAATCTTGTTTACAAACTGACGTTGGTAAAACAGTAATACCAGGTTCAATTTGGGCAGAAAAAATTTGTGGAACAAACGGTCTTGGATTATCTGTTGAACTAAAAAAACCAACTATCGTTTCAGGTAAAGAACACTTTTTTACCGCTCATGAAAATATTTCGTGCTTTGCAAGTCCAATCATAAATTATGACGGTAAAATTATTGGTATTATTGATGCTTCAACAGACTCAATGTCCAGAGAACAACATACGTTAGCTTTAGTAAGACTTGCAACCAGAAGTATCGAAACCAAATTGTTTATTAAAAAGTTTGAAAACGAATTAATTATTTCTTTTCACCCAAGACAAGAATATCTAACTACAACTAGTGTTGGAATGCTGGCAATAAATGGGGATGGATTAATTGTGGGTGCAAATAACAATGCAAAAATTATGCTTAACGGACTAGTTGACTTGAAAAATGAAAATTTTAATAAAATTTTTACAACTTCATTTTCATCAATTGCATCAGATATCTTAAATAATAAAACTCTAAAGATAACAGATCATTTAGGTTCATCTGTTTTTGTGGTCAAAAGTCAAAATTTTAAAGAAAGTAAATTTATAGAAACTGGCAAACAAAACAAAACTTACGCTTGTAAAAATTGCGAGGATACAAAAATTAAAAGAGAAAAGTGTATTCTAATTAGATCTACTTTTAGTGAAACTAATAATATTTCTGCAGCATCAAGAAAATTAGGTGTATCTAGAACTACAATTTATAAGCATCTAAATTAATTATTTTTTACTAAAAAATATAAATAAGAAGTTAAAGACGTAACTAGTACAAAAGACATTGCTAATTGAAATGAAGCAATTTCAGAATAATTTAAACTTAATCCTAAATCTATAATAAGGCCGATTATCCATTGCAGAAAAAAAGCACCTATAAATATTAACAAATTATAAGAAGTTAGAGCTTTGCCTGCATTAGATACAGAGAAAGCCATCCCAACTGCTGGCTGAATTAAGGACAAAAATACAGCTGAAACTATGAATAATGCCCAATGAATTGAATGTGTATTTGGACCTAGATAAATAATTACACCCAATATCAATAAACTTAATGGTGAACCATATTTCAACAATCTGATTGCATCATTAACGTTCTTTGAAAATTTCGGAACAAAATAGCCCCATATCAAAAATGATAGCAACATAAAAAAATAAATTAAAAATAACCCTTTTGCACTTTCTTCTGGTGTATACCCAGATACTTTTATCATCCAAGGACCAGCCCATAGTGTTTGGATAGCAAATAATCCTCCAGTGCTAAAAAAGCCCATTGGAATAACACTTCTGAAGAATTGATTTTGCCAAACAATACTCAATTTTGCATCATCGTTTTTCTGACTACCTTTTGAAGTCCACTGAGGAATAAAAATAATTATCAAAATTATACAAACCAAAGTTATGAAAGCTAAAAGCAAAAATATATTTCTCCAACCAATTATAGGTAAGAAAAATTGAACTGGTAAACTTGATGACAACATACCAATTGCACCGACCATTAACATCCATGAGTTTGCACGTTGTTGGGTTTCATCTTGATACCAAATCCGATAAGCTGTCAAAGGCCCCATTAAACAAGCTCCAACACCAACTCCTATAATAATTCTAGATACTAAAAGAGTTAAAAAATTCTGAGCGAGAGCAAATATTAATAAACCAACAATGGTTAATGATAAAAAGTATGAAACAATTTTTCTTGGACCTCTCATGTCTAGCATATAGCCTAAAGGGATTTGTACACTTGCAAATCCTAGAAAATATCCACCTCCCAATAATCCAAGCTCTCCCGCAGAAAGATTAAATTCATTTACTAATTCAGGTGAAATTGTTGCAGTTATTGCTCTTAAGAGAGTAGAAATAAAATATCCTAAAGCAAAAACTAAAAAAATTATAATAGCTTTTGATTTAGCTAGAACAGGTTTATTCATTAAAATTTAGTTAACTTTATTAACGCAATTACCAGTTCTAAAAAATTCTTCTATATTGTCTATTGCTAAATTTCCCATTGCAATTCTAGTATCTTTTGTAGCGCTTCCTAAATGAGGCAAAACAAAAACACTCGGGATTTTTAAATAACCAGGATTTAAGTTTGGTTCATTTTTATAAACATCTAATCCTGCAGCATAAATTTTTCTTCTATTCAATGCATCAATCAAAGCTTCATCATCAACTATATCACCTCGAGCAACATTTGTTATCACAGCACCTTTGGGGAAATACTCTACTGTCTCTTTATTTATTAAATTTTCTGTTTCCTTTGTAGCTGGGCAACAGATAGATAAAACATCTGAAACTGAAAAAAGACTTTTTATACTGTCATGATAAATTGCGCCCTGCTCTTTATCTTCACTTAATTTTGAACGATTATGATAATGAATAACCATGCCTAAAGATTTAGCAATATTTGCAATTTTTTGACCGATACGACCCATACCTAAAATTCCTAGTCTTGTTCCTGTTAACTGTTTTCCAATTAAATAATCTGCGGACCATTTCCATCCACCCTCACGCGCAGATTCAATTCCTTCTGACGCTCTTCGACAAGCTCCTAATATAAGCAATATTCCTATCTCAGCCGTAGCATCTGACAAAACTTCTGGGGTATTAGTTACGGCAATACCTCTTTTTTTAGCAGCATCTAAATCAATATTTCCAAAACCAACTGCAAAATTTGAAATTATTTTAATACTATCTGGAAGTTTATTTATTGTATCAGCATCTAATTTTTCAGTTAAAGATGATAAAATTCCATCACATCCTTTGCTCATTTCAATAATTTTTGATTGTGAATAAAGTTCATCATTTGAATTAAATTTAGCTTCAAATAATTTTGATGCTTTATCTTCACTCTCTCGGATCAGTCTTCTTGTAATTAAAATTTTTTTCATAAAACCCCTATTTTAAAATTTCAGGTTTGGGACCGCCTGTGTACCAATCCAAAACTTCAATTGTATGTAAAATTGGAACTTTAGTACCATGAGAAATTTGGGTAATACAACCAATATTTCCTGTTGAAATAAAATCAGGGTTTAAACTTTCTATGTTATTTACCTTATTTTTTAGTAGTTGTTTTGCAATTTTTGATTGTAAAATATTATAAGTTCCAGCTGATCCACAACAAATGTGTCCTTGTGGAATTTCCATAATTTCATTGTCAGTTTTTTCAAGTAATGAAATTGGTTGTGAATGGACTTTTTGACCATGCTGCATTGAACATGCAGAGTGATAAGCAACTTTATATTTCTTTCCTTTAGATTTTATATTTAGTTTTAAACTTTCAAAAATATATTCAGAAATATCTCTTGTAAGATCTGATATGACTTTTGCTTTTTTACTTAACTCTTTGTCATCTCTAAAAATAAAACCATAATCCTTCATGGTAGTACCACAACCTGATGTATTAGATAAAATTGCATCTAAATTTCCCTTTTGATGCTCCTCATACCAAGTATTTATATTATTTTTAAAATCTTGGTGAGCATCCTCTTCTTTTCCTAGATGGTGATTTAAAGATCCACAGCAACGAATTTTTTTTGGAACTACAACTTCAACCCCATGTCTATTTAATAATCTGATTGTTGCTTCATTTATTTGAGGTGAAATTTCTTTTTGTACACATCCAGTTAATAAAGCAACTCTTGCTATTCTTTTCTTGTCCGAAACTTTGTAAATCTCTTTAATAGGTAAAGTTTTTTTTGGAAAAGTTGTTGGCATTAATTCAATCATGTCTTTAATCTTTGTAGGCATTAAGAATTTAAATGGCATTGCTAATTTAACAAAAAAACTTGAGAGTCTAAATACTTTAACATTTGGTAAAGTGATTGATAAAAAATATCTAATTAGTTTATCAAAAAAAGATCTTTGATAATTTTTTTCAATATATTTTTTTCCATGATCTATGATGTGCATGTAATTCACACCAGCAGGACAAGTAGTCATGCAGCTATAACATGAAAGACAACGATCGATATGCTTAACAACTTTTTCAGTTGGTTTTCTGTTATTTTCCAACATGTCCTTAATAAGATAAATTCTACCTCTTGGACCATCCAATTCATCACCTAACAGCTGATGTGTAGGGCAAGTAGCATTACACATTCCACAGTGAACACACTTTTTAAATACTTTTTCTGTAGCAAAATTATCAGAGTCTTTAAGTTGCTGTTCAGTAAATTTTGTCTGCATTAAATTCCTCTATACATTTTTCCAGGGTTTAAAATTCTTTTTGGATCAAAACTTTTCTTAATTTTTTCTGAAATCATCAAACGTATATCATCAACTGTAAAAATTGATTCTCCATAATCATAATCTGCAGAAGTTTTTATTACAGTTAAATAACCATCAGATTCCAAAGCTATTTTTTTTAGCTCTTTTATTTTTTCTTCTTTATGTTCATCAACTTCTATCCAAAATAATGATCCACACCAATCCACAAAATATTTATATTTATTATCTAAAAATTTTAATAAATTTGACCCTTTTGCTGGAGGAATAACCATTCTAATTAAATTATTTTTTGTATTCTCAAAAATTTCTAAATTATTGATTTTTTTCCAAAATGGTTCTGATTGATAAACATCTAAAGTAGAATTTTCAAATTTATCAAGTTCAAGCTCTTTACTTAAATTTTTAATTTTTTCCTTAATTGAAATTTTATCTCCCTCTACTCTAAAAGCTAGAAAAGAAGTATTTGATTTTAAATCATTAAATTTAAATACAGAATTTTTTTTCTTCAAAAAATCATCATCCTTTGATTTATTAGGAACATACACTGCTCCTGATATTTCACTGCTGGAACTTGATAATTTAATAAATAAATCAAAAATTTCCTCAGATTTATCAATATAAATTGCAATTGTATTTGAAGAATCTTTTTTTGGTAGAACCTTTAAAGTGATTTCTGTTAAAGCTACTAAGGTGCCAAAGGATCCAGCTATAAGTTTTGACAAATCATAACCAGTAACATTTTTAACTACCGTACCTCCTGATTTGATAATATCCCCTTTACCATTTACTCCTTTAAAACCTAACACATGATCTCTAACACTTCCAACTTTAAACCTTCTTGAGCCTGCATAATTACAGGATAAATACCCTGCTATAGTTCCTTTGTTAGATACACCATTTTTTATATAACCAAAATCAATAGGCTCAAAAGCTAATTCCTGATTATTTTCATCAAGTATTTTTTCAACTTCTTCTATTGGCGTACAAGCCTTTACTTTAATATATAGTTCTTCAGGTCTGTAATCTATTATGCCTGTTAATTTTGAAAGCGACATTGTGTTTGCTGATTGAGCTTTATTTCCTATGAAGCTTTTAGAATTATGTCCTATTATTTCTGTGGGAGAATCTTTTTTATAAAGTTCTCTAATTAATTCTGAAACTTCACTCTCGTTTTTTGGATAATAGATATTATTAGAATCTTGGAAGATCTGGGAATTTATCTTTGCTTTTGTGGACATGAACCCTTCCTTCCTCCGCGCATTTTCTAAGAATAGGATATACTTTTCCAGGATTTAATAAATTTTTCTCATCTAATGATTTTTTAATATCTAACTGTTGTTGAATATCATCGTCATTGAACATCTCGCACATAAGTTCTCTTTTTTCGATACCAACTCCATGCTCTCCTGTGATTACTCCTCCAAGTCTTACGCAAGTCTTTAATATTTCTGATCCAAACTCTTCGGTTTTTCTTAACTGCTCTTTATCATTTCCATCAAACATAATTAGTGGATGTAAATTTCCATCACCTGCATGAAAACAATTTGCCACTGGTAAATTATACTTTTCTGAAAGTTTTTTTATTTCAAGTAAAGCTTCTGCGAGTTTACCTCTAGGTATTGAGCCATCCATACAATAATAATCTGGGGCCATCGCTCCACATGCTGGAAACGCAGCTTTTCTCCCAGCCCAGAAAGATAATCTCTCTTTTTCATTTTTGCTTAGTTTTAAACTTGAACAATTATTTTTTTTACAAATTATCTCAACTTTTTTGATCAACTCATTTACTTCTGACTCTGTTCCATCAAGTTCAACGATTAATAATAATTCAGCATCTCTTGGATAACCAGCTTTGCTAAAATTATCTGTTGCTTCAATAAGAGCTTTGTCCATAATTTCCATTCCAGCTGGAACTATTCCACTTGAAATTATTTCAGACGCTGCATCTCCTCCTTCTTTAATAGATGGAAAACCAATTAAAGCTGCTTTAACAACTTCTGGTTTTTTCAGAATCTTAACAGTTACTTCAGTAACAACGCCTAATAATCCTTCTGAACCACAAATTAATCCCATAAGGTCATACCCTTCTTGATCAAAAGATTTTCCTCCAATTTTACAAATGGTTCCATCCATCATTACCATTTCTACACCTAAAATATTGTTTGTAGTGGTTCCATATTTTAAAGAATGAACACCTCCTGAATTTTCAGCCACATTACCACCTATTGAGCATGCTAATTGACTAGATGGATCTGGAGCATAATAAAAACCCTTATGTTCTACAGCATGAGTAATTCCTAAATTAGTAACACCAGGTTGAGTGATCACACATTTATTCTCATAATCAATTTCTAAAATTTTATTAAATTTTCCTAAACCCAAAAGGATGGCATCTTGCAAAGGTAATGCCCCACCAGATAAACCCGTACCAGCACCTCTTGGAACTACTTTGATATTTTCTTCATTACAATATTTAAGAATTTCGCTAACCTCTTTAGTGTTTTCAGGCAAGACCACAGCTAAAGGAGTTTGGGTATAAACTGAAAGAGCATCAGTTTCATAAGGTCTTAATTCATCAGCTTCGCTTAAAACGTTTTCTGGGTTAGTTATGCTTGATAGTTTTTTTACTATCTGAGATTTATTAGATACAATAAATCTATCAATTTTTGGCAAAGCTATTTCAGACATAGCTTAACCTAGCATTTTTTTGATATTTTCCAATGCGTTAGAAATGTTATCCTGAGATGCAGCAAAGCTAAATCTTACGTAATCTTTGCATGTTTTTCCAAATGCTGTGCCTGGGACAATAGCAACACCCGCTTCATGCATAGCTCTTTTACAAAACTCTGAACCATCCATTCCAGTTCCTATAACTTTTGGAAATGCGTAAAAAGCTCCCCCTGGCAAACTGCATTCTACTCCAGGTAAACTATTTAATCCTTCATGAATTAGTTTTCTTCTTTGTGTGAATTTTTCCATCATCAAATCAATTGAATCGTCTGGTCCATCAAGTGCTGCTATTCCTGCAAATTGAGCTGCAGCATTAACACAAGATACACTATTGATTAATAGTTTATTTATATGTTCAATTAATTGCTCTGGCCAAAAACTCCAACCAAGTCTCCATCCTGTCATTGAGTAAGCTTTACTCCAACCTTCTAAAACAATTAGTCTGTCTCTTAACTCTGGATAATTAAAGAATGTTGGCATTTCTTTATTATCAAATATTTGTCTACTGTAAATTTCATCACTTAGGATTGTAACATGCGGATGTTTTTTTAAACCCTCTGCTAATTTATCAATTTCAGACTTCTCAACAAAACTTCCAGTTGGGTTGTTAGGGTTAATTAAAATTAACAATCTAGTCTTTTCAGTGATTAAAGATAAAATTTTATCTGCACTAAATTTTAAATCTTTATCTTCTGTTAAATCATAAGGTACAGCAGTAGAGCCTGTATAATTAATCATAGATTCATAAATAGGAAAAGCTGGTGTTGGATGAATAATTTCTGCTCCTGGCTCACCAAAACACTGTATTGCATAATGCATTGTAGGTTTTCCACCTGGCATTATGATAATTCTTTCTGGATCTACTTCAGCGTTATATCTCTTTTTGATCCATCTAGTAACCGCTTGTCTGCACTCTAAAATTCCGTTTGAAAGAACATACCCATGGTGACCATCATCTAAAGCTTTTTTTGCAGCTTCAACAACATGTTTAGGTGTTTTAAAATCTGGTTGACCCAATCCAAGATGTATCATTGGGTTTCCTTGCGCTTCTAATTTTTTAGCTTCTGCTAAAACTGAAAAAGCACTCTCTGTTCCTAGTCTATTAAGTGATGCTGCTAGTTTCATAATAAAGTTGGAAAATATACATAAATTAAATTGATTGTCTATTAAGATAAAATTTGAATTTCCTTAATTTATCTTAATTTCTGTAGATTATTTTTGATACATCAAGATCTTTTACAGATTTACAGCCCATCAAAATCATATTTCTTCTAATTTCTTTTTGCATGTTCTCTAGTAATCTTTCAACACCTTGTTGTCCTCCAGCGCCCAAACTAAAAAGAAATGCTTTTCCAAAACTACAAGCTGTTGCGCCGGCTGCAAGAGCTTTTAAAACATGCGTTCCTCTTCTTACTCCACCATCTAGAATAATTTCTAACTTATCACCTACTGCATCTGAAATTGCTTTAACTTGATCAAAGGGTGACCTAGATCCATCCAATTGTCTTCCTCCATGATTAGATATCATTATCGCTGTACAGCCTATATCAATTGCTCTCTTTGCATCTTCAACGGACATTACACCTTTTAGTGCCATTGGTTTATTCCATTTTTTAATACAGTATTCTGCATCTTTCCAATTCATCGCTGGATCATATTGCTCATTAATATAATCCATTACTGATTTAGCTATGTTTGTTCCTTTGTCGGTTTTGTTTTTAATATTTGCTAACTCAAATTTTTTATTAGTAAAATATTTAAAAACCCAACCAGGTCTCATGGCAAAACTTAATAAACTATCTAATGTAAATTTAGGTGGAGTAGTAAAACCAGTTCTATGATCTCTTTCTCTATTTCCTGCAACTAATGTATCAACAGTAATGCACATACCGTCAAAATTTGCTCTGCTACATCTATCAATTAAATCATCAGTAATTGATTTATCCTTATGGATATAAAGTTGAAATAGTTTTGGACCGCTAGAAACATTCGCAACTTCTTCTATAGAGAATGATGCCATTGTTGACATACTATAAATTGTATTAAATTTTTCTGCTGCTCTAGCAGAAGCTTTATCACCTTCTGGGTCATACAAACTTTGCATCGCTGTAGGAGACAAAAATAGAGGCATATCAATTTTTCTACCAAAAACTGTTGTAGATAAATCTGGCTCTCCAACACTGTTTAAAATATTAGGAACTAAGTCACAGTCGTTAAATGAGTCTGTATTTCTGTTTAAAGTTATTTCATCATCAGCACCTCCATCAATATAATGAAATATTGGTGCTGGTAATTTTTTCTTGGCTAATTTTCTAAAGTCATCAAAATTATAGCAATCATTTAAATTCATAAAAGTGTATTAGAAGCTTTTAAAGAAATTAAACATATAACTATTTGCCCCAGGATTTTTATCTCCTATACTTGCATTAGATATATGATTATATGAAAAACCAAATTGACTGCTCTCAGACATATCTAAAGAAATTTGTAACTCAGATTTAAATTCTAAAACGTGACCTAAGTCTTTTCCATCACCTTCGTGATATAATCCTGGAGTAAAACTTGGATTAAAATTTAAAGAACCTATTTTATATTGTGCTTCTACTCCTGTATAAACATAAGCCGCACTATCTGCAGTTATAAGAGCACCAGTAATAGGTGATAAATTTCCAAGAAAAGTATCTCTATTTAAGTTTTCATTTTGATGCTGAAAGCCAATTAATTCTGATTTTTTTCCATCGTCACTAAAATCAAACATCCCAGTATAAACGTTAAACTCAGTATTTAAATCTCTCTGTTTAATTTCCTCTGCATTTGATGAAATCGGAAACGCTAGAAATATAAGTAAAATCAGAATTTTTTTTAAATGCATTTTGGATTAATTTTTAAATTTTATTTTTTTGAGGATTATTGCACCTCCAAGTAAAAATATCAATATTGGCAATAACCAAAGAATATAAGTATTTTTATTTAAACCAGGATCATACAAAATCCATTCTCCGTATTTTTCTTTAAAAAAATCATAAATTTGGTTTTCAGATAATCCTTCCTCAAGTTTTTTATCAACTAAAATTTTCATGCTATTTGCAAAATCTGAATCAGAATCATACACAGATTGACCCTGACAAATTAAACATCTTAAATTTTTCGTAATCTTATTTCTTTCAAGCTGATCACTAGCAAATGATATTTTTGGAATTAATAATAAAATAACTAAAATAATTTTTAAAATTCTCATTTTATAATCAAGTTAATTTCTTTGACTAATTGTTCATTTAATGGCCCAATATATTTTGCAACTATTTTATTTTTATGAATTAAAAAAGTTTCTGGCACACCATATGCCCCCCACTCTATTGAAATTGTACCATCTTCATCTAATAATATTGTTTCGTATGGATTTCCCAATTTTATTAGAAAATTTTGAGCATTATTAAAATTATCTTTATAATTTAATCCAATTAAAGTTATTTTATTGTTTTCACTTAATCTCATTAAATAAGAATGTTCTTGTCTACAGGGAACACACCAAGAGGCCCATATGTTTAATAAATAAAATTTATTTGAATTAAATATTTCTGATGAATTAACATTTTCTTTAGTGTTAAAATTAATACTAGAAAAAATTGGTATATTTTTTTTTATTTCTGACTTAGGAGTGTAGATGTTAGTTTCCTGCAAACCTTTATAAAATATTAAAAAAATAATTATAAAACTAATTATTATGATTGAAGGTATTAATTTATCTTTCATATTTTCTTTCTAAAAAAACTCAATATTCCACCCATACTTAATAATAATACTGATACCCATATCCAAAGCATAAAAGGTTTGTCTTGATATCTAACATTAAAATATTCCTGATTTTGCACTAAGTTTATGACAATAAATTTATCTTTCATTAAAGAAGTTTTAATATCAGCTTCACTGGTTACTATATTTGGCTGATTATAAATTCTTAACTCTGGAGACATTTTATTAATTTTTCCATCTGAAGAAATTATTTTAAAATTTGCTACCACTGAGTTGTAATTTTTTTCACTTCTCTGGTTTACATCTTCAAGTGTAATTTTAATTTTTGAGTTTTCATAACTCTGACCAATTTTAAGATTGGTTATTACTTCGCTAGAAAGCAAATTATTAAATAAAATACTTAAAACTAATAAGCTAAATCCAAAGTGAGCAATAGTTTGAGAAATGTTTTTATATTTTTTTGTAAAAAAATCCCTCACAGTAATAAAAAACAAATAAAATGCACTTGAGATTAAAATAGTGTTTACAAGTAAATTTTTATGAAAATTCTTAACAATCAAATAAGATATTAAAATTGATATAAATAATAAAAATATAAGAATTTTTTTACTCTCTAAGTTAGATTTAATCCATTTCAATTGAGGTCCAATCGCCATAGCGATTAAAAATGGAATTAAGAAAGGGATAATTAGTTTATGATAGAACGGTGGACCGACTGATATTTTTTCTGAAGAAATTACATCTAAAAAAATTGGATACACTGTACCAATTAAAACTACAGATAAAAAATACATCATGAACCAATTATTCAATATAATCGCACTTTCTTTACTTAACCAAAAAAGATTTATTGAATTTTTTTGACCCTCTTTATGAAAAAAGAAAAAAATAAATAAAGAAATAAAAATTAGAACAAATAAAAATATTAATATGAACAGACCTCTTTCAGGGTCGTTAGCAAAAGTATGAACTGAATTAAGGATACCTGATCTAACTAAGAAAGTTCCACACATACTAAGTGTAAATGTAGCAATAGATAAAATTATAACCCAAGAGGTTAAAATCGATTTTTTCTCTAAAACTAATATACAATGTAACAATGTGGTCAATGCTAACCAAGGCATAAGAGATACATTTTCAACTGGATCCCAAAACCAAAATCCTCCCCACCCAAGTTCATAATATGCCCAAATAGAACCTAGTAAAATTCCTAACGTTAAAAATATCCATGAAATTAAAGTCCATTTTTTTATATGAGCTGCCCAGCTTCCAGAAACCATTTTTAAAGTTGTTGCTGCTAATGCGGAAGAAAATATTATTGATGAACCAACATAGCCTAAATATAGAATAGGTGGATGAATTGCTAATGCAGGATCTTGCAATATTGGGTTTAAACCTAAACCTTCCTCAGGAATTGGGAATAAGTAATTAAATGGATTAGAAGTTTTTAATAAAAATATAAAAAAACCAATAATTATTATCTGCTGAAATATTGTTGTTAGAGTTTTATATTTTATTGATTGATTATTTGTTCTTAATAAAAAAATGAAAATGAATAATGTTAAAACCAACAACCACAATAATAAACTACCCTCATGGTTCCCCCAGGTTCCTGTAATTTTGTAAAACAAAGGTTTAGTAGTATGGGAATTACTAAATACAGTTTCGTTACTAAAATCTGAAACTATAAAAGATAAAACCAAACCAAAAAAACTAACAACAACAAAAAATAATTGTAAAAATGATAATGATAATATTTTAGTATCCAAAATTTCTGAATTTCTAAAATTTTGAATTGATAAATAAATCAAAATTGAACCACTAATTAATCCTAAAATAAGTGCATAATATCCAACAACGCTATAAATCAATTAATTTTCCTCCAATGCAGCTTTAACCTCTGGAGGCATATAATTTTCATCATGCTTTGCTAAAATTTTTGTTGCTGAAAAGAAATTTCTGTCTTTCAAAACACCTTCGGCTACAACTCCCTTTCCTTCTTCAAATAAATTTGGGACAGCGCCTGAATAAGTAACATTAATCTCATTTTTAAAATCTGTAATAATAAAATTCACTTCATTAGAATTCATACTAATAGAATTTTTTTTAACCATTCCACCTACTCTGATTTTATTATTTGTCAGCTCAGTTAATGACTTAATCTCTGAAGGAGATTGAAAATAAACAACGTTTTCCTCTAAGGATTTTAAAACTAAAAAAACAGTTAATATTAAAATTAATAAAATAGTCGAAACAAACAGAAATCTTAACTTAACTTTTCGACCATACATCGATCAAAAATTAGTTGTTTGTTGCGTCAGCTAAAATTTCTTTATTTATTCTTTGTGATTTTGCAGAATTAGCTTGTTCAGCGTTAAGTGATCCAAACTTAGCAACAAATTTATTTTGTTCTTTAATAAATTGAACCTTTGTTACTAAATATAAACTTAGGAAACTTAATAAAGTAAAACCAAATGCAGATAACACGTATACTGCATATCCATTCATAAATAATAATTCGTTAATCATAATCTATCTAAACCTTTATTTTTAATTTTTATCAGTTCTGTATTATATTTCATTAAGAAAATTAACAACGAAAATAGAGCAAATGCCGCAGTCATTATCAATAATGGATAAAGCATTGATGAATGAATTGAGCTTTTAGACAAAATATTTATTGAAGCAGGTTGGTGAAGTGTATTCCACCAGTCAACTGAGTACTTAATTATTGGCACATTAATAATTCCAAGAATGGTGATAAAAGTTGAAATTTTAAAAACTTTTTCTTCATTTTCATAAATTCTCCAAGAGATTAAGTATAAAGCATAAAATAGTGCTAAAATTAACATCGAAGTAATCCTCGCATCCCAAGCCCACCATGTACCCCAAGTAGGTTTCCCCCAAATAGAACCTGTTACCAAAGCAATTATGTTAAAAACAAAACCTGAAGGTGCTAAACTTTTGGATATTAAAAAAAAATTTTTGTTTTTAAAAATAAATCCTGAAATTGACAAAACAGTTATCGAAGAAAAAATTCCAAGAGAAATCCATGCAGCAGGAACATGAACATACATAATTCTAACAGCGTCACTCTGCTTGTAATCTTCTGGAGACAATATGAGTGCTTCAACTAATCCAACAGATAGAACAACAACAAATAAAAATAAAACATATTTTGGCGCCTTCGAAGTAATTTGAAAAATTTTATTTGGCTCTAAAAGTTTAAACATAACTCTAATTTAGGGATTTATTTTGAAAATACTATTGTGAAAAATTATCTGATCAAGAATGAAGAGGGGGAGGTAATAAAGAAAGATTAACTTTTAACACTCTTGATCAGAATATAACTATTTTATAAAAAATTAGTGTGGCCTAGATTGGAAATAAATGTGTTTGAATAATGATAGCTAATTAGAAAGCTTGAAATAACTTGAGCCTTTTTTACCTGAAAAAATTTCTTCAATTAACGGATGTTTTATAGGCTCGTCTGAGTCGTCCATCAAAAGATTTTGCTCTGAAACATAAGCTTCGTAAGTGATTTCATCATTTTCGGCAAGTAGATGATAAAAAGGCTGATCTTTTCTTGGTCTAACGTTTTTTGGAATAGACTGATACCATTCCTCTGAATTGTTAAACTCGAAATCTACATCATAAATAACACCCCTAAATTCGAAGTGCTTATGTTTAACAATATCTCCAATTGAGAATTTAGCTTTTTGGATTGCCATGATAGTTAGTATGGGTATTTAAAAATAAAAATCAATGTAAAAAATATTAATGTTTTGTGATGTGGCAAATATGTTAATATCTTTTAAGTGAATAAATCTTTTTTAAAATTTGTTACTGATTTTGGACCACTAGCAATATTTTTTTTCTATTATTACAACAGTGGAAAAAATTTATCAGTAGCAATTCCTCCCTTAATAGTTGCAACTATCATTGCATTAGCTGTTGTTTGGTTTTTTGAAAAAAAAATACCACCAATGCCTTTGTTAAGTGGAATTTTAATAACTTTTTTTGGAGGTCTCACTATCTACTTTAATGATCCAATATTTATTTATGTAAAACCAACAATTATAAATATTATGTTTGCTTTAGCTTTATATTTTGGAAAATACTTTACGAGAGAACCAGTGCTTAAAAAAGTTATGGGTAAATCAATACCTTTGTCAGATATCGGATGGGAAATTTTAAATCGGAGATGGATGTTTTTTTTCTTCGGTCTTGCTTTATTAAATGAATTTGTTTGGAGAACACAAACTGAAGAATTTTGGGTTAATTTTAAAGTATGGGGAATGCTTCCAATAACAATAGTGTTTACTGGATTTCAGGTACCTTTAATAAATAAACATAAAATAGATGCGTAATAACTTAAGATTAGTAGTAAACAATCCACATAATAAAATAGAGGAAAAGCAATTTTTTGAAAAAGATGAGCTTAAAATTATTTTAGATCTTTATGCAAAGATGGTTTCTGAAGGCTCTTGGAAAGATTATGGTCTCAACATATCAAGCAAACAAGTTAGCTTTAGTGTATTTAGGAATGCAGCAGAAAATGCACTCTATAAAATTTGTAAAAATTTTAAGCCAAAAAATAAAAATTTAAAATACTTAATCACAGATACAAGCGGTAAGATTTTAAAAAATTCTTACGAACTTAAGTCTTTACTTAAAAATACTAATTGGAAGAAACTTCAAAAATAAATTATCGTCTTTGACCAAAAAGTCTTAACAACATTATAAATAGATTAATAAAGTCTAGGTATAATGTTAAAGCACCCATTACTGCTTTTTTTCCAACGATTTCACCAGAGTCACTTGCAACATACATGTTTTTAATTTTTTGAGTATCATAAGCTGTTAAACCTACGAAAATTAAAACACCTAATATTGAAATTACAAAGTACATCATTGAAGACTTCAAGAAAATATTAACGATTGATGCAATAATTATACCAATCAATCCCATCATTAAAAATGATCCAAACTTAGTTAAATCTCTTTTTGTTGTATAACCATAAATACTCATCGCTCCAAAAGTTGCTGATGTTATGAAAAACACTCTAGTAACACTCAAGCCAGTATAAACTAATAAGATTGAAGATAAAGATAGTCCCATTAAAGCTGCAAACACCCAAAATGTTGTTTGAGCTTTTGAAGCGCTCATCTTATTAATTCCAAAACTCATGTAAAAAACGATACCTAAAGGAGCTAACATTACTAACCATTTAAGTCCTGACAGATAAATTGCATTCCCCATTTGTGTTAATCCAACAATTGCTCCTGATTGATCAGTCACGACTGACATCTTAAATGTCATTAATGCAATGATCCCTGTTAACAACACACCTGTTGCCATATAGTTGTAAACTTTTAACATGTAGGCTCTTAAGCCTTCATCCATTACAGCTGCAGTTTGTTGCGCTGCTTTTGCTCTGTTTAATATTCCGTTTTTATCAAATTCCATAATATGCTACATATAATAGTCTTTTAATAATTATTCAAGACACCTTAAAAGATTAATAAAAAGTTAACATAAAACATTAATGAATTACAAAAAATTGGGAAATACCGATCTTGATGTGAGTACAATTTGTCTCGGTACAATGACTTGGGGAGAACAAAATACTCAAGATGAAGCATTTGAACAAATGGACTTTGCTTTAAGTAATGGAGTAAATTTTTGGGATACTGCTGAATTGTATGCAGTTCCTCCTCGTAAAGAAACTTATGGGGACACTGAAGAAATAATTGGTAATTGGTTTGAAAAAACAAAAAAAAGAAAAGAAGTTATTTTAGCTACTAAAGTTGCTGGTCCAGCAAGAGATTATTTAAGAAATGGAGAAAATAGTTTTACAGGTCCAAACTTAGAGTCGGCTTTGAACAATAGTCTCAAAAGACTTAAAACAGATTATATTGATTTATATCAACTGCATTGGCCAGAAAGAAATGTAAATAATTTTGGAAGACTTGGTTACGTTCATAAAGAAAATGATTGGAATAAATTTGAAGATGTTCTTGGAGAATTAGATAAATATATTAAAGCTGGGAAAATAAGATACGTTGGTCTTTCAAACGAAACTCCTTGGGGAGCTTTAAATTATTTGCAGCTTTCAAAAGATAAAAATTTACCAAGAATGATGTCTATTCAAAATCCATACAGCTTACTAAATAGATCTTATGAAGTGGGATTATCCGAGGTTTCTATTAGAGAAAAAATTGGATGCCTTGCATATTCACCTCTAGCAAGTGGATACTTAACGGGAAAGTACAGAAATAAAAATTTTCCTAAAGGATCAAGAATGGAAAGAGACTTTGATTTTTGGACAAGATATAGAAAACCCAACACAGAGGCTGCCGTAGAACTGTATTTTAAAATCTGTGAGAAACACAATTTAAATATGACTCAAATGTCTATTAAATTCTGTGAAATTCAAGAATTTATGACAAGTGTAATTATAGGTGCAACTACAATGGAGCAGTTGAAATCAGATATAGAAAGTGTAAATGTAAACTTGTCTAATGATGTCATTGAAGAAATCAATCAAGTTCAAACAATTTATCCAAACCCATGTCCTTAATTAAAAAAATAATAATTTTATCAACCATATTTATCTTAAGTTCAAATCATCTATTTGCTCAGGAAGTAAAAAAAATCGGTAAATTTAAAGATTGGGAGGCAATGGTGGCATATGAACCTGATGGCAAAGTATGTTTTGCTCAATCAGTGCCTATACTGCAAGCACCAAAATCAAACAAAAGAGATGCAAAATTATTTGTAACTTTTAGACCAGAGGAAAGTATTTCAAATGAAGTAAGTGTTACTCCTGGATATGAATTTAATAACAAGAATTCTGTTATTGCAGCATCTGGAAAGAACAAATTTAAGTTTGATATAATGCAACAAGGATTTGCATGGATTGCTGATAACAAAATTGAAGTAAAAATGATTAGTAGAATGAAGAAGGGATCAAGAATAATGATTACCGGTTACAATCAAAATGGATCCCAAACAATTGATCATTATTCTTTACTTGGATTTACAAAAGCTTACAACGCATCAAAAAAAGCTTGCACATAATTAAATGAAATCAAAAAATAAAATTGTACTTGCCTACTCAGGCGGTTTAGATACATCCATAATTTTAAAATGGCTTCAAGAAAATTATAACGCTGAAGTAATTTGTTATACTGCTGATGTTGGTCAAGAAATTGATAGAAAAAAAATTTTTAAGAATGCAAAAAAATTTGGTGTCAAAAATATTATTATCCAAGATTTAAAAGATGTTTTTGTAAAAGATTACGTTTATCCAATGATTAGAGGACATGCAATTTATGAAGGCGTGTATCTTTTGGGGACTTCTATTGCTAGGCCACTGATTGCAAAAGACCAAATAAGAGTTGCTAAAAAATTTAAGGCTAACGCAGTTTCACATGGTGCTACAGGAAAAGGAAACGACCAAGTAAGATTTGAATTGGGCTATCATTACTTTGGACCAAAAATAAAAATTATTGCTCCATGGAGAATTTGGAAATTAAGATCAAGAACTGATTTAATTAACTATGCAAAAAAACATGGGATACCAATACCAAAAGATAGAAAAGGTGCTCCACCTTTTTCAGTAGATGACAATTTATTTCATACATCAACTGAAGGGAAAGTGTTAGAAAATCCAAAAAATTCTGCACCAGAATTTATTTTTCAAAGAACAGTTTCTCCTGAGAGAGCTCCAAACAAACCTTCATTTATTACTATCAATTTTAAAAATGGAGATCCCTTTGCAATTAATGGAAAAAAAATGTCTCCTTCAAAACTATTAGAAAAATTGAACAAAATTGCTGGAAAAAATGGAATAGGAAGAGTCGATTTAGTTGAAAACAGATTTATTGGAATAAAGTCTCGAGGTGTATACGAAACACCAGGTGGAACTTTATTAATTCATGCACATAGAGCAATCGAATCCGTAACTTTAGATAAAGAAACAATGCATAAAAAAGATCAGATTATGCCAAGATATGCCGAGCTTATTTATAATGGTTATTGGTATTCAAAAGAAAGATTCAAACTTCAAAAAATCGTAGACCTTAAAAGAAACAAAGTTAATGGCTCAGTGAAACTTAAACTTTATAAAGGAAATGTAATAATCGAGTCTCGAATTACAAATAGTTCTGCCTACTCTATGAAAAAAGTTTCCTTTGAAGAAAATAAAACATTTAACAAATCTAATGTTGAAAGATTTATTAATTTACATAAGAAAAAACTTCGTTCATAAATAAATGGAAATAAATGTATTTGCAGACACTATTTGTGGATGGTGTTACATAGGTCATAAAAATTTAAATACAGCGATTAAAAAATTTCCAAACATAAAATTTGAAATTAAACATATACCTTTTCAATTAAACCCAGATATGCCTCTTGAGGGAATAACTCGTGATAAATATCTTGAAATAAAATTTGGTGGGAAAAAATTTGCAGATCCCATGTATGAAAATATGAAATTAAAAGCAAAAGAGTCTGGAATGAATTTTAATTTAGATAAAATAAAAAAAACTCCAAATACAGTTCTATCTCATTTGCTAATAATTTTGAGTGAAAGGTTTAATATACAAAACCAGATAAAAGAAAAAATTTATCAATCATATTTTATTGATGGTCTCGACGTAGGAGATATTAATGTTTTAACTAATATTGCAAAACAACATGATATTTCTGAAGAAATCTTTAAAAACTTTATCAATGATAAAAATATTGAGGATGTAAATTCAAAAATATTAATTGCTACAAAAAAAAATATAAGTGGTGTTCCGTTTTATGAGATAGGAAATGATTTTATATCAGGTGCTCAAAGTGTAACACAATTGGAAAATGCAATAAATTCAAACTTAAACTAAAATTAAGTCAATTTTTCCTTTGTTATAACTTTTTAAAACTATATGTTAAATACATGGACTCATTAAAAAACTGGATGAAAGATGCTGCAAACATTTTGTTCGATGATAGTAAAAATGATCTGAGAGCACTACCCAAAACAGTTAGACTTCAAATTCTTTTAGTTCTAAGTTTTATTTGGACTACGGTTTTCAGTTTATATGTATTCTCATACACAACATTTGCATTTGGTTGGGCAGGTCTTTATGTGGCGCATGTAGGATTAATTTTTGCTGTGTATATGACTTTTAAACAATTTCATAAAGCAGAGGAAAGATCTAGCAGTGTATTTGAAACTAAAAATTTTGACCCATTTAAGATTATGGTAATTGTTTTTGTGATAGTATTTATATTTGTTTTTTCAAAAGGTATTGAAGTATTAACTAGTCCTAATCCTAGTTCTTATTCAATTCCTTATGATGGGCCGTCAAAATCAGTTTTTGAAAAATGGCTTCCATTTAGTAAAGATAAATAATGGACAAGATAGCGAAAAACTTACAACTAGCTTTGATGGTTATTATCTTAATCAGCACAGTCATTGCAGTTGGAATTGAGATGAAAAATATGTTCTTAAATCAATCTGTAACATTAGCTGATCTACTATTAATGTTTCTTTATCTAGAAGTCCTAGCGATGGTTAGAGTTTTTTGGAACCAACAATCAATTAGTATTACCCTTCCACTGCTTATTGCGATTACTGCTCTTGCACGATTTATTATTTTACAAGGAAAAGAAATGGATCCTACTGCACTTGTTTATGAAGCGGTCGCGATTTTATTAATTGCTGGAGCAATTGTTGTCTTAAGATTGAGACATAGTGATAAATTGGGTCTCAAGAAAAAAAAATCAAAATAATTTAAAATGATGTTTGAAGCTTCAAGGGCTAAGGCCTTAAATCAATTAAATAATTTTATCGATAACGGTCTTGCAGAATACTCTAAATTAAGAAATTTTGATTTTGGTCCTGAAAAAAGAAATAACATATCTTGCTTATCTCCATACATAACACATGGAATTATTAACGAAAAAGAGGTCATCCAGAAAGCTCTAAGCAAATTTTCTTTTTCAAAAAATGAAAAATTTATTCAAGAAGTTTTATGGAGAACTTATTGGAAAGGTTGGTTAGAGCTAAGACCAAATGTTTGGACAGATTATCTTATTGAATTAAATCAAATAAAAAATGAATTTCAAAATAATAAAAATTACCTATCAGCAATTGAGGGAAAAACAGATATTGAATGCTTCAATGAGTGGGTTAAAGAACTAAAAGAAAACAATTATTTGCATAATCACACAAGAATGTGGTTTGCTAGCATTTGGATTTTTACCTTAGAACTACCTTGGCAACTAGGTGCAGAATTTTTCATGCAAAATCTTTATGATGGAGATGCTGCATCAAATACTCTAGGATGGAGATGGGTTGCGGGTATCCAAACTCAAGGCAAACACTATCTTGCTAGTGAATGGAATATTAAAAAATTCACGAACAATAGATTTCAAAACATAAAATTAAATGAAAATGCCCCTCCTAAGATCTCAGAAAAATCTTATCAAATAATAAAACAAGATTTTACTAATCCACAAAATATTGAAGAAAAAAATCTTTTAATTTTTGATAATAATCTCTCATTTGAAATCACTGACTTTAAAGAAAAAAACTTTAAGAAAATTTACTTAGTTTCTAACAAAAATGAAAATAGATCTATAAAACTCAGTGAAAAATTAGTGAAATTTAAATCTCAGTTAATAGAAGACCAAGGACAAAGATTAAAAAATCAATCTATTGATTTTCAGTTAATTGATATAAGTGAAGTGACAAACATTGAAAATTGTTATGGTTTGTATCCTACAGTTGGTGAAAATTTAGACTTCTTAAACTCAAATAATTTAAAGGTAGATTATTTATACAGAAGCCTTGATCAGTTAGCTTGGCAATATTGTAATAAAGGATTTTTTAATTTTAAAAATTATATTCCCAAAATTGTTTCAACCTTGAGCTAAAACCATCGAACCATACCTATAATTCCAGCGGTAGCATAAAAAAATTGCAGTAAGAGAATTCCTTTGTGTCCACCTCTGTAAGCCCAAATTCCGATTAAAATAGATGACAAAAGTAATAAGCAAAAACCAAAAAATTCTATACCTATGTTTAAAGCCACAAATAAAGAATATAATATTGCTGTAATAACCCCTGCCCATTCAAAAATTTTATTATTCATAATTTTTATATATCTCTTCACGTTCACTTTTATTCATACCCTTTGTTTTTTCTAAAAATTCATTTCTTAACTCTCTTGTTTTAAAAATGTAAAAACAAACTGTATCTTTACTGTGATAGATTGCTTTAAGTTCATCATCTATATCGTTTAGCTCATTAGGTATTTCTGTCTTTATGCAAATCATAGAAGTTTTTTAAAGTTATTATAAAGTATTGTAGAATAATTGTTCATGTCATTCATATTATCTTTTGCTGATTGATCAAATTTTTCTAAAGCATTATTACCAAGCTGATCTTCTAAAGCTTTCTTGTATTCAGGAACGCATCCCCATTCATTGACTGTTGTATCTTTTATTTCTATATGAAATTGAATTCCGTAAGCGTGGTTTTGATATTTAAATATTTGATACTTAGTAATCGGTGAGGAAGCCAATAAAGTTATATCATTATTTTTTTCAATTCCTTGGACCTCATAAGAATGCCATTGTAAACTTTTTATCTTATCAGGAAATTGTGAAAACAAATTATCGTTTTCTTTTTCTTTAGAAAAATTAATATCCATAATACCAATTTCTGCAGGATTTGATTTAACAACTTTACCACCTACTACCTCTCCTAATAATTGGCAGCCCAAGCAAAAACCTAAATATGGTTTTCTCAAATCTACAACAAATTCTTTAATTTTTTTCTTTTCTTCAATTAACCATGGATATTCTTTTTCCATATAGGTATCCATTGGACCTCCCATACAAAACATTCCATCAAATTTGCTAAGATCCTCTGGTATTTTTTTACCTTCGTCTAACTCTATTGTGGTTAAATTAAATCCATCAGATAGCATTAAATCTTTAATGTAACCTGGATCCTCTATTCTAATGTGTTGTAGTACAATTATATTCACTATAATTAATTTAGCTTAGAACACTTCTTGGAACAATATTTTACTTTATCCCAATTAAGTTTCCATTTTTTTCGCCACGTAAATGGTCTTTTACATACAGGACATATTTTTGTGGGTAAGTTTTGTTTTTTCAATTTAATATTCTTTAAAATTTTTATTCCAAAGATCTAAAGCTTCATCCCAAGTTGGAATATGATCGCTTTCATAGCCATATGTAGAGCCTGTTGCAATTGCTCTTAAGTTTCGCTTGGCTTTTAAGTGCTGAGTTCCATTTAAATATTTAACCATTAGTTCTCTATCTTTCCAAGCTGTTAAAGTATGTTGGTATCCGTTAAATGGCTTTGTTTCACAAAATATATTTCCTTCGGCTTTTTGTGCTGCCTTAAAAGACGGGATTGCTAACAACCAAAATCTTAATTTTGAAAAAAAATTTTTTGGCTTTAAGCCAGTAATGGCAATATACATAAAATTTAGTTTGTATTTTGTTTAATAAATTTATCTGCTTCGGATAAAATTAATTTTTTTCTATCAGGTTTCATTTTATCAAAGATACGGACCATCATTGAAAGACGGGGATTTTTTAAAAAAAATTTTCTGTTTCGGTCTATGAATCTCCAATAAAGACCATCCATGGTGTTACACCAATCACCTTTCTTAAAGTCCATCATTTTCATAAAATATGCAGATCCACATATATATGGTTTAGTCGCGAAAATCCCTCCGTCACTAAACAATCCCATTCCATATACATTGGGAACCATTACCCAATCTGATGAGTCTACAAACATCTCCATAAACCACTTATAAACAATTGTGGGCTTTATCTCACAAAGGTTCATGATGTTGGATAAGATCATTAATCTTTCAATGTGATGTGACCAGCCATAATTGACTGCATTTTTAATTGCATAATCTAAAGGTGGAAGACCAGTTGAACCCTCATACCATGAACTTCTCATTTTTCTATTCTGTTTAAAAAAATTTCCAGTTTCCATTTCTTGTGAGTAGGACTGGTAAATTCCACGCATAAATTCCCTCCAACCAATTACCTGACGTATATAACCTTCTAAAGAATTCATTCTAATTTTATTTTTTTTATGAAAATCTAAAATTTTTTGGATAACAAATTCAGGTGTGATTATACCTAAATTTATGTAAGGACTTAAAGCGCTATGAAAAAGAACATTATCTTTTTGATCAACAGCATCCTCATAATCACCAAATAGATTAGATTTTTCTTTTATAAAAAAGTTTAAAAGTTTAACTACATCATCATATTCAGTAGCAAACCAAAAATTCTCTGTACTCCCTGGATGATTTTTAAATTCCTTCTCAATAATAGGCTTCAATTTTTTTGTGTGACTAGTTTCATTAATTTTTGGAAATTTAGGAATTGATATATCTTTTGGTAATTTATTTCTGTTATCTTCATCAAAACTCCATTTACCTCCGATTGGATTACCATCTGACCCCATCAATATTCCAGATTTTTTTCTAACATCCTTGTAGAAAGTTGCCATAAAAGGTTTTTTTGATTTTGATAAATAATTTTTAAAATCTTCTCTAGAATTTAAAAACATTGGTGTTTGAATTACATTCCAATTAATTTTTTCTTTTTTTAAAAATTGAGAAATTTTTTTTTCAAAAAATTTATCCTCTACTTCGAAACTAGAAATTTCTTTTATTTTTTTTTGAGTAATAATTTTTTTTAACTTTTTTAAATAATCATCATGAAACTCTTTGTCTTCAATTTTGACATAGTCTAATTTAAATTTATTTTTATTTAACTCATCAGCATAAGATCGCATTGATGATAAAAATAATAAAATTTTTTGTTTATGATGCTTTTCATAGGTGCATAAACCCTTATCTTCAGCCATAAAAAATAGATGGTCTTTTTTGAAGCGGTCAATGTATTTTGTTGGAAATAATTGATTGCCAAGTATAAAAAATAACTTCATATTTAAATATAACTAATAAAAATTTTTATGTCAGAAAAATATCTTATTTTTGGTGCAACTGGCTCGATTGGATCTAGTTTAGCAGAACAATTAAAAAATTCAGGAAATGATATTCATTTAGTTGCAAGAAATGAAAGTGAACTTGCTCCAATTGTAGAAAAGCTTGGGTGCTCACATACTATCGTAGATGTTCTTGAAGAAGGTTTTGTAGAAAAAGTTAAATCAGATATTTATGAAATCAAAGGATTGGCCTACTGTGTAGGATCTATAGACTTAAAGCCACTTAGAATGATTAATGAACAAGATTTTCAAAAATGCATGAAACTTAATCTTTATTCTGCTGTAGAGGCTATCAAGGGATATCAAGAAAGTTTAAAAAAAAATAAAGGTTCAATTGTAATGTTTTCAACTGTTGCCGCACAAAGAGGTTTCACCAATCATGCAATTATAGCTTCAGCAAAGGCAGCTGTTGAAGGTCTGACTGTTTCTTTAGCTGCAGAATTTGCTCCAAACATAAGAGTAAATTGTGTGGCACCAAGCTTAACAAAATCTAAAATTGCTGAACCAATGTTAAAAAATGCTGCTTTAGCAGAAGGTATTGCAAAAGCGCATCCATTAAAAAGATTAGGGGAAGGAAAAGATTCAGCATCACTTGCTAAATTTTTACTTACAGAAGATAGTTCTTGGATCACTGGTCAAGTTATAGCTGTAGATGGCGGTAGATCTAAACTTTCATAAAGTGAAAAAATTTATTTTTATATTTTTTTTTATTTTAATTTCTGCAACAGCAAATTCTAAAAATTATAATTTTGAAAAATTAGGGTCTTTTAGTGAACCATGGGGTTCAAGTTTCATAAATAGTGAAGAATTAATTGTTACAGAAAAAGGTGGCAAAATTAAAATAATAAACATTGTTTCAAAAAATATTTCAGAAGTTGAACATAATTTAAACTATTTTGTTCATGGTCAAGGTGGTCTTTTAGATATTATTCATAAAGATAAAAAATTATGGATTTCATATTCAGAAAATAGAGGAGACTGGAAAACCAGTACCTCAATTGCAAAAGCAGATTTAAATAAGAATTCTTTAAATTTTAAAAATATATTTCAAGCAAATCCACCAATTGAGTCTGGATATCATTTTGGATCGAGACTTGCTATCAAGGAAAATTACTTATTTGCTTCTGCAGGTGAAAGAGGCTTGAATATGATTGCTCAAGATCCAACTCAACATCCGGGCAGTATTATTAGAATTAATTTAGATGGAAGTATTCCAAAAGATAACCCTAAGTTTGAAGGTAAGCCAGATTGGCTTCCAGAGATATACCAGATAGGAGTTAGAAATCCTCAGGGTTTAACTTTTTCAGAATTTGATGGAAAAATTTATATGAGCAATCATGGAGCAAGAGGTGGTGATTGGTTTGGAGAGGCGAAGAAAGGAGAAAATTATGGTTGGAAAATTTTAGGATGGGGAGGAACAAATTATTCTGGAACTAAAATTGGTCCAAAATGGAAAACAGGATTTACAAAAGCCATCCAATATTGGGTTCCATCAATCGCTGCAAGTGCTATTACAATCTATAAAGGTAAAGAGTTTGAAGAATGGAATGGTCATGCATTAATTACTTCTCTTAAAGATAAATCTTTAAGAAAATTAATATTTTCAAACATATCTAAAATCAAAGAGGAAATTATTTTTAAGGATAAAATTGGGAGAATTAGAGACATACAAGTTCACCCAGTTGATGGTAAAATTTACTTTTTAGCTGGAGATGATTTGTGGCTAATGGAAAAAAAAAATTAATAAAATGAAAGAAAAACCTTATCACCACTTATCAGATGGAACTTTTCGAAATCCTAAGGGTTCACCTGTTGTAATATCTAGATCAGGTAAATTTTCTTATAGAACTTTCAGTAAATTAAGAAAAAATATTAGTCTTAATTTTCCAAAAGAGCATGTTGTCAAAAAAGAAAAAGTTAAATCTGATTTAGAAAAATACAAAAATGGTGATTACATTGCCTGGATTGGGCATGCTACTTATTTAATTAAATTAGGTAACACAACAATAATTACCGATCCTGTTTTTTCAAAAAATGCAGGTCCATTAATATTTGGACCAAAGAGATTTACTAAACCTGCACTAGATCTGAACGAAATTCCAAAAACAGATTTGTTTTTATTAACTCACAATCATTATGATCATCAAGACATGTCAACTATCAGAAATTTTCCATACAAAGATGCAAAAGTATTAGTTCCACTTAACCTTGGAAAATATTTTAAGAATTATGAAGATGTAAATGAAATGGATTGGTATGATCACAAAAATATTAATAGTGATTTAAAAATAACCTTACTACCAGCAGTTCATTGGTCAATAAAGAAGCCTTACAGACACAAACAAAACTTTGTGGGGGAATTTTTTAATTGAATATAAAAAAAGAAAAATTTTATTTGCTTGTGATACTGGTTATGGAAATATCTATAAAGAACTAGGAGAAAAATATGGTCCGATTGATCTTACTATGATCAACATTGGAGCATATAATTTTAAACCAATGTTCGATAAAACTATTTACCATACAACCCCAGAAGAAGCTTTAAATGTAGCAAAAGATCTTAAAAGCAAAAAAAGTATTAGGAATGCATTGGGGGACTTTTGTTTTATCTTTAGAGCCAATTATGGAACCACCAATTCGATTTAAAGATAATGCAGAAAATTATGGATTTAAAAGAGAAGATGCAATTACATTAAATATTGGTGAGGTAAAATCCTTAAACGAATTATTATAACTACAATATAGTTATTCTATGCATAATTCTATTGCCTTTAAAAGGGGTAGCTTGGTGGAGCATGGATCTATTGTCCCAAATAGCTAACTGATCTTTTTCCCATTCTAATGAGTATTGAAACTTTTTTTTAACTTGGTGCTTAAATAATTGTTTTTTAACTTTTTCAGAATTTTTTAAATTTGGAGAAAATCCTACAAGATGTCCGGGGCTGCAATAAATCGTATTTTTAGAGTTTATCTTTTTTATAATTTTATGAATAGATTTCAATTCTTCAATCTTTCTACCCTTCTCTTTTACTCTTTCTCTTGTAGTTACTGAAATTGGTCCTTCAGAAGAGTACCTTCCCTTTACTTTTAGTAATTTATTTTTTATTGATTTAGGCAAATAATCATAAGCTAAGTATTGAGAGGAAAATTCAGTATTTGCTCTACCCTTTTTAGGAACTAGTTTAGAATAAAGCATTGTAAATCTCGGTGGTTTTTTTGTGTAAATTGAATCTGTATGAAACTGTTCTCCAAAACTAGGTCCCTTATCTGTTGCTTTCCTTTGAACGACAGTAATTTGTTTATATTTCTTACTTAATCCTTTTAGTCTTGGATAATTTGCTAATTTCCCAAAATGTTTAGCAAACGCTATATAATGTGAAGAATTTAGTTTTTGTCTTCTAAAAAAAATCATACCATAAAGCTCAAGTGCTTTTAAAAAAATTTTAAAATCTTTTTTAGAAATTTTTTTAACGTTACCAAAAATCTCAGCCCCAATATTTTTTTTATTGGGAATAATCTTAAACATATCTAAGTTTAGTTATTCAGTAATTTACTTTTAGCTTTTTCAAACTCTTCTTGAGTAAGAGCTCCATTTTTATACAACTCATTTAATTTAGAAATTTCAGAACTTAGATCGTTACTATTTGAAGGTCTAATTACTGTTTCTGAATCTGATTCTGTTTCCTCAGTTTTATTGGGTCGATTATCAACTTTAGCCTTAAAACCTTTCATTATTGCAGAACCACCTAGGTAAAAAACAAATCCTAAAATTGGCACTGCTAAAGCAAAAAAAATAATTTTTTCCATTAATTAATCCTCATCCTCATCTCTCCAACCTTTTTCATACATCAAATATCCAGCTAAGATAACAGAAAAAACTCCAGCAATCATTCCAAAATCAAAACCAACTTGTTTGTTATATAAATACCAACCTAATTGGGTAGCCCCAATTGGAACTGCAGTTAATAAAATCATTATTATTGCAATTCTGTATTCGTATTTAGGTTTTTTCATCAAAATCAGCTTATCAAATACAACAGTAATTAAATCAGTTTAAATATCCTTGAGACAATTAAACTTAGATAAAAAGTCTTTATTTTTGTGATCTTTTAAAACACTCGATTGTGTTTTTTAATAAACAAGCGATAGTCATTGGTCCCACACCGCCTGGAACTGGCGTTAAGGCTTTTGCATTTTTTGAAACGTCTTCAAAATCAACATCTCCAACAATACCTTTGTCAGTTTTATTGATACCAACATCGATTACTATTGCATCTTTCTTTACCCAGTCTCCTTTTACAAGCTCGGGTATTCCAACTGCTGCAACAATTATATCAGCTTCTAAACATTCAGCTTTTAGAGCTTTAGTTTTTGAATGAGTAATTGTTACAGTACAATTTTCTTTCAAAAGTAGTTGTGTCATTGGTTTTCCATTTAAATTTGACCTACCAACTACTACTGCTTTTTTTCCACTTAAATTTGGTTCAATTTTTTTAATTAACAAGTAACACCCAAGAGGTGTGCAAGGAACTGAGCTTTCATAACCTGATGAAAGATTACCAACATTCATTGGGTGAAATCCATCTACATCTTTAGAAGGATCAATGGCCTCAATTACTTTTTGTTTATCTATATGTTTTGGTAACGGTAATTGAACTAAAATTCCTGAAACTGTTTCATCTTTATTTAACTCCTCAATTTTTTCTAAAACAGTTTTTTCTTCAACACTATCTGGATATTTAATTACCTCTGATTTTAACCCTACTTCGTTCGCTGATTTTTCTTTATTACGAACATAGATTTGGCTTGGAGTAAGATCTCCAATTAATATCACAGTTAAACCGGGGACTTTATTATATTTAGATTTAAGTCCAGATACTTCTTGTTTTAATTCTTCTCTTAATTCAGCTGCAGCTTTTTTTCCGTCAATTAAAATCATTTTACTTTTTAAAATATTATTGGTGCAATGTAGAGCTTCATACACATTTCAATAAACCAAATCAATAGAAGAAGAATGATTGGTGAAATATCTAGTGATCCTAAATTGGGCAAAAAACGTCTGATTTTATTAAGTATTGGCTCAGTTAATTTGTAGGTAAGTTCTAAAATTGAGTAAACAAATCTATTTTGAGTATTTAAAATATTAAACGCTATCAACCAGCTTATAACTACATTTGCTATTACAACATAAGAATACAGTTTTAAAATCTGTAAAACTAAATAAAAAATTGCTATCATTTTTTTTCAACATAAATTGACTGACTTGGGAAAGCAAAAGAGGCCTTATTTTTTTCTACAATCTGCTTAATTTCAATTGCCAATCTCTCTTTAACTTCTAGTGAATTACTCCAACTATTTGAATTAGTAAAACATCTTACTAATAAATCTATGGAACTATCAGAAAACTTCTCAATTCTAACAGCAACCCCAGTTGATTGATTAAAGTCTTCACTGTTATTTATATAACTTTCAATTTCCTCTCTTATTTTTTTTAATTGATCAATTGTAGAGTCGTACTGCAATGTAATTATCCATCTAATTCTCCAATTAGATGTTTCGCTAACATTAACCACAGCATTTTCTGCAAATTGAAAATTAGGAATAATAGCTAGAGATTTATCAAACTTTCTTATTGTCGTTGATCTAAAACCAATTTTTTCAACTGTGCCTTCAATAATCCCATCAACCGCAATCCAATCTCCAATTTTAAATCTTTTTTCAACTAGTACTAAAATTCCAGAAATTAAATTTTTAAATAAATCTTGAGCTCCAAGCGCAACGGCAACTCCAAACAAACCAAGACCAGCAATAATTGGTCCTATCTTAATACCCCATAGTTCTAGTACTGCAGCTAATCCTAAAATAAATATTAAAATCTTAAGTGATTTAATTATCCAACCAATAAGTTCTCTAGTTAAAAGTTTATCTAGTCCACTCAAGATATATGAAATTGGTTCTATAATTTGATGAATAACCCAAAAAATTAATATCGTAATTAATGTTCTATTAATTGTATCAACTACTTCTCTACCCTCTGTTGAAAAGGTCATATAGTAACTTGCAATAAAAAAACCTAATACAATTGGTAAAAATCTAGCTGGACCAATTAATGACTGAACAAAAGTGTCATCTAATTTGTTTGTTGTTCTTTTTGAGATAATTTCTAATTTTTTTATAATTAATTTACTGATTAATCCTCTAAAAACCAAAAAGAGTAAGAATATGCCTATTCCAATTAAAATTTGAAAAATATCAACACCAAGTATTCCTTTATTCCAAACAGATAAAAATATTTCAGAAAAATTATTTATTAATTCCATACCTAAATTTTATATAACAAAAACTCTTCTTCTCCAGGATTAAAAAGAAATATCTTTTTCCATTTGATTTCATTCAATATTGACGAGGTTTTTTCACCTATACACATCAAGTTTGTATTCATCCAAAGGTTTTCTGTTTGATAGATTTTTATAAAATTTAAGAAACTAGAGGCACTGTTTTGAGAATAAACATAAACAATATCTGGCATATTCTGCTTTAATTCATTAACAAAATTTTCATCAAAATTTTCAGTATGATTTACTTTATAATTAATAATACGTTTAACTGCATACCCTTCTTTTAATAATTGTTGGTCTAAATCAGTTGTTATGATCTCACCACTTATATAGAGAAGTGGAGTTTCTTTTAATTCATAATTTTGTAAAATTAATTCTTTAAGATTTGAAACATTTCCTTCTGCAGCAATTGTGTTTTGAAAGCCTAAACTTCTAGCTTTATTTTCTGTAGCACTACCAACGCAAAAACAAATTAATTTTTTATTTAAATTTTCTACATTTAAATTTTTTACAGCATTAGAACTTGTAAAAATTAAACCACCATAATCACTAGAGTTAATTTCTTCATGTTGAACTTTTTGAACATTTATTAATGGAAGGTGAGAAACTTTATGATCTAAACCTTGAAACCTAGTTATCATTTCTGAACAATCTTCTATAGGTCTAGTTAACAAAATATGCATTTTACTTTTTATATGAATTATTTGATTTAATTTTTAAAGTGTTACCAACTTCTGTTCCAATTTCTTTAAACATATTAATATTACCAGATTTTTTTTCATAAAATATTTGAGAACCATCTAGTGAGAATAGTTCAGCTTCAACAGTAATTTTATCCCCTTCTATTGTTGAATGAGCACCTATTGCCGTTTCACAGTCGCCTTCCAATACCTTTAAAATGTTTCTCTCTATGTGAGCTCTCATATAAGTATCTTTGTGATTTATTTTTTCCAAAACTTTTATAATTTCATCATCATCATCTCTACACTGTAAAGCGATAATACCTTGGCCTGCACTTGGAATAATTTGATCAGTCGAAAAAATTTCAGAAATTTCATTATCTAAATTTAAATATTTTATACCTGCATAAGATAAAACTATTGCATCATAAATACCTTCCTTTAGCTTTTTGATTCTGGTATCTACATTTCCTCTTATTAATTTACAGTTAACATCTGATCTTATTTTTTTAATTTGGAATTCTCTTCTATAAGATGAGGTTCCTACCATTGCATTCAATTTTAATTCTTCGATACTTTTCTTGTCATTGGATATTAAAATTTCTCTTGGATCTGTCCTTTCTAAAAATGAATCTGTTCTAAGTCCTTTAGTTTCAATTGCCGGCATATCTTTTAATGCATGCACGGCTATATCAATTTTTTTTTCTTTCAGTTCTTTTTCAATGGTACTAGAAAATAAACCCTTACCACCGACCTCTGATAATCTTCGATCCTGAATTTGATCACCTTTTGTAGTTATTGTTTGAATAACAATCTGATCATCTGGTAACTCTAAAGTTTCAATAATTTTAACTTTAGCTTTTTGCGCATAAAGCAAAGCCAATTTACTTCCTCTTGAGCCTATTATAATTTTTCTATTCATTAAAAATTTATTTCTTACTTGTATTGAGATTGTACAATTATTAAAAACTATTTGAATGAGTAAAAAACCCTTAATTCTTGGAATAGAAACTAGCTGTGATGAAACAGCAGCATCTATAATAACTGAAAATGACAAAGGAATCCCAACAGTTTTATCCAATATTGTTTCTAGTCAGGTTGATGTTCACAAAGAATTTGGAGGGGTAGTTCCCGAACTAGCCGCAAGATCACATATAGAAAAAATAGATTGGATTGTTGAAAAAGCAATTTCAGATAGTGGAAAAAAAATTGAAGAAATTGATGCTGTTGCTTCAACTGCTGGGCCAGGTTTAATTGTTTGTTTGTCAGTTGGTTTAAGTTTTGGAAAAGCTTTTGCAAGCGCAATTAATAAACCTTTTATAGCAGTTAACCATCTTGAGGGTCATGCATTAAGTCCTAAGTTAAATTCCCATTTAAATTATCCCTATCTATTATTATTAATTTCAGGAGGTCACTCACAATATTTAAGTGTTCAAGGTCTTGGAAAATATAAAAGATTAGGAACAACTATTGATGACGCATTAGGTGAAGCATTTGATAAAACAGCTAAACTTTTGGGAATTGAATTTCCTGGTGGACCACAAATCGAAGTTTTGGCAAAAAAAGGAGATCCTGGAAAATATAATTTACCTAAACCAATTTTTAATAAAGGTGGATGCAATTTATCTTTTGCGGGATTAAAAACTGCAATTTTAAAAATTGCAAAATCTATAAAAACAGAACAAGAAAAATTTGACTTAGCAGCCTCTTTTCAAAAAACTGTTGAAGAAATTCTTAATAAAAAAACAAAGATAGCATTTGAAGAATTTGAGAAAGAAAATAAATTAAAAGAAAAAGTTTTTGTAGTTGCTGGAGGAGTTGCTGCTAACAAAAAAATTAGATCTATGTTAATTAATTTATGTGAAGCTAATAACTATAAAAATATATTTCCACCAATAGAACTTTGTGGAGATAATGCTGCAATGATTGCAATGGTAGGTTTAGAAAAATATAAATTAAATGAATTTAATACTTTAGATTACCCAGCAAAACCTAGGTGGCCTTTAGATGAAAAAGCTGCATTTTTGAAAGGTGCAGGAGTGCAACTGTAATGAACTATTGGTTATTAAAATCTGAACCAGATGTTTGGTCAATTGATCAACAAATTAAGGCTGGAAAAAAAGGAGCACCTTGGGATGGCGTTAGAAATTATCAAGCAGCAAACAATCTAAAAAGTATGAAGAAGGGTGATCTATGTTTTTTTTATCACTCTAATATTGGCAAAGAAGTGGTTGGGATAGTAAAAGTAATTAAAGAACACTATTTAGATAAAACTGATAAGACTGGAAGATTTGTTGCAGTAACAGTCCAATTTAAAAGTAAGTTCTCTAAACCAGTGACCCTTGAAAATATCAAAAAAAATAAGGATTTGAGCGATTTAGCGCTTATTAAACAAAGTAGACTTTCAGTAATGCCAATTGATGATAAAAGCTGGAAAATTATAAATAACATGAGTAAAATTTAAAAAAAAATAATCCATGCCAAAAAAAAAGAAAAAAGCTAAATCTAAAAAAAAAACTAAAGTAAGAAAGAAAACTGCAGTTAAGAAAAAAACTAAAGTTAAAAGAAAAAAATCAAAAAAAATTTTAAAACAAAGTGAAAAACCTGCTCCTGAATTAATTATAAAAACTAAACCTGAGTGGATCAAAAGTAGTTTGGCCAACAAAACTAAATACGAGCAAAAATATTCTCAATCTATAAAAAATAACGACGAATTTTGGAAAAAAGAAGGAAAAAGAATTACTTGGATTAAACCTTATAAAAAAATTAAAGATGTTAAATACAGTTCTAAAGAAGTAAAAATTAAATGGTTTGAAGATGGAACGCTAAATGCATCTGCAAACTGTATCGATAGACATCTAAAAGATAAAAAAGATAAAACAGCAATAATTTGGGTTGGTGATGATCCAAAAGATAGTCAAAAAATTACTTACAAACAGCTTCATCAAAAAGTTTCTAAAGCAGCAAACGGTTTAAAAAAATTAGGTATTAAAAAGGGAGATCGGGTTACAATTTATCTTACGATGATACCAGAACTTGCTATTTTAATGTTAGCATGCGTTAGGATTGGTGCTGTCCACTCAATTATTTTTGGAGGTTTTTCAGCAGACTCTATTTCTGGAAGAGTGAATGACTGTGAGTCTGAATATATAATTACAGCAGATGAAGGTGTTAGGGGAGGAAAAACTATTTCATTAAAAGAAACAACTGATGAAGCATTAGAGAGTTGTCCTAATGTAAAAAAATGTATTGTTGTTAAACGTACAGGTAACTCAGTTAGTTGGAATTATGATAGAGACGTTTGGTATCATGATTTAATTAAAGATGTTCCTTCTCAGTGCGAGCCAGAAGAAATGAACGCTGAAGATCCTTTGTTTATTTTATACACATCAGGTTCAACTGGAAAACCAAAGGGAGTTTTACACACAACAGGTGGATACATGGTGTATGCATCAATGACTCATCAATATATTTTTAATTACAAACCTAAAGATATTTATTGGTGTACTGCAGATATTGGTTGGGTAACAGGTCACAGTTATATTATCTATGGTCCTCTTTCGAACGGTGCAACGACTATAATGTTTGAAGGAATACCAAACTATCCTGATAGCTCTAGATGGTGGCAGATAGTAGATAAATACAAAGTAAATACATTTTATACCGCACCTACCGCAATCAGAGCTTTAATGAGGGAAGGTGATAAGCCTGTCAAAAAAACATCCAGAAAATCTTTAAAATTACTTGGAACTGTTGGTGAACCAATAAATCCAGAAGCTTGGATGTGGTATTATAAAACAGTTGGAAATTCTAAGTGCCCGATCGTAGATACGTGGTGGCAGACAGAAACAGGAGGGATATTAATTGCCCCTCAAACAGGTGCTATTCCTTTAAAACCTGGCTCTGCAACAAAACCATTTTATGGAATTAAGCCTATGTTAGTTGATAAATCAGGCAAAGAGATAAAAGGGCCTGGTGAAGGAAGACTTTGTATAGCTCAATCGTGGCCTGGACAAATGAGAACAGTATATGGGGATCATCAAAGATTTATAGATACTTATTTTTCTCAGTTTGAAGGTAAATATTTTACTGGTGACGGATGTCGAAGAGACAAGGATGGATATTATTGGATTACAGGTCGGGTAGATGATGTAATTATTGTATCAGGACACAACTTGGGTACTGCTGAAATTGAAAGTGCATTTGTGGCTCATCCAAAGGTAGCAGAGGCAGCAGTTGTGGGTTACCCACACGATATTAAGGGTAATGGACTATATTGTTATGTAACATTAAATGCTGGTGAAAGAGAAACTGGTGAACTCGAAAGAGATCTAAAACTTTGGGTTAGAAAACAAATTGGTCCTCTTGCTACACCTGACTTAATTCATTTCACTCCAGGACTTCCAAAAACAAGGTCTGGAAAAATTATGAGAAGAATTTTAAGAAAAATTGCTGCAAATGAACATGGTCAATTAGGAGATACAACTACATTAGCCGATCCTAGTGTTGTAGATAGTTTGGTTGAAAACAGAAAAAATATTTAGAACTGTATTCTGTCTTTAAATTCTTTTTTAATAACATCCCATTTTAAAATAACAGAATTTAAAACTATTTTTCGATCAAGAGTTTTTAATTCATCTGCTATTGGAGCCCATTTGTACATTGCCAAAGCACTTGGATTGAAAGGACGATCGTTGTGATACTTTTCCCAATCAATTTTAATTAATCTTTCATCAAATTCTTTTTTTGCTTCTTCAATAATATTCAAAGGCATATTATTTGTTGTTTCATCATCTAAAATTTTTAAAAAAATTTCCTTAGCTTTATCTAATTCATTATAACTAGAATTAACTTTTAAATAAGAAAAAGTGAAAAATGTTAAATCTTGAAGAGCAACAGAATAAATATTCCATTTAGCTTCATTGACAGACTTCATAAATTCATCATTATCAAAATGAAGAACATACCTTGTCCCCATTCTAGTTTTTAAGTAACTATAAAGTGTAACTTGAGATACCCAGGCAGATTTTGTTTGTATAAACTCCTCTAACTCATCTAAAGTTTTAATTTTTGTTTTAGGAATAAAAGCTTTGAACAAAGAAAAAAAATAAACTTTGAAATCACTCAAAGATAAATCTTTCCAACTTAATTTTTTTTTATCCATAAAAAGTTAATTTTATTGAAAATATTAGAAAAAATTAACCTAATACGGCTAATTTTACACTTTTATTCTCTTTCATAATGGTTAAGGTTTTATCAGTTATAACTAAAAAAGAGAGGTATACATGGCGAAAAACGCTCAACACTGGGAAAAGACCAGAGGTTTGCTATTTGTTACTTTAGCAATCTGGGCTGTATTCTCAATGGGTATATTCCTTTTCGGAGCTGAAATGAACGAAGTTACTGGACCTTTTGGGTATCCATTAACTTATTGGTTCACATGTCAAGGTTCTCTTGCAATATTTGTAATCCTTATTTTCTGGTTTGCAGGTAGACAAGAAAAAATTGATGAAGAGTTCGGCTTCAGTGAAAAAGGAGACGACTAATGATTAAGGGTAATTTTATAGATAACTTGCCTAAAGTTTATGGAATCTACACAGGTGGATTTATAGGTTTCATAATCTTAATGGCGATTGGTGAGCAGATGGGTATGTCTGCAAAAGCAATAGGTATTTGCTTTGTAGGTTTTACCATTTTCATCTACGCAGCAATTGGTTGGCTATCTCGAACAGCCCAAGCAAGTAACTATTACGTAGCTGGAAGAACGGTTCCAACTGTATTCAACGGAATGGCAACAGCAGCCGACTGGATGTCTGGAGCTTCATTCGTTGCGATGGCAGGTGGTATTTACTTCCAAGGTTATGGATATATGGCTTTGCTTGTAGGTTGGACAGGTGGTTATGTGTTAGTTGCAACTTTATTAGCACCATACTTAAGAAAATTTGGCTGTTACACAGTTCCAGATTTCGTAGGTACTAGATACGGTGGTAATACTGCAAGATTGATGGCGGTTATCGTTTTAACTGTTGCATCATTCACATATGTGACTGCACAAATTAACGCTACAGGTACTATTGCAGCTGTTGCTTTAGATATCCCATTCCAATACGCAGTATATGTTGGACTAGTTAGTATTTTACTATGTTCAATGCTTGGTGGTATGAGAGGGGTAACTTGGACACAGGTTGCACAATACATTGTACTAATTATAGCTTACCTACTTCCAGTATTCTGGATCAGTAATAATATTGGTGCGGGTTTCTTCCCACACTTCATGTTAGCTGATGAAGTTGCTAGAATTGGTGAGTTAGAACAACAGTATGGGTTTGTTAAAAACTCTGCTGCTGATTTAGCTACAGTACCTAAAGGGTTAGCTGGTATTACTAAGGCTCACTCTGAAGTAAACGCAACACCTTGGGCTTTCATCTCATTAGCATTAGCAATGATGATGGGAACAGCTTCATTACCACACGTAATGATGAGGTTCTTTACTACTCCAAGTGTTAAAGCAGCTAGAAAATCAGTAGGTTGGTCAGTATTCTTTATCTTCCTACTATATTCTTCTGCACCGATGTTAGCGACACTATCTAAACTTGCTTTGATTGATCCAAACTTACCGACAGGTATTATTGGTAAATCAATTGCAGAAGTTCAAGCAATCGATTGGTATCAAAACTGGAACCAAGCAAATCTGATGTTTGTAAGCGACTTTAACGGAAATGGAACTGTTGAATTAAACGAGTTCTTCATGGGCGGTAAAGCCGTTGTATTAGCAACGCCAGAAATTGCTGGATTACCATATGTAATCTCAGGTCTAGTTGCTGCTGGAGGTTTGGCAGCTGCGATGTCAACTGCAGATGGTTTGATTCTTGCAATTGCAAATGCAATCTCGCATGACGTTTACTACAAAATGGTAGACCCTAAAGCTGAGACTGCTAAGAGACTTGTTGTTGCAAGGGTATTACTTGTAGTAATTGGTTTTGCAGGAGCAACTATTGCAGCAATGGAGATCCAAGGTATCTTAGGTTCAGTAATCTGGGCTTTTGACTTTGCGATGTCTGGATTGTTCTGGCCACTTGTACTTGGTGTATGGTGGAAGAGAGCTAATAAAGAAGGTGCTATAGCTGGTATGGTCTTAGGATTAGTTTCTGGTTTCGCGTATCTAGTTTGGGTACGAAGTGGTGGAAGCGGATTCTTAGGAATTACTCAGTTAACATTTGGTATCTTCGGATCTACTGTTAGCTTAGTGGCTATGGTTGTTGTAAGTTTAATGACTTCAGCACCAAGCGCTGCAACACAAAAAATGGTTGATGATTCTAGGGTACCTGCGGGTGCATCTGTAATCGGCGGCCAAAAATAAATAATCTTTTTAAGGGGCGATTAATTTCGCCCCTTTTATTTCTATTTAAGATCAAATATAAATCCCTTAATGTCAGCTAACTTTCATCCTTTAGTTTATATAATTGACTATATCCTTGGAATTATAATGTGGACTTTAGTTGGAAGAGTAGCAATGAATATCTTTCAAAGAGAAGACTCAAATTTTTTCTTTATGAAAGCTTTTGTAAAATTTACTAATCCTCTATTAAGAGTATTTAGACCTGTTACTCCTTCTTTCATAATTCAACCATTGGTACCTCTTTATGTGGCTTGGTTTTTTTTCATGATTAGATTTTATTTGATGCCTTGGATATTGGGATATTCAGTTATGGGAATGTTATCCTTCCCTCTTGAAAGTGAAATTTCTAGGCAGATTTATCAATTTTTTAATTCAATTAAATTTTAAAAATTGATACTAGTAAGTCTAGATATCAATGAAAAATATACAAATATCACCATCAATTTTATCAGCTGATTTTAGCCAATTAGGTACTGAGATAAAAAGACTTGAGGAAGGAGGAGCTGATATGATTCATGTAGATGTTATGGATGGACACTTTGTTCCAAACTTAACAATAGGTCCTCCAGTAATTAAAGCTCTCAGAAAACATTGTTCATTAAAATTCGATGTTCATTTAATGATTTCTCCAGTGCATAAATACATAGAAGCTTATGCGGATGCGGGTGCAGATATAATTACTGTACATCCAGAAGCAACTGATAATTTAGAAGATTCAATAAATAAAATAAAAGATCTAAAAAAAAAGGTAGGAGTTTCTCTCAATCCTGAAACAAGTATAGATTTAATTAACAATCTTTTAGATAAAATTGATTTAGTTTTAATAATGAGTGTAAATCCTGGGTTTGGTGGACAAAAATTCATGCCAGAAGTTTTAGAAAAAATTAAACAATTAAAAGAAATTAGAGAATTAGAAAAACTTAATTTTGATATTGAAATAGACGGTGGGATAAATTTTGATAATTGTAAAATAGCAATTGAAGCTGGTGCTAATATTCTTGTATCTGGTACAACGGTTTTTAAAAGCAATGATGGAGATATTAAAAAAAATATTAATTTATTAAAAACAAAATAAGTTAATGCAATCTCAAAATTCCTTAAATCTTTCTAATGGAATATTTTTTAAATTAAAATCTTCATTTAAAAAATTATATAAAAATTCAAATTTTTACGAGAAGCGAATTTCAAAAACCTTTGATAACAGTTTTGAATATAAACCAAGTCCTCATCTTTTATCTTCCATTATAAAATATCAGAAAAAAAAATATAAAATTGAAGATTTTGCAACTGAAGCCATCTGGCAAAAAAATATTTCCTCAAATGACTTTAAAAAACTAAATAATTTTTTTTGGTTTTTTAGTTTGGATTTAAAATCATCTAAAAAAGCCACACAATCAATTATCCTTAAATGGATTAATAAGAATGAAAAATTTGATGAAAATATCTGGGAATTCAATATTACTGCAAAAAGAATTATTGCTTGGCTTTCAAATCATCAGTTAACTTATGAAGATAGTAATGAAGAATATAGATTATTTTTTAATCATATGCTTCAAAAACAAACTAACCATTTGTTGAATGAAATCAAAAATTTAGATGAAACAGAAGAAAAACTTATTGGTTGTGCCGCAATAATTTTAACAGGTTTAGCATATAAAGATGAGAAAAATTATTTAGACAATGGTTTGAACATATTAAAAAATTTAATTAAACAATCTCTTGATAAACATGGTTTTCCCAAATCAAGAAATATTCAAAATTTAGTTTTTTATCTTAAATATCTCATCATTATTAGAGAGTGGTTTAAAGAATCACAAAATTCAATTCCAGAATATATTGATGAAACTATATATTATTTAGGATCCAGTTATGCTTTTATATGGCAAAACATAAAACAAGATATTTTTTTTAATGGAAATTATTCATCTAATTATCATGAATTTGATCAATATTTAAAAAGATTTGGATATACTTTTAAAAATCAAATCAATGAGTTAGCTGGATATACGATATTAAAAAATAAAAAGTTTATACTTGTAGCTGACATTGGTTCAAATCCTGAAAAAATATATACCAAAAATTATCAAGCAGGCGCCTTATCTTTTGAAGTTTTTTCTAATGATAAAAAATTAATTTCAAATTCTGGATATTATCCAGATGCAAAAAATAGATTAAATAAATTTTCCAAAAGTACTGCTTTACAAAGTACACTTTCAATTGAAGATTATTCTTCATGTGATTTTATTAAAGCTGGTAATAATTTTTTGATACAAAAAGATTTAAAAATTGAGAATAAAAATGTAGTTTTTGAGAAAAACTATTGGAAAATTTCAGCAAGTCATAATGGTTACTTCAAAAAGTTTAAATTAGATCATCATAGAGAAATAGAATTCTATCCTGAACAATTTAAATTTATTGGTCATGATAAAATAGTAAGAAAAGATCCTGATAAGCAAATTAAATTTGATATTAGATTTCATCTTCATCCAGACTCTAAAGTTATGAAAACACAAAATAATAAGTTTATATTAATTCAATTAGAAGATGAAGGTTGGCAATTTAGTTGTGATAACTATGATATAAATATTGATAATGGTTTATATTTCGGTAATAAAAATTCATATCAAGAAAACCAAAATATATATATTTCAGGCATGAATAATGAAATTGAACAAATAATTAGATGGGAAATAAGTAAAATTTAATGAAAAAAATAAAGACAGCTCTTATTTCTGTATCAGATAAAAATAATTTAAAACCAGTTTTAGAAATTTTAAAAAAATACCAAATAAAAATTATTAGTTCTGGTGGAACTTATAAAGAAATAAAAAAATTAAAATTTAATTGTTTAGAAGTATCTGATTTTACAGATTCTCCTGAAATTTTAGAGGGAAGAGTTAAAACCTTACATCCAAAAATACATGCAGGGATCTTAAATAAAAGAAATAATAAAACACATTTAAATGACTTAAAAAAAAATAATTTTGAAAATATTGATCTAGTAATTGTAAATTTTTATCCTTTTGAAAAAACTTTAGAAACTACAAATAATCATAAAAAAATAATTGAAAATATAGATGTAGGAGGTCCCACTATGGTTAGGTCTGCTGCTAAAAACTATGATGATGTAACGGTGATTACTTCTGCAGATCAATATCCAGAATTAATAGATGAAATGAGTAAAAATAATGGAGCTACATCATTAAATTTCAGAGAAAAACTATCAAGAACAGCTTTTACAAAAACTGCTTATTATGACTCGATAATCTCAAACTATTTTAATAAAAAAGCAAACATACACTTGCCAGATAAAAAAGTTTTTTCTGCAAATTTAATTGAAAAACTAAGGTATGGAGAAAATCCACATCAATTTAGTGGATATTATTCAAAAAATTTAAAAACTAATTTAAAACAACTTCACGGAAAGCAATTAAGTTATAATAATTATAACGATATTTTTGCTGCATTAACTATTTCAAAATCTTTACCAAGAAACAAAGGTACTGTAATTGTAAAACATGCAAACCCTTGTGGTGTATCAATAAATACAAATCCTATAGATAGCTATAAATCTGCATTAGCATGTGATCCTGTGAGTGCTTTTGGGGGAATTGTATCTTGTAACTTTAAAATAAGGAAAAATCTTGCAGTTGAGCTAAATAAACTTTTTTTAGAAGTAATAATTGCTAATGGTTTTGATGGTGATGCGCTAAAAATACTTAAAACAAAAAAAAATTTACGTGTAATTGATGCAACAAGTTATTTAGTTAGTGAAATTACAAAATTCACTTCATCAAATGAAGCAATATTAGTTCAATCTGAAGATTTAAAAATATTCAAAAATAAAGATTTTAAAGTTGTATCTAAAAGAAAACCAAACCCTAAGCTGCTTGGAAATCTAATTTTTGCTTTCAATGTTTGTAGATATGTCAAATCAAATGCAATTGTTCTTGCAAAAGATGATTCTATTGTTGGTATTGGATCAGGTCAACCGAGTAGATTAGATAGCTGTGAGATAGCAATTAATAAAATGAGAAAATTTAATTTATTTGGAGATAATTTGGTTGCAGCATCAGATGCTTTCTTTCCATTTGTGGATGGAATTGAAAAATTAGTTCAATCAGGAGTTCAAGCTGTAATTCAACCTTCTGGATCAATTAGGGATAAAGAAATAATTAAATTTGTAAACGAAACAGATACTATTCTGGTCTTTTCTAAGACAAGACATTTCAGACATTAGTAATTTTATCTATCTTAGCAGCTAAAATAAAATCATTTTCTGAGAGACCTTTAATGGCATGTGTTGTAATTTTAATTTCTGCATAACCCCAACCAAAATTTATGTCTGGATGATGACCCTCTTCCTCAGAAATTTTACCAACTTCATTAACAAAATTTTGACTTTTTAAAAAGTTTTCAAATTGAAATTTTTTAAATAGGAAAAATATTTTATTTGCATCTTCAGTAATATCCCAACCATCAACTTTCTTCTGATATTTATGAATTTCAGATACATCAAAAGGAAGAACTCCTCCCTCACAAGGCAAACATTTTTTAGTTAAAAGATCATCACTCATAAAATTTGGAGCGGGCAAAGGGGGTCGAACCCTCGACCTTCTCGTTGGCAACGAGACGCTCTACCACTGAGCTATGCCCGCATTTAAATTCTTATTATAAGTACGAGGTTTTATATTTGCAAGAATTAAGATTGGTCTTTAATAATTTATTCTCTATAAAAGTTTAAAAATTTTTTTTAAAAATAAAGTAATTTAAGTGAATAATATTAATTATATTTATAATAAATCTAATTTATTTCTTATTTTATTTATTCTTATTCTAATGTTGGAAAGTTTTGATCATCAATTTGGATGGGGTTTAAATCAAATGTTTCCGAAATTCTATTTTGTAACTTTTGGAACAATTTATGAGGGTTGGAATAAATCTATTTGGCATGAAAATGGCTTAGTTGAAAATCTTCAAGTTGTAATTTTATTTTTTGTAATCACGATATTAATAAATTTTTATATAAAATTAAAAAATTTAGAGGAAAATTCAAATTTAAAATCTTTTATTATATTTGAGATAGTATGCTTATTTTATTTTTTACTTGAAGAAATAAGCTGGGGACAACAAATATTTAAATTTGCAACATTCGATTTGTTTATGCATGTTGATAGCTTATTATACAATAAACAAGGTGAGACAAATTTGCATAACATATCTAATTTGTTTAACGAAGTACCAAGAGCTCTAGTTCTAATATGGTGCATTATGCCAATTATTTTAAATAAAAAATTAAAATTAAAAGAAAGTTTTGTTTTAAAAGTTATATGCCCATCTGAAAAACTTTATATTTTAAGTATTATAACAATCATGTTTTTTCTTCCTGATTTTATAATAAGTAAATTCAATCTTATTGATTATTCAAACCTACATATTATTGAAAATGGTGTATTTATAAAATTTAATCTAAATATGTTGTTTTTAATTAGTGTAAGTACTAATTATTTAAGATTATCAGAACTTCAAGAACTTTTATATTGTTATTATTTTTTATGGCATTCAATTTACTTAAAAAATTTAAATATTAAATAATCTTATTTTATGGGAAATTTTTATAATTACTTTAATTCTATAAAAGATAGATTAGGCATTAGAAAAAAATCATTTTCAATGATATTCGAATATCTTGATAAACAGGAAGGACCTATAAATATTGTTGAAACTGGATGTTTACGAATAGAGAATAACTTTGAAGGAGATGGTCAAAGTACTTTACAATTTGACAAATATACTCTGAGTAGAGAAAATGGATCTAAAGTTTATACTGTAGATATTAACCCTAATGCAACTAAAGTTTGTAAATCAGTTGTAAGTAAAAATGTAGAAGTAAATACTGGTGATAGTGTTACATATTTAGTTGAATTGATGGAAAGATTTAATAAAGAGAATAAAAAAGTAACTTTATTTTACTTGGATTCGTTTGATGTTGATTGGCAATCCTCAGATCGGTCAGCTGCACACCATCTTAAAGAGCTAACTGCTATAATAAACCATATATCTGAAAAAGCATTAGTAGTAGTTGATGATGCTCCAATATTAATGCCCATGAAAATAGAAAACAACAGATACATTCCTATTTCTAATAAACCTGCTCCTGGACCTTTCATAGGTGGCAAGGGATATTTAGTAAATGAATTCGCTAATGCTTATGGGGCCAAAATATATTTTTCAGATTACCAAACTGCCTGGTTAGGTTTTAAAAAATAATATTCTCTTCAAATTTATAATCCTGAAGCAATTTGAGACTTAAGGTGTTAAGGTTTGAAGGTTGCGAGATGAAAAGATTTATAAATATTGTTATTTTATAAATATTTACTATCTTACATAATATGCAAAATAAATTGCCAAAAACTATTCCAATATTCCCATTAAGCAACTTTATTATATTTCCCAAAACTACAGTTCCTTTGAATATATTTGAACCTCGCTATATAGATATGATTAATGATAGTATGAAAACAAACAAAATAATAGGAATGATACAGCCAAAATTAACTAGTTACAAAGAAACTAAACCTAAGCTTCATAAAGTTGGCTGCATAGGTAAAATAACGAGTTTTAGAGAAACAGAAGATGGAAGATATCTTATTGAATTAAAGGGAATAGTAAGATTTAATTTAGTTAAAGAATTAGAAACTGAAACGAAGTATAGAATTTTGAGTATAAATTATGATGGTTTTATTCAGGATTTAGAAAACAAAAAAGAAGATCTTAAATTTTCAGATTTAGAGTTAATCTTCAAAGACCTAAAGTCTTTATTTGAAAAAAAAGGCTTTATCATTAATTGGAAAGCACTAGAAAAACAAAGTTTAGATGAAACAATTAACGCCTTAGCTATGGCCTCACCTTTTTCTCTTGAAGAGAAACAAGTTTTATTGGAAGCTCAAAATTTAGATATTAGAAAAAATAAAATTGCTGAGATATTAAAAACTTATACTCACGATATCTATGAAAATAACACTATTCAATAATCAATAATTCAAACCATTATCTGCTATTCGTTTGAGCATGTTATTTATAAAATTTTTGTTTCCTATATATTTTAAAGAATTCAAAAGAAAATTATTCTTAGTCTTACTCTCGTAGTTAAAAAATTCGTAAATAAAGTCAATTCCGTTTGAAAAAATAAAATTTCTATGTCTTATATTTTTTTGAAATTCTTGATTAACAGAAATATTTAATTGTAGTCCAAGATCTATTTTATTTTGAATTATCTCTAATAAAGTTTTTATATCTCTAATTGTCATATTAAAGCCTTGTCCAGCTAAAGGGTGTATTTTGTGAGTTAATTCACCAAAAGCCAGGATATTTTTATAATAGTAATTTCTTAAACTTGCAGACAATAATTCAAATGAAGATATTTTTTTAATTTTTTTAATTTTATATTTTGGATTATGTAAGCTTATAAGTTCTATTAAATTTTCATTTTTAATTTTAGCAGTATTTTTTATAGAATAAACAACAGAAGTTTCTTTGTCAGAAATAGGTAAAAATGCCAAAGGTCCAATCTTTGTAAATACTTGTCTTGCAATTTTATTATCTATTTTCTCGTGTTCTAGTATTAAAGTGTAAGCTAAGCTTTTATATTTTTTGATAATTTTTTTACTAAAAAATTTTTTTGCAATCAAATTTGTGAAATTTAAATTTATTAAAAGATTGTATTTGTTATGAATATTTTCTAAATTTATTTTATTATGTATTTTAAAAAATTTATTTTTTTTGAGACTTTTTTCTAAAATATTATAAAGATCAAAACTTCTAACCATTGAAAAAAGTTCTTGATTATTATTTTGAAACTCTAATAATTTTTCTTTATTTAGTTTATCAGAAAGAATTTCTATTTTATTCAATTTCCAGATTATTTTATCAATATTGACTATATTATTATTAAAATATTCAACGTTACTTTTAGCAATACCAATAGTTCTAGATTGATCGATTGATTGTTTTTTTTTATCTTTTAAAATATCTACATGTATATTCTTATTAACTAAAGCTTTTGCTAAAGTTAAACTAGTTAGACCACTTCCTATTATACAAATCCTCATATTATTTTTAATTTTAACAACAAAAATTAGATGATACAAAGTGGTATAATTGATTTGTATAAATGGACATTAAAAAAACAGCTAATTTATTACTTAATTTTAGTTTAATGAGATTAGCAGAAATATCTGGAATCATTATTTTCTTTGCTGGTATTCTCTTATTAATTGCACTTTTTTCATATTCACCTGAGGACCCTAACTTTATTTTTCCTAAAGACACTGAAATTAAAAATTTATTAGGTTTTCAGGGAAGTTTTATTTCTGATCTGTTTTTTCAATCTTTTGGATTTATTGCTTATCTAATTTCTTTCACATACATAATTACTGGAATTAATATATTTCGATTAAAGGAATTTTTTTTAATAGTTGAAAATACCTTTATAGCAATATTATATATTATAATTGGAACGTTATTTTTAAACCATTTTTATTCTGATGCTTTTACATTTTACATAAATGGAAATGGTGGTTTTGTAGGAGAATATTTTGGACAAACTTTTTTAAACACAATAATTCTTACAAATGAAACATTAATTTACTATGTTCTAATTATACTGATAATTACTTTATTTTTATTAAGTGTAAATTTTCACCCTGTTAAATTTTATAATTTTTTCATTAAAATTTTTAAATTTTTTAATAAAAAAGAAAATAAATCTTACACTGATAAAAGTGAACTTATAAGTGAATATATTCCTCAAGAGGAAATTAAAAACTTAATACAAGAAGACTTGCCATTTATCAAAGCAGAAAATAAATCAAATTCTAAAAATAATTTTCAATTACCAAAAATAGAATTATTAAAAGTTCCAACTAAGAAAGAAAGAGAAAACTCAAATAAAAATGAAACTAATGACCCTAAATTTTTAGAAAAAATTCTAATGGACTTTGGAGTTAAGGGCGAAATTCAAAAAGTAAGTCATGGTCCAGTTGTAACTCTCAATGAATTTGAGCCAGCTGCTGGCGTAAAAGTTTCTAAAATTATAAATTTATCAGATGATATTGCTAGAAATACTAGTTCTGAATCTGCTAGAATTTCAACTATACCAGGCAGCAATACTGTAGGAATTGAATTACCAAATAATTCAAGAGAAAACGTTTATCTAAGTGAAATTCTAAATAACGCTGATTTTAAAAAGAAGGAAACTAAATTACCAATAGCTCTTGGTAAAAATATTTCTGGAATACCTATTGTAGGAGATCTTTCTTCTATGCCGCATTTGCTGATAGCTGGTACTACAGGTTCAGGAAAATCAGTTTGCATTAATACAATTATTTTATCACTTCTTTACCGTCACACACCTGAAAGGTGTAAGTTTATATTAATTGATCCTAAAATGCTTGAGCTTTCAACATATGAAGGCATACCACACTTACTGTGCCCTGTAATAACTGAAGCTAAAAAAGCTGCGTCAGTTCTTGGTTGGGTAGTAAAAGAAATGGAGAGTAGATACAGGTTGATGACAAAAGAAGGAGTTAGAAATATCGATGGTTACAATGCGAAGCATAAACTTCCAATGCCCTACATAGTAGTGGTGGTAGATGAAATGTCAGACCTAATGTTAGTGGCAGGAAAAGAGATAGAAAACTATATACAAAAATTATCTCAAATGGCTAGAGCTGCTGGAATACATATTATTATGGCTACGCAAAGACCAAGTGTTGATGTCATAACAGGTACAATTAAAGCTAATTTTCCAACAAGAATATCTTTTCAAGTGACTTCAAAAATAGATAGTAGAACAATTTTAGGTGAACAAGGAGCAGAGCAGCTATTAGGAAAGGGTGACATGCTTTATATGTCATCTGCTAACCGAATAGTAAGAATTCATGCTCCATTTGTTTCAGATAATGAGATAGAGAAAATAAACAATTTTTTAAGATCACAGGCGGAACCAGATTATATTGATGAAATCTTGAATTTTGCTGACGAAAAAGAGTTGAGTTCAAATACAGATCAAGGTGATAAAGATGAATTATATCAACAAGCTGTTGAAATAATTAGATCTGAAGGAAAAGCATCTACCTCGTTTTTACAAAGAAAACTTCAAATTGGGTACAATAGAGCTGCACGAATAATAGATATGATGGAAGCTGATGGAATTGTTAGCAAAGCAAATCATGTGGGTAAAAGAGAAGTTCTTTGATGTTGAGATTTTTGCTATTGGTTTATCTAATTAGTTTTTCTAGTGAAGTAAATGCAAATAATAAAAATCAAATAATTAATAAATTAAAAGATACTTTAAATTTAAATTTTGACTTTGAACAAAATATTAATGGAAAAATAGAATTGGGTAATTGTACAATTCAATATCCAAAAAAAATGTTTTGTGATTATGAAAATAGAAATAAAGTCATAGTTTCAAATGGAAAATCTTTAGTTATTAAGTCTACTTCAAGCTATTACAGGTATCCATTGGATAAAACACCATTGAATTTTATTTTAGATAAAAATTTCTTACTAAAAAAAATATCCGAATTAAATGAAGAAATTATTAATAATTCTCTGGTCAAATTTATAATAAAAGAAAACAATCAATCAATAGAGATTTTTTTTGATGTAAATAAACATAACTTAATTGGCTGGCAAACTAAGGATATTTATCAAAATATTGCTGTCACACTTCTTTATTCAGTTAAATCAAATCAAATTGTTGACGAAAATATATTTAAAACTCCTCTTCAAAATTAAATTTTAACAATTTCTGATTTAAATATTTTCATTCCTCTAGCTAGATAATTATTAAGTGCATTTTTATGATCCAAAGAACACGTATGAAGCCAAACTCTCTCTACATTTTGTTGAAATGATTTTTTAATGGCATCTGATAATAAAAATGATCCTAATTTTTTATTTTGATATTCCTCTAATATTCCAAAATAGGCTATTTCAACTTCTTTCTTTTCAGGATGAATAATTAATTCAAAAAAACCAACTAAATCATTTTTATTTTTTAACACAAATGTTTTAACATTTTTATTAGAAACATATTTGATCCACTGTTCTTCTGTCCATATTAATCTATCAACCCACTTGTGTTTTTTTCCAATATTTTTATAAAAAAATTTATTTAACTGAAAATCAGTAGGTTCAATCAAGTTAACTTGGTAATCTTCCGAAGGTGGTTCACCATCTTTTAAATCATGCAATGAGTTTATTTCTAGATAATTTCTTTTAACTTCTTCTGTCACTCGACCATTTTTCCAACAACTTCACCACCAAATAAATGAAAATGTAAATGAGGAACTTCTTGGCCACCATGTTCACTAATATTAGCTAGCGCCCTATAACCCTGGCCTACTTCTGTTGAAATACCTAGCTTTTTTGCAACTATATTAATACCTTTCAAAAGACCTACCATCTCTTCTGAAGATGCATTCATACTAAAATCATCAAGATCTATATATTTTCCCTTAGGGATTACTAAAGCATGAACTTTTTTTTGTGGGTTGATATCATGAAATGACAAAACATAATCATCTTCGTAAATTTTATTACAGTGCATCTCTCCACGTAAAATTTTAGCAAAAATATTATTGTCATCGTAGCTCATTTTTTCCTTTTTTCTAATTCTTCCATTACTTCTTCAATTTTTATATCATTAGCTTCTAAATACATTAATAAATGATAAAATACGTCAGCTGCTTCATGAATTTTATTTGTATTTTCCTCTATAGCTTCAATTAATTCATCAATTTCTTCTAAGACCTTTGCTTTACTAAGAGATTTGTCTGTAAGCAATTTGTTTGTATAAGAACCTTCAACTGGATTAATTTTTCTTTCTCTTGCAAGTTTAATTAAATTTTCTAATGTATTAAGCATATTAAATTCTAACAGGTATTCCTTTTGAATCCAGATATTCCTTCGCTTCTTTTACAGAGTGTTTGCCATAATGAAATATTGATGCTGCTAAGACTGCACTAGCATTTCCCAATTTAATTCCATCAACTAAATGATCCAGATTCCCTACTCCCCCTGAAGCAATGACAGGAATATTTACCTTGGATGAAATTTTAGACATAAGCTCAATATCATAACCTACTTGCGTGCCATCTCTATCCATAGATGTAACAAGCAACTCACCTGCTCCGCTACTTTCCATTTTAAATGCAAATTCTATTGCATCAATTCCAGTATTATTTCTTCCACCATGTGTAAAAATTTCCCATTTATCTGCATTTTTTTTTGCATCAATAGCCACCATAATACATTGTGAACCAAATTTTTTTGAGCTTTCAACTACTACCTCAGAATTTTGAACTGCTGCCGTATTAATAGAAACTTTATCTGCTCCACAATTAAGTAATTTATTAATATCTTCAACACTTCTAACCCCTCCTCCAACTGTTAATGGAACAAAGCATTTTTTTGAAGTTTTCTCTACAACATCATAAATTGTATCTCTATTTTCATTTGATGCAGTGATATCCAAGAAACAAATTTCATCCGCTCCTCCATCAGAATAAATTTTAGCCTGTTCAACTGGATCTCCTGCATCCTGCAGATCAACGAAGTTAATTCCTTTTACAACACGACCATTTTTAACATCTAAACAAGGTATTATTCTATTCTTAAGCATCTACTTCCTTAGCTAATTCATCCAATTTAATATCACCATCATAAATAGCTTTTCCAACTATAATACCTTCGATATTACTATTATTTAACTCCTTAGCTTTTTTAATATCTAAAATTGATGAAACTCCACCAGATATAATTACAGGACAATTTGAGGTATCCGCAACTTTAAATGTCTCCTCGAAATTAGGACTTTGCTTCATTCCATCTCTATTGATATCAGTATAAATGAGTCTACTTACTCCATATTCATTTACTTCTTTTAAGTAATCTAAAGTCAATTGATTTGAATTTTCTTTCCAACCAGAAACAGACAAATAACCGTCTTTGGCATCTAAACCTAAGGCAATTTTGTCTGGAAATATTTTACAAGCTTCTTTTAAAAAATTTTTGTCTTTTATGGCAGCACTTCCTAAAATAACTTTTTCAACACCAACATCAGTATATTTCTGAATACTTTTAAAATTTCTTACACCTCCACCAATCTCAATTTTAAGATCAAATTTAGTAACTATTTCTTGAATAATATCTAAATTTACTATTTCACCAGTTAATGCCCCATCTAAATCAACTATGTGTAAGTTTTTAAAACCATGATCTTTATATTTTCTAGCTTGTTCAATTGGAGACATTTCATATTCAGTTTTATTATCAAAGTCTCCTTTAACTAACCTCACGCACTTTTTGTCTTTAATATCTATTGCTGGAAATATCTTCATTATAAATTTATAAAATTATCAATTATTTTGAGCCCAATTTTATCGCTTTTTTCAGGGTGAAACTGTGTTCCAAAAATATTTTCTTTTTCAACTGAACAAACGATATTTGAAGAATAATCTGTAGTTGCAGAAATCACATTTTTATCTTCTGGAATAAACTCATAACTGTGTACAAAGTACATGTGAGATTTATTATCAATACCTTTAAAAATTTTACTATTTTTTGTTATATTAATTTCGTTCCAGCCAATGTGTGGAAGTTTATATTTTCCATTTTGATTGTCTATTTTTGATACTTTACCTGCAATCCAACCGAGTCCCTTTGTTTCTCTTTCTTCAAAACCTATGTCCGCAAACATTTGTAAACCAACGCAAATTCCTAGAAGTGGTTTTTTATTACTTATTGCAAATTCATTTAATATATCTACCAAGCCATCGATTTTACCAAGTGCATCAACACAACTTTTAAACGAACCCTGGCCTGGCAGAACTACCTTATCAGAAGATTTAATCTTGTTTAAATCTGAAGTTACTTCAATATTCACCTTATTTTTGGCAACTTCCTTAAATGAGTTTATTACCGAGCTTATATTACCCGAATTATAATCAACAATAATGACGTTCATTAAACTTATAATGAGCCTTTAGTTGATGGAATACTTTTTTTGCTTCTAGAATCCATCTCTAATGCCTCTCTTAATGACCTTGCTAATGCTTTGTAACAAGACTCAATAATGTGGTGACTGTTATCACCATAAATATTTTCTACATGCATTGTAATACCTGCGGCTTGTGAAAATGCCTGGAACCATTCCTTAAATAGTTCTGTATCCATCTCACCAAGTTTCTCAACTTTTAATTTTACTTTCCAAATTAAATAAGGTCTGTTTGAAACATCTATTGCAACTCTGGTTAATGTTTCATCCATAGGAATGACTCTGTGTGCGTATCTTTTAATACCTACAAATTTATTTGCAGCTTTTTTTAAGGCTTCACCAATTGCAATTCCTGTATCTTCAGTTGTGTGGTGAAGATCAATATGAGTATCACCTTTTGCTTTTACTTTTAAATCTATCAAAGAATGCTTTGATAATTGCTCAAGCATGTGATCTAGAAAGCCTATTCCAGTATCGATTTGGTATTTACCTTTACCGTCAATGTTTAATTCAACATTGATACTGGTTTCTTTTGTTTTTCGAGATACTTTTCCTTTTCTAGCCATATATTTTAAATGGTATACATACTTAATCCAACTATATCAATATTAGTGTAAAGACTTGAAGTATCAAAAATAGTTACCATTTATTAGTTATGACAACAATTGTACTAGTTAGAAAAAATAATGAAGTTGTAGTTGCTGGTGATGGACAAGTAAGCATGGGAAATACTGTTGTTAAAAGCACAGCTTCAAAAGTTAGAAAAATTGAAAAAAGGGATGTTGTTGCTGGATTTGCAGGATCAACAGCTGATGCACTAACTTTGTTTGAAAGACTAGAAGGAAAGTTAGAAAAACATGCGGGCAATTTATCTAGAGCAGCTGTCGAGCTGGCAAAAGATTGGCGAACAGATAAATATTTAAGAAGATTAGAGGCACTAATGGCTGTAGGTGATAAGAACAATAGTTATATAATTTCTGGAACTGGGGATGTTCTTGAACCAGAAGGTGATGTAATAGGTATAGGTTCTGGTGGGAATTATGCTTTAGCAGCTGGAAAAGTTTTAATGGAAGGTAATTTGACTGCAGAGGAAGTGGCTAAAAAAGCAATTAAAGTTGCAGCTGACATTTGTGTTTTTACAAATGAAAATGTTAAGATTGAAAAAATATAATGGATAATTCAAACGTAACACCTTTGCACCCTAAAGAAAAAACTAAAAAAGAAGAAGCCTCTTTAGTAAGTGCCCTTTCACCAAGAGAAATAGTATCTGAGTTAGATCGTTTTGTTGTTGGACAAAATAAAGCGAAAAAAGCTGTTGCTATTGCATTAAGAAATAGGTGGAGAAGACAGGCTTTAAAAGGTGAAATGAAAAATGAAGTTTTGCCAAAAAATATATTAATGATTGGACCAACTGGGGTTGGTAAAACAGAAATTTCTAGAAGACTCTCAAAACTTGCTGAAGCACCCTTTGTAAAGGTAGAAGCAACAAGATTTACAGAGGTTGGATACGTTGGAAGAGATGTTGAGCAAATTGTTAGAGATTTAATTGAAATTGCAATTGCTATGGAAAAAGTAAAAAAAAGAAAAGAAGTATACGCAAAAGCTCAAAAAGCTGCCGAAGAAAAGGTTTTAGATGCGTTAGTTGGAAAAAAAGCAAGTCTTGCAACAAGAGAAAGTTTTAGAAAAAGACTTAGAAATGGCGATTTAGACGACAATGAAATTGAGATAGCTGTAAGCGATACAGGTTCTAATGGTACCTCCTTTGAAATTCCAGGAATGCCAGGTGCTAATGTTGGAATGATTAATATTGGAGATATGATTGGAAAATCAATGGGACCCAAAGAAAAGAAAAAGAAAATGACTGTTAAAGAATCTCATGAAATTTTAATCAATGATGAATCTGACAAATTAATAGAACAAGATAAAATTATTAAAGCTGCAAAACTATCAACTGAAAATAACGGGATAGTATTTCTAGATGAAATAGATAAAATTTCAGCAAGAACTGATAGGGTTGGAGGTGACGTATCTAGAGAAGGAGTTCAAAGAGATCTATTACCTTTAATTGAAGGAACAACAGTAAATACAAAACATGGTCCAATAAAAACAGATCATATTTTATTTATTGCCTCTGGTGCATTTCAACTTGCAAAACCCTCTGATTTACTTCCAGAATTACAAGGAAGATTGCCAATAAGAGTAGAACTAGAAGCATTAACTAGTGACGATTTTAAAAGAATACTTAGAGAGCCAGACTTTAGTTTAATTAAACAATATATAGCTTTGTTAAAGACTGAGAATGTTGATCTCGAATTCTCAGATGATGGGATAGATACGATTGCAAATATAGCCTCTGAAGTAAATGCAACAGTAGAGAACATTGGTGCAAGAAGACTTCATACTATAATTGAAAAAATATTAGATGATATAAGCTTCACAGCAACTGATAGAGCTGGAGAAAAGATTGTAATTAATAAAGAGTATATTAATAAAAATCTCGATAACCTTGTTAAAGATACTGATCTTTCTAAATTTATCCTATAGATTTATTTTTTTTTAAAAGAATATAAAAAGCGCCACTACCTCCATCTTCAACAGTAGCATCTTGTATATCATTTATAACTTTCATTAGATTGTGATTATTATTAATAAATTCAGGCACTGAATATTTCAAAATACTCAAATCTTTTGAAACATACGGATCTTTATCAACATCTGAGTGAAGTCCTTTTCCGGTAACAACGATTAATTTATTTACTTTTTCCTCATACGCTTTTAATATAAATTTCTCTATGGCATTATTTGCTTGTTCTAACGTATATCCATGAAGATCAATAGTTCTTACTTTTGGTATATTCTGCTTTTGTGGTTTAAAATCTTTGTTAGGTAACTTGTCTTTGCTTGAAAGAAATGTTTGCCAATCCTTTTTATCTTTATTTGAAATACTATCGTTCAATTAAGTTAGTATATTAACTAGCTGCCAATTTGGATTAGATGATGTAGTGTCTCTTGAAAAAACCCATGTATCATATATTTTTTTAATTTTTTCTGGATCTCCAGATACAATTTTTTTTTCTTTATCTCTAATGCAAGTGATTACCTCGCCAATAAAATCTACGGTTACATTTAGTATATTGCCAATTTTTTTATGTTCTTTAATTTCAGCTTTGTTAACGCCTATAAATGTAATCTCTGCAAAATGCCCTCTTTTTGCTCTTTCTTTTAATGCATTATCAAATTGATTAAATATATCTTTGTTTAATAAAGGTTTTGCAGATGTGATTTTGTTGTCTTTATCACTAAAATCAGTAATAATCGTTTCATATGCTATTCTAGCTCCTTTTAAAAATTCTTTTTGAGCTTCATCATCAAATTTTTCTTTTGTTTTTACAGGTTGGTCTATTTTGATATTTTTTAAAACTTCTTTGAACTGGGCTGGTGTTTTCCCCTCAAAACCAGTTCTTTTACCAAGAATACCTCTTAGTCTTAGAAATATAAAACCTGCGATCATTGCAAGTAAAATGATATCAATATACTCGAAACTATAATTCATCATTAGATAGTAATTACTCTGTTGATTAATTTCAACCGGCAATTTAGATTAAGGACAAATGAGCTCAATATTATTTTTAATTATTTTTGTTCCCCTAGTTGAAATATATCTTTTTATTAAAATAGGAAGTCAAATTGGAGCAATTACAACAATTTTACTTATATTTTCAACAGCTATTCTTGGAATTTATTATGCTAGATACGAAGGATTAAATACTCTAAAGGCCGGTTTCCTTCAACTAAGTAGAAATGAAACCCCTGCATACGAAGTTGTATCTGGAGCTGCAATTGCTTTTGCAGCCTTCCTTTTGATTATTCCTGGATTTGCCACAGACTTTTTAGGTTTTTTATTAATCTTTCCAATAAGTAGAAAATTAATATTTAATAAATTTTCAAAAAAATTTGATAAAAAAAAAGGAAAAAATAATTTTATTGATGGAGAATTTGAAGATATAGAAGATCGAGATGACAAAAAACTATAAAATTTTAACCAAATTTATTAAAGACCTATCAAGTGAAACTCCTGATGTAGACACATTTTTATTTGTTAAAGATAATATTGCAAACTATGCACTGAATATTGATATCAAGTCTAATGTACTTAAAGAAAAGATAATACAAATTGAAACAACACTTAGATACTCAGATAAAAGTCAAAATTCAAAAAAATCTATGTTTGAAATGGTTTATGTTACAGTAATAAGATTAACTGATGGGGCTAAAGGAAAAGAAACTTTAGGAAAAATTGTATTATGCGATGTACAAAAAGAAATTTATCCTGAATTAGAAAAAGTTTTTCTTAATGTTCTTCATGGATCAGGATACGAAGAACTCAATTTTACCAAAAAAATTGATTTCGACGAACTTTATAGAAAAAATCAAGGTTAAAAAAAATTTTTTTTTAAATATTCCTTTAAATATTTTTTGTGATTTTCAATTTCTACTTTAGTGGGATTAATTATTTTTTTATAGTATTCTATGTTTTGTTTAGTTAATTTCTTTGTGTCTTGATTTGATATATCAAAGTTTAAACTTGGTTCTCTTTGGTCAAGTAAATTAATATAAACCTTTGCCAATAAGTCACAATCTATTAATGCTGTGTGGTGTGCTCTTCTAGAATTATCGATTCTAAATCTTTTACATAAAGCATCTAAGTTAACTTGAGAGCCTGGATACTTATCTCTTGCTAATGTTAATGTATCAATTACTTCGTTATAAATTTTATTTTTTCCAAATAACTTTAGTTCATTATTTAAATGGGCTAAGTCAAATTCTGCATTGTGTATAATTAGTCTTTTATCATCAATAAATTTTAAAAAATCATCTGCCACCTCACTAAATTTTTTTTGCTTTGATAGGAATTCATCAGAATAACCATGCACCTGAAAGGCTTTTTCAGAAACTTTTCTTTCAGGATTAAGATAACAGTGAAATTTATTTTTTGTGGGTATTAAATTATCTAATTCTATACAGCCAATTTCAACAATTCTGTGGCCATCTTTTACAGATATACCTGTTGTTTCAGTATCTAAAATTATTTCTTTCATTTAAGAAATTTTTTTTAAAATTTTTTTTATTTCTTTTTTAACAGGTTTTTCTATGAAAGTATTTTTAATTATGAAATGTGATTTTTTCTTTTTATAACTTGGGCTATATTGTATTTTCCGAAATAAATTTATTATTTTAATATTATAATTTAATCTTTTTTTAATTCTTTTATTAATATCTGCTTTTTTGGACTCAACAAAAACTAAAACATCATCTCTATTAAAAATTTTATTTTCAATTAATAAAGGTATATCCAAAATAACAAATTTTTTATTTTTATTTTTTTTTAAAAATATGTTTAATTTTTTTCTGATTTCTTCGTGTACAATATTAATTATTTTTTTTAGATTATTTTTATTATTTAATATTGCTTTTGTAATTTCATTTTTATTTATAGGAAAGGTATTTATATATTTGGGTAATTTTTTTTTAAGTTTTAAATAAATCTTTCTTTCTTTTTTATATATTTTAGATACTTCATGATCTGCATTAAAAACTGGATATCCAAAATTATTAGCTACGAACGTCTTTCCTGACCCAATATCTCCAAGTATACCTATTCTAACCATTATTTAATAAATTAAGAATTTTATCGTCTACACTCGGCTCTAGATCATGCCACAATTTAAATGCTTCAAAAGCTTGATAAATAAACATAAATTTACCATTTTCCGTTTGATTTCCCAATTTTTTTCCCTCTTTTAAAAAATTAGTTTCACTAGGATTGTAAATTACATCATAAAACAACTTACCATCACCAATATTGTCTGTGTTTATATTGATGGTTTCATTATTCAAACCTAAGCTAGTTGCATTAATAATTATATCAAACTCTGGTATTTGACCCCAATTTACAATATTTATTTTATTAAATTGAGTTTTTAAATTTTCAGCTTTTTTATAAGTTCTATTGCTTACGGTTATTTTGGATACTTCCATTTTATTTAAAGCAAAAATTATTGATGGAACCACCCCTCCAGCGCCTAGGATTAAAATTTTTTTATCTTTTACTGTATAATTTAATTTGTTTATAGCTTTTTGGAAACCGCCAATATCTGTATTGTGACCAATCAGATCACCATTATGAAAAGATATTGTGTTTACTGACTGTGTTTGTTCTGCTTCTAAACTTAATTTGTCTACAAAAGGAATTACGGTTTTTTTGAATGGAACAGTTACATTACAACCATTTATTTCTTGATTTTTAATTTTAAGAATAAAATTTTCAATTTCATTTTCTTCAAGTTTAATTTTTTCATATACTGCATTGATATTATTTTGTTCTAACCAAAGGTTGTGTAATTTTGGAGACAAAGAATGATTAATTGGATTTCCAATTACGAAATATTTTTTCATTTTTGCAAATTTAAATATTCTTTGATTTTTTTTATAGGTAGGCCCATTATTGTGTCTTCATCCCCTTCTATACTACTAAATAAATTTCTACCCTCACCCTCAATTTGATAAACATTATAAGCATAAAGATTTTCATCTGTTATTTTAGACAAATATTCTTTTAATTCCGAATCTGAAAAATTTTTCATTATTAAGATTGCTTTATCAGTGTAATTCCAAATCATTGAACCATTTTTTGAAATACAGACAGAACTTATTAAAAAGTGGGATTTTCCGTTAAGTTTTTTTAATATGGTCATTGCCTCTTCTCTATTCTCAGGTTTTGAAATTAACTCTCCATTCAGATCAATTATACTGTCTGCTCCTAGTACTATTTTATCTTGCATTTTAGCACTAATTTTATTTGCTTTTAACTCTGCCAGATTTTTTGAAATGATTTCTGGACTAGCATTTTCCTTAAGTAAAGATGATTTTATAATATCTTCATCAACATTTGAGGGTTCCACAATACTTTCTATATTATTTTTATCTAAAATATCTTTTCTTACTTTACTTTTTGACGCTAGAATAATTTTATTTAACATTGTTTGAATATATTTCGTGTATTTTAATTATAGAGGCAGCGGTTTCTTCAACAGATTTTCTCGTTACGTCTATTAGTGGCCATTTATATTTTTGAAATGTCTTTTTTGCTTGAAGAACCTCTTTTTTTATACTCTCTAGATTGGTATAATCTATACTTTCTGTTTCTTTTAATGAATTCATTCTATTTTTTCTTAAATCTGCGAGTCTTTCGGGTTCTGTGCTTAATCCAACAACACAAGTTATATGGGGATTTTCTTTAAGTTTTTTTGGAAGAGAATTTTCATTTACTAAAGGGATATTTGAGGTTTTAAAACCTTTGTTGGCCAGATAAATTGACGTTGGTGTTTTACTGGTTCTGCTAACTCCAACAAGAATAATATCAGATTTTTCAACCTCACTTATTAGATTACCATCATCATGGTTCATAGTGAATTGAATTGCTTCAATTCTATCATAATATTCATCATTTAAAACATGTTGCCCGCTTGGTTCGTGTGAAGCTTTCTGATTTAAAATTTTAGAAAAATTTAAAATTAAATTACCCAAAACTCCAAAACAAGGAATCTTTCTTTTTTCACTTTCATTAGATAAATATTTGGCAAGGTTGTTATCTACAATAGTATATAAAATTATTGAATTTTCATTTTTTTTAGAATCTTCTAAAATTTTTAAAATTTGATTTTCTGTTCTTGTAAATGAGTAAGAATGAACTTTATAATCTATATTTAAAAATTGTGCTTTAAGAGCCAAGAATATTCTATCCAAAGTTTCGCCAGTAGAATCAGAAATTAAATAAATTTGATATGTATTATTCATAAATAAATTGTTAACAAACGTGTATTATTTTAATTAAATTATACAATTTTAAATTTCTCCAATAACATCTGTAAAACATGACTTTTATTAACAATATTAATAAATAAGCTAAAACAATCCACAAAAATTGAGACAATCAAAAAAGCTTCATTTTAAACAATTTTAATCATCAAACATGTTGGTAAATTGTGAATATAATGTTTAAAAAAAATAATCTTCTTTATTCACAAGATATATTAATACTACAATAATTTATAAGACTTTTATATGAAACCTTTAAACAAAGTAATTATTAACAAAGACACTTCATTCAATCCCCTTTGGATAATGAGGCAGGCAGGTAGATATTTGCCAGAGTTTAGAGAAATCAGAAAAAAAAATCCTGATTTCATTAATCTATGTTTAAATGATAACTTATCAGCAGAAATAACATTACAACCATTAAAAAGATTTAATATTGACGCTGCAATAATTTTTTCTGATATTTTAATGTTACCTTATGGTTTGGGTCAAAAAGTAAAATTTGAAAAAAATTTTGGTCCAAAACTAGATAGTATAGATTTAAATGAGATAGCAAAATTAGATGAAATAGATTTTGTTGAAAAAATATATCCTGTTTATAAAGCGATTAAAAAAGTAAGCTCTGATCCAATAGTAAAAGATAAAAATACTATTGGATTTGTGGGTGCCCCTTGGACTCTTTTAGTTTATATGATTAATCTAAAATCTCCAAAAAAAGAATTGAATACAGACTTTTTTAAGGATGATTTTTTAATAAATAGAATTTTATTAATTATAGAAAAATTTTTAAAAGTACATATTAAAAACCAAATAGATAACGGAGCAAATGTTATCCAAATTTTTGATAGCTGGGCTGGTTTATTAGAAGAAAAAGATTTACCAAATTATATCTATACACCTACTTTAAGTTTAGTAGAATATGTTAGATCTCTGAATGTACCAGTAATATGTTTTCCAAGAGAGATTAAAAATTATAAAGAATTTTGTGAGATAGTTAAGCCCGATGCGATAAGCATTGATTATAATGTTGATCCTAAAAAAATACTTAAAAATATAAAAATTCCTATTCAAGGAGGTTTAGATCCAAAAGTACTTTTAACAGACTATGAAAATTTGAAGAAAGAAACTTCTAAATATTTAGAAATTTTTAAGGATCATCCATATATATTCAATCTAGGGCATGGTATTCTTCCAGAAACAAATCCCGAGATGGTCGAAAACTTAATTAAAATAGTAAAAAATAGTTAAATCATGGATAAAAATCATCCACCAATAAAGTATGGGAAAACAGGGGTCCTGATAATTAATTTGGGTACCCCAGATTCAACAAATTGGTTTGATATTAGAAAATATTTAAAAGAATTTTTGTCAGACAAAAGAGTAATTGAAGCAAATCCCATAATTTGGCAAATAATTTTAAACTTATTTATTTTAACTTTCAGACCTTCTAAAACTGCTAAGGCTTATAAAGAAATTTGGATGAAAAATGAAAATATGTCACCACTTCTTTATTATACAAAAAAACAAAGCGAGAAAACTTCTAAGTTATTACAAAAAGAAAACATCGTTTTAGATTTTGCAATGAGATATGGAAATCCAAGTATTAAAAGTAAAATAAATAAATTACACGAGATGGGCTGCGAAAATTTAGTAATCCTTCCCCTTTATCCTCAATATGCAGCTGCAACAACCGCGACAGTTTGTGATGAAGTTTATAGAACACTAATGAAAATGAGATGGCAGCCTTCCCTGAAAATAATACCACACTATGAATCCAATCCCCTCTACATAGAAGCACTAGTTAATTCAATTAATAAAAAAATTAATGAAATTGATTGGAAACCAGACCTAATCGTAGCTTCATACCACGGTATACCAAAAAATTATTTTGATAAAGGAGACCCGTATCATTGCTATTGTCATAAAACAACGAGACTTATTTCAGAACAGTTTAATTCTATAAAAATCAAAACTACCTTTCAGTCAAGATTTGGCCCACAAGAATGGCTTCAACCGTACACTGACAAAACATTAGAAAATTTACCCAAAGAAGGAATTAAAAATATCCTCACAATTTGTCCAGGCTTTTCATCTGATTGTGTGGAAACGTTGGAGGAAATATTAATTCAAGGAAAAGAAAGTTTTATAAATGCTGGAGGAATAAACTTTGATATGGTTCCATGTTTAAATGACAATGATGATCATATTATTTTATTAAAATCTTTAATTGAAAAAAATATTTGATGAATGAATACTTATTTGCTTTTTAAGTCCTTGCATTTAATTGCTGTTATTTCCTGGATGGCTGGTCTTTTATATCTTCCAAGAATTTTTGTTTATCATGTTGAAAACAAAGAAAAAAAAGAAACCACTGACATTTTTATTTTGATGGAGAAGAGATTATACAATTACATTATGCGTCCTGCTATGTTGCTAACATGGGCTTTTGGATTAATATTAATTTACTTAATTGGGTTTGAAGTTTTTTTAAATTTATGGATGCAAATCAAATTGGTTTTGATATTGCTTCTTTCAATTTATCATGAATATTTAGGCAAATGTCTTCAAGCATTGAAAAATGAAACAAACGTAAGATCTTCTCAATTTTTTAGAATTATTAATGAAGTACCAACTGTAATTTTAATTATTGTTGTATTTTTAGCTATTTTTAAGCCAATCTAGGGTTGAAATAACAAAAACAGCATATATATTATATTTATTGATAAGTCCTTATCAGCAAACTAATCATGAATATTCAAGAACTAAAACTTAAATCATCTGAACAGCTAATTACACAAGCAGAAGAGCTTGGTATTGAAAATGCTAGCACACTAAGAAAACAGGAAATTCTTTTTGCAATTCTTAAAAAAGTTGCAGAAAAAGAGGAAATAACAGGTGTTGGTGTCTTGCAGTTACTACAAGATGGGTTTGGTTTCCTTAGAGCAATGGAGTCTAATTATCTTCCAGGACCGGATGATATATATGTTAGCCCAAGTCAGATTAGAAAATTTGGTTTAAGAACTGGAGATACTGTTGAAGGACCAGTTAGAGCTCCTAAGGAAGGTGAAAGATATTTTGCATTACTACAAGTTAGTAAAATAAATTTTGAAGAGCCAGAAAAAGCAAGACACAAAATTGCATTCGATAACTTAACGCCGTTATATCCAGACAAACAATTGGTGATGGAAATTGAAAAAACCAAGGTAGAAAAAAAACCAGATCTTACCCCAAGATTGATTGATTTAGTTAGCCCAATCGGAAAAGGTCAAAGATCTATAATTATTTCACCTCCTAAAGCCGGTAAGACTATGATTTTACAAAGCATAGCAAACTCAATAGCTAAAAACTATCCAGAGTGTTATCTTATAGTCTTATTGATAGACGAAAGACCAGAGGAAGTTACAGATATGCAAAGAACTGTAAAAGGTGAAGTAATTAGTTCCACATTTGACGAACCAGCACAAAGACACGTAGCTGTTGCTGAAATGGTTATTGAAAAAGCAAAAAGGTTAACAGAGCATAAAAAAGACGTTGTTATCTTATTAGACTCCATCACAAGATTAGGAAGAGCTTATAATGCTGTAATACCAAGTTCAGGAAAGGTTTTAACAGGAGGTGTGGATGCAAATGCACTTCAGAGACCAAAAAGATTTTTTGGTGCAGCAAGAAACATTGAAGAAGGTGGATCGTTAACTATTATTTCTACTGCACTAATTGATACCGGAAGTAGAATGGATGAAGTAATTTTTGAAGAATTTAAAGGGACAGGAAATAGTGAAACTGTTCTGGATAGAAAAATTGCAGATAAAAGAATTTATCCTGCAATTGATATAACAAAGTCTGGGACAAGAAGAGAAGAGTTGTTATTTGAGAAAAATGATTTGCAAAAAATGAATGTACTAAGAAGAATAATTGCTCCAATGGGAACAATGGACGCAATAGAGTTTATAAACTCAAAATTGAAAGATACCAAAAATAACGCTGAGTTCTTTAACTCAATGAATAAACCTTCTTAAAATTTTATGAATGATCTTGATAAAGATCTTGCAAACAAATTTCTAAAATTTTTAAATAATAAGCAATTTGAAAGACTTCAGTTTGAAGCAGAAATGTTAGGAGATATTGAAAAACAGCATTCTCTAATCAAATTTTATTATGCTTCATCAATTTACCTAAAAGAAACCTCTAAGAATAAGGATTTATTGATTGCATCATCTTTATTCGAACAAGTCCACACTGCAAATAAAAATCATCTTCAATCACTATACAACATGGTAGCTGTAAGTTTTAAAACAAAGGTTTTTAAAAACGTATTACCCTTACTAATAAAAGCATATGAAAATAATAAAAATGACTTGAAATTAATTGAAGGTTTGGCTCGAGTTCATTTTTATCTTGGAAATAGAAAAGAGTCTATTCAACTGTTCAAGATATTATATGAGATGTCACCAGAAAAACTTGAAGGTCGTTTACCTTTCATTTCTTCTTTAAATTATTCGAGCGGCATCTCTCAAGAGGAGTATTTAAAGCAATGCTTGAGTTATACACATTTACTTGAAAAAAAATTAAATATTAAAGACGATGACTTCAATTTTAATATTCATAAAAATGATAAGATAAAAGTAGGATTTTTATCAGGAGATTTAAAAACTCATTCGGTATCTCATTTTTTAAAAGATATTCTTATTAAAATAAATAAAGATGAATTTGAAATAAATCTTATATCAAATTTAAAGTTAATTGATAATGATGTAATGAGCGAACAATTAAAGAAAGAGGCAAAAAATTGGTACGATGTAGAACAATTTTCTGACAATGAATTAACTGATTTCTTAAGATCTCTAAATTTTGATATTTTGATTGATTTAAGTGGATTTACTCATGGAAATAGATTTGAAGTTCTTGCGAGAAGATGTGCAAAAATACAAATAGAATGGTTGGGATATAATAATAGTTTAGGTATAAAAAATTTAGATTATTTAATCTCTGACCATAATTTAATAAAGAAAGATGAATTAAATCATTATAAAGAAAAAATATTATTTTTACCAAAGATATGGAATGCACTTAGCTCTCCAAAAAATTTACCAGAAATTAACAATGAAACTAGAAAAAATAATTCTGAATTTATTTTTTGTTCTTTCAATAATTTTCAAAAATTATCAGATAGGACAATTATTGTTTGGTCTAAAATTTTAAAAGATACAAGTTCTAAAATTTTATTAAAAAATTCTTTAGTAGGTGGTGAAGATTTAAAAAATAATATTTTAAATAAATTTTTAAAAAATGGTGTAAAAAAATGGCAATTGGTATTTTTGGAAAGAGAAAAAGATATATCTGACCACTTAAAATTATATAATAAAGCAAATGTTGCACTTGATACTTTCCCTTATCCAGGTGTAACAACCTCCTATGAAGCATTGCTTATGGGTTTACCCGTTTTGACTATGAAAGGTTTTAATTTTAATTCTCGTTGTGGTGAAAGTATTAATAAAAACATAGGCATGGAACACTTAATTGCTCTAGATGATGAAGACTACGTAAATAAAGCTAATTCTTTAAGGACCGAAAATAATATTATAGAAGTCTATGGAGAAAAATTAAGAAATAAAGTACTGATGTCTCCTTTATTTGACACTGATAGCTTTACAAAGGATTTTGAAGATCTCTTAAAAAAAGTTAATAGTCAGCATTAGTCATTAAGTTTTAAATTGCATTTATAAAATTTATAAACTGAATATAATAATGTGATGACTATTTTTGCACTTTCATCTGGACCTGGTGTTGCAGGAGTTTCTGTTGTTAGAGTTTCAGGAAAAGATACTTCTAAAGTAATTAAACTTTTAACGGGTAAAAATCTTCCAAATCCAAGAGTAGCAACTTTAAGAAAAATCAATAAAATCAACACTTGTGAGCTAATTGATGAAGGTATAATATTATGGTTTCCGGGACCTGAGAGCTACACAGGTGAAGATATGGCTGAAATTCAAGTTCATGGTAGCAAAGCCGTAGTAGACGCTCTCCACTCTTCTATTTCTCAAATTGAAAATTGTAGATTAGCAGAGCCAGGTGAATTTACTAAACTTGCATTTCAAAATGGAAAAATAAACCTATTAGAAGCAGAAAGTATAGCTGATCTAATTTCATCTGAAACAGAAATTCAAAGACAACAAGCAATCAAAATTATGAATGGTAAGTCTGCAGATCAATTTAATTTTCTAAGAGAAAAAATTTTAAAAATTTTATCTCATGTCGAGGCTAAAATTGATTTTCCCGATGAAGATTTGCCAAACAATATCCTGGATGAAATCAAAAATAATGTAAATGAAGTTATTCAAAAAATTGAAAAGATTTTAAATGATCAAAAAGTTGGAGAAAGAATTAGAGAAGGTTTTAAGATTGCAATTCTTGGACCTACTAATGCAGGAAAATCTAGTTTAATAAATCATTTATCAAATAGAGATGTTGCAATTGTTTCGGAAATAGCTGGTACTACAAGAGATGTTGTAGAAACTCATCTTAATATAGATGGTTATCCCGTAATAATATCTGACACAGCAGGTATAAGAGAATCTAAAGATGAGATAGAAAAAAAAGGTATTAAATTATCTTTAAATAGAGCCGAAGAAGCAGATTTAAAGCTTGTAGTGGTAGATGCAAAAAGCCTTGATTTTACTGATGTTTTGAAGGGTTTATTAGATGAAAATGCAATTTTAGTTATAAACAAGTCTGATCTTCTAGAAAAAGAAATTGATTCAGAAATAAATAATTTAAATCATGTTTTAATTTCAATTAAAGACAATAAAAATATTGATGAACTAATCTCAAAAATAAAAAATAATTTAAAAAATAAATTTATAACTAGTGATGACATTTTAATTACTAGAGAAAGGCACAGACAACATTTAGAACAGTGTTTAGACCATTTAAATAATTTTAATCAAAAAAAAGAAATAGAGGATTTTGATAAAGCAGCAGAAGATTTAAGATTAGCCACAAGACATTTGGGTATGATCGTTGGAAAAGTTGATGTAGAAGAGATATTAGGTAGTATTTTCAATGATTTTTGCATCGGTAAGTAATCCCCTATTTTCCTTGTTTTTTAGACGCTTTTTATCCAAAACTATTGATAATTAACGCTTATTTACAAAAAATTAAGCCTATCTTGTAAATTATGTAATCACATATAAATTCAACCCATGAAAGATGATTTTTCATTTGATGTAGTTGTAATTGGTGGAGGTCATGCAGGATGTGAGGCAGCTGCAGCTTCTGCTCGACTAGGAGTTAACACTGCCCTATTTACCCATAAAATAGAAACTATTGGTGAGATGTCATGTAACCCTGCAATTGGTGGTTTGGGTAAAGGTCATTTAGTTCGAGAAATAGATGCACTTGATGGTGTTATGGGCGATGTTGCAGATAAATCAGGCATACAATTTAGATTATTAAATAGAAGTAGAGGTCCAGCTGTACGTGGACCAAGAACTCAATCAGATAGAGCACTTTACCGTAAATTTATGCAAGAAAAACTTATAAATTACTGTAATTTAAGCATTTTTTCAGATCCTGTTATAAAGTTTATTTTTAATAATAATGCTATAAGTGGTTTTGAAACAAAAGAAGGTAAGAAGGTATCATGTAACAAGTTAATACTAACAACAGGAACTTTTTTAAATGGTTTGATACATATAGGTGATGAAAGAACACCAGCAGGTAGGTATGACGAAAAACCTTCAACAGGTTTAAGTGAACAATTAGCAAAATATGATTTTAGAATTGGAAGATTAAAAACCGGAACACCTCCAAGATTAGATGCAAGAACGATTAATTTTGAAAACCTTGAAGAACAATTTGCAGATGATGATCCATATTTTTTTTCTTTCCTAACAAAAAAAAATTTAAACAAACAAGTGTCATGTCGAATGACTTATACCAATGAGAAGGTTCATAAGATTATAGAAAAAAATTTATCTAAAAGTGCAATGTACTCAGGTAATATAAAAGGAGTAGGTCCAAGATATTGTCCATCTATAGAAGATAAGATAGTAAAATTTGCAGATAAAGTTCGTCATCAGATTTTTTTAGAGCCAGAAGGGCTTAATGATCACACAATTTACCCAAATGGGATCTCCACGTCGCTTCCAGCTGATGTACAAGAAGAAATATGTAATAATATCAATGGTTTAGAGAATGTTACTATTATAAGACCAGGATATGCTATAGAATATGACTATATAGATCCACGTGAACTATTCTTGACCCTTGAAACTAAGAAGATCAGCAATCTTTATCTCGCTGGGCAGATTAACGGAACAACAGGATATGAAGAAGCAGCTGCGCAAGGCCTTATAGCCGGTATAAATGCAGCTTTATCTGTTAAAAATTCTGAGCCTTTTATCCTTGATAGATCCGATGCCTACATTGGAGTAATGATTGATGATTTAGTTACTAAGGGTGTTGCGGAGCCATACCGTATGTTTACATCAAGAGCAGAATATCGACTAAGTTTGAGAGCAGACAATGCAGATCAAAGATTAACAGCTAAAGGAATAGAAATTGGGTTAATTGGAGAGGAAAGAAAAGCCTTATATTTGGATAAGTTCGACAAAATTGAAAAAATTAATTTAAAAATGAATAAATCTAGTATTTCACCATCTAAAGCTGAAAAATTTGGCATTAAAATAGCAAAAGATGGAATATTGAGATCTTCAAATGAGGTGCTAACCCAAAAAGACGTAAATATGAATAAAATTAGAGAAATATGGCCTGAAATACCCTATTTTAGTAAAGAAATAGATGAACAAATAGAAATTAATGCTCATTATAGGGGATATTTAAAAAAGCAAAAAGCAGATATCTTAGCATTTAAGAGGGATGAGAACTTAATTATTCCTGATAAAATTAATTATGACATGCTTTCAGGTTTGTCTAATGAGGTTAAAGCTAAATTCAAAGAAATAAAGCCTAAAACTATGGGTCAAGCTTTAAGAATTGATGGAATAACCCCAGCAGCTGTATATATTTTGTTGTCACACGTAAAAAGAAAGTCTATTAAGCATATAGCTTAATGGATCAAGAAATTTTAAATTCTTACTCTAGACTTAATAATCTAAATGTTTCACGTGAAACATTTTTAGATTTTGAAAACTATATATCTCTGATTCTGGAAAAAAATAAAAAAATTAATATAATTGGCCAAAATACAGCATCAAAAAATACAATAATTGAGCGTCATATAATAGATTCAGCACAAATAATTGATTTTGTTGATTTAAATTGCAACACAACAACCGATTTAGGTTCTGGAGCTGGTTTACCAGGAATAATAGTAGCTATTATACTAAAAAACATGAAAAATAAAATGAAAGTGCATCTATATGAAAAAAGCTACCACAAAAGCCATTTTTTGAAGGAAGTTTCAGAAAAATTAAATCTAAATACAAAAATTTTTCAAAAAAATATTTTTGAGATAAAAAATTTAGAGACAGGAACAATTATGTCGAGAGCGTTTAAACCTATGCCTGTGGTTTTAGATTTAGTTTATGAAAACTTTTCGAAATATAAAAATTTAGTTTTTTTTATGGGTAAAAGCGGAAAAAAAGTTTTTGAAAATTCTAAAAAAAAATGGAATTTGGAATATATAGAAAAGAAAAGTTTAACAAGTAAGGATTCATTTTTGATAAATATAAAAAAAATTAAAAAAAAAATAATAAAAAAATAAAAAGAAGTTAAAAAAAATTAAATGCAAATTATTTCAGTCATAAATCAAAAGGGTGGGGTAGGAAAAACTACAACGGTAATAAATCTTGCAGCAGGACTATCACAACATAATAAAAAAATTTTAGTTATAGATCTAGATCCTCAGGGAAATGCAACTACAGGTCTTGGATTATCTAATATGGATAACTCAACAGATACAATCTATGGGGTTTTGAATGGAACTAAAGAAATTAATCAAGTAATCAAGAAAACACAGTTTGAAAATTTGGATTTGGTAACTTCTAATGTTGACTTATCAGGTCTAGAGGTTGAAACAGCTGATGATAAAAATAGAGCTTTTATTTTAAAGCATAAATTAGCCTCTTATTTAAATGATTCTAGAGGATCCTATGATTATATACTGATAGACTGCCCCCCTTCACTTAGCCTGTTGACTGTTATGGCCCTTGTATGTTCAGGTTCGCTTCTGGTTCCTTTACAGACAGAATTTTTTGCTCTTGAAGGCCTAACTCAGCTTATGAAGACAATTGAAAGAATAAAAGTAAGTTTAAATCCAGAATTAAAAATCAGAGGTATACTTTTAACGATGTATGACAAGAGAAATAAATTATCTTCACAAGTTGAAAAAGAAGCAAGAGATTATTTTAGTGAAAAAGTTTACTCAACAGTCATACCTAGGAATGTTAGATTATCAGAGGCACCTTCTCATGGAATGCCAGTTTTAATTTATGATAGATCATGTCCAGGTAGTAAGTCATATTTTAGTTTTACTGATGAATTTATAAATCAAGAGTCAACAATAGGAAGTGCTGCTTAATGGATAAAATTAAAAAAGGTTTAGGGAGAGGTTTATCATCATTGATAGGAGAAACAAAAGTAGAGCAGAAGAAAAACCAATTGCAAATTAGTGATCTTGTTCCAAATAAATATCAGCCAAGGAAAATATTTGATGAAAATAATTTAATTGATCTAACAAATTCAATTAAAGAAAGGGGAATGATACAACCAATCATTGTTAGAAAATCAAATGATAGTGATGGAAAATTTGAAATAATAGCAGGAGAGAGAAGGTGGCTTGCAGCACAAAAGGCAGGTCTGCATAATGTCCCTGTTGTTATTACTGAAGCTGACGATTTAAAATCTTTAGAGTTTGCAATTGTAGAAAATGTTCAAAGACATGATTTAAACCCTCTCGAGGAAGCTCAAGGTTATAAAAGATTAATTGATGAATTTTCTTATGACCAAGAAAAAGTATCAAAATTTATTGGTAAAAGTCGAAGTTATATTACAAATTCTTTAAGATTATTAACTTTGCCTAATGATATAATCAAATTAATAGAATCCCAAAAGTTAACAGTCGGTCATGCAAAATTATTAGTTGGTCTTGATAATGCAATTTTTGCTGCAAATAAAATTGTTGAAAAAAAACTTTCTGTAAGGCAGGCAGAAAATTTTGTAAAAATATTTAAAAATAAAAGAAATTCTTCGAAAATTTCAAAAGATCCAAATATTCTTGCATTAGAACTTTCTGTCTCTAATAAAATAGGTTTAAATGTAGCTATAAATAACAATATCAGGAATAAAGGTAAGATAACTTTTGAATATAAAGGTCTAGATCAGCTCAATAAAATTATTGAAATAATCAAGGATAATTACTAGTTTTTGAATTTGTATGTTCAAAAATAAAATCAGATACTAAACTTATCGAACTATTTATATTTTTCTTTATCACAAGTTCTAAAGTATTTAATTCGATCAGTAAGTCCCTAATGCTGTTTGGGTTCCATTTGTAAATTTGCTGAATTGTTATATCTTTGTTTTTCCAGAATATTGGTGGTTTTGCCGAAGATATTACTAGTTCTATATTTTTGTTTTTGTAATAATTTTTAGATAAATTTAATAATTGTTTTGCTTTATTTAAAAAAGTTCTTACGATAATTATACAATCTTCGTTATTAAAATTATTCTCATTTAGAATATTTATTATTTTTTGTTTATTTTTTGCTAAACAGTGATCAATTAATTCTGAAATATTATAATTCTCGCTTAGATTAATTATTTTTGTCAAATTATTTGAATTAATTTTTTTTCCACTAATTGTATAAGCTTCAATTTTTTTTAATTCATTAGCTAAAGTTTTTCTATTGTTTACAGATTTTGATATCAGCAGATTTATACTTTCTCTAGAAATTAAAACATTTTTTTTTCTAAAAAAATCATTTGCTAAAGTAAATAAATTTTGCTCATTATCTGGATAAAAGGCAATACAGATACATTCTTTTTTCTTTTCAAAAAAATTTCTTAATTTTGATTTTTTATCTAGAGCTTCTGAATTAATTATTAATTTAACACCCACAATGTTTTTTGCATATAAAATTTCAACAAAATTTAATATTTTATTATCTGCTCTATTTATAATAATTATTTTTTTTTCTTCAAAAAGTGATCTAGTTAAAATATCACTCAAAATTTGATCTATATTGGTTAATATTTCGTTTTGATCATATTTAAATATTTCATTTTTATTTTCATTTTTAAGAACTAAATTTATAGACTCGTCCTTTAGACCTTCGTTGTTTCCGTGAAATAATAAAAGATTATTTTTATTGTTAATCTTTTTTAATTCGTAGTGCTTTAAAATCATTTAAGTGTTGATATTTTCACGATAAATTCATCAATTTTAGAAGTTACAAAATTATTTTTAATACTATCCTCATATTCTTTTAATTCGAATTTATTGTTAATATTTTTAATTTTAGTTTCTTCCTCAAAAAATATTCTTTTGTTATCTTTATTTATGATTTGAAACTCAATTCTAGATTTAATTATAAATTGTGTTGTATCCCCAGCCTTATCTTTTGATAAATCATCTTTACTAAATCTAGTAAATATTTTAATTTTTAATTTATTTTTTGAGTTATCATTAGAATATCTATTCATTGTTGTTTTTATTATCGAATTCATTTTAATGTCACCATCTAATGATATTATTTCAAAGTTATATTTTTGATCTTCTATATTTTTATACAAAGAGCTGTAACCACACTGGTTTAATATTAAAAATATTATAGTTATGAATACAATTTTTTTATTCATCTTAAATTATAAAATTAATTATTTTATTTTGAACGTAAATTTGTTTTTTTATCTTTTTTTCAAGAAAATATTTTTTTAATTTTTCACTTTCATTAATTTTTTTTAAAATCTCTTTTTCATCTATATCTTTTTTAACTTCTATTGCAGATCTTTTTTTTCCATTGATTTGTATTACAAGAGTTATGAAGTTATCGTCTAAATATTTAGCATCATATGAAGGCCAAATTATATTATTATCTTTTTCTAGTAATCTTAAACATTCACTTGAAAAATGTGGTAATATTGGATTCATTAAAATTAAAATTTTCACATAATTTCTTAATATCGTCTCTTTCGTATATCCATTTTCAATCTCTTTAAATAAAAATGAATACATAGTATGTAAGTTGGCAATTATTATGTTATAATGAAAATTTTCTAAGTTATCTGTTATTTTTTTTACAATCCTATTAGTATATTGCTCAATTTTATCATCATTATCCTTCTTGTGGGTCTTATTTATTTCTTGATGAACCTTTGAATTTAAATTCCATAATTTTTGTAAAAATTTATAGGCTGATGATATCCCTTCCTCCGACCATTGAACATCTTTCTCCGGTGGACTGTCAGATAAAATAAATAGCCTTACTGAGTCAGCACCATAGTTTTTAATAATTTCTTCTGGATCAATTGTATTTTTTTTTGATTTAGACATTGATTCTGAGGGACCTATTTTTACCTCTACAGAATTGTCTGTTTTCAGTACCTTCTTCCCATTTAAAGTTGTTATTTCATCAGGACTAATCCAATTATTTTGATTATCTTTATATGTTTCGTGACAAACCATTCCTTGTGTAAATAAGCCTTTAAATGGTTCATCAGTATTAATAATCTTATTCTGATAATTTAAAGCTCTCATGAAAAACCTTGAATATAACAAATGAAGAATGGCGTGTTCAATTCCACCGATGTATTGGTCTACTGGCATCCAATAATCAACATCATTTTTATCAAACCCATAATCTATTTTATTAGGAGAACAAAATCTTAAGTAATACCAAGATGAGCATACAAAAGTATCAAGAGTATCTGTTTCTCTTAAATAGGTTTTGCCATCAAAAGTAATTTCCTTCCATTTTTGTTGGCTGTCGAGTGGATTACCTTTTACATTTAGGTCTATATTTTCAGGAAGTTTAACAGGAAGCATTGATTTGGGAATTGGGTGAATATCACCATTTTCATCATAAGCAACTGGAATAGGACATCCCCAGTATCTTTGTCTAGATACTCCCCAGTCTTTTAATCTGTAATTAATTTTTTTCTTTCCAAGTTTTTTTTTTTCTAAAATATTTATTGTTTCTAATACAGATTTTTCTGGTACCTGCAGGCCGTTTAAGAATTGAGAATTAATTATTTCACCTGGACCAGAATAAGCCTTATCAATAACTTCAAACTTATCAGACTCCTCTATAGGCTTTACCACTGTTTTAATTTCAAGATTATATTTTTTTGCAAAATCAAAGTCTCGCTGGTCATGAGCAGGACAACCAAACACAGCACCAAATCCGTAGTCCATGAGAACAAAATTTGCAAAATAAACTGGTACTTTTTGAGAAGGATTCAAGGGATTAATTGCATACAGATTTGTTTTAAAACCTATTTTTTCAGCCACCGCAATTGATTCTTCGGTTGTACCAGACTTAGAACACATTTCTTTAAATTTTTTAAAATCTTTGTCGTTTTTATAAAATTTAGAAACTTCATGATCTACAGATAAAGCTAAAAATGAAAAACCAAACAGAGTATCAGGTCTTGTAGTAAAACATTTTATATTTGTAACCGGGAGATCTCCAACAATTTTAAAATCAATCTCACACCCAAATGATTTACCAATCCAGTTTTTCTGCATTACCTTAACTTTATTTGGCCACTGATCTAGTGTGTCTAAACCCTCAAGCAGCGATTCAGAAAATTCTGATATTTTAAAAAACCATTGATTTAATTTTTTTCTTTCAACAGGAGCTCCTGATCTCCATCCCTTCCCATCAATCACTTGCTCATTTGCAAGTACTGTTTGGTCAACTGGATCCCAGTTTACATAATTTTCTTTTCTGTACACAAGTTTTTTTTCTAGGAGCTCTAAAAAAAACATTTGTTGATGCTTATAGTAATCTTCTGAGCAAGTAGATATTTCTCTGTCCCAATCAACAGATAAACCTAACCTTTTTAACTGTGATTTCATATTTAATATATTGCTCTCAGTCCAATCTTTTGGATCTAAATTGTTTTGTTTTGCTGCATTTTCTGCGGGCATACCAAAAGAATCCCATCCCATTGGATGGAGTACATTAAAGCCTTGAAGTTTTTTAAATCTAGCTAACACATCTCCAATTGTGTAATTTCTTACATGTCCCATATGTATTTTTCCGGATGGATAAGGAAACATCTCTAAACAATAAAACTTTTTTTGGTTTTTATCAGTGGTTGTTTTGAATGATTTATTTATTTCCCAATTTTTTTGCCACTTTGCTTCGATATCTTTAAAATTATATCTTTCCACTAATCTTATTTTAATTTTTATTTTTGTCTGTCGAAACCTACGTATTCCTCAACCTCTTGTTCGTCAGTTGTTTTTTTGTAGGTTGCTGCTATTTTAAGAATTTGTTTTTTTAATTCTCTAGCAAGAGAACTAGTTTTATTTTTAATAATACAATTATTATTTTGATCACATTTTTTATAAAATATTTTAATACTGATAGCATCTGATCTAACTTCATTTGTTAGAAAACGAATTGTTAATTTGATACTTTCATCGGGACTATTAATGTCACTATACCAATCTGTAATTATCATTCCGCCGCTATAATTTACTGAGGCTAATGGCATGAAATCTATCACATCTAAAGAAGCTCTCCATAATTCGTTTGAACTTGCAAACTCAAAATTTCCACCACCTCTTTTTTTCGCTAGATTTGTAAGTCGAAAACCTTTACCTTGCTCTATATTTCTTTTAACTCTTTCTCTAGCATCATAAGGAACTTTACGAGCATCTGCTCCAGGAAGTTTGCCATTTTTACAACCAGTAATAAAAAGTAATATGATACAAATACTCAGTGGTTTTATTAATTTATTCATAAAAAGTTTATATAAAGGGTTATGTTATTATTAAAATCATATATTTTTCAAAAAATACAAGAAAAATTGGGTTTTTTTGTGTTGTAAAAATACAACATTTTAGAAATTTTTATGAAAATTATAACTTAAAACTCATCTAAACATGGAAAAATGTTAAATCAACGGTGTTTATTATTAATAATAAAAACAAAAGGAGTAATTAATATGAACATTAAAAAAATAGGTTTAACTGCATTAGCAGGTTCACTTGTTGCAGTATCAGCAGCTAATGCTGGTTCTCTAAGTGCTTCTGGTTCAGCAGGAATAACTTTTGCAGGTAATGACACTGGTACTGAAGGTACTGGTTGGTCAATGACTGACGGTGTTACTTTCACTGGTTCTGGTGAAATGGACAACGGTATGACTGTATCTGTAACTTACGAGTTAGATGACGCTAACACTAACGGTGGTGCAATGGATGACAGACTATTAACAATTGACACTAATGGTTTTGGTACAATTACTTTTGGTGGTCACGGTGGTACTTCAGCTATGGGAGCAGTTGATGATGTAACTCCTACTGCATATGGTGAAGCATATGACGTATTAGGTACAGATAACGACATGGCTAATGCAACTACTGGTACATCAATCTTTAATAACATTGGAAGTGCTAGTTCAAACAACATGTTTAGCTGGACATCTGGTGATTTAGTTGATGGTGTTAAGTTAAGTGCATCATATGTACCATCAGACGGAACTACTCAAGTTGAGTCTTCAACTGACTTTGCTATCGAGTACACTGGTGTAGAAGGTTTAACACTAGGTTATGCCGTAGGTGAAGCTAATGCTGAAGGTGGAACTAACAATACTGATAACAACACTATGTATATTAAATATGCATATGGTCCAGTAACAGTTGGTATCCAAGAATCAGAACAAGATGCAAGCGCTGCAACTAATGATGATGAATTCGAAGCTATGGGTATTACATACCAAGTTAACGATGATCTAACTATTGGTTACAACGAATCATCTTACAATGATGGTAACAAAGCTACTGATCAAGAGAACTCTAACATCAGTGCTACTTACTCAATGGGATCTATGACATTATCAGTTGCAATGGTTGAAGAAGCAAATAGAGGTGGATCAACTAGAGCTGTTGACGATGTAAAAGGTTACGAAATAGACCTTGGTTTTGCATTCTAATTTAGTTTAGAATTAAATTATAAAAAGGGCCCCTCTTTGGGGCCTTTTTTTTGCTCAAAATAAGAAATTCCTGAAAAAAAATTACTTGTTGTTAATTTAAGTTTTTTTAAGTTTTTTTTTGAAATACCACCTAATGCAACTATTTTTTTTGAGGTTAAATTTGAAATTATTTTAAATTTATTAATACCTAAAAAATTTTTATTTTTTTTAAATATTGAAGATATAAAAATTTTGTTAACTCTTTGTAGCTCTTTAATTCTTATCTCTTTTAAATTGTGAGCAGACCCAATTATTTCAAATTTTTTTTTATATGAATAAGATAAATGTCTAAAACTATTATTAAAAGCTGGTATATAAACACCATCCAAATCAAGTTTAATTGCAAGCTTTACGTTGTTAGATAAATAAAACTTAAGCTTCTTTTTTTTACAATATTTTTTAATTTTTAAAATATTTTTATCCTCATATCTTATGGAAGTGTAATTTCTATAAATTATAGTTGTTTTCTTGTCTTGATTATCAATATTATTTGTATCAAAATTATTTATAAAGTAATATTTTTTCATAAATTAATATGCATTCCACAATTAAAAATTTAATTGATATTTCAAATAATATAAAAGTATATTCAAATGATTTAAATATTAATAAAAATCTTAAAATTATTGCAGTTTCTAAGACATTTAAAATAGAAAATATTTTACCTTTAATTGAATATGGTCATAAAGATTTCGGTGAAAATAAAGTTCAAGAAGCAGTTGAAAAATGGGTAGACGTTAAAAAAAGAAATCCACATATAAAATTACATATGATAGGGAAATTACAGACAAACAAAGTTAAATTTGCTGTCCAGGTTTTTGATTATATTCATTCTGTTGACAGTGAAAAACTTGCAAAAAAAATATCAGAAGAACAAAATAAAATTAATAAAAAAGTAAAAATTTTTTTACAAGTAAATATTGGTAGTGAAAGTCAAAAATCTGGTATCGATGAGAAAAATTTAGCTAATTTGGTTAGTTATTGCAAAAACCTTAATTTAAAACTAATTGGTTTGATGTGTATACCTCCACTAAACAACGACTCAGAAATTTATTTCAAGAAAATGAAAAAATTGACCTCTGATTTGGGCTTTGATGAACTAAGTATGGGAATGTCTTCAGATTACATTAAAGCAATTAAAAATTCCGCCACTTATGTTAGATTAGGTTCTTGTATTTTTGGTAAAAGAAATTAAAAAATTTTTATCTTCGAATTTTTATTAATTAATTTAAGCAATATTATAAAATCTTTTTGACTCAAAGCAATACAGCCAGCTGTAGGTTTATAATTCTTGGTTAAGTGAATGAAGATGCAACTTCCAAGTCCAACTAGAGGTTTAATGAAGTTATACTTTATTGGAATAAGTAGATCATATTTATAATCTTTTCTTTTTAGTTTCTCATGTTTAATTTTTATATTTTTTTTTATTATTTTATTATACTTACTTGGAAATCGAATATCATTGCTCCATCCCATTTTCTCAGTAATTTCAATACATTTTAACAGTGTTTTGGGTTTTTTTATACGATCTCTTCTAAAGTAAAGGTTTTCAATTTTAAAGGTTCCTTTTGGAGTTTTTTTATCTCCTTCTTTTTTATTTTTTGAAGAACCATTTTTTCCTATACAACACTTGAATTTAAAATTATCTATCTCGAGAGTATGTTTATTTTTAACAAAAATTGTCATATTTTGATTTTTTAATGAGTACTCAAAATTTAGTTATTTATAAGTTAACATCATTATATCTTATTCTTAAAGAAATTAGATATGACATAAATTTTATGGTCAAATTTGCTGAAAATCAACATGATCTAAACGAACAAATAAAAAATATTGATAATTATTTAATCATATCAAATGAAGAAAATTTAAATTTTCAAAATCAATTTAATTTAAAAAATTTACCAATAAATATTTTTAAATTAATTGAAAAAGTAAATGTTGAATTTTTAAAAACACAATTTAGTAATCAATCAAGTATAAAAATAAATAATTACGTTATTAATTTAAATTCAAGAGAGGTATTATTAAATCAAATAAAAATTAAGTTAACCGAAAAAGAAATTGATACAATTATTTACCTTTCAAAGTCAGATAATCCAGTTACTATTGATGAATTGCAGAAGAAAGTTTGGAGTTATAAACATGATATCGAAACCCATACTGTTGAAACTCATATTTATAGATTGAGAAAGAAATTTTTAAATACTTTTAATGACGATCAGTTTATCATTAGTAAAAAAAATGGCTATCAAATTAAGAAATAAAAACCCCATTGCTAGAAAATTGTTTTCAAAAAAATATGAGCTAAAAATAGTAAAATCTAAAAAAGGTAAAGGAAGTTTTAAAAGAAAAAAATCTTAACGATTAACTTATTTTGTAATATCAACGTTAAAGCTTATTACTATTCTGTCCTCATCTAGTTTGTTTTGAGTTACTTTATGTGGTAAATAACTTGGAAATATTAGTAAGTCTCCTTCTTCTATATCAATAGATGCTACCTCTAAATTAAATTCATTTCTAATTTCTATTTCAGGAAATGCATATTTTTTTGCATTATTAGGATGTTCTACCTCAAATTTTCCACAGTCCTTTTTTGCTTTGACGTAATATGCTGCGCTTAAATAACAATTTGGATGAGTGTGCACTACATTAAAGTCATCTTTTTTGTTTATTATTGCCCACATTTCACTTATTCGAATATTTTTATTTTTTATTTTCCATCCAAAATTTTGAAACGCATTTATAATGTAAGGTTGAATTTTAATTGCAAACTCAAACTGTATAGAATCTTTTTCAGTTAGCTTGAAATTTTGTGAATGCCAGCCACCTTTATTAGATCTTTTTATACCCTCAACATCTTTATTACGAAGATCATAAATATATTTAGATAATTCTAGATTAATTTTTTTATAATTATCAAATTTATATTTAAATATAGGTTCTGGAAATAATTTTAAAGTTTGAATATCATTCATATAATAATTTTAAATTCTTGCGCCCACTTGTTGAATAATTTTTGAGGACATTTCAGTTCCTTTTTGTAAACTTTCATTAATTGTTAAATTATTAATATAACCATGTAAAAATCCAGCCGCAAAGAGATCACCAGCACCTGTAAGGTCAACAATTTTTAAATTTGTTTCTGCACTGCATTCAAAAGTTTTATTATTTTGGATAGCAATAGCTCCTTTTTCACCTCTAGTGATAACAACTAATTTATTGATTTGTTTCGAAAAATTAACCACTTCATCGAAATTTTTTGCTTGAATTAATGAAGAGATTTCTTGTTCGTTAGCAAATATTATATCTAATTTATTTTTAACTAATTCTAAAAAATGTGCTTTATGTCTTTCCACACAAAACTGATCAGAAAGTGACATTGCAACTTTATTGGCAATATCAATAGCTTTATTAAATGCCATTTTAGGCTCACCTTCATCCCACAAGTAACCTTCTAGAAATATCATCTTACTATCTTTAATTGCTTTAGTATTTATATCATTTTTATTTATTTTTCCTGCAGTTCCCAAGTATGTGCACATTGTCCTTTCAGAGTCGGGTGTTACCAAAATTAAACAAGTACCAGTTGGTAATTTTTCTTTTTTTTTTGAATAAAAATATTCTACTTTTTCTTTTTTTAAACCTTCCTCGTATTTACTACCAAATTCATCATCTGAAATCTTGCCTATAAAGCCAGCTGTATTACCAAGTTGTGATATCCCAACTATAGAGTTTGCAACTGATCCACCAGATACAGTTTTTTCAATTTTAAGGTTTTTTAATAAATTTTTGAATTCCTTTTCATCAAAAATTAATTTCATTGTACTTTTAGTCAAATTGTTTTGTCTGATAAAATTTTCATCAACTTTACAAATTACATCTACTATTGCATTTCCAATTCCTAAAATTTTCATATCACGCTTTTTTGGTAATAACAGGTTTTTTTCTATTTGGGTAGCATGTACTGCATATTTTACAAGTTAAGCCATAACAATCTCTTGCTTTACAATATTCTCTACCATAAAAAATTATTTGTAGATGAAGTTTAGACCATTTTTTTTTAGGAAATATTCTTTTTAAATCTTTTTCAGTTTGAACGACGTTTTTACCATCTGTTAAACCCCATCTTTGTGCAAGCCTGTGAATATGAGTATCAACAGCAAATGCTGGATATCCAAAACCTTGAGACATAACTACGCTTGCTGTTTTATGACCTACACCTGGTAGTTTTTCAAGTTCCTCAAAAGTTTTAGGGACTTTACCTTCGTATTTTTCTAAAAGTTTTTTTGACATTAAGTAAATACTTTTAGCTTTGATTCTAAAAATACCAATTTTTTTAATTAATTTTTCAATTTTGTTCCTTCCTAATTTTACAAAGTGTTCTGGCTTATAGTATTTTGGATATATTTTTTTTGTTACATTGTTAACATTTACATCAGTACATTGTGCAGACAACAGTACCGAAATTAATAGTGTGAAAGTATTTCTGCTTTTTAATGGAATGGGAGCCTTAGGATAAATTTGATCTAGCGTTTTAATAATTAGCTTTGCTTTTTGTTTTTCATTCATTATGAAAAATTAAGTAAATCTCTCATTGAATATAATCCTGGTTTTTTTTTCATTAACCATTTAGAAGCAGCCAAAGCACCATCTGAATAAAGTGCTCTATCAAAAGCTTCATGGTTTAATGTGATTATTTCTTTTCCACTTGAGAACTTTACCTCATGTTCACCAATAATTTCACCTCTCCTAATTGAGTTAAAATTAATTTTTTTTCCATAAGGAAAATTTTTTTTATTTAAGAATTTTTTACCAATGAGACTATAAAAATTTTTATTTTTTCCTTCAGCAATTCCTCTTCCAAGCATTAACGCTGTACCAGATGGATAATCTTTTTTATGTTTATGATGAATCTCAAATATTTTGCTTAAATATTCATCATTTAATGATTTTGACGTAATTTCAGTTAAATACATTAATAAATTTACACCCAAGCTCATATTTCCAGCCTTTAAAATAGGTATTTTTTTTGAGTATTTTTTAATTAGATTTTCTTGTTCTCTAGTAAATCCAGTAGTGCCAATTACTACTTTTTTCTCTAACTTTGAAGCTATTTTGAGTATCTCAAGAGTACAATTAGGTATCGTAAAGTCAATTATCACATCAGTTTTTTTAAAAGCACTATAAGAATTTAGTTCAGGTGTTATTCCATTAAATTTTTTATTTATTAATTTATTTTCTGTGAGTGCAACTAATTTAAAATTTTTATTTTTTTGAGTCGATTTTATAAGTTGTCTCCCCATTCTTCCTAAACAACCAGATATACATAAATTTATTTTTTTCATAATTTTATTTTAGCCTACTAAATTTAATTTATTTTGAAATTCTTTTTTTAATTGTTTAACAGCTTTTATCCATGAAAAGTTTTCTTTTACATATTCATATCTTTTGTTTACTAATTTATCGGGTTTATTTATAATTTTATTTTCCAATATATTTAGCAATGATTCTAATTTTGGTTTTAAAATAAATGAATTTTCAATCTTTTTTTCTGTACTTTCAATTTGGAAACCCAAACAAGGATCAAAGTAATCATCCGTGGATCCTCCTTCGGTTACTACGATTTGTGTTCCACATGCAGCAGCTTCTAGAGGTGTCAAATTAAAACCTTCAGCCATATAAGGAGAAACATAACAATTTGTTATACAATATATTTGTTTAATTTCATCTAAGCTCAGGTTTTTTGAAATAATTATTACATCTTTTAACATTTCATCATAAATTATTTTATATTTCTTATTAAATTCAGAGTCATAAATTTTGTTAAAAAGGTAATTTGCTCTAATATCATATAGATTACTTTGGTCTTTTAGTATTAATTTTAAATTCTTAAATTTTTTTTTTAATATACCATATGCAACCACTAATAACTCAACTCCCTTGTTTTGTGTCATTGCGCCAACATTTGATAAAATAAAATCATCTTTATGAATTTTATATTTTTCACGTAACATTTCATTATCATTATTTTTATTGATGTTAAAAAAGTCTAAATCTACTCCATGAGGCACAACAATAACTTGATCTTCTCTAAATCCTGCTTTCACAAATCCTTCTTTAGACCAGTTAGATGGAGTATGAATGAATGTTTTTCTATTCAATTTTATTTTTTCAGAGCTTTCATTTTTATATATATCTTTTGGTAAAAATTTATTTTCACATGTTCCAAAAACAAAAAGCAATTTAGATTTAAAATTTTGATCAAAATCTAATGGAGATGAAATTCTATAAGTGATATCAATTTTATCATTTTTACTTGGCATATTAAGATTTTTTATTGAATTTTTTAAAGCAGTATCGAAGCCACTATCATTTTTTATTGAACTCCATTTTGAAGATAAAAATGGTATATCTTTGAAAAAAATATTATCAGATTTTATTAATTCTTTTATTTGAAATTGGTTAACTAATGCATAAGAATGATTTATTCCTCTCCAACCTTCAACAAGAATATTCATTATCTTTTCCAAAAATCTTTTGCTTTTTGAAAAAATTTTTTAATACTTGGATTTGACTTATCATTTTCAATTTCTCTAAATTGCTCTAATAATTCTTTTTGTTTCTTATTTAAATATACTGGCACCTCTGTTTTTACTTGTACATATAAATCACCAAAATCACCTCTTCTCATAAATGGCATTCCTTTGCCTTTTAATCTAAATTGTTTACCATTTTGAGTTCCGTCAGGAATTTTTATTTTTGCCCTCCCACCATCAATTGTTGGTATTTCAATAGTAGTTCCAAGTGCTGCATCCGCTAGAGATAGAGGAAATTCAAAAAATAGGTTTTCATCTGATCTTTTGAATAATTCATGTGAATGAACATTAATAAATAAATATAAATCACCTGTAGCACCACCTCTGCTGCCAGCCTCACCTTTTCCGGCAAGTCTTATTCTAGTACCATCATCTACTCCTTTAGGAATAGTTACAGATATTTTTTTTGATGTTTGTTTTTTGCCCTGACCATTACAATCATTGCATGGATTTGTGATTTCCTCACCATTACCATTACATTGCGGACATGTTTGTTGAACAGTAAAGAAACCCTGGTTAGATCTTATTCTTCCATTTCCTCCACAATAAGAACACCTGTCTGGAGAATAACCTGGTTCTGAACCATTACCTTTGCAAGTTCCACACTGTTCAGTGGTTGCAAATTTTATATCTTGTTTTTTTCCGTGGTAAGCTTCTTCTAATGAAATTGATAGATCATACCTTAAATCAGAACCTCTATTGTTTGACCTTCTGTTCTTTGATCTTCCTCCACCTCCAAAATCTCCAAAGAAATCCTCAAAAATATCTGAAAAATCAGCTCCACTAAAACCACCAAAACCGCCACCTGGTCTACCACCTCCATTTTCAAAAGCAGCATGTCCAAAGTTATCGTAGTTTTGTTTTTTTTCTTTATCTGAGAGTATTCCGTAAGCTTCACTAGCTTCTTTAAACTTTTCTTCAGCCTTTGAATCACCTGGATTTTTATCTGGATGATATTTAACTGCTAGTTTTCTATATGCGGATTTAAGTTCATCAGGACTTGCGCTTTTGTTAACGCCCAGGACATCATAATAGTCTCTTTTAGCCATCAAATTACCCCAGACAATTAAATGTCAGTTTATGCGCTTTTCTCTTTATTCTCGTCTTTTACTTCTTCGAAATCAGCATCAACAACATTCTCGTCTTTTTTACCTGTATCATCTCCACCATCATCTTTTCCTGATTCTGGTTTAGCACTTTGTTGTGATTTGTAGATTGCTTCTCCAAGTTTCATTGAAGCTTGAACTAAAGCTTCTGTTTTTGTCTTGATATCTTCAATATCTTCACCTTTAAGAGCTTCTTTTACAGCAGATGATGCAGCTTCAATTGCCTTTTTCTCTGCATCTGAAATTTTTGATCCATGCTCTTTTAAATTCTTTTCTGTTGAGTGAATTAAAGTGTCTGCTTGGTTTCTAACATCAACTGTCTCTCTTTTCTTTTTGTCAGCCTCTTTATTAGCTTCAGCATCTTTGACCATTTTTTCAATTTCTTCATCACTTAATCCACCAGAAGCTTGAATTTGTATCTTCTGCTCTTTACCTGTTCCCTTGTCTTTTGCCGAAACATTTACGATACCGTTAGCGTCAATATCAAATGTAACTTCAATTTGAGGAACTCCTCTTGGAGCTGGCGCAATACCTACCAATTCAAAATTACCTAACAACTTGTTGTCAGAAGCCATCTCTCTTTCACCTTGTAAGACTCTAATAGAAACAGCTGGCTGATTATCTTCAGCGGTTGAGAAAACTTGGCTTTTTTTAGTTGGAATTGTCGTATTTTTATCAATTAGTTTTGTTGAAACTCCACCAAGTGTTTCAATACCTAATGATAACGGTGTAACGTCTAATAAAAGAACGTCTTTAACATCTCCTTGTAACACTCCTGCTTGAATAGCAGCACCCATTGCTACTACTTCATCAGGGTTTACACTTTTATTAGGGTCTTTCCCAAAAAAATTTTTAACTTCTGCTATAACTTTTGGCATTCTAGTCATACCACCAACCATAACCACTTCATCTATCTCACTTGCAGTAATTCCTGCATCTTTTAAAGCAGTCTTGCATGGAGGCATTGTTCTAGAAATTAGGTCTTCAACTAAAGCCTCAAGTTTTGCTCTAGTCATTTTTAAATTAATGTGTTTCGGGCCAGTTTTATCTGCAGTTATAAATGGTAAGTTTATATCTGTTTGTTCCGCAGATGATAGTTCTATTTTTGCTTTTTCAGCTGCTTCTTTTAATCTCTGCAGAGCAAGTTTGTCTGATTTAAGATCAATACCATTATCTTTCTTAAATTCAGAAATTAAATAATCAACTATAGCATTATCAAAATCTTCACCACCTAAAAAAGTATCACCATTAGTTGATTTAACTTCAAATACACCGTCACCTAACTCAAGTATAGAAACATCAAATGTTCCTCCACCTAGATCGTATACAGCAATTTTTTTATTTTGTTTTTTATCTAAACCATAAGCTAGCGATGCAGCAGTTGGTTCATTGATAATTCTCAAAACTTCCAGTCCTGCAATTTTACCTGCATCTTTTGTAGCTTGTCTTTGTGCATCATTAAAATATGCTGGTACAGTAATTACAGCTTTTGTTACTTCTGATCCTAAATATTTTTCAGCTGTCTCTTTCATTTTTTGTAATATGAATGCAGAGATTTGTGAGGGAGAATACTTTTCTCCTTTGGCTTCAATCCAAGCGTCTCCTTTTTCAGAGTTAACTATTTTAAATGGTGCAGCTTCAACATCTTTTTTTACTGTTGGATCATCAAAATTTCTTCCGATTAATCTTTTAACTGCAAAAATTGTGTTTTCAGGATTTGTTACTGCCTGTCTTTTTGCAGGTTGACCTATTAATTTTTCATTTTCATCAGTAAATGCAACTACAGAAGGTGTCGTTCTTGCTCCTTCTGCATTTTCTAAAACCTTAGCTTGTGTTCCTTCCATTACCGCAACACAAGAGTTGGTTGTTCCTAAGTCTATTCCAATTATTTTACTCATAATATTATTGTCTCTCTTTCGTCATATAGGGTTTAAATTTGAAACTACAAGTTGATCTCATTATTATTTATCTCCTGAATTTTCCTGATTTTGTTCAGTTTTTTCTTCTTTTTTGGTAATTTTTTTTGAGACACCAACTAATGAAGGTCTTAAAAGTCTATCTTTAATAGTGAAGCCTTTTTGAATTTCTTGAACAATTGTTCCAGCTTCTTTAGTGTCATCTTCAATTTCCATCATTGCTTGATGAAAGTTAGGATCTAGTTTTTTGTTAATACAATCAATTGGTTTAATATTGTTTTTTTCAAAAATAGAAATTAAATCTTTCTTTATTATTTCTAAATGCTCCAGTGTCTTCTTTAAAGCGTCTGTTTCTTTTAACTTGTCATCACTTTCTAAAACATGTTTAGAACGATCTAAGTTATCAATTAAATTTAATGCTTCTTTAGCAAAGCTAAAACCTCCATACTCAAAGGCATCCTCTTTTTCTTTTTCAAACCTTCTTCTTTGATTTTCCATTTCAGCAAAAGTTCGTGCCAGTTTATCTTCTAGTTCGGCAATTTTTTCTTCTGGAGTTAGTTCTTTAATCTCTTCTTTGGTTTCCTGAGGTGTTTCTTGTTTATTTTCACCTGCTGAACTTTCCTCAGGTTTTTCTGTTTCTTTTTCTAAATTCTGATTCTGGTCTTCTGGAGTATTGTTTTGGTTTTCTTCTTTTTCCATAGGCTCATATATGGTAAGGAATTTAATTATTTCTAGATGTCTAAGCAAAAAATTAAACAATTACTGATTGGCACTAACAACAAGGGTAAATTAAGAGAAATTAGGAGTTTATTACCAAATTACATCAAAATTTACTCTACATCTAATTTTAAACTTAAAAGTCCTGCTGAAAATGGAAAAACTTTTGAGGAAAATTCCTTAATTAAATCAAAATATTTTTCTAAAAAGACTGGTTTAATATGTTTAGCTGATGACTCTGGTTTGGAGATAGATCATTTAGATAAAAGACCTGGAATTTATTCTGCACGATGGGGAGGAAAATCTGGGGATTTTAATAAAGCTATTAAAAAAGTATTTAGAGAGCTAGATAAAAAAGATAAAAATTGGAAGAATAAAAAAATTAAAGCAAGATTTGTTTGTGCTCTATCAATCTCGTACTTAAATAAAAAAATTACTTGTGTAGTAGGCAAAGTTGAGGGTCAAATATCAAATGAGCCAAAGGGGAAAAATGGATTTGGTTATGATCCAATTTTTATCCCACTTAAAAAAACTAAAACATTTGGTGAAATGAAACCATCTCAAAAATACAAAATGGACCATCGCTATCAAGCTTTTAAAAAGCTTAAAAGATTTCTGTAAGTTTTTTATTTTCTATTTTATAAAAATTTAATCTGTGATTAATTTTGTTATCTTTAATATCAAAAATTCCTATCTTTCCTTTAAATGAATTTTCTTTCTTAAATAATTTATCCATTTTCGAAAGATCTGATTTCAATGAAAGATAATATACTAAACCAACTAAATCATAACTTAACAGTGAGAGATGGGATGGGTTTTTATTAAAAGCATTAAAATATTTGATTTTATAATTATCAAAGTTTTCTTTATTAATTGATGGATAATAAATTGGTTGAATATTTGTTTCTTCCATTAAACTTTCATCAAACCATTGGTTAAGGGTTATAAAGTATTTATTTTTTGGAGATACATCGGTGTAGAGTAAAGAGGTTGCAACACTTTTAAGACTTTCATCAAAATCAGATATAACAATCGCATCAAAATTAACATTTCCAATTGTATATTTTTTTTCTAAGTTTTTTATTTTTCTTTCTTTATTTAGTTCATTTGTTTCTTTAATTCTTTGAATTTCATCTGCTAGATTTTGTTTTCTAGTTTTATATTTGGTTATTTCTTCAATTTGTTTTGTAAGCTTAGTTGGTTCAGTATTATATTCAAAATTTTTAAAAATTTTTATTTTCGAATTTTTTAAACCATCCTTTACTTCAAACTCAAAATTTTCAATTGGTGTTAAAAAAAGTGTTTTTTGTAAATTATTATTATTTAAAAATTTTTTTATAGTATTAAACTGTGATGTAGAATTTATTCCAGCAGAAATAACATTTTCAGGTAAATCTAAAGTTTTATTTGTTAATGATAAAAAAGTTAAATCTTTCATCTCATCTAAATAAGTTAAACTTTCATAAAATATTGGTCCAATTACAATTTTTATTCCCATCTGTTTTAATTCAAAAGCAGATTTAAGAGTTTGGTTAGCTCTTGTTGCGGTATCTTTTGGATAAATTTCAATTAAATCATTATTAATATCTTTGACAGCTAAACTTACAGCCTTAATAATAGACGATCCTAGATCTTTATTTTCTCCAGTCATCGGAACTAACAGTCCAATTTTTATTTTTTCATTGGCATTTACTAAATTTAAGAAGTTTAAGAATAAGAGAAGTAAAGAAACAGAAATAATTTTGATAATCTTTTTCATTTTGATGTTATTATATAATTTTCAAGCTAAATTATGATCACAAAACCACAATTTAAATCAAATGATTATAAAAATGGGCTTTATTTGGTAGCAACACCAATAGGTAATTTAAAAGATATATCATTTAGATCATTAGAGGTTCTGGAAAAATCAGATTATATACTTTGTGAGGATACACGTGTTTCTAAAAATTTATTAGAAAAATATCAAATTAAATCAAAATTGATTTCAAATCATAAATTCAATGAAAAAAAAAATACATTACAAGTAATTGAATATTTAAAATCAGGTAAATTAATTTCACTTATATCAGATGCGGGAACTCCAAGTATCTCTGATCCAGGTTTAGTATTGGTAAATGAATGTATAAGAAATAATCTTAATATATTTTCAATACCTGGACCATCAGCAGTTACAACCGCTGTTGCAGCAAGTGGGTTTTCAGATAAGTTTTTATTTTATGGTTTTTTACCAGAAAAAAAAAATCAAATTGAAGATGAATTAAAAAAGCTATCAAATTTTAATCACAGTTTAGTTTTTTTTTCATCATCAAAAAAAATAAATAAACTTATTCCTGTATTTAAAAATTTTTTTAATGGAAGAAAAATAGTCTTCTGTAGAGAGCTGTCTAAATTGTATGAAGAGTATATTAGAAAGGATATTGATGAAATGGAATTATTTAATAATGATTTAAAAGGCGAATTAACAATAGTTATTTCTGAAAAAAAAGAAGAAAAAACTTCCCAAAAGCTAAGTGAATCAGATATTAATTTGATAAAGAAAATGATCAACAAATTAACTACAAAAGAAATTACAGATTTAATATGTAGCAATAAAAATATTCCCAAAAAAGTGGTTTATAATTTTTGCTTAAAATTAAAAAATGAAATTTAAAATTTTAATAATTATTTTTTTATCGATTATTTTATCAGGTTGTGTGCCAGGAGTTAGCTCAACTGGTTTATTCGGTACAGGAGTATCAGTAGCAATTGACCCAAGAACTGTCGGAACACAAATAGACGACTCTATCATGCAAAAAACAATTTCAAGTAAAATACTTGCTATGGATAAAAAACATTTTTTAAAAGTTAAAACTAAAGTTTTGGATGGAAGAATATTTATTACTGGAAAAGTTGATGCACCAGAAGAAAAATTAAAAATTACTAAAATTGCCTGGGAAACAAAAGGCGCTAGATCGGTAAGAAATGATATCAAATTAAAAGAAGAATTTAATTTTAAGCAGTCAGCAAAAGATTTACTTATAACGTCTCAATTAAGAACTGCCTTGATAGTAAATAAAAATATCAAAGCAACAAATTATCAAATAGATACTTATAAAAAGAAAATTTACGTTTATGGAATAGCTTTAACTGATGAAGAAAAAGAAATGGTTATCAGTGAAGCAAAAGAAATTCTTGATGTAGAAGATGTTGTGGCAAGTATTTTGCTACTTGAAGATTTGAGAGTTCAAAAAAATTAATCTATTTTATATTCAATTACCTCAGATGAATAAGCAGCAATTGAAGCTAAATTGATAATTTCTGATGTTGAAGATCTAAGAGGAGCAATTTCAATTGGCAAACCAAGTCCAATCAATAAGGGTCCTATAACTTTAGTATCACCTAAAGTTTTCATTAGTTTATAAGATATAGCTGCACTATGCTGTCCGGGCATTATCAGAATATTTGCTTTACCTACTATTTTTGCAAAAGGGTACAGTTCTTCATAATCAGGATTTAAAGCAACATCTGGCTGCATATCACCGTCAAATTCAAAATTAACTTGTTTATCTTTTAAAATATCTACTGCCGTACGAATATGTTTTGTTCTACTTGTCAAAGGTTGTCCAAATGTAGAGTGAGAAACAAATGCTATTTTTGGATCAATTCCAAAAAGTCTTACTACTCTTGCTGCTGAAATTGCAATCTCAGCCATTTCTTCTGATGTAGGGTATTCATGAACGCTTGTATCTGCAATGAAAATTGTTTTTCCTTTATTGACAACCATGTTTAGTCCAAACATTATTTCACCTTTTCTAACATCAACAACTTGTTTAATTTTTTCAAGAGATGCTCCAAAACGTCTAGTATTTCCTGTGACCGCACCATCTGCATCTCCACAAGCAACCATGCTCGTAGCCCAGACAACTCTGTCGTTTCTGACCATTCGATCGCAATCTCGTTCTAATAAACCTTGTTCTCTTTGAAGTTTTTTGAATAGATGTTTTACGTATTTTTTTCTTTTTTCTTCGTCTTTTGAATTTGTGATTTCAATATCAAAATTTTCGCTGTAACCAATATTTTTAATTTGCTCTTTAATTTTACTTTCTTTACCAACTAAAATTGGAATACCAAGTTTTGAATTTTTAAATGCTATTGCAGCTTTTAAAGTATTTTCATCTTCTCCATCTGCAAAAACAATTCTTTTTTGATTTTTTTTAATGAACGAGTTTATACCTTGCATAATTGTAACTGTTGGGTCTAATCTTTGTTTAAGTTGCTCTTTGTAGATTTCAAAGTTATCAATTTTTTTTCTAGCGACTCCACTTTCAATAGCAGCCTTAGCTACAGCAGCTGGAATGACACTAATTAGTCTTGGATCAAAAGTTGATGGAATTATATAATCTTTTCCATAATGGGGTCTTTCACCTCCCATAGCTGCAACAACTTCATCTGGCACATCTTCTCTAGCAAGTTTTGCTATAGCTTCAGCAGCAGCAACTTTCATTTCTTCATTAATTGTTTTCGATCTTACATCTAGTGCGCCTCTGAATATGTAAGGAAATCCAATTAAATTATTTACTTGATTGGGATAATCTGATCTTCCAGTTGCAATAATTGCATCATCTCTTACTTCATTTATTTCTTCTGGTGTAATCTCTGGATCAGGATTTGCACATGCAAATATTATAGGATTTTTAGACATGCTTTTAACCATTTCTTTTTTCAAAACACCCTTTGAGGATAATCCTAAGAAAACATCAGCCCCTTTAATAGCATCATTTAAAGTTCTTAAATCTGAATTAATTGCAAATCTTGATTTCCATTGATCTATACCTTCCGCTCTTCCTTTATAAATCACACCTTTTCGATCTAGCATTATTACATTTTCAGATTTAACACCCGAGTTAATAAATAACTCCGTACAAGCCTGAGCAGAAGCACCTGCACCATTAACCACAACTTTTATATCTTTGATGGATTTCCCACTTATATCGAGTGCATTCAGTAAAGCTGCTGTTGTGATAATTGCTGTTCCATGTTGATCATCATGAAATACTGGAATATCTAATATTTCTTTAAGTTTTTGCTCTATGATAAAACAATCCGGTGCAGCTATATCCTCTAAATTTATTCCTCCAAAACTCGGAGCAAAGTTTTTAATTGAATTGATAATTTCATCAGCGTCTTTACAGTCTATTTCTAAATCAATCGAATCTATATCTGCAAACCTTTTAAATAGTACTGCCTTTCCTTCCATAACTGGTTTAGAGGCTAATGCTCCTAAGTTGCCCAATCCTAAAATCGCAGAACCATTACTAATTACTGCTACTAAATTTCCTTTACTCGTATAATCATAAGCTGCTTCTGGATCCTTACTTATTTTTTTAACTGGGGCAGCAACTCCTGGAGAATAAGCAAGAGCAAGGTCTCTTTTAGTAGTCATGTTCTTTGAAGAAATTATTTCGATCTTGCCAGGTTTTTTATCCTTATGAAAATCTAGAGCTTCTTTATCTGTGTAATGATCAATCTTTGTTTTTCTCATTTTTATTAAACTGAATACAAACTTTATCTATTTTATGTTTTTTATTATTTGGAATATTTGATCTATATATTCTGATAATAAGTATACAATTAGGGTAAAATTAAGACTAATATGATTTATGAACTTAATTAAGTCAACAGGCACATTTGGCTTTTATACCATCATTAGTAGACTGCTTGGATATATTAGAGACATATTAATTGCAATATTTCTTGGAACAGGTTTGTTGGCAGATGCTTTTTTTGTAGCATTTCGAATTCCAAATACATTTAGAAGATTATTCTCAGAAGGAACTTTCAATGCCGCCTTTGTACCTAGCTATACTTCTGAAATGAACAAAGGAAAAAAATCTGCAAACGATTTTGCAAATAATATTTTTAATCTTTTATTTTTAGGTCTCTTAATTTTAACAATAGTTGTTCAAATTTTTATGCCTGGATTTGTTTCAATTATTGCCCCAGGTTTTGTAGATGATTTAGAAAAAATGGATTTAGCTATCAGTTTAACAAGGATTACTTTTCCTTTTTTATTATTTATTAGTTTAGCATCTTTTTTTTCTGCAATATTAAATTCTCATAATAAATTTGCTGCAGCTTCAGCAGCACCAATTCTATTAAATGTTATTTTAATTGTTGTTTTATTTTTTTCTAAAGCTTTAGGAGATAAGCTTGTTTACTATTTATCTTATGGTGTATCTCTAGCCGGATTCTTACAATTAATTTTTTTATATTATTTTGTTAAAAGATTTTTTTCATTAAAATTAAATTTTAAGTTAGCAAGTGATGAAAAAATTAAGTTCTTTTTTAAAAAACTATTGCCAAGCATTTTTTCATCTGGTGTGACGCAAATCAATATTTTGGTTGGAACAATTATTGCTTCATTTCAAGCTAGCGCAGTTTCTTATCTTTATTATGCAGACAGAATTTATCAGATTAATCTAGCGATAGCTGGTATTGCCATTGGGGTAGTGATTCTGCCACAACTTTCAAGGTTTGTAGACTCTAAAAATGAAGAAAAAATTTCTCTTATTCAAAACAAAGCTTTAGAGCTTAGTTTATTTTTAAGTATTCCAGCAACAATAGCTTTAATGATTGGTTCAGAGCAAATAATTTCAGCGTTGTTTGGTTATGGTAATTTTAATAAAGAATCTGTTAATAATTCAAGTCTTGCTTTATTCTATTTTGCTTTAGGTTTACCCGCTTTTGCTTTGATAAAAGTTTTTTCAAGTTTTTTCTTTGCTAATCATAATACAAAAATACCATTTTATATTTCGTTGATTTCAGTTCTTTTAAATATTTTAATTAGTATTTATTATTTTAACAAAATAGGTTTTATTATAATTCCAATCGCAACTTCAGTCTCATCATGGTTTAATGCAGTAGTACTTTTTGTATATTTAAAAAATAAAAATTTGTTTTATTTTAAAAATAATTTTATTTTAAATTTCCTCAAAATAATTTTTGCATCAACTTTAATGGGATTATTCTTTAATTTTCTATTAAACTTTTTTGAAAATCAACTTTCATTTTATTATAGCTTTAAATCAATTTATTTAATCTTAAGCGTATTATTTTCACTATTCTTTTACATATTTATTTGTTATTTCATCAAAGCTTTTAAAATTAGTGATATTAAATTAAACTATTAAAAATATGGGTAAAAAAATATTTTCTGGTGTTCAGCCAACAGGCAATCTTCACCTAGGTAATTATTTAGGTGCAATAAAAAACTTTGTAGACCTTAATAATGACCCTGATAATGATTGTATATTCTGTGTGGTTGATCTGCACGCAATTACAGTTAAACAAGACCCAAAAGAGCTAAAAAATAATATTCGAGAGACCGTAGCTACTTTTATAGCAAGTGGAATTGATCCTAAAAAAAGCATTATTTTTAATCAATCTGGTGTAGCAGCTCATTCAGAGGGAGCTTGGATTTTGAGCTGTGTTGCTCGAATGGGCTGGTTAAATAGAATGACGCAATTCAAGGAAAAAGCAGGTAAAGATAAAGAAAAAGCAAGCGTTGGACTGTATTCATATCCTGTTTTAATGGCAGCAGATATTCTTTTGTACGATGCAACCCATGTCCCTGTTGGTGATGATCAAAAACAACATCTTGAGTTATGTAGAGATATTGCTCAAAAGTTTAATAATGATTTTGATCAAGATAACTTTTTGCAAGTACCTGAACCTTTAATTCAAAAAGAATTTTCCAGAATTATGAGTTTAAAAGATGGATCAAAAAAGATGAGTAAATCTGAATTATCAGATTTAAGCAGAATTAATTTAACAGATGACAGAGATGCAATTGAAAATAAAATTAAAAAAGCAAAAACTGATCCGTTACCAATGCCAAGTAGTGTCGAAGAATTAAATGAGAGGCTAGAAGCGAGAAACCTTCTTGGCATATATTCTAGCTTAAATAATTCAACTTTACAAAGTACGGTCGACAATTTTTCAGGTAAAAATTTTTCTGAATTTAAAAATCAACTTTCTGATTTATTGGTTAAAAAGATTGAGCCTATATCTTTGGAAATAAAAAAACTTTTAAATGATCGACCTTATTTAGATAAAATCCTTCTAGAAGGAGTTGAAAAAGCAAACTCAATTGCATCAAAAAAGATAGATAGAATTAAAGAAATACTAGGATTTTAATATAATTTAAATATCAAGTTTAAATTTTAGAAATAAGCTCTATATATATTTACAACATGTTCGTACAAACTGAAATAACACCAAATCCTAATTCTTTGAAATTTCTTCCTGGGAAGAAAGTATCAAACAGTGGTCCTTATGAAATAACAAGTAAAGATCAAATAAATAATGATTTGGTTAGAAATATCTTATCAGTCAATGGGGTTGAGGGTATTTTTTTAGGACAGGATTTTATTTCAGTAAATAAAAATGACCAAATCAAATGGGACGAAATTAAACATATTGTTATTTCATTAATAAACGACTTTTATTTAGATGGTAAAGAATATGTCATTGATGAAAATGAGGAAGAAAAAAATAACAATCTAAGTGAAATTGAGGAAAAAATTGTAAAAATTTTAGACCAAAAAATTAGACCTGCAGTTGCAAGAGATGGTGGCGATATAAAATTTAAAGAATTTAAAGACGGAATAGTAAAAGTGCAACTACAAGGAAGCTGTTCAGGCTGTCCAAGCTCGACAATGACTTTAAAGCAGGGAGTTCAAAATCTTCTCTGTCACTATCTTCCAGAGGTAAAAGAAGTTGTTGCGATATAATAATTTATGAAAAAAAATTTAGTCAATTTTCAATTTAGTAAAAATAAAAGCATTAATTCTATTTCTAGATTTATGTTAAGTGGAATTTTTTTAATCTCATTTTTTTATGTAACTCCAATGTTTATTAACTTTGCTGAAAAAAACTTTAATCATAAGGAAATTACAAATAATTCTAAAAATCTTTTATTAAAAAAACTTAATACAAATGGTTTAATTGAAGAAGATATCTCAGGTGAAGTAGATGAGATGGATTTACTTTATGATATTTTAGAGGAAAATAATTCAGAGATTAATTTAGTCAGGTATACAACCTCAGAAATCAATTCATTATTTAAAGAGGTAAACTATAACCTAAAAGATGTGAGAGAAAATAAACTCGTAAAGCCTATAGATATAGGACTTCTGCCAAACGAAATAAATGACATCTCTAGTTCAAAGAAAAAAAAGGGTATGTTTATTAAAATAATCCTCCCATTGATTGTTAAAGAAAACACTAAAATTAGAATAGATAGAAAAAGACTCTTTACGATTTTAAATAAAAGTAGCAATACTGATATCGAAAAAAAATGGCTTGAGAAAAAATTTAAACAATATGGTGTTAGGCAAAATGATTTTTCATCATTAAAGGTAAGGATGGATGAAATTCCAGCTTCGTTAGCAATTGCACAAGCAGCAAAAGAAACAGGTTGGGGAACTTCAAGATTTGCAAGAAAAGGAAATGCTTTATTTGGTCAATGGACATGGTCAGGTGAAGGTTTAAAACCTAAAGAAGCTGACAAAGGTGAGACTCATAAAGTCATGAAATTTAATAGTTTACAATTATCTGTGAGAGCATATTTAAGAAATTTAAATACTCATAAATCTTACATAAATTTAAGAAAAGTTAGGAGTGAGTTGAGAAGTAATGATAAACCACTTGATAGTATAGTTTTATCTAAACATTTAGATAAATATGCTGAAACAGGAAATCAGTACATCGAAGTTCTTCAAAAAATAATTAATCAAAATAAATTGAAAGATTTTGATGAGGCAAGATTATTGCCATCTAGTAAGGATTTAGAAAGCTTAATTTAATTTTTCTTGATTGGAAATTGAACTCCAAACCATCTCCATTTCCCATTATCGTTTAAAGAACAGTTTATCCTTCCTCTTCTAGGTTTAAAAGGTTCTCTAAATTCAATAGTTAAGATTTGATTAGATAAATTAGTTTTAGATTTATCCCACTTGTCTCCTTCGTTGGAATAACATGTAATATTTCTTAAATTTTTTTGTTCTTTAAAAAATTCAACTTCAAAATTTGGTGGATTATCATTTATTGTAAGCTGTTTTTCACTTGGAGATAAACTTTTATATTCTAAAGGATAATAATTAATTATAGATTTAAATCTTTTAAGTTCTCCATATTTTTCATTTATTGGAAATCTTGGTAATTCAAATTTATTTTTATTAAGATCAATAACTCCGGAATGTTGACCAAAAGCGTATTTAAAGTTTTGAGAAATATAATCTCTCATAAATTTAGAGTATTCACCAAATGGATAAGAGAATAGGTCGGGAATATAATTAAGTTCCTGTTTAAAAATTTTGTTTGCAGTTTCAATATCTAAAATGAAATTTTCTTCAGTTTCTTCAATTAGGTATTCGTGGCTATGTGAATGATGTCCAATTAGTGAAAAATCTACCGCATCAATTTCTCTAATTTGATCCCAGGTCATATAACCCTTGTTTCCAACTGGTTCTGTTGAAACAAAAAGTATAAATGGAATTTTGTTATCTCTTAAATGTGGCCAAGCTTCATTGTAAAATGATTCAAAAGCATCATCAATTGTTATCAAAACTTCTTTTTCTGATTTTGAAGTTTTAAATTTTGAATCAAATTCATTAGGATTAAGAAAATTGTATTTAGAATTTTTAACAATTTCTAAGTGCTTCTTAAATACCTCCATATTAATATTAGTTGATGGGTATTTATGTTCATTAAATCGATGATACATTATTGATAAAATCCCATTATCTTCTGAATAAAATTTGATATTATTTTCATCTGATTTAGAACTAAAACTAAAAAACAAATATAAAATGAATAAACTTATAATTGATGTAGCTGGAGATAAAATTTTTTTAATGATCATAGCTAATGATCTTATTTACAATATTACTCATGAGAATACTAAAATAAATTATGAAAAATTAACTTTGTTAATAAAAGAGTTTTTTGAATCAAATAAATTTGAATTGAAAGATATTAAAAAAATATACATTAACAGAGGCCCAGGAAGTTTTGCGGGGATTAGAAATTCTATTTCTGTTGTAAAGGCTCTCAAATTAGCAAAAAATATTGATTATTATTGCTATAGTTTACAAGATTTTAAAGGTGAAAAAGATGTAAAGTATGAAAATGTCCCTTATTTGTGCGATAAATTTAAAATTAAAAAAAATTTGATTAACCCTATTTATATAAGTTAAAATTAAATTATGTCTGAAACAATTGAACAAAAATGTTTAGCAAAAGGTGTGAAATTGACAGATCAGAGAAAAATAATTGCTCAGGTCATGTCCGAGTCCACTGATCATCCTGATGTTGACGAACTTTACAATAGAGTTTCAAAGATAGATAATAAAATAAGTATTGCTACCGTCTACAGAACAGTAAAATTATTTGAAGAATCTGGAATACTTACTAAGCATGAGTTTAAAGGTGGAAAAGCCAGGTATGAAGAACTCAATGAGGGACATCATGACCATTTAATAGATGTGAAGTCAGGTGAAATAATAGAATTTGTTGATGAAGAAATCGAAAAACTTCAAAAAAAAGTAGCAGATAAATATGGTTACACTTTAGTTGATCATAAACTTGAACTTTATGGGATAAAAAAAAAATCCTAAATTAAAATGCAAAAAATTTTCATTAAAACATTTGGTTGTCAAATGAACGAATATGATTCAAATAGAATTTTTGATTCAGTAAAGAAAATTGGTTATCAAAAAAGCGAAAACCTAGAAGAAGCTGACTGTTATTTATTGAACACTTGTCACATCAGAGATAAAGCAAAAGAAAAAGTTTATTCTGAAATAGGAAGAGTTAAAAAAAGCTTTAGAGCTAAAAAAAAACCATTAGTAATAATTGCAGGGTGTGTTGCTCAAGCAGAAAACCAAGAGATGCTTAAACGTGAACCTTATATAGATTTAGTAATTGGCCCTCAAGCCTATCATAAGATTAACGAAACAATTCTGAATCATATTGAAAAAAGAAAAAAAATTGAACAAACAGATTTTGATGCTGTTTCAAAATTTAAATATTTTAGTAAAATAAAGAATGAGGCAGGTAAGATTTCATCTTTTTTAACTATTCAAGAAGGATGTGATAAGTTTTGTCATTTTTGTGTGGTTCCATATACTCGTGGACCAGAATATTCTAGACCATTCAATCAAATAATTGAGGAGGCAAATTATTTGTCAGATAATGGAGCAAAAGAAATCATACTTTTGGGACAAAATGTAAATGCTTACACTGATAATAGTAAAAGACTATCTGATTTGGTTTTAGAAATTGAAAAGATTAAAGACGTAAAAAGAATTAGATACACAACTTCGCATCCAAAAGATATGACTGATGATTTAATTGAAGTATATAAAGTCTCTAAAAAATTAATGCCTTTAGTTCATCTTCCAGTTCAGAGTGGATCCGATAGGATTTTAAAGTTGATGAATAGAAAACATAAAATAGATCATTATTTAAAAGTTTATGACGAATTGAAAAAAAATAATCAATCAATTGAATTTTCAAGTGATTTTATTATTGGTTATCCTGGTGAAACTGAAGAAGATTTTCAAAGTACAGTCGATTTAATTAAAAAAGTTAATTTTATAAATTCTTACTCATTTATTTTTAGTCCAAGGCCTGGGACAAAGGCAGAAGCTTTAGATTTAATTGATAAAAAAATTTCAATGGAAAGGTTAGAATTTATTCAAAATTTATTATCTGAAAATCAAACCCAAATGAACAAAAAATTAAAAAATAGAACAATTGATGTGTTGGTTGAAAATTTAACTGAAGATAAATCCAAAGCTTTTGGCAGAACTGAATATATGACATCAGTAATTTTTAATGGTAAAAGAGAACATATTGGAAAAATTGTGAAAGTAAAAATTACAAGTAGTAATAGAACTACATTGTTTGGAGAATTGTTAAGCAACCCAGATCAAAAGGTGGCATAATCTTTGAATAATACAATTAAAAAAAAAATCGATACCACTCTAAAATTTGTTTACTCAGATAACAATTCATTAAGTGTAATATTTCACAACAATGAATTACTCATGGGTGTTGCCGGAGAATTTAATAAAAATTTAAAAGAATTAGAAAAGATGACTAACTCTAGTTTGTATTCTAGGGGAAATTCAATAATGATAAAATCAGATCCACAAAAAAATGAATTAATAAAAAATGCAATTCAATTTTTAACTAATCAATTTATAAATAATGGTTCAATCGAAAATAAAGATCTTATATCATCAGTTGATCAATTTATGATTAAAGAGAAAGTTAAAAATAATAATGTAACTGACATTATAAAAACACCAAAAAAATCAATTATTCCCAGATCCGAAAAACAAAAAAGCTATGTCAGAGCTCTAAGACAAAGTGATATTGTAATCTCAGCAGGTCCAGCTGGAACAGGAAAAACCTTTTTAGCTGTAGCAGTTGGTTTGACTATGTTGTTAGAAAAAAAAATAGAAAGAATTATTCTATCTAGACCTGCTGTTGAAGCAGGAGAGAGACTTGGCTTTTTACCTGGAGATATGAAAGAAAAAGTAGATCCTTATTTAAGACCTTTATATGACTCTTTATATGATTTATTTGATTTTGAAAAAATACAAAGAATGATCGAAATTGGTGATATTGAAATCGCTCCTTTGGCATTTATGAGAGGTAGAACACTAAAAAACTCTTTTGCTATATTAGATGAAGCGCAAAATGCAACAGATACGCAAATAAAAATGTTTTTAACAAGAATCGGTGAAAATTCAAAAATTGTAGTTAATGGAGATCCTACTCAGATAGATCTACCTAACAAAAGTATGTCGGGATTAGTTAGATCAAAAGAATTATTGGGGCATCTAAATGAAATTTCAGTTGTAGACTTTGATCATTCAGATGTAGTTAGACATCCACTGGTTTCTAAAATTGTAAAAGCCTACTCTAGAAATGATTAATTTAAATGTCTTCTCAGAGGAGAAGGCTTGGTCTAAAAAACTTAAAAAAAAAGATTTTTTTTTTAAAAGTATTTGTGATGCTTTTCCAAAAAAATATAAATTTTTAAATAAAAAAATAAGTTTATCCTTACTTCTTTCAAATAATAAAAAAATTAAAATTTTAAATAAAAAATTTAGAAATAAAAATAAATCCACTGATATTTTATCTTTCCCGTCTAACAAAATATTAAAAATATCAAAGCAAACTTACCTGGGAGATATAGTTATTAGTCTTAATTTTATGAATAAACCAAAATCCCAAACAGACAAGCAATTTAAGGAAAAAATAATTAAAACATTTATTCATGGTTTTTTACACTTGTTAGGATTTGATCATGTAAAGAATAAAGATTATTTAAAAATGTTAAAAGAAGAAGAAAAAATATTTAAATCAGTTATCTCAAAAATTAAGTAAATTGAAAAAAAATTTATATATTGATGTAGTTTATTTATTGTTTCTTGGAGCGATAACTTCATTAAGTTTACCACCTTTCAATTTATTAATAATTAATTTTATATCCTTTAGCTTATTCTTTATTTTTTTGATTAAAAAAAATGAGAGCAAACATAAATTATTTTTTTTCTATGGCTGGTTATTTGGATTTGGATATTTTCTAACAAATATATATTGGATCTCTATTTCACTAACATTTGATGAAAATTTTAAATTTTTAATTCCATTCGCTCTAACTTTAGTTCCTTCTTTTATTGCGTTATTTTACGGTTTTGTTTGTTATTTGTTTATTTTCTTTAAACCAAATAAAACTTTGAGTTCAATTTTACTGTTTTCTTTAATCTTTGGCTTTTTAGAATTCATTAGAGGTTCAATTTTATCAGGTTTTCCTTGGAACCTAATTGCATATAGTTTTTCAAATCATTTAGAAATTCTAAGCATAACATCTTTAATAGGCACATATTCTTTCAACTTAATTTGTATAACTTTGTTTCTAAGTCCTGCACTCTTCATTTTACGGAATGACAAAAAAGATTTAATTTTTTGCTTAATTTTACCATTAATATTTTTATTATTTTATTTCTTTGGATATTCAAATAAGCAGGATTTTTACAATAGTGATGTTGAAAAACTTGATTATAAAATAAGATTAGTTGGTGCTGATATTTCTTTAGATCGGTTTTATTCAGGAGAGGGACCTTTGTCAACTATAGAAGATCTTATAAATATTAGTTCACCAAATAAGATAGAGAAAACTATTTTTATTTGGCCAGAGGGTATATTGCCTGGAATTTCTCAGGATGAAATTCAAAGTTATGATTATTTATTTAATGAAAGTTTTAACGAAAATCACTTACTCATTTTAGGCATCAACAAAAAAACAAAAGTTAATGATCAAGTTAAGTATTATAATTCTTTATCTGTTTATGATCACAATCTTAATTTATTAAATTATTATAATAAAATAAATCTTGTACCGTTTGGCGAATTTTTACCTATGGAAAATTTATTAAAAAATGTAGGTCTCAAATCTTTAACTAATAATTATCAATCCTACTCAAAAGGCCAAAAAAGAGAAATTATAGAGTTAAATCAAAATAATTTTTCTATAAAATTTTTACCATTAATTTGTTATGAGATAATTTATTCTGGAAAATTATATAAAAATCATGACTTTGATATAATAGTAAATATTTCAGAGGATGGATGGTTTGGTCAATCAATAGGACCAGAACAACACTTTGTTCACAGTATATTTCGAGCTATTGAAAGTGGAAAATATGTAATTAGATCAGCCAATAATGGAATAGCAGCGATAGTAAATCCTCTTGGTATCGTTGAGGAAAAAATTAACTTTAATGAAGTTGGATATATTGATTTTATGAAAATGAGAAAAATTCAACCAACAGTCTTTTCTAAATATGGGAATAAAATTTTTGGTTTAATAATTTTATTGTATATTTTTTTAATATTTTCATTTAATAGAATTAAAAATGAGTAATTTAAAAAATTTTGTATTTACAAGTGAGTCAGTTTCAGAGGGACACCCAGATAAAGTATCAGATAGAATTTCTGATATGGTTGTTGATAGTTACATTTCTGGAGATCCTCATTCACGAGTTGCTTGTGAAACTTTAACGACAACAAATAAAGTTGTACTTGCAGGTGAAGTAAGAGGACCTGAGATTAAAAAAAATGATTTAATCGAAAAAGTAAGGAATTGCATAAAAGACATAGGATATGATCAGGAAGGATTTACCTGGAAAGAAGCAACAAAAATAGAAAGTCATTTGCATTCTCAATCTGCTGATATTGCAATGGGTGTGGACTCATCTGGAAATAAAGATGAGGGTGCAGGAGACCAAGGTATAATGTTTGGTTATGCATGTAATGAAACAGACGTATTTATGCCTGCGCCAATTCATTATTCCCATAAAATTTTAAGACTTATGGCCGAGGATAGAAAATCTGGTAAATTAAAAAATATTGAACCTGACTCAAAAAGCCAAGTTACATTCGAATATGTTGATGGTAAACCAACTAAAGTAAAATCTGTTGTTATATCATCTCAACATTCTTCTGATGTTAATCAAGTCCAGGTAAGAGAATTATTAAGACCGTATATGTTAAAATCAATTCCAGAAAAATTTCTTAAAGACTTTAATGAGGAAGAGTTTTATGTAAACCCAACTGGTAATTTTGTTATAGGTGGTCCAGATGGGGACTGTGGTTTAACAGGAAGAAAAATTATTGTGGATACCTATGGTGGAGCAGCACCTCATGGAGGAGGAGCATTTTCGGGTAAGGACCCTACAAAAGTAGATAGATCTGCTGCTTATGCGGCAAGATACATTGCTAAAAATGTTGTTGCTTCAAAAATAGCAGATAAATGTTTGATACAGTTAGCTTATGCAATAGGAGTTTCAAAACCTTTATCAATTTATGTTGATTTGTTTGATAATGATTTAGATAAAAATAAATTTGTTGTTGAAAAGATTAATGAAAATTTTGATCTCAGTCCTAGAGGAATTAGAGAGATGTTAAACCTTAATAGACCTATATATGAAAAAACAGCAGCCTATGGTCACTTTGGTAGAACTCCAGGAGATGATGGATCATTTTCGTGGGAAAAAATTAATAAAATCAACGTTTTTTCTAAATAGTTTCAGTTGAATTAAATAAAAACTTTACTATATTGCCCCTTACATTGTTGAATTATCAAAATGGGCTCTGGCCCATTTTTTTTTGGAGCAGATAAAAAATGTTAAATAAAAGAGCAGATAAATTAGAATTATTAAGAATTGCTGAAGCAGTAGCTTTGGAAAAATCGATAGATAAAGAACTTATAATTAGTTCTATGGAAACAGGAATAGCTAAAGCAGCTAAATCTAAGTTTGGTCAAGAAAATGAAATTAAAGTTTTAATTAATAGAGATAATGGAGACATAGAATTGTTCAGAAAACTTATTATTTCTGAAAATCCTGAAAATGCAAATACAGAAATAAAATTAGAAGACGCAATAAATCTTAATGAAAATAATAAGGATAAATCAATCGGTGATGAAGTTCTTCAACCATTACCATCTTTTGATTTTGGTAGAATAGCTGCTCAAACTGCAAAACAAGTTATAAGCTTTAATGTTAGAGAAGCAGAGAGAGAAAGACAATTTAATGAATTCATTGATAAAAAAGATACAATTTTAAGTGGCATTGTTAAGAGATTAGAATTTGGAAGTGTTATTGTTGATCTAGGAAGAACAGAATCAATCATTCAAAAAAATGAGTTAATTCCTAGAGAAAATATTAAAGCCGGTGATAGAGTAAAAGCTTATTGCTATGATGTAAGAAGAGAGCCAAGAGGTCAACAAATCTTCTTATCTAGAGCTCACCCAAAATTTATGGAGAAACTTTTTGTTCAAGAGGTTCCAGAAATATATGATGGACTAATCGAAATTAAATCTTCATCTAGAGATCCTGGAAGTAGAGCCAAGATTTGTGTTAAGGCAGTTGATACATCATTAGATCCAGTTGGAGCTTGTGTTGGTATGAGAGGTTCTAGAGTTCAGGCAGTTGTAAACGAACTTCAAGGAGAAAAAATTGATATTGTGAATTGGTCAGAGGATGCTGCAATATTAGTATCAAATGCATTGTCGCCTGCAGAAGTTCAAAGAGTGAATGTAGATGCAGAAAGAAAAAAACTTGATGTAATTCTAACAGAAGAAAATTTGAGTAAAGCGATTGGTCGAAGGGGTCAAAATGTAAGATTGGCAACTAAATTGTTAAATTATGAAATTAATATTATGACTGATGCAGAAGATTCTGAGAGAAGACAATTAGAATTTAAAGAAAAGACAGATAACTTTGTTAAAAACTTAGAATTAGACGAAACTTTAGGTCAGTTATTAGTTGCTGAAGGTTTTTCAACAATAGACGATATTAAAGATAGCTTGCCAGAAAATTTAACTAAAATTGAAGGAATTGAGGAAGAAACAGCAATTGCGTTAATTGATAGAGCGAAAGAGTTTCATCAAAAAGATCAAGAAGACATATCTGAAAGAATTAAAGAGCTTGGTCTACAAGATGCTCTTATCAACCTTAAAGGTCTAACTCCAGGAATGTTAGTTACATTGGGTGAACAAAAAATATTAACATTAGAAGATTTTGCAGATCTTGCATCTGATGAACTTACTGGTGGCTACGATGTAGTTAAAGGAGAGAGAGTTAAAATTCAGGGTTATCTAGAGGATTTTGCTTTATCTAAAGAAGAGGCAGATGAATTAATTATGTCTGCTAGAAATATAATTTATAAAGATTGAGAGATGAGCAATGGAGAAAAAAACAAAATTAACAATATCCGGCTCTGCAAAGAAATCTATAAGAAATATTGAGATAGCTAAAACTCAAGGAAAAAATTCTAGAGTAATTGAAAAACAAGGTGGAAAATTCACTAATAAAGGTGGATCGTTTAGACCTGGTGCAGGAAAGCCAAAATCTACTACTTCGTATAATAGAGGTGCACCATTAAAACCATCTTTTGCACCAAAATCTCCTGCAATTACAAGCGATTTTGAAAGAAGAAAATTGGCAGAGCAAAGAGCTACCAAAAGACTTAAGGGAGATAGTGAAAAAGATAAAAAAACATTAAAAGCTGGAACAAAAAAAAGAGAATTAAAATTAACTGTTTCAAGAGCATTAAGTGATGAAATAGAAGCAAGAGAAAGAAGTTTAGCATCAGTTAAAAGAGCTCGACAAAAAGAAATGAAAAACTCTTCTAAAGAAGAGGCTCAAGAAAATTCAAAACCAGTAAAAAGAGATATCAATATTCCAGAGGCAATAACTGTTAGAGAGCTAGCCAATAGAATGGCGGAGCAATCTAGCAATGTAATTAAATATTTATTTGGAATGGGAGTAACCGTAACAATCAATCAAACTTTAGCTGCTGACACAGCTGAATTTTTAGTTAAGGAATTTGGACATAATCCAATAAGAGAAGAAAAAGCAGAAGAAATTATTCAAAAAATAAAGGCTACTAGAGTAGAAAATTTAAAAAATAGACCACCTATTGTTACTGTTATGGGCCATGTTGATCATGGTAAGACTTCTGTTTTAGATGTTTTAAGAAGTGCAAATGTAGTTTCAGGAGAGTTTGGTGGAATTACTCAGCATATAGGAGCATACCAAATTGAAAGTCAAAATAATAAATTAACTTTTATAGACACTCCAGGTCACGCAGCTTTTACTGAAATGAGAGCTAGAGGATCAAAATTAACAGATGTAGTAGTTTTGGTTGTTGCGGCTGATGATGGAGTAAAGCCACAAACAGTTGAGTCTATAAAACATGCAAAAGCTGCAAATGTTCCAATAGTAGTTGCAATAAATAAGTGTGACCTTCCTGAAGCTGATCCACGAAAAATTAAAAACCAACTACTTGAACATGAGTTAATCGCAGAAGATTTATCTGGAGATACTTTAATGGTTGAGGTTTCTACAAAAACAAAACAAAACTTAGATAAGTTAGTTGAGTCTATAATTTTACAAGCTGAAATTTTAGATCTTAAAACAGATTATGAGTCCAAAGCTACAGGAATTGTTTTAGAGTCGAAAATAGATGTTGGGAGAGGACCGGTTGCAAATATTATTGTAACGACAGGTACTCTTAAAAAAGGTGATTTTTTTGTAAGCGGTTTAAAATGGGGAAAGGTCAGAGCGATTATTAATGATAAAGGTCAAAATATTAGCGAGGCTCCACCTTCAACTCCCATAGAAGTTTTAGGTATAAATGGTGCTGCTAAAGCCGGAGATGATTTTATTGTTTTAGACACCGAAAAAGAAGCTAAAACTTTGAGTGAAAATAGAGCTCAAGAGAGCAAAGATGGAAAAAACCCGTTAACCTTCGCAACACAAGACTCTGCTTTTTCAGATAAGTCTTCTGAGGAATTAAATTTAATTATTAAATCTGATGTACAAGGATCATCAGAAGCTATCAAAAATGCAATTGCTCAAATTAAACACGAAGAAGTTAAGCCAAAAATAATATTAGCAGATATAGGAATGGTAACAGAAACTGATGTTACATTGGCTAAAGCATCTAATGCTGTTCTTATAGCCTTTAATGTAAAACCGAGCAAAGAGGCTAAAAAACTTGCTGAAAATGAAAAAATAAAAATCTCTTCTTACAATATTATTTATGAGGTTTTGGACTATGTTAAACAAAAAATGTCTGGACTATTATCTCCTGATGTTCAAGAAACAATTACTGGAACAGCACAAATTCTTGAGATATTCAAAGTTTCAGGTGCTGGAAAAGTTGCAGGTTCAAAAATTACTGAAGGTGAAATAAATAGTAATTCTGATGTAAGAATTATTAGAGACGGCGCAATAATTTACACAGGGAAAGTTTCAACAATTTTCAGAGAGAAAAACCAAGTAAAACAGGTTAGTGATGGTCAAGAATGTGGAATTACTGTTAAAGATTATATGGATTTTCAAAAAAACGACACAATAGAGGCATTTAGTGTTACATCTACAGAGAGATCGATTTAATGGCTGATAGAATAGGAAAACCAGTATCGCAAAGACAGCTTAGAGTCGGAGAGATGATTAAGCAGTCTTTAAGCATGATTTTTATAAGAAATGAGGCTAAGGTGCCCAACTTAGAAACAAATACTATAACAGTTACAGAGGTTAGAATGAGTCCTGATTTAAAAATTGCTAAAGCATATGTTCTTCCATTGGGAGGAAAAGATGCTGAGGAAACAATTAATGTTTTGAAAGAATACTCATTTTTAATAAGAAAAATTTTATCACAAAAAGTGGTTATGAAATTTTTACCAAAATTACTTTTTAGAAAAGACGAGTCTTTTGAGTATGCGGAAAAAATAGAAAACTTAATAAAACAAACAAATAAATAGGAAGAAAGAGGCATGAACAAAAAGGCACAAGAATTAGCAATGCATGATAGAGATACTGGATCTTCAGAAATCCAAATTGCTTTGCTAACAGAGAAAATTGAAACTCTCTCTAAGCATATTAAGCAATTCAAGAAGGATAAACATTCATCTGTTGGATTGTTGAGAGCGGTAAATAGAAGAAAGAAATTGTTAGAATACCTAAAGAAAAACAAAATGGATTCTTACAAAAATGTACTGTCGAAATTGAATTTAAGAAAATAGAAGTCAAGATAGATAGAACGGAATGGAACGAAACGAACGAAACGAAATGGAAATGAAATGTTTAAAGTATACAAGAAGGAAATTGAAGTAGCGGGAAAGAAGATAAGTTTAGAAACAGGTAAAGTAGCAAGACAGGCAGACGGTGCAATAATCGCAACATGCGGAGAGACAGTCGTACTAGCAACAGTAGTGGGGGCAAAAAAAGTAAATCCTGATATGGATTACTTTCCATTATCTGTAAATTACCAAGAGAAATATTACGCAGCTGGGAAAATTCCAGGTGGATATTTTAAAAGAGAAGCAAGACCAACTGAGAGCGAAACATTAATCTCTAGATTAATTGATAGACCAATCAGACCTTTGTTTCCAGATGAATTTAAAAATGAAGTACAGTTATTACCAACTGTAATTTCATATGACAAAGAAAACGAACCAGATATTTTATCAATCACTGCTTCATCGGCAGCATTAGCTATATCAGGTATGCCATTTATGGGACCTGTAGGAGCCTCAAGGGTTGGATTTATTGATGGAAAATATGTTTTAAACCCATCTAAAGCAGAATTAGAAAAATCGAAATTAGATTTAGTTGTAGCAGGTACAAAAGATGCTGTGCTTATGGTTGAATCAGAAGCAAGCGGTTTAACTGAAGAAGAAATGTTAAATGCAGTTAAATTTGGTCATGAAGGCTTTGTTCCAGTGATTGAAATGATTGAGGAGCTTGCAAAAGAATGTAGAAAACCTGAATGGACAGTTGAGAAAAAAGATTTATCTGAAGTTAAGAAAAAACTTGAGGAAACTTTTACTGAAGATCTTAAAAAAGCTTTTGCTACAAGAGATAAACAAGATAGATCAAATCAAATTTCTGAAATTACTGATAAAGCTAAAAAACTTTATGCGGAAGATGAAAACTACACAGATCTTGATGTTAACAGTCAGCTAAAAAGTCTAGAAAAATCAATTGTTAGAACTGATATCCTAAAAAATAAAAATAGAATTGATGGAAGAGGTTTATCTGATGTAAGACCTATCGAGTGCGAAGTGGGTATTTTACCTAGAGCTCATGGTTCTGCATTATTTACTAGAGGAGAAACACAAGCAATTGTTGTAGCAACTCTAGGAACTTCTGATGATGAACAAAGAATTGAAAGTTTAGATGGGCTTCAGAGAGAACGATTTATGCTTCACTATAATTTTCCTCCTTTTTCTGTTGGAGAAACTGGAAGAATTGGAACTGGTAGAAGAGAAATCGGACATGGTAAATTAGCTTGGAGAGCGATTAACTCTTCATTACCAACGAAAGAAGCATTTCCATATACTTTTAGAGTAGTTTCAGAAATAACTGAGTCTAATGGTTCTTCTTCTATGGCTACTGTTTGTGGAACGTCTTTAGCGTTAATGGACGCTGGAGTGCCAATTAAAGAGCCAGTTGCAGGTATTGCAATGGGTTTAATTAAGGAAGGTGATGATTTTAGCGTCTTGTCAGACATTTTAGGTGATGAAGATCACCTAGGAGATATGGACTTTAAAGTTGCTGGAACTAAAGATGGAATTACTTCTCTTCAAATGGATATCAAAATTACAGGTATTACATTTGAAATCATGGAGCAAGCATTAAGCCAAGCTAAAGATGGAAGAGTTCATATCTTAGGAGAAATGAACAAAGCATTATCAGCTTCAAGATCTGATGTTGGAAAACACACTCCAAAAATGGAACAAGTTAATGTTGATAAAAAAGACATTGCTGCTGTCATTGGAAAAGGTGGCGCAACAATCAGAGAGATTGTTGAAAAATCAGGTGCGAAAGTAGATGTAAATGACGAAGGTGTGGTAACAGTTGCTGCTCCAGATGAAGAGTCTAGAAACATCGCAATGCAGATGATTAAAGACATAACTGCAAAAGCTGAACTTAATAAAATTTATTCAGGTAAAGTAATGAAGATTATGGAATTTGGTGCATTTGTTAATTTCTTAGGAAAACAGGATGGGCTTGTTCATATTTCAGAACTTGCAGATAAAAGAGTTGCTAAAGTAACCGATGTTGTCAAAGAAGGAGACGAGGTAAAAGTTAAAGTGATTGGTTTCGATAGAGGTAAAGTTAAACTTTCGATGAAACAAGCTACTGAATAATTAATAGCTTAATTTTAAATTTTAAACCCCCTGAATGAGAGTTCTGGGGGTTTTTTTTAACTAAAATTAACTAAATTTAGCTAATATTCTTTGGGTCAGGCATTCCAACTTTGTTATATCCTGCATCAACATAGTGAATTTCACCAGTAACTCCGTTTGCAAGATCACTTAATAGATATAATGATGAATTTCCAACATCATGGATATCTACGTTTCTTTTGAGAAAAGAATGGTCTTCATTCCATTTATATAAGAACTTTGCATCTCCAATCGCAGAAGCTGCTAATGTTTTAATAGGGCCTGCACTTATTGCATTTACTCTAATCCCCTTGACACCTAAATCTCGAGCTAGATACTTAACACTAGCTTCTAAAGCTGATTTACAAACACCCATTACGTTATAATTTGGAATTGCTTTAGTAGACTCGTAAGTTAAAGTTAATAAACTTCCGCCTTGTTTCATTACCTTTGAGGCTTCTTTTGCTACTTCAGTAAATGAAAAGCATGAGATTAACATACTTCTTAAAAAGTTTTCTCTAGTGGTATTTAAATATTCACCTGATAACTCTGATTTATCAGAGAAAGCAACTGCATGAACTACAAAGTCAATTTCACCCCATTGGGATTTGATATCTTCAAATAATTTTACAACTTCTTCTTTTTTTTCAACATCACAACTAAATGTAACTTTTGAATTTAATTTTTCTGCTAAAGGAACAACTCTTTTTTTCAAAGCATCGCCCAAATATGTAAATGCTAGTTCTGCCCCTGCTTCAGCAAGTTTTTGAGATATACCCCAGGCAATAGATCTTTCATTTGCAACACCCATGATTAATCCCTTTTTGCCTTTCATTAAACTCATAAATTAAACCTTTTCAAAAATTAAAGCTGCATTAGTTCCACCAAAACCAAAGCTATTCGACATTACTGTATTTAAAGTTGCTCCCGTTTCAGTTTTTGAAACTATAGGAAATTTATTAGCTTCTTCATCCATCTCACTTATGTTTGCAGAGCCAGCTATGAAATTATTTTTCATCATTATCAAACAGTAAATTGCTTCATGAACTGAAGCCGCACCAAGTGGATGTCCCGATAAAGATTTTGTCGAACTAATCTTTGGGATATTGTCTCCAAAAGTATTTTTAACTGCATTTAGCTCCGTGATATCTCCAACTGGAGTAGAAGTTCCATGAGTATTGATATAATCAATTTTATTTTTAGCAGTAGACATTGCCATTTGCATACATCTGACAGCACCTTCTCCTGATGGAGCTACCATATCGTATCCATCTGAAGTTGCTCCATAACCAGTTAATTCTGCGTATATTTTAGCACCTCTTGCTTTAGCGTGTTCATATTCCTCTAGCACTAACACACCTGCACCACCTGCAATTACAAAACCATCTCTTGTTTTGTCATATGCTCTTGATGCTGTTTCGGGAGCATCATTATATTTTGATGATAAAGCAGTCATCGCATCAAACATTGCCGTCATAGCCCAATGAACTTCTTCACTTCCACCTGCAAAAACAACATCTTGTTTTCCCATTTGAATTAATTCCATTGAATTACCAATACAGTGGCCACTTGTTGCGCAAGCAGAACTCATTGTGTAGTTGGTTCCTTTAATTTTAAATGGAACAGCAAGCGTTGCAGAAGCTGTACTTGCCATTGTTCTTGGAACAATGAACGGTCCCATCAATTTTGGAGTTTTAGCCCTCGTTTTATCCGCAGCCAAAATAACATTTTCAATTGATGGACCACCAGAACCCATAACTATTCCAGTTTTAAAATTGCTAACTTCAGTTTCTTCTAATCCAGAATCCTCAATAGCTTCTTTCATCGCAATATAATTATAAGCTGAACCTGAACCCATAAATCTAATTGTTTTTCGATCGATATAATCTTCTAATTTTATATTTGGTTTGCCATGAACATGGCTTTTAAGATTATGTTCTTTATATTCCTCAGCATAAGTAATTCCTGATTTTGAATTAATTAATGATTGATGAACTTCCTCTTGGTTGTTTCCCAAACAAGAGACAATTCCTAATCCTGTAATTACTACTCTTCTCATTATTTAAATAACCCCACTTTCAAACTTTCTGCTGAATATATTTTTTTGTCATCAGCAAGTACAATTCCATTGGCAAGACCAACAGTTGTTCCACCTGGCGACATAATTTTTTTCATATCTATTTCGTACCTTACATTTTTAACATTTTGTAAAACTTCACCAGTAAATTTTACAGTACCAACTCCTAGAGCTCTACCTTTGCCAGGATTTCCTAACCAGCCCAGAAAAAATCCAACTAGTTGCCACATAGCATCTAAACCTAGACACCCAGGCATGACTGGATCCTCTTTAAAATGACAGTCAAAAAACCATAGATCGTTTTTTATATCTAATTCAGCCTTTAAAGAGCCTTTATTGAAAGCTCCATTATTCTCGTTGATTTCAGTTATTCTATCAAACATCAACATTGGAGGAAGTGGTAATTTTGCATTACCTGGTCCAAAAAGATCACCATTTCCACAACTTATTAGATCGTCATATGAGTAGGAATTTTTTTTCATATTTTTTGAGAAACCTTATTACTTGATTTAATGCCAATATAATATAATAAAACAGTATATTTTTATTGATACATTAGAATAATTATAAAATACAATGGTAAAAAACTGTAATTTTGTTGAAAAATTAAGAGATTTAGGACTTAGACCCACTAAACAAAGGGTTAAAATGTGTGAAGTTCTATTTAATAGAGAAAAAACTTTTCATTTTACAATCAATGATCTCGTAAAAATGATTTCTGAGGAGATGAATGAAAAAATTTCTTTAGCAACAGTTTACAACACTGTTCATGCATTTCAGAAAAAAGGTTATTTAAAAGAAATTTCGATTAACAGCGATAAAAGTTATTTTGATACAAATACATCTGTTCATCATCATTTTTATGATGAAGATACTCATCAGCTAATAGATTGTGATAAAAATGATATAGACCCAGTAAATATTAAAAAAAATATTACAGGAAAAAAAATAAATTCAGTTGAAGTTTTGGTTAAAGTTGCGAGTGATAATCAAACTCAAAAATAATTCAATTAAATCAATTATATATAATCTAGATTATAATAATTCTAAACTATTGACATTAAAGTTTTAGACACTATATGGTCTATAAAGTTAAATTAAGGAGAAAAAAATGTCTTTAAAAGGAAGTAAAACAGAAGAGAACTTAAAAGCAGCATTCGCTGGTGAGAGTCAAGCAAATAGAAGATATCTTTATTTTGCACAAAAAGCTGACATCGAAGGTTATAATGATGTAGCTACAGTATTTAGATCAACAGCAGAAGGTGAAACTGGTCACGCACATGGTCACTTAGAATACCTTGAACAAGTTGGAGATCCAGCTACTGGGAAACCAATCGGTGAAACTAAAGCAAATTTAGCTTCTGCAATTGAGGGAGAAACGCATGAATATACTGACATGTACCCAGGTATGGCTAAAACTGCAAGAGAAGAAGGTTTTGAGGAAATTGCAGATTGGTTTGAGACTTTAGCAAAAGCTGAAAAATCTCATGCTGGTAAATTTCAGAAAACTTTAGAGTCAATTGCCTAAATAATATTCATTAGTGGGCGTTTACCGCCCACTAAATTTAACAAAATTTCTAAAATCAAAAAAAATGAAAGAGCAACTTTTACAATTAATAAAAGATTGGTTTAATGAACCAGTGGTATTAGTTTCTTTATCATTAATTATAATTTCTAATATAATCGTATGAGCAAAGAAGGAAGTCTAGACGCCCCAATTCGTCACCCTATTGATTTTGAGCATCGAGATTTTTTAAATACTGAAAAATTAGATGCAGAAATGCGAAGAGTGTTTGATATTTGCCATGGATGTCGAAGATGTTTTAATCTTTGTGATTCCTTTCCAAAATTGTTCGATATGATTGATGAGTCTGAAAATGAAGACGTAGAAAGTTTAAAAAGTGAGCAATTTGCTCCGGTTGTTGATGCCTGTACTCTTTGCGACATGTGTTTTATGACCAAATGTCCTTATGTACCTCCTCATGATTTTGATCTTGATTTCCCTCATTTAATGTTGAGGTACAGAACGGCACAGAAAAAATTAGGTAAATTACCAAGTGTTCCAATGCAATTAGCCCAAATAGATAGAAACGCAAAAATTGGGGTTTTATTTTCTAAAATAATTAATTGGGCATCAGATATAAAAAATAAGTTGTTCAGAAAAATATTAGAGGTAGTTGCTGGTATCGATAAAAGGGTTCAACTTCCAAAATACAATTCAGAAACTTTTTCTAATTTTTTTAGGAAAAATAATGACAAAATAAACTACGAGACAAAAACTAATGATAGAAAAGTTGTAATTTATTCTACCTGTTTTGTTAACTTTAATAAAAAAAATACGGGTGTTGCAGCTTTAAAAGTTCTAAAGAAAAATGGTGTAGAAGTTCAAGAAGCCTATCCTGGATGTTGTGGAATGCCATTCTTAGAGCAAGCTGATCTTCCTAAAGTTGTGGAACAGGCTAAAAAAGTTTCTAAAGATTTAGTTGAATGGATTAACAAAGGTTACAAAGTTGTTACATTAACTGCTAGTTGTGGTTTAATGTTAAAATTTGAATGGCCATTGCTTTTACCTAATGATGATAAAATAAAAAAATTATCTGCAAACGTTATGGATATTGATGAGTATGTTGTTGATATTGCAAACAATGAGGGATTAGCAGATGGATTACAAGAAATAGATGGTGGAGTGACAGTGCACCATGCGTGTCACGCAAGAGCACAAAACATGGGTATCAAAGCGAGAGATATGCTTAAACTTATCCCTAATGTTAAAATTGATGTTGTAGAGAAATGCGCTGGGCATGGTGGAACTTTTGGTGTGATGAAAGAAACACATGATCTGGCCAACAAAGTAGGAAGACCAACTGCAAGACAAATTAAAACAAAAAATAACAAGTACATGGCTTCTGATTGTCCTTTAGCAGGTAAGCACTTGAAGCAGCTTGAAGTGGATACTAACATCTCCAATGATGAGGCACTACATCCTATCGAATTGATGGCAAAAAGTTATAAATTATGATTATGCCAAGAGAAAAAAGAGAAATACAAAAAGAAGACATAATGCCATTGGATGTCTACACAAAAAATAGAAGAGAACTAAGAAAAAATATTGTTGATTTTAAAAAAAATAGAAGAATTGCATTAGGTCCTTATGCAACTTTTTATTTTGAAAGTTACGAGACAATGTTAGCTCAAGTTCAAGAAATGTTATATATTGAAAAAGGTGGAGATGAACAACTTAAAGATGAGTTGTCAGCATACAATCCTCTAATACCAAATGGTAAAGAATTAACAGCTACTTTAATGTTTGAAATAGACAATCCTATTTCACGTGCAGCTTTCCTAGGAAAAGTGGGTGGAATAGAAGAAACTGTGTTTATGAAAATTAATGGAGAAAAAATAAAAGCTATACCAGAGGAAGATGTTGATAGAACATCAGCTGAAGGTAAAGCTTCTTCAGTTCAATTTATTCATTTTAATTTTTCAGATGACCAAATAGCTAAATTTAAATCTGAAGAAATTGAAGTTGAAATAGGAATAGATCATAAAGAATATTCCCATACTACCAAGCTGTCTTTAGAGAATAAAAAGTCACTTGCTGCTGATTTTAGTTAATTAAATCCCCAGATATTATCTGTTTTAACCCAACCTTGAAATTTTCCAGATGTTATCTGACACCATTCTTGTTCACACTTTTCTAATATTAATAACCTACCTTCCTTAATAAGAGCAATTGGTTTTGCAAAAGATGTAGGGTTTTTAAATAAAATTTTATCTTTTGTTGCTATTGCAGAATTATTTTTTTTTAATTGAGATATATGTATCCACCCACCATTATTTTTAAGGTCTATAATTCTTCTAAAGTTTTCTTTTTTATCTATTTGTTTTAAAGGAAGGTTAATTTTTTTGTAAACATATTTTACATCTGAATCAAAACTTGGACCGTACCTAACGTTTACTTTATTTTTTTTTAAAGAAACAAATATTTCATCAGCTGAACTTATTGAAATTGATAAGATAAAAATTAATATTATTCTTATAATTAATTGCATAGACAGTTTTTTCTTTTTTTAATTTTTGCTTTTCTAAAATTTAAATTTAATAAATCAATAATTAAAATATATTTATTTAAACTTTGGCCTATATTTAAAATATTTTTTAAAATTTCATTAGCTTGCATTGTGCCAACTATTCCCGCTACAGTTCCCAGGATTCCTTCATATTCACAATTGAGTATTTCATCTGATATTTTTTCCTCTTGATAAAAACATCGAAGGCATGGTTCTTTTTTATTTTTGAAATTAAATGTAAAGATATGACCATCAAATTTACTTATAGCACCAGTTACCAAAAACTTTTTATACTTTAAACTTAAATCATTAATTAGAAATTTACTTTCAAAATTATCAGTTCCATCAACAATATAATCGTAATCTTTAATAATTTTTTGAAAATTAGATTTATTTAATTTGTAATTAAAAATTTTTATATTTGTTAAAGAATTAATGTTGTTTAATTTTTTTTTAGCTATTTTGACTTTTAGTTGATTTAAATCTTTCTGATTGAATAAACTCTGCCTATGAATATTTGAAAGACTTATTCGATCATGATCCACAATTCCTAATGAGCCAACCCCTGACCTAGTCAAGAATTCTGCTACTGGGCACCCTAGACCACCCATACCTATTATTAACACTTTTGCATTTGTAATTTTATTTTGACCTAAAATACCAATATTTTTTAATATGATCTGTCTTGAAAAACGTTCAATTTGTTTTTTGTTTAATTTTTTGCTCATTTTCCTGTTGAGCCAAATCCGCCTTCGCCTCTAATTGTTTCTGGAAGCTCATCTGTTTCTTCAAAATTCATTTTTATCACTGGTGCAAGAACCATTTGAGCTATTCTGTCTTTATTGTTTATTAAAAAATCTTCTTTTCCGTGATTGTAAAGTATTACTTTTATCTCACCCCTGTAATCACTATCTATTGTTCCTGGTGTATTTAAAACACTAATACTATTTTTTGCTGCTAAACCTGATCTAGGTCGTATTTGAATTTCAAATTCATTTGAAAAAGCAACGGCAATTCCAGTTGGAACTAAACAAGAATTTTGGGATTTAAGTATAATAGGTTCTTTTATAAATGCCATAAGATCCATTCCCGAAGCCCCTTCTGTTTTGTAGGCAGGTAGCTCTATTGAAGGATCTAATTTTTTAACAAGGATTTTTGCCATTAATTTAATTGATCAATTATTCTATCAACTATTTCTTCAGAAATTTCAGATTTTCTTTTGTATGGTAGGACTTCACTTTTTAAAGATTTATTTTTGTAGTGGATTACAACTTCATTATAATCAGAGTTAAATCCAATATTTTTTTTAGAAACATCATTAGCAATTATCCAATCACAATTCTTTTTATTTAATTTTTCTTCTGCATTTTTTAAAACTTCGTTTGTTTCTGCTGCAAAACCAATCACAATTTCAGGTCTCATAGAATTATGATTTGATATGTAATTTAAAATATCAATATTTTTTTCTAAATTTAAATTTAATGTTTCCTCTTTTTTTATTTTTGTTTGAGATTTTTTTTTCACTTTAAAGTCTGATACTGCTGCTGAAAAAATTGCTACATCTACAGGTAAATTCTCTTGTGTAGCAGCAAACATTTCATCCGCTGTTTCAACTTTAATGAGTTTAATATCTTTTTCTACTTCTAGATTAGTTGGTCCTGAAATCAGTGTTGTATCAAAACCTTTTTTCGATAGACATTTAGCTAGTTCATATCCTTGTTTGCCACTTGATTTATTTGTTATAAAACGCACAGGGTCGATATACTCATTTGTTGGACCCGCAGTAACTAAAGCTTTAAATTTTTTAATTTGACTTTGTTTTAAAAAAAATTGGTTTAACTCATCCGCAATTTTTAATGGTTCCGACATCTTTCCTTCTCCGTATTCCCCGCATGCCATATCTCCTATTTCTGGACCAATAAACTTATAACCAAAATCTTTTAATTTTTTTAAATTAGTTTTTGTAGATTTATGTTCCCACATTCTAACATTCATAGCTGGTGCTAAATAAATTTGTTTATTTGAAGCAAGTATTACGGTAGAAGCCAAATCATTCGTAGTACCTTGTGCTAATTTTGAAATTGTATTTGCTGTAGTTGGTGCAACGATAACTACGTCTGCCCATCTAGAAAGTGAAATGTGATCCATTTCAGTTTCGTTTTCTAAGCTAAACAAATCACTATAAACTTTACCTTGAGATAATGATGCTACCGATAATGGAGTTACAAATTCTTTAGCACTAGAAGTAAGTATAGTTTTTATTTCTGCACCATTTTTTTTTAATAATCTAATCGTTTCAAGACTTTTATAAGCTGAAATACCAGCACAAATAATAAAAAGAATTTTTTTGTTATTAAGATTTTTCATTTGCAGAATTAAAATACTATAAGACCAAAAATTACAAGAAGTAATAAACCAATAATAGATTGGTTTCTAAATGCTATCATTTCAGATTTTTTATCGTTTAAAGCTGTATAAGAATTGGAGTTTTGAGGAATTTGTCCGCTAGCTAAAAATGTTAGAGCTTGATTTGCTTTGTCCATGATTTCAGGTAACTCAGGTAATCTTTTAATTACTTCTGTACTATTTTTAAGTGTTTCGTTAAAATTATTTATAGGATCTTTTGTTTCCCTTAACCAATTTTCAAGAACTGGTTTAGAAGTTGTCCAAATATTAGTGTTAGGATTTAATTTTCTTGCAACACCCTCAACTACAACCATTGTTTTTTGTAACATCAACAATTGAGGTTGAGTTTGCATATTGAATTTTTCTGTAACATCAAAAAGCTGTTTTAATAATTTTCCACCTGAAATATCTTTAACCTCTTGACCAAATATTGGCTCTCCTATTGACCTTAATGCTTGTGCAAGATCATCTATTGGCACATTTTTGGGGACTAATCCTGCTACCAAGTGAACCTCAGCAACTTTTTTATAATCTCTTTGTATAAATCCAAATAAAATTTCAGCTAAAAAACGTTTACTCATTTTGTCTAATCTACCCATTATGCCAAAATCTATTGGAGCTATTTGACCATTCTCATCAATAAATATATTTCCTTGGTGCATATCAGCATGAAAAAAACCATCCCTTACAGCATGTCTTAAAAAATGCTGGATAATATCCTCAGCAATTTTATTAGTATTTAAATTTCTTTTTTTCAGCTCTTCTGTTTCACGAATAGATACCCCATCTATCCAATCTAATGTCATTACATTCTCACTAGTAAAGTTCCAATAAATTTCAGGAACTTTGAATCCAGCATCATTTTTTGTATTTTCTGCATATTCATTTGCGGCTGCTGCCTCAAACCTTAAATCCATTTCTAGGTTGGTTATTTCTTTCAACAAAAAAACAACTTCCACAAGTTTTAATCTTTTAGTTTTTTTTAAAAATGACTCAATGATAAATGCAAATAGCATCATCGCATCAATTTCTTCATTAAATATTTTTTTTATGTCTGGTCTTATAATTTTTATTGCTACATCTTTAATTGTACCATTGTCATTTATTTTAGCTTTATGAACTTGTGCTATTGATGCAGCAGCAACTGGCTCACTTAAATCAATAATAGAATTGTAAGCATCATTGCCTAAATCATTTTTAATTATTTCTTTTGCCTGATTAATAGAGAATGGTGGTACACGATCTTGTAATTTTTCCAGCTTTGTAGAGAGCTCTTCTCCTATAATATCAGGTCTAGTAGCTAAAAATTGACCTAATTTTATAAAAGTTGTACCCATCGACTCTAATGATTTTGAAAGTCTTTCACCATCATCTAGCGCATGATGACTCAATTCTTTTTTTTCAAAAGATATTGCTAATAGCTGAAATAAAATTGTAATCGCGACCGGCGGTTTTTTAAATTTAGAGGCAATATCTAAAATATCAGATTTTGCAATTTTTCTTCCTAATTTAAATAAAGTAATTAATTTTCTTAGCATTATATTTTCCAACCACTATGGATAGAAACTATACCACCTGAAAAGTTCCTATAATTACATTTCGTAAAATTATGCTTTTTCATTAAGTCAATTAATTCTTCCTGATTAATAAATTCTTCAATACTTTTTACTAGATATTCATATGGTTTTTTATCGCCAACAATAAATTGACCAATATGAGGAATTATTTTTGAATAGTTTTTATAAACAAAATCTAGGTTAGAGTTTTGAATTTTTGAAAATTCTAAACATAAAAATCTTCCACCTGGTTTTAATACCCTATAAGCTTCGGATAGAGCTTTATCTAAATTCTTTGTATTTCTAAGACCAAAACTTATTGTGTAATAATCAAATTCGTTGTCTTGAAGTGGAAGCTTCTCAGCAGCTGCATTGATCCATTTTATATTTTTATAATTAGATAATTTTTGTTTGCCTTGATTAATCATACCTTTATTTGGGTCTACACAAGTGACCTCTGACATTTGATTTGTACTATTCAAAAATAATTTACCAATATCTCCAGTTCCACAAGCAACATCTATTAACTTTCTATTTGGAGATGGTTTCATTATATTGATTAGACTTTTTTTCCAAAATCTATGAATCCCCAGTGACATGAAATCATTCATCAAGTCGTATTTACTATAAACTTGATCGAAAACACCTTCCACAAGGCCTTTTTTATTTTGAAGATATTGTTGCATAAAAAAATATATATTGAATATAGTGAGAAATGCCAGAATTACCAGAAGTAGAAATTGTTAGACAATCTTTAGACAAAAAAATTAAACAAAAAAGTATTAAAAAAGTAATTATTAGAAATAAAAATCTTAGGTTTCCACTTCCAAAAAATTTTAGCTCTTTTTTAATGAATAAAAAAATTATTAAAGTAGATAGATTTTCCAAGTATTTAATATTGAATTTTAAAAGTGGAGAGTTTTGTTTGATACATTTGGGTATGTCTGGAACCATACACATCATTGATAGTAAAAAAAAATTAAAATTTACTAATGCTAGTTTTTATCATTCTCCTATATTACCAAAAAAACATAATCATATTGAATTAATATTTAATTCTTTGAAAGTAATTTATAATGACCCAAGAAGATTTGGTTTTTTTGAGTTAGTAGAAAATAGTGAAAAATTAGAAAATAGATTTAAATATTTGGGACCAGAACCATTCAATTTAAATTTTAATTTGAATTATGTTTTTAATTACTTCAAAGGAAAGAATAAAAATATTAAAACATTTTTATTAGATCAAAAATTTGTTTCTGGAATTGGGAATATTTATGCAAGTGAAATTTTATTTCTAAGTAAGATTTATCCATTTAAAAAAGCAAATTTGTTAACTAGAGATGAATGTAAAAAAATTATTTACTATTCAAAAAAAATTTTATTAAGAGCAATTAAAAAAGGTGGTTCAAGTATTAGAGATTTTAAGGATACCTTGGGATCTTCTGGAAACTATCAAAAAGAATTTAAAGTATATCAGCAAGAAGGATTAAGATGTAAAACTATAGGATGTACCGATACTATACAGAAAAAAATTGTATCAAATAGATCTACTTTTTTTTGTAATTCCTGCCAAAATTAGCCAAATATTTAGTTGACCGTTTTCAGTTCTCAAGCTATACCCCTGCGCATGGCAAATACAAAATCAGCTATTAAACGTATAAGACGTATTTCTAAGCAAACAGCAGTTAATAAAGCTAGAAAAAGTAGATTTAGAAATGCATTAAAGAAAATGAACGCTTTAATTGATACTAAAAAGAAAGATGAAGCGTTAAAATTCTTACCTAAATTAAACTCTGAGTTGATGAAAATTGCAAAGACTGGTGTAATTAAAAAACAAAATGCATCAAGAAACGTTTCAAGAATAACTAAAAAGATTGCAGCAATTTAAAAACCTTAAGTTGTTTCGAAGATAAATTTCACACACACATTATATAAGATCTAAATATTTTCAAATTACCATATTTAGATTTAGTAAATCTTTGATCTTACACAATACAATCAATGTTTGATTCAATCTGTATTTGATTCAATCAAAAATTTTATTTTTAAGAAAATTTAAAACTAATTTAAAAATTTGTGTCCATAAAAAAAAATGATTGTGACAATAAATTCTACAATTGCAGATTTAATTTTTTTTTAATTTTAAATTTAATACTTGTTGCAAAATTTTTTAAATCGTTCTAACTGAGATCTTCCCTTAAGTTATGAATAAATCTTTTACAAATAAAAATATTAATAATTTTGCTTCAGAAGAGATTGATTGGCAACAAATTCAATCTGAAATGAAGAATAAATTAGGTTTGGAAATTTATGAAAGTTGGTTAAAAAAAATATCATTTCTTGAGGAGCATAATAATTATTTACTTTTATCTGTTCCAACTAGATTTATCAGAGACTGGATTACTTCGAGGTATTTAGACCAAATTCTGAAAATAATTAAATTGTATAAAAAGGATATAATTAGAATTGAATTTAAAATTATTGATCAAAAAGTTGATGAGGATTTAAAAGACACAACAAATATTGAAAATACTCAAAATGAAAATGTTTCATTTATAAAAGACTCGTACCTTCAGTATAACCGAATAGATCCAAACAAACGATTTGATAACTTTATAACTGGATCAAGCAATAAACTTGCATATGAAGCTTCTTTAAAGGTTACAGAAACTATCTCACATTATAATCCACTCTATATTTATGGTGGTGTAGGAATGGGGAAAACTCACTTATTAAATTCTATTGGTTTTGAGATGAAGAAAAAAAATAAAGTGATGTTCATTTCAGCTGAACGTTTCATGTATCAGTTTGTAAAATCAATTAAATCAAATGATATGGTTAAGTTTAAAGAATATTTTAGAAATACTGATATTTTATTAATAGATGACATCCAGTTTATTAGCGGCAAAGAAGCAATGCAGGAAGAATTTTTTCATACATTCAATGCTTTGTTAGATAAAGGATCACAAATTATAGTATCAGCTGATAGAGCACCTAATAAATTAATGCGTATTCAAGAGAGAATTAAATCCAGATTTTCAGGTGGATTGGTTGTTGACATTCAAAAACCTGATTTAGAATTACGAAAAAAAATAGTTCAAAAAAAAACAGAAGAATTAAACAATTTATATTCAGATCAGCTTCAAGTATCAAAAGATATACAAGATTTTATCAGTAATGAGATCTCAGGAAGTGTTAGAGAATTAGTTGGAGCAGTTAATAGAATAGTATCCTTTTCAAGAATTTATAACAAAGTTCCAAATCTACCTGAAACTAAAGTGGTATTAAAAGATCTTTTAAATATCTCAGAAAATAAAGTAACAATTGACTTAATACAGACTATTGTGTGTAAGTTTTTTAAGATAAGCAAAAATGAAATGCTTTCTTCAAGAAGATCAAGATATCTTGTAAGACCTAGACAGACAGCAATTTACTTAACTAAAATTTTAACTTCAAAATCATTACCAGAAATAGGTAGAGAATTCTCGAATAGAGATCACACAACAATTATCCATTCTGTTAAAACAATTGAGAAAATCAAAGAAAAAGATCCAGAAATGGTAGATAATATCAATAAACTTAAAAATCAGATATTATACAATAACAAAGAAAATGAAATTTAACGTCAACCAACAAGACCTTCAGCAAGCACTAAATTATTGTCAGGGTGTAATTGAAAAGAGAAGCACGTTACCAATTTTATCTAATATATTATTAGATGCTAGTAATTCTAAATTAACAATTACTGCTACAGATCTTGATTTAATTTTTATACACCAGCTAAATAATGTTGAAATTCTTGAAGAAGGAAAAACAACAACAACCTCATCAATTATGTATGACATAATCAGAAAATTAACATCAGGAAAAAAAATTAACCTTACTCTTACCGATGTAAGTAAATTACAAGTAGAATCGGAAAAATCTATTTTTAATTTGAATTGTATTAGTGCTACCGAGTTCCCATTAACTGATGAAAATTTTAATGAAAATGAATTTATTATAAAATCAAAACAATTATTGAAGCTTCTAAATAAATGTAAGTTTTCTGTTTCAAATGATGAAACTCGACATTATTTAAGTGGTATTTATTTTCACCAAACCGAAGTTGAAGATAAAAATTATTTAACAGCTGTTGCTACTGACAGTCATAGAATGTCGATTTCAAAAATCAGGCTAGATGAAAAAATTGAATTTGACCCTATTATACTTCCTAAAAAAACAATTTTTCAACTTTGTTCACTGTTAGATAGTTATGATGGTGATGTAAAAGTATCAAATCTAAAGTCAAAAATTAAGTTTGAACTGAATAATAGTATTTTAATTTCAAAACTTATCGACGGAAAATTTCCGAATTATATTCAAGTAATACCTAAAAATAATCAAAAAAAATTAGAAATTGATTTAAAACTTTTCTTAAACTCAGTTGATAGAGTAGCTTCTGTATCTCTGGATAAAAAAGATGGTGTAAAATTTAATTTATCAAATGATACTCTAGATCTTTCGGTAAATAATACTAATAGTGGAGACGGAAAAGAAACATTAAATGTTAAATTTGATCATGACTTAGAAATAAGTTTTAACTCCAGATATTTGATTGATGTAGCTTCACAATTAGATGGTGATAGAGTCGAAATCTTTTTTAATGATACGGGTTCACCAGCTTTAATAAAAGATCCAGGCGATTTTGATAGTATCTACGTTGTGATGCCAATGAAGGGTTAATTTATTAAATCTAATTCTTGATAGATATTTTTTTCTAGAGTTTTTAAAAATTCATTTTTTTCTAGGCCAGCTGAAATAGGTTTTAATATTGATATAGTAATTGTTCTATTACTATTTTTTCCACCTTTTTTTGGCCATACGTAACCAGAGTTTATGGCTACTGGTAAACAATTTATTTTTAATTCTTCATATATCCTTGAGGCTCCTTTTTTAAATGGAGTTCTATCATCAGGTAATACCCTGGTACCTTGAGGAAAAATAATTAATGGACGATTTGATTGTGATATTGTTTTTGAAATATCATTAAAAAAACCCAAATTATCTTTAGTTGTTTTATTTCTATTTATTGAAATTGATCCTATTTTTTTTAAATACCAACCAAATATTGGAATTTGGAGAAGCTCTTTTTTTAAAATAAAAACTGGTGAATTAAAAATAGTTTGCAAATAAAAAGTTTCAAACATTGATTGATGAGATGCAGCAATAAAAAATTTATCCTCTTTGATTATATTTTCTTCACCTTTGATAAGGATTTTTACTGAAAGGATAAACCTTAAGCAAACACCAGTCCAATAGCCCATTAATTTGCCACCAATTAAAACTATTTTTCTTGGTAGGAAAAAAGAAGGTAAAAAAATTATAGAAATAAAAATAATTCCAGTAAAAAAAATTATTGAAAATAAAATGTTTCTTATCATTGTCTCAAAAGCTAAATTAAATCTTTATGCTTTTGTCTTTTTCTAATTATTTTTATTTTGTTGTTTTTAATTAATATTTCTAATGGTTTTGTTCTTAAGTTATAATTTGAACTTAGTGACATTCCGTAAGCACCAACATCACATATCGCAACGAAGTCCTTTTCTTGAAGTTCCTGAAAGTTTTTAATAGTTACAAACTTGTCTGTAGTTTCACATATAGGTCCTACAAATTCATAAGTTTTTTTGGAAACTTTTCCAGATTTAATAACAGGTAAAGTTTTGTGAATTGCACCATATAATGCTGGTCTCATTAAATCATTCATTGCTGCATCTAATATAATGAATTTTTTACTTTCACTGTCTTTTATATAAATTACTTTTGTAATCAATGTTCCAGAATTTCCTATTATAGATCTTCCTGGTTCAAATATAATTTTACATTTTTTATTTTTTAAAAATTTTTTAATAGCTAAATTATATTTTTTATAATTAAGTTTTTTATTTTTATCTGCATAAGAAATTCCCATACCACCACCTAAATCGATGTATTCAAATTCATGAGATGTTTTCTTTAAAATATTATCGACTACTTTAAGCATCTTTTCATAAGGCTTATGATCTAAAATTTGGCTTCCAATATGAACACTTAAGCAATTAAGATCTATATTTTTTGAACTTTTGCAATATTCAATTATTTCATAAAATGTTTTTTCATTTACACCAAACTTATTCTCTTTTTTACCAGTCGAAATTTGGCTTAATGTTTTTGCATCAGTATTAGGATTTAATCTTAAACCAATTTTCACAATTTTATTTTTTTGTCTAGCCACTCTATTTATTTCTACTACTTCACTTTTCGATTCTGCGTTTATTAGTAAAATTTTTTTATCTATTGCGTATCTTATTTCATTTGTAGTTTTACCAACTCCTGAAAAGACAATTTTATTTGGACTAACACCTGCTTTAAGAGCCATCATCATTTCACCAACAGATACTACATCAGCTCCAAAACCAAATTTTGATATCTCATTTATTAAATTTACATTGGTATTTGATTTAACTGCAAAACATATCAGTGGTGATATTGATTTAAAATTTTTTTTAAAATTTAAAATATTTTCTTTTAACCTTGAGTAAGAATAGCAATATGTTGGAGTACCATATTTTTTTGCAATTTTTAAAAAGTTTACTTTATCAATAGATAATTTTTTATTTATGTATTTCATTACACTCTATTTTTAGAGAATAGATTTAAATAAACTTGTTTTTTGTCCTCTTTGTATACAGGGTCACCTTTCTTGCCACATGAAAATAACAGTAGCAACATAACTAACGTAAATGTGATTTTTTTTATCATTTTAATTTTTTATATTTAGTTATCATTTTTTTTATATTTTCAAAAGAAGTTCCCCCAAATGATTTTTTTGAATTTATAGAGTTTTTTAAATTGAAAATTTCTAAAACCTTTTCTGTCAATTTTGGCTCAATTTTTTTAAGTTCATTTAAACTTAATTCGTTTAAATTTTTCTTTCTTTTTTCAGCCATGTTAACAATAGCAGCTGTTTTTTGATATGCCTTTCTAAATGACATGTTGTGTTCTCTAACTAAATAATCAGCTAGATCTGTTGCTGTAATATGGCCTATATTTGCAAGTTCAAGCATCTTCTTTTTATTTGCACTACAATTTTTTAAAACTTCATCAAATATTTTTAAGCAATTTATTAAAGTATCATTAGAATTAAAAACCAATTCCTTATCATCCTGTAAATCTTTAAAATAAGAAAGTGGCAAGCCTTTTAGTATCGTTAACATAGAAAAAAAATTTCCGTAAGAAGTACCGGTTTTTCCTCTTAGATATTCTAAGAGATCAGGATTCTTTTTTTGAGGCATAATCGAAGAGCCTGTAACAACTTTATCTGACAAGTTGATTAAGTTAAATCCATCTGAATTCCATATAATTAATTCCTCTGCAATTCTAGAAATATGCATTGAACAAACTGAAACAGCATAAAGAAAATCCAGCACAAAGTCTCTATCTGAAACTGTATCTATTGAATTATTAGTTGGTCCTTTAAATCCAAGTTTTTTAGATGTAAAATTTCTATCTATATTAAACGAAGTGCCTGATAGAGCTGCTACACCTAATGGACTTTCACTTAAACTATTTAAATTGTTTAAAAATCTTTTTTTATCTCTAGTAAACATTTCCACATAAGCCATTAAATAATGGCCAAATGATATAGCTTGAGCATTTTTAAGATGAGTAAAACCTGGCATGATAGTCTCTATATTTTTTTCAGCCAGTTTAATTGTGCTTTTGATTACTTTATCTATATTATTATTAATATCTTTTGTTGCAGTTTTAATCCAAATTTTAAAATCAGTTATTACCTGATCATTTCTTGATCGAGCTGTATGAATGTATCCAGCTTCATCACCAATTATTTGAAATAATCTTTTCTCTATATTCATATGGATGTCTTCATATTTTTTATTAAATTCAAATTTATTGTAAGTTATTTCTTTATAAATTTTATTTAGACCATAAATAATTTTATTTTTTATTTTAAAGGAAATTATCTTTTGTCTAAAAAGCATTTCAACGTGCGCAATGGATCCTTGGATATCTTCTTTGTAAAGTCTTTTATCTATATCGATAGAATTACCAACTTTTTGAAATAGGTTTGATGCCTTTTTTTGTATTCGCGTGTTCCATATTGCTTGGTTGTTTTTATTTTTTGCCATGATAATTAGTTATACCTAATTAATATGAGAATTTTAGCATTATTTATTTTTTTAATTACAACAGCAGAAGCTAGTGATTTACCGAACATTAAAAATATTGTTATTCATAAAGTTCCAAAAACGTATGAAAATGTATTTTTTTTAAATAAGAAAAATGAAAAAATTAAAATTAATGATTTCAAAGGAAAATTGTTAGTTTTAAATTTTTGGGCTACTTGGTGTCCTCCGTGCAAAGAAGAGATGCCTTCATTAGACAATATGCAAGCAAATTCATTACTTAATAATTTAAAAGTTTTTCCTATTAATATTGGTAAAGAAAAACTAAATAAAGTTGAAGAATTTTTTATAAAATTAGAATTAAAAAATTTGGAACCTTTTTTTGATCCAGAAGTAACTTTAGCTAAAACATTTTCTCTAAGAGGAGTTCCAACATCAATATTTATAAATAAAGAAGGTGAGGAATTTGCAAGGGTTCTTGGTGATATAGACTTTAATGACAAAGATTTTTTAAAGTGGATTGAGAAATATAATTAGTTTTTAAAAAAATATGCGAAAGCTACTAAAACAAGTATAGCCACAAATTGCAGTAGAACTCTAAGCTGCATTAGTTTATTTGAATATTTTTTACTTGTTTCTCCACCTTTAAATAAAGTTCCAATACCCAAAACTAAAACTATTCCAACAGCTATTAAAAGAGCGATAGATAAAATTTTAACTAATATTCCAGAAAACATATTATTATTGTAGTGTGTTTTTAAAAATAAAAAACATAATAAATCATCTATGACATTTTGCCTTAATTCAATCATCATCAAGCCAGAAGAAGGAATAGAAATTAAGAATGCGATAATTTTACTTCATGGGTATGGTGGAGATGGAAAAGACATAAGTATGTTAACTTTAAATTGGAAAAGACATCTGCCAAACACTATTTTTATTTGTCCTAATGGACATGAAAAGTGTGCAATTAATCCATCAGGATATCAATGGTTTGATTTAACCAAAGAAGATCCATCTTATATTCTTGAAGAGTCAATTAAAGCTGAAAATGTTATTAAAAAATTTATTGAGGAAGTTAAAACTGAATACAACTTATCAAATCAACAAATTTGTTTATCAGGCTTTAGCCAGGGCTGCATGATGTCTTTGAATGTTGGTCTTACCTCAAATGAAAAATTTTTATGTGTCGTAGGATTTTCAGGGAAAATAATAGATCAAATTAATTTGAAAGATAGAATCAAAAATAGCACAGATACATTACTCATACATGGTGATGTCGACCAAATTGTTCCATCAACACATTTACTTGAAGCTAAAGATTTTTTAATTCGAAATAATATTCCTGTTGAAACGTTATTAATAAAAAATTGTGACCATCACATTCCTATCGAGGCATCAAGTACAGCATTAAATTATATTTTAAAAAAAATTTAATATCTGATCATATTGATTATAATGCTAAACTAAGTTAATGTTTTAATGTGAACTTTATTGAACAAGATGTGTCATTAGAAAAATGTCCTGCATTAGTTCTTAATGCTGATTACAGACCCCTAAGCTATTACCCTCTATCATTATGGTCATGGCAAGACACTGTGAAATCAGTTTTTCTTGATAGAGTTATAATTGTAAGTCATTACGATAGAACTATCAGAAGCCCTTCATTTAATATGAAGCTACCAAGTGTTATAGCTTTAAAAGACTATATTGTTCCTCAAACGAAACCAAGTTTTACTAGATTTAACGTTTTTTTAAGAGATAAATTCTCTTGTCAATACTGTGGAAGTAATGAGGAACTTACTTTTGATCATTTGCTTCCAAGATCTAAAGGTGGAGAAACAAATTGGGACAATGTTGTTACAGCTTGTTCAGCTTGTAATGTAAAAAAAGGTGGAAAATTATTAAAACATTCAGGAATGAAATTAAATCAATATCCATTCAGACCTTCAACAGAAGATTTACATAAAAATGGCAAGAACTTTCCTCCTAACTTTTTACATAAAAGTTGGATGGATTATTTGTATTGGGATGTTGAATTAGAAACTTAAATTTTTTCAGAAATATTAATTGCAATTTTAGAACCAGTTTTAATTATTTTATCTAAAATACTATAAGGTCCTTTTTTAGTTGCACCTTTTTCATAAGCGATATCTTTATGATTAAGCTCATCTTCTCTAAATTTTGTAATTTTGTTTTTGAGAAATTTTTCATCTTCATCTAATTGATTAATTTGATTTAAGTAGTGTTCATCAATTACTTCCTCTACAGATGCTGTGCATAGCATGGCTGCTTTTTTCCCTAACAAAGTAGAACCAAATCCCAAACCAACACCTAGCAAATCCCACAGTGGTAAAAGTTTTGTAGGAGCAATGTTTCTTTTTTTAATTTCATTTTCAAAGAATTCACTATGTTCCTTTTCATGAATTTTCATATCTTCTATGATTTTTTTCAAATTTTCATCTTTGACAAATGTATTTAAAGCTAACAATTGACCTTCATATATTTTAACTGCTCCACGCTCACCAGCATGATCTACCCTTATAAATTCTTCAATTTTTTTTTTACTCACTTTTGGCATAGTTTAAATAAATTTTTAATGCATTGATTGTAATTAGTATAGAAATTACAATATTGTAAGTTGTAAGTGATAATCCAAAAATTTTAAATGTTACATCTTTGCAGCTCACTTTTTGTTCCTGCAATTGTTTTAAAATTTCTTCTTTGGATGTTGCCTCAGAGCCATTTTTTAGGTCACAAACTAGAGATTCCTCGATAAATCCTTGTTCAATACCAAAATGATAAACTGATAAGATAGTAGCCGTTAAAAAAACAATTACTAATAAAACCAAAAATATTTTTTCAAACTGAGAAAATTTATAATTCAAGAGTATAATTACTATTGCAATTACATATGGAATTCTCTCTAAGATACAAAGATTGCATGGTTGATGACCCAAAATATATTCAATAAAGAACGCTGAAAATAAAGCAACGAAACTGACAAATAAAATCAGGTTAAGAAACAATGATTTATTTTTAAGCATTAAATTTAAAAATTAAAAATATAATTCCTAATACTATAACTATTAAAATTCCAATTATAGTGAACCATTTTGAACCATGCTTCTCCATGAATTCAGTAAATAAGTCACCAAATTTATAAGATAAATAAGCAACAATAAAAAATCTAAGACTTCTCGAGATTAAACTTACAACAATAAATACAGGTAAACTAAAACCAACAACACCGCTAGCAATAGTGAATGCTTTATAGGGAAGTGGAGTAAATCCTGCTAGAAAAAGAATACTTAGCCAGGCAAAAAAACCTGATCCTTGAGACAAACTTGTCTTCAAATTTTCTACTTTATTTTCATAACCATAAAATTCAATTACATGAATAGCTAAATCATAGAACAAATAACCTAGTAAATATCCAAAAATTCCACCTAAAACTGAAAATAAAGATGCGATTAAAAATATTTTAAAATATTCTTTTTTTTTAGCAATCACCATAGGAATAATCATTACATCTGGAGGTATAGGAAAAAACGAACTTTCAGTGAAGGAAACAATTCCTAAGTACAAATTTGAACTTTTGTGAGCAGCTAAATTTAAACACTTTTTATAAAGACTTTGGAACATTTTTTGGTTTTAATATAATTTTAGTTCTTATACTATTTAATTATAATTTAATTTAATGGGCGAATGGCGGAACTGGTAGACGCGCACGACTCAAAATCGTGTTTCGCAAGAAGTGAGAGTTCGATTCTCTCTTCGCCCACCAAAGTTTATGAATATAAAAAACTATAATAATCTTTTAGAACTATTTTATAATCAGTATACAAAAGAAAAAGCAGATCAAATTTTTCTAAAATCATTAAAAAATCCAAACGATAAATTTTCTTGGAGAGATACTTAATTTGAATATTTTAAAATTAAGCGACGAGCTTAAATCTTTAATTCAAAAAAAAGATAGATGTTTATTAATTTCAGAAAATAGACCTGAATGGATGATATCTGATTTAGCGATAATGTTAGCAGGTGGAATTACCGTGCCAGCTTATACCACTTATACCGAAAGAGATTATGAATATTTAATTGATGATTGTAATCCATCAGTAATAATTGTCTCAGATCAAGTTCAATATAATAAAATTAAAAATATAATTTCTACAAAGCCATTTATAAAAAAGGCTATCACCTTTGATCAAATTGACAGTCAATCAGATACTATATGTATTAAAGATATTTTTCTAAAGAACGATTGTGAAGAGATCGATTTTTTAAAATTAGAAATTTCAAGAAAAGATGTAGCTTGTATTATTTATACATCAGGAACCCAAGGTAACCCCAAGGGAGTAATGCTTAGTCATGGGGGGATTTTAAATAATTGTGAAGGTTCTATTTCACTTTTGAAAGAGATAATATCTTACAAACCTAAATTCTTAACTTGGTTACCATTATCTCATTCTTATGAACACACCGTTCAGTTTGTCCAAATAGCAATAGGTGCCGAAGTTTACTACGCAGAAAGTATAGATAAGTTAATTAAAAATATGGGGGAGTGTAGTCCAGATATTATGACAGCTGTTCCAAGATTTTATCAGAATCTGTATCAAAAAATTAATTCAACTTTTAATAAAGCTACTGGTTTTAAAAAATCTCTAATAAACAAAATGCTATATCTAGGAGAAAAAGTACTAACAAATCAAAAACTTACTTTTTTTGAAAAAGTGCAAAATACAATTTGTGAAAAAATAGTTAGAAAAAAAATAAAAGCTCAGTTTGGAGGTTCTTTAAAAGCATTCATTTCTGGAGGAGGTGCGCTAGATAAAGAAGTGGGTGTTTTTTTAAATTCGATAGGTTTACCGACTTTGCAAGGATATGGGTTAACTGAAACTTCTCCAGTTGTAAGTTGTAACCCAATAAAAGATATAAGGATAGATACAGTAGGTCCTGCTTTTAGTGGTAATGAGGTGAAAATTGCTGATGATGGTGAAATTCTGGTTAAAGGTGAAAATGTTATGTTAGGTTATTGGAATAAAAAGGAAGAGACTGAAAAAGTTTTAAAGGATGGCTGGTTATATACTGGAGATATAGGACATTTTGAAAATGGATACTTAAAAATTACTGATAGAAAAAAAGATATTTTAATTACACCAGGTGGTGACAATATTTCACCTGTAAAAATTGAAAATGACTTACTGAAGATTGAATATGTAGAGCAAGCATTAGTTTATGGAGATAACAAACCATATTTAATAGCTATTTTAGTTTTAAATAATAATGAAAGCAATGTGTCAGATGAAAACATTTCAAAAGAAATAGAAACAATAAATAAAAACTTATCTAAGATAGAAAAAATTAAAAAGTTTTTTGTAATTAAAGATCAATTTACAATTGAAAATGGATTAATGACACCAACTTTAAAGTTAAAAAGATATAAAATTATTGAAAAGTATAAAAGTGAAATAGAAAAACTTTATTAAATTTCTTTAAATTAAGAGTTTATTTACCGCATAAACATTAACTAAATTAATAAAAAAATTTTTTATAAAAAATAAAAAATAAAAAATATTTTTTTTAAAATTCGCTTTTAATTAATGATTTGACATAAGTTGTATAAAAAAATAAAAATAAGTTAACAGCGAATCAATTTGATTCGTTAAACTAAAAAGGGAGCTAAAGATGCCTAAGAAAAGAAAAAAAGCGGCAAAGAAAACTAAGAAAAAAGCTAAGAAAAAAGCTAAGAAAAAAGCTAAAAAGGCTAAGAAAAGAAGAAAATAATAACTTAGTATTCTTTACAAAAAACGCTTCTCATAACTTTTTGTGTGAGAGGCGTTTTTTTTTATTCGTCTAAAGGTTCGTCAGTTTCAGAAATAGGCTCTTCGACAGGTAAATCAGCAGTTGGAGTTTTAGGAGTAGCGCTAATAGCTTGTGCTTGTCCACCAACATTTCTCTTTAATGCTTTATCTAATTTTTTTTGAGTGTCTTCTGGTGATAAATTTAAAATTATCTGAAATTCTGATTGCATTCTTTCATAAGCTTTTTCAAAAAGTTGTCTTTCACTATAAGATTGATCAACCATAAGATCATCACCTTTATTTAGATCTCTTACAACTTCAGCTAATTCATAAATTTTACCTGATGAAATTTTTGCCTCATATTCTTGTGCTCTTCTACTCCACATTGATCTTTTGATTTTTGGCTTACTTTTTAATATAGAAATACATTTGTTTACTTGATTAATTGTTGCTAAAGGCCTTAGGTGAGACTGTTTGTTAACGGGTACCATACCATTAGCTTTATCTTTTTCAAATTTGATAACGTATGTTTCAACATCAATACCACCGATATTTATTTTTTTAAATTCTGTAATTTGACCAACGCCATGTTTTGGATAAACAACATAATCTTTAATTTTAAATTCTCTTTTTTCAGTTTCTTGTTTTTTAACTTTTTTTATCTCAGGTTTAACCTCATTAGTTTTTGATATTCTTAAATTATCAACTTTCGGTTCATCTGGCGTTTCAGTAGTTTTTGAAACTTTTTTTATTTTAGGAGATTTATTTGGAATTTTTTTTAATACTTTTTTAGCTTTTTTTACTACTACTTTTTTGACTTTTTTAGTTTTAGTTTTTACAACTTTTTTAACTTTAGTTACTTTTTTCTTTTTAACTTTTTTTGTCATTTTTTTATCTGATTTACTTTTAAAGATTTTCTTTAAAATACTTTTCGTACTTATTTTGCTCATTTTTAAATTTTTCGTGATCCGCTGGGGGATCTTTTTTCTCACTTATGTTTGGCCAGATTTCTGAATATTTTTTATTGATCTCTAACCATTTTTCGCTTCCAGGTTCTGTATCTGCTTTTATAGCATCAACGGGGCACTCTGGCTCACAAACGCCACAATCTATACACTCATCCGGTTTAATTACAAGCATATTTTTACCTTCATAAAAACAATCAACCGGACAAACGTCTACACAATCAGTAAGCTTACACTTAATACAATTGTCGTTTACAATATAAGTCACTCTTTACTTTCCTCTTTTAATCTATGCTTAATATCCCCCATAGTTTTACTGTCAATGTATAAAAGTCCCGCTAATCTTCTCATAAGATTTGTTTCATACATATCCGCATCTTCATTAGAATAAATAATTGACCAAAGAGCTTCCACTATTTTAATTTTATCTTTTTCAGGTAAATTTTTAATTTCTCTTGTGAAGTCTAAAATTTGGTTTGAATTTTCCTCAATAATTTTTGCATCTTGTATAGTTTTTGTGATTTTTTCACTTTCAAGGCCCAACTCTAGAAGTGTTTTTTTAATTATTTCCTCCTCTTTGTCAGTATAATTTTCATCTATTTTTGCAGCATGGATTAATAAAGCACAAACTTTTACTATAAAATTATTCTCTTCTTTTTTATCTGTCTTTTTAAAAAACATAAAATTAACCTAGCTTGAGATTTTTAAGAACTTTAAATGGATTTTCATTTGAAACTTTTTTGTTCTGTATTTTTTTAAATTTTTTAACAGGATTATATTTAAAAAACATGTCTTGTTCTTTCTCATAAGTTTTATAACCCATTTTTTGTAATAATTTTTTAAAGTTCTCTTTGCTGCACCCTAAAAGATTTAACATTTCAGGTATCATTTTTATTTCATTATTTTCTTTTGAAGTAGCATTAATAATTTGTACAAAGAGTCTTTCAAGAATATCTATTCTTACAAAAAGATTATCAAATTTTTCAAATCCACAGAGAAGCATAAAGTTTTTATTTTGAGAATCTTTATCTTCTAAAAAATTCAATCCAAAAGTTGGTGGTTTTAAATTATAGAATTTTTGATGAAAATTTTTCCACAATAAGGTTCTTAAAGATACAGCATCTGGTTTTATAAGCTGATAAAGGAATACATGGTATCTTCCAAATTTTACACCCAATTCTCTAAGTACTTTTCTATCTATTTGTTCAAGATTTTTTAAATAATCAGAAACTTGTTCTCTTTTTAAAACACCATTATTTTCATAAAGCTGATAAGCTAAAGCTTTAATCGAAGACTTATCTTCTTTAATGTTTTTTAAATCTATTAAACTTTTCAAGACATCGCTTATTTTAGAGTTTAACCATTTTTGAATAAAATCATTTAGTTTTTGTTTTGGATTTTGTTCAATAATGTCATCAACAACTAAAGTAAAATTAGGACTTAAATAATCATTTCCTGGTAACAGTCTAGCAATTGGAAATTCATTCCAATATATTTTAAAATCCTCTTTTAAATCTATTAATCCTGTATCTACAATTGACTGAATTCTTTTATCAAACTCAGGTCCAATTGATTGTCTAGCAGCTTTTTTTAATGACTTGATATCAGTTTCAAGAGAGCCTTTTTTTAAATCTAATTCTAATTTCAAACCTTTGATTTTACCAATAAACTGATCATCTATTTTAACGTCATTGTTCTGTAATATTTCAGTTTTGAATTCCATGTCTTGTTTTAAACCTCTTGCAAGTATACTTGCTCTTTTGTCGATAAAAGTCTTGGTAAGTTCTTCATGAAGTCTGTCAGAAAGTCTATCTTCTAAATGTTTTGTTTTTTCTATCCAATAATTTTGATTTTCTACCCAATTATTTTTATTTGAAACATAAGACCAAGTTCTTACATTTGCAATTCTATTTGATAAAGAATCTACATTTCCCTCTAATTTATCAAGTTTCATGAGCTGTAATCTCATGTAATCTTCTGAAATTAGACCTTTTTCACTGTTTAAAAATTTAAAAACATTTCTGATCACTTCATAATGATTGCCGTAGGTTTTTTTAACAAAATCAGGTATCTGACAACATTCCCATAATAATTTGAGAGTTCTTTCGTTAAATTCTAGATTATTTTTTTCATCTTTTATAAAATATTTTAGCGCTCTTTCATCCTCACATTCGTGAACTTTTCTTAACCATTCCATCTGGGGTCTTTCTTCAAGACTTTTAATCAGTGAATTTGGGTTATTGAAATTAAGATCAGAATTTCTCCAGAATAAAGTTCTTATTTCTTCAAATTTATGTCCTTCAATTAATTCCACTTCTTCAGGTGAAATTTCTTTACAATCACCAGTTATTCCAAAACCACCATCATTCAAATATCTTCCAGCTCTTCCAGCTATTTGACCTATTTCAGATAAATTTAATTTTCTTAATTTTTTTCCATCAAATTTTTTAAGATTTGAAAAATATACATAATCTAGATCCATATTTATTCCCATTCCAATAGCGTCAGTGGCTACTAAAAAATCGACATCTCCAGATTGGTAAAGTTCTACTTGAGCATTTCTCGTTTTAGGACTTAATGAACCCATAACTATAGCTGCCCCACCCTTTTGTCTTCTTATTAATTCTGCTATTGCATAAACTTCCTCCGCTGAAAAAGCTATGATTGCAGTTTTTCTATTTATTCTTGATATCTTTTTATGTCCGGCATAAGTGAGTTTTGATAATCTATCTCTATTAATAAATTCTAAATCCTCATTTAATTTAGATATGATGTTTTTAATAGTACTAGAACCCATTAGCATTGTAAGTTTTTCACCTCTTAAATTTAATAATCTATCTGTGAATATGTGACCTCTTTCATGATCTGCACACATTTGAATTTCATCTATGCCCACAAATTCTAAATGTTTTTCAATAGGCATTGATTCTACTGTGCATAAATAATATTTTGCGTTTGTAGGAATTATTTTTTCTTCACCAGTAATTAAAGCAACTTTGTCTATACTAATTTTTTTTATTACTTTATCGTAAACCTCTCTTGCTAATAATCTTAATGGGAACCCAATCATTCCGCTGTCAAAAGATAGCATTGTGTCAATTGCAAGATGAGTTTTACCTGTGTTTGTTGGACCAAGAACAGCTGTAATTTTATTTTTAGGCATTTCTATCTTTGGTGTATAATTTTTTTTACCTACCAGATATTGTTAGTGCTAAAGAACAAAAATAGACTAAAACATGACCGAATCGGAGGGTAAAAAGTTCTCATTTTTATATTAATATTAATGAGAATATCATAATTGAGATTAATTCTATAATAGTAATTTAAAAAAATAAAAATGACCAATAAACTTTGGGAAGCATCTTTTAAAGAGAAAAAAAATTCAAATCTTTATGCTTTTGAGAAATTTATTTCAAAAAAAATCAAAAAAAAATTTAATTTAAATTACAAAACTTTTTTAAATTGGACTATTAAAAATTCTCCTGAGTTTTGGAATTATTTTTGGGAATTTTCAAAAATTAAAGGATTGAAAAGTAAAAAAAAAATTAAAAAATCTAAAATATTTTATAAAAATTTATTCTTACCAGGTAGTAAGTTAAATTTTGGTGAGAATTTATTGTCAAAAAATAATGATGATAAGGCGATTACTTTTATAAGCGAAAATGGCTTTAGAGAAGAAAAATCTTGGAGAGAATTAAATTTAAGTACAGGCAAAATTGTAAAGTTTTTAAAGGAAATTAAAATTAAAAAAGGAGATAGAGTTGCAGCTTATATGCCTAATACTATCGAGACAGTTGAGGCGTTTATAGCAGCGAGCACTATAGGAAGCATTTGGTCATCATGCAGTCCTGATTTTGGTATTAAAGGTGTTGTTGAGAGATTTTCTCAAATTAATCCAAAAGTTTTGTTCATTACAGACCAGTATTTTTACAATGGGAAAAAAATTAATGTATTAGAGAGATTGTCTGAAATTTTAAAATCTATTCCGTCAATTAAAAATGTTGTGATTGTTAATTATCCTGGAAAAAAATATGTCACTAATAAAAGTAAATATAAGAAAATAAATTTAATTAAATGGCGTGAGATTATTCATAATCAATTTGAAAAAATAAATTTTAAAAAGTATGATTTCGAAAGTGAGTTGACTATTTTATATTCAAGTGGAACAACTGGAAAACCAAAATGTATTTGCCACAGAACTGGTGGAGTTCTTCTTCAACATAAGAAAGAACACCAATTACATTGCGATATAAAAGAAAATGATAACGTGTTTTATTTTACTACTTGTGGTTGGATGATGTGGAATTGGTTAGTAAGCTCGTTAGCTTCAAAGGCATCAATAGTACTTTTTGATGGTTCTCCAATGTATAAATCAAGTGATTTACTTTTAAAAATAGCACAAAGAGAAAAAATTACTCTGTTTGGAATTAGTGCTAAATATGTTGATGCTCTAAGAAAATTAGAACCTAATCTTAAATTTAAATATAAACTTCAAAAACTAAAAACAATATGTTCAACAGGTTCTCCTTTATCAAGTGAAGGTTTTAAATATGTTTACAAAAATATTAAAAAGAAAGTTCATCTCTCATCTATTTCGGGTGGTACAGATATTGTATCGTGTTTTGTTTTAGGAAATGTATATCAGCCAGTAAATATTGGTGAAATACAAAATTCTGGCTTAGGTTTAGATGTTGATGTCTTTAATGATAGTGGCAAATCTTTAAAAAATTCTAAAGGTGAACTTGTTTGTAAAAATCCATTTCCATCAATGCCTCTTAAATTTTGGAATGATAAAAATGACGTAAAATATAAAAAAGCTTACTTCAATAGATATAAAAATATTTGGCATCATGGTGATTATGCTGAAAAAAGAAATACCGATGGTTTTATTATACATGGAAGATCTGACACTACCCTTAATCCAGGAGGTGTAAGACTTGGTACTGCTGAAATATATTCTGAGGTTGAAAAGTTTAAAGAAATTAAAGAAGCACTAGTAGTTGGTCAATCTTGGGATAATGATATAAGAATAATTCTTTTTGTTGTAATGAGTAATGAATACATACTTAATGATTCTTTACTTAATAGAATAAAAACTCAAATAAGAATAAATGCATCACCAAGACATGTCCCTAGTAAAGTAATTGTTGTAAAAGATATTCCAAGAACCAAAAGTGGTAAAATTGTTGAGCTTGCAGTTAAAAGCACTATAGAAGGAAGTGTTGTTAAAAATAAAGAAGCTTTAGCAAACCCAGAAGTTTTAAAACAATACAAAAATTTGAAACAGTTAAGTTATTAAATGTTAAAAAATATAGTTAAAGATTTAAAACCATCTTCTACGCTAGCAATTAATGAAGCTTCAAAAAAACTTGAAGATGAAGGAAAAAAAATATTTAAATTTGGTTTTGGACAATCACCCTTTAAAGTTCCACAAGACTTAGTAGAAGAGCTTAAAAATAATGCGTATCAAAACAAATATTTGCCCATGCAAGGTCTTTCAGAGCTAAGACAGTCTGTTGCAAAATACACATCAAAGAAAAAAAATTATGAATATAATTCTGAAAATGTCATCATAGGACCAGGCTCTAAAGAGTTGATGTTTTTACTTCATGTAATATTCGATGGTGAAATTATATTACCTGCACCAAGTTGGGTTTCTTACGCGCCACAAGCAATATTAGGAAGAAACAAAGTTCAAATTTTACAAACAAAAAGAGAAAATAATTGGTTCCCTACAGCTCAAGAAATAGAGGAAGTAATATTAAAAGATAAAAATAAAAATTATTTATTATTTTTAAATTCCCCCAATAATCCTTCAGGACAAGTTTGTGAAAATTTGGAAGAGATTTCTAATGTTGCAAATAAACATAATCTTATAATTTTATCTGATGAGATATATTCAGAACTGACTTTTACAAAAAATTATAAGTCTATTTCAAATTTTTGTCCTGAAAAAACAATTATCAGTACCGGCCTAAGTAAATGGTGTGGAGCTGGTGGTTGGAGATTGGGATATTTTATTGTTCCAGAGAGCTTAAATGACATAAAAAATATGATTAATGTTTTAGCCAGTGAAACCTTTTCAGCAGTAAGTGCGCCTATCCAATATGCTGCAATAAAAGCATATGAAAACAATCATAGTAAATACATTAATAAATCTAGAAACATTTTAAAGGCTGTTGGCAATTATGTTTATCAAAATTTAAAATCAAACAAAATTTTAATTAATGAACCCCAAGGAGGTTTCTATTTAATGCCTGAATTTTTAAATTCTAAATTTAAAACTTCATCAGAAATGTGTGAAAATATTTTAAAAGAAACAGGTGTTGCATTATTACCTGGATCAGATTTTGGATTTAATGAAAGTAAAATGCTTGCAAGATTAAGCTTTACTGATTTTGATGGAGAAAAATTCATGAATAGTATTAAGGTAGATCAATCTATTGATTTTAATATAATCGAAAAGTTGGCACCAAAGGTTGTAGAAGGTGTTGATAATTTAAAAAAATGGTCAGAAAATCTTTAAAATCAGCCTATACATCTATTATAATTTTTTGGTAAGATTAATTTATAAAAAATAACGACATACAATTATAGAGAGGGAAAAATAATGAAAAAAATAATAACATCCCTATCAAGTGCTTTACTGATTTTATTTGCATCACTGTCCTTAACTACAGTTGCTAAATCAGCTGAGTTCTTCACGATAGGAACTGGTGGACCTACTGGAGTATATTTCCAAACAGGTAACGCTATATGTAAAATGCTTCATAAATCAGCAATTAGTGCTGAGCACGGTAGAAAAAAGGGCACAGCTAAAGCGTATAGATGTACTGCTCCATCGACAGGTGGTTCAAACTACAATATTGGGCAAATAGCAGCTGGAGAATTTCAATTTGGTGTAGCTCAATCTGACTGGCAATATCACGCAGTGAATGGTTCAAGCAAATGGGAAGGAAAACAATTTAGTGATTTGAGAGCTGTGTTTTCAGTTCACAACGAACCTTTTCAAATTTGGGCTAGAAAAAAAGCAAGAATTAAAGATTTTGCAGACCTAGAAGGTAAAGTAGTAAACATTGGTAACCCTGGTTCAGGTCAGAGAGGAACTATGGAAGAACTAATGAAAGCTATGGGTGTTGATAATAGTTTCTTTAAATCAACGACAGAGTTAACTTCTTCAGAGCAAGTGAAAGCTTTATGTGATGGTAAAATTGATGCATTTGGTTATTCGGTTGGATTTCCAAATGGTGCAATGGAACAAGCAGCAACTTGTGCCGCTAAAGCATCTCCAATCAATTTGACTGGACCAGAAGTTCAAGGCTTAATTGATGGTGCTGATTATTATGCGCAGGCTGTAATTCCTAAAGGCACTTATACAAAACAGAAAAAAGATGCTACTACATTTGGTGTTAAAGCAACTGTGGTAACTTCGGCTGATGTTTCTGAAGAATTAGTGTACTTAGTTACAAAAGCAGTTTTTGAAAACTTCGATGATTTCAAAAAACAACATCCAGCATTTGGATTTTTGGAAAAGAAAAACATGATTAAAGATGGTTTATCTGCTCCACTACATCCTGGTGCAATTAAGTATTATAAAGAAACTGGATTAATGTAATCTAAGTTTTTTACTTTTTAAAAGGCCTGGTAATTTTTACCGGGCCTTTTTTTTATGGTATGAATATTTCTTATGAGTGATTCAATTAGCGCCAATATAAAAAATAAAATAAGCGAGGATTTATCACCAACTAGAAACATTACCGGATTTCATTTAAAGGTAGTATCTGCAATAGCTATCATTTGGTCCTTATTTCAACTTTGGTACGCGTCGCCATTTCCATTTATGTTGAATTTTGGAATGTTCAAAGGTTTGCCTGCTAGAGCAATACATTTAGGATTTGCATTAACTTTAGCATTTTTAATTTACCCGGTAGCAAAAGGAAAAAAAATTTCATTTTTTGACATTATTATAAGTTTTGTAGGTGCTTTTTCTTGTCTCTATATTTATTTTTTTTATGATCAACTAGTAGAGAGGGGTGGTGTCCTTTTAAGTTTGGAAATCACTGATACATTTAATTTTCCAGTAGAATTAATTTTAGGAGGATGTGGTATTTTAATTCTTTTAGAGGCCACAAGAAGAGCAATTGGATTACCTTTGGTAATCATTGCAACTTGTTTTTTATTATTTTCATATTTTGGAAGGTATGCACCAGAAATAATATCTCATGGAGGCTTGTCTTTAAATAGATTGGTAGGATTTCAATGGTTAGATCAAGAGGCAATATTTGGAATCCCTATTGGGGTTTCCGTAGATTTTATTTTTCTGTTCGTTTTATTTGGTGCCTTACTTGAAACGGCAGGTGGTGGTAAATATTTTTTAGATTTAGCTTTTGCGATGGTTGGTAAAATGAGAGGTGGACCAGCCAAAGCCGCAATTCTAGGTTCAGGAATGACTGGCTTAATTTCAGGATCATCAATTGCTAATACCGTAACTACTGGAACATTTACTATTCCAATAATGAAAAAAACAGGTTTCTCTAAAGAAAAGGCAGGTGCAATTGAGGTTTCATCATCTGTAAATGGACAAATAATGCCGCCTGTGATGGGTGCCGCAGCATTTGTAATGGCAAGTTTTATTGGGGTTACTTATTTTGAAATAGTTAAACATGCTTTTTTACCTGCAATTATTTCCTATATTGCTCTATTTTATATATCTCACCTAGAAGCTTTAAAATTAAATCTTAAAGGAATGGACGATGCGGACGTTCCAAATTTGAAAAAGACATTTTTATCTGGAATTCACTTTTTAATTCCTATTTTTGTTTTAATTTATACTCTTGTTTATTTAAGGTTTACTGCCTCGTATTCAATTTTTTATGCAACAATTACTTTAATTTTAGTCAATCTAATCAACTTAATAATTAAAAATAATTATTCTAAAGACTCTTTTAAAGAATGGTTTAATCAAACAATCGTTGGTTTTGAAAAAGGAGCATTAAATATGGTTGCAGTTGGCATTGCAATTGCTACAGCTGGTATCATAGTAGGTGCAGTTGGCTCAACAGGCTTAAGTACAAACTTAATTATTGTTATTGAATCTATTGCTAAAGATAATGTCACAATACTATTATTTTTAACTATAATTTTGTGTTTATTATTAGGAATGGGTTTACCAACTACAGCAAACTATGTTGTGGTTGCATCTTTGATGGCAACTGTTTTAGTTGATGTTGGAAATGCATCTGGGTTTATTTTTCCACTGATAGCAGTTCATTTATTTGTTTTTTACTTTGGACTGATGGCAGATGTAACACCGCCAGTAGGACTAGCTTCTTATGCAGCTGCGGGAATATCAGGAGGAGATCCATTAAGAACTGGAGTTCAAGCTTTCTGGTATAGTTTAAGAACAGGAATATTGCCGATAGTCTTTTTATTTAATCATGAACTTTTACTTATTGGTATTGAAAATATCTGGCATGGACTAGTTGTTATTATAACTTCATTAATTGGAATTTTAGTTTTTACATCAGCGACACAAGGATGGTTTGTAAATAAGCTTAAATGGTACGAAATTATTATTTTTTTAATCATTTCTATTTCTTTGTTGTCTCCAGATTTTGTTTTAAATAAATTTTATCCAAAATATAATTACGAAGAAATTAGTAAAATAAATTCATTAAAATTAGATTCAGAAAAAGAAATTCAAATTAAAATAACGAGACCTAGTTTATACGGAGAAAGATATAAGCTTTTTGTAATATCAAAAAATACATTTGAGGATCATTTTACTCTAGAGGATTATGGGATTACTTTATTAGAGCAGGATGAAAAAATAATAGTTGATAATTTAAAATGGAATGGAGAAGCAAAAAAAAATGGTTTTGAAATGGGAGATTATATCAGTGAATTCAAAATTGAAAATTCTGATAGACCATCGAAAAATATAGTTTATCCAATTGCTTTAATTTTATTAGTTATTTGTGGATATTTTAATATCAGAAGAAAGGAATGAATTAACCACCTGGACCCAAGTTTGAAGGTTTAACTTTTAAAATTTTCCAAACTCCAGTTGCTGATGTTATAATTTTATTGTTACATATAAGCTCACAAAATAAAAATATTAATGTATTTGTTTTTTTTAATATTTTTGTGTGCCCAATAATTTCATCACCAACTTTTGAGGCACCAATAAATTTAATATCTAACGAAATAGTTACACATGGAGCATTATCAGCAGATCTGTGAGCTGCGGTTCCAGCACCAGCATCTATTAATGCTGATAGATAGCCTCCATGAGTTATTCCTGCAGCATTTAAGTGATTTTCATTTATAGTAGATTTAAATTCATATTCAGTTTCAGAGATGTTTCTAAACAAAACACCTCCATTATGTTTCATGAACCCTGGGGTTAGACTTATTTGTTCAAACTCATTACTCATAAAATTTACAATACAATTGTTAATAGCAATAATAACAATGTAATAATTATAAAAAAGTAAATTACTGATTTTTGTAAAGAAGCTTTTAATAGCCAATCAATCATTTTTTTCCTTTTTGGTGGACCGCCCAGAACTCGAATCTGGAATCTCCCGGTTCGTAGCCGAGCGCCTTATCCAATTTGGCCAGCGGTCCAAAATTAATTTTATTAAAGATACTGTATTTTATGGTTTTATTAACAAATTTTGTTCAATTAAAACACAGCTTTGCATAAAAAGATTAATTAATGTGATAAAATAACATAAAAATATATTTTATTTGAGTGTATAAGCCTTTTAAATAATGAGCGAAAAACTACTTGTTCCTGACATCGGTGATTTTGAGAATGTTGAGGTAATAGAATTACTTGTAAAGCCAGGAGACACGATCAAGGAAAATGATCCAATAGTCACAATTGAAAGTGATAAATCTAGTGTTGAAATTCCATCAACTATTTCAGGAAAAATTGATACTATTAATGTCAAAGTAGGTGATAAAGTTTCAAAAGGTGATTTACTTTTAAGTTTAAGCAATTCAACCAAAAGTCTCCCAGAGAGTGATCTTCCTAAAGATACAGAAAATATTATTAAACAAGCTGAAGAAGCTATGGCTGTAAATAAAGAGGAGCTGGTGAATGTTCCAGAGCCAGCTAAAGAAAAAAAACAATCTATAATTCAAGTTACAAATGGATTAGATACAGATCCTTTAGAAACTCAAGATTGGCTAGAGTCTTTATCTGCAGTAATTTCAAAAGATGGAAATCAAAGAGCTCATTTTTTAATTAAGGAATTAATTAACAAAGCCTATCGTGAAGGAGCAAATATTCCTTACACCCAAAATACTCCGTATATAAATACCATTCCTCCTGAGGCTGAAATAAAATCAAATGGAGACCAAAATATTGAGAGAAGAATAAGATCTCTGATCAGATGGAATGCAGCTGCAATGGTAGTAAGAGCTAACAAAAAATTTCCAGAATTAGGTGGACACATAGGAACCTTTGCATCTGCTGCAACTTTATATGATGTTGGAATCAATCATTTTTGGAGAGCAAAAAACAATAAATTTGGAGGTGATCTAGTATATTTCCAAGGACACAGTGCACCTGGAATGTATGCTAGAGCATTTTTAGAGGGTAGATTAACTGAGAAACAATTAGATAGTTTTAGACAGGAAGTAAAACCTGGAGGATTATCTTCATACCCTCACCCTTGGCTAATGCCAAATTTTTGGCAATTTCCCACTGTTTCGATGGGGTTAGGACCAATGCTTGCAATTTATCAAGCAAGATACATGAAATATTTAATCAATAGAGGATTGATTAAAGATGAGGGACGAAAGGTCTGGGCTTTTTTAGGAGATGGTGAAATGGATGAACCAGAGTCCATGGGTGCAATTGGATTAGCAGCTAGAGAAAAATTGGATAATTTAATTTTTGTAATTAATTGTAATCTTCAAAGACTTGATGGACCTGTAAGAGGAAATGGAAAAATTATACAAGAACTTGAAGGTAGCTTCAGAGGCGCTGGATGGAATGTAATAAAAGTTATTTGGGGTTCATATTGGGACTCATTATTAGCTAATGACAAAACTGGTCAATTAGTAAAAATTATGAATGAAACTGTAGATGGTGAATACCAAGCTATGAAAGCAAGAGATGGTGCATATGTACGAGAAAAGTTTTTTGGAAAAAATCCAGATACTTTGGAGATGGTTTCATCTATGTCAGATAAAGATATTTGGAGATTAAATCGAGGAGGGCACGATCCCCATAAGGTATACGCAGCTTATGATAAAGCAATTAAAAACGAAGGAAGTCCAACAGTTATTATTGCAAAAACAATCAAGGGATATGGAATGGGAAAAACAGGTGAAAGTGTAAACACTACTCACCAAACTAAAAAATTAGATGTGGATGATCTTATGTATTATAGAGATCGCTTTGATGTTCCTCTAACTGATGAACAAGTTAGAAACATAGAATACTTTAGGCCTGATGAGAAATCTCCAGAGATTAGATACATAAAGGAGAGAAGACTTAAATTGGGAGGTTATTTGCCAGAGAGATCAACCTTTGCAAAATCTATTAAAGCACCATCAAAAGATATTTTTGATTTTATGAAAGTTTCAACTGGTGAAAAAGAAATGTCTACCACAATGGCGCTGGTAAGAATGTTAACAAATTTGTTAAGAGATAAAAATATTTCACCTAGATTAGTTCCAATTATCCCAGATGAAGCAAGAACATTTGGTATGGAAGGATTTTTTCAAAAAATTGGAATATACGCTCATGAAGGACAGAAATATGAGCCCGAAGATGCCGCACAACTAAGTTCTTATAGAGAAGACAAAAGTGGACAGGTACTTGAAGAAGGAATTAATGAGGCAGGAGCGATGTCTTCTTGGATAGCAGCTGCAACTGCTTACACAAATCATGATATTGAAATGATTCCGATATACATTTTTTATTCTATGTTTGGATTTCAAAGAATTGGAGATTTAGCTTGGGCTGCTGGTGATAGCCAGGCTAGAGGTTTTTTAGTTGGTGCAACAGCCGGAAGAACAACATTAGCAGGTGAAGGATTACAACATCAAGATGGACATAGTCATTTGATTGCATCAACAATTCCTAATTGTATAACTTATGATCCTACATTTCATTATGAATTAGCAACTATTTTTAGAGATGGTCTAAGAAGAATGCATGAGAAGAAAGAAAATGTTTTTTATTATATTACAACTATGAACGAAAATTATTCACATCCTGAAATGCCTAAGGATAAAAATTGTGAAGAGGGAATTCTTAAAGGAATGTATAAGATAAAGGAATTTAACAAATATAAAAAAACAAAACTTCAACTTTTAGGCTCAGGAACGATATTAAGAGAGATGATGTCAGCAGCTGAAATTTTACAAAACGACTATCAAATTGATAGTGAAATATGGAGTGTTACAAGTTTTAATGAGTTAAGAAAAGATGGGATGGAAGTTGAAAGATACAACCTTCTAAATCCGGACAAAACTCCTAAAAAATCATATGTAGAGCAATGTCTTGGAAGTACTGAAGGACCAATTATGGCAGCATCTGATTATATGAGAATGAACTCTGATCAAATAAGACCTTACACAAACAATAAGAGCTTTTATTCGCTAGGCGCAGATGGTTTTGGAAGAAGTGATACTAGAAAAAATTTAAGAAAATTCTTTGAGGTAGATAAAGAACATTTAGTAGCTTATGGATTAAGCATTTTAGCAAAAGAACAATTGATAGCTTCAAAATATGCAAAAGATGCTATGAAAAAATACAAAATTGATGGCGATAAACCTATGCCAACAAAATTATAATGTCAGATATTGAAATTAAGGTACCAAATATTGGAGATTTCAAAGATGTTGAGGTTATTGAGGTATTAGTAAAAAAAGGCCAATCAATTAAAAAAAATGACCCCTTAATTACAATAGAAAGTGATAAGTCTAGCGTAGAAATACCATCTAGTTTTGAGGGTAAAATTTCTAACTTAAATATAAAAGTTGGAGATAAAGTATCTGAAGGAGATTTAATTTTAACTTTAGAAAAGTCATCACAGATAAATCAAAAAGTTGAACAGAAGCCAATAATAGAAAAAGATTTTAAAAAAATTGAAGTAATAGAACCTGAAGTTCAACAAGAAACTAAAGTTTTAAATAATGTATCTAACATTTCATCAGCAAGCCCAAAAGCTAGAAAATTTGCTAGAGAACTCGGTATAGATATAAATAAAGTTTTAGGAAGTGAGAGAGATGGAAGAGTTGTTGAAGAAGATATCAAAAAATTTGTAGCATTAAGATCAAACAATAAAGCTGAAGTTGTTGAGGAAAAAAAATCAAACAAAATTAAAAATGAATTTGAGCATTCAGATTTTGGTGAAATAGAGACCAAAGATATACCAAGAGTAAAAAAATTATCATCAAAGTATTTAACAAATTCATGGACCACCATACCTCATGTTACAAATCATGATGAGGCTGATATTACAGAAATGGAAAGCTTCAGAAATTCTTTGACTGATATTTATACGGGAGAAAAAATTAAAATTACTCCTTTAGCATTTATTGTAAAAGCTTTAGTTGCTTCGTTAAAAAAATTTCCAAGTTTTAATTCTTCAATTGATGAAATTGAAACAGGTAAAATGACAATGAAAAAATATTACCATATAGGTATAGCTGTAGACACTCCAAATGGACTAATGGTTCCAAAAATTAGAAATGCTAATAATAAAAAAATTTCTCATATTAGTAGAGAGTTGAGAGAGGTAAGCGAGCTTTGTAGAAATTTAAAAATAGACAAAAAAGAATTGTTTGGTGGTTCGATGACCATTACTAGTTTGGGGGGAATAGGTGGATCATTTTTTACACCAATAATAAATTATCCTGAAGTAGCAATTTTAGGATTAGGAAGATCAGAGAAAAAACAAATTTATATAAATGGAAAGTTTCAAACTAGAACAATGCTACCGTTATCTTTGTCTTATGATCATAGAATTATTGATGGTGCTGAGGCAGCAAGATTTAACAATGATCTTAAAGAAAACTTAGGCAAAAATTTTGCTTATAAGCTAGCTGTATAATCTAAAATGTCCAAACCCATTTCCCTATTTAGTGCCTTGTTATGTACTTTTATATGGGGCACAACTTTTATTGCTCAAGATACTGGCATGGACAATATTGGTCCTTTCACATTTAATGCTGTTAGATTTTTTGTTGGTTTTTTAGCTATTACCCCACTTGTAATTTTATTTGAATTAAAAAATTTTAAACCAGAATTAAAAACAGATAAAAAAACATTTGTAATTTATGTGTCTTTAATAGGATTATCCTTATTTTTAGGTTCTGCATTACAACAGGTTGCTTTGCTCTATACAGATGTTGCAAATGCAGCCTTTTTTACGATTTTTTATGTACCTATGGTGCCTATCATAATTTATTTGTTTGGAAAAAAATCAATTCATTGGAGTGTATGGCCTTCAGTAATTTTATGTTTAATTGGAGGATATTTATTAACAAATTTTTACGATGTAACTGTTAGGTTGGGAGATACTTTGGTTGTACTAGGAGCTTTATTTTGGAGCACACATATTATATTTACTGGAATTATTATTTCTAAATACAATCTTCCACTGACAATTGGAGCAATTCAAACTTTAATCGTAGCTATTTTATCTTTTTTCATTGGAATTCTTTATGAAGAATTTGTTTGGAACAACATTCTAATGGAAATATATTCTATACTATATGCTGGAATATTATCTGGAGGATTTGCATTTGTATTACAGATTTATGCACAAAAAAATATCACACCTGCACCAGCAGCAATTATTTTCTCCCTTGAGGGTGTATTTGCAACTGTAGCTGCATGGTTTATTTTAAATCAAGTATTAGATATAAATAATATACTTGGATGTTTTTTCATTTTGTGTGGAGTTTTATTATCACAATTACTCCCACTTATAAAAAGAAAAAAAATTTAATAAATTAAACTAAACAATACTAAAGCAATTATTATTCTATAAATTACAAATGCATTCATAGAAAATTTATTTATAAATATTAAAAAATATTTAACTGTTAAAAAAGAAAAAATAAAAGAAGATATAATTGCAATTATTACCAAATAATTAAATTCTGTTGGTTGATTAAAAATATCTTTTAAACTAAGTACACTTGCAGCAACTAATGCTGGGATAGATAGTAAAAAAGATATTTTACTCGAATCCACTCTATTAAACTTTAAAATCCTTGCAGCTGTTATTGTAACGCCTGCTCTGCTTACTCCAGGTATCAATGATAAAATTTGCATTACCCCTATAAATAGAATTGATTGAATATTTAAATTTGTAGAAATTTTTTTATCAAAACGACTTTTGTCAGAAATGTATAAAACAATTGCAAATATTAAAGTTGTCCATGCAATAGTTTCAATGTTTCGTAAACTATAAATTAGTCCTGTAGTGTATAAAATATATCCAAAGATTATTAATGGAATAGACCCAATAATAATTAAACTTATTAGTCTTTTATTTTTATTAATGTTTAATAACTCTTCTTTAAAATAATACACTATTGCAACAAGAGATCCTAGATGAAGGCTAATATCAATTAGTAATGAGCTAGATTTAAATTCATATAAACTTGAAACTAAAATTAAATGTGCAGAAGAACTTATTGGAAGAAATTCCGAGATCCCTTGAATTGCTGAAAGGATTAAAACTTCTATAATATTTTGAAACATAATTTCTTCGTAGCTCATAAAGCTTATATTTCAAACAATACGATTTGATCATAGTAGCTATGCATTTATTAGAAACCTGTTTATTTATAACAAAAATGAGAGATTAAAGGTCAATAAATTTGACCTATTTAATGCTTTATTTAATAAAATCATTATATAATTTGCCGAAAATTATATTTTTTATGACTGACAAAATGCTAAAATTTGTAAAAATAGGTCAGCAAACTCCACCTAAAAGGGAAGTTGATCAAAGAAAAAAGGATTTTAACGAGATATATGACGAATATATCAACGAAAAAGCTAAAGAACAATCAAGTAGATGTTCTCAGTGCGGAGTTCCTTTCTGTCAGGTTCATTGTCCTTTAAGTAATAATATTCCTGATTGGCTAAAGTTAACTGCTGAAGGAAGATTAAAAGAAGCATATGAGCTTTCCCAAAGCACTAACAATATGCCTGAGGTTTGTGGAAGAATCTGTCCGCAAGATAGATTATGCGAGGGGAATTGTGTAATTGAACAGTCTGGTCATGGAACAGTTACAATTGGTTCCGTTGAAAAATATATAACAGATAACGCTTGGGAACAAGGTTGGGTTAAACCAATCGAAGTTACAAATGAAAAAAATCAAAGTGTCGGAATTATAGGAGCTGGTCCTGCGGGATTAGCAGCGGCAGAACAGTTAAGAAAAAATGGGTATAAAATTACAGTTTACGATCGTTATGATAGAGCTGGAGGATTATTAATATATGGAATTCCAAATTTTAAATTAGAAAAAGAAATAGTTGAAAGACGAACAAAGCTTTTAAGAGATGGTGGAATAGAATTCATACAAAATTTCGAAGTTGGCAAGGATGCAAGTTTAGAGCAATTAAGAAAAAAACATGATGCAGTATTAATTGCAACAGGAGTTTACAAAGCTAGAGAAGTTAATTTACCAGGTAATGATTTAGACAATATTTTTCCAGCAATGGATTTTCTTACAGCATCAAATAAAAAAGGATTGGGTGATGAGGTTGAATTATTTGATAAGGGAATTCTAAATGCAGAGGGAAAAGATGTTGTTGTAATTGGTGGAGGTGATACTGCAATGGATTGTGTGAGAACTTCAGTAAGACAAAAAGCAAAATCAGTAAAATGCTTATACAGAAGAGATAAAGAAAATATGCCTGGTTCAGCAAGAGAAGTTGCAAATGCTGAAGAGGAAGGTGTTGAATTTGTATGGCTATCTAGTCCTAAAGAATTTAAAGGAACTAATAAGGTAGAAAATTTACTTGTAGATCAAATAAAGTTAGGTGAACCAGATGAAACTGGTAGAAGAAAACCCGAAGTACAAGAAGGATCAAGTTATGAAATAAAAGCAGATATGGTTATTAAAGCTCTTGGATTTGATCCAGAGGATTTACCTAATTTATTCGATAGCAATGAACTTCAAGTTACAAAATGGGGAACAATAAAAACTGATTTTGATACTATGGAAACTAATCTAAGTGGCGTTTTTGCTGCTGGGGATATAGTTAGAGGAGCTTCATTAGTTGTTTGGGCAATTAAAGATGGTAGAGACGCAGCAGATTCCATAAAAAATTATTTAGAAACAAAATCTAAAAATGAGAAAAAAGTTGCTTAATGAAAACTTATAAAAAAAATTTTGATCTACTTAAGAAAAATAATGTCTATTCTGAGGATATGGAGCATGATGCTTGTGGAGTAGGTTTAATAGCTTCCACTGAGGGAAAAAAATCGAGGAATGTAGTTGAATATGGAATTGAAGCTTTAAAAGCTGTTTGGCATAGAGGTGCGGTAGATGCTGATGGGAAAACAGGAGATGGAGCTGGAATTCACGTAGAAATTCCAAAAGATTTTTTTATTGAAAAAATTGAGGTTACTGGACACACGCACGATAATTCTGAAATCTGCGTAGGAATGATTTTTCTTCCACGTAATGACTATGCAGCACAAGAGAGCTGTAAAACAATTGTTGAAAGCGAACTAACGAAAAATGATTTTAATATTTATGGATGGAGACAAGTTCCCGTTAATCCAAAGGTTTTAGGTGAAAAAGCTTTTCAAACTATGCCTGAAATTATTCAGGTACTTTTCAAACCTCATAATAAAGAACTTACAAATAAAGATTTGGAGAGAAAAATTTATGAGACAAGAAGAAAAATCGAAAACGAAGCTTTCAAAAAATCATTAAATAATTTTTATATTTGTTCCTTAAGTTCAAAGTCAATTATTTACAAAGGAATGTTCTTAGCCGAAGCAATTTCAGAATTTTATCTAGATTTAAATGATGAAAGGTTTGTATCAAGATATGCAATATTTCATCAGCGGTTTTCAACCAACACAGCTCCAAGTTGGAATCTTGCTCAACCATTCAGAGCAATTGCACATAATGGAGAAATTAATACTTATAGAGGAAATAAAAATTGGATGAAAGTTCATGAACAAGAAATGAATAGTCCATTATTTGATGATATAGAAAATCTTAAGCCAGTTATTCAACAAGGAGCCTCAGATTCTGCGGCTTTAGATAATGTTTTCGAATTATTAAACATTTCAGGTCAACCTGCACCATTAGCTAAATTAATGTTAGTTCCTGATGCATGGTCTAAGAAGAATAAGACTTTACCAAAAGATCATCAGCAATTATTCAATTTTTTAAATAGCACAATGGAACCTTGGGATGGACCTGCCGCTATAGCTGGAACTGACAATGAGTGGGTTATTGCAGCAAACGATAGAAATGGATTAAGACCTCTAAGATATGCAATCACTAAGGATAAGTTATTGTTTGCAGGCTCAGAAACTGGGATGATCGAGCTAAATGAAAAAAGAATTTTATCAAAAGGAAGATTAGGTCCTGGAGAAATTATAGGAGTAAGAATAGAAAAAGGTAAAGTATTTACTAATAAACAAATTAAGGATTACTTAGCAAAAGAGTATAAACATTTTAATTCACAAATTATTGATTTAGATGACAAACTAACGATTGAAGATGAGAAAAATTCTTTTTCAGGGGATGATTTAAGAAGAAGACAATATACTTTTGGAATTAGTTTAGAGGATCTTGAATTAATTTTACACCCTATGGCTGAGGATGCAAAAGAGGCTACAGGATCAATGGGCGATGACACCCCTTTAGCTGTGCTATCAGATAAATATAGACCTCTGTATCATTTTTTTAGACAAAATTTTAGCCAAGTTACAAATCCACCAATAGATTCTTTAAGAGAAAACAAAGTGATGAGTTTAAAAACAAGATTTGGAAATCTAGGCAATATTCTAGATTTTGATAATTTAACAAAACAGAATATTTATGTTCTTAATAGCCCAATTTTATCTAATTCTCAGTTTGAAAAATTCATCAATTTTTTTGGAAATAATTCAACAATAATTGATTGTACTTTTGAAGAAAGTAACAGTTTGTACGAAGCTATTAAAAAAATTCAAAAAGATGCAGAAATTGCTGTTAGACAAGGTGTTACACAATTAATTCTTAGCGATAAAGATTTATCAATTTCAAAACTTCCAATTCCAATGCTGCTTGCAGTTGGTGCAATTAACTCTTTTTTAATTGAGAAAAAATTAAGAGGGTATGTGTCAATCAATGTCCAATCTGGAGAAGCATTAGATACACACTCTTTTGCAACTTTAATTGGTGTTGGAGCAACAACAGTAAATCCTTATTTGGCGTTCGACAGTTTATATCAAAGATTTGAAAAAAAATTATTTGGAAAGTTTAGCTTTGAAGAATGTGTTGAAAGATACATTAAATCTGTCAATGCAGGTTTATTAAAAATTATGTCTAAGATGGGTATCTCTGTTTTAAGTTCTTACAGAGGTGGATGCAATTTTGAGACTGTTGGATTAAGTAGAACTATTGTTTCAGATTATTTTCCAGGAGTTGTATCTAAAATTTCTGGTATTGGACTTACTGGAATCGAAAAAAAAATAAGAGCAATTCACAAAGAAGCATTTGAAAGCACTGATACAATTCTTCCTATTGGAGGGATTTATAGATATAGAAAAAATGGAGAAACACACCAATATCAAGGCAAACTAATACATTTACTTCAAAGTGCAGTTGGTTCTAATTCTTATGACGCTTATAAAAGATATGCAGAGGGTATTTATAATTTACCACCAATAAATTTGAGGGACTTAATTGATTTTAGAGAAAAAAAATTAAAGGGAGCTATAGATATTTCAGAAGTAGAACCAATAGAAAATATTTTAAAAAGATTTGGAAGTGGAAGCATGTCTCATGGTGCTTTATCTAAAGAGGCACATGAAACTTTGGCTACAGGCATGAATAGAATTAAAGGTGCTTCTTGTAGTGGTGAAGGTGGTGAAGATGAAAAAAGATTTAAAGTGTTAGATAATGGAGATAGTGCAAACTCAAGAGTAAAACAAATAGCTTCAGCAAGATTTGGTGTAACAGTTAATTATTTAAACAATTGCAATGAGATTGAAATAAAAATTGCACAAGGTGCAAAGCCAGGAGAAGGTGGACAACTCCCAGGTTTCAAAGTTACCGATGAAATAGCAAAGTTAAGACACTCAACGCCTGGAGTAACACTAATTTCTCCTCCACCACACCACGATATTTATTCAATTGAAGATCTTGCGCAGCTTATTTATGATTTAAAACAGATTAATCCAAAAGCAAGAATTGGAGTAAAACTAGTTGCTTCCTCAGGAGTTGGGACTATTGCTGCAGGAGTTGCCAAAGCAAAAGCAGACATAATATTAATTTCAGGACATAACGGTGGAACTGGAGCTACTCCGCAAACAAGTGTAAAATACGTAGGTATTCCATGGGAGATGGGATTAACAGAGGCTAATCAGGTTTTAACATTAAATAATCTTAGACACACAGTTACACTTAGAACTGATGGAGGGATTAAAACAGGTAGAGATGTTGTTATAGCAGCCATGATGGGTGCAGAAGAGTATGGAGTTGCAACAACTGCTCTAGTTGCAATGGGATGCATAATGGTAAGACAATGTCATTCGAATACATGCCCCGTTGGTGTCTGTACTCAAGATGAAAAATTAAGAGAAAAATTTACTGGAACACCAGATAAGGTTGTTAATCTATTTACGTTTATAGCAACTGAGGTTAGAGAAATTTTAGCTAAATTAGGTTTTAAATCATTAAATGATATTATTGGTAGAACTGACTTACTTAGACAAGTTAGCAAGGGTTCAGATAATTTAGATGATTTAGATTTAAATCCTTTATTTGTTCAAGCAGATACTGGGAACAATACTAGATATTGTGAAAACCAAGAAATTAATTCAGTGCCAGATACTCTAGACCAAGAAATATGGCCGGAGATTGAAAAGGCTTTAGATAATTCTGAAAAAATTGAAAAAGAATATTTAATTAAAAATACACATAGAGCAGTTGGGACAAGAATTTCTCATCATTTATATAAAAAATATGGTTATGAAAAACTTGATGATAATTTTTTAGTATTAAACTTTAAAGGATCAGCTGGTCAATCTTTTGGAGCCTTTTCATCCAAAGGTTTGAAGTTAGTATTAAAAGGTGATGCAAATGATTATGTCGGCAAAGGTCTTTCAGGAGCTACAATTTCTATAAGACTACCAGAGGAAAGTAACTTAGTTTCAAATGAAAATACTATCTTAGGAAATACAGTTCTATACGGAGCAACATCTGGAAAACTTTTTGCAGCCGGTCAAGCTGGTGAAAGATTCTCTGTAAGAAATTCAGGTGCAGTTACAGTTATTGAGGGATGTGACTCGAATGGATGTGAGTATATGACTGGTGGAACTGTAGTAATTCTAGGAGATGTTGGAGATAACTTTGCTGCTGGTATGACAGGTGGTATGGCATTTATCTATGACAAATCAAAAGAATTTGAAAAAAAAGTAAACCCAGAGTCAGTAGTTTGGCAGAATGTTGAAACAGATTATTGGAAAGAAAGTTTAAAAAATTTAATCAAAGAACACCATGAAGAGACAGGATCTTTGTTATCTAAAGAAATAATTGAAAATTATTATAATGAAATTAATAATTTCATTCAGGTTTGTCCTAAAGAAATGTTAGATAAACTGAAAAACCCTATCAGCTTAAAAAAAGTTATAAAAGAAGTTAGTTAATTAATAATTTTAATTCTTTTAAGATTATATTAAGCCATTTCTTATTTGATAAGCTATGGTCACCTTTTTTTACAATGATCAATTTCTTTTTTGCTTTTGGAAATAGTTTTAAAACTTTTCTAGAATAACTTACCGGTACAGCTTCATCATACTCACCATGCACCATAGTAACATTAATTTTTGAATTTATTTTTTTATTTAAAACTCTATTTTTTCTTCCATCTTTTATAAGCTGATAAGTGATTGGATACTCATAATTCCCATGTTTTAGGTGATATATACCTTTTTGGATTGTTTCTTGCTTTATTTTTTTGGAGAATTTTTTCCACATCAAATTTTCTAAAAACTCAGGTGCCGAGCCAATTCCCAAAAATCCAATAATTTGTTTTTTAAATATTTTAAATTGTCTTAAAGCAATCCAAGCGCCCATACTTGAACCAATGACATAAAAATTATTATTTTTTATATATTTATTTATCAATATAGAAGTTTCTTTAGTCCATTTTGAAATATTTCCATTTGTGAATTTACCTGTAGATTTTCCATGACCTGAATATTCTAAAGCAAGAAAACCTATTTTATTTTTTCTTGCAAATTTTAAAAAAGCTTCTGGCTTTTTTCCCTCAAGATCTGACATAAATCCATGCAAGAAAACTATGAATGGAGAATTTTTATAAATTTTACAAATATGTCTAATTTTCTTAGTCTTTGAAATTTTGTGGAATCTGAAATTTGCCATAATCGTTTATAAGAATTGCTAATTAATATATAATCATATCAAATGTCATCTAATTTAAAAGTTTTGCAAGTAATACCAAAACTTGGATATGGTGGTGCAGAGACCGGCTGTTATGATATTGCTCACTATTTGCCAGAAAACGGTTGTAAGTCATTTATAGTTACTAGTGGTGGTGAGTTACTTAAATTTGTAGATAAAAATAAAGTAAAAGTTTTTAGACTTCCAGTTCAGAGTAAAAATCCAATATTAATTTTAATTAATGCAATAATTTTAACTTTTATTATTTTAATTAATAATATTTCGATCATACACGCCAGAAGTAGAGCGCCTGCATGGTCTTGTTTAATAGCCTCCAAGATAACAAGCAGAAAGTTTGTAACTACATTTCATGGAACTTATAATTTTAAAAGTAATTTGAAAAAATTATATAATTCAGTAATGGTTCGATCTGATTTAATTATTGCAGGATCAAATTTTATTTTTTCACACATCAAAGAAAATTATTCAAATTATTTAAATCAAAAAAAAAAATTATTAGTAGTATTTAGGGGAATTAATGTTGATTATTTTGATCCTACTACAAAACTTGAAACTGAAGAAAAAAAATTATTAAAACAATGGGAAATAGAAAAAGATAAAAAGATTATACTTTTGCCTGGTAGATTAACTACCTGGAAGGGACAAGAGGTATTTATTGAAGCAATTAATCTGGCAAATATTGAATTAGGTTATGAGGCATTTTATGCTGTTATCCTTGGAAGTGATCAGGGAAGAGACTTGTATAAAAAAAAACTAATAAGACTTTCAGAACAATATAGGTTAACTAAACAGCTAAGATTTATCGATCACTGCAAAGATATGGCATTAGCTTACAAAGTGTCTGATATAATTGTTTCAGCTTCTATTGAACCAGAAGCTTTTGGTAGAGTTTCTGTAGAGGCTCAATCTATGGAGAAACCAATTATTGCGAGTAATATTGGTGGCTCTAATGAGACTGTCATTGATGAAAAAACAGGTTATTTATTTAAAGCGGGTGATGCAAAGTCTTTAAGTCAGAAAATTTTAAAAACACTGACAATTGACGAAACTCAATTAAAATTAATTGGTGTTGAAGGAAGAAAAAATATAGTTCAAAAATTTAATGTTGAAAAAATGTGCTTTTCTACTTATTCAGAGTATAAAAGATTAATAAATTAAATGCCTATAATTACATTACCTGATGGAAATAATATTGATTTCCCAAATAAAGTTACTGGATTAGAAGTAGCAGAAAAAATTAGCAAATCATTAGCTAAACAAGCAATGGTGATAAGTGTAGATGGTGAGTTAAAAGACTTAGAACATCTAATTGAGAAAGACTGTTCAGTAAAAATTTTTACATCTAAAAATCCTGAGGGTCTAGAAACCATTAGACACGATACTGCTCACATATTAGCAATGGCAGTACAAGAATTGTTTCCAGGAACACAAGTTACGATTGGCCCTGTAATTGAAAACGGATTTTATTATGATTTTGCTAGAAAAGATCCGTTTACAGAAGATGATTTAGCAAAGATTGAAAATAAAATGAAAGAAATTGTTGATCGAGACGAGATTACCAAAAGAGAAGTTTGGGATAGAAATAAAGCCATAGATCATTTTAAAAAAAAAGGTGAAATCTATAAAGCCGAGTTAATTGAGGCAATACCAGAGAATGAGGATGTTTCAATTTATTTTCATGGAGATTGGCATGATCTTTGTAGAGGACCTCATCTTTCTTCAACAGGTAAAATAGGTAAATACTTTAAATTAATGAAAGTTTCAGGAGCTTATTGGAGGGGTGATTCAAACAATGAAATGCTTCAAAGAATTTATGGTACAAGCTGGGCTTCTCAAAAAGATTTAGATGAGCATCTAAAAAGAATAGAAGAAGCAGAAAAAAGAGATCATAGAAAATTAGGAAAAGAAATGGACTTGTTTCATTTTAGAGAAGAAAGTCCAGGCTCAGTTTTTTGGCATGAGAGAGGGTGGGCATTATTTCAAAAATTAATTAATTATATGAGAAGCAGACAGGATGCTGCTGGATACAAAGAGGTAAATACACCTGAAATTTTAGACCGACAATTGTGGGAAAAATCTGGTCACTGGGAAAAGTATGGAGAAAATATGTACACATCAGAAACTCCTGATGAAAAAGTCTTTGCGATAAAACCAATGAATTGTCCAGGTCATATACAAGTATTTAATCAAGGATTGAAAAGTTATAGAGATCTTCCATTACGTATCACAGAATTTGGTAAGGTTCATCGTTACGAACCATCAGGTGCTTTACATGGTTTGCTTAGAGTAAGAGCTTTTACACAAGATGATGCGCATATTTTTTGTGCAGAAGATCAAATTACGAGTGAGTGTTTAAATGTAACAAATTTAATATTAGATATTTATAAAGATCTTGGTTTTGAAAATGTGATTTTAAAATATGCTGATCGACCGGAGGTTAGAGTTGGAGATGATGAGGTTTGGGATAAGGCAGAAGCTTCACTTCTTGAAGCAGTTAAAGCTTCTAAGTTAGAATATAGTATTAATAAAGGTGAAGGTGCCTTTTATGGGCCAAAAATTGAATTTGTTTTAAGAGATGCTATCGGAAGAGATTGGCAATGTGGAACTTTACAAGTTGATTTAAATTTACCTGGAAGATTAGATGCATCATATGTTGATAAGGACGGAACAAAAAAAGTTCCTGTTATGCTTCATAGAGCTCTATTCGGTTCTCTAGAAAGATTTATTGGAATATTGATTGAAAATTATGCTGGTAAATTTCCTTTTTGGATTTCACCTTTACAAACAATGGTAATTCCAATTTCAGAAGAATTTAATGATTACGCAATAGAAGTATCTAAAAAAATTAAAGATGCGGGCATAAGTTCTGCAGTTGATATTAAAAATAATAATTTAAACTATAAAATTAGAGATCATTCTTTAGCAAAAATACCTCTTTTATTAATTTGTGGTAAAAAAGAAGTTGACTCCAATTCAGTAACGATTAGAAGGTTAGACTCTAATAAACAAGAAAATATGGATATAGATTCATTTTTAAAAACTTTCTCTGCTTTAAATAAAGCATCATCAAACTAAGTGGCAGATTTCAAACAAAATTACTTTCAAAGAAGAACAAAGGATAGAGGTCCAAGATCTAATAACCGAATATCTTCACCGGATGTTCAAGTAATTGCGAGTGATGGTGAAAATCTTGGAGTGATCAGTACTAACGAAGCTATATCAATGGCAAAAAACCAAGGATTAGATTTAATTGAAATCGCACCCAATGCTAACCCACCAGTATGTAAAATCATGGATATGGGTAAGTATAAATATGATGCTCAAAAAAAAGCAAATCTTGCAAAAAAGAAACAAAAAATAATTTCATTAAAAGAAATTAAAATGAGACCTGTAACAGAAACTCATGATTACGAATTTAAGGTCAAAAATGCAAAAAAATTTATCTCTAAAGGAGATAAAGTTAAATTTACTATCAGATTTAAAGGGCGAGAGCTCCAACACTCTCATTTAGGCAATGAACTGATGGGTAAAATTAAAGAGGATATGAAGGATATTGGTAGAGTAGAGTTGCAACCCAAATTTGATGGGAAGCAAATGATTATGGTAATTCAACCTTTATAAGCCTTAATAGAGGTTGTAAAATTTAAACATTCTTTGTATAAGTCCGCAGAATTATGCCAAAATTAAAAACAAAAAGCTCTGCAAAAAAAAGATTTAAAATATCAGCTAAGGGTAAAGTTATATCTGCTCAAGCAGGTAAAAGACACGGTATGATTAAACGAACGAATTCACAAATTAGAAAATTAAGAGGCACTACAACTTTGTCTAAACAAGATGGCAAAATTGTTAAATCATACATGCCTTACAGTTTAAGAGGGTAACAATGGCAAGAGTTAAAAGAGGCGTAACAAGTAAAGCAAAACATAAGAAAGTTTTGAAAGCCGTAAAAGGTCAGTGGGGCAGAAGGAAAAATACTATCAGAGTTGCTAAACAAGCTATGGAGAAATCCATGCAGTATGCTTACAGAGATAGAAGAAATAAAAAAAGAGATTTCAAATCATTATGGATACAGAGAATTAATGCTGGTGTAAGAGCAGAGGGTATGACTTATTCAAAATTTATTAATGGTTTAAGTAAATGTGGCGTTACAATAGATAGAAAAATTTTAGCTGAAATTGCCTACGATAGTCCAGAAGCATTTAAAACAATTGTACAAAAAGCTCAATCCGCTTTAAATTAATCTCTATTGTTTTTATTTCTTAAGGAAATAATCTACTAATATGTCAGACATAAAAAATATTAGAGATCAATTTTTATCAAAGCTCAAGAATGAGCTAAGTTTAGATGAAATCAATTCAATCAAAACAGAGTTATTTGGAAAAAATGGTCAAATTTCATCTTTATTCAAAACTGTAGGATCAATACCAGAGTCTGACAGAAAAACTTTTGCAGCAGACTTGAATAAAATAAAAGATGAACTGCAATCTTTAATTTCAGAAAAGATTAAAGAAATAGAAACAAAAGAAGTTAATCAAAAACTTGAAAAAGAAAAAGTTGATATAACTTTACCTGGAAGACCTTTTGTTAGAGGAAAAATTCATCCTGTATCTCAAACTATAGATGAAATTTCATCTATATTTTCAGAAATAGGTTTTAGTGTTGAAGAAGGACCAGATGTAGAAAATGAATATAATAATTTTACTGCACTAAATACTCCAGATAATCATCCAGCTCGTGATATGCACGATACTTTTTATTTAGACGAAAATAAGGAAGTTCTATTAAGAACGCATACATCACCAGTTCAAATTAGAACTATGTTAAAAGACAAGCCACCGTTTAAAATTATTGCTCCAGGTAGAACATATAGATCAGATAGTGATCAAACACATGCGCCAATGTTCCATCAGGTTGAGGGCCTTCATATAGATAAAGATATTAACATGGGTCATTTAAAGGGATGTTTAAATTATTTTATTAAAGAGTTTTTTGAAGTGGAAAAAATCAAAATGAGATTTAGACCAAGTCATTTCCCTTTTACAGAACCATCTGCAGAAGTAGATATTGGTTACGAAATTAAAGATGGTAAAATTATTATAGGAGAAGGGGATCAGTGGCTTGAAATTTTAGGATGTGGAATGGTTCATCCAAATGTTTTAAAAAATGTTAAAGTTGATCCTGCTAAATACCAAGGATATGCATTTGGCATAGGTATAGACAGGTTAGCTATGCTAAAATATGGTATTAATGATTTAAGAGCTTTTTTTGACTGTGATTACAGATGGTTAAATCATTTTGGATTTGATCCTCTTGATGTTCCCACAAATTATAGAGGTCTGAGTCGATGAAGATAACATTTGATTGGTTAAAAGATCATTTATCTGTAAATGCCAAGGAAGAAAAGTTACTTGAGAAATTAACTGATATTGGACTTGAAGTTGAAAGTGTTGAAAATTTGTCTGATGGCTTAGATTTATTTAAAGTAGCAAAAATTTTAAAAACTGAAAAACATCCTAATGCAGACCGTTTAAAAGTTTGTGATGTTGATGTAGGTGAAAAAGAGATTAAGAAGGTCGTATGTGGTGCACCAAATGCTAGAGAAGGTTTAATTACTGTTTATGCTCCTCCTGGTGCGGTTATTCCAAAAAATAAAACTAAATTAGTTATAGCAAAAATCAGAGATGTTACATCTTATGGTATGCTTTGTTCTGAATCTGAACTCAATTTGTCTGAGGAAAGTGATGGAATTACTGAGCTTTCATCCTTGAAATACAACAATAGTATTGGAAAAAGTTTTTTTATTCAATCTAGTTCTAATTTGATTGATTTATCAATCACACCCAACAGACCGGACTGTCTTGGTGTTAGAGGAATAGCTAGAGATTTAGCAGCTGCAGGTTTTGGTAAATTAAAACAAATTAAAGAAAAAAAAATAAATTCGAAAAAATCTCAAACAGTTAAAGTAAAAATTACAAATGAAAAAAATCAAGGATGTTTTTCTTTTGGGAGCTGTTTGGTAACAAATGTAAAAAATACTGAAAGCCCAAAATGGTTAAAGGATAAATTAATTTCTATAGGTCAAAAACCTATTTCAGCAATCGTTGATATTACAAATTATGTAATGATTGATATTAATCGTCCATTACACGCATATGATGCGGATAAAATTGAAAAAGGTATAATTGTTAGAAACTCAAAATCTGGTGAAGAGTTCACAGCTTTAGATAACAAAACCTATAAACTTGAAGATGATATGTGTGTAATTAGTGATGATAAAGGTGTATTAGGACTTGGTGGTATAATCGGAGGCACAAGATCTGGAACAGAAATGGATACACAAAATGTTTTAATTGAGTCAGCTTATTTTGATCCAAGATCAATTAGAAGAACAGCAAAAAGATTAAATATTGATACAGATGCAAAATTTAGATTTGAAAGAGGAATAGACCAATTATCAATTGAAGAAGGTTTAAATAAAGCTGCTTTTTTAATTAAAGAAATTTGTGGTGGTGAAATTAGTAAGATTGATATCCAAAAAATTAGTGCATTTAAAAATCAAATAATTAAATTTGATCCAAATTCGTTTGAAAAAGTTACAGGTTTTAAAATTTTAACAAAAGATATGTTAAAAATTTTAGATAACTTAGGTTTTACATGTAAAAAAGATAAAAAAGGTTTTAAACTAAGTATCCCATCCTGGAGACCAGATATTACCCAGGAAATAGATGTTGTTGAGGAATTGGTAAGAATAGTTGGTTATGATAAAATAAAGATAGAAGAACCTATCAAAGAGAGAAAAAAATCTACTTTAACACAAACTCAAAAATTGTTTCATTTCCTTCAAAGATCTGTTGCTTCAAAAGGTTATTTGGAGGCAATTACTTGGTCTTTCACAGATGCAAAATATAATAATCATTTCAAAGGACAAAATGATGAATTAAAAATTGTGAACCCTATAAGTTCTGAATTAGGAGTTTTAAGAAATTCAATATTTTCAAATTTAATTATGTATATGAGCAAAAATATAGATAGAGGTTTTAAAGATTTATCTATTTTTGAAATAGGACCAACATTTTTTGGAAAACAACCTGGTGAACAAAATATAGTAGTCTGTGGTTTATCTGCTGGAAAAAAATCTCGTCTTTCTTGGTTAGAAAAAGAGAGAAATGTTGATGTTTTTGATATTAAAAAAGATGTAGTTCAAACCTTAGTTGAAGCAGGTTACGATGCAGAGAAATTTTTTATTGATGATGAAACACCTGATTATTATCATCCAGGTAAATCAGGAAGATTATTTTTGAATAGAGGTAAAGAAAGTGTGGCTGCATACTTTGGTGAAATTCATCCAAATATTATTAAGCAAATAGATATGAAAACTGAGTCTTTAGTAGGTTTTGAAATATTTCTTGATAATTTAAAATTACCAAAAAAATCATTAAAAGATCAAAAAACAAAATATTCTGTTTCAGATTATCAAAAGTCAGAAAGGGATTTTGCTTTTATAGTTGATAAGAAAATTAAAGTTCAAGATTTGGTAAATGTTGTGTCAAATGTTGATAAAAATTTGATTTCTAACATTAAAGTTTTTGATGTTTATGAGGGCGAAAATATTCCAGAAAATCAAAAATCAATTGCGATCAGTGTTACAATTCAATCTCAAGAAAAAACCCTTAAAGATGCTGATTTGGATCAAATCAATAAATCTATTATAGAAACAGTCGAAAACAAAACTGGCGCTAAAATTCGATCCTAAGCCAATGAGTTCAATCGATAATATAAGAAATTTTGCAATCATTGCACACATTGATCATGGAAAATCTACTATTGCAGACAGAATAATTCATAGTTGTGGTGGTCTGACTGAAAGAGAGATGAAAGCTCAAGTTTTAGACTCAATGGATATTGAACGAGAGAGAGGCATCACTATTAAAGCTCAAACAGTAAAGTTAAATTATAAAGCTAAAGATGGAAAAGAATATATTTTAAATATCATAGATACCCCGGGCCATGTAGACTTTAGTTACGAGGTAAGTAGATCATTATATGCATGTGAAGGTTCAATTTTGATCGTGGATAGCACACAAGGTGTTGAGGCTCAAACTTTAGCAAATGTTTATCAAGCACTAGATACAAACCATGAAATTGTCCCAGTTTTAAATAAAGTAGATTTACCAGCTTCTGATCTTGATAGAACAAAAAAGCAAATCGAGGAAGTTATTGGGATTGATACTGAGAATGCTATTCCTTGTTCGGGAAAAACTGGCGAGGGAATAGGAGATATTTTAGAGCAAATCATAACAACTTTACCAGCACCAAAAGGAGAGAGTTCATCAGATTTAAAATGTCTATTAGTCGATAGTTGGTACGATACTTACTTAGGTGTTGTAATATTAGTTAGAGTTATAGATGGGAAACTTTCTAAACACATGAAGATCAAAATGATGTCTACAAATCAAGAATATATCGTTGAAAAAGTTGGTGTTTTTACACCAAAGCCAGTTGATATTACTGAATTAAAAACAGGAGAAATAGGATTTATCACAACAGGAATAAAAGTGTTATCAGAGACAAAAGTTGGAGATACAATTTGTGATGCAACAAAACCATTGAAAGAAGCTTTACCAGGTTTTAAACCAAGTAAACCCGTAGTATTTTGTGGATTGTTTCCTGTAGATAGCTCAGAGTTTCAAAAATTAAAAGATGGTTTAGCAAAGTTACAATTAAATGATGCAAGCTTTTCTTTTGAACCAGAGTCATCTTCAGCTTTAGGTTTAGGATTTAGATGTGGGTTTTTAGGTTTGCTTCATCTAGAAATTGTAACAGAAAGACTCGAAAGAGAATTTGATGTTAATTTATTAACTACAACTCCTGGGGTAGTTTATAAAGTTCATTTGAATAATGGTGATACGATAGATTTACAAAATCCATCAAGTTTACCTGATCCTACATTAATAAAATATATTGAAGAACCTTGGATAAAGGCAACTATCATTACTCCAGATCAGTACTTAGGTTCAATAATTAAAATGTGCCAGGACAAAAGAGGAGTACAAACCAACCTTAGTTATTCTGGCAGTAGAGCAGTGGTAAATTATGAACTTCCACTAAATGAGGTTGTGTTTGATTTTAACGATAGACTTAAGTCTATGACAAGTGGATATGCGAGTTTTGATTATGAGATAATTGAGCATAGAGAAGGCGATCTAGTAAAACTCGGTATATTAGTAAATGGTGAACCAGTTGATGCTTTAGCAATGATGATACATAAAGATTTTGCTCAAAAAACAGGGAGAGAAGTTTGTGAAAAACTTAAAGATCTTATTCCAAGACATAATTTTATGATTCCTGTTCAAGCTGCAATCGGAGGAAAAATTATTGCTAGAGAAACAATTAAAGGATTTAAAAAAGATGTTTTAACAAAAATTCATGGTGGTGGAGCCACAGATAGAAAAAGAAAATTATTAGAAAAACAAAAAAAGGGTAAGGCAAGATCAAAACAATTTGGAAGAGTAGAAATACCTCAAGAGGCATTTATTGGTGTTCTTAAAATTTCAAAAGAAAAATAACTGGAGAGGTGGCCGAGTGGTTGAAGGCGCACGCTTGGAAAGCGTGTAAAGGAGCAATTCTTTCATGGGTTCGAATCCCATTCTCTCCGCCATAATTAAAAGTTTTTGTAAAAAAAATTAGATCTTTTTTTAATATCAAAAATTTTTTTGTAGTTTAGAGATAATAAATAATTATTTACTAACTCAAAATTTTTATCAAAAATTTCAACTTGTAAAATACATTTATTATTGATGAGAGTTTTGTTTATACCTTTTAAAACATTCAATTCATGTCCCTCTACATCAATTTTTAAAGATAGTTTTTTATTTTTTAATTTTAAATACTCATCACCTATTTTAAAGTCTGCAAAAAAAGTAGTATGATCTTTTAAACTATTGTCATTATTTGTTACACCTGCGCCACCAGTTTGTTTATATCCAAATTTTACCATCGTTATCATTTTCAATTTTTTTGAAACATCAGATAATCCAAAATTATATAAATTAATTTTTTTTGATAAATCAGGATTTATTTCCAGTGATTTTGAAAATTTAAAAAAAGCCTCTTTATTAGGTTCAAAAGCTTTAATAAAAATATTTTTGACTTTTTTTCCAACTGTTAAAGAATAATATCCACAATTAGCACCAACATCTAAAAAATAATTTATTTTGTAGATTTTAATTTTTTCAATTAAATAATTGATTTCTAAATTTTCAAATTCTTTAAATAATATTATTTGTCTATCTATTGGATCTAAAAAATCTAGAAACATTCTAGTGTCTTTGATTTGAAAATAGCCTCTATTTTTTTTTATAATTTTTAATAACCTAATTAATAAACTTGGTATTACTCTTTTTAAAATAGGAAGTTTGAGAAGTTGTCTTAGTATCATTAAAATATTCACTTTTTGATTATGAGCTGACATATCAATGATTTGAATATATTAAATATGTTAAATCTCATCAAATTTCAGTATATTTTAAAACGTTTTTTTCGACAAAAACTTTTATTTATCAACTATAATTAGTAAAAAATGATATAGTTAATTTTTCCAAAAATTAAAAAAATGACTAGTAAAAATACATATCAAGCAGATTCTATTAAAGTTTTAAAAGGTCTTGAAGCAGTTAGAAAAAGACCAGGAATGTACATAGGAGATACCGATGATGGCACTGGCTTACATCACATGGTTTATGAGGTGGTAGACAACTCAATTGATGAGGCATTAGCAGGCTATTGTAAAAATATAAACGTGAGGATTAATTCAGATGGAACTATTACAGTAAGTGATGATGGAAGAGGTATTCCTGTTGATATGCATAAAGGAGAGAAAAAATCTGCGGCCGAGGTAATTATGACTCAACTTCATGCAGGTGGTAAGTTTGATCATGATTCATATAAAGTTTCAGGTGGATTACATGGAGTTGGTGTTTCAGTTGTTAATGCATTGTCAGAAAAACTAGAATTAGAAATAAATAGAGATGGGAAAAAACATTTTATAGAATTTAAGAATGGTGAAGCAAAATCTCCCCTTAAAGTTGTTGGAAAATCTAAAAGCACAGGAACTCAAATAACATTCTTACCTTCAAAAGATATTTTCTCATCAATTAAATTTAGTGCAAATATTTTAATTAAAAGGATGAGAGAGTTAGCGTTCTTAAATAAAGGTATAAAAATAATTTTTATTGACGCTAGTCAAAAAAAAGAAAAGACATCTGAATTTAAATTTGATGGTGGTGTTTTAGAGTTTGTAGAGTTTTTAGATGAGAAAAGAGAAAAACTGCAAAATAAAAATGGTAATGATTTATTTCGAAAACCAATTTATATTGAAGGCAAAAAGAATAATATTGAAATAGAGTGTTCATTAAAATGGAATGCTGGTTATGCGGAAGACATATTTCCATACACAAATAATATTTATCAAAAAGATGGTGGAACACATTTATTAGGTTTTAGAAGCGCTCTCACAAGAGTCGTAAATAAATATGCAAATGAAAATAATTTATTAAAAAAAAATAAATTAGCTATTTCAGGAGATGACATTAAAGAAGGCTTAACGTGTGTGCTTTCAACTAAAATCCCTGATCCTAAGTTTTCTTCACAAACGAAAGATAAGCTAGTTTCATCCGAGGTAAGAATGATTGTTGAAACTTTGGTAAATGAAAAATTATCAATTTGGTTCGATCAAAATCCATCTATTGCCAAAATAGTTTTGGCTAAAGTAATTCAAGCAGCTATGGCTAGAGATGTTGCAAGAAAAGCTAGAGAAAATGTAAGAAGAAAAGGAGCCCTTGAATTAAGTGGATTACCAGGAAAATTAGCTGATTGTCAGATAGGAAAACAAGAGGGTACGGAATTGTTTATAGTTGAGGGAGACTCAGCTGGTGGTTCCGCTAAACAAGGAAGAAATAGAGCAAATCAAGCGGTTTTGCCTCTAAGAGGTAAAATTTTAAATACTTATGTTGAGGACATAAATTTAAAAAAAAATGGTAATGGCAATGGTAACGGTTCAGATCAAAGAACAAAAGCTCTTGCAAAAATGATATCTTCAAATGAGATAGTAACATTAATTAATGCACTCGGACTTGATCCTAAATCTCAGGAAATAGATTTAAAAGATCTAAGATATGGTAAAATAATTATAATGACTGATGCTGATGTTGATGGCTCTCACATAAGAGCATTGTTGTTAACTTTTTTTAATAACAAACCATTTAATAAATTAATTGAAAATGGTCATGTTTATCTAGCTCAACCACCATTGTTTAAAATTAATAAAGGTTCAAAAGGGATTTATATTAAAGATGAAAAAGAATTAGAGGACTATATCGTAAATAATAACAAGGAATTAAAGAAATTGAAAAGAGGATCGAAAGATTATTTAAATGCCTTAGATATAGAAAAATCAAAAATGAATATACAAAGGTTCAAAGGTCTTGGTGAAATGAATCCAGAAGAGTTGTGGAATACAACTTTAGACCCTGAAACTAGAAATTTGCTTCAAGTGCAGTACTCTAAAGATCTTAAAAAAGATCAAAGTCTTATCCATACACTAATGGGAAGTGATGTTGCATTAAGAAAAGATTTCATAGTCTCAAATGCTATTAATGTAAAAAATCTTGATATTTAAAAATGAAGTTTTTTGAAACTTCAAAACACCATTCATTCAAAAAATCTACTTATATTGCCTTAAGATGGATCGGAATAATAGGACAGTTAATTGCAGTTAATTTTGTATACTTTGTATTAGATTTTAAATTTGATTTTGTAACTTCTAATCTAGTGATATTTGTTGGCATCATAAGTAATTTTTACTTAATTTTTATTTATAAAAAAACTCAATTATCAGACAGATCAGCTTTCATTTTTTTAGTTATTGACATTTTACAATTAGCTATTTTGCTCTACTTGTCAGGTGGAATTCTTAATCCATTTGTTATTTTTATAATTATACCAAGTGTATTTTCATCATCTAATTTAAGTTTTAGAACAAATACTTTACTTGTGTTATTATCTGCTTTTTCAATTATATTTTTAACTTTTTTTTCATCAGAATTACCTTCTCCACTTGGTGATCATTTTCATGTAAGTCCTTATTATTATTACTCTATCCCAATCGCTTTGATTATTGCTCTTGTTTTTTTTAATTATTTTGCAATGACATTTGGAACTCAGTCTAGGTTAAGAAAAGAAGCTCTTACGAAAATGGAAGAAGTAATGGCCAAAGAGCATGAACTATTGTCCTTGGGTGGTCAAGCAGCAGCAGCTGCTCATTCATTAGGAACACCGCTTTCAACCATAAAAATAATTACTCAAGAATTACTAAAACAATTTGAAGGCAATAAAGACGTAGAAAAAGATATTAATTTATTATCTAGTCAAGTTGAAAGATGTAATGAAATACTAAAAAAATTAACTTTAAATCCAGACGAAGAGGATGAGTTTATTGATGTAGATATTACAATTAGAGATTACCTAAATGAAATTTTAAATTCATTTAAAGAGATAAGTACAAAGAAGTTCATTTTTAATTTTGACCAAGACTCTAATTCGAAAAAAATAGTTAAATCTATAGAAATTGTTTATGGACTAAGAAATTTTATAGGTAATGCTAATAAATTTTCTGATGAAAATATTTTCATAAACTTAAAGAGTGATAGTGAAATCACCGAAATCAGTATTGAGGATGATGGTCCAGGTTATCCAAAAGATATTTTATCAAAAATAGGAGAGCCATATTTAAAATCAAATAATCCTCAAGATAAATCAAAAACAGGTCTTGGTTTAGGTTTGTTTATAGGAAAAACACTGTTAGAAAAAAATTTTGCTAATGTGATTTGTAGAAATTCTAAAACAAGATCTGGTGCAGAAGTAATAATTAAATGGAGAAATAAAGATTTATTTAATATTTAATGAAATTTTTTCTTTGTTTCGAACAAAGAGCTAAGTTGAGATATCATTACATCTCCTAACTCATTTACATCAGTAATTTTTATAGCTCTGTCGTAATATCTCGAAACATCATGTCCAATACCAATCGCTAAAATTTCAATATCTGATTTATTCTCAATAAATTTGACCATCTTCTTTAAATGTTTTTCTAAAAAATCACCTGAATTTACTGAAAGTGTTGAGTCATCAACTGGAGCTCCATCAGAAATTACCATTAAAATTTTTCTTTCTTCTTTTCTTTTTTTAATACGGTTGTATGCCCAAGATATAGCCTCTCCATCAATATTTTCTTTTAGCAAACCCTCTTTTAACATCAGGCCTAAATTATTTTTTGCCTGTCTCCAATGTGTATCCGCACCTTTATAAATTATATGTCTTAGATCGTTAAGTCTTCCAGGCGTTTTTGGTTTTGAATTTTTAGTCCAAAATTCTCTACTCTGTCCGCCTTTCCAGTTTTTTGTGGTAAATCCCAAAATCTCTACTTTGACCGAACATCTTTCGAGTGTTCTTGACAGTATGTCCGCACAAATAGCAGCAATCGTTATTGGTCTTCCTCTCATAGAACCAGAATTATCAATTAGCAAAGTTACAACTGTATCTTTAAAATCTAGATCCTTTTCTTTTTTAAATGACAAAGAATTATATGGATCCATTATTATTCTTGGTAACTTTGAACTATCTAGCAAGCCTTCTTCTAAATCAAATTCCCAAGCTCTATTTTGCTTTGCTAATAATTGTCTTTGAAGTTTATTGGCTAACTTAGTAATTACATCTTGGAAACCAATTAACTGTTGATCTAGATTTTTTCTAAGTTTAGTAGCTTCATCTGCATTTTCTAGATTTTCAGCTTTAACAACTTCGTCGTATTGAGTGGTAAATATTTTGTAATCAAGATTTACATTATCAATTTTTTTTTGGATTACCTGCTCAGAATTTTGTTCATCAGACTCAACATCAGACAACTGTTCATCTAAATTAAACTCGTCTATACTGTAATCAGCATCAACAGATGCCTCTGTTTGCTGTTCATCATTTTCATCTTTGCTATCTTCATTATCTTTATTTTGGTCATTATTTGAGGGATTGTCTTGACCTTGGTCTTGATTTTCTTCCTCTTCTTGATCTTCCTCATCACTTTGAAAAATATCCATTTCTTCTAGTATTTTGGAAAATTTAGAACTGTACGTATTTTGATTCTCTAAATTATTTAATAAAAACTCTTTATGTTTCTTAATTGATTGTTCAAAATCTTTTTCCCAGAAATTAAGCATTCTAGATGTTAAAGGATTTAGCTCTATATTATGAAAATTTTTAAGCATATATAGCTCAAATGCTTCAGCAACAGGAACGTCTTCTTTTGTTTTAAGCTGATCTTTTCTTTTACGATTAATTATTTGTGAATAGTTTTCAGAAAAATTTTTTTGAATTCCTTTCAACATTTTGCCTCCTAGGGCTTCATATCTAATCTTTTCAGCTATATTATATAAAGATCTAGAGGAAGTATTTGAAGGCAAATTTTTTCTGTAAATTTTTTCATTAGAAAACCTTTTTTTAAGTGCTGTAGAGTCTGTTTCAGCCCTTAATTTTATAAAATCACTTGGACTAGTTAGATCATTTATTTCAAAATACGAAATATCTTTCGTCTTTTTATCCTGAGAAGATTTATTGTTTATATCAGTATCGTCTGCGATAACTTTTGCTGTTGAAGATAAAGCAATTCTAAATTTTTCTTTTAAATTTGTTTCTTTATTGCTCATTTAAATTTGAATATTGATCAAGGACTCAGGCAATTCTTCACCAAAACATCTTTGATAATATTCCGCGATTGTATTTTTCTCAATATCATCGCACTTATTTAAAAAGGTTACTCTAAATGCATATCCGGTATCCTTAAAAATTTCAGAATTTTCAGCCCAATGAAGAACTGTTCTTGGGCTCATTACAGTAGATATATCTCCAGCAATAAAACCTTTTCTAGTTAAGGATGCTACTTTAATCATATTAGCAACTTTTTCTTTTCCCTTAGCATTATTTAAATTTTTATTCTTTGATAAAACTATATCCATTTCTCTATCTAGGCTTAGATAGTTTAATGTTGTTACAATATTCCATCTATCCATTTGCCCTTGGTTAATCTGCTGTGTTCCGTGATAAAGTCCAGTAGTATCACCAAGCCCAACTGTATTAGATGTAGCAAATAACCTGAAATACTTATTTTGACTAATTACTTTGTTTTTATCTAGTAGCGTGAAATTTCCTTCAGCCTCCAACACTCTTTGAATAACGAACATAACATCAGGTCTTCCAGCGTCATACTCATCAAATACTAAAGCAACTGGATTTTGAATTGACCATGGCAGGATACCCTCATTAAACTGTGTCACTTGTTTTCCATCTTTAAGAACAATTGCATCCTTACCTATTAAATCTATTCGACTAACATGACTGTCTAAATTTACTCGAATACACGGCCAGTTTAGTCTTGCAGCTATTTGCTCTATGTGTGTTGATTTTCCAGTACCATGATATCCTTGTACCAATACTCTTTTATTAAACGCAAATCCGGAAATGATTGCAAGAGTAGTATCTCTATCAAATTTATAGTTTTTATCTATTTCAGGCACATATTCATTTTTTTTTGAAAATGCATCTACTTCCATTTCGGAATCTATTCCAAAAGATTGTTTTAAAGAAACTTTTATGTCAGGTTGGATGTTAAGATTTGGAGTCAATTTTTTCCCTATAAGTGTTTTTTAGCTGCGTGTAAGCTAAAGTTATCAGTTTTAATTTTTCCTCGTATTTTTTATTTCCGGCATTCATATCAGGGTGAAATTTTTTAACAAGCACTTTGAATTTTTCTTGTATTTTTTGCCACTTTAAACCTACAGATATTCCCAATATTCCAAATGCTTTAATATCTTTATGATCAAATTTAAATTGACGCATATGATTATAATCTCCATTGAATTTATCTTTATCAAATTCATCTTTTAATGTTGTGTTCCATAGGACCTTAAAAAAATTATCTGAAGAACTAAAATTTTGAGTGGGTTTGTGCCAAGTCATATCTGATTTTAAAAAATTGATTACTTGATTATCACTCATTCCAGAAAAATAATTCCAGTTTTTGTTAAATTCTTTAACATGTTCCAGACAAAGCATTCTATATTTCCTACTATTATCCTTCTCAATTGGTGCTCTGTATTCACCAATTTCATTACAATTATTCCAGTCACAAATATTTTTCATGATATAATAATTACTATATGGATATAAATGAATTAATTGCAATTATAAAAAAAAAATTATCAGATCAAATAAATATTCAAAGTATAAATATAGAAGATAAATCTTTTCTTCACAAAAATCACAAAGGTAATCAAGAAGGTAAATATCATTTAAAGTTAAATATAGTTTCTGATGAGTTAAAAAGTATGAACAGAATTGAAAGTAATAAAAAAATTTATAAAGTATTAGATAAAGAATTGAAAGAAACTATTCACTCAATTCAAATTCAATTATCTTAAGTAATCATTAAAAAATTTTTTCAATCTTTCTTTTGGATATTCAATATTAATTTGCGGAGACCCAATTTTTTTTAAAAGTACCAAATTAATCTTTTGGGATTTATTTTTTTTATCCTTTGTCATGAAAAATAATATTTTATTTATATCTTTTTTTGTAAAAAATTTATTAACTGATATTGCTAGATTTAAATTATTGATATGATTTAATATTAGGTTGTAATCACTTTTTTTAAGCATTTTTAAATTTAAACTAAAACTTAATGCTGTCTTTATACCTAAGATTACTGCTTCACCGTGATTTAATTTCTTATTGTAATTTAAGCTTGCTTCATAAGCATGGCCAAATGTATGTCCAAAATTTAAAACTTTTCTTAAATTTTTTTCTTTCTCGTCTTTTTCAACCACATTTTTTTTAATTTTACAGCTTTCATAAATTGCTTTTTCAATAAATGGAGAACTCAGTTTAGTAATTTTATTCATATTCTTATTTAAAAATTTAAAGAAATTTTTATCTCTTATCAGAGAATGTTTTAAAATTTCACCATATCCACAAACAATCTCTCTTTTTGGCAACGATTTAAGAAAATCAACATCTGATATAACTAGGTTCGGTTGATAAAAACTACCAATTAGGTTTTTTCCATAATGTGAATTTATGCCAGTTTTACCACCAATTGAAGAGTCAACTTGGGATAAAAGCGTTGTTGGTATGTTTATAAATTTCATACCTCTTTTAAAAATACTAGATGCAAAACCACTTACATCACCTGTAATGCCCCCACCTATTGATATTATACAGTCATCTCTAGAAAAGTTTTTATTTAATAAAATTTCTAAGATCTTATTAATAATATTAAAGTTTTTATTGGCCTCGCTAGCATTAAAAAAACATATATGTATTTTCTTTTTTTTTAATGAATTTTTTATTTTAGTGATAAATTTTTTTGGTACATTTTTATCAACTACAAGAAGACATTGATTGAATGTTAAGGAATTATTCTTAATTATTTTTGATAGGTTGGTAATTAAATTTGATCCAATTATTATTGGATATTTTTGAGTTTTTGTTTCAATTTTTAATTTAATTGGTTTCATAAATTTCTTTAATTTTGCTTACTATTTCATTTTTTGTAAGATTATCACATTTGATTTCATATAAGGCTTTAGAATAAATGTTAGTTCGTTTTTTAATTAAATCAATTAAATCATTATCTGTAGCATTAATTGTTAAAGGTCTTTTTTTGCTATTTTTAATTCTTTCAACTAAAATTTTTTCATTCCAATTTAACCAAAATGAATAATGATTTTTTAAAACTTCATTTCTAATATTTTTATTTGCAAAAGCACCTCCCCCAAGAGAGACAACTGTAGAACTAAGTTTTAACTTTTTAAGTGTAGTTTTTTCCTCAATTTTTCTAAAATATTCTTCTCCTTTTGTCTCGAATATTTTTCGAATTGTTGTATTTAAATTTTTCTCTATTTCTTTATCTACATCTACAAAATTTAATTTAAATTTTTTTGCTACTAAAGAACCTATAGAACTCTTACCAGATCCCATCATACCTAGAAAAACTAGATTTTTTTTTGATTTCATAAGTTTAAATATTGAAAAAACACAAATATGTCTTAATTTGAAATTAACTAAAGTTATATGCAATTCAACAAAAATACAAGTTCAGGTAAAAAAAGTATAATCGGACTAGTTGTTAAATCTATTTTTGGACTAGTAATTGTTCTTGGCGTTGTTTTAATTCTCAATTCAATTGATTTTCCTGCCCCTAAAAAGGAAATTGAAAAAATTATTCCTAATGAAAATTTTAAAATTGTTAAATAAAAAATTCTTTTTTATTTTTTTAAGCTATCTAATTATTTTAAATCCTATTCACGCAGAAGATAATCCAATTGATATATGGAATCTTGAAAAAAAAGAAAATGAAACTGTTGAGGAAGCAGTTATTACCGAAGGTGAAAATAATAATGATCAAATAAGTGTTTTTGATATGCAGTCAGATAAAAATACTGGCTCGATAGAATTAGATGAAAATTTAATATCAAAAGAAGTCAAAATAGTAGGATTATACGATCCCGCAGAACACGGTTTGACTATTGATATGTGGACGAATTCTGATGGTCAAAAGTTAAAAAATTTATTTAACAGTTTAGAGAAAATTAATCTTTCTAATGATGCATTAGAAATTATGGAAGTCTCATTACTAACTAACGCTCATTATCCTAATCAAAATATTACTGAAAATGAATTTTTAAAATTCAAATCTGATTGGTTAATTAAAAATTCTAATTTAGAACTCATTGAAGAATTTTTGGTTAATAATCAAATTGTAAATTCTCATCCCAAACTAACCAGACATTTATTAGATAACTATTTATCAGATAAAAATATAAAGAAGACCTGTGAATTTTTTACAAAAATTAAAGAACCAGTTGAAGATGAATATTTATCTAAATTAAATTTATATTGTTTAGTTAATTATGGAAAAAACGAAGAAGCCCAATTAATTCTAGATCTTAAAAAAGAGTTAGGTTTTCAAGATGAATATTTTGAAAATAAAATGAATTACCTGTTTGGTTATATTGAAGAAGCATCCAAAGAAGTCTCTGAAAGTTCAGTATTTGAGTTTCATTTAGCTCATAGAACAAATCCAGAATTTTCATTTGAACCCAATGAAAATACGCCTCAATTAATTTGGAAATATCTATCAAATTCAAATTTACTACCAGATCTAAGTAATGTTGACATAAATGATCAAGATAAAATCTTAATTATTGAGAAAGCTGCAAATTACAAAATTTTCTCAGAAAAAGACTTATTTGAATATTATAAAAAATTTCAATTTAATATTGATCAATTGTTAAGTGCAACCGATACTTACAAGTTGCTGTCTCCGTTAGAAGCAAGAGCATTAATTTATCAAAGAGCACTTTTAACGAGTGAACCAGAATTGAAATTGAAATTTTTACAGTTGTTGAAGCAGCTATTTGAGGACAACAAAATTGGTTTAGCTTTTGATAAAGAGCTGAATAACTTTTTGAATGAAATTGAAGTTGATAATGTTCCTTCAGATTATTTAAGTTTTTACAACAACTATTCAAAAAATCAGAATTCAGAGTTCAAAAAAATTCAATACAATAATAATATTTTACATCAATCTAAGTGGGTAAATTATTTTAGAGGAGATTATTCAAAATCTGAAATACAAGAAGATTTAAAAAAATTTCTTGATAGAATAATTTTTAGTAATGAAACTTTGTCCACCAAAGATATAATTTTTATAGAAAGTCTGAAATCAGACGGAGTTGAAATACCAAGCGAGTATGACAGTTTGTTTTCACAAAAGCCTTATGAGCTAGATGAAAGTTTAGTGGACTTGATAGAGGCAAATGAAGTTGGAACAGTTTTATTGTCTTTAATTGAGATAATAGGTAATGACAAAATAGAAAATATTGATGAAAAAAGACTTTATTTTATTTCGAACACCCTAAATCAAATAAATGCTGATTTAATAAGAAATAAGCTATTGCTAAAAGTTCTTCCTTTAAAAGTATAAAAATTATAATAACATACAAATTTTATGGCGATAAGAACGATTATTACAGAACCAAACAAATTACTTCGACAAGTATCAAAACCTGTAGAAGCCGTTGGAAGCGAAGAGCAAAAATTAATGAATGATATGCTCGATACAATGTATGATGCTAATGGTATTGGTCTTGCAGCAATTCAGATTGGTATACCAAAAAGAATTATAGTGATGGATATAAGCAAGGATGAAAACAAAAAAGAGCCCAGATACTTTGTAAATCCTGTAATAAAAAATAAAGATCCGCTTAAGGCAACTTATGAAGAAGGATGTTTATCTGTACCAAATCAATTTGCTGAAATAGATCGACCGAGTAAATGCGAGGTAGAATATTTGGATTACAATGGAAAGAAACAAATACTAAAGGCAGATGGATTGCTTGCAACATGCATACAGCATGAAATGGATCACTTGGAAGGTATATTGTTTATCGACTATCTTTCAAAACTAAAAAAATCAATGATCATAAAGAAACTTTCAAAATTAAAATCAAATACTGCTGAAGTTTAAAAATGTCAAAAAAGTTAGTTTTTATGGGTACGCCCATGTTCGCTGTACCAATTTTAAAATCTCTATATCAAAATGGATATAATATTTCTTGTGTGTATACACAGCCACCTCAAAAATCAAAAAGAGGACAAAAAATTAATAAGTCTCCAATACAAGGTATTTCTGAAACTTTAAATTTAGAATATAGAACGCCACCAGTTTTAAATAATGAAGAGGAGTATAATTTTTTAAACTCTTTAGATGCTGACTTAGCAATAGTTGTTGCTTATGGACAAATTATTCCTAAAAAATTTCTAAGTTTAACTAAAATAGGTTTCATAAATATACATGCATCATTACTGCCTAAATGGAGAGGTGCCGCACCAATTCAAAGATCAATTATGAATTTAGATCAAGAAACTGGAATAAGTATAATGAGGATTGCTGAAAAATTAGATACAGGACCAGTTTGTAATAATTATAAAATTCAACTTAATGAAAATTTGAATGCGTTAGAAATTAGCGAAAAGCTTTCTAACTTAGCAGCAGAAAAAATTTTAGATAACGTAGATGATATTTTAGATGGTAAAGCAAATTTTATTGAACAAGATCATTCGAATGCAACCTATGCATCTAAAATTCAAAAAACCGAAGGTCAAATTAATTGGGATGAAAATGCTGAAAAAATTATTGGTAAGATAAACGGTTTATATCCATCACCAGGAGCATTTTTTATGTTTAATGGAGAAAGATATAAAATCTTAAAAGCTCAAATTGGAAGAGCTCAAGGAAATCCAGGGTTAGTATTGAGCGATAATCTTGAAATTGCTTGTGGTAATAATCAATCGATAATTATTAGGGAAATTCAGAGGCAAGGGAAAAGATCTCAAAATATTGGTGAATTTATTCAAGGTTCACAGATAAAAAAAGGTTCAAATATATAAATGTTTAGATATCAGCTTTTGATAGAATATTTAGGCACAAATTACAAAGGTTGGCAAATTCAAAAAAAAAATAAAACCATTCAAGGAATACTTCAAGACAAAATTAGAAAGTTATTAAAAGAAAATATTACTATAGTTGGATCGGGTAGGACAGATGCTGGTGTTCATGCTATCGAGCAGTCAGCACATTTTGATTTAAAAAATAAATTATTGAACTTAGATAAATTTATTAACTCAATTAATCACTTTTTAAAAAATGAAAATATTACAATTCTTAAAATAAGAAAAAGAACTAGTAACTTTCATTCAAGATTTTCTGCAAAAAAGAGAGTTTATAAATATTTCATTTTAAATAGAACAAGTTCACCTGTGATTGAAAAAGATCAAGTTTGGCATGTAAGAAAAAAATTAGATTTAGATTTGATGAAATTAGGGGCAAAAAAATTAGTTGGTACTAAAGATTTCTCAACATTTAGGGCTTCAAGTTGCAACGCTAAGAGTCCAATTAGAACGATGGATTTTGTAAAATTAAAATCTTTAAATGATAAAATAGAAATTCAGTTTAAATCTCAATCTTTTCTTCAACAGCAAGTACGATCTATGGTTGGTTGTTTAAAATATTTAGGTGAAAAGAAATGGGATTTAAAAAAATTTGACAAAGCTCTAAAGTCTAAAAAAAGGTCACTGTGTGCTCCTCCAGCACCACCTACAGGATTGTTTTTATCTAGAGTTTTTTATTAGATTTTTTTTATTACTCATGGCAAATTTTTTATTTATTCGCCATCTAGACTCTGCTCTTACAATGTACCCACAACAATTTTTTGACTTACACTTACATGGAAATTGTTTGTAATTTTCATCATAACCAAAACCATAATCACAGGTAAATTCTTCACCTTTTTTGATATCTTTAATAGCTTTAACCCAAATTTTTAAACCTTTACCATCATAATCACAATTATTGTCACAAGAATGATTAATTAATCCTGCAGTATTCCATGGAAAATCTCCATCAAGGTCATATCTTTTGTTGATAGTAAATAAATAGATTGGTTTACTATTGTCATATTTATCAGACTCTTCAGTTTGTTTTTTTGTAATTAGTTTACCAACGTAATCGATTATCTTTGTACCCTCTTTGATATCTTTAGTAGCATAAAGTCCTCTACCTTTTTTATCGATATCAGATTTTTTAATTTTATATAATTTCATTGAGTTTTATTTAGTTTTTTATTGGGAATTATCAATTAAATTCTATTAAAGCATCAACATGTCTTTGAGTACTATCTTGTAGTGCTTTTAAGTCATATCCACCTTCTAGTATAGATACTACATTACCTCTACAAAATGATTTTGAAATTTCTAAAGTTCTTTGTGTAATTGTATAATAATCTTCAGCATTAAGTTTTAATTGTGCTAAAGGATCATCAATATGTGCATCAAAACCTGCAGAAAACAATAGAAATTCTGGTTTAAATTCTTTTAATTTTTTTAATACCAGTTCATATGCATTTAAATATTCTCTAGCACTTGTTCCAGCTTCAAGTGGAATATTTAAAATATTATTAAATTTTCCAATCTCTTTTTCTGAACCTGAACCTGGATAATATGGAAATTGATGAGTGGAAATATATAAAACTTTTTCATTGTTGAAAAAAATATCTTGTGTCCCATTTCCATGATGGACATCAAAATCAATTATAGCTATTTTTTTATAACCATATTTTTCAATTAAATAATTAGCTCCAACTGCAACATTGTTGTAAATACAAAAGCCCATTGCTTTCTCTTTTTCTGCGTGATGACCTGGTGGTCTTACTGCGCAAAAAGCATTTTTAAATTCTTTTTCCTCCACACCATCAATCGCTGTTATAATTGATCCAACAGCGTCCATTGTTGCTTCTTTGCTACCAGGCGAGACAACTGTATCTCCATCTAAAAAATTAAATCCATTTTGAGGGTATGATCGATCGACATGATCAATATATTCAGAAGAATGAGTTTTTATTAATATTGATTTTTCAAATTTTGAAGGCTTTTTCCATATTAAATTTTTGTTATCTAATTTTTTAAAGTTATCAATAACAGCTGTAACCCTGTCTATTTTTTCAGGATGTCCATCTCCTGTATTATGATTTTTGTATGTATCAGAAGTAATTAAAGCTGTTTTCACTTAAAATAATTCTTTAAAATATTTGAATAAATTAAAGTTAATTTTTTTAAATCACCTAAAGAAACTGCCTCATCTACTTTATGCATTGTTTTTCCAACCAAACCAAATTCTAAACAGGGAGCAATTTTTCTAATAAATCTTGCATCAGATGTGCCTCCTGTTGTTGAGAGTTCAGGCTTAATTTTAGTAATCTTTTTAATTATATCTTGTATCATATATGTAGTTTGATTTGGTTTAGTTAAAAAAGCTTCACCAGATACACTATATTCAATTTTGTAATTTGACTTATTTTTATTACAAATTTTCTTCAATATTTTATTTATTTTTGTTTTAATTGAATTCGATGAATGTTTGTTATTAAACCTAATGTTAAAAGTTGCATTAGCTAAACCTGGAATTACGTTATCAGCAGTATTATCAATATTTATTTTTGTAACTTCTAGGTTTGTTGGCTGAAAATCTTTTGTTCCTTTATCAAATTTAATTTCCTTCAATTCTTTCAATATTTGAACAAGAGTAGTTGATGGATTGTTAGCTCTATGAGGATAAGCAACATGACCCTGAATACCTATAATTGAAAGTCTGCCGGTCATACTTCCCCTTCGACCAATTTTAATCATTTCTCCCAATTTATTTGGATTAGTTGGTTCTCCAACTAAACAAAAATTAATTTTCTCTTTTCTTTTTTTTAAGTATTCAACAACTTTTTTTGTACCGTTAATAGCAATTCCTTCTTCATCACCTGTAATTAGTAAGCTTATAGATCCATCAAATTTTTTATTATTTTTAACAAAAATACTGACAGCAGAAACAAAGGCTGCAATAGAGCTTTTCATATCATTTGCTCCTCTTCCAATTAAATGTCCTTTTTTAATTGAGGGTCTAAAAGGATTTACTGTCCAATCTTTTAAGTTTCCAGCAGGTACAACATCTAAGTGACCAGCGTAGCAAAAATTTGGACCTTTGGTTCCAAGTCTTGCATAAAGATTTTTTACTGGTTTAGTGTTTTTTTCTTGAAACTCTAATATTTTAGTTTTGAAACCAAGTTTTCTTAATTTTTTTTCTAAGAATTTCATTACCCCAGCATCTATTGGTGTTATAGACGGGTAACGAATTAGCTCTTTGGCTAATTGTAATTCATTAATGGTTTGCATTTTAATCTCTTAAAAGATCGTTTACTGATGTTTTAGATCTTGTTTTTTCATCAACTTGTTTGATGATTACTGCACAATATAACGAGGGTGCGGCAGGATTATTTTTGTCTGGTAATGATCCAGGGACAACAACTGAGTAAGGAGGTATTTTACCGTGAGTTACTTCACCAGTTTTTCTATTAACGATTTTAGTTGATTGGCCAATATACATACCCATACTTAATACTGAACCTTCACCAACTATTACCCCTTCCACAACTTCTGACATAGCACCTACAAAAACATTATCTTCAATAATAGTCGGAAGCGCTTGTGCTGGTTCTAAAACTCCACCAATACCAGTTCCTGCTGAAATATGACAATTTTTTCCAATCTGACAGCAACTACCTGCACGACTAAATGTATCCATCATTGTTCCTTCATCTATGTAAGCACCAATATTTACATAACTTGGCATTAGAACAACGTTTTTAGCAACATATGATCCTCTTCTCATTGCAGTATTTGGTACCATTCTAAAACCTGCTTTTTCAAAATCAGCGTTTGACCATCCGGCTGTTTTTCCTTTTAACAAATGAGCTTTATCTCTCCAAGCTGAGTAGGGACCATCTAAAGTTTCCATTCCATGAATTCTAAAACTTAGCATAATTGCTTTTTTTAGGTGTTGATGAGTTACCCATTCACCATCAATTTTTTCAGCAACTCTAGATTTACCACTATCTAGATCTTCTATTACTTGATTAATAGTATCTTTTAATTTTTGATCTGAATTTTGATTAACTTGATCTTTGTTTTCCCAAGCTTCATTTATAATGTTTTCTATACTCATAGTTTTATTGGTTTTTTAATAACCTTATTTCTTTTAAAAATAAAGTAAGATTTTCAATTTTATAATCAATATATTCTTTATTAGATTCTTTTTTGCCCCATTCCTCATCATTAATTAACCAAGCAGTAATTGTTCCTCGCTCTTTACCTATCGATAAGTTTTTTGCTATATCTTCAATATACAAAGTTTCTTTTGGATCAATTTTGAATTTTTCTACCATTAAATCGAAAGCTTTAGCTTCTGGTTTTGGGTGATATTCTGCATCTACGATATCAAATATGCCTTCAAATTGGTCGTCAATTCCTAGGGTTGTAGTGATGTGCTTTACATGGTTGTAACTACCATTAGTGAAGACAAATTTTCTTAAATTTATATTCTCTAACTCATATCTTAGTGCTGTATCTTTTTCTAAAAAAGATAAATCAATATCATGAACAAAATCTAAAAATTCTTTAGGATCAATTTCATGATGTATCATTAGACCATTTAAGCTTGTGTTATATTTGTGAAAGTAATTTGTCTGAAGTTCTTTGGCTTTTTTTAAATCTACATTAAGTTTACTTGAGATATATTCTGTCATTTTTCGGCTTACTTGACCAAATACTGCCTCTAGGTCGCTATAAAGAACACCATCACAATCAAATAAAATATTTTTAATATGGCTTAAATTTTTCATTGTCTAATTAAAGTTCCAGATCCCCCATCTGATAAAAGTTCAAATAGAACAGAATGATTTTTTCTTCCGTCTATTATAACAACTCCTTTTACTCCGTTACTAGCAACATCTAAGCAATTATTTATTTTTGGAATCATGCCACCAGTAATTGTTTCATTATCTATTAAGTCTTTTATAGATTCTGAATTAATTTCTGGAATTAGATTTTTATTGTTATCTAAAACGCCTTCCACGTCACTTAATATAATTAACCTTCTAGCATTAATTTTTTTAGCAATATAGCCAGCTGCAGTATCTGCATTGACGTTATAAGTTTGATCATTTTTATCTAAACCCAAGGGTGCAATAATAGGCACTTTTTTATCTGCTATAATTTTATCTATTATTGATTGATCTACATTTATAGGAGAGCCCACGAAACCAAGCTCTTCATTTTCTTGGATAACTGTTAAAATATTATTTTCCTTGGAATTAATAGTCTGACTTTCGCAATTTTGTTTATTTAGAGCATTGATAATTTCTTTATTAAAATCAATTAATACTTCTTCTACAACTTTAATAGTTTCTTTATCAGTTACCCTCAATCCTTTTATAAATTTACTTTCTAAACCTATCTCATTAAGTTTATTGCTTATCCTTTTCCCGCCTCCATGAACAATAATAGGAGTGAAACCTAGTTTATTTAGAGTTGAAATATCCTGAATAAAAATATCAAAAAGATTTTGATCAATTAAAACACTACCACCACATTTAATAACAATATATTCATCGTTATATTTTTCTAAGTATTTTTTAACTTCTTCAGTTGATGGACCATCTAGTGGTAGAATTGTTTTTAATTCTTCTTCTTTAATATCCAACATTAAGTTGTTGTTTTAACAGTGGTTCTTTTCATTATAAAAACTTGTTGTGCCATGGTTAAAATATTATTTACTGTCCAATATATTACCAACCCTGCTGGGAAAGGTGCTAAAATTATTGTTAGAAATAATGGAAAGAACATAAATATTTTTGCTTGCATCGGATCTGTTGGTGCAGGGTTTAATTTTTGTTGAACCCACATAGAAACACCCATTGCAACAGGCCATGCTCCAATGACTAAAAATGATGGCACATCATAAGGCAATAATCCAAATAGATTAAACAAAGAGGTAGGGTCTCTTTCAGATAAATCTTGTATCCAGCCATAAAAAGGCATTTGTCTCATTTCAATTGTTACAAATAAAACTTTATATAAAGCAAAGAAAACTGGAATTTGCACAAGTATTGGCAAACAACCAGACATTGGGTTTACTTTTTCTTTTTTATATAGAGCCATCATCGCTTGTTGCAATTTCATTTTATCGTCTTTGTGTAGCTCTTTCAGTCTTGCCATTTCAGGCTGTAAGGCTTTCATTTTTGCCATGCTTCTGAACGAAAAGTTTGCAAGTGGGAAAAATGCTAATCTTATACAAATAGTAATTGCTATGATAGCTAAGCCGTAATTCCCAAGTAATTTAAAGAAATAATCTATTCCAAAAAATAATGGTTTAGTAATAAAGTATAAAAATCCCCAATCAATTGTTAAGTCAAATTTATCAATGTTTAAAGATTCAGCATATCCATCAATTACATCAACTCTTTTTGCAGCAACAATGATTTGTAAGGTTTCTTCAATCAATGAATTTTCATTAAGCTCTAATGGCTCTGTTGATACAAAATTTGCTCTGAACTTATCTTTATAATCAAATGTTGTTTTAAATTCTTTTTCTCTAGGTGGAATTAGTGAAGTTACCCAGTATTTATCTCCAATCCCTAACCATCCTTTTTGTGCTGTTCTTGAAAATTTTTTCTCTTGTATATCATCGTAATCTTCCTCAATAAGTTCATCATCAAGTGTTGCCACTAATCCTTCATGAAGGATATAAAAGTTAGATATATCAGGCATTTCATTTCTAATGATTTGCCCATAAGTATAAAAATCATATTTTTTATCTGTAGGATTAATTACACTTTGTTTAATTGAAAATAAATATTTGTCATCTAAGGCGATCTCTTTCTCAAATGTTATACCTTGATCATTTGTCCAAGATATTTTTATAGGCGATTGATCTGTTAACTTATTATTTCCTGAAACTTTCCAAATAGAATTTGAATTCGGAATTTCAACATTTTTATCAGATGTAATAAAACCACTTTCAATTAAATAACCATCTTTTGAATTTCTTGGTGAAAGTAGTGTAACTTTTTCTTGAGAGTCTAGACTGACATTATATTGCTTAAAAGTTAGATCATCAATAACACCACCTTTAAGTGAAATAGAACCAACAATACTCTCATTTTCAAAATTAATTCTTTCACTTTGATTTAAAGCTTCTTCTCTAGAAATTTCAGCAACATTTTCTTTTTGATCTAGTGAAGGTGTATCGCTGTTTTGTTCAACTTTATTTCCTTCAGCCATATTTTCTTTAGTAATTGGTGGAGGAGCAAAAAATAGTGAATACAAAACTATAACTGCTGCTGATAATGAAATTGCTGCTACTATATTTTTAGTATCCATATTATTTTAATTTTGTGTTTTTTTTAACAGGATCAAAACCTTCACCACCACCTAAAAATTTGATTGGGTGACAAGATAAGATTCTTTTAATACTTAAAAATGATCCTTTTAACAGACCAAATTCTTTAAGCGCATCAATACTGTATCCTGAGCAAGTAGGTAAATATCTACAAGAATGTCCAAATAAAGGGCTAATCAAATATTTATAACCTTTGATAATTTTAATTAATATATTTGTAAAAATATTCATTATTTTATTTTTTCAAAATCCTGAAATAGAGTTTCTTTTATTAATTTGTATTCATTATTTAGCATAGATGACTTAGCGATAACAAGGAATGAATAGTTAAAATTTATTGATATTTTTTTAACTGCCTCGTTTAAAATATTCCTTAATCTTCTTTTAATCTTATTTCTCTTAACTGCATTCCCTAATTTCTTTTTTGTTACAAAACTAATATTGAGTTTATTATTATTTTTATTCATTAATTTACCAAAGAAAATAGTTACATACTTATTCGAGAACTTTTTTTGTTTAAGTAAATTTTTAAATTCTTCGTTTTTTGAAAGAGCAACAATTTTGCTTTTCATTAATTTACACTGATACAGTTAAAGATTTTCTTCCTCTGGCTCTTCTTCTAGCTAAAAGTTTCTTTCCACCTTTAGTCTTCATTTTTGATCTAAAGCCGTGTTTTCGTGCTCTTTTTTTATTTGAAGGTTGGTATGTTCTTTTCATAAATAAATTGATTAAATTTTATAAATTTTGCCCCTTTATATTAGCAATAATAAAAATAGCAAATAGAAGATTTAGGAATAAAATAACAATATTCATGGAAAAAACAAAAAAAATTAAACTATTTATAGGTTTATCTTACTTATTAATTGTTAGTTTATTTTTATATTTTTTCTTTTCAAAATTCAGTCTTCAAGAGATTACATCTTATGATTTTTTGAGAAATAACAGATCATATTTAATTGAGTTGAAGAATTCTAATTTATTTTTAGTTTCAATTTCTTTCTTGTTTCTAACAATGCTTTGGGTATTTCCTTTTCTAGGCTTTGGATCTCCTGTAGCTTTAATGGGCGGCTTTATCTTTGGCAAATGGATTGGAACACTAGTTGTGGTAACTGGTTTAAGTGTAGGTGCAACTTTTTTATACATATTTGGAAATTATTTTTTAAGAGATTTAATTAGAGAAAAATTTCTTAATAAATTTCAAAATCTTGAAATTAAATTTAAAAAATCTGAATTTTTTTATTTACTCGTTTACAGATTTATCGGAGGAGTTCCTTGGCAAATAAGTTGTCTATTGCCAACATTATTTAATGTAAGAGTAAAAAATTTTCTATTTGCAACTTTTTTAGGAATAATACCTCAGATTTTTTTGGCAGTTTCAATTGGAAGTGGGATTGAAAAAGTAATCGACCAAAATTCAGAAGTTCCAGGAATAATGGATATTATCTTTTCCCCAGATATTTATGTTCCTCTTTTAGCGTTTTTTGTACTAATTATGTTTTCAATTATTTTTAGAAAAAAATTTTACAGAAATTAATGGTGCTCCCACCCTGTACTGACCAGGGAACTAGTCATTACCAATGACTTGTTATGCCATTTAACTACAGGAGCTAAAATACATTTAGTAATTTATTGATAATAAAGCATTTTTTTCAAATTATTGCCTTAATTTTTTGATTATAATGATCTATATCTACTAAAAAAAATGTTATGGGAATTCACTACGATTATAAATCTACAAAAGGTAACAAGCTTATGGAGAAGCAAGCTAAAAGAGAAAGAAAGCTTGCAGAAAAAAAAGCTAAACGTTTAGCTAAAGAAGGTCCAAAAAAAGAAGAACCCACATCAAAACCATTAGATCCTAATAAACCAATATCATTAGATTTTTTGACTAATCCCAACAAAGAATGAGTCCAAAAGATAAAAATGAGCGTTTGAGCTTAGCTTTAAGAAAAAATTTAAAAAAAAGAAAACTATTTCAAAAAAAAAATAAAAAAAAATCTAAGTAATGTCTATTCAGCCTGACTCGTGGATTAAGAAGATGTGCAAAGAGCACAATATGATCGAACCATTTTTAGATCATCAAGTTGCGGAGGGAAAAATATCATATGGATTAAGTAGTATGGGTTATGATGTTAGAATCTCTGATGAATATAGAATATTCACTAATGTAAATAATTCCTTAGTCGATCCAAAAAATTTTTCAGATGACAATTTTATTGAGAAAAAGGGACCACATTGCATTATTCCTCCAAACTCATTTGTTTTGGCTAAAACAGTAGAATATTTCAGAATTCCAAAGGATGTACTTTGTATATGTGTTGGTAAAAGTACTTATGCAAGAACAGGTATAATTTGTAACGTAACTCCTATTGAAAACGAATTTGAAGGAAATATAGTTATAGAGTTAAGTAACACTACACCTAATCCAGCAAAAATTTATTCTAATGAAGGTATAGCCCAATTTTTATTTTTTAAATCAGAAACTCAACCAGAGACAACTTATAAATCTAAGAACGGTAAATATCAGGGACAAACTACAATTCAGGTTGCTAAAATTAAAAAGTAAGTTATGGACAAATTTCTGATTGATGGTCCTAGCAAAATCAAGGGTAAAGTTTCAATATCAGGTTCTAAAAATGCTTCACTGCCAATATTAGCAGCAACATTACTTTTCGATTTACCAGTAACTCTTCATAACCTTCCAAGAGTAAAAGATATTAGTACTATGCTTAATTTACTTAAATCTCTTGGATCAAAAATTGAACTCTCTAAAGATAAAAAAACTGCAAAAATTTCAAACAATAAAAATATGAAAACTTTTGCTAGTTATTCATTAGTTAAAACAATGAGAGGTTCAATTTTAGTATTAGGACCATTAGTTGCAAAATATCATAAGTCAAAAACATCACTACCCGGTGGTTGCTTAATTGGTGCAAGACCAGTTAATTATCATTTGTCAGCTTTAGAAAAACTTGGGATGAATTATGAAATTAAGGATGGTTACATATTAGCAAAATCTTTTGGCAAACTTAAAGGAGGGTTAATTAGATTTCCAAAAATTACTGTTGGTGCAACTGAAAATTCTATAATTGCTGCATGCTTGGCAAAAGGAAAAACAGTATTAAGAAATTGCGCTGTTGAGCCAGAAATAAAAGACCTTACTAATTTTCTTAATTCAGCTGGTGCAAAAATTAATTGGAAAGGGAGAACTTGTACTATTAACGGAGTAAGTTATTTAAATTCAACAAATTATTCAGTGATGGCTGATAGAATTGAAGCTGGTACTTTTTGCGTAGCAGCAACTTTAGCTAAAGGAACTTTAGAAATTAATAATTTAGATCCAAAAATAATAAACACAGAACTTAATTTATTAAAAAAAACAGGAGCCAAAATAAAAGTGAGCAAAAATAAAATTCATATTAATGGACCAGAAAAAATTAAGTCTATTAAAAATATCAAAACAAAAGAGTTTCCTGGAATTCCAACAGATCTACAGGCACAATTAATGGTCTTAATGTGTAAAGCAAAAGGAAAAAGCTCAATCACAGAGAATATTTTCGAAAACAGATTTATGCATGTTGCCGAATTACAGAGATTAGGTGCAAATATTACGACTAAAAATAATAAAGCTTATATTGAGGGTAATACGAAATTTATTGGTGCAGAAGTTATGTCTAGTGATCTAAGAGCATCAGTGGCACTTGTCTTAGCAGCTTCTGTTGCACAAGGGAAATCTGTAATTAACAGGATTTATCATTTAGATCGTGGTTATGAAAAAATTGAAAATAAATTAAAAAATATTGGTGTTAAAATAAAAAGATTAAAAAGATGAACAAATATTTAGCCAAAATTATTGCTACAGACAAAGAGGGATTGCAAATGATTTCAGCTTGTAGCTCAGGAGCTAAAGTAAAAGTTTCAGACATTAAGTATCTAGAATCTAATAAAGTATTTTTATTATCAATTGAACGTATTAAAGTAGAAAATGAAAATGAGGACAAAAAAGTCAATAGTATCTGCAGATTTGATTTTGTTGATAAGGTAAAGTCAAAAAATATTGATCAATCAAATCAAGAATTGGTTTTAGAATTAGTAGGAATAGATTATTTGAAAAATAACGATGTTTATGAAATAAATCTCTTCTTTAGTAATAATGCTCATATCGCTTTGACCGCCGAAACGATTGAAGCAATATTAGAGGATCAAAGCGAAATAAATTAGAGATGAAGGTTTTAGATAGCAGTAAGAAAAATTTTGGTAAATTATTAGATAATTTGTTATTGCAAAGAAAGAGAAAAGTTCAATCAAGCTCTGTTTCAGTCACTAACATTATTAAAGATGTTAAAAAAAATGGTGATAAAGCTTTATTAAAATATGAGAAAAAATTTAATAAAAATTCAGTAATCAAGCCCAGCTCAAATCAAATTCAAAAATCAATTAAATCATTAAATTCTATTGTAAAACAATCTATCGATACTGCTTACAACAGGATTTATAAATTTCATTCATTACAAAAGTTTAAAAATATTTCTTACACTGATAAATTTAAAAATAAACTTGATTATAAATATTTACCTTTAGAGTCGGTTGCAATTTATGTACCTGGTTCAACTGCATCCTATCCATCTAGTGTATTGATGAATGCAATTCCAGCTATTGTTGCTGGTGTAAAAAGAATAGTTATGATTAACCCAGGCTATAAAGGAAAACAAAATCCCGCAGTATTATATGCTGCCAAAAAATGTAAAATTAAGGAAATTTATTCAATTGGTGGACCATCTGCTATTGCTGCAGTTTCTTATGGAACAAAAAAAATTAAAAAGGTTAATAAAATTGTAGGGCCTGGAAATGCTTACGTTGCAGCTGCAAAAAAAGAAGTTTTTGGAGATGTTGGAATTGAGGGCATGACTGCTGGTCCTTCTGAAGTTACAATAGTTTGTGACAAGCATTCTAATCCAGAATGGGTTGCAAGTGATTTAATAGGACAAGCAGAACATGATGATCTTGCACAGTGCATATTAATTTCAAAAGATAAAAACTTATTAAATAAAGTTAAAAATGAAATAATTAAACAATTAAAAGAAATTCCAAGAGAGTCTATTGCAAAGAGAAGTTTGCAAAATAATGGAATTTTAATGCATGTAAATTCAGATAAAAAAATCATCGATATTGTTAACAAAATAGCTCCAGAGCATTTAGAGTTAAATGTTAAAAATTATAAATCTATTGTTTCAAAAATAAAAAATTCAGGATCAATTTGTTTAGGAAAATATGCTGTTATGGCTATGACGGATTATAATGTAGGTTCAAACCATGTTTTACCAACTAACGGATCAGCAAAATATTCAAGTGGTATAAGTGTAAACGAATTCTACAAAAGAATTTCATACATAAACCTATCAAAAAAGGGTATTGAAAGTCTTGGACCATCAGTTATAACACTTGCAAATTATGAAGGCTTGGTTGGGCATGCTCAATCAGTATTAAAAAGAATAAGGAGAAAATAAATTTGTCAAAACAAGACTTACTTGAATTCAAGGGGACTGTGATAGACCTACTCCCGAATGCAATGTTTAGAGTTAAGCTAGAGAATGGTCATACGGTTACAGCTCACACAGCAGGTAAGTTAAGAAAAAACAGAATTAGAGTTCTTCAAGGTGACAATGTAACTGTGGAGATGACACCTTACGATCTTACTAAAGGAAGAATTATCTTTAGAGGATAAATAAGGCTGAGTAGCTCAGGAGTAGAGCAGAGCCCTGAAAAGGCTTGTGTCGGAGGTGCGAATCCTTCCTCAGCCACCACCACAAAGTTTGATCTTGAAATACCTGTAAAAGAAATTAACTTAATTAATATAATAAATAACAAAAGGACGAAGAAATAAGATGAGTACACTACAAGGTAAAATAAAATGGTATAATGGTAAAAAGGGATATGGCTTTATAGAGAGAGACGACAAAGAGAAAGATGCCTTTGTACATGCTTCAGCTGTAAAAGCTGCTGGAATGAGATTTCTTAATGAAGGTGATAAACTTGAATTCACATTAGAAGACGGTCCTAAAGGTCCTTCTGCAGTAAATTTAAAAAAAATAGACTAATTTTCGTAAAATTTCTAAAGGACGTTATTTCTACATTTAGTAGATTAACGTCCTTTTTTTATTAAAGCCTTGAATATTAATAATTTTTGTCTAAAACGCTGATCATGAATATAAATATTACATACAGAATTACTTATAGAAGTACTCACAGAAACTGTTTCCATAGCCATTAGGCTATTTATTTATATTATAATTTTCATTCCACATAAAATAAGATAATAACTAAAGGATAAGCTTTGGTGGTGAAATAGTATCACGTCGGTTTGTGGATCCGAAGTCGTAGGAGCGTAACCTACCCAAAGTACCACTAAAATGGAAAAAGATAAAAAACTCAATCCTTCCTTACCGTCTGGATTTGAAGATCGTTGGAATAAAAAGTTAGTTCTAAAAAAACAACTTTTAAAAGTGATTGAAAAAAATTTTTTAAAATTTGGAGCTGAACCATTAGAGACACCTTCTTTTGAGATCAGCGAAAATATTGGTTCGTTTTTAGCTGAGGACGAGGATAACCCTATGTCTGACGTATTCTCATTCAAAGATGGTGATAAAAATATTACACTTAGATATGATCTATCTAGTCCATTAGCTAGATTTGTTGCTCAAAATAACCAAGAGCTTCCATCAATTTACAAAAGATATGCAATTCAGAATGTTTTTAGAAATGAAAAAGCAGGAAATGGAAGATACAGAGAGTTTATGCAAGCTGATTTTGATATTGTTGGAAATGTTAATTCAGCTCAAGCTAATGCAGAACTTTGCAATTTAATCTCGAGTACACTCTTAGATTGTGGTTTGAATAAAGATCAATTTACGATCAATATTAGTAATAGAAAAATTGTACAAGGTTTAATTTATGATTTAAAAATATCTGAAGATAAGCAATTAAAAGTAATTAGAGCTATTGATAAATTAGATAAACCTGGATTTGGTTTAAAAGGTGTCGAAGATCTTCTTAAAAAAGAAAGAAAAGATGCAAGCGGCGCAGTTACAAAAGGCGCTGATCTAACAGATGAACAAGCATCGCAAATATTAAATTTTTTAAAAATAAAAGACTTAAAACAATTAAAAGAAAATTTAAAAAATCCATTATCTCAAGAAGGAATTAAAGAGTTAGAGGACGTTTTTGAAATTTTAGGATTTGGTTCTAATTTAGAACAAGTGCAAACCAATTTTACTATTGTTAGAGGTCTAGCTTATTATTCTGATTTTATTGTTGAAACTAACTTAAATTTTAAAGTTACAAATAATAAAGGAAAAGAAGTTGATATTGGCAGTATTTGTTCAGGAGGTTCTTATGCTAAACTTATCTCAAGATTTAAAGGGGTAGATATTCCAGGTACAGGGATTAGTTTTGGTGTGGATAGATTGTTATTTGCACTTTTACAATTGGATCAGATTAAGGTTGATGATCAAAAGCCTGTTTTAGTCTGTGTGATGGATGAAAAATATTTAAAAAATTATTATGAAATTGTAGATCAATTAAGAGAAAATAAAATTAATGCAGAAATATTTTTAGATACAAAGAAAAATTTAGGTAAGCAATTAACCTTAGCAAATAAGCGTGAATTAAAGGTAGCTGTTATATGTGGTGATAATGAATTTAATGAAGGTACAGTAACGATAAAAAATCTTAAAGGTATTAAGGGTGAAAATAATAAAACATTTCCTAAATCAAATTTAATAGATGAAATCAAAAAACTTATCTGAAAACATTCTTAGATCAGTAAAATCTAAGGGCTACAAATATATAGATTTACCCTCAGTTATTGAGGCTAATCATATCGTTCAAAGGTCAGGTGAAAACTTCAGAAAATTTATTTTTTCATTTACAGATCAAAATGGAAGCGAGCTATGTCTTAGACCAGATTTAACAATTGCATCCTGCTTAAGATATTTAGAAAATAATTTAAAAGGAAAAGAAAAAATTTTTTATAGTGGTCAAGCTTATAGAAAATCTGAAAATAAAAGTGACTCTATTATTCGAGATCAAATTGGATTTGAAATTTTAGGTTCTAAAGATGAAAAAAATGATGATAAAGAAATTATCAATACCTCATTAAAATCTCTTCAAAATATTAAATATTCTTCAGGTAAATTAACAATAGGAAATGTTGAGATATTTAATTTATTAATTTCAAAACTAGATATCCCGAAAAGATGGAAGTTAAGATTATCAAGACATTTTTGGAGAGAAGATTACTTTAATGATCTTTTAAAAAGATTGGAAACAAACTCTGATGTAGATCCAACTATCGTTGAAATAGATAAAAAGCGTTATTTAAAAATGCTGAAAGAAGATTTATCAAATGTAATAGCAGGAAGAACCATTAACGAGATATTAAATAGGTTTGATAACAAAATTAAAGACCCAAGAAGAGCTAGTAAAGGCAAAGGTGTTTCAAAAATTATTAAAGACTTTTTAAAAATCAAATGCCCAATCAATGAGGCTGCATTTGAGTTAAACAAATTTTTTAAAATAAATAGAATTAATTTAGTGGTTGATCAAAGATATTTTCCTGTCACTAAAAATAAAGTTTCAAAACTAAATGTAGTATTTTCAACTTCTTTTGGAAGACAATTGGAGTATTACACAGGGATAGTTTTTAAAATTGATGTTAAATCAAAAAATAAATTAAAAAATATTATTAATGGTGGTCGTTATGATCGATTAATTTCCGATCTTGGGTCAAAAAAACAAATACCAGCAGTTGGGGCTGCATTAAATTTAAATTATTAATGAAGAAAAATATTTTAAATATTGGAATTCCTAGCAAAGGCAGACTCAGAAAGGATATTTTAAACATATTTAAAAAAAATAAATTAAATTTAATTTCAGAAAGAGGAGAAAGAGATTTATTAGGCTCAATTAAACAAAAGAAGAATGTTAAAATTTTATATCTTCATGCAAGAGAAATTATAGAGAGACTTGGAGATGGTTCTTTAGATCTAGGATTTTCCGGATTTGATTTGTTGAAAGAGAGTGAAATAAATGTTCAAAAGAGAATTAATGTTATTAAAAAATATGATTTTGGGAAGGCCACGTTAGTAGTTGCAATTCCAGATCCTTGGATTGATGTTCAAACTATTGCTGATTTAGAGGAAATAGCATTTGAGTTTAGAGATAAGAAAAAGAAAAGATTAAGAGTTGCAACCAAATATCCAAATTTAACAAGAGAATTTTTATTTTCTAAAGGGGTAACTCAATTTAAATTAGTAGATAGTTTAGGTGCTACAGAGGCATATCCTTTTACTGGTTCATCAGAAATAATTACTGACATCACTTCAACAGGAGAAACTTTAAAAGCTAATAATTTAAGAGTTTTAAAAGATGGTGAGATATTAAATTCAGAGGCTTGTATGATGATATCTAAATCATCGTCTAAAAATAAATTTCTTCAAAGTTTAATTAGATTACTTTCTAAGAATTAAATCTTTCCAATAAATAAGAATAATTTTAATAATATCTAGGTTTCGAAGGATTGCATAAACACCCACTAGTATTCCTAAACCAATAATAATTTTAAGCATTAATAATAATTCCATTACGTATTTTATATATGATATAAAGTGATTCATGGAAGCTATATTTTTAGTTATTTTAATTCTGCTGCTTGGAGTAGTTTCAGCAATTCTTTACTTAAATTTAAGATCTAAACCTGAAGATCAAAAGGAAAATAAAGAAGCTGAAGAAATAGCTAATTTAAAATCCGAAATCTCAAGTTTAAAGGATACCTTAAATACAACAATCAATAGCTCACTTGGAGCAATGTCTACTTCATTTAACAATCTGTCTACCGGAGTAACAAAAGATATGACAGAAGCTTTAACTAAAGTAGATGAAAAAGTTGGAAATTTTAATCAGCAAGTTCAATTATTAAACCAAAGCCAAGAAGGAATAACAAAAATTTTGGCTGGAGTTAAAAAATATGGAACTCTTGCTGAGTTTAGTTTGGATGCACTGATTAAAGATTTACTACCAGCTTCTCAATTCATGACAAATGTCAAAATGAAAGAAAATACAAGTGAGAATGTAGAATTTGCAATTAAGCTACAAGGTGATGTTTTAGTTCCAGTTGATAGTCATTTTCCGGTGGAGAAATTTAAAGCAATTACCGATGGTCATGATGCAGAAGATAAAAGGTTAGTTGCCGATGCTAGAGCAAAATTAGCTACTGCATTTAAAGCAAAAGCCAAAAGTGTAAATGAAAAATATATTGTACCACCAAAAACTACTGACTTTGCAATTGTGTATGCTCCTACAGAAAGTTTATACAAAGAGTTAACTGAATACCAAGACCCAAGTACAAAAGAATTATTAACTCAAGAATTAATGAAAAAATATAAAGTTGTAATTTGTGGCCCTAATACTTTGTCAGCATATTTGCAATCTTTACACATGGGATTTCAATCCTTGAAAGTTCAAAAGGGCGCAACTGAAATTTACAATCATTTAAAAACAATAAGTACAAGATTTTCAAAACACTTTGACAACATAGTAGTTCTTAGAAAAAAATTAGAAGATGCTATGGGTGTGGTAGATAAATTTGGAACAGATGCAAGATCAATAAATAGAACTTTGGAAAGTATAAAAGATCCAGAACAGGTAGAGAAAGCTGTACAAACAGACAACGTTGAAAAATTTGTTGATAAACAAAGACAAATTAAAAATTAATTTCTTTTTTTTGATAATACCATTTATAAGAAATCTCATGCAATGGAATCGTAAATATGATTATCCAAAATCTTCAAGGGCAACAGTTGATGGTATTAGAAGATACCTTTTGGGAGAAGAAAAATTACCAAGTGTTACCTCAATTTTAGATGTTACTAAATCTGATGAAGATAAAGCAGCATTAGCAAATTGGAGGGAGAGAACTGGATATAAAGAAGCCGAAGCTATCACGAAAGCTGCAAGTAGCAGAGGGTCACAGATGCATAATTACTTAGAATCTTATTTGCTTGGGAGAGAAAATTTAAGTTTTTTTGATGATAATGAACAATATAAATTGATGGCAAAAGAAATTATAGATCATGGTTTAAAAAATAGATTAGAAGAAATATGGGGTGTTGAGTGTACACTGTACTATCCAGATAAGTATGCTGGCACTGCGGACTGTGTTGGAGTTTATGAAGGAAGAGAAACAATTATAGATTTTAAACAAAGCAATAAACCAAAGAAAGCTGAGTATATCGATTCATGGTTATTACAAACCAGCGCATATTCTTTAGCTCATAATGTTGTGTATAACTCCAATATCACTTCTTGTGTTATTTTGGTCTGCACTGTAGATAAATTATTTCAAGAATTTAAAATTCAAGGACATGATTTAGTCATCTATCAAAATTTGTTTTTAGGAAGATTAAAAAAATTTCATGAACTATCTAATTTAACTTAAAATATATAAGAAAATATGGACAAATTTGTAATCTACGACACTGAAACAACTAATAGCACTATTTGGGGATCAATTATTGAGGTTGGAGCAGTTGTTGTTGATAAAAATTTAAATGAAATTGGTAAGTTAAATATCAGAGGCAGAATGCCAGAAGGAGAAGTACCAAGCGCTAAAGCTCTATTGGTAAACTCAACAAGTATAGATTTACTTACCAAAGGAAACTATTCTCATTATGAATTCTTAGGAGCAGTTGAAAACTTCTTCTCAAAAGCTGCACCAGCATTGTTTATGGGATGGAGTAACTTAAATTTTGATAGACGTATGTTTCATTTTAATTTTTTTAAAGGTAACAGATATCCTTATATTACTCATTCGTCTCCAAATAAAGAACATGACGGTCTTCATGTTGCAAGAGCTGCGCAAACAATTAATTCTGAAACTTTAAAAACAGAACTAACAGATGCTGGAAATGAAAGTCTTGCTCTTGAAGGTTTAGCAAGACAACAAGGATTTGATACTTCCCAACAACATACTGCGTATCACGATGCATTTACTAGTTTGAAAATTTTAAGAATTATAAAAGAAAAGCATAATGATAATTGGGAAAAATTTTTAACCACTTCCACAAAGAGTAGTGTGGAATCTATTTTAAAAGGAGAGGGTATTTATTCAATTTTTGAAAATGTTAAAGGAAGAAATATGATGTATTTGGTATCAACATTACATCCAGAGCATTGTTTTCATCCATCTTATGCATCCTGGGGATATCTTTGGGACTTAAGAAGAGATCCAGAACCTTTTTTAAACATGTCTGTTAATGAGCTTAAAGCTAGTCTTAAAAAAATAAGTCCTAAAGCTTTAAGAGTTATTAAAACAAATAAAGCGCCTGTTGTATTAGATAAAAAATTTGCTTTAAAAGAAAAAGTCTATGTAGATCTAGATTTAGAAACAATTCAAAAAAGAGCCAAATTAGTTAGATCTAGCGAAAACCTATGCAAGAATATTCAAATCATTAATAGGGAAGCTGCAGAAGAAAAGGCTCAAACACAAAATCAAGAAGATTTACTTCCCGAGGAAACATTGTATGAGAAATTTGTTCCAAACAAAGATACGGCTTTATTTAAAACATGGCATAGCTCGTCATGGGAAGAAAAATTAAGATTACTAGATAAATTTCAAGATAAGAGATGTGCATGGTTTGGACAAAAAATTATTTACCAAGAAGCACCTCACGTATTACCACCTGATTTGTATAAAAATATTAAAAGTGAGATAGCTAGAAGAATTTTAAGTAAAAATAGAGAAAAGTGGCAAACTATAGCAATGGCTTACACTGAAATAGACACCTTGAGAGACCAAGCATCTAATAGAGATGATGAAGAAGAACTAAAAAAATTGGATGAAATAAATGAATTTATTATGTCCATTGAAAAAAAATATGAAATTGCATAGTTGACTTTAAAACTTTAATTTATAGAAAGGATTTATGCTTATAGATTTTAAAGATGAAGATTTTGATAGTAAAATCAAAAATGAAGATGTTTCAGTAATCCAGTTTTCAGCTGCTTGGTGCGGACCTTGCAAAGCTTTAAAACCAGTGATGGATAAATTAGCTGATGAATACAAAGGTAAAGCTGGTTTTTATTATGCTGATGTAGAAGATGGTGGAATAAACACTGGAAGTGCTGCCGGCATAAGAGGCGTACCAACTGTTATTATTTACAAAAAAGGTGTTGAAGTAGATAGAAAGGTTGGTGGGGTACCTGAAAGTCACATGAAAGAATTTTTAGAAAAAAATATCTAATTCAAATTAAGTATTTCTCCAGCTAGATAAAGAGAACCTGTAATTAAGATTATATCGTTTTTCTTGACCGAAATAGACTTGATTGCATCAAATATATCTTCTTTGTACTGAACATTTTTGAATGAATTTAGTTTGTTTTTTAAGTCTTTTCCGCCAATTGAATTAGGTTGGTTTGGAATATCAATAGTGGTCAAGGTTGAGATATTTTTAAAATAACTAATATACTCATTATGATCCTTGTTGGACATCATACCTAAGATTATGTGTTTATTACAATCTAAAGTTTGGAGGTATTCATTTACTACTCTAGCTCCATCAGGGTTATGATCCCCAGAAACTAATAATGTATTATTTTTTACAAGTTCTTTTAGTTTTCCAGATTTAATTTCCTGTAATCTTGCAAGATTATTAATATTTTGAATACCACTTTCTATTTCATTGCTTTGAATTCCAAGATTTAAAGTTCTTATAGTTGCAATAGCAGTCGATATATTTTCTAGTTGAAACTGACCAAGAACATTCGGTAGAGGAAGTTTCAAACCTCCTAATTTATCCTCATAGTAAAAAAAACCATTCTCTTGAATTGAATAACTATAGTCTTCATTAAAAAATAACTTATTTGAAGAGTTATGTTTAATAGTTTTTTTAATACATTCCATTGTCTCTTTTTTATTTTGCTTTGCGACAACAATATTTGTATTAAGTAAGGCCGATGTTTTTTCAAAAACAATTTGCTCAATTGTTTGATTTTCTTTTGGAAGCCAGTCGAGATGGTCTTTACTTATAGATGTTACTATACTTGCAAGATTACTCTTTAAAATATTGGTAGCATCAAAACGATGGAATAAACCACTTTCTATTAAGTTGATATTGTTAGGATATTGGGCAGCTTTATAAAAAAAACAAGCTGATAACATTTCAAAAACAGTTACTGGTTCGTTATTATTAACTTTTTCGACCTCTTCTAATAAATCAGCTAATTCCTCGTCGTTTAATTCCTGATTATTAAATACAAATCTTTCATTAATTTTTTGTATATGTGGGCTCGTATATACATTACATTTTAAATTCTTCTCCTTAAGAATCGCATAAATAGCCTGGATGGTAGAGTTCTTTCCATTAGTTCCTACAACTGATATGGCCTTAATTTTATCTTGAGGGTTTCCTAATTTCTTACAAAGATTTTGAATTCTATCGAGTGAGAGATCGATTTCTTTAGGATGCAACTTTTGAAAATTGCTGAGTATCTTCTGAAGTTTCATTTTGTTCAGAACTTATAGCAGAATTTTGTTTTAACAATATTGATAATAAAGTTCCTATTTTAGATGCTAGATCTCTTCTCTCTACTATTAAATCAACAAACCCAGTTTTTTCAACGTACTCACTTTTTTGAAAACCTTCCGGCAATTCTTCTTTTACTGTTCCTTGAATAACTCTTGCACCTGCAAATGCAATTAATGCACCAGGTTCAGCAATATGAATATCTCCTAACATTGCATATGAGGCAGTTATTCCTCCTGCAGTTGGATCTGTAATACAAACTAGATAGGGCAAACCATTTTTCTTTAATTCATTAATTGCAAGCGTTGTTCTTGTCATTTGAGATAATGAAATTAAACTTTCCATCATTCTCATTCCTCCACCAGCGCTTATACATATAAATGGTGTTTGATTTTCTATTGCATGTTGAATTCCATATAAAAATGCTTCACCCTCTGCAGCAGCCATTGAAGCTCCTAAAAAGTCAAAATCAGATGCAACAGCTGTTATTTTAATATTATTGATTGTCCCAGATGCAACCATCATTCCACAATCTAATCCAGTTTTCTTACGAGCACTTTTTAATCTATCTTTGTATGATTTAGAGTCTGACCAATTTAAAGGATCATCTTTTGGAATTGGTGTTTTAAAAACTTCATAGTTGTTTTTTCCAAACAAAATATCAAATCTTTGTTTTGGTTTAATTCTATGATGTTTATTACAATCTGGACATACCCAAAGGTTTGCTTCCAAATCTTTCTTTAGAATTGGTCCACGACAACAACTTGTCCATTCACTTTTTGCAATATCTTCTTTAGTAGCTCGTTCACGTATAGCAGTTTTTATCTTTTCACCTGCTTTAATAATTTTGGTTATCCAGTTCATTGAATTTTATTTCTTAATCTTCTAACTATATTAGTAACATTTGTGACAGTATTTTGTCTTCTTTCAATTGATTTAGATATTTCCTTACATATCGCACTACCAACTACTAGACCATCAGCTTTTTTAAGAGATTTAATCGTCTTTTCTGTAATACCAAAGCCAATCACCACATTTTTTGATTTATTTTGATTTTTAATTTTATTGTATCTTTCCAAGATTTTCTTTGGGGAAACTTTTAGTTTACCCCCTGTAGTTGACAACATGCTAATATAGTAAACCATATCATGCGATTCCTTTATTATTTTTTTTAATCTCATTTGAGAAGTAGTAGGTGATACCAGTTGTATAAAATTCACTCCATTCTTTTTACATCTTGATGCAAAACTTTTGTTTTCAGGATAAGGCAAATCTACAACAATTATTCCATCTACATTTGATTTTTTACATTTATCCAAAAATTTATTTTCATTGTATTGAAATATCATATTGTAATAACCCATTAGTATAATTGGAGTATTTTTTTTTGATTTTTTAAAATTTTTTACAATTGAAAATACATCGTTAATTTTTATACCATTTTTAATTGCTCTATAGGCACTAGTCTGGATTTGACCTCCATCAGCTATGGGAGTGTTGTGAGGAAAACCCAATTCACAAATATCAGCATAGTTTGAAATAGACTTAAGAATTTCTAAAGATTTTTTTTTAGTATTATCACCTGCAACTGTATAGGTCAGTAAGGCAGGTCTATTTTCTTTTTTTGCATTTAAAAAAGTTTTATTAAGTAAAGAGCTCATTAATGTTTTCCCAATCTTTCTCTTAAAATATCTCTATCTTTTTTTGCATCACCACAAGAGTTAACAATTATAATTGTATCTTTGCTTAATTTTGGAGCAATTTTTATTGCCTCAGCAAAAGCATGACTTGGTTCTAAACTTGGATTAAGTTTTTCAAATTTAGTTACCATTACATGTGCATTAAGTGCATCCTCGTCCGTTGCATAAGTATATCTTGCTCTTTTAGTATCTTTTAAAAAGCAATGAATAGGACTAACACCAGGATAATCTAAACCAGCACTTATAGATTCTGTATCATTAATTTGTCCTTCATTATTTTGGCAAACATAAGAAGCTGCTCCATGCAAAATACCAACTTTTGCATTTCTACTTAGTGGTGCTGCATGAAGTTTAGATTTTTTAGAACCTCCAGCTTCTACACCAATTAATTCTATTTGTTTTTTATCAAAATCAATAAACTCACTCCAAAATCCATATGCAGAACTACCACCTCCAACACAATTAATTAACTTAATTTTATTTGGAATTTTTTTAAATTCTTTTTTAAGCTGTGTTCTTAATTCTCTAGAAATTTGTGCAGTTGACCAGCCACATATTTTTACAAAGATATTCGGTCCAACTGTACTACCAACGCACATGTGTGTATTATCACAATTAGATACCCAATATCGCATACATTCACTCACTGCATCAACTAAAGTCTGACTTCCAGAATAAACGGGTACTATTTCCGCACCGTTTTTTTTCATAGCGTCACAATTTGGTTTTTGTCTTTTAATGTCTTTAGCACCCATAAAAATTTTACATTTAAGTCCAAATTTTTTAGCTGCCATACTTAACATTTTTCCTGCATATCCAGCACCAGTATCGCCAACGATATATTTTTTACCCATGGCTTTACAAATTAGCGCATGAACAGTGGCATTATAAATTTTATGCGCCCCTCCATTTGCTTCAGAAACTACTTTTGCCCATATTTGAGCTCCACCTAAATGATTGGACAAATTTTCTAATTTCACAAAAGAGGTTGGAGATCCAATATAATTTTTAAAATAATAATCTCTTTTTTTTAAAAAGGCTTTATTATTTCTAAGTTTCTTAAATTCTTTTGTTAAATCCTCTACTGGTTTTTTTAAAGTTTCAGGTATAAAGCTACCTCCAAATTTTCCTCCCCAAAAACCTTGTTGATCGTGTTGATCAATTAATGGAACACCTTTTTTAAGCTTCATTTTTAATTTCATTAACTTTATTTAAAAAAAATTCTATTTTCGATAGGTCTTTTAATCCAGATGTTTCTACACCACCAGATAAATCTATAAAATTTGCCAAATTTTTGAAATTTTTAAGCTCTTCATTGTATTGAATATTTCCAGCAATCATTAATTCCTTGTTTAATTTGATATTTTTAATCAAGTCATGATCAAAAGACCGACTTTTCTCGTAACCCTTACTATCAAATAAATAAATATCAGTATCATCAGAATATAATTTATAATTACTCAAATCAGACTTTGATTTTATTGTGAAAGCTGTAATAATTTTCTTTTGATATTTTTCTTTTATCTCTTTTATTTCCTCCGGTGTACAATCATATATTTGATAGTAATCAAAAGGTAAGTTTTTAATTTTCTCTAAAATATTTATATTTGGTTTTACCAGAACAGCAACATAGTAACTTTGTTTTGGATTATTGGTTAAAAGTTTTTTTAAATTTTCATATTCAACATATCTAGAACTTTTTGGATAGTTACAAATAAATCCTATAAATGTTGGTGGATGAGGATGATTAATTAAAAAATTTAAAGTATCAGGATCAGAAATCCCACAAATTTTGCAACCCTTAATCATCAGTATAAATGATTAATTAATTTTTTAATATTATGCTTAATATTACCTTTTGTAAGAGATCTTCCAATTACCACTCCCGAAACTTTATTTTTGAAAGCATCTTTTGGTGTCATTACTCTAGCCTGATCATTTGTACTGTCACCTGGCAATCTTATACCAGGTGTTATGACTAATAAATTTTTGTATTTTTTTTTAATCATTTTTGCTTCTTTTGCAGAACAAACTATCCCATCACATCCTGATTTTTTAATAATACTAGCTTGCTTTAAAACTAGTTGGTCAACTGTTTTAGTGTAACCAATTTCTTTTAACGATTTATTGTTAAGACTAGTCAACACAGTAACTCCGAGTACTTTTAAATTTTTATTAATTTGTTTAGTTTTCTCTTTGATAGCTTTAAGCATATTAAGTCCACCATTTGCATGCACAGTAATGTATTTACATTTTTTTAAATCTTTTAAACTATCAACTGCAGAAAGAGCTGTTTGTGGAATATCATTTATTTTTAAATCCAACCAAAAATCTGATTTGTATTTTTCTAAAAATTTTCTTCCATTTTTTGAGTAAAAAAACTGTAATCCAAATTTTGGAATAATTTTTAACTTTTTTGTATTAATATTTTTAAGAATTTTCTTTATTTGATCTAAATTTGAAGTATCACATGCAACGAATATAATTTTATTCTTCATTATTGATCTTTTTAAACATTTCCTTGCTCATTTTCCATGATATTACCTTCTTTTTAGGAACTGCAACTTTTTCGCCATTTTTTGGATTTCTTCTGATCGAGGCTTTTTGAGTTTTGACTCTAAATGTTCCAAAATTTCTTAATTCAACTCCGTCTCCTCTACGAAGAGCTCTTTTTATCTCATTTAAAATTATATCAGTGAATTTTTCTAAATCTTTTTTTAAGAAATTTGGGTAGTTATAAGAGAGTTGTTTTAAAAGCTTTGATTTTACAATAGCCAATTTATAACTTCTTCAATTATTCTTTCTCTTCTTCTTTTTTCTTTAAATCTTCAGATAATGATGAAAAAGGCAGATTTTTACCAGAACCCTCAGATCCATATTTTTCTAGAGCTTCTTTTTTCTCAATTTCTTCAAGCAATTTAATACTTAAAGTTACTTTTCTCTTATTTATATCTAAATCTGCTATTGCACAGTCTAATTTTTCACCACCTGTCCATCTACTTGGTCTAGCATCGGCAGCATTAATTGCTATCGCAGATTTTTTAATTTGGAAATCCATTTCACAACCTTCTGGTCTTACTATAAGTCCTTTGTTATCGGTCGAAACAACTTTTACGGTTATAGTTTGATTTTTTGACTTATCTTTGAACCAGTCAAATGGATCTGTTTGAGTTTGTCTTAAACCTACTCTAATTTTTTGTTCAGAGGATTTGATTTCTAATACCTTAACCTTAAGCCTATCACCTTTTTTATATTTAGAGAGTTCCTCTTCTCCATTATTTAAATACGTTAAATCATTACAATGCAAGAAAGCATCAATATCTAAATCTTCAATTTTAACAAATAAAGAATATTCATTTTTGTTTACAACTTCACCTTCAACAATAGTATCTACTGGATATTTTTTCTCAAATGTTTCAAAAGGATTATCTTGAGTTAATCTATGTGATATTGCAACACGTCTTTTGTCTTTGTCAATCTCAGTAATTACACAATCTATTTCATCACCAACTTTGAACATTTTTTTTGCTGAAATATTTTTTTTAGTCCAACTTAGTTCGCTTGAATGAAGCAAGGTTGTTAAACCTGGTTCTAGCTCACAAAAAGCTCCAAAGTCCATTAATTTTACTACTTTCACTTTGTAGATTTTATTCAATTCGTAATTTTCAATATGCTCAAAAGGATCTGGAGATAATTGTTTTACTGAACATCCAACTTGTAATTTTTCTTTATCAACACTAATAACTTTTAGGTCATGTTTTTCACCTATATTAAATACTTCATCCGGATGATTTACTCTTGAATAGGAAATTTCTTGTAAATGAACCAATACATCTAATTCACCATTGACATTGAAGAAGCAACCAAATGAACTGTATCCTTTTACTTCAGCACCTTTTATAATTTCACCAACTTTGTATTTTTCAACTATTTTTGCTTTATCTTCTTTTTTAAAAGATGAAATTATTTCTCTTCTAGATACGCAGGCATTTCCTCTAACTTTGTCTAGTTTGATAAGCGCAAATTTTTGTGGCTCATTCATTAAATGACTAATGTCTTTTAAAGGTTTATCACTTATCTGTGAACCAGGTAAAAACATAAGTGAGCCAGTATCAATATGTTCGACTATGCATCCACCTTTGCACTTAGATGTAATTTTACCCATGATGGGTTCATTTTTTTCATATGCTTCTACTAGTTTTTCCCAACCTTTAATTTTTTGAGCTTTACTTGCAGAAACTAAAACTTCACCATTTTTATCTTCAATTTTTTCAAGTAAAACTGGAATAGTTTCACCAACTTTGATTTTCTCTGAAAGACCCATGCTCTTTAATTCGTTAATATCAAGAACTGGTTCTGATTTTAAACCTTCAACAAATAAAAATACAAATTTTTCAGTAATTTTATTAATTTTACCATTAATTATTTTACCTTCTTCAATTTGAACTTTTGAAAGCTGACTACTTAGTAATTTTTCGAATTCTTGAGATGCTGGATTAGATAAATCTTTATAAATTTCCATTAATTATTAATTTTCCTGTCTATTATTTTTTTTATTTTTAAAAAACATGCCCTTTTATTAAGGTTTGTCGTATTAATCAATAGTGAATCTTTTGTTTTCTTTAATGGAGATATTTTTCTATTTAAATCACTTTTATCGCGATTTTTAATGCTTTTTAAGACTTCTTCATAAGTTGTTATTTTTTTTAGTCCTTTTAATTCTTTATATCTTCTTAATGCTCTAGTTTTTACATTTGCAGTAATATAGAATTTAAAGTCAGCATCAGGAACAATATTATATGTAATATCTCTACCATCTAAACAAGAACCTTTGTATTTTTTTGGCGGGTTGTAAGCAAAATTAATTTGAAATGAGTGCACCATATTCCTAATAGATTTAATTTTAGAAATTACAGAGGCCTCAGTTCCTACCTTATCGGATAATAAATTTTTATCTGAAAGATCTTTTATTTTTAATGAGTTAATTTTTGATTTTATAAATTTATTATTAAATTTTCTTGGGAATTTAATTTTTAAATAAGCAATAAATCTATAAATTTTTCCAGTATCAAGGTAAAAAAGATTATAATGATCTGATATAGCTTTTGCTAAAGTTCCTGCACCTGCTGCTGCTGGAGAGTCAATTGCAATTTTTAAAATATTTTTTCTTTTAATCATTTTTTTAAATCTTCAATTATTTTTAAAAAATTTGGAAATGATGTATTTATTGAATCTTTGTCATGAATAATCCACTTCCCACCAAAACTGTAAGCTGCAATTAAACTTGTCATAAAAACTCTATGATCTTTTAAATAATTTTTAATAATAATTTTTTTATTTAAATATAAATTTAGCTTAGGATTTCCATAAATTTTAATAGAGTCATTTGTTGCAATCGTTTTTATTCCTAAATTTGATAAAATCTTTTCAGCCCACTTTAGTCTAGGACTCTCCTTTTGATTTAGTTCACCTAAATTTTTAAAATAAGAAATACCTTTAGCCTTAGCAGCAACTAAAAAAATAACCAAAAATTCATCAATTGCTCCACTATTTAATTTTGGTGGACATTTAATAGCTTTTAAATTTATTGCACTTACTATTTTAATATCAGCTTTTTTTTCACCTTTATAAGTCCTCTTATTTTTAAAAGTTATCTTCACTCCCATTTTTTTTAAAATTGTTATAATACCAATTCTAGATGGATTTATATTTACGTTTTTAATTGTTAATTCTGAATTATTAGATAGTGCTGTCAGAACAATAAAGAATGCACTTGAGCTTATATCTGATGGAATCTCATAGTTTAAAGTATTAATTTTTTTTACTTTTTTAATTTTGATTTCATCAAAATTTTTTCTACTTTTGATAGTTATTGGTAATTTCAAATGCTTACATAATAGCTCTGTATGATTTCTTGATTTTTTTGCTATAATTTTAGTTGTGCCATCAGTTCTCATTGCAGCAAAAATAATTGAACTTTTGCACTGAGCCGAACCTTTATTTTCATTATATGTAATTGGTTTCAGCTTAGATGATCCATAAATTTTTAGCGGTAAAAAATTACCTTTTCTTAATTTAAATTTTGCTCCAAATTTACTTAATGGATCTGATATTCTTTTAAAGTCTCTTTTTGATAAACTTCTATCTCCTATTAATTTTATAGGTTTTGAAGAATTTACTAATAAGCCGAGAATAAGTCTTCCCAAGGTACCAGAATTTTGAGCGTTTATTGTAAGATTTCTTTTATATTTATATCCGTTAATTCCTTGTCCAAAAATATAACATACATTTTTTTTAATTGTTGTTTTGATACCTAGTTTTTTTATTGTTTCTAATGCAGCTAGAACATCTTCAGACATTAAAAGATTTTTTGCTTTTGATTTCCCTTTAGCTAATGATGCAAAAAGAACCCATCTAATACTTAAGCTTTTATCGCCTGGTACCTTTATAATTTTTTTAAAACTCTTGATTTTGTTATTTATTTTAACGATGTTTGACATTTAAACTTAGTTGAACTTAAAGTTATCACCGAAATATGCATTTTTTGCATTTATATTTTTTACCAAATTAGAAGGAGTGTCTTGGGCTACAATCTTACCATTACTTAAAATCATAGCAATATCAACACAAGCAAGAAGATCTCTTGCTTGATGATCACATATACATATTGTAATTTTATTTTCGTATTGTAGATTTACTATTATTTCTTGAAGCATTTTTATTGTTAAAACATCTAGTGCAGCAAAGCATTCATCTAATAAAAGAACCTTTGGTTCACTCAAAAGTGATAGAGCAATTACCAATTTTTTTTTTTGTCCCCCTGATAAAAATTTAGCTTTGATATCTTTTAAATTATCAAGTTCAAATTTTGTGACAAGATAATCAATTCGTTCTGATCTATAATTTTTATTTTCAATTACAATTTCACTTATTGCTTTTAAGTTATCATATAGAGTTAAATCATTAAAATATCCCCCATATTGTGGCACATAACCAACTTTAAATTTTTTTGTTCTCAAATAGACTGGGTAGTAACTCACATCATTCTTACTTATAATAATTTTTCCTCTATCTGGATTTACAAGACCTGTTATTAAATTAAAAATTGTTGACTTACCTACACCATTAGGTCCAAGCATCCCAAAGATCTGCCCTTCATTTATATTAAAACTTAAGTTATCTAATATTAATCTATTTCCATAAGAAAAAGAAATGTCTTTAAATTCAATTATTGAATTTATATTTTTGAAAGATTTTATTCTGAATTTTTTTATTATTGCCATTTAATCTTTACTTTTAATATTTACCTTCTTGTCTTCTTCATGCATAAATATTTTAGTATTTTTAGTTTTAATATCTAACTCTATCACATCAGCATTTAAAACATTTTCTTCATTTGTAAAAGTAATATTTTTTGAAATAATCATAACATTATTTTGTAAAGAAAAATCTAAGTAATCTCCAGTAATTTTATTTTTAAGATAATTAATTTTTACATTTTTAGAAAAAATTGTATCAAAATTTTCTGAGTTATATTTTCCAAAGTCAGAGTTTATTGTAACTTCTTCTGAGTTTGTAAGTTTTATTAGAGCACTTACTTTAGTCAAAAATAAAATGTTAGGATTTGCAACATCTATTTCACCCATTGAAGCAAAAATGCTATATTCATTTCCATCATTATCTTTTGATTTATATTCAATATCTTCAATAATGTTTGAATTATAGGTAATTTCCTCTTCTGCTGTTTCAGTAACATTTTTGTTTTTTTGAATTTTATTTTTTGAATAAATAAAAAATATTATTAAAAATATTATAAATAATGCAAATATAACTTTTACATTTTTATTAAGGTGCATCTATAAGATATTTGATTGAAGAATTGTGTGAACGTGAACAACACCTACAGTACTATCTTTTTTTTGTCTGTTACTTACCAGCAAAGAAGTTATTTTTTTATTATTCATTATAGATAGTGCTTTTGCTGCTAACTCATTCTTATCAATTGTAACGGGTTCTCTTGTCATTATATCTTTTGCTTTAAGAGAATGTAAATTTGAATTTTTTTGATTAACTCTCCTTACTTGACCATCTGTAATAATTCCAATAGTTTTTTTTTTATTATTTCTCACAATAAGAATTCCTAATTTTTTATTACTTAGTACATTAAGTGCGTCCTTCATTTTTAAATTTTCATTTACAAAGGGCAGTTGATCTCCTTTTAACATTATATCCTCAACTGTTCTCAATTGTGCTCCCAAGCTTCCAGCTGGATGAAGTTTTTTAAAATCCATCTTTCCAAATTTTTTATATTTCATTGCTGCTATAGCGAGTGCATCACCCAAAGCTAATTGTGATGTTGTGCTTGCAGTTGGCACTATTCCTTCAGCTTCATTTACTACAGGCATTAGTAGTTTTATATCTGAAGCTTTATATAGGGTAGACTCTTTTTTTGAGACTATACCGATTAATATAATTTTATTTCTTTTTGCATATTTAATTATACTTTTAAGCTCGGCTGTTTCACCTGAATTACTTATCAGGATCAAAACATCTTTTTTTGATATCATTCCAAGGTCACCATGAGATGCTTCGCTTGCCAAAATGCTAAAGGAGGGTGTTCCAACAGAAGCAAGTGTAGCAGAAATTTTAGATGCTATAAGACCACTCTTGCCAACACCACACAGAATAACTTTTGAATTACAATTAGCAATTTTTATAACAGCCTCATCAAAAGAATTATTTATTTTTTTTTTAAGATTTTGAAGAGCTCTAATCTCAAGGTCTATTACATTTTTCGCTAGTTGAACAAACTTTTTTTTCATTAATGTGACCAGATATCATCCTTAAACGATGCTAAATCAAGTTCAACTCGTGTCTTTAAAAACTTTAAACTATCTTCATAAAGCTTTATTCTATTTTCTCTTTCCAATATTTTTTTCAGTTCATCATGTATTCGATGTAGGTATATTACATCGTTTGCGCAATATTTAAGTTGAGCTTGTGTTAATTCACCTCCAAAATCTGAAGTTTGAAATTGTTTACTAATATCTATATTTATAAATTCTTTAATTAAAGTTTTTAAAGAATGATTATCAGAGTAAGATCTTGCAAGTTTTGAAGCAATTTTTGTATCTAAAATATTATTAGTTTCTGTTTTTAAGTAAAATTTAATATGAGCCATATCTGCCCGTCCATAATGAAATATTTTTGTTATATTTTGATTGTTCAATAGTTTTATTAAATTAGGTGCTTGATAATTTGCTCTATCAAATTGTACTATATGAGCATCTGAGTTACCTGAAGATACTTGTATTAAGCACAATGGATCGCGTCTGACATTTAGACCCATAAACTCACCATCCACAGCAATTATATTGCCTAAGTTTAAATCATCTGGTAGATCATTTTTGTGAAGTTGAATATTATTACTCATTTTTAAACATATATATATGAAAGCAAAAAATTGTCTAATTTTTGGTGGAAGTGGTCAAATTGGTCGAAATTTAATCAGGAAGCTTACTAAGAATAATTACCAGGTAACTGTTGTAACAAGAAACATTCATCAAAAAAGTTACATTATTAAAACCCAAGCAAATGCAGGTTATATAGATGTTGTTGAGTCAAATATTTTTGAAGAACAAAAACTTAGAAAGCTTTTTGAAAAAGCAGACTTATGTATAAATTTAATTGGTATTCTGTTTGAGTCAAAGAAAGGAAATACATTTAAAAATATTCACACTATCTTTCCTTCTTTGTTGTCTAAACTTTCAAAAGAATACAAACTTAAACATTTTATTCATCTATCAGCACTTGGAATAAACGAGGCCACTGACTCTGATTACGCTAAAAGTAAATTGGATGGAGAGGAAAGAATTCTAAAAAATTTTCCCATGGCCACAATTATAAGACCTTCTATTGTTTATTCAGTAGATGATAATTTTACAACAAATTTTATGACTCTGTTAAATAGATTACCAATATTTCCGCTGTATTATGAAGGTAAAACAAAGTTTGCACCAATTCATTGCTCTGACCTGACAGATGTTATTTTTAATGTTATTTCTAATAATGTAAATTCCAAAATAATTGAATGTGTTGGTCCGGAAATAATATCATTTAAAGAAATAATAGAAAAATTATTAAATTTAATTGGAAAGAAAAGATTGTTAATACCGATGCCTTTACCTGTAGCACAAATGTCAGCGAGATTTTTTGAAATAATGCCAAAACCACTTTTGACTAGAGATCAATTAAAACTTTTAAAATATGATAATATTTTATCTGGAAAATATAAATCAAATTCAGATATAGGTATACCAAGTTTGAGATACTTTGATGAAGAGGTTAAAAAATATTGCTATATGTGGAGAGAAGGTGGTCAATTTTCCACAGAAAAATATAATTCAGATAATATAGATATTAAAACGAGTTAAGATTTTAAGCAGATTGAATTTTCTTTTCAATAAATTCTGGAACTTCCTCTTTTTCTGTAACTTCTTCTTTTTTACCTTTTGGCTGATATGCATAAAGTAAATGAAGTTTACAATAAGAAAAATCTTTTAAAGAAGATCTACCACAAAAATAAAATTCTTTTTCATCTGGGTGACCTATTGGCCACTTACACGAATTCTCATCTAGCTCTTCTAATTGTTTAGGATTTTCTGGTTCAAAATCTTTTTCAATAATTAATGACTTAAATTTACTCTTACGGCCTCTTTTTGATTGAACGTTATTCTGCTCAATTGAATTTTCGAAATTTTTATTTGAAGTAGCAGTTCTAGTTTTGATTTTTGCTGAAAGATTTAATCTATGAGCTTTACCAATCACAGCGTTACGACTTATACCTCCAATAATTTCAGCTATTTGGCTAGCAGTATTACCTTTGCCCCATAATTCTTTTAACTTTGAAACCTTTTCTTCTGTCCAGCTCATATCTATATGTTGTGTTAATTAATTTTAAAATGACAATATACTGTTATTAATTTAATTTAAACAATGAAAAAATTAGAGTTATCAACAATAAAAGCTTAGCTCAAATAAAATTAGTTTTTCAATCATAACTTGTATCTATGAAATAAAATTTATAAAAACAAATTTAATTTATGAGCAATTTAGCAAAAAATTATAACAGAAAAAAAATTTCATTTAAGTATGGTAAGGGAAGTTATCTTTACTCCACTGATGGAAAAAAATATCTTGATTTTGTTATGGGTATTGCCGTTAATTCTTTAGGTCATGCTCATCCAAGTTTAATCAAAACTATAAACAACCAATCAAAAAAGCTTTGGCATGTATCAAATGCTTTTCAAATTCCTGAAGGAGAAAATCTAGCAAAAAAACTATGTAAAAAAACATTCGCTGATTATGTGATGTTTCAAAATAGTGGAGCAGAAGCTACTGAGGCAGCCATTAAAGTTGCTAGAAGATATTTTTTTTCAATAGGTAAACCAAATAAAAATAGAATTCTTTGCATTAAAAATTCATTTCATGGAAGAACATTAGCTGCAATTTATGCAAGTGGTTCTAAAAAAATGACAGAAGGATTTGGCCCTAAAGTAAAAGGATTTGATCACTTTATTTTTGGAGACCACAAAGCATTAGAAAAGAAAATCACAAAAGATACTGCAGCTATAATGGTTGAAACGATAATGGGAGAGGGAGGAATTAAAGTTATTCCAGATTTCTGTTTAAAAGAGCTTAGAAAATTGTGTGATAAGAAAAAAATTCTTCTAATTCTGGATGAAGTTCAATGTGGAATAGGCAGAGCAGGAGATTTCTTTGCATTTGAAAAATCTAAAGTAAAACCAGATATAGTTCCAATAGCCAAAGGAATTGGAGGTGGGTTTCCAATAGGAGCTGTTCTTATGAATAAAAAAGTAGCCGTAGGGATGACTCCCGGCACCCATGGCTCAACATTTGGAGGCAATCCACTTGCTATGTCTGTTGGAAATAAAGTAATGGATATAGTTTCAAATAAAAAGTTTTTAAATAATGTAAAAAAATTATCTAAATATTTTTTATTAAACCTTAATAAAATTAAAGAAAAATATCCTAGTATTATTAAACAAATAAGAGGAAGAGGTTTTCTAATTGGTATACAGTTACATCAAGATCAGACAAATTTTATTAAAAAATTAATGGAAAATAAATTATTAACTATTCGTGCTGCAGAAAATGTTGTCAGAATTTTACCACCTCTTAATGTTAAAAAAAGTGAGATTGATGAAGCTTTAAAAATTATAAATAAAGTTTGTAGTCAATTTAAATTATAATGAAACATTTTATAAACTTAAAAGATATTCCCAGTAAAGATTTAAGAAAAATAATTACTGATGCAAAAAAAAGAAAAAGCTCTCGAAAAAAACTTAATACATTAGAGACGGACAAAGATGCTCCATTAAAAGGTAAAATTTTGATCCAAATGTTTGAAAAACCAAGCCTGAGAACAAGAATGAGCTTTTATTTAGCAATAAAACAGCTTGGAGGAGGCACTGTAACACTTAGATCTAATGAACTTCATTTAGGACAAGGTGGTGAAAGTATATCAGATACAGCGAAGGTTCTATCAACTTATGGTGATGGATTTATGTTGAGAACAGATAGTGATAAAAAAATTGAGGATTTTAAAAAATATTTATCTATTCCGGTCATTAATGGTTTGAGCCCGTCCTCTCATCCAACTCAAGTACTTTCAGATGTTTTTACAGTTGAAGAGATTACAAAAAAACCTATTTCTAAATTAAATATTTGCTGGATTGGAGATTCAAATAATGTGCTTGATAGTTTAATCGCTGCCTCAGTTAAATTTTCTTTTAAATTAAGTATTGGTTGTCCAAAAAAGTTTGAACCAGGAAAAGAAGTGAGAAATTGGGTTAAAAAAAATAAGAGAAAAATTTATATTTATAATGATACAAAAAAAGCTGCTAGTGGAGCTGATGTAATTTTTTCTGATAAAGTTATTTCGTTAAATGACAAAGTAAACAAAAAGAAAAAAATTCAAGCATTTAAAAAATTTAAAATTGATAAAAAATTAATGAGTTTTGCAAATAAAAAATGTATTTTTTTACATTGTCTGCCTAGAGGGAATGAAGTTTCTGAAGATATTTTCTTAGGAAAAAAATCTCATGTATGGGTACAAGCTCTTAATAGAGTTCACGTTCAAAAAAGTATTTTGTTGTATTGTTTTGGAAAATTAAGGTAGTGGAACTGGGCTATCTGAATTTTCATTTAGATACTTGATTACCGAAGCTCTATCTGCTTCTTTTCTTAAGCCTGCATAAGCCATTTTTGTACCTTTAATATATTTTGCAGGTTTTTTTAGAAATCCATTTAGCTCTTCAAATGTCCATTCTTTTTCATAAGCAGCTAATGCTTTTGAATATTTATAATCTTCAACTGCTCCAGCTTTTCTTCCAACGACATTATATAAAGCTGGACCTATAGCATTTTTCCCACCCTTAATTATTGAATGACAGGCTGCACACTTTTTAAATATTTTTTCTCCACTTGCTATATCTCCCATAGCCATTAATGCTGCGATGTCGACTTTTTCTTCTGCAGTAGTTTTTGTAGAAGATGATGCAGTAGATACTTGTTCAACTTCCACCGTGTAACCTGGAGTTTCTGGTTTTTCTACATGAAAAATTACATCAGATAATTTTCCTATACCAATAACAAGAAGTGCTACCATTAGAACTGCAGCTACAATTTTGTTAATTTCAAAAGAATCCATTTTTATAAATTTAATTTTGAACGTATAACATGATAAATTAAAATTTGACTAAAATTTAATGTACAAATTTGCCTCTATTTTAATTAGTGATTAATGAAAACTCTTATAATTATACCCTCTAGATTATCCGCAACTAGGTTTCCAGGAAAACCATTATTAAAAATCAATGATATTTCAATTATTTCACATGTATTTAATAAGGCAAAAGAAGCAAATATTGGAGAGGTAATTGTTGCTGCAGAGGATCAAGAGATTGTCAATGATGTTAAAAATAATGGAGGAAATGCTATTTTAACAAGTGATCAACATAAAACTGGTACAGACCGAATATATGAAGCTTATCAAAAACTCAACTTAGATAATATTGATTTTATAATGAACCTACAGGGTGACGAGCCAGCAATAAATATAGAGGATATCGTAAACCTAAACCAAATGATGATAGATCACAAAGCAAAAATAGGAACCCTTGCTGCAAAAATTGAGAATAAATCAGATTTAGCAAATGAGAATATAGTTAAAGTTATTACTGAAAATAATTTAGAAGATGACCCGTTTTCTAAAGCAAAAATATTTTTAAGGAAATCTGAAGATGCCTCAAATACTTATCACCATATTGGAATTTACTGTTATTCATCTGAAATTCTTAAAAACTTTGTTGAATTACCACAATCAAAAAATGAAATTGAAAATAAATTAGAACAACTTCGAGCTCTAGACAATAATATCAAAATAAATGTTGCTCTAGCAAGCAAAGCCCCTATAGGAGTTGATACAGAGGAAGATTATCTGGCCTTAAAAAAAATAATGGAATATAAGTCCTGATGGGTAAAATATATTTTCAAGGAACATTTGGAGCTTATTCTCATTTAGCAGCATTATCAATCGACCCTGATGCTGAAATTTTACCTTGTAAAACTTTTGATGATTGTTTTAATAAAGCTTCAGAAGAACCTGATTGTAGAATAATAATTCCAGAGTCTAATAGAATTACAGGAAATATAGGAATTGAATATTTAATCTTTAAGCATAGGTTGAATATTTACCGAGAGCACTTTCAAAAAATCGAACATAATTTATTAGGTCAACAGGGAGCTAAACTGTCTGATATAAAAGAAGTTTATTCTCATGCACAGGGTTTGTCCCAATGTTCAAATTTCATAAAAGAAAATAATATTGCTGAACATATAAGAGCAGATACAGCTGGATCAGCCGAAATGATTTCTAAAACAAAAGACAAAAAACAGGCAGCAATAGCATCATCTCTAAGTGCTGAAATTTATAATCTTGATGTAATTAAAAAAAATATAGAAAACGAGAGTGGAAATTTAACACGCTTTCTTGTTATGGGAAAAAATATATCTCAACCTGAGTTTGGAAATAAAAAATATATAACTTCATTTTTATTTAAACTTAAAAGTAAACCTGCAGCTCTTTATCAATCGCTTGGAGGATTTGCTATCAATGGAGTAAATCTAACTAAGCTTCAAAGTTACCCTGAAAAAAATTCTTTCGACTCTTATTTTTTCTTATGTGATTTAGATGGACATATTGAAGATTCAAAAGTTCAAAAATCACTTGAAGAGCTAGGCTTACATTGTGAGGATTTTCACGTCCTAGGTGTTTTTGAAGCCGATAGTTTGAGACAAAAAAAACAATAATCTTTTCTTGTAGATTAGAAATTTTAACTGCTATAATAGAATTGGAGGCTAGAGGTGGATGCTGCTTGAACCCGACCAGATCTTAACGGAAGCAGTCGTAGAGACAGTTATTCAGGTTCTAGTCTCCTTAAAAAATTTATGAATAACAATTCAAAAGTATTGGCTCTTAAATATAGACCTCAAATATTTGATGATCTTATTGGTCAAGAAGTTGTTGCAGAAACAATTATAAACTCAATAAAAGCTGACAAAGTACCTAATGCATATTTATTTACTGGAATTAGAGGGATTGGAAAAACTACAACTGCAAGAATTGTAGCAAAAGCCTTGAATTGCTCAAATAGTATTGAAAAAATGTGCATTGATAATTTGTGTGAAAATTGTCAGTCGATTGCAAACTCAAGTCACATTGATGTACTTGAAATGGATGCGGCCAGCAAGACAGGAATTGATGATGTTAGAGATCTAATTGAGTTTTCCAGATACGGACCTACTTCAGCAAAGTACAAAATTTTTATAATCGATGAAGTTCATATGTTAAGTAAACAAGCTTTTAATGCTTTACTAAAAACATTGGAAGAACCACCTTCATATTTAAAATTTATATTTGCCACAACAGAAATAAAAAAGATTCCTATAACAGTCGTTTCAAGGTGTCAGCGTTTTGATCTTTCAAGAATTAAATCTTCTGAATTGTTAGATTTTATTAAAAAAATTAAAGATAAAGAAAATGGAAAAGTTACTGATGACGCTCTAAAATTAATTGTAAAAATATCTGAAGGCTCAGTAAGAGATGCATTATCTCTATTAGATAGAGCGTTATTGAGTTTAGATAATGATAAAGAACTAGATTTAAATTCTGCTCAGAAGATTTTCGGTTATTTTGATAAATCACAATTAATTGATTTATTTGAATTAATATTGAGAGGAGAAGAAGAAAAGGTAATAAAAATTTACAGAAAAATATATGATCAAGGAGTTGAACCAAAAATATTTTTAAATGATTTTTTAGAGCTGTTATACTACTTTAAAAATATAAATTCTCTAACTTTAGAAAGCACAAATTTTTCTCTTAATGATGAAGAATTTAATAAAATAAAAAACATTTCTAATCAAATCCAACCAGATGTATTAATTTTATTTTGGCAATTTTCTATCAAGTCATTAGAGGAATTAGATATTGTATCAAATCAACATCTATCAATTGAGATGTTTTTAATTAGATTAATGCACTTATGTTCTGTAAAACAAATTAAACAAATAGATACAAAACCTAAAGAAGAAAATTCAACAAGCAAAATTGAAATAAAAACAGAGACTAAAATTATTGATCAAATAAAAAATATCTCTCAAGAAGAAAAAAAGAATCCTGAAATACAAACTGAAGTTAAAGCAGAAGTCAAAACTCAAATTAATTCTTTTGACGAATTAATTGCTATTTGCACAAGTAAAAGAGAATTAAAACTTAAATTTGAATTAGAGAAAAATATAAATTTGGTTAAATTTGAAAAAAATAGGATTGAAATTTCATTTAATGACAGCCTTGATAAAGATTTTGTAAAAGATCTTTCCACAAAGCTTTTTGAATGGACAAAAGAAAGATGGATTATCACACTTAGTAAATCAAAAGGAGATCTCTCAATTAGAGAAAAGAAACAAAATGAAAAAAAAATATTAATTGAAAAAGCTAAACAAACTGAAATTTATAAAAACTTTATGGAAAATTTTCCTGATGCAGAACTGGTAGATGTTAAATCGATAATTAAGGAGGATAAAAATAATGACTGATTTTAATAAAATATTAGACAAAGCAAAAGAACTTGAAGCAAAAATGAAAGAGAGTCAGCAAAAAATTAAGGAGATTAGAGTAGAGGGTGTTTCTGGCTCAAATTCAGCAAAAATCGTCTTGGATGGAGAAGGTGAAATGCAATCAATTAAACTATCAGATGAAATAATGAAAGAAGACAAATCAATAATAGAAGATTTAATTGTAGCTGCGCATAATAATGCCAAATCACAATTAAAGTCGAAAACATCAGAAGAGATATCAAAAGCTACAGGTGGATTTGGAATACCTGGTTTTAAGTGGCCACTATAGTAGATGCAAAATATTAACGAGATTGAGGAATTAATTAAATTAATTTCAAAGCTTCCAGGTTTAGGACCAAAATCTGCTAAAAGGATTGTTTTAAAACTAATTAATAACCGCGATGAATTAGTAAAACCAATGGCAAATACTTTGGCTCAAGTTTATAAAAATGTAACTAGATGTAATTCTTGTGGTTCACTTAAATCAATTTCAACTGGATGTATAAATTGTGAAAATACAAAAAATAAATATTCTAAAATTTGTGTTGTAGAAGACATTGCTGATCAATGGTCGATTGAAAATTCAAATATTTATCAAGGGTATTTTCATATTCTGGGAGGCACCATTTCATCAGTAGGTCAAAGAAAAGAAGATTTACTTGTAAATTCCCTGGTTGAGAGAGTTAATCGAGATAAAATTGAAGAAGTTATATTAGCCACAAGTGCAACTGTTGAAGGTCAAACTACTGCTTACTACATTCAAGATAGCCTAAAGAATTCTAATGTAAAAATTACTAAACTTGCACAAGGGTTACCTGTAGGTGGTGAAATTGAAAGTTTAGATGATGGGACTTTATTTTCTGCTTTTAAAAATCGGTCTAATTTAGTTTCTAATTCAGATTAGACTTTTTAGTAAGTCTATTTAAATGCAGTAAAGGTTCAGTATAACCAGATGGTTGTTCTTTTCCTTTAAACACCAAATCACAAGCAGTTTGAAATGCAATTGAATTTTCAAAGTTATTACTCATTCTTACATAATTAGAGTCATTTTTATTTTGATCATCTACAATTTTAGCCATGTCTTTAAGAATTTCTACAACTTGAATTTTTGTTGTAATTCCATGATGTATCCAATTTGCAATATGTTGAGATGAAATTCTAAGTGTGGCTCTATCTTCCATCAAACCTACGTTATTTATATCTGGTACTTTGGAGCATCCAACTCCTTGATCAATCCATCTCACAACATAACCTAATAGAGTTTGAGCTGAGTTAGAAATTTCTTTATTAATTTCATCTACAGACCAATTTGGTCTATCAGCAGTAGGTATTGTTAAAAGATCATCAAGCTTTGCCTGTTCTCTATTTTTTATTTTTTGTTGTTCATCAAAAATATTTATTTCGTGATAATGTAGCGCATGCAAAGCTGCAGCAGTTGGAGATGGAACCCATGCACAATTTGCACCTGCTTTTAAATGTCCAGTTTTTTGCTCCATCATATCTTTCATTTTATCTGGCATTGCCCACATACCTTTTCCAATTTGAGCTTTTCCAGAAAATCCACACTTTAAACCAATATCAACATTATTGTTTTCATAGGCTGTAATCCATTTTGAAGTTTTCATGTCACCTTTTTTAATCATCGGACCAGCTTCCATAGAGGTGTGCATTTCATCACCAGTTCTGTCTAGAAAACCTGTGTTTATAAAGAAAACTCTATTTTTTAATGATCTAATGCACTCTTTTAAATTAGCTGAAGTTCTTCTTTCTTCATCCATTATTCCAATCTTGCAGGTGTATTTTGGCAAACCTAAAACTTCCTCAACTTTTGAGAAAAGCAAATCAGTAAATGCAGTTTCATCTGGTCCATGCATTTTTGGTTTCACAATATAAATAGAACCAGTTCTTGAATTGGTTTTTTTTTTAATATCATGAAGGGCAGCAGCTGTAGTAATGAATGCATCCATTATTCCTTCTGGAACTTCACTACCATCTTTTAAAATTATTGATGGATTAGTCATTAAGTGACCAACATTTCTAACTAGCAGTAAACTTCTTCCATGAAGCTTTAAACCTTTTCCATCTTTTGAAATATAGCTTCTATTAGGATTAAGTTTTCTTTCAAATAATTTTCCTTCTTTTTCAAATTTTGATTTTAGATCACCTTTCATTAGACCTAGCCAATTTCTGTAACAAACAATTTTATCTTCTGCATCTACAGCAGCTACACTATCTTCGTTATCGCATATAGTTGACACCGCAGATTCTAAAATTATGTCACTAATACCAGCATGATCTTGTTGAGCCGCAAAAGCTCTTGAATCTTTTAAAATTTCTATATGTAAATTGTTATTTTTTAAAATTATAGCAGACGGGTTGTCAGCTTCACCCCTATGACCAATAAACTTATTCTCATCTACCAAATCATATATATCAGCACCTTTTAAAGCTTTAAATTTTCCATACTTAACGGCAAAACTTGTAATTTTTTGCCAACTCAATCCTGCTAATGGAAAATATTTATCTAAAAAATCTCTTCCATATTTTATTACCATCTCACCTCTTAACGGATCATATCTTTCAGATACGCTATCTTCTGATTGTTCAATTACATCTGTTCCATACAGACTATCGTATAAGCTCATCCATCTAGCATTAGCTGCATTTAATGCGTATCTCGCATTCATGACTGGTACAACAAGTTGAGGCCCAGCAATACTTGTTATTTCCTCATCAACATTTTGAGTTGATATTTCAAAATCATCACCTTCTTCTCTCAAATAACCAATTTCTGTTAAAAATTTTTTATATTCTGACAAATTAAATTCATTTCCCTTATTTTTTATGTGCCAATTGTCTATCTGTTTCTGTAAGTCTTCTCTAAATTTAATTAATTCTTTATTTTTAGGTGCTAATTCATTGACTGTTTTCTCGAACCCTGACCAAAAATTATCAACAGATAGATTTGTTTCTTTTAATAGCTCGTCGCTAATAAATTGAGAAAGTTTTTCAGATACTTTTAAAGTTTTAATATTTATATATTTTTCTTGCATATCACCTAAATTACCCCATCTGTATTTTTGCCTGAGAGTTTTGCTCCTTCGGCGGAATTAATTCTCTTTCCAGAGTGTTATGCAACTATCGGTCCTTTTTACCTGAGAGTTTCCGGGGTGGTTGCTCCTTCGGTGCTAAATATAATAGTCTCTCCCGACAATAAAATATGTATCCTCTTCTAGAAAAGAGTCAATTAATAACAATTACACTTTAAATTAAATATCATTTTATTGCCTTTTTTATGAATTAACCATCCGCTATAACCTTATTATGAAAAATTATCTTAATTTTGAAACTGAGATTAAAGATTTAGAGACAGAATTGGAAAAATTAAAAGATCCATACAATCAAGAGGGATTATCAGAAGTGGATACCCAAAAAATTTCAAAAACACAAGTTGAGTTAGATCAAAAATTAAATGATATATATTCAAACCTAGATCCATGGCAAACCACCATGGTTGCGAGACATGAAGACAGACCAAAGTCTAAATTTTTCATAGATAATTTATTCGAAGATTTTATTCCTCTATCTGGAGATCGTTATTATGGTGAAGATAAATCTGTACTTACTGGTTTTGCAAAATTTAATGGTCAGTCAGTTTTAGTTATCGGTCAAGAAAAGGGTGAAGATTTAGATAGCAGAATTCAAAGAAATTTTGGGATGATGCGACCTGAGGGTTATAGAAAAACTATTCGTTTAATGAATTTAGCAAATAAATTTAAAATTCCAATTATCTCTTTTATAGACACGCCAGGCGCTTATCCTGGTGTTGGTGCAGAGGAAAGAGGTCAAGCTGAGGCAATAGCAAAATCAATTGAATGCTGTATGGAACTTAAGGTTCCAACTATTGCAATAATTATAGGTGAAGGTGGATCAGGTGGTGCGATTGCATTAGCATCGTCTAACAAAGTTATCATGCTAGAAAATGCTATTTATTCAGTTATATCTCCTGAAGGCTGTGCAACTATATTATGGAGAGATCCAAAAAAAATGCTTGATGCAGCAAAAGCAATGAAGCTTTCCGCAAAAGATTTATTAAAATTAAAAGTTATTGATGAAATAATCCCAGAACCTTTAGGTGGTGCTCACAGGGATAGAGACCTAATGCTTGATAACGTTAGAAAATCTATTTCTACGAATTTAGATCAATACAAAGAAATGACGTCAGAAGATATAATGAATGAAAGAAAAAATAAATTTTTAAAAATTGGAAGAAATGATGGTTTTATGAGCAATGTAGAAGATTTAAGTAATTTGACCATTAAGAAAAATAATTTTGATAACATTTTCAAATCAAAAAAATTATTATTTGGTATTGGTGGAGGGTTATTATTTTTAGCTTCTTTATTTTTTCTTTTTTAAGAATTACAAAGCTCCATGGCAATGTTTAAACTTCTTGCCCGATCCACAGAAGCAAGGTTCATTTCTTCCCATTTTTTTGGCTTGTGTTTTTGGATTTACTCTTTCCTCATTGGAAGATCTTTCTTCTGTTATAACTTTTAAATTCATTAAAATTGTAACGTAGTCTAATTTTAGTTTTTCTAATAAATTTGAAAATAAATCAAAAGCTTCTTTTTTATATTCAATTAAAGGATCTCTTTGACCGTAAGATCTTAATCCAATCACTTGTCTAAGTTGTTCTAAATATTGTATATGTGATTTCCAATTCAAATCTATTGTTTGCAAAAATATTCTTTTTTCAATTTCTTTTGCATGCTGCTCGTTTAGAACTTTAATTCTTTCATTACGTGTCTCATTAAATTTTGAGGATATTTGCTCTTTCAGTTCATTATCTTTTGCTGAAATCAAACTTTCAAGTTCAGTATCATTAAAACTTTTCCCAACAATTTGCCTAACTTTATTATTGAATTCATTACTTTTTGGATTAGATAGGTTTTGAATTTTTAATTTTATCAAGTCTTCTGATATTTCTTTTAAAAATTCGTCGGAATAATCAAAAATATTTTCACTATTCATTGCATTTTTTCTTTGAGAAAACACAACATGTCTTTGGTCATTTAAAACATTGTCAAATTTGATAAGTGTTTTTCTGATATCAAAATTTCTGGCTTCAACTTTCTGCTGAGCTCTTTCTAATGCTTTGTTGATCCAAGGGTGATCAATACTTTCACCATCTTTTAAACCGAGTTTTTCAAGCATATTATTCATAGATTCTGAGCCAAAAATTCTCATTAAATCATCTTCTAAACTTACATAAAATACAGAACTACCCTCATCTCCTTGTCGTCCAGCTCTTCCTCTTGCCTGATTATCCACTCTTCTAGATTCCATTCTTTCCGTACCAATTACGAATAAGCCACCTAGAGATTTAATTTTTTCTTTATCTATTTTTAACTGATCATCAGGAATTGATCCTTTTTTTCCACCGAGCTGGATGTCAACACCTCTGCCAGAAATACTGGTTGTAATTATCAAAGATTTTTCTTTTCCAGCATTTGCAATAATTTCAGCTTCATTTTCATGGTTCTTTGCATTTAAAACTACGTGTTTAATATTTTTTTCATTTAATAATTTAGAATAAACTTCAGATTTGTTGATACTAGATGTGAAAACCAAAATTGGTTGACCAATTTCATGTTTTTCAATGATCTTATTAATTATTGCATCATTTTTTTCTTTTTCAGTTCTAAAGATCAAATCATTATAGTCCTTTCGGATCATTTCTTTATTTGTTGGTATTACAACTACTGAAAGATTATATATTTCAAAAAATTCTTCAGACTCTGTGACTGCAGTACCAGTGCAACCTGATATTTTTTTATATAGTTTAAAATAATTTTGATAAGTAATAGATGCTAAAGTTTGATTTTCAGCTTGTATCTGAATTTTTTCTTTAGCTTCAAGAGCCTGATGAAGTCCATCTCCAAATCTTCTTCCTTCTAGAATTCTACCAGTTAATTCATCTATAATTTTAAGAACTCCGTCTTTAACTATGTAATCTTTTCCTTTTTCAAATAAGTGATTTGCACGGAGTGCTTGATTTACATGGTGAACTAAATGAAGATTTTCTGGATCATAAAAATTATCATTTTTTAATATACCAGCATTAGAAAAAAGTTTTTCAACATTATTAATACCCTCGTTTGTTAAAAGTATACTTTTTTCTTTCTCATCTATTTCAAAATCTTTATTATTTAAAATTTTAACAAGTTTATCTATTGCTAAGTATTGAGCAGTTTTATCTTCTGCAGCTCCAGAAATTACAAGTGGAGTTCTTGCTTCATCAATTAAACAAGAATCTATTTCATCTACAATTGAAAATGCATGAGATCTTTGAACCATCTCTTTTTGAGAAAACTTCATGTTGTCTCTTAGATAATCAAATCCTAATTCACTGTTAGTTGCATAAGTAATATCACAATCATAGTTTTTCTTTCTTTCCAGATCATCTTGGTCATTATTTATAAATCCAGAAGTTAGACCTAGAAAATTATATATTAGACCCATTTCCATAGAGTCTCTTTTTGCTAAATAATCGTTAACTGTTACTATATGAACTCCATTTTCAGAAAGCGCATTTAAATAAGCTGCTAAAGCAATAGTGAGTGTTTTTCCTTCACCCGTTCTCATTTCAGCAATTTTACCTTCGTGGAGAACTACACCCCCGATAAGTTGAACATCAAAATGTCTTTCTTGTCTTGTTCTTTTTGCAGCTTCCCTTACCAATGCAAATGCCTCAGGTAGAATTTCGTCTAAACTTTTTCCATTTTTTAATTGATTTTTAAATTCAACTGTTTTTTTTGGAAAGTCTGTATCACTTAATTTTATGAATTGTTCCTCTTGTGAATTTATTTTTTCTACAATTTTTCCAATTCTATCTAGTTCTTTTTGATTACTAGATTTGATAAATTTTGTAATTATGTTAAGCGGGTTAAACATGACTATTTGATTTATTCTTTAAATATATTGTTTAATATATGTATTAAACAATTATTTTAAATATCATGGGTATTAATTTAACAAATTTTTTAACCTCGAAATCAAAAAATACCAGAATGATGGATTTCCAAGACCTTGATCATATAGATGGCTTATCTATTTCAGCTCTAAGTGCAGATTTATATAAAACTAAAAGAGATGATTTGGTAATGTTTTACTTTAGAGATGGTGCAAATCATGCCTCTGTCTATACACAGTCAAAAGTTATCTCAGAAAATATTAAATGGAATATAAATCAAAAATCAAAAAAAATTTATTCTCTTATTGTAAATACTAGAAATGCAAATGCTTTCACAGGTAAACAAGGTTACGAAAGTTTAGCAAAAATTGCTGATTTAACCTCTGAGCAATTAACAAAAAAACAAGTTGAAGATGAAGATTATCCAAAGAAAATTACTTCAAAGGAAATTATTTTTGGATGCACAGGTACAATAGGTGAAACCTTTCCATGTGAAAAGATTATAGATCAAATTCCAAACTTGATTAAAAAAATCAACTATACACAAAACAAATTTCTTTGGATGAAAGCAGCCTTAGGAATAATGACCACTGATACAAAACCAAAACTTGCGATGGAACAATGTAAAATTGGAGACAAAGAGGTAAAAATTTATGGTGTCGCTAAAGGTTCGGGTATGATATTTCCAAATATGGGAACCACCTTGGCATACATATTTACAGATGCCAACTTATCGAATGATATTTTAAGTAAATTATTAAAAAAAAATATTACAAATACATTTAATGCTATCTCGTGTGATGGGGACACTAGCACAAATGATATGGTTAGTATTTTTGCAACAAATAAAGCAAACAATTCAAATATTAAAAGTATTAATGATATAAAACTAAAAAAATTCGACAAAGCATTAAACAATGTTTTGTTAAATTTAGCTAAGAGAGTAGTTTCTGATGGAGAAGGAGCATCAAAATTTGTCACTATAAATATTAATAAAAGCAAAAGTGAACAAGATGCAAAGACAATTGCTTTCTCAATAGCAAATTCAGCTTTGGTAAAAACAGCTATTGCGGGAGAAGATCCAAACTGGGGACGAATAGTGATGGCAATAGGAAAAGCAGGACCAAAAATAAATTTAAATAAATTAGGTTTGAAATTTGGAAATTATCAAATAATTCAGGATGGAAAATTACACAAGAACTACGATGAAAAATTAGTAGCTGAGTATATGAAAGGTGAAAATATAGAAATCAACGTAGATTTGTTTACTGGTCCTAAAAGCTTTACTGCTTTTACTATGGATTTTACAAAAAATTATATTGAGATTAATGCTGATTATAGAAGTTGAACATATTGAAATATAAATTTTGATAACTAATTCTATACTATGATAAAATACAAACTTTTGTGTAACGACTGTGAATTAAAGTTTGATAGTTGGTTCTCTACTTCATCAGAATATGAAAAATTAAAAAAGAAAAAACTTTTAATCTGTCACAACTGTAATTCTGAAAAAGTTGAAAAAACATTAATGGCTCCTCAGCTAATAAGTAGAAAAGCTAAAAATGAAGAAAAATTTGATACTCAGAAGTATAAAAAAATTAAAAAAACAATTAAAAATTATCAAAAGTTTATAAAAGATAATTTTAAGTACGTTGGGGATAATTTTGCATATGAAGCTAGATCTATTCATTACAATAGTAAGAAACCTATAAAAGGGATATATGGTAAAGCCTCTCAGAAAGACGTTAAAGAGCTCAAAGAAGAGGGCATAGATACACAATTAATTCCTTGGGTTGATGAAAAAGAAAATTAGTTTTTCTTAAATTCAGCAATATAATTTACTGACAAATCTTTTGAAACATTCCATTCATCCTTTAGAATGTTAAAATTCATTCCATCAATTTTTTTGAGATTTAGATTGTTCTTGATTAGAATATTTTTTAATTCCTCAGGCTTAACAAACTTTTCCCATTCATGGGTGCCAATAGGAAGCCATCTCAAAACATATTCTGCACCAACAATTGCAAATATATAAGATTTTAAGGTTTTATTTATAGTTGCAACAAACATTAATCCATTTTTTTTTAAAAGGTTAGCACATGATTTTAAAAAAAAATCAACATCCTCAACATGTTCAACAATCTCCATGTTCAAAATTACATCAAATTTTTTTGTAGTTTTTAGTTTTTCAGGCGATGAACATATATAGTTTATTTTAAGATTGTTTTTTTTTGCATGTAGGTTTGCTATGGCAATATTTTTATTTGAAGCATCGATTGCTGTAACATTAGCTCCTAATCTACACATGGGCTCAGATAACAATCCACCTCCACATCCAATATCAAGGACATTTATTCCAGAAAGAGGATATTTTTTATTTTTAAGTTGAAATTCCTTAACTATATTTTCTTTAATATATTTTATTCTTATAGGATTAAATTTATGAAGAGGTTTAAATTTTCCTTCTGGATCCCACCATTCGGCCGCCATATTTGAAAATTTTTCTATTTCTTTTTTATTAATACTGTTCATAATATATAATTAGTTGACATAACAATTAAGATGTACTTTATCAATTTATAATTAAATTATATTAATTCAACTGATCATGAAAACTGTTGTACTAAAATTTGGCGGAACTTCTGTTGGTAGTATCGATAGGATAAAAAAAGTATGCAAAATTATAGCTGCTTATAAAAAGAAAAAAAATAGAGTTTTGGTGATTTCATCTGCAATGAGTGGAGTAACCAATGAGCTCGTAAAAAAATCGAAGCAAATTAGTAATAATTTCAGCAGATCTGAATATGATGCACTTGTATCCACTGGAGAACAAGTTTCATGTGCTTTAATTGCTGGAAGACTTACTCATGATGGTTTTAAGTCTAGGTCATGGGTTTCTTGGCAATTGCCAATAATTACTGATGGACCTTACTCTGGAGCAAGAATAAATAAGATAATTACAAAAGAATTAAATAATTATGTGAAACAAGGTGGGATCCCAATTATTACTGGTTTTCAAGGAATTAATAATGAAAATAGAATTACCACAATAGGAAGAAGCGGTTCTGATGCAACTGCAATAATGTTAGCAAAATTTATTAAAGCTGATGAATGTATTATTTATACAGATGTCGATGGTGTTTATACTACTGATCCAAGACAACATAAAAAAGCAAAGAAAATTAAAAAAATATTTTATGACGAAATGTTGGAAATGGCATCATTAGGATCAAAAGTGATGCAACCAACATCGGTTCAAGATGCAAAGCTAAATAATATTGATATTAAAGTTAAGTCGTCATTTGTTAGTAAACCAGGCACATTAATAACAGGCTCTAAAAAAGCGTTTAGCAATCAAATAATTACCGGGATATCTTCAACTAAAAATGATGCTAAGATCACAATTGTAGGAGTTAAAGATAGACCTGGTGTTGCTGCTTCAGTTTTTAGACCACTATCAAGAAATTTAATTAACGTTGATATGGTTGTACAAAATATTTCTCAAAATGGAAAAGATACTGACTTAACTTTTACAATTAAATCTGATGATCTGAAAAAAACTGAGAAATTAATTATGCAAAATAAATCGATATCTTATAAAAAACTTTCTTTTGATAAAAATCTTTCCAAAGTTTCTATAATTGGAGTTGGGATGATTACTACACCTGGAATTACTTACAGGATGTTTCAAGCTTTAGCTTCAAAACAAATAAATATTTTAGTTATATCAACATCTGAAATTAAAATTTCAGTATTAGTTTCATCAAAAAATGTAAAAAAAGCAATAGCCGCTCTTCATAAAGAATTTAAACTAGATTAAACTTATGAATGTAAGACCATTTAGAAATATAAATCGAAAAAAAACTAAAGTAATTAACGTTGGTAGTATTAAAGTTGGTGGCGACAATCCAATATCAGTTCAATCAATGACTAATACTTTGACTACAGATATTTCAGCTACTATAGAACAAATAAATAAAATTCATGAAGAGGGTGCTGACTTAGTTAGAGTTTCCTGTCCAGATGAAGACTCCTCAAAAGCCTTAAAAGAAATTACAAAAAATGTTCAAATACCTGTAATTGCAGATATTCATTTTCATTATAAAAGAGCCATAGAGGCTGCAGAAAATGGAGCGAAGTGTTTAAGAATAAATCCTGGAAATATTGGTGATAAAAATAAAATCCATGAGGTCTTAAGTGCAGCCAAAAATAACGATTGTTCAATTCGGATAGGAGTTAATGCAGGTTCTCTTGAAAAAGATATTTTAGAAAAGTATAAGGAGCCATGCCCTGAAGCATTAGTAGAGAGTGCAAAAAGAAACATTAAAATATTAGAGGATCAAGATTTTTTTAATTTCAAGATAAGTGTTAAGTCCTCTGACGTATTTTTATCGATTGCAGCTTATAGACAGCTTTCGGATGCTACTGATTATCCTCTTCATCTTGGAATAACTGAGGCTGGAAGTTTTGTATCAGGAAGTGTTAAGTCTTCAATAGGACTAGGTTCATTACTGTTAGACGGAATAGGTGACACCTTAAGAGTTTCTTTGTCAGATGATCCTGTTAAAGAGGTTAAGATTGGAAATGAAATCCTTAAATCTTTAGGATTACGAAACAGAGGAGTTAAAATAATTTCTTGCCCATCTTGTGCAAGGCAAGCGTTTCAAGTAATTGATACAGTTAAAATTTTAGAGGAAAAATTATCTCATATAAAAACTCCAATTACTTTATCTATAATTGGCTGTGTTGTGAACGGACCTGGAGAGGCTGCTTTAACTGATATTGGAATAACTGGAGGTGGAAAAGGTAACAACATGCTTTATTTATCTGGGGTACAAAGCGAAAAAGTACTAACTAATGATATAGTTAATAAGGTCATAGCAGAAGTTGAAAAAAAGGCCTCTGAATTAGAAAATTTACAATGATACCAAGTAAGACTATTGAAGAATTAATTATAAAACATTCTACACTAGAAAAAGATCTATCATCAGGAAGTTTAGACAATAAAGTATTTGCTGAAAAGTCAAAAGAATATTCGGATGTTAATGAAATAATTTTAAATGCTAAAAAGTATTTATCTTTCGAAAATGAAAAAAAAGAATTAGAGAAAATATTAGAGGACAACTCATCAGATAAAGAATTAAAAAATATGGCTGAGTTAGAACTTGTTGATTTGAAATCTCAACATGAGATCAATGAAAAAAAATTAAAATTATTTTTACTACCAAAAGATGAAGCGGATAAAAAAAATGCAATAATAGAAATAAGAGCTGGAACTGGTGGATTAGAGGCAAGTTTATTTGCTTCAGACCTTTTCAAAATGTATGAAAAAGTAAGTCATAAAAAAAAGTGGTCATTAGAACTCATTTCTATTTCAAGAAGTGATGCTGGAGGTTTAAAAGAGGTAATTGCATCTATTAAAGGTACCAATATATATTCAACATTAAAATATGAGAGTGGTGTACATAGAGTTCAAAGAGTTCCAGATACTGAAACGCAAGGAAGAGTGCATACATCTGCGGCTACTGTTGCTGTATTACCTGAAGCTGAAGAAGTAGATTTAAAAATCAACGAATCTGACTTAAGAATTGATGTTTTTCGAGCAGGTGGCCCAGGTGGACAATCAGTTAACACAACAGATAGCGCTGTCAGAATAACTCATATACCCTCTGGTTTATCAGTTTCTCAACAAGATGAAAAATCACAGCATAAGAATAAAGCTAAAGGAATGAAAATTTTAAGAGCAAGATTGTATGAACTTGAAAGATCAAGAATTGATCAAGAAAGATCACAAGATAGAAAAACTAAAATTGGTACTGGAGATAGATCCGAAAGAATTAGAACTTATAATTTTCCACAAGGTAGAGTTACAGATCACAGAATAAATTTAACTTTGCACAAATTAGAAGAATTTCTCGAAGGTGAAGCTTTTGATGAAATGATTGAGTCACTTACACTGCAAGCACAAGAAGAAAGTTTAAGTAATTTAAAATAAATGAATATTCAATCAGCAATAACTCAAGGTGCTAAAATTTTAAAAGATAAATTTTGTTTAAATCCTTATTTGGACTCAGAAATTTTAATGTCAAAAGCAATTAATAAAGATAAAAAATACTTAATAATTAATTCTCAAGAAAAAATAAAAGAAATAAATTTAAATTTGTTTCTAAAACTAATTAATGAAAGGTCCAAAGGTAAGCCAGTATCTTATTTGACAAATAAAAAGTTATTTTGGAATTCAGAATTTTTTGTAACAGAAGATACTTTAATACCTCGTCCTGATACCGAGCTAATTGTTGAAAATATTTTAAATTTAACAAAAAATAAAAGTAAACTTAATATTTTAGATATTGGAATAGGATCTGGATGTATACTTTTGTCTATATTAAAAGAGAGAAAAGATTTTTATGGAACAGGAATAGATATAAGCAAAAATTGTTTAAAAATAGCCAATATGAATGCAACTAGTTTAAGAGTCCATACTAGACTTAAATTATATAAATCTAATGTTGACAAATTTAGTTTAGGCAAATATGATTTAATTGTTTCTAATCCTCCTTATATTAAAAAATATATTATAAAATATTTGGATAAAGGAGTTGCTAGGTTTGAACCAAAAATAGCACTAGATGGTGGATTAGATGGTTTAACAGAAATCAGAAAAGTTATTAAAAAGTCATCTGAGCTGATTAAAAAAAATGGTAAATTTATTTTAGAGATTGGTTTTAATCAAAAAAATAAAGTAATTAAATTATTAAATAAAGAGAGTTTTTATATAAATAGTGCTTTAAAAGATCTTGCTTATAATGATAGATGTATAATTTGCACAAAGATATAATTATTTAAATCATGGTAACATTTAGAAATAACAGCAACAACAATAATAGAAGAAATAATTTCAGAAGAAACGATAGAAATTTTAAATCAAGTGGTGATAGACAGAAGTTTAGTTCAAATTTTTCTAATGGTGATAATTTCAAAAGAAAGTCTCCAGGCAGAAACAATCACAATGCGCCAAAATTAATTGAAAAGTACAATGATCTAGCAAGAGAGGCTTTGTCAAATGGTGATAAAATTCTCTCTGAAAATTACCTTCAGCACGCTGATCATTTTACAAGAATACTAAATGAAAGAGAAAGGTTCAAAAAAGAGAGAAATTTAGAAGAGAAATTTGATGAAAATGAAAAAGAAACAAATAAGCAATCAGAAAATGTTGATGTTTCTGAAAAAAATTTAAATACAATTCTAACTTAGATATTCAAGCTGAAACACCAGCAGAGGCTAATTAATTTAAACCTATTATCTTTTCAGATTTAAGAACATCTAGTTTAATTTTTTTTGTTTCAAATAATTTTCTTTCCTTACCTTTTAATATTTTACCTGAAGGAAGCTTTAACTTTTGAGAATTAACTTTTTTTCCATTTACAATTACTTCGTAATGCAAATGAGGTCCAGTAGATTTACCTGTGGAACCAACGTAACCTATTGTTTGACCTTGTTTTACTCTTACTCCTGCTTTAATACCACGAGCAAACTTTGACATGTGAGCATACACTGTTTGATAAGTTGAGTTATGTCTTATTTTTACACAGTTACCACCTCCACCACACCATCCAGCTTTTTTTACAACACCGTCACCAGATGCCATTATAGGTGTTCCTGTGGGCGCAGCAAAATCGGTACCTCTATGCATTTTATTGTATCCATCTATGGGATGTTTTCTCATACCAAAAGGAGAAGAAAGTTTTGCTCCATTAATTGGAGTTTTCATTAAAGCTTTTTTAACACTCTTACCATTTTTATCATAATGACCTTCGCTTCCTTCTTTATCAAAATAATAAAGTCCATTATCTTGACCACTTAATTTTAAATTAGCGAAAAGTATTTCTCCTGTTTCAATGGTTTCATTTTTATCATTGAGGAAAACTTCATACATTATTTGAAACTTATCTTGTTTTCTTATATCTCTTTGAAAGTCTACTTGAAATCCATATATCCTAGCAAATTCAATTATTATATTTGCTGGTATTTTTTCATCTGTTGCAGCTTTGTATAGACTTTGTAAAATTAAATTTTCTCTGTAAACTATTTTCTTATTTAATTTAATTGAAATAATTTCATCATTAAAAGTATTACTAGAATTGTTTCTAACTAAAAATATTTTTTGTTTATTTGATATTTGAAAAGTAAATTCACTTATTTGATTATTAGTTTTATCTAGGCTGAACTCAATAATTTGTCTGGTATTTAATTTATTAAGATTAACTTTTTTTTTTAAAGCTTTTTTTATTTCTAATATTTCTTTTTTTTGTACTAGATAATTCTCTAAAATTTTATCAAAGGTTTCACCAGATTTTATTTTATGTTTTATTTTTTTGTATTTTGGTTCAAGGTTTTCAACTATGTGTGTAAGTGTTTTTTTAAAGTAAATGTTATCAACAAAATTATTATAGGTTTCTAAATTCTCTTTTTTTGTTGAATTAAAATAAGTAGTGATGATAGCAGTAAAAAGAATCAATAAAACTAAGCCAAAAATTTCTAAGTTTTTTTTTGTTTTACTTAATAGAATTTTTAACATTTTATATTTAAGCGAACACAATTATTAGTTTAGACAGTGTTAAAAATCAAAAAAAAGCCCTTAAAATGGCATGTTTTTATTTAAATATTTATTCTTAAATGCTTGATTTCCATTATTTTTAGCCTATAAGCACTGAACTTTCTCAATAAAATTATTGTTAACACAATAAATTAGTGAGGATTATTGAGCCTTTTTAGCTCAATTAGCTATTTTAAAAGTTAAAATTTAAGAAGAGAAGTGTGGACGGTTAAGGTTACCATAAATTTGTCGTACACACTTCAATTACATATAAATTTTATTCTTAGAATTTATATGGAAGCTAGTGTGCGCCGTTTTTAAACTTGAGAGTTTGATCATGGCTCAGAACGTACGCTGGCGGCACGCCTAACACATGCAAGTCGAACGAAGTAGCAATACTTAGTGGCAGACGGGTGAGTAACATGTAGGTATCTACCCTTTGGCCTGGAATAACACGAGGAAACTTGTGCTAATACCGGATAAGTCTTTACGGAGAAAGCTTTATGCACCATTGGATGAGCCTGCACTTGATTAGTTTGTTGGTGGGGTAATGGCCTACCAAGACTGTGATCAATAGCTGATTTGAGAGGATGATCAGCCACATTGGGACTGAGACACGGCCCAAACTCCTACGGGAGGCAGCAGTGGGGAATCTTGCACAATGGAGGAAACTCTGATGCAGCGATGCCGCGTGAGTGAAGAAGGCCCTTGGGTTGTAAAGCTCTTTCGTCGGGGAAGAAAATGACTGTACCCGAATAAGAAGGTCCGGCTAACTTCGTGCCAGCAGCCGCGGTAATACGAAGGGACCTAGCGTAGTTCGGAATTACTGGGCTTAAAGAGTTCGTAGGTGGTTGAAAAAGTTAGTGGTGAAATCCCAGAGCTTAACTCTGGAACTGCCATTAAAACTTTTCAGCTAGAGTATGATAGAGGAAAGCAGAATTTCTAGTGTAGAGGTGAAATTCGTAGATATTAGAAAGAATACCAATTGCGAAGGCAGCTTTCTGGATCA
>NZ_JBNAJP010000001.1:1395000-1436164 GCF_052047675.1 Candidatus Pelagibacter sp. HIMB1636
CTTATCAATAGAAGAAAGATTTGTTAATAGCGAAAATATAAACGTTTTAATAAACAAACATTTTCCTAATAAAAATATTGATATTTTTTCAATAGATATAGATGGAATAGATTATTGGATTCTTAAGCAACTACCCGATAATATATCCAAAATTATAGTTGCAGAATACAATCCATATTTTGGTCCTGAACTAGAAATTACAGTGCCTTACTCAGAAAATTTTAACAGAACTAAGTACCATCCATCCAACTTATGCTGGGGCATGTCCTTAAGGGCTTTGATTAATTTAATGAAAGACAAAGGATTTAATTTTATTGGTTCAAATTCGTTACGTAATAATGCTTTTTTTGTAAAAAATGATTTTATAAATTTACTACCGTTAGATAGTATTAATACAAGTGATTTGGAAAATTTTACAAATGCACGATTTAGAGAAAACAAAAGTAAAACAAATAAATTAGGATTTAATAGTCCTGAAAAAAATCTTACTACAATTCAAGATTGTGAAGTTTTAAATTTAAAGGATGGCAAAATTTACAAGATTAAGGAGTTAATAGAAAAAATTTAATAAAAGTAAAATGAAAATTGCATGTATTCAGGTAAAATCTACTGACAGGTTGGATCAAAATATTAAAAAAATTATAAAATATATTTATATTTGTATAAAAAAAAGAGCTGACTTAATAATCACACCTGAGGCTACCACTTTTCTTTATGATGATAAAAGCACTTTGATAAAGAATAGTTATATTTTTGGAGAGGATGATTTTTTAAAAACTATAAGTAAAATTTCAAAAAAATATAATAAATGGATTTTGATAGGATCAATTTTTATTAAAGAAAAAAAAAAATTTAAGAATAGGTCAATACTATTTAATCCTAACGGAAAAGTAGAAACATATTATGACAAAATAAATTTATTTGATGCTAAATTAAATAAAAATAGTATTTTTAATGAGAGTAAATATTTTAAACCTGGAAAAAAATTAAAAATAGCAAATTTACCATGGGGTAAACTTGGAATGGCAATTTGTTTTGATTTAAGATTTCCTGAAATTTTTAGAGAATATTCAAAAAAAAATTGTTTTTTTATAAGTATACCCTCAGCTTTTACAAAATTAACTGGAAAAAGGCATTGGTTGAATTTGCTAAAAGCTAGAGCGATAGAAAATTTTTGTTATATTTTTGCACCTAATCAAACTGGAAAAAATACAAAAAAATGGGAAACATTTGGTCATTCTGTTATAATTTCTCCAGATGGAAAGATATTAAAGATAAATAAATTTAAAGAGGGGGCTATATTTGCAAAAATTGACCTGAATTTACCAAATAAATTAAGAAAGTCTATACCAAGTCTAAAAAAACGTCTAAATTAATTAAGCATTAATATTACATTGATATGATATATAAATCTGATCTCACTTCTTTTAAAATAAATAATAAAAAAAAAATAACTGAGGCATTAAAAAAACTTAATCTAATTAATCCACCTATATTATTTGTTGTGGATATAAAAGATAATTTTATCGGCACTGTTACGGATGGTGATATTAGAAGGCATTTTTTAAATGAAAATAATTTAAATAACAAAATTGAAAATATTGTTAACAAAAAACCATTTGTATGTAATTTTAAAGATAAAGATAAAAAAAAATACTATAGGAAAATACTATACTCAAAATATCTTAAAGGCATACCAATAATTAAATCAAAAAAATTATTTGCAGCTTTTTTTGCTTTAGAAGAAAAATTTTCATCTCCAATAGTAATAATGGCTGGTGGAAAGGGAAAAAGATTATTACCCCTCACAAAAAATATCCCCAAACCTTTGTTAAAAATAAACGGTAAACCAATCTTAGAATATATTGTTGACAATATTATTAAGGAAAATTTTTATAATATTTATGTTTCAATAAATTATAAAAGCAAAAAGATTAAAAATTTTTTTAAAATCAACAAGAATTTTGGATTAAATGTTAATTTTTTAGAGGAAAAAATCCCCCTAGGAACAGCTGGGTCGCTTTTTTTTCTCAAAAAAACAAAAATAGACGATAAATATATAATTGTAATAAATGGAGACGTAATTACAGACTTAAAATTAAATAAAATTTTATCATTTCATAAAGAAAATAATTTTGATGTCACCATGGGGTGCATGAATTATCAAACTCATATACCTTTTGGAGTAATTAAAAACAATAAAGGAAAATTTGATAGAATTGAGGAAAAACCATACATAAACAAGCTTGTTAATGCTGGTATTTATGTAATAAATAAATCCGTTGTTGAAAAAATAAAATCTTTAAAATTTACTACAATGCTAGATTTGATCGAAAAAATTAATAAAAAAAAAGTAGGTTTATTTCAATTATATGAAAATGAAGATTGGATTGATTTAGGCAATAAAGCAGATTTTTTAAAAATTAGAAAAAAATTAAATAATTAACCTTTTTATATTTTATGTTTAGAAAATATGATAAAATCATAAAAGATCACTACGATAAAGTAGCTTTGTTGCACAAAAAATCTTCTTCATCAACAATGCAAGACATTAAAATAAGAAGTTTAGAAACTGATTTTATTTTAAGTGAATTAAATAAATTAAAAAAAAAAAGAATTAAAATTTTGGATGTAGGTTGTGGTAATGGTTATTCTTTGAGTATTATTAGCAAAAAATTTAAAAAATTTGATTTATATGGATATGAACAAAATTTATCTTTGCTAAAGATTGCCTCTGATAGATTAAAAAATAAAGCTAAAATTTTTCATAAAGATATAAGAAGAATTGATAAAATTTCTGAAAAATTTGATCTAATAATATGTCAAAGGGTGATTATCAATATTTTAAATTCCAAAGACCAGAAAAAAGCTTTAAAAAATTTAATATGTTTAGTAAAAAAAAATGGAGTACTTTTGTTCATTGAAACATTTAAATCCTCTATTAAAAGTTTAAACAAAATAAGAAAGACTTTTAAACTCAAGCCAATAAGGCATGCTTATCACAATAAGCCTTTAAATGATAAATTTTTCAAAAATAAAAAATTAAGAGAATTTTATATTGATAAAAATCAGGAGCTTTCGTCTCATTACTTAATTGCGAGGGTTTTACATCCAATATATATCATTAATAATAAGATAAAGTTTCAACATAATTCTAATTTTGTTAATTTTTTTTCTAATGAATTGACTGGAAAAAGTGATTCTTATTCATATATCAAGTTATTAAAATTCAAAAAAATATTAGATTAAAGTATTAGCTTTGTAATTTTTTTTTGATTTTCTTCCAATTAAACTCAAATACTTAGATGCAGAAATTCCATTAGCAGGTCGTTTGCAGGTAATGTTTTCAAATGAAAATTTTTCATTTATCTTTATATTTTTTTTAGCAACAATTGATCTCCTAATAATTTTTTGATTTTTTAATTCAGATTTTGTAACTTTTTTTACATCACTTCCTAATTTAATTTCACTTTCTCTTATTAATTTAACCATTTTGATTAGCTCTTTAGGGTTCAATGATGCCTTATGGTCAGGTCCTTTCATTTTTTTGCTTAAAGTAAAATGTTTTTCAATAACCTTTGCTCCTAATGCTACTGTTAATGAAGGAGTAAAGTAATCATCACTATGGTCAGAGTATCCTATAGTACAATTAAATTTTCTTAACTTTTTTAATACATTTAAGTTTAGTTGATCAATTTTAGCTGGGTAATCAGAAGTACAGTGTAGTATTGATAAATTAGAGCTATTAAACTTGGTTTTTTTACTTGTTTTCAAAAATGATAAGGTTTTTTTTATTTCAGATAAGTTTGATGCCCCAGTAGATAAAATTAGTTGAATTTTATATTTTATAATTTCATTTAGAAGTTCAAAATTATTTATATCCCCAGAAGCAATTTTAATAATTTTTAATTTCAGTTGTTTAATTAAAAAAATTAAACTCTCTTTATCAAAAGGTGTTACAATAAAATCTAATTTTTTTTTTTCAGCATACTTTTTTAAGCTAAAAAATTTCTTTTTATCTAACGCAATTTTTTTTAGCATTGAAATTTGATCATTGTCTTTAAAATTTTTTTTCTGATATTCAGCCTGCTCCGTTCCTGGTAAGCAAATTCTGTCTGGATCAAAAATCTGAAATTTAACAGCGTTAACTTTTGCTCTTGCAGCAATATCTATTAGTTTAAATGCATTTTTTAAATCACCATTGTGATTAACACCAGCTTCTGCAATAATATATACACTTGTTTTTTTTAAAAAGGGGTTTCTTTTAAATTTAAACATTTAACCGTGAGGCATATAGCATTTTTTACACATTTCCATCTTATAGTAATTTCCAGAACTATGTAATTTTCTAATTTCGGAGTATTTTTCTCCAAGCCATATATCTTTTAAATTTTGCTCTCTCCAGTTTCCGACTATTACTTCATCCTTATCATCTACACAACAAATAGTTACATTACCATTATATTTTAAAAACATTCTTTGAAAAGGCTGTGCACAGTGAAAACCTTTTACTTCAGGAAAATACAAACTATTTTCAATATCCCTATCTACAAAATAACCCCAGCCTAAAGCATCAACATGATCAGACCACATAATTTTAAGAGCTTCAAATTGTTTTTGCCATTTTTCATCTTTATACATGACCATAGATAGTCTAAGTTGGCAACTTGGTCTTATTTCGTTTTTTAATAAAATAAAGTTGAAAACATTATCTATTACTCTTCCAATAGTTGTTCCTTTTCTTTGTATAGAAAATTCCTGAGGATCAACAGCATCAAAAGATACAAAAACATTATCTATACCAGCTTCAAGTAAATCTTTACTTTTTTCTTTTGTTAAAAGAGAGGCATTTGTATTAAACATCACATCAATTATACCTTTCTCCTTTGCATATTTTACTTGCCATATTAGCTCTTTATGCGCAAGAGGCTCTCCAAGATAATTTAATTTAATTGACTTACAATTATTTGCTGTTGCTTGATCTATTATATATTTATAGTCTTCTTTTGAAATGTAACCTAATTCGCTAAAACTTTCGTTTGCCAGATGAATTGTTCTAGGACACATTGGACAAAGTAGATTACATACGTTTGTGGTTTCTATATCTAAATGTAAAGGAAAATTTGTAGTTATTTTTTTTTCAGGTATTTCCTGCCACATTTCTCTATATTTTTTATATTCATCATTTTTTAGATCTTTCCATTTTGTGTTATATACTTCTTCATAGTAAGTAGCGTTACTATTGAACTTACTGTTATGAAGATTTGTATTTCTATTTTCTGGTCTAGAAAATCTACTGTTATTTTTTACTGACTCTTTAGCGTTTTCTGATTGTTTTTTATATGCTTTTGAGAATTCATTTTTCATTAATTAAATTTCCTAAAGACAGGTTTGACTTCTTTTCCCTTTAAATATTTTTTTGTTTTACCAAACAAGGCTTTTTTGTAAACAACTAAAGCTGCTTTACAAGCATTTACAGTATAATCTAATTCTATTTTTTTATGTGAAAAAGAAGGAGAAATATAAGGAATTAATATATTTTTTTTAAGCATTTCTTGTTGAAAGATTGTTCTTAACAATAAGTTGTCTTTAAAATTTTTATCTAAGGTTCTATAATTTAAACATATAGAAGGTCCTTCTACAAAGAAATATTTATCAATATTTAAATCTTTAGAAACTAGGTTAATTTTTTGCTTTAATACTTCTCCAAATTTCCATAAGTGTTTTACTACATTTTTTTTTTGGTAAAATTTTACTGTATTTACAAAAGCACCCAATGATGACATTTCAGCACCATGTGTAGTTGAAAGCAAAAAAGTTCGTTCTTGTTTTTTTGTTATTGAACCTAATTCCATCACTTTTCTTTTGCCAGTGAGTGCAGATAATGAAAATCCATTTGCCATCCCTTTACCAAAAGTAGACAAATCAGGTGTAACGTCAAAATAATCTTGTGCACCTTTGAGGCTCCATCTAAATCCAGTAATCATTTCATCTAAAATTAATAAAGATTTATACTTATCACATAGGGCTCGCACTGATTTTAAAAAGTTTTTTTTATTAAAATTACAAGATTTACAATTATTTTTAAAACTATATGACTGACAATTACTAAAACAAGGTGTTAAAGTCGTTGCTGGTTCAAGAATTACACCTGCAATATTATTTGGATATTTTTTAAATATTTTTATTAAACTAGATATATCGTTATATCGAAAAACCTTTGAAAATTTAGATGTTTTTTTTAAAACACCTCTTTTCACTTTTGTTGATCCTATAAACCAGTCATCAAATGAAAAAAAAGGCTGTTCTTTTGGAAAACAAATTATTTCTTTTTTTGTATAAGATCGTGCTAATTTTACAGCAGCTGTTGTTACACTTGATCCATGTTTAGCAAACTTTACCATTTCTGCACCAGGAATTAAATTCACAAAAGTTTTTGCTGCCTTTAGTTCTATCATTGATGGTTTAGAGAGATTATTTCCGTTTTTTATCTCTCTTATTGCACCATTATTAATATCTTTTGTGTTATATCCAATAGTGACTGATCTCAAGCCCATAGAGTAATCTAAATATTTTTTTCCATTAGCTCCAATTAGATATGCACCATTCCCACTAGTTGCTATTGCTGGTGCATTAGAGGGAAATTGATCTTTACCTCTTGAATAAGTATGAGAACCTCCTGGAATAAATTTTTCTAACTCTTTTTCGTAATTCATAAATTAAGAGTGCTTAGATTTTTTTTCAATTTTCTTTAGTAAGTTTAAAAGTTTTAAATCACTTTTAAAATTTGACGGAAAAGGTTTTTTATTTTTAGTTTTTATAGCTGTGATAAAATCGTTCATTTCATTAATATATGGTTGTTCAGGATAAGTGTAATTTTTCTCAATATTTAGTTTTTTTAATTTAAGTTGAACATTTTTTTTTACATTTTTAACTTTAAGCATGTCCTCTTCTTGATTGAATAAAAGTTTACCCTTTTCTCCAATAATATTTAAATTTCTAGTGGCTTTAGGTCTTGATAAAACTTCAATAGTTATTTGAGAAATAACTTTTTTTTGATGTAGTAGTGAAAAATTATATATATCATCTATATTGGCATCAATTTTGCTAATTTTAGATTTAAATGAACTCAATATTTTTTTTGGAAAACCAAAAATATCTGTTATCCAATTTAATTCAAAAGGCACTATTTCTCGACATCCACCAGTAGATCTTTTTGATACATAAAAGTTTTTTATATTTTCCCATGGATGCCAGTCAGGCAGATATTGGCCTGTATGATAGTTTATATAAAGAATTTTTCCCAGTAAATTGGATTTTATAATTTTTTTTATAGCAACAGGCATTTGATAATATCTCATTGTGCATGATGGGGCATAAACCAAAGATTTAGATTTTATTTTTTTTATTTCTTTATTAATTAGATTTTCGTTTACAATTGACGCTTCAATAAAACAATTTATTTTATTTTTAATTGCAGATTTAATATATTTAAAATGAAATGATGGATGAGTTGACACAATTAGTGCATCAAATTCATTTATTTTTACATTCTTTAAAGAAGCTAAAGTGGGAAGATTATATTTTTTTTCAAATTCAATTCTTCTAATTTTATTAGTGTCATATCCAAAAATATTTGAATATTTTAGAGCTAGTAAATTTCTTGCTCTACGTTTTCCCATAGAGCCTAGCCCTATAATTAAAAATTTCATTTTTTTATGTACTTAATGCTAGATGTTTCTCATATTCACTTACCACACTTGAATTTATATTCAATAGCTTTTTATTAAATTTTAAAAAATTAATCAGTTGGTCATCATTAAAATCTGTTTTATTTTTTAATTTATTAATTATTTTTTTAATTAATTTGTAATCTTCTTCGTAGTCCAAAGTAAGTCTTATTGGTTTATTAATTGATTTAATATTAAATTTAATTTTTTTTTTAATTATTTTTTTATTATTTAAGAAATAATGGCCCCATACTTCAGTGTTTCTTTTTTTTTTATTCCCAATAATATATTTTAGTGCTTTTGTCTTAATAAAATTACAAGAAATGCCAACATGTTTTGTATCAAAATATATAAAATCATATTTTTTTTTTTTAAATAATTTTATTTGTTTAATAATTAAATCTGTAAAAAATAATGGATCATCAGCATCAATAATTATCATTCCATCTAAATTAAACTTTATTGCTGCATTATAATATCTTTTAAGTTTATCATCTTTGTGCCCTTTAAAAAAATCTAAATTATATTTTTTTGCAATATTAATTAATTTTAAATCTCTTTGATCTTTAGAAGTAGCTAAGATTATTTTTGCATATTTGTTTAAGTTTTTTGCTCTAATAAGTAAATATTCAAATATAGAAAAACCTGAGACTTTTAAAAATAATTTTTTTTTAAGTCTTTTTGATTTGTCTCTTGCAGATATTAATATTCCAATTTTCAATACAAATTTCTCTCTAAAATTGGAAGATCCTCATTAATTTCTTTTTTGCATCTTTTCCCAAAGTAATTCTCAATCTTTAATGGGTCTATTCCAGTATCAGATCTTTTAAATGTTATATTTTTAGAGGATATTTTATCTCCTTTATTAATTTTTATTTTTGCAACAGATCTTTTTCTTGATACCTGTCTATACCTTAATTCTGATTTTGATAATCCACTAAAATTTTTTTTTCCAAGTGATTTAAATGATAATTTGATATTTCTTACCATCTTTTCAAAATTTTTAGGATCTAAAGCTGACTCAAAATCTTCAGATTTTTCTTTTCTATTTAGAGTAATATGTTTTTCTATTACATCCACACCTAGAGGAACTGCTAAAGATGGTAAGTAAATTGCAAACTCATTTCCACCATCAATATGGTCAGCTAAACCTATGCTGCATTTAAATTTTTTTTTTAATGTTTTTAGTTGATTTAAGTTTATTTCATCAACTGATGTTGGATAAACTTGAATTCCATGTAGTAAAGTAAATGTATTATTTTTTTTTCTTTTAAAAATATTTATAACATTTTTAATTTCGTTCAATGTTGCTCCACCAGTTCTAATTACTACTTTCTTTTTTGTTTCTGCAATTCCATTTATCATTAATTTTTCATTAAAACTTGCAGCAGATAATGCGTACATTTCTGGCTTTATATATTTTTTGGTAAAAGAAAGACTTTCTAAATCATTGGGCATAACACATAGTTTCATATTTATTTTTTTTGCTGTTTTTTTAAGCATTATCCAGTTTTTATTTGTGAGATTGATTTTGTCTAAGTATTTATAAATATCTAAATTTTCTTTTCCTTGAGAAACTTTTCCAGGACTGTTTTGGTAAAACTTAGACATATAGGTTTTAAGATTTGTAATATGAATTCCAAAATAATTTGCCCCAGAATTTTTTGCAGCCCTTAAAAGCTTTATTGCTTTAATAACCGACCCATCATGTGACCAAGCCATCTCAGCTATAATACTAATTTTTGTCATTTTGGATTTGTTTATCATATAATATTATCTTAACAAGTTATTAGTAGATTTATTCTAAAAGAATTAGTAAATTAAATTTTTCAAAAAACTGTGAAAAAAAAACCTTATAAAAAAAAAATTTGTATCATTTCTACCTCTAGAGCAGATTATGATTTGTTAAAACACTTTGTTAAACAATGTTTAAAATCGCCATATTACAAAACTTATTTCATTGTAACAGGCTCTCATCTAGAAAAAAAATCTTACTCTATAAGTAATATTATTAAAGACAAAATAGATATTTACAAAAAAGTAAAAATAAACCTTAGTTCTGATAACAATATATCTATCTCAAAATCTAATGCAGTATCTCATGTTAAATTTTCAAAAATATTTTCTAAATTGAGACCTGAATTTATTGTTTTGTTAGGGGATAGAATTGAAATTTTACCTATTGCTTATTCAGCATTTCTACAAAATATTAAAATAATACATTTTAATGGTGGAGAGTCTACCTTAGGTATATTAGATGATGGTGTAAGGAATGCTGTAACTTCTCTATCAAATTATCACTTTGTTGCTCATAAAAATTATAAAGATAAGATAATGCATATGGGAAAAGATTTGGCAAAAATTTTTACTGTTGGCAGTTTATCAATCGACAATTGTAAGAATTCAAAAATTTTTTTGAAAAGTAAAATAGAAAATAGATTTGGATTTAAATTTAAAAAAAAAAATTTTTTAGTAACCTATCATCCAAATAATCTTGAAAAAAAATTAAATATAAATGATCTAAATAATATGCTTAAATCCATAAAAAAAAATTTGTCCAAAGATAATTTGTTTATTTTTACAGGTGGTAACATAGATCCATTAGGAATAAAAAATTTAAAAATTATTAAAAAATTTATAAAAGAAAATTATCAAAACTGTATTTTTGTTGAAAATTTTGGAGGGGATTTTTATTTAAGCACACTAAATCATGTAGACTGTTTAATCGGAAATTCTTCTAGTGGTATACTTGAGGCCCCAAGTTATAAAAAACCAGTAGTAAATATAGGATCTAGGCAAGGTGGAAGAGTAAAGGCGAATAATGTTATTGATGTAAATGGGAGAGAGACTGAGATAAGTGCTGCAATTAAGAAGGCAATTTCAAAAAAATTCCAAAAAAAAATAAAAAACCTTAAAAGTCCATTTGACAAGGGTCTTACATCAATTAATGCAATCAAGATAATAAATAAATTTTAAATTTTTCATGAAAATAAAAATAGTTTATATTGGCACAGTAAAGTTCTCTGAAATATTACTAAAAGAAATAATAAAATATAGAAATTATATTGATATTTATATTATTTCGTCAAAAAAGAAAATAAACTCAGACCACGAGAACTTAAACAAAATAGCTAAAAGAAAAAAATTACCGATTCATTTAACAAGTGATATAAATTCTAATCAAACTTTAAAGAAAATAAAAAATTTTAAACCCGATTATATTTTTTGTTTTGGATGGTCAAGATTATTAAAAAAAAAAATTATCAAATGTGCAAATAAATATTGTATAGGTTATCATCCAGCTGAATTACCTAAAAATCGTGGGAGACACCCAATTATTTGGGCAATTTATCTAGGTCTTAAAAATACAGCCTCAACTTTTTTTAAACTTACTGAAAAAGTAGATGATGGAATTATAATTGATCAGAAAATTTTAAAAATTAAAAAAAAATCTAAATCACTAGAAATATACAAATCTTTAGCAAAAATTTCAAAAATACAAATAAAATCAATAATTTTTAAAATTATTAATAATAAAAAAATAAAATTTTATAAAAAAAAAAATCAAAATATATGGAGAAAAAGAGGATTTGTAGATGGGGTAGTCGACTGGAGAATGTCAGGTAGTAGTATTATAAGATTAAGCAATGCTTTGTCTTATCCATACCCAAATGCTTGCTTTAAATATAAGGCAAAATATATAACATTTGATAAAGCAAAAATATTAATGAAAAAGAAGAACAATATTGAACCAGGTAAAATTTTAAAAGTAGAAAAAAATTCTTTTCAAGTAACTTGTGATGATAGTATTGTTAAAATAATTAGAATAAAACCAAAAATAAACTTAAAAAAAAATTCATACCTATGAAATATTGTGTAGTTGCACCCCACCTAGATGATGAAACTTTTGGTTGTGGCGGCTTGTTGTTAGAATTAAAAAAAAGAAAAAAAAATACTTATCTTATTGTAGTTGGAAAGTGTGACGAAAATATATTAAAGAAAATTAAATTTTTCTACAACTTTAGAGAAATTATACTTTTAAATATTGAGCCAACAAAATTTAATAATATTGGGTCAAAAGAAATCTCATTAGTGAAAAAATTTATAAATAAAAACAGAATAACTCATTGTTTTATTCCTAATAAAAATGATATTCATTCAGATCATTATTTTTCCAACAAATTATGTTTAGCTAGTTTAAAATGGTTCAGAGCTCCATCAGTAAAAAATATCAGTGTATATGAAGTTCCTTCTGAAACTGGGGTAATAGATAATCATTTTTCACCTAATTTTTATGTTGATATAAAAAAACATATTAAAAAAAAACTTCAAATTTTAAAAATATTTAAGAGTGAAATTGAAAATTTTCCATTTCCAAGATCTTATGAAAATGTCATGGCGCTTTCTAAGTTTAGAGGCTCACAAAGTGGTTATTTGAATGCTGAAGCATTTAAAATTATATATAAGAGAGATCTTTAGGAATTTATAATTACAAATTCTTTGAGATATTAACACTTTTTTCTTTTAGATTAATTTTATTAAAATGTTTTGATAGTTGTTTTTTTATAGTAATAATTTTTTTATCAAATTTTAATTTTTTAAGTATATCTGCAATGATTTTAGATGTTTTTGGATTTAACAATAAAGTATTTTTATCTAAATTTTTTATATAATTCAATTCAGAATTAATATACAGAGTTTCTTCATTTTTTTGACCTGTGATTTTGCTCTTAAGTAATTTTATTTTAAATTTTTTAGTTAAAATATAATTTTTGTAGGATTTATTCTTTATTTTATAATAATTTAATATTTTTATTAATAACTCTTTTATCGATAATTGTCTGCCAAGTATTTTTCCGTTTGGTATTACTATCATACCATCAGCATCTTTTGTTAGTGATTTTAAACACAAACTAACTGCCTCATTGTGAGTAATAAAAAATCTTTTAATATTCAAAGGAATTCCAAAATTTTTGTTCAATTTTATTTTATCATCAATCATTTTTAAAATACTTCCATTTGAAAAACTTACATTTGCAAATCTTACTGTAGAAAAAAATACATTCCTTATACTTCGTTTTTTAATAAAAAGTTTTTGTTCCATTATTTTTTTGGAAACTCCCATTATGCTAGATGGATCGCAAGCTTTATCTGTAGATATAAAAAAAACCTTTTTTAAAAATTTTGAATAATTGAAGTTAAAACAATTATTACAATTTGTATTAAATAAATATTTTAATGTGTAAATGTTTTCTTCACTCCTAACATGTTTGATTGCTGCAAAATTAAGGAATATGTTAATTTTTTTGTCATTAAGGAATTTATTTAATTTAAATTCGTTAATGTCATTACATATATAATTAATATTTATATTTAGGTTTTCTGAAACAATATTCCTGTTTAATTCAACTAACTCATTTTCATTTTTATCGACTAAGTACAAATTTTTAATTTTATATTTTAAAATATTTAATACAAAGCAGGATCCTATGGACCCCGCCGCTCCAAAAACAAGCACATTTTGATTATTAAATATTTTTTTTAACTCTTTTTTTTGATTTAAGTTAAGAGAAAATCTATTATTTCTGGAGATAATTTTTTCTTCTAAATGAAGGTAATTTAACGTCATAATTTATTTAATTTATAATTTTAATTATCTTCGCAATATTCAAATTTAATGTTTTTTAGTATTAAAAAAGGTTTAAATTTTTTACTGTTATAAGTCGCTTTAATACGTCTAATTATTTCATTTTTTTTCATTCGTAGCTTAATTTCTGATAAATTATCAATCTCTTCTTTTGTATATAATTTTTTAGACCACTTTACTTTTAGTGGAAAAACTGATTTTTTTTTCTTAATATATTGTAGTAACTCTATGAATTGTTTTTGCATTTCCAAATAAGTTTGATTTTTTAAAGATTCAACATTGTATTTTTTGATCTTAAATTTTTTAACATTATATATACTACCATTGTCAATTTTTTCATTTATTTCGTGTGCAGTGCATCCATAATATGTTTCATTATTATAAATGGCAAAATTATAACCTCCTAGACCTCTATATTTTGGTGTACCTGGATGAAAATTAATATTGTGATATTTTGTATAACTTAAAAATTTTTTTTTCAAAATTTTTTTTGATAAAAATGAAAATATATAATCAAAAGAATGTTTTTTATTATAAAATTTATGTTCATAATCATATTTAACTACAGTGTGTTTAAACAGTTTTTTTGTTTCTTTTATTATAAATTTATTTAAATTTTTTTCTTTATTTAAAATTAATAAAATTTTCATAACTTTTTTTAATTGATTTTTCTATATATTCTATTTTTTTATAAGTAAGTTTAGCACTAGATGGAGAGCAAATTGAATAATTAAATAACTTGTAGCTATTAGTTATTTTATACCTCTCATACTTTTTATAAATTAACTGAGTTTCATTTGGTGGCCAAACTTTCCGGAATTGAATTTTTTTTATTTGACTTTTAATCAAATAGTCTAAAAATTTTTTATTAATATTTTTTTTTAATTGTAATATTATCATCCAATTATTGTTATTAGAGATCTTATCGCACTTTAGAACAGAAAAAATTTTAGAATTTTTAAAAATTGACAAATAATTTTCATAAACTCTTTTTTTAAGTTTTTTAATTTTTTTTAACTTTGCTATCTGAGACAAACCTAGCGCTGCGTTTAAATTTGGCATTTTATAATTGTACCCGATTTCATTATGTTTAAAAAAATCGTTATCTTTAGCTTGATTTATTAAATATCTACTTTTTTTGGCTAAAGTTTTGTTATTTGTTAAAATCATACCCCCAGCACCTGTAGTAATAATTTTGTTTCCATTAAAGGACAAAATACCAATACTACCTATAGTTCCAGTATGTTTATTATTTAAATACTTTTTCTTATAGTGAGTTCCAAGGCTTTCAGCTGCGTCTTCAAGAATTTCAATATTTTTTTTTTTGCATACAGAAATTAATTTTTTAATATTAGCTCCATTCCCCCATATATGAGCAACAATCAGAGCTTTAATAATCTTTTTTGTTTTTTTATTAACACATTTTCCATTTTTAATTTCTGTATTTTTTTCTAAAAATTGAATTGTTTTATCTTCATCAATGTTAAAAGAATCATCAACATCCATAAAAATTGGGTCAGCATCATTGTATTTAATAGCATTAATCGTAGCAATAAAAGTTATAGAAGGAGCGATCACTTCATGTTTTTTGTTTATACCTAAAACTTTTAAAGCTATGTGAAGAGCTGAGGTACCTGAGTTACAGGCAATACAAAATTTTGATTTTGTTAATTTTGATACATTTTTTTCGAATGAAGAAATTTGTTTTCCTGCAGTGGAAACCCAGCTAGTTTTAATTGGATTTTTTATACTGCTTAAATCTTTTTTATCAAAATATGGTTCTGATAATAATATTTTATCCATTTTATATTCTTAAATTATAAATATTTAACTCATTTCTTAATGATTAAATATTTACTATTTTTGATATTTAAATTTTTATCCTCAAAAAAATTTAATACAATTGATTTAATTTTACAGAATTTTGTCCACTGCAATACACTAGATCCAAATGAAGTTACAAAAAGATTACAAGTTGGTATAACTTTTATTAATGGCTCTTTTATTATCTTAATATTATATTTTTCTATTAAATTTCTATAATCTCTGATTTTTTGTTTTGGGTGCAAAGATACAAGTATATTATAGTTTTTATTGTTATTTATTGCATATTTAATCATTATCTCATTTCTACGCAAATCCTCTTTTTTAGAGGTCATATTATGTTCATACCAATTAGTCATTCCAATAATTAATAATTTTTTATTAAATTGTAATTTATATTTCGTGTATAGAACTTGTTTTTTTAATGTAATTTTTTTTTTATCAATTTTAAGAAATTTACTGACTAATTTTCTTTCATTAACATATCTTACATCCATTTTTTTATAATCCGAGGAGGCAGGCTTGAAAGGATTTTTTGGTAAAATATTTAACTTATCAAAGATTCTTGTAAGATTTTTTTCAAAAAAAGAAATATATTTTTTTGTTTTAGGAACCTTTCTACAAATATTTTTATATTTTTTTAAAAATTTTTTGTCATTTTTTATGATAAACTTTTTATTTTTTAATCTTTCATAAATAAAATATTTTTCGTTATTAAATTTATTATCTAAGTATAATATAATTTTTTTATTGTCATTTTTAAAGAACTTTAAAAAAATTAAATTTAGTGGACCAGACATATCATCTGTAGTTATATAAGTATCAAACTTAGATGATTTATAATAAATATAAGAAATAAATTTTATAAATTTAAAAAAAAAAATTAAGAATACTTTTTTATAGATTTTATCAGCAATTAAAATTTTTTTATGAAAAAATAAATATTCGTTTTCAAATCCCAAAATTTTGAAGCAATATTTTAAAGATAATTTTTTTGTATTTTTTTTGTATCCTATACAAGTATTTATGTCTTTGGATAACTCACTGCTTATAATGTTATTCCATTTTTGATAATTGAAATTTGTGTGAATTAGATTTTTCATCCAGGATATTTTTAAGATTAAGAAATATATTATTTATATATAAATATAATTATTTATAAATAAATATATTAATTATGAAAAAAATTTTAATTGTTTTAAGTAATGAAAATGTTGCTAACCAAATTATTTTATTTTGTAAATCAATAAAAACAAAATGTGAATTTGATGTGATTATTTATGAAAAGAATCAATCAAAATTAGAACTTTTAAATTTAAATAAATTAGCATGTTTGCTGAACCCAAATAAAATTATTTATATTAAAGCATTTCCAGAGGCATCCTATTTTTCTTTTCGATATAATTTCAGATTATTAGGATATAAAAAAAATAAATTTTATTATCAAAAATTAAAAAATATTTTAATCAAAAAAAAAATGAATGCTAGTAACTATAAAATGATACTTTTCTCAAATGAAACAATAAATTCGTATCTTCTTTTTAAAAATACTTCAAAAAAATATTTTTTTGCTCATGCTCCAAATGATATTTTATTAGTTAATAAAAAAAATCTTTGGAGTGAAATTAAAAATAAAATTGAATGTTTAATTAACAATAATATTATGTATAATTTTCAAAAAATAGAAAAAAATTTTAATTTTGTTTCAATTTTTTCAAATTATAGTAAACAAAAAAATATTAATGAAATATTAATTTCGCCCAGTAAATTTAAAATATTTTTTACTAGAAACTCAAAACTTTCTCACAAAATATCAAATAAAAAAATTATTCTAGTTGATTTCACTTTACCTTACAAACATTGGGATGATAAATATGATAATGAAACAATATCAAGATACTTAATTTACTTTTTTAATAATTGCTTGAATAAAATACTTATTGATAAAAAATATTTATATTTAATTAAGTTTAAAAATAGAATTCCAATTAATATCCAAAAAAAAATTTTAAAAAAAATAATTAAAAAATTTCCAAATTTTCAAATTCAAATATTAGATAATTCTATTAAAAAAAATATTACGATTGAGAAATTGATTATAAATTTAAAAATAATAAAATATTATACTTCATTTTCGACTTCTATGTTTTACTCGAAAATTTTAAATAAAAATCTAGAAATATTTGATTATACAAACGCAGTAATTGAATTTTGGGATAATAATTTGAATTTAATCAAAACTAGAGAAAATTTCGAGAATTTGAAACTTATAAGAAAAGAATATTTTAAATTTGCTAAAAATATTTAGGATCTACACTCTACGAATAAACACTCCCATTCTCTTCCTGGATTATCTTTTAGCAATCTATAATCTTGACCTTCCATTATTTTACATTTTTTGATATCTTTATAACCTATACTTTTTAATTGATGACTTATCATTTGAAAATCCCAAGTCGAAAGATGTCCCCAATTATGAGTTAGATTCCATATTGCATTACACCCATTACCATAATGCTGAAATCCCTTTAAATTTTGATTGTTATAATAAATAATATATCTTTCTAGATCAGGAACAATAATCCTGAAAACTGCTCCGTCTTTTAGTATTCTTTTAACATCTTTTAAAAAGTTAATTGCATCTGATGGATGTAAATGTTCAAGGACATTATCACAAAAAGCACCTTCGAAAGAATTATCTTTGAATGGAAATTTATAACGTAGATCGTGTCCAATATATTTTGCTTTCCAAAATCTTGTTGCATAAAAATCAATATTTTCAAAATTTTCATAAATTTGATTTCCACATCCAATATTAATTAAATTATATTTATTTATTCTTAATTTTGGACTTAATAATCTTCCAAAAAAACTTTTTACTTCAAATTTGATCAAATTTTTAAGGTTATTTTGATATTTTTTGTATCCAAATTTAGTGTTTGTTTCATCCATATTTTATTATACTCACACTTTTAAATCTTTAAATTAAATAAAAAAAATATTTCTTACCTATAAATAGTATTTAAAAAAGGTTCATGAAATTTTTGGTTTATTAAAAAATCATTTATTTCTTTATTTGAACTAATTTTACCCTCAAAAAAATGAATTATTAAATCATGTATAGAAAGCAAATTTATTTTTTGTTGTATATTAAAATTTTCTTGGTCACTCAACACTTTAGATAAAAATATGACAGGGTAAGCTTCTTTATTTTCATCATAACTTCTTTTCCTATCTGGACCAAATCTATACCAATGATCCGAACTTAAAATTATCATTGTTTCGGATTTATTTTTATCCTCAATATTTTGTTCTAAAGTATCGAATATATTTTTTATAACTAGGTCACTTATTTTTAGATTTAAAAAATATTTTTTTAAATGATCTTCCTCTTCTAAATTTAAATCATATTTTGACATTGCATATTGAGCAGGTAAATGAGGCAAGTAAAGATGCATAAATACAAAATTTAAATCTTTTTTGAGAATATCTTTTAAATCGTCATATGTAAAATTTTTATGTCCATCTATAGATTCAGAAAGATTTATATTTTTTTTTAATTTAGCATTAATTACTTTTTCAATATTAATTTTTTTCTTAGAGTCACTGAAAAAGTTTTTTGAATAGTTGGTAAAAGTAAATATTTTATTAATTAAAGAATATTCAAATATAATTCCTCTGTACCATTCGCTTAATTTTTCTTTACAATTTTTTTTTATTATTAAAATTGAGCAATAAGGAATCATAGAAGAAAAGATTTGATATTTAAGTGATAAATCATCTAATTTTTTAAAAATTGTATTTTCATATTTAAACAGATTTTTTTTATTATTACTGTCAACAATAAACATAAATTCATCATTTGAACCAACACCTTTTGGAACTACATTCATGAGAGTTGCTGGCATTGATACAATCGTATTCGGTCCTGGAGGTAAAGCATTAGATGATGATACGGAAGTTTTTGATACACTTTTAAGATTTTCTACTAAATTATTATCAAAAGCATAGTTATAATCATACTCATCAAATACTACCCATAAAATTTTTTTTTTATTTAATTTATTTTCAATAATTTTATTACTAAAATTATTATTAAAGTTTTTATAATTTTCAAAATATCTCGGTGAAAATTCATATACAAAGTAACTGAATACAACAATACCAGTAATTTTAATAAGTCTAAATAATTTTTCATTATGTTTCGAAAAAAAGTACACTAAAAATCCACATACTATGTATGGAAATATTCTTTCTATTATTAAATTTATGTATTCATTATTTATAAATTTTTTAAATGGTAACAAAAACAACTGTCCAAAAGTTGATTTGTTAGAAATTAAAAAATAACTGTTAATTGTTTCTTTTAATAACCAAATAAGAATTATAAATGCTAATAGTTTTTGAATAGTATTATATTTGTATGTAATATTTTTATTAATTAATTTTATAATATAGAAAAAAAAAAGTGAGAAAATTAAAAGGGAAGCTAGCTGAACCACAACAACTTCATAATTAATAAAAATACCTCTAGCTGAGTAAAAATAAAAATTCGATGTTATTAATGCTGATAACGAAAAGATAGATCTGAAGTTTATTTTTGAAAACACTATTTTATCTTATCTTCATCTTTATCTTTATCTTTATCTTTATCTAGTTTCTTTTTTTTAAATTTAGACAAAAAATTTTTTAAAATCCTAATTGGATACCCAAGATAAACAGCCACTACTGCAAAAAAAGCTAATATAGATTGAATTATAAATGCCCCAGTTCCTGGATCAAAGTAAGCAAATGCAGGGTTTGACGAAAAAGTTATAAAACTTAAAATTATAAAAAAAAAGAATTTAATCATATTCCTATAAAGCTTTTTAAGTAGTTAATAATTTATTTTATACACATATCAAGTATAGTATTTAATACCTAATTAAAATACATATAAATGCCTATTAAATTAAAAAATAAAGCTCAAAATTTAGATATATTAAAAAAAATATTTTTTCAAAGTAGGAACATTGTAATTCCTGATTATTTTTATTTTAAAGTTAAAGATTTCACATATAAAAAAGAAAAGTTATTAAATAAAATTTATAAAATTAATAGAGAAAAAGAAATCATTTGTAGATCATCTGCTTTAAATGAGGATCAATCCAATTATTCATTGGCTGGTAAATATGATTCAATAGTTTTAAAAAAAAATATCGAAAAAAATTTAATATTAAAAAAACTTAATTTATTTATAAAGCAATTTGAGAATAAAAAAGATTTAATCATCATACAAGAAAAAATTTCAAATGTAGATTACTCTGGAGTTTTATTTTCTGAGGATATAAATCATAATTCTCCATATTATCTAATTAATTATGATTCTACAGGTAAAACAAACCTCATCACATCAGGTGTTCAAAATCCAGAAGAAAAAAACTTGATTATTTATAAAAATAAAAATTATCCGAAAAATAAATTTTATGATTTAATTAAAGCAACAAAAATTTTAGAGAAAAAAGTTGGAAATAGTAGATTAGACGTAGAATTTGCAATTAAAAAAAATAAAACTTATTTATTTCAGCTGAGACCTTTGCATTCTAAAATAAATAATTCTAAAATAAAATATTCAGTTGAAGATTTTGATAGCTACTTATTAAATATAAAAAAAAAAATAATAAAACTGAAAACAAAAAATCCTATATTACAAGGTAAAACGACTTTCTTTAGTAATATGGCTGATTGGAATCCAGCAGAAATGATAGGTGATAAGCCAAAGCACTTAGCAGTTTCGTTGTATAAAGAATTAATAACTAATGAAGTTTGGGGTGAACAAAGAGAGCTTTACGGTTATCAAAATGTTTACCCAAATATTTTAATGTTTACTTTTGCAGGATCTCCGTACATAGATTTAAGAACAGATTTAAATAGTTTTCTACCCTATGGTTTAGATGAAAAAGAGAAAGAGATTATTATAAATAAATATTTAGACAATATTAAAAAAAAACCCACAATTCATGATAAAATAGAGTTTGAACTAATTGAAACATGTTATTCGTTTAATTCTAGAAAGAGATTATTATCACTATTTAAAAAACAATTAGCAAATAAGTATTTAAAAATAATTAAAAAACAAACAGTAAATATATTAAAAAAAAATTCTATAGAAAAAGAAATAGCAAAATTAAAAATTTTTGAAAATAATTTGAAGAGAATTTCACAAAAAAAAATTAGTGAAATTCAAAAAATTTTTTATTTAACAAAAATATTGAAAAAATTTGGCACCTTACCTTTTTCTGGAATAGCTAGATGTGCGTTTATTTCACAAAGAATTCTATTAGATTTAAAAGAGTTAAATTTAATAAGTGAGAATGAATTTAAAAATTTTTTTTCTTCTATAAAGTCTATCACAACTATATTTAACGACAAACTTAATAGTGTATTTAGAGGTAATATTACTAAGGGCGAGTTTATTAATAGCTATGGTCATTTGAGACCATCAACTTATGACATTAATTCATTAAATTATAATGAAGGATTTTCAAATTATTTCAAAGGTGATTTTAAATACAAGAAAGTAAAAAAATCAAAAATAAAATTTAATAATAACGTAAAATTGAATAAGTTATTTAGTAAAGATCTCAAAGTATCATTTAAGAAATTTAAAAAATTTGCTCAACAATCTATCTTCCAAAGAGAAAATTCTAAATTAATTTTTACAAAGGGTATAAATTTAATTTTTGAATGTTTGATTAGACTTGGAGATGAGGTAAAAATAAATAGAAAAGATTTAGCTTTTCTCGATTTTAACAAAATCTTAAACTACTACTCAAGTCTTGAAATTTTTAAATTACAGAAAACACTTAAAGAAGATATTGAAAAAAATAAATATGAATATGAGATAATGAAAAAAATAAAATTACCTGATATAATTATTGATGAGCAAGATATATATAAATTTCATGAAAATAAAAGTAAACCAAATTTTATTACTTTAAACAAGGTTATTGGTGAAATAATTGTACTTAAGAAAAACAATTTAGACAAAGTTAAAAATAAAATTTTAATTATTAAAAATGCTGACCCAGGTTATGATTTTATTTTTAACCATAATATCAAAGGCCTTATAACTCAATACGGTGGAGCTAATTCACATATGGCAATAAGATGTTTGGAGTATAATATCCCAGCTGCAATCGGGGTGGGAGGCAATATGTATGAAAATATTTTAAAGTCTAAAGAAGTTCTTATTAATTGTGAGAAGAAAGATATAAATGTTTTACGATGAAAAAAATAGTTATAACTCAAAGATTGGATAAAATTGGTCATAATAAAGAACTCAGAGATAATTTAGATGTCAGGTTTTATTCTTTTTTTAAAAAATGTGGTTTAACAATAATTCCCGTATCAAATAATTTAGAAAATTTTAACGTGTTCATGAAACTAATAAAACCCAATGGGATCATTTTATCTCCAGGAGGTGATTCTAAAAAAAAGGATATTAGATTTATTATAGAAAAGAAACTTCTTGAATATTCATTAAAAAAAAATATTCCAATTTTAGGGATTTGTAGAGGAGCTCAATTTATCAATAATTATTTTGGTGGTAAATTGTTAAAAATAAATAATCATGTGAAAAGAAATCACAGAATATATGGGAAAATATCAAATAACCAGATTTTAAAAGTTAACTCCTTTCATGATTTTGCAATTGATAAAAAAAAATTGCACAAAGATCTTGAAGTTTATGCCTACGCAAAAGATAAGTCAGTCGAATGTTTTAAACATAAATCAAAAAAAATTATGGGAATTATGTGGCATCCAGAAAGATATAAATCAATTAAAATGTTTGATAAAAAAATAATTAAAAATTTATTTTAATGGAATTAATTTTGTTAGCTGCAGGTAAGGGCTCAAGAATATTTAATAAAATTAATAAAAATAAATGTTTAATTAAAATTAAAAATCTTACATTAATTGAGAAAATAATCAGAGATTTTCAGTTTCATGAAAATAAAAACAAGAGTTTTGTAGTTGTTGGTTATAGAAAAGAAAATATTAAAAATGCACTAAAAAAATATCAAAATATATCTTTTATTAACAATAATCTCTATGCAACCAGAGAAATGCTTTATTCACTGAAACTTGGACTTATGAAAGCAAATTCAGATGTAATAATTAGTTATACTGATATTTTCTATTCAAAAAATTTATTTTCAAAATTAAGAAAAATAAAAAATAAAAATGAAATCGTTTTACCAATAAATAAAAACTGGAAAAAAACTTGGAGCAAAAGAAAAAAATCTATTTTCGATGATTGTGAAAGTTTAAAGTATGATAAAAATTATTACTTAATAGAAATTGGTAAAAATCTTAAATCATTGAAAGATGCTATGGGACAATTTATGGGAATTATATATATACCAAAGAATAAAATTTCTAAAATGCTAGACCTAATAAATAAATGTAACAAAAATAAGAAAATGCATACAACCAATTTCATAGATTATATAATAAAGAAAAATGAGAAAATTAAATGCTTACCCATTTATTCTAATTGGTATGAATTTGATGATTATGAAGATCTAAAATTTTTTTAAATATGCTGCTTTTAATTAAGAACTTTATTAAATATTTAAATATAAAAAATAAAGATGATCTAATATGTTTTTTTTCAGAGTCACTTTTTTATAAAAATTATTATATTGAGCTAGCAAATAAACTTAAAAATGAAAATAATATTTTAATCCTAACTTCAGATTTAGAAGAATATAAATCATTACAAAGTCAGTTTAGAGTTTTATTTATAGGAAATGGTTTTTTTAGATATCTAATTTTTAATATAATTAAATGTGACTTATTTTTTATGACCTTAACAGATATTGGAAATAATTTATTTAAATCTAAATTTTGTAAAAAATATATCTATTTATTTCATGCAATGGCAAGTACCCATAAAATTTATAAAAATAGTGCATTTGATAATTATGATGTAATTTTTACATTAGGAAATTTTCAAAATGATGAAATAAGGGAAAGGGAAAAGATTTTTAAGTTAAAAAAAAAAGAGCTTTATTGTGTTGGATATTTTTATTTAGATTTTCTTAAACAAAATGTAAATTTTACTTTATCAAACAATAAAACTATTTTATTTGCGCCATCATGGAATTATAATAAAAAAAATCTATTAAATGATCATGGAGCTGAGACTATAAGAGTATTAATAAATCAAGGATTAAAGGTAATCTTCAGACCTCACCCTGAAAGCTATAAATATAATAGAGCAGTTATAAATGAAATAGAAAATGAATTTTCTGGTAAAAATTTTTATCTAGATAGATCGTCTTCAAATATTAAAAGTATGCAGGAATCGGGAAGTCTTCTAACAGATAATTCTGCAATTTCTTTAGAGTTTACATTTACCTTTAATAGACCGAGTTTTTTTTTAGATTATTCTGACAAAATCCATAATAAAGATTTTTCTATGATGAAAAAACCTACAATAGAAAAAATTTTTCAAAAAGAATTGGGAATTACTTTCAAAATAGATGAAGTTGAAAAGATTAAAAAAAACATTGAAAATTTTTACAATCACAAAAATGATAATTCAATGAAAATAAAAAATTTTTTGAATAAATATTATGTGAATGTAGAAAAAACTGTTGATGAAGCTTATAAATTAATCAAAAATTTAAAAAAGAATAACTAATTTACTTACTTAGATTATGGTCAGAACTAAATTACATAATGTATATATAATAATGTATCATTATATAAAAGAAAAAAAAAATAATGATTTTCCAAATTTAAATTATTTGGAATTTAAGGAGTTCAGAAGACAAATAAATTTTTTTAAAAAAAAATTTAATATTTTAGATAACAACCAGTTTTGTGAGATATTATATTCAAAAAAAATACCAAAAAAAAAATCCGTTTTATTAACATTTGATGATGGATATTACGATCATTACAACTACGTATATCCAGAATTAGTTAGAAATAAAATTTCAGGTTTATTTTATCCAACAGTTGAAACTATAGAGAATAATGTTCTATTAGATGTAAATAAAATTCAACTTATTTTAGAAAAAGAAAAAAATAGAGATAAGTTATTGGAAAATATTTTTAAATTGATACATGATTTAAAAAATAAAAAAAAAATTATTTCAAACATTTCAAAAATAAAACTTGAAAGTAGATGGGATGATAAAAAAACAGTTTTGATAAAGAGATTATTGCAATATTATTTGCCAAAAAATATTAGAAATCTAATATTAGAAAAACTTTATAATGAAATCGTAAGTATTGATGAAGAAATATTATCTAAAACTTTTTATATAAATAAAAAACATATACAAGAAATGCATTCAAATGGAATGACTTTTGGTGGTCATGGACATAAGCATTTTTGGCTAGGTAAGCTTAATAGTGTTGATCAAGAAAAAGATATAAAAAAAACTATAAATTTTTTTAAAAAATTAAAAATTTATAATAATAATTTTTCTTTTTGTTATCCTTATGGATCCTTTAATAATCACACTATAAAGATCTTAAAAAAATTTAAAGTTAGTTTTGCATTAACTACGAATAAAAATTCACTTACAAAAAGAAATCTTAAAGAAAGATTTGTAATACCAAGATTTGATACAAATGACTTTAAATAATAAAATTAGATTTATTAAATCTAATGAAGCAAATTTGTTACAAGATTTTATAAAAAAGAATTATACTTCTAATCATATTTTATCATCAAATAAGAAGGTATTAAATTTTTATTATAACTTCCAAAATAAGAAAAAAATCAATTTCTTAGGTTATTTTAATAAAAATAAATTAAGCGCTTTGATGGGTCTAATTTCATCAAAAAATTGGGATCCATCAACTGATAGTATTATTTTTATTGCTTTAATTGTAAAGGCAAAATCCTTTAAAGAAGATATATCCTTTAAATTTATTTCTTATATATTTAACAAATTAAAACCTAAATTTTTAGGTTGCATTGGTTTTAATTCTAAAGTTTTTAAAATATTTAGCCAGATTGGTTTATGTGAAAGAATGGAGCATTATTATATTTTAAATAATAAAATTAAACCTAAAATTTCAAAAAATTTATTGATATCTCAATCAAAACCAATAGATAATGTTAAAATTAAAATAACAAGTTATTTAAAAGAAATTCCACAAAATAAAATTTTTCAATCTAAATCAAAAAATTATTTTAATAATAAATATTTTTTTAATCCATTTTATAGATATTATTTTTTAAATGTTTATAGAAATCAAAAATTAATTTTTTTTTTAGTGGTTAGAAAGATTAAAATTATTAAATATAATACTTTCATATTCAGAATTGTAGATATTTATGGACAAGATTTTGACGTAAATATTTCATACTTAATAGAAAAATTTTTATATAAGAATAAAGCCGAATATATTGATTTTATGAATTATGGAATTAAAAGTAGAACGTTAAAATTAATGGGTTTTCAAAAAAAAAAAAATTCACAACTAATACCAAACTATTTTGAACCATTTATAAGAAAAAATGAAAATCTTGATCTATGTGTTTTATTTAGTGACTCAAAAAATAAGAAAGTTATTATTAATAAAGGAGATGGAGATCAAGATAGACCTAATAAAATATGAAAAAAACTCTAATATCTTCTACCTCGTTTCTTAATGATTCAAATGATTGTTGGAAATATTTAAAAAAAAAATACAAATTAAATTTTTCTCCGTTTGGAAAAGTTTTTTATATAGATAAAAAATATTCTACTCAAATAAATCTTATTTTTTTACCTGATATTTTAGAATATTTTAATAATACAAACACAGTTTCAAAAGAACATAAAATAAAGATAAACTCATTTATAAAATTAATATTAAATTTAATTAAAAATAAAGAAACTAATTATATAGTTGGAATTTCAGATTTCTTGTTCGAAGATACTATACCTAATTTAAGAATTAAAAATACTAATTCAGATTTGAAAATTTATTTTTTAAATGAGTTATATAAACTCTCTAGAAATTTTAAAAATTTATTTATTTTTGATTTAGATAAAATATTTTCATATTCTGGACTAAAAAATTGTTTTAGTCACCGTAATTATTATTTAATGAATAGTAGGTTATCTTCTGATGGCTTAAATATATTATCAAAACATATAGATAAAATTATAATGAATATTAATTCAACTAATAAAAAAGTATTAATTCTTGATTGTGATAATACTATCTGGGGTGGTGTTTTAGGTGAAGATGGTTTTAGCAAAATTCAAATAGGACAAGATGGAGTAGGTAGAGCGTTCAGAGATTTTCAAAAGGTAATTAAATTAATTAAAAATAGGGGAATATTAATAGTTTTAGCAAGTAAAAATGAAAAAAAAGATGTTCTTGAGGTTTTAAAGAAACACAAAGGTATGATTTTAAGAGACGAAGATATTACTAGTTATAAAGTAAACTGGCATGAAAAATCAAAAAATATAAATGATTTATCTCAGGAATTAATGTTAGGTCTTGATAGTTTTGTGTTTTGGGATGATAATCCAATTGAGAGAGAAAAAGTTCGAAAAAAATTACCAAAAATTGACGTAATTGAACCAGAAGAGGATGTATCAGAATGGCCTAAGCAGTTAAGTGAATACATAGGTTTTTTAAAACATTCTAATGTAAAAGAAGATAATAAAAAAACACAACAGTACAAACAAAGAGATAATTTTTTAGAAAAAAAAAAATTATTTGACGATGAGATCAATTACTTAAAGAGTATAAATGTTAAACTAAAAATTGAAAAACTTAATGACTCAAATATTGATAGAGCAGTTCAGTTAACAAATAAAACAAATCAATTTAATTTAACTACCAAAAGATATAATCATTCTGATATTATTAATATTAGTAAGAATAGTGATGTTTTTTTAGCGAAATTAAAAGATATATATGGTGACCATGGAATTATATCTCTTATCATAGTTAAAAAGTTTAATAATTATGCTTATATTGATACTTTCTTGCTAAGTTGTAGGATATTGGGCAGGTATGTAGAGAACCATTTATTAAATTTTTTAAAAAAGTATTCAATTAAAAAAAAATTAAATGGATTACTTATTCAATTTATTAAAACTAAAAAAAATACTCCTGGTTTAAATTTTCTAAATTCAATAAAAACATTAAAAAAACTAAATAAAAAGGAAAAAGAAATGCTCGATAACAAAAAAAGTATTCTAAGTCTTAATAAATCTTCTTTTTATATTTTAAAAAACAAAAGTAAAATAATTAATTCTGAAATATATGATTAAAAAAAAATTAGAAAAAATCTTTAAAAAAAATTTTAAAAAAGCTAAGTTAAAAAAAAATTTTGATAAAATGACAATGCTAAATACCCCTGGTTGGGACTCAATTGGCCATGTAAATTTTTTATTGAACATTGAAAAAGAATTTAAAGTTAAATTTACTACTAATGATTTTTTCAAATTGAACGAAATTTCAAAAATAATAAAAAAATTAAAGAAATAAAATTTTTCTTTGAAAATTTTTATTTTTGTTTAAAAGTTTAGTAAAACTAGGTAATTTATTATTTATAATTGATAAATTATGTTTTGTATTAACTTCAGGTATTTTTAAAATATTAATTTTAATATTATCTTTTTTTAATTTTTTTAAATTTTTTTCTGCAATAAGCTTTGACTTAGAATAATGAGATTTAATCTTTTCAGAATATATTGAAGCTGGATAAAAAAATTTAATTATTTTCTTTGGATAAAATTTTAAAATTTTTAATGGTAAATCGTTATAAAAAAATTTAAATTTTTTAAAATTTTCTTGTGTATTATTTTTAATATTAATTCTTGGTGTAGCCATATAAAAAATTCTTATTATTGGAAATTTATTTAAAATTTTCTTTAGTTTCATTTCATCTTTTTCTACATTTATTTTAAATAATTTCGTATTTTTATTTTTAATTTTTATTTTATTCCTATAAAAAGTTGCTAAGATCTTTATTTTTTTGTTCAACTCAAAAATTTTTAAAAGTTCGTTGCCAATTCCGCTACTAGCACCAATGATCAATATCGGTTCGTTAATTTTTTTTATTTTATTTTTAAAAACTTTACTAATTTCTTCATTTTTTACTACGAGTCTTGGTCTTTCCAAGCTTAAAAAATTAATTTCGTAATTTTTATAAGTTAATTTATTTTCTATTATAGGAAATCTCTTATTTTTTTTCGATAGTATAAAAATCTCTCTATTAATATTTTTACTTTCGTAATTAAAATTTATATTAATACTATTTAATAAAGAATACTTACCAGGATAAATCATTCCTACATATCTTGATACAATATTAAGAATATCACATAAATTATCAAAATGGTTATTTTTACTGTTTGATGAATGTTTAATAATTTTTTTCTTAGAATAATTTAAAAATTTTCCTGCTGAGATATTTTTAGATTTTAGACTAAATTCAATAAGACCTGCGTTTTTTTGAAAAATAACATTTTTTCGTATATTTATATAAGTATTTTCATTATAGACGAAAAAATTTTTAAAATTAAAGTTTAAATTAAAATTTTTCTTATTTTTTAAAATTTTATTGATTTTTAAAAGTTTTAAAGACTTTATTATAATTAATGTTCCATGACAAATTTCTGATCCAAAAGATGAATTATATCCCACTAAACTATTTAGGTGAATACTGTTAAAATCACCACTTTTTTTAGCGTAATCTAAACCATCTTTTTTTGTTAATCTAAATTTCATGGTATTATTAATAAGTTAATTTTTTTAATTATTATAAAGTTTATTAAATTTAAATACTAAAAAAATTTTAAAAAAGTTAACTTATTTTATATGAATGTTTATAGTTTTTCTTGAAATCATTATTTTGCTATAAATATTATAGAAGTTTTTTTTATAATTTATAAACGTAATAATTAAATAATTTATGCATATAATTTAAGGATGAAATTTTTACAAAAACATTATAATTGTTATCGTTCTTATTATGATAATAAATTTAGTAGAAAAAAAAATTACTACACCTATTTTAGTTTTATGCTTCGATAGACCAGAATTTTTAAGCAAGTTATTTAAAATATTTAAAAAATGCGAGATTAGTAAAATTTATATTTCTCAAGATGGATATAAAGGAGATGACAAATTGTTAATTAAAAGGCATAAAAAAGTCAGAGAAATCATAAAGAAATTTAATTATGCTAACAAAATCAAAACCAATTTCTTTAATCAAAATCTTGGTAAACAAATTGCTCCACCAAAAGGCATAGACTGGTTCTTTAATCATGTTGATAAAGGCATTATTCTTGAAGATGACACCATACCAAGTAAAACATTCTTCAATTTTTGCGAAACATTACTTAAAATTCATAAAAAAGATAAAAATATTTTTCAGATTTGTGGTACTGGAACTTTATCTAATGAGTTTGGTAAAATTACTTATCAATCATCTTTACCTTGGATTCATGGATGGGCCACATGGAAGGATCGATGGAAAAATTATAATTATAAATTAAATAATGTTAAGAAATTAAAAAAAAATAAAAACTTTTCAAAAAATGTACCCACGTTCTTAGCTAAGCTTTATTGGCTAAGTTTATTTAAAGAATTTAATGAAGGTAAACACAAAACCTGGGATTATACAATCGCTTATGATTGCTTAACTAAAAATTTAAAATGTATTAAACCAAGTATAAATATGATTACAAATATTGGTTATAAAAACAAAAATCATCTTGCTAATCGAAAAAGATATGAAATGATGTCATTTCAACATTTAAAAAATAAAAAAAATGATTATATCAATGAGAAAACTAACGAAGCTTGGATATATTATAACTTATCAATAAGATATAGATTATCTCTTTTAATAAAATATATTTTTAAAATCATCTAAATTGAAAAAAAAATATAAAATCATCGCAGAATTAGGCTCAGTTCATGATGGTAATCTTAATTTAGCTAAAAAGTTAATAAAAAAAGCCTCAGAATCTGGTGCTGATATTGTAAAATTTCAAATGCATATTGCAGAAGAAGAAACCTTAGAGGACGCTCCATCACCAGATTATTTTAAAACCGAAACTAGATTTAATTATTTTAAAAGAACTGCATTTAATTTTAAAGAATGGATAGAGTTAAAAAAAATTTGTAAATACCATAAAGTGAAATTTTTGTGTTCCCCATTTAGTGAAAAAGCAGTAGATATTCTTGAGAGAATTAAAGTTGATAGTTATAAAGTACCATCTGGAGAACTTACAAATCTTCCACTTTTAGAGAAACTAAAAAAAACTAATAAACATATTTACTTATCTACAGGAATGAGTGATTGGAGAGAAATTACAGTTGCAACAAAATTATTAAAAAAAAATTATACATTATTGCAATGCTCATCAATATATCCATGCCCTTTAGAGCAGGTAGGTTTAAACGTTTTGTTTGAAATGCAAAGAAAATATGATTGTGATGTAGGTTTTTCTGATCATACATTGGGATTTTCAGCACCTTTTGCTGCTGCAGCTAATGGTGCATCTGTAATTGAAAAGCATTTTACTTTATCAAGAAATATGTATGGAAGTGATGCAAAAAATTCCATGGAACCAAAAGAATTTTCTTTTTTATCAAAAACAATAAAGGAAATTTGGAAAATTGTTAAAAATCCAGTAAATAAAAATAACATCAAAAAATATAAAAAAATGAAGATTATTTTTGAGAAAGGGATAGTCGCATCTTATGATCTCTCAAAAAATACGGTATTAACAAAAAAAAATATTAATTTCAAAAAACCAGCAGATGGAATAAGAGCTTTTGATTATAAAAAAATATTAGGAAAAAAATTAAAAAGAAATATTAAAGCTAATCATAAAATAAAACTTAAAGATCTTAAATGAAATTAAAAAAAATTTGTTTTGTAATATTTTCTTCAGCTAACTATAATAGTGTGAGGTCGGTAATAGCTGAATGTAAAAAAAGTAAAAGATTTAATTTACAAATTATTGTGGGTGCATCGGCAACACAAGATAAGTTTGGAGACGTGTATAATCGAATTTTAAGAGATGGATTTAAAGTTAATTTTAAAATTGAAAATCAATTTTCTAGCTCTGAATTAAAATCAATGGTCAAAACTACCGGGTTAGGTTTGATTGAGTTGTCTGAATGTTTTTCAAAATTAAAACCTGATATTGTTTTTACTGTTGGTGATAGACACGAAACTATATCAACAGCAATTGCAGCTAGCTATATGAATATACTAGTTGCACATACGATGGGTGGTGAGGTAACAGGGACTATTGATGAAAACGTCAGGCACGCAATTACAAAACTTTCCCATATACATTTTGTTTCAAATAAAGATTCTATGAACCGAGTCATAAAATTAGGAGAGCTTAAAAAGTATGTTTTTAATGTTGGTTGTCCAAGGAATGATTTAGTTAAAAAAATTATATCTAAAAAAAATTTTGTCAATGAATTTAAATTCATCTCTAAAAGTGGTGTTGGTGACATTGATTATATTAGTCAATTAGATGATTATTTTGTAATACTTTATCATCCTGTAACAACAGATATTGATGTAAATAAAATAGCTATGCAAAATATTTTAAAGGCAACACAAAAGTTTAATATAAAAAATATTATTATTTGGCCAAATTCTGATGCTGGATCAGATGAAATTTCAAAACAAATAAGGATTTTTAGAGAAAAAGGATTACTTAAAAATTTCAAAATATTAAAAAACTTACCGATAGAGTATTACATTCCACTTATAAAAAATAGCAAATGTCTTGTTGGAAATTCTTCTTCAGCAATTAGAGACGGTGCATTTATTGGTGTTCCAGCTGTTAATGTTGGTCAAAGACAAAATAATAGGCTTAGATCAAAAAATGTAATTCAATCTTCTAATGAATTGAAAGAAATACAAAAAAAAATTAAATTACAGTATGGAAAAAAATTTAAATCATCAAAATTATATGGATCAGGTAATACTGGTAAAAATGTTGTAAGAATATTGAAACAATTAAAAAAATTTAGTACTCAAAAAAATATTACCTACTAATGTTTCTTGCAATAATACCAGCTAGATCAGGTTCTAAAAGATTAAAGAATAAAAATTTATTACATATAAATAATAAACCATTAATTTATTACACTATTAAGGAGGCATTAAAATCAAAATTTATTTGTGAGACTATAGTTTTAACAGATAGCGAAGTAATTAAAAAAAAATCTTTAAAATTTGGAGCTAAAGTTCCATTTTTAAGACCAAAAAAAATTTCGTTAGATAAAACACCTATGTTGGAAACAGTTCAATATGCTTTAAATAAATTAAATATTTATAAAAATAAAAATTATCGATATATTGTTTTATTACAAGTAACATCACCTCTTAGGAATTATAAAGATATAGATGGTTGTTGTAAAAAAATTTTAAACAATCCAAAGGCAGACTCTCTTGTTACTACTTACGAAATTGAAGAATCTCATCATCCTTCAAAGATAATGTTTCAAAAAAAAAATAAATATTTAGAGAGATTAAAATTTATTAACCGTAAATCTTTTTTTGTTAGAAATGGTCCTGCAGTAGTTATTACCAAAAAATCAAAAACTAAAAAATATTTATTAGGTGGAAAGATAACAAACTATGTTATGCCGTATGAGAGATCAATTGATATTAATTTCAAAAAAGATTTAGAGATAGCTAGATCACTATTGAAATAATTATTGAATTTTATGGTACTTTTTATACCATTCAATTGTGTTATTAAACCCAATGTCAAAGTGAGTAAACTTTAATTTACCTAATGTTTGGATCAACTTGTTGTTTGATCCATAGGATTTTAGTATATCACCTTTTTGAAAAGCTCTTTTTAAAATTTTTGATTTTCCAACTTTATTTTTAAAAATTTTTACTAAGTATAATAAAGAAATAGGATTAGAACCACATATGTTAAAAATCTCATGACTTTTAGTTTTTTTTTGATTTACTGTTAATTTCAAAATAATTTCGATTACATCATCTATATATGTAAAATCTCTCATATGTTTTCCATAATTATTTAAATAAAAAATTTTGTTTTTGAAAAATGACTCAATTAACTTATTAATTACCAAATCAGGTCTTCCCCAGGGACCAAAGACAGTAAAAAACCTTAATCCAATTGTTTTGATTCCATAATACCTAGAATAAATTTGAGCCATTTCTTCATTTGTTTTTTTACTAAAACCATAAAAATTTTTTGGCTTTAGACCAAAATATTCCTTAACTGGGAATTTTTTACTATCACCATAAACAGAACTAGATGAAGCATAAAAAATTGTTTTAACCCCACTTATTCTTGATAGTTCTAATATATTGAAGAATCCCATACAGTTTGAATCCATGTATTTTTTTGGATTTTTTATCGAGAATTGCACACCTGCTTGAGCTGCAAAATTATATACTAAATCAATTTTATTTTTTAGAAAAATTTTTTTTAGTAAATTATAGTTTCTAATATCAATTTTTTTAAATTGAAAATTTTTATTTGCTCTTAGTAATTTAAGTCTATTTTTTTTAAGATTTACATCATAATAATCATCAATAGTGTCAAGCCCAATTACACATAAGTTTTTATCAGTAAGCAGTCTACGTGAAAGGCTGAAACCAATAAAACCACAACATCCTGTAATGATTATGTTTTTTTTTCTGTTCATTTTAAAATTAGTATATAAATCATTTTTATTGAAGTTGAAGAAAATTAATGAAAAAAATTGGAGTCCTACTTTCATCACCTAGAGAAGTGGGTGGCATATATCAATATTCCTTAAGTGTTATTGAGGCACTTGAGTTATTAAGTAAAAAAAAAAAATTTCACATAAAATATTACTATACTGATAAAATTTGGGAAAAAGAATTACCAACAAAGATTAAAAAAAAATTAATTTATAAAAGTTTATTTAAAAAAATTCTGAGAAAGGTTGTCTATAGTATTGCTCCAAAAAAATTACAATATTTTTTTCTTCAAGAATTTTTGCATGAAGAAGTAAAAATAATTAATGAAAGTGATTGTGATTTAATAATTTTTCCAAGTCAAAATATAACATCTTATCAAGTAAAAAAAAAAACTTTATCAACAATTCATGACTTGATGCATATTTATGAATCTAAGTTCTCAGAATATACCAGAGAAATAATTAAGCAAAGAAATCTACATTATAAAAGGATATGTAAATTTTGTGATGGGATACTTGTAGACTCATCAATGGGAAAAAAGCATGTAGAAGAATGTTATAATGTTGAAAGTAAAAAATTATATATTCTCCCATTTATTGCCCCAAGATATTTAAATAAGATAAAAAAAATAAATATTTTTAAAAAATTTAATTTAAATAAAAAATATTTATTTTATCCAGCTCAATTTTGGGAGCATAAAAATCATATCAATTTAATTAAAGGTTTTAAATATGTTTTAAAAAAAAATCCAAATGTTATGCTTGTTTTTTGTGGTTCAAAAAAAAATTATTATAAAGAAGTTTTAAATTATGTTTTTAAAAATAAACTTGAAAAAAAAATAATTTTTTTAGGAAGAGTATCAGATGATTTAATGTCTTCTCTATATACTAATTCTGTCGGAACAATTTATGCATCCTTATGTGGTCCAACCAACATACCACCTTTAGAGTCAATAAGTTTAGGAACACCATTAGCCTGTTCAAATGCCTATTCCATGAAAAAACAAATGGGAAATTCTGCAATATATTTTAATCCAAAAGATTATAAAAGTATTTCAAGAAAAATTAATTTATTATTAAATAGTAAAAAATTGAGAAAAAAACTTGTAACTAATGGAAAAAAAAAAATTGCTAAGTATAACATTTTACATTTTTCAAATTTATTAGAAAAACATATAAACAAAATTTTAATTTAAAAGCTAAAAAATTTATTTATTGTGTTTGCAACATATTTAATTTCTTCATGACTGATATCAGGACCAGAGGGAATATAAATTCCATTTTTTTCAAGATAATCAGAATTAGGAAATTTCTGTTTTTTATCAATTAAATTTATTTTTTTTAAAATTGGTTGTTTATGCATTCCAACAAAAAAATCTCTAGTCTCAATTTTTTTTGAATCAAGATATTTTACAAGTTTTTTCTTATTATTTTTTTTAACAATTATTCCATAAACCCAATAAATATTTTTAGCATATTCATTTTGGAATGGTAATATTTCTAAATTATTATTTGTTTCAAAGAATTTGTTATATGCTTTTCCTATTTCTCTTTTTCTTTTGATAATTTTTTTCAAGCCTTTAATTTGAGAGTATGCTACAGCAGCTTGTAGATTGCTAAGTCTAAAGTTATATCCTAACTCATTATGTTCAAATCTATTTTTTTTACCGAATGATAAATTTTTTAAATTATCAATTTTTTTTTTTGTCTTTAGACTGTTAGTAGTCACGATACCACCTTCTCCACATGAAATAAATTTATTTGAGTAAAAACTAAAAGTACTAATCTCCCCAAAAGATCCACAAGGCTTGTTTTTATAAGTTTGTCCATGCATTTCAGCAGCATCCTCAACTAATAATAAATTATATTTTTTTTTAATTTTCATAATTTTATCCATATCAGCTGGAAAACCATATGTGTGAACTACCAAAATTGCTTTTGTATTTTTATTAATTTTTTTTTCAATTTCACTTGGTGACATTGACCAATATTTTTTTTCAATATCTACAAAAACAGGTTTAAGCTTATTTCTAATTAATGCTAAAATAGGAGATATTATTGTAAAAGTTGGAACAATAACTTCAGAGCCAGCCTTAATCCCCAAAGATCTAACAGCAATCTCTAAAGCTGTTGTACCATTACTAACACATGAGCTATATTTTCTATTTGTTAAGCTATTAAATTTTTTTTCTAAATTAAAGTTGAATTTGCCATTAGATGAAAACCATTTTTTATTAACACACTCAATTAGGTTTTTTTTTTCTGTTCCAGAAAGTATTGGTTTAAAAACTGGTATCATTTTTTACCTGTTAGTCTATACTTTGATTTTTTAAAGTTATAGGGACCTTGCTTTATTTCCATCATTTCCACATCTTGTAATACCTTAAAACCATGTCCACCATTTAAAATATGAACAATATCGCCTTTATATAAAATTTTACTTTTAATTATTTTTTTTAGTTTTTTTATCTCAAAAAAATTTATTCTTATTTTTCCTTTTTTAATAAATAAAATTTCATTTGTGTCGTATATGATTTTTTTTTGCTTTGGGTGATAATGGGGAACAATAATGTGGTTTTTTTTATAGTTAATATATCCAGATTGCATAGAATTTTTTGGTTCTGTAAAGAAACTAATTCCTGATGCTTTAAATTTTGATCTAATAATTATAGCGAACAATTTTTTTTTATATAAGATTCTTTCAATCATAAATTTATAATTTTTGTATTTTTTGATCAAAAATTTTATACACTTTGTTGCATACGTTTAGTATTGTTTTATTATGAGAGATAATAATAATTGTTAATTTAGGTCTTAAATTAATTATATTATTAAGTAGCTTTTCTTCAGTCTTTTTGTCAAGCCCAGATGTTGCTTCATCTAATATTAATATTTGAGGTTTCTTAAATAGAGCCCTAGCAATACCTAGTCTTTGTATTTGTCCACCACTTAATTTTATACCATTTTCTCCAACCACCGAGTCCCATCCATGTTCTTTTTTATCTACATAATCCAATAAACATACATTTTTTAAATTATTAATCTTTTCATCAATATTTTTTTCATTTTGAAATTTATGAGCGTACAAAATATTGTTTTTGATAGTGTCATCCAGAAGATTTATTCTTTGAGGCACAATTGAAATTATTCTATGTATGTTTTTAATTTGATTATTTGTTAATTCAATTTCGTTTAATTTTGTTTTTCCCTTTTCAGGAGAAAGCAAACCACATAAAATGTCTATAAGCGTAGATTTACCTGAACCAGTCTCTCCAATGATTCCAATAACTTCATTTTCACAGATTTCTAAATTAACATCTTTGAATATTAAATTATTTTTATGTGAAAAAGATATATTTTCCAGTTTTAAAGTTTTAAACGGTTTAATTTTTTCATCTGTATAATTCAAGAATTTTTCTTTATCATTCAATATTATTACTAATTCATCTTTTATATTTCTTAAGGAACTGTGATTTCCTTTTATAGATGAATACGAATTTGCAACAGCTTGAAGTGCAGGAAGCAGCTTATATCCTGCAATTAAATAAATTCCTATCAAAGGTAGGTATATATTAAGTAAGTTATTACTTTTTAAAAAATAAATTAAAAATAACAGAAAAGTGAAAATTAATATTTCAATCAAAAACTTTGGCACGGATGATAAATATTGATTACTTGCAACCGAATATGCAATTTTTTCATTTGATTTCTCAAATAAATTTAAAAAAAATTTTCTAGCTTCAAACATAATAGTCTCTCTCATGTTTCCTAAGCTTTCAGAGATAATTTTATGTCTATAAAAATTGTTTTTACTTATTGTATTACTATTTATACTGAACCTAGTCTTATTTATTGTGAGAATAATAAAATAGCTTACCGTTAAGAAAAATAATACTAAAATTGAAGCAATAAAGTTGAAAAATAAAAGCCCTGAAAACACAAATATTAAAATAATTATTCTTGAATTTATTAGTAGTATTGGAATTAAAATACTATTAACAACTCGAGCATTCTCAAGTGTCATTTTAGAAATTATTTCTGAACTATTTTGGTTTAAATGGTAAGAGTAATCCTTATAAATTATATTACTAAATAATTTATTATTTAATTTAACACCTACCTCTTGACCAAAATTTAATGATTTTTTTGAAACAAAAATATTTAATAAATTAGAAATTATGAATAATAGTGTTATTGATACTATTAAAAACAAAAAAAATTGATCATCATTGATTTCACTAAAATAGCCATTTTGATATTTTTTTATCTCATTACTATCTAGCAGCAATAATATTAAAGGACCAAATGAAAAAATAGATAATAGCTGAATTAAGGAGTTGAATATAATCAAAATTTGAAGGTATATAATTTTTAACTTGAAGAATTTTAAAGAAAAATTAATTAATAATTTTAAATCTTTCAACATAAATAACTTATTATATATATAATGATATATACTTATTTATTAAATACATTATAAATTTTTTTTAAAAAATTTTAATTATGAAGAAAGCAAGCGCAAGTTTATGATTTCTAAAAATTCAAAAATATTTGTTGCAGGACACCGAGGTCTGGTCGGATCGGCAGTTCTAAGGAGGTTAAAAATCTATGGTTTCAAGAATATTTTGACAATAACTAAAAAAAAATTAGATTTAACAGATCAATCAAAAACTTTTAATTTTTTAAAAAAAAATAAGCCTAAAATAATCATTATTTGTTCAGCTAAAGTCGGCGGAATTTTAGCAAATGACACTTACAGAGGTGAGTTTATATATAATAATTTGCAGATTCAAAATAATTTAATCCATGGAGCATATTTAAATAAAATTAAAAATTTAATTTTTCTTGGGTCAAGCTGTGTTTATCCTCGTGATTGTAAACAACCAATAAAAGAGAAATATCTTTTATCGGGCCTATTAGAAAAAACTAATGAACCATATGCAGTAGCTAAAATTGCAGGTATTAAATTATGTGAAAGTTATAATTACCAATATGGGACAAACTATGTTTGTTTAATGCCATCAAACACATTTGGACCAAATGATAACTATGACCTTAAAACTTCTCATTTTATTCCAGCTTTAATAAGGAAAGCACATGAAATAAAAAGAAAAAAAAGTAAAATTTTAAATTTGTGGGGCTCTGGAAAAGTAAAAAGAGAAGTAATCTATGTAGATGATATTGCTGATGCATGTATTTATTTTATGAATAAAAAAACTCAACAAACTTTAATAAATATTGGGTACGGTAAAGATTATACTATAATAGATATCGCAAAAAAAATTCTTAAAGTTGTAGGTGTAAAAGCCCAAATCAAATTTGATAGAACCAAGCCTGATGGAACTCCTCAAAAATTGTTAGATATAAGTAAAGCTAAAAAATATGGCTGGAAGTATAAAACAAAATTAGATGAAGGCCTTATTAAAGCGTACAGATCTTATATTAATTCAAAGTGAAATTTTCTATAATAACTGTTGTAAAAAATAATAAATTTCAAATATTAAGAACTATTAATTCTGTAAAGAAACAACAGTACAAAAATTTTGAATTTATTATTATTGATGGAAAATCAAAAGATGGAACTACCGAAACTATTAAAAAAAAAAATAAATATTTTCCTAAATTAAATCATATAGTTAGGAAAGACAAAAATTTATATGATGGTTTGAATTTTGGTATTAAAATTGCTAAAGGAAAATATATAGTTATTCTACATTCAGGAGATATTTTTTTTTCCAAAGATACTTTGAAAGTTATCAATGAAAATATATCAAGCTATGATGCAATTTCAGGAAATGTATTATTTTCTAAACAGGGAAAGATTTCTAGATATTGGGATTATAGAATAGAAAAATTAAATAAATTTAATTCTTTTAAAGTTGCTCACACTGCTTTAGTTGTAAAAAAAAATGTTATTAAAAAATTAAAGTTTTATAATATTAAATATAATATATCCTCTGATACTGATTTCATTCTACGTATGTCTAAATTAAAAGGAATAAAATATAAAAAAATTGAAAAAAATTTCGTCTTAATGGAGACTGGTGGTTTAAGTAATTCTTATAAAAATTTATTATCAAAAATTTCACAAGATTTAAAAATATATTTTAAAAATTTTAAATTATTTTTTTTATTCATATATTTTTTTAAATTATTTTATAAATTGAATAGTTTAATTAAGTGGAAAATTTCAAAATAAATAAATGAATGTATTTCATATTTTATCACTAAAACGAAGAAAATTTTAATAGTTTAATAT